>NZ_JBITLU010000001.1:0-1050660 GCF_044465525.1 Nonomuraea sp. NPDC049646 | reverse complement strand
CTTGGCGCGTTCGGAGGAAATGCTGATTTGGAGGCTCGGTGCCCGTCGGATATCTGATCCCCGTGGTGCTCGTCGCGATCGGGACGCTGTTCGCGCTGCGGCCGCTGCCGGGGTGGAGTCCGCTCGGCCGGGTGAGCTACTTCTTCGGGCTGGCCGCCAACGAACTGCCGTTCGCGGCCTTCTTCTGGCTGCTGCTGGCCCCGACGGCGCTGGCGTTCGCCGAGGGGGACACCCACACGGCGGGCGGCTGGGCCGTCGTCGCCCTGGCCGCCGTGACCACGATCGGGCTCACGGTCATCGCCTGCCGCGGCCTGGGGGAGCGGGCCAGGATCTGGCGCGCGATGGACGCCGGCCTGGGCGCGGGCTGGCGCGCCGCCGTCGACGCCGACCTCGCCGCCGGGCTGCGCCGTCGTCCGCCGTGGGCCCGCATCCTGCTCCTGCCCATCTACAAGCGCCGCACGGATGTCCGCCGGGTGGCCGATCTCTCGTACGGCGACGCGGGCCGGCGCAACCTGCTCGACGTCTACCATCACCGCTCCCGCCCGTCCGGCGCGCCCGTGCTGATCCACGTGCACGGGGGCGGCTACTCCGGGGGCCACAAGAACAGCCAGTCGCTGCCGTTGCTCTACCGGTTCGCCTCCCAGGGGTGGGTGTGCGTCAGCGCCAACTACCGGCTACGGCCTGGGGCCCAGCACCCCGACCACCTGATCGACCTCAAGAAGATCATCGCCTGGGTGCGCGAGCACGGCCACGAGTACGGCGCCGACCCCTCGACGCTGTTCGTCGCGGGCAGCTCGGCGGGCGGGCACATGGCGGCGCTGGCCGCGCTCACCCCCAACGACCCCGCCTACCAGCCGGGCTTCGAGCACGCCGACACCTCCGTGACCGGCGCCGTCTACCTGAACGGCTGGTACGGCGCCTACTTCGGGCAGGGCCCCGAGTCCTCGCCGCCGGCCCACATCACCGCCGACGCGCCGCCGTTCTTCGTGGCCCACGGCGATCTGGACCCGCTGGTGCCCGTGGCCGAGGCCAGGCACTTCGCCGACGAGCTCCGCCGTACGTCGGCCTCTCCCGTCGTCTACGCGGAGCTGCGTGGCGGCAACCACGCCTTCGACCTGTACCACTCGGTCCGCTTCGATGCGCTCGTCGATGCCATCGAGGCATTCACCGCCCTGGTGAGATCGCAGCAGCGCACACCGCAGCCTTAGAGCGCCTGACGCGATGAAGTGAGGCGCCGCCGGCAGCTGAGCGCGCAGGCCGGCTTGAGGGGGTGCCGGTGGCGTCGGTGGTCAGGTGATGCTCGCTGCCGGCCCGCCCTCGATCGACCGGCGACGGCCGGTCTGCGCCCTTTTCGGCGCTCTGATCTGGCAGGAGCTGCGCGCCGCCGACGCGCTCGACTTCTCCCGCGCCGCGGCGGGCT
Source organism: Nonomuraea sp. NPDC049646 (assembly GCF_044465525.1). Classification (NCBI taxonomy): domain Bacteria; kingdom Bacillati; phylum Actinomycetota; class Actinomycetes; order Streptosporangiales; family Streptosporangiaceae; genus Nonomuraea; species Nonomuraea sp. NPDC049646. Next base: position 1,049,240 of record NZ_JBITLU010000001.1, on the reverse strand, counting down.
CGGCGTTTCATCGCTGTGGGCGTTCACCAGCCGTCATCGAAGTCGTCGGCGTCCACCGGGGGATCGTCGCCCTCATCGGCCCCGCGGTTCTCGCCCGAAGAGGACGAATCCTGCCAGTTGCCGGTCCGGAGGTCGTCCACCAGGCTGATGGTGAGAAAGATGCCGAGGGCCGCAGCGAAGAGCCCCATCAGCACATTCCAAGGGGTGGAGAGGTCCTCGCCCGCAGCGTTGACTCCGTGGATCACTCCAGCGATCGTCAGCAGTCCCTCGACGGTCATTGCCGCCGCGAAGGTCAGACACACCGCTGCGATGCAGCGTTGCCCGGTCGTGAGGCGTGTGCTGGGTGTCTCGTGCCCACGCTGCTTCATGTCGCTCAAAATATGGGCAGGCCGGCGGCCCGCCTAGTGGCTGAAAGGGTGCGAATCGCTGCTGTCGCCTGCCCGTGCGCCCGCGTCGGCGAGCACGCTGCGCCTCTGACCCCGGTCAGCCGCGCAGCAGGGCGGTGAGGTCGTCCCAGCGGGACATGAGCAGCCCGGCGACGGCGCCGAAGACGCCGACGATGGCGGCGAGCGCGAGGTCGGCGGGCTGGGCGGCCGCCGCGCCGGCCAGCCCGAGCAGGGCGACCGCGAGGAGAACGAGGTTGCGCACCACGTGCGGCACCCCCATGGGCGTGGTCGAGGCGCCGAAACAGCGGCACGTCACGGCGGCGCCGCGCCGGACGACCAGCACGATGGCAACCGTGAGACAGGCCAGCAACCCGGCCGCCAGCACGAACGCCGCCGTCCCCGCCCACGACAGCGGGATCGCGGCCAGGACGACCACGAGGGCCTCCGCCACGGCGGCCGCGACGGCGACCGGCCGGGCCGCCTCGCCTCGGGCGACCCTCATCGCCCTGACGGACTCGACGAACTCTCTCCAGGCGGTACGGCTGGTCACCTTGCTCGCCAGCGCGAGCGCGAACACGGTGAGCAGCAACAGCCGGCATGCCACGTCGACGTACTGCATGATCACAACCTCACGAATCGGGCAACGGGGAGGACGGGCCGGAGTGCGGCCGGGACCCGTCGGTCGTGGAGTCCCCGGCCCGCGCCGGGCTCGCCAAGGCCAGAGGGACGGATTCTTTCGGTTGATCCCTTACCGCCCGCATGTTGCAGGAGATTCCCGCCCGGCGCAACACCCCGGATCGGCCGGCCGGGCCGCGGCATCCGGCGGACCGGCGCTCTGCCTGGGGCGATGCGAGGCCGATGGGAGGCCGTTGAGAAAGCATTGAGAAATCGTTCAGGCGGGCGAAGCATGCTGCGGCCACCAGGCCACCGACCGAAAGGAAGGCTTCATGCGTGCCATGACCAAATTGGCCGACCGGCTGCTGGAGATGGTCGCCCCGCACACCGTCGCCCGGGCGACCGACTGCGACTACCAGTGTTGCAGGGCGGACTACTGGAAGTACTGCTGCTACTACCCCAACGGCACCTCGCACTGCGGCTCCTGCATCACCAACTCGAGCGCCAGGCAGTGGTGCTGAGACCGGCCGGTGCCCGGCTGCCGTCCGGCGGCCGGGCGCCTCGTTCGTGCCCCTCTCCGGGAGTTGGACAGTGTCCTACGCAATCGCCGCGCCGGCTCTCGCCGGCCTTCTCTTCCTGACGAACCTGGTGCTGGCGCTCGCGGTGCTGCGGCGCCTGCGCAGGCACACCGCCCGCATCGACGACCTGTACGAGGTCGTCGCCGGCACCCCCGACCTCGACGGCCCCGCCGCGGGCGACCTGGTCGGCGACTTCTCCGCGACGGACCTGGACGCGGCCCCCGTGACGCGGGACTCGCTGCCGGAGGGCGGCGTGGTGGCCTTCCTGTCGCCCGACTGCGAGGGCTGCCGGGCGGAGCTGGCCGAGCTGACCGCCTGGGCGGCCGGGCAGGACCGGTCGCGGGTCCTGGCGGTCGTGGACGCCCGCGGCGGGGATCCCGCCCGGATGGTCGCGGCGCTCTCCCCGGTGGCGCGGGTGGTGGTGGAGCGCGACCACGCGCACGTCGCCGAGGCCTTCGGGGCGCGGACCGTGCCGACCGTCTTCCACGTGGCCGCGGGCGGGACGGTCCTGTCCCGCGTCCGCAGCGTCACCCGGCTCCCCGAGACCGCCGGGAGCCGAGGGGCCGAGCGGGCGGCGAGCAACCCGTCGTGAACGTCGAACCGGAGGTGAACCCGTGACCCCATTGCTGATCGTCTCGATTCTGTTGTGCGCGTTGTGCCTGGCCGGCCTGGTGCTGATGCTGGGGGTGGCCCGGCGGCTGCAGGAGCACGGCAAGCTGATCGACGCCCTGTACGAGGTCGTCGAGCAGCGCGGCGGGCCCGGCGCGAAGGGGCTGGCGGCCGGTGAGGTGGCCGGCGCGTTCGACGTGCGGACGGTCGACGGCGACCGCGTCGCCCGCGACCTGCTGCCCGAGGGCACCGTGGTCGCCTTCCTGTCCTCCGACTGCGGCCGGTGCCGGACCGAGCTGCCCGAGCTGGCCTCCTGGGCGGCCCGGCAGGACCGCTCGCGGGTACTCGTGGTCGTGGACGCCGAGCCGCTGGCCCGCACGCTCTCGCCGGTGGCCCAGGTGGTCGTCGAGCCGGACGGCGGGCCGGTGACCGGCGCGTTCCAGGTGGACTCCTTCCCCAGCTTCTTCCAGGTCGCCGCGGGAGGCGGCGTCCTGGCGCGCATCCGCGGCGTCGCCCAGTTGCCGGCCGGCTCGGCGGCATGACGGACGGGCCGGGCCCGCGCGTCCTGGCCGCGTGCGCGGTGCGGGGCGTCGGGCTGGTGTGGCGGGCCGCGCCGCTGTACGTCCTGGGGTACGTCACGGTCACGCTGGTGAGCGGCGTCACCCCGGTCGTGCTCGCGTGGCTGACCAAGGCGGTGCTGGACGGCGTCGCGAACGGGCGGGTCGCCTCGCTGCTCTGGCTGGCGGTGGCCGTCGCGGCCGTCACGACGCTGGCGGCCGGCGCCGCGCAGGCGGCCCAGTACCTGCGGGCCGAGGTCGACCGGCAGGTGTCGGTGCGGGCCAAGGCCGAGCTGTTCACCGCGGTGTGCGGGTTCACCGGGCTGGCCAGGTTCGAGAGCCCGACCTTCCTGAACCGGCTGCGCATGGCCCAGCAGAGCGCCAGCAACCCCGGCAGGCTGGTGGACACCGCGCTCTCGACGGCCAGCAGCGTGATCACCGTCGCCGGGTTCGTCGGGTCGCTGGTGGTGATCAGCCCGGCCTTCACCGGGCTGGTGCTGCTGTCGGCGGTCCCGGCGCTGCTGATCGAGCTGCGGCTGGCCCGCCAGCGGGTGGACATGATGTGGCGCATCGGGCCGGCCGAGCGCCGGGAGATGTTCTACGCCCACCTGATGTCCACGACCGACGCGGCCAAGGAGATCCGGCTGTTCGACCTCGGGTCGTTCCTGCGGCTGCGCATGCTGGGCGAGGCGTGGACCGCCATCAGGGCCCGCCGGAGCATGGACCGGCGCGAGTTCGCGATGCAGGCGGGCCTGGCGGGCGCGTCGGCGCTGGTCGCCGGGGCCGGCATGGTGTGGGCGATCCTGGCGGCCGGCCAGGGGCGGCTGAGCGTGGGTGACGTCGCGATGTTCGTGGCGGCCGTCGCGGGCGTGCAGGCGGCGCTGAACGTCACCGTCTCGGCCGGGACGATGGCGCACGAGCAGTTGCTGACCTTCCACCACCACGTCACGATCCTGGACTCGGGCCCGGGGCTGCCCTCGCCCGCGCGGCCCGTCCCGCTGCCGGCGCTGCGCCGCGGCGTCGAGCTGCGCGACGTGTGGTTCCGCTACAGCGACGACCATCCGTGGGTGCTGCGCGGCGTCGACCTGTTCCTCCCGTACGGGCACACGGTCGCGCTGGTCGGGCGCAACGGCGCCGGCAAGAGCACGCTGGTCAAGCTGCTGTGCCGGTTCTACGACCCGACCCGCGGCTCGATCCTGTGGGACGGCGTGGACATCCGGGACGTGGCCCCCGAGACGTTGCGCGCCCGCATGGGGGCGGTGTTCCAGGACTTCGTCTCCTACGAGCTGACCGCGGCCGACAACATCGCCGTGGGCGACCTCACCGCGGAGGACGATCGGGAACGCCTGGAGCGCGCCGCCCGCGAGGCCGGCGTCCACGACGCCCTCGCCGCCCTGCCGCACGGCTACGACACGATGCTGAGCCGCGAGTTCGCGCCCGAGCAGGACGAGGAGGAGGACGGCGTGCTGCTGTCCGGCGGGCAATGGCAGCGGCTGGCGCTGGCCAGGGCCTTCCTGCGGCGCGACGCCGACCTGATGATCCTGGACGAGCCGAGCGCCGGCCTCGACGCCGAGGCCGAGCACGAGGTCCACCGGCAGCTCGCCCGCCTGCGGGCCGGACGGACCAGCGTCGTCGTCTCCCACCGGCTCGGCGCGATCCGCGACGCCGACGACATCGTGGTGCTCGGCGACGGCGTGGTGACCGAGCTGGGCACGCACGGCGAGCTGATGGCCCTGGACGGCACGTACGCCCGGCTGTTCACCCGGCAGGCCAGCGGCTACCGGGACGACGTGGAGGTGCCCGGATGATCCTCACCGGCCTGGTCGCCGGCCTGGTCGCCGGGGTCGGGGCGATCGTGCTCGGGCTCGCCTGGCTGCGGCGCGCGTACGTGGTGGTGACCGTGGAGGGGGAGAGCATGCTGCCCACCTACCGGCCCGGCGAGCGCGTGCTGGTGCGCAGGACCGGGCCGCGGCGGCTGCGCACCGGCCAGGTCGTCGTCCTGGCCCGGCTCATGGAGGCGGCCGAGGACGGGCAGGCACGCTGGATGATCAAACGGCTCGCGGCCGTCCCCGGCGACCCCATCCCCCGCGCGACCGTGCCCGCCCTCCGCACCGCGCCGGGAACGCGGGTCCCGGACGGCCACCTCGTCGTGCTGGGCGACAACCCGCAACGCTCGCTCGACTCCCGCCGCACCGGCTACCTGACCGCCGACCGGCTGCTCGGCGTGGTGCTGCGCAAGGTCGAGAGCCCGGACACCCTGCCGGCACCCGACGCACGCCCGGCGCCGCCGACAGCGCCTGGTCCGGGCGGTTCTTGATGATGAGCTGCAGCGGTACTTCGGCCGCCGAGGTGGGGCGCGGCGGAATGGCGCAGCTGGTGCAGATCGAGCCCGGCGTACTTCTCCAGCAGGACGCGGGCGCGGTCGCAGCAGAGGCTGGCGCGGCCGGTGTGCGGGCAGATGTCGGCGGCCCTGCGGGCCGGGACGGGGACACCGTTCGGACAGGGGGGCCGGCGCGCCGACGCCCCACAGCCCGGCGAGCGCGGTGCCGATCTCAGTGTCGGCAATGTCGGCGAGGCTGACACCTCCACCGCAGGGTGGTGATCTTCCGGGCGGCGCTCATGCCGCCCGCCGTTCGATGCCTGCGGGAATCGGGAGGCCAGGCTTCCGCTCGTCCTGTTTATCTACTATCGTCGATTGACGATGGACGAGATGAAGGAGCCGCTGCCACGCGCGGCGGCCGAAGAGTACGCGAGCTGGTTCAAGGCGCTGGCCGACGCCACCCGCATCCAGATCGTGTCGCTGCTGGCCCGGCGGCGCGCGCCGATGAGCGTGGGCGAGATCGTGGCCGCGTCCGGGGTGGGGCAGTCCACGGTGTCGCACCACCTGAAGATCCTGTCCGACGTGCGGTTCGTGCTGGTCGAGCGGCAGGGCACGTCCAGCCTGTACCGGATCAACGAGAACTGCGTGAGCTGTTTCCCCACCGCCGCGGACGTGGTCATGGGCAAGCCCGTACCGGCCGCGCCCACCTGCGAGTGAAGGAGCGTCGCCATGGCGCACGACGAGATCATCGACCGTTACTCGGCCCTGGCCCGTGCCGCGGACGCCGGGCGGACGGTCGCCGACTGCGGGCAGGAGGCGTTCGAGCAGGGCGGCTTCGGCGCGGCCGGCTACGACGACCTGACCGTGCTGCCCGAAGGGGCGGTGCGGGCCAGCCTGGGATGCGGCAACCCGGTCGCCGTCGCCGAGCTGCGCCACGGTGAGACGGTGCTCGATCTCGGGTCCGGTGGCGGCATCGACGTGCTGCTGTCCGCCCGCCGGGTCGGCCCGCGCGGCACCGTCTTCGGCCTGGACGCCGGCCCCGCCACGGTGGACCTGGCCCAGCGCAACGCCGAACAGGCGGGCGCGTCCAACGTGCACTTCCTGCACGGCACGATCGAGGCGATCCCGCTGCCCGGCCACACGGTCGACGTGGTCATCTCCAACTGCGTGATCAACCTGTCCGACGACAAGGCGGCCGTGCTGGCCGAGGCGTTCCGGGTGCTGCGGCCCGGCGGCCGGTTCGGCGTGAGCGATGTCGTCACCGCGCAGGCGCTGGACGAGCAGGCGCGGCAGCAGGTCGAGCAGCGCATCGGCTGCGCGGCCGGGTCGCTCACCGTGCAGGAGTACCGGGACCTGCTGGCCGCGGCCGGCTTCGTCCAGGTCTCCGTCACGTTGACCGCCGATCACGGAGACGGGGTGCACTCGGCCATCGTCCAGGCCGTCAAGCCCGTCATCGGGCCCGGTCTGGAGATCCGGCCGATGCGCGAGGGCGACGCCCCCGAGGTGCTGGCCATCTACCAGGCCGGCCTGGACACCGGCCAGGCCAGCTTCGAGACCACCGCGCCCAGCTGGGAGGGGTTCACCGCGAGCCGGCTGCCGCACCTGCGGTACGTGGCGACCGACAGCGATTCCGGCGAGGTGCTCGGCTGGGTGGCCGCCTCGGCGGTCTCGTCCCGCCCGGTCTACGCCGGAGTGGTCGAGCACAGCATCTACGTCCACCCCGGCTGCCAGGCCCACGGCATCGGCCGCGCGCTGCTGGCGGCGTTCATCGCCGCCGCCGAGGACGCCGGCGTCTGGACGATCCAGTCGGGCGTCTTCCCGGAGAACGCCGCCAGCCTGGCCCTGCACCAGGCGCTCGGCTTCCGCGTCGTGGGCACCCGCGAACGCGTCGGCCGCCATCACGGGGTGTGGCGCGACGTGCTGCTGATCGAGCGCCGCAGCATCTCGACCGGGACCTGAGTCGCCGCTCGGGACGGCGGCCGGGAACTTGGGGGCCGTCTGATGGTTACGTCCGTCGTGCCCAGTGTCCTCTGGCTTCACCTGTCGCCTTCGCGGGATCACACACAAGCCCTGCCGGCTCCCCCTGGGTTTGACATGTGTCAATATAGAGAGGAATCGATTTCGATGGCTGTCTATATGGAGGAGATGTGGAACCTCTGGAGGTCTTGGAGTGCAGCCCGCGGCTGATGCGCGAGCCGCTCGACGCCGAGCAGGCCGCCGGGGTGGCGCGGGTGTTCAAGGCGCTGGGCGACCCGGTACGGCTGCGCATCCTGTCCATCGTGGCCAGCCGCGCCGGGGGCGAGGTGTGCGTGTGCGACGTCACCGGCGCGTTCGAGCTGTCCCAGCCGACCATCAGCCACCACCTGAAGGTGCTCAAGGAGGTCGGGCTGCTGACCTCGGAGCGGCGTGCCTCCTGGGTGTACTACCGGCTGGTCCCCGAGACGCTGGGCGAGCTGTCGGCCCTGCTCGACGTGCCCGCGACCGTCTGAGAAGGCAGCACAGTGCCTTCCACGTCTCCGGCCTCGCCGGTCGCCGCGCCCGCGCAGGGCGTCATCGCCGGCCTGTCCACCCTCGACCGGTTCCTGCCGGTGTGGATCATCGCGGCCATGGCCGCCGGGCTGCTGCTCGGACGGCTCGTCCCGGGGCTGAACACCGCGCTGGACGCGGTGAAGATCGGCGACATCTCGCTGCCGATCGCGCCCGGGCTGCTGCTGATGATGTACCCGGTGCTGGCCAAGGTCCGCTACGACCGCCTCGGGGCCGTCACCGGCGACCGCCGACTGTTGCTCTCCTCCCTGGTGCTGAACTGGGTGCTCGGCCCGGCCGTCATGTTCGCGCTGGCCTGGACCTTCCTGCCCGACCTGCCGGAGTACCGCACCGGCCTGATCATCGTCGGGCTCGCCCGGTGCATCGCCATGGTCCTCATCTGGAACGACCTGGCCTGCGGCGACCGTGAGGCCGCCGCCGTCCTGGTGGCGCTCAACTCGGTCTTCCAGGTGGTCGCGTTCGGCGCGCTGGGCTGGTTCTACCTGCAGGTGCTGCCCGGCTGGCTCGGCCTCGCGCAGGCCGCGCTGGAGGTCTCGGCCTGGGACATCGCCCAGTACGTCCTCATCTTCCTCGGCATCCCGCTGGCCGCCGGCTACCTGTCCCGCCGGCTCGGCGAACGCGCCCGCGGCCGGGACTGGTACGAGACCCGTTTCCTGCCCCGGGTCGGCCCGCTGGCCCTGTACGGGCTGCTGTTCACGATCGTCATCCTGTTCGCCCTGCAAGGCGGCACCATCACCTCCCGGCCCGGCGACGTGGCCCGGATCGCGCTGCCGCTGCTGGCCTACTTCGCGCTCATGTGGGGCGGGTCGTTCCTGGCCGGCAAGCTGATCGGCCTGGGCTACGAGCGTTCCACCACGCTGGCCTTCACCGCCGCCGGCAACAACTTCGAGCTGGCCATCGCCGTGGCGGTCGGCGTCTTCGGCGTCACCTCCGGCCAGGCCCTGGCCGGCGTGGTCGGCCCGCTCATCGAGGTCCCCGTCCTGGTCGCCCTGGTCTACGTCAGCCTGGCCGGCCGCCGCCTGTTCACCAAGGAGCCCGTACGTGCCTGACCAGCCCAGCGTCCTGTTCGTGTGCGTGCACAACGCCGGACGCTCCCAGATGGCCGCAGGCTGGCTCACCCACCTGGCCGCAGGCCGCGTCGAGGTCCGCTCGGCCGGTTCCGCCCCGGCCGAGCAGGTCAACCCGGTCGCCGTCGAGGCCATGGCCGAGGTCGGCATCGACATCACCGCCGCCCGGCCCAAGATCCTCACCACCGACGCGGTCCAGGCATCGGACGTGGTCATCACCATGGGCTGCGGCGACGCCTGCCCGATCTTCCCCGGCAAACGGTACGAGGACTGGAAGCTCGACGACCCGGCAGGGCAGGGCATCGACGCCGTCCGGGCGATCCGCGACGACATCCGCGTACGCATCGAGAAGCTGCTCAACCAGCTGCTGCGATGAACGACGGTGGTGGCCGCTGCCCGCGTCAGGCCGGTACGGACGGCGATCGGCCGGCCACTGCGTCGGGATGCAGATCAGCATTCAAGTCCTCAGACTGATGGCCATCCCCACGCGCTGACACTGTCCGAGCGAGGCCGCCGGGCGGTCGAGGCGGGCCGTCAACAATGCGGGCTGCTATCCGGCCTGCACGGTGATGCTCGCGGCCGAGCAGGTCGTTTCCACGCCTTGCATGACCGTCTGGAGCCGATGCGGCCAGACGCTGCCCGACGACCTGACCATGACCGCCCTGGCTGAGCACTTCACCCAGCAAGCCGTCCGATCATCGGCCGCGCAGCACCACCCGATCCGGTGGTGCCGTCGCGATCTGATCAGAGGGGCTGGGCGGCCAACAGCCCGACCGCGGCGACCAGCAGCCGTGCCGCCGCCATGAGCGTGTCCGGCTGGACGCGGTCGGGGGTTTCGGCGGGGGTCTGGTAGCCGGGCATGCCGATGCCGATGCCGATCGCGGCCAGGCCGGCGGCGGCGTAGCGGCGGTTGTCGGAGGCCATCGCGCCGGCCCGCAAGGGCACGTCGACCAGGCGGGCGGCCTGGTCCAGGGCGGCCAGCAGGGCGTGGGCGGGTCCGCCCGCCTCGACGGAAGCTGCCTGGTGCAGGTGTGCGGCGCCGTCGAGGTTGATCACCAGTGTGTCGGACGGCAGGGCGGGCGCGTGGTGGGCCGAGCCCCATGCCCCGGTCTCCTCGGCGTCCAGGAAGGCCACCGACAGCTCCGCCTGGATGGCCGGGGCAGTCGTCAGGACGCGGGCGGCCTCCAGGACGGCGGCCACGCCGGAGGCGTTGTCGGCGGCTGCGGGCATGCGCTGGCCGGGATCGTCGCCGACGCCGTCGTAGTGCGCGGTCAGCAGTACCCGCGGCCCGGTCCCCGCTGTCCCGGTGGGGAAGCGGGCGTGGACGTTGTGGCCGTCCGCAGTGACCTGCCGGAGCGGCATCGACCCCGTCACCTGCACCGGGCCGGCGGCCAGCGCGTCGGCCAGGCGGGCGTGCAGGTCGGCGCGCAGGTCGGCGCGCAGGGCGATGATCGGGACGGCGCGGGTGGCCGGTCCGGCGATCATCTTGGGCATCCACCCCTCGGCGTCGGCGCCGCGCGCTGTCAGCACCCCGGCCGCGCCTTGCGTCTCGGCTCGTTCGCACGCCCGCGCCCAGTCTCCGGTCTCGGCCAGCACCCATCGGCCGCGCAGGTCGGCCTCGGACGCGGCGGCCAGCGGTGCGGTGCGCGGGTCCGGCAAGTCGGCGGTCGCGAGGTGTTCGACGAAGTCCCGGCGGTGCTCCAGGCGCAGCGCCTGGCCGCCTGCGTTCCATTCGAGCACCGGGGTGGCATACAGCTCCCGCACGTCGGCGACGGGGAAGGGGTCGAGCTCGACCTCGGCGCCCAGCTCACGGAGTCGCTCGGCCAGCCACGCGGCGGCGGCGCGGCCTCCGGGCGTGCCCACGCGCCGCCCTGCGTAGTGGTCGCGGGCCAGCTCGTGCACCGTGGCCAGCATCCGCGCCGCAGACACCCGCTCCACGACGGCGGCCAGGCCGGGCGCCTGAGGGAGGTCCGGCATGGTGGAGGTCATCCGCAGCAGCCGGTGGAAGCCGCCTCGGCGGCCGGGGCGGCGGCCGGGGCCTGACCGCAGCAGCCGGCCTGGGCGGCCTGCTGCGCGGCGGCCGTGCTGCCGCAGCAGGCGGTGGCGGCTACCTCCGCCTGCCGGGCCGTGTCACTGGCCGGGGAGACGGCGGCAGGGGCTCCACAGCAGCCACCGGCGGCGGGCGGTGCGAAAGCCTCCGCCAGGTCGCCGATGAAGCCGCCGCTGGTCTGGTTCGTGGTCATGGTGGTTTCCCTTCTTCGGTGCGAGATCTCAATACTTAGATCTACGTCGAATCAGGAATGACGATCTCACGCTGTTTAGACGTTCGTCAAGATAGACGTCGGTCGAAGCAAGGTGGTGCGGCGATGCCGGTGTGCCGGTGCCTGGTAGACACATGCCCATGAACGCCTCCACCGCCCAGCATCTGCGCATCATGTCTCCCGCATTCGCCGTTGAGCACCTGCCGCATGAAGGGACGCCCGAGAACGATTGGCTGGTGCTCGTCCGTGCTCCGGAAGGGCTGACCGTGGTCCGTGAGGCCACAGGCGGGGACGCGGCGGAGCAGTGGATCGGCTTCTACGGAGGTGCCACAGCACATGGCCTGGACATCCCCGGAATGCTGTCCGCGATCGTCAAGCCGCTGGCGGAGGCGGCGATCCCGGTGTTCGTGGCCTCGACCTTCCATGCCGACCTGGTTCTGGTGCCCGCGCCGAGGAAACAGCAGGCCATCGCCGTCCTTGAGGAAGCGGGGCACCAGGTGGAGAGCCAGAGCGGCGAAGCCGGTGAACGTTTCGGCCACGGCGCTAGAGCTGGGCGGTGATCTCCGCGGCCATCTGCCGGGCGGTGCGGCCGGCGCCGATGAGGGTGGCCGAGGCGGGGCCGGTCCAGTCGCCGTAGCCGAGCAGGTGCAGGCGCGGCTCGGCCAGGACGCGGGTGCCGTCGGTGGGGATCACGCCGCCGGGGCCGCGCAGCCGTAGCGGGGCCAGGTGGGCCAGGGCGGGGCGGAAGCCCGTGCACCAGACGATCACGTCGCACGCCGCCGTGCTGCCGTCGTCCCAGGCCACGCCGCCGGGGGTGATGCGGGAGAACATGGGCTCGGCCTTGAGCACGCCCCGGTCGCGGGCCTCCCGTACGGGCGGGACGGCGACGATGTCGCCCAGGTCGCCGATGCTGTCGGCGTTCTGTCCGGCCAGGGCGGCCCGGTGGCGGCGGGTGGCCAGGTCGAACAGGGCACGGCCGTCGATCTCGTCGGGCAGCAGCCGGGGCGGGCGCAGCGTCGCCCAGGTGGTCTGGGTGACCTGGGAGAGCTCGGCGAGGATCTGCGCGGCGGAGTTGCCGCCGCCCACGACCATCACCCGGCGGCCACGGAAGGGTTCGGGTCCTTGGTAGCCGGCGGCGTGCAACTGCTCGCCGCGGAAGCCCCGGATGCCGGGATAGTGCGGCACGTAGGGGCGCCACCAGGTGCCCGTGGCGCTGACGACGACCCGGGCGTGCCAGGCGCCGGCGGCGCTCTCCACGGCGAGACGGTCACCAGCACGTCTAACGGCCCGTACGACGGCGGGGCGGACGATCGGCAGCCGGTAACGCTGCTCGTAGTCGGCGAGGTAGGCGACGACGTGGGCGGCGTCCGGGTAGCCGCCGTCGGCCGGGATCGGCATCATCCGGCCGGGCAGGGAGCTGTACTGCGCGGGCGAGAACAGCCGCAGGGACGGCCAGGCATGCCGCCAGGCGCCACCCGGGGCCTGCCCGGCGTCCAGGATGACGAAGTCGACGCCCGCCCGCCGCAGGTAGTAGCCGGCCGCCAGCCCGGCCTGTCCGGCGCCGACGATCACGACATCGGCCAGGCGTGCCGTGCCGGTCATACGGTGAGGAGTTCCGCGTCCACCGGGCCGTCCTGCGCCGTGGCCGGGGCGGCGAGCGGCGCGAACAGCGCGCCCAGCTTGTTCACCACCTCGGGGATGATCCGGTAGTAGACCCAGGTGCCGCGGCGTTCGCCGTCGATCAGCCCGGCGGTGCGCAGCACCTTCAGGTGGTGGGAGATGGTGGGGGCGGTCAGGTCGAAGACGCCGGTCAGGTCGCACACGCACGCCTCGCCGCCGGCGTGGGAGCCGATCAGCGACAGCAGACGCAGCCGCACCGGGTCGGCCACGGCCTTGAGCAGGGTGGCCAGCTCGGCGGCCTCGGCCTCGCCGAGCGGCTCGCGGGCGATCGGCGCACAGCACTGGGCGGTGACGGGGGCTGCCATGACGCGACTCCTTAATTCGATGCCGGTCTAAATTATAGGCGGTGGTATGCGACCAGCGCGAACGCCTTGCAGCGTACGGATCGCGGCGGCGACGATGGTCAGCGCCAGGATGCCTCGCGCGTCGGCCCCGTACCAGGCGATGATGACGGCGAAGGCGGCCTCGTACAGCACCATCGAGCAGGCGATGCCGATGGCGGCGAAGACGAGGTGGAGCTGCCACAGCGCGGTGACCTGCGACCAGGCCGGCACCGCCCCGGCGCCGAGCAGCGAACCGAGCGTCATCAGGGCGCGCCCGCCGTGGGCGTCCAGCCACCGCCCGGCGAGCGGGGCGCAGACAGCGGTGATCAGCACGGACACGGTGAGCGCGGTGGCGACCTGGGCGTCGGTGGCGTGCAGGTCGTCGGCCATCGGGACGAGGAAGACCGAGAAGGCGTAGTAGAGCACGCCGTAACCGATGGTCTGGGTCACGGCCAGCGCGGCGACGATCCCACGTCCGGAGCGCGGCGGACCGCCGCCCTGCTGGTCAAGGGCGGCGGTCCCGGCGGGGGAACTCATGCTGGACAGGCGATCAGCTCGCGGCCCTCAGTCGTGGTCGCAGATGAGGTGCGGGGCTTCCTTCTGGGCGGCGGTGGGGTGGCCGTCGGACATCGGGGGCTTCCGTTCAGCCGCAGCAACTGCCGCCGGACTCCGCCGGAGCTGCGACGGTGACGAGGGGGAGCGGGGCCGTCAGCAGGCCGCCGCTGATGCCGGTGGCCAGGCCCACGCGCTGCTCCTGGGCCTCGGCCAGGTTGGAGGAGCACACGCCGGTCTCGGGCAGGTCGAGCTGAACGTCGCGGGCCGCCTCCCAGTCCCCGGCGATCGCGGCCACGACCGAGCGGACCTGCTCGTGACCGGTGGCCATGAGGAACGTCGGCGCGCGGCCGTAGCTCTTGACGCCGACGGCGTAGTAGCCGGGCTCGGGGTGGGCGAGTTCGTCGACGCCGTGGGCGGGGACGGTGCCGCAGGAGTGCTGGTTGGGGTCGATCAGCGGGGCCAGGGCGCGGGTGGAGCCGAGCACCGGGTCGAGGTCGAGCCGGAGTTCGGAGGCGATGGAGTGGTCGGGGCGGTAGCCGGTGGCCGACACGATGCGGTCCACGGTGACGTGCTGCTCGTGGCCGGAGGGGTCGCGGCTGATCACCTCGATGCCCTGGCCGGTGGCGTGGACGCGGTGGGTGAAGAAGCCGGTCAGCAGCTGGATGCGGCCGGATTCGACGTGGGCGCGCAGCCGGGTGCCGAGCGCGCCGCGGGCCGGGAGGGCGTCGGCGTCGCCGCCGCCGTAGGTGCGGGTGGCGTTGCCGGCGCGGATCGCCCAGGTGATCGGGGTGTCCGGCAGTTCGGCCAGCGCGAGCAAGGTGGTGGCGGCCGAGTGGCCAGCCCCCACGACCAGTACGCGCTTGCCCTCGTAGCGGTCGCGGTCGGCGCCGAGCACGTCGGGCAGGGCGTGGTCGACGACCACCTCCCCCTCGCCATGGGCGGGCAGGCCGCTCGCGCCGAGCACGTTCGGGCTGGTGTACGTGCCGGAGGCGTCGACGATCGCTCGCGCCCGCAGCTCGGTGCCGTCGGCCAGGCGGATGAGGAACGGCGCCTGCTCGCGGCCTGTCGTGCGCACGCGGTCGTAGCCCAGGCGGCTGATCGCACTCACCTTCGCGCCCAGGCGCACCTTGTCGCCGAACAGCTTGGCCAGCGGGGCGAGGTAGTCGTCGATCAGCTCGGCGCCGGTGGGCAGCCAGTCGGGGTCGGGCTCGCTCCAGCCGTCTGCCTCCAGCAGGCGGCGGGCCGCGGCGTCGATGTCGTACTTCCACGGGCTGAACACCCGCACGTGGCCCCATTGCGCGACCGAGGCGGCGACCCGGTCACCGGCTTCCAGGAGGAGGAAGTCGATGCCGCGCTCGGCCAGGTGGGCGGCGGCGGCCAGTCCGACCGGCCCGGCGCCGATCACGACGACCGGCAGGCCGCTCAGCCCCGGGGCGGCCTGCTGAGGGGCGGTGAACTGCTCGATCTCGACGGCAACGGTGCCACAGCAACTGTCACTCATGACGGCACTCCAGGTGGGCGCGTGGGCTAGCGGAAGGACGGGAACGTGGCGTAGAGGCGGGCGCGCTCGATGGCGGCATCGGCGCGGCAGTCGAGGTCGCACACCCGCGAGGTGGCCTTGTCGACGGTGAATCCGGGCCGCTCGACGGGCGGACGGCGGCGCCGGGTGAACAGAGCGCGCATCACGCACCCCTTTGGATAGAAGTTCATCTAAGCAGGAGTCATCATGCGGCACTGCTTAGATGAAAGTCAAATTAAGCAGTGCGCGGCGTCCGCGCCGACGCCGCGCAGGCCGCGGGTGACAAGCCCGTCCGCGGCCGGGGCCGGCCGTGCCCCAAGGACGCCAAGCCGGTCGACAACCACCTGGGCTACGCCTCCCTGGCCGACAAGGGCTACATCGTGGTGTCGGTGGCGGCCAACGGCATCCAGGCACGGGAGAAGGACATGGGGCACGTCGCACGCGCGGCCCTGCTGGACAAGCACCTTCACATGTGGGAGCAGCTCTCCGCCGGGGAGGCCCCCTGCGGGAGCTCAAGCAGTTCGCGGCATGTGGATCTGGACCGGGTCGGCACGCTAGGACACTCACGGGGCGGTGGCGGTGTCATCGCTCAGGCCCTGGACAGCCGCACGCCCCCGTCCGGCGTGCACGTCCGGGCCACCATGGCGCTCGCGCCCGCCATGAACGGCATCAACGCCGACAAGGAACGCATCACCCGCGTCCCAATGGCCGTGGTCGCCGGAACCTGCGACGCCATGCGGGAGGACGGCAAGGTCGCCGCCACGATGGCCTCGGGCGACTCGGACGCCGAACACCACGACGTACCCGGAGGCAACCACAACTTCTTCAACACGATCTGGACACCCGGCATCGGGCCGGCCTTCGCGACGGACGATGTCGCCGTCGAGAAGCGCAACCGTCCCGGAGGCAGGTGTGAGAGCACCAACGGGACCGCACCGTCCGGCAGCTCAAGCCCGCCGAGCAGCGCGAGACCGCGATCCACTACGCGGCCGCGTTCTTCGACAAGCACCTGAAGTAGCCGGCCCCTCCGGCGGTGCTGGTGCCGGGCAGGCAGTGGTCAGCTTGCGGCCGCCCGCGTTGCAGCGGCGTTCCTGACGGTCAGGGGTGCGAGGACGCCCGCGGTGACGAACAGCAGCGCCAGGACGCCCCAGGTCCAACCGCCCGCCAGTTGGAGCAGGCCGGTGATCAGGACGGGGCCGAGGACGTACCGGCTGACCGAGCGACCCATGCCGAACGCCGCCAGGTACTCGCCTCTCCGGTCATCGGGAGCGAAGGCGTACGACAGCGTCCAGGCCGCGGGGACGGCGATCAGTTCCGCCGCGGTGAGCATCACCAGCGCGGCACAGAACAGTGCAAGGGGCATCGCCTGGGCCGCGTACCAGAACAACAGACAGGCGGCGGCGGCGAATGCCGCGGCGATGGGTTGTGATCGCCGGGCCGCCCCGAGGCTTGTGATGTGGCGTGCGATGAGAGCTTGGAAGACGAGCGCGAGGACTGTGTTGATGGCGTACAGCGCCCCGAGTAAGCCGTCCGGCACTGTGGTCGCTCGGGCGAGCCACAGCGGAAAGGCGAGGTTGAGGATCGGTTGCCAGAGCTGCAGTACGCCGTCCACACAGGCCAGCGAGAGCAGCCGCAGGTCACGCAGCACGCCCAAGCCGCGCCGGACCGGGGCGGGCTCTTCGGCTCGAACCGGTTGCGGCAGGGTGGCGAAGGCCGCGGTGACCAGAAGATAGGCCGCCGCGTTGGCCAGGATGATGGTCCGGAAGAGCCCGGTGCCGGCCAGCAGCCCGCCGAGTGGACCGCCGATGCTGATCGCCAGGTTGATCACGGTCCGATACGAGGCCAGCACCCTTACCCGGCTGCTTCCCTCGACGATCTCCGCCACGTACGCCTGGGTCAGTGCAGTCGCGATCTGGTCGGCGACCGTGATGATCGTGACGACTACGAGATACCCCCACCAATCACCGACGACGGCGTAAGCGGCGGTTCCGGCAGCGCGTAGGGCGTGCACCAGCACCAGGGCCCGCCGGACCCCGTAGCGGTCGGCCGCGCGACCCAGCGGTATCGCGGTGGCTATGGCCGCGGTGCCCGCGATGCTCATGCCCAGCCCGACCTGGCCTGCGGGGAGCCCGACCACGCCGGTGAAGTAGACAGCCGAGAAGGCCAGGAAGAGCCCTGAGCCGAGGAAGTCCACGAAGCTGGCGCCGAGCAGCCGCCGCACCGCTCGTCGCTCGGTGCGGCCAGTATCTTGTGTCATAGACGCACTATTCTGCACTCTAGGGCAGCATTGCGCCATGACCGATCCAGCCGAGGCCGTAGGCCACACCCTCGCCGCGAACCTGCGCGCCGCACGTCAAGCCCGAGGCTGGCGGCTCGAAGAGCTGGCCACGCGTTCCGGCGTCAGCCGCGGCATGCTCCAGCAGATCGAGACCATGCGCACCAACCCCAGCATCGCGACGCTCGCTCGGATCAGCGCCACGCTCGGCGTCTCGATCGGCGAGCTGGTGGAGCCCCCGGAGGAGCTGGGCCGCGTTTCCCGTGCCGCCGACGCCGTCGTTCGTTCAGAAGGCCGCGCCAGGCTCCTGATCAACGACAGCCAGCCGCCTTTCACCGAGCTCTGGGAGTTCCGGCTGCCTGCCGGTGACAAGATCTCCACGCCCGCGCATCCGCCCGGCACCCGGGAACTGTTGCAGCTCCACTCGGGCAGCGTCGCGGTCACCGTCGGCGGGGCGCTCTTCCAACTCGCCGCGGGAGACGCGCTCCGCATGCGAGGCGACCGCCCGCACGCCTACAGCAGCCAAGGCGCAGACCCGGCCCACTTCACGATGGTCGTCGTCTACGCCGGCGCCCGGGACCCTCGATATGCGAGCCTCGTCCCCGGCTGATGCAGCGGTCTGTCGTGCGGCTCCCCGCTACGGCGCTCGATCGTATTCACTGGCCACGGTGCGTTCGCCGTGGCCCTCGATCTCAGCGCCGTGCGGGCACGACACGGCCGGCAACACGATGATCGAACAGAGGGGGTGCCGCCAAGGAGCCGCACCCGCCGGCCTCCAGTGTCACCGTGCTTCGGCCTGCCCTGTGAACGGCGTTCCTGGAGGGACGTTCAGGAGTGGGCGGCGCGGATCTCCGTCACGATGAACTCGTCGACGATGTGCCGGTTCTGCACCAGGAACCCCACTACCCCCGCCACCGCCTCCGCGCCCAGGGCGGCCCGCACGCGTGCGCTCAGAAGGTAGACGAGGGGCGTCGACGGCTGGGTGAGGGTGAGGTCGCGGTCGTGGCGGTGCACGTCCTGCAGCGCCCTTATGGGGATCGGCCGCTCGGTGGTGAACCACGCCGCGACCTCCCACAACGGCTGTGCCGGATCGACGTCGGCACAGGCGTGATAGCAGTCGACGCAGCCGTGCCCGGCATGCTGTCCATGCGGGCAGGTCCAGTGAGCGACGTCGGCCGGGCTCTGGTCATGGGCGCTCAGGACGGCTGCTTCGGTGACGCGGCGGCGCACCGGCCTTGGCCGGTCCTCCCACGGAGTGACAGAGTCGCTGCTGATGATCGGATCCCTTCGCGGCTACATCCCAGTACGTCAAAGCCTAGTAGTGCTTTCTCAGATCTGTCGGTGGCTGTTGCGGTGTGACGGTTCAGCTTTTGATGGCAGGTAGGACATGCGCCGGTCCAGGTCGCGAGCAACAGGTGTCACTCGCGGATGACCTGTGGAGGGTCAGACCGGCGCAGCCGCTTTTTGGGGCGCCCCCGCATGGTGATCAACAGATGCGCGGCGATGCTGGTCGAGGGGCGGTTGTCCGTTGTCGTCGGCGCGATGGGACGCTTGTCAGACGAGGGCGGCCACGGCCTTGACGGCCCGGTCCACCTCCTCGGGGCTGTTGACGATGGTGGTGCCGAAGCGCAGCAGCGTCCCGTTGTAGGGCGTGGTGCCGGCCACCACCTTGCTCCGGCGGAGCGCGTGGACGGCCTGCAGGGGTTCCATGCCGTCGATCGAGCAGCACACCAGCCCGGCCGACAGCGCCGGGTCGATCGGGGTGGCCAGCGTGACGTGCCTGATCCCGGCGAGCCCCGCCTTCAGCCTGCCGGCCAGCTCCTGGACGCGCTGCTGCACCCGGTCGGGCCCGATCGCCTGCTGGAAGGCGAACGCCGAGGGCATCGCCCATCGGTGCTCGAAGGCCTTGAACCCGCCGGGCGTGGCGAGCTCGGCCGTGGTGGGGCCGGGCGGCGTGCCGAGCTGCCAGACCTCGAACGACTTCTGCCCGAAGCTGGTGATGACCGGTGACAGGGCGTCCCAGGCGCGGCCCCACAACACGCCGGTGCCGCGCGGGCCGAACAGCCACTTGTGCGTCCCGCTGGCCAGGAAGTCGCATCCCAGGTCCGCCGCCTTGTCGGCGACGGCGGCGAAGCCGTGCACGCCGTCGACGCACAGCAGGACGCGGTCGTGCTCCTCGCGCCGGGCGTTGACGTCGGCCAGCATGGCGGCGATCTGCCTGACCGGCAGGCGCACGCCGGTTCCGGAGTGCACCCAGGTGATCGCCACCACCCGGGTACGCGGGCCGAGCCCTTCCTTGATCGCGCTGATCATGCGGTCGGCGGTGGCTGTGGCCGGGTCGTCGTACAGGCGGACCTTGCGCACCCGCGCGCCGGTGCGGGCCGCGAGCAGGCGCAGGCCCTCGTGGGTGGCCAGGAAGTCGTGCTCGGTGGTCAGGACGTCCTGGCCGGGGCGTAGCCGCAGGCCGGAGTAGATCAGGCCGAGGCCCATGGTGGTGCTGTCGGTGAGGGCGACGTCCTCGGGCCGGCCGCCGAGGAACGCGGCCGCGGCTTGGCGTACGAGCTGGTCGGGGTCCTGGTCGCGGACCGGCGCGTAGTCGGGGTCGGCGTCGAGGCCGTCGCGGTGCCTGGCGATCTCGGCGCGCACCGGGGCGGGTGCGGGGGCCAGGGTGAAGGCGGCGAAGTGCGCGACGTCCCGGCGGAGGGCGAACTGGGCCCGGACGGAGGCCCAGTCGCGCGGGTCGAAGGAGGGCCCGTGCCGCGGCGGCGACGGGGGTGTGGGGGAGGAGCAGGCCGCCGCCGCTCCGGCCAGGGCGCCCACACCGAACAGGGCTCGTCTGCCCAGTTGCTGACTCACGTCTACCGTCCTATCCCGTGCGAGGCCGTGTTGCCCAGAGGATCGCCCCAGATGTGACGACGGCGCCCGTTCTCAGCGAGATCGCCCCTGAACGGTCGCCCCCAGGGCCGGGGCGTCGGCGTGAGCAGCGCCACCACGAGGGGGGACGTCGGCCGGCGTCCCGGCGTCGGGGATGCGGAACCGTCTGCCTTCCACGCTGCCCTCCCGGCCGGCCGGCACGTGATCGGGCGGGGCGCAGGCGCACGCCGGGACTGATTCAGGTCAGGCTCTGGGCGGCCGCTGCCCCCGGGAACTGTCAGCTGCAAGGGGGAGGCTCTGTAGTGTCAGCGCAGCCGGCGGAGGCAGCGGTCTGTTGGCCGGGTCGGCCTGGAACGACTGGAGCAGGTAGGCCACCAGGCGCCGGGACGCGGCACCGTCATCCGGTAGAGCGGTCACCAGACCGCAGTGCGCCAACAGGGCCACGGCGAGGTCGGAAGGGTGAAAATCGGCCCGCAGCGCGCCCGACGCCTGGGCCCTGCGTACCAGGGTCGCGAAGTCGCGCTCGGCTCGTTGCCGGTACTGCGCGTGGTCCGACGTGCTCTCCGGGAAGGCCGCGACGAACGCAGCCGGGAACCCGCGTTCCTCCCGTTGCAGGGTGCAGACCGTCTCGACCAGCCGCTGGAAGCCCTGCCACGGGTCAGGGGCGGCCAGCGCCTCGGTGAGCGCCCGCGCGCAGGCCTCCGTCTGCTGCGCGAACGCGCCCCGCACCACAGCGTCCCGGGTCGGGAAATGCCGGTACAGCGTCGCCACGCCGACCCCGGCCCGACGCGCCACGGTCGCCATCGGGGCGTCGATCCCGTGCTCCGCGAAGACCGCACGGGCGGCGACGAGGATGCGCTCCCGGTTGCGCCGGGCGTCCATCCGCACCCCGTCCCGGGCTGTGATCCGAGAGGATTCCGCCATCACTGTCTCTCGCTTCCGGTCGAAACGGACGATCTCGTCCGTTTAAGAGCTTACGGTCGATGCCAGACCCCTGTACGGCCCCGGCGGCGAAGGCGGAACGATGAACGACCGCATGATGAAGGCAGTGCTCTACGACCGCTACGGTGGCCCCGACGTGCTCTACGCAGGCCGCGTGCCGCGCCCCGAGCCGGCCCACGGCGAGGTCCTCGTGCAGGTGCGCGCGTTCAGCGTCAACGGCGGTGAACTGGCGGCCCGGGCCGGCCGTCTCCGTCTCCTGACCGGCCGGAGATTTCCCAAGCGCCTCGGCTTGGACTTCACCGGCGAGGTCGCCGCGCTGGGTGCCGGAGTCACAGAGTTCGCGGCCGGCGACCGCGTATGGGGGGTCTTGGGCCGCACGTCCGGGTTCGGCAGCGCCGCCGAGTACGTGACCGTGCCCGCCGAGCGGGTCGGCCGGCTCCCCGACGGCCTCGACCTGGTGGACGCCGCCGCGCTGCCGGTGGCCACCACGGCCATCACCGCGCTGCGGGACAAGGCCGGGCTGCGCCCCGGCGAACGACTCCTCGTCCGGGGCGCGGCGGGCGGTGTCGGCAACGCCGCCGTCCAGCTCGGACGGGCCTACGGCGCCGAGGTCACGGCCCTCGCCCGCGCGGCCAACCTCGACTTCGTCCGCGGGCTCGGCGCGCACCAGGCTGTCGACCACCGGACCGTGCGGCCGGCGGAACTGGGCCGCTTCGACGTGATCCTGGACACCGTGGGGACCGACCTGCGGGCCTTCCGGCGCCTGCTGAACTCCGGCGGGCGCATGGTCACCATCGCCTTCGACCTTGAACGGCCGGCCGCGTCGCTCGGCTACCTCGCGGCCAGCGCGGTCCACGGACACGGCCGGGTGCGCTTCTTCAGCGGCAACCCCACGCGGGCGGACTTCGACGACCTCGCCCGCCATGTGGTCGAGGGCAGGCTGAGCCCCGCGGTGGACACGGTCTTCCCCCTGGAGGAGACAGCGGCGGCACACCGGGCGCTGGAGGCGGGCGGCGTCCGGGGCAAGTACGTGGTCAGGGTCGCGTAGGCCCCTGAAGGCGCTGATCACAGCCCTCGTTGACGGCAGTGATGAGGATCGCCTCGTGGCGCACCCCGGCTTGCCGCATCGCGCGGCGGCGGCACGGACCCGGCGGGGACGGACATGGGGCCATGTGCCGGAATCCCGGCGACACGATCGCGGTGGTTCTCGTGGACCGCTCCGGGTGGACGTCGAGCGGGACGAGAGCCCGGATGAGACCCGGAAGATGCGAGACGCGCTGGTCCGCAACCGTGCGGTTCACGAACCTCGTGCCAAGGATGCGGAGGCGGCCTTGAGGAGGGTTTCGGCGGCGGCGGTGCGGGCGTACAGGACGGAGTGACCGGCGCGGTGGGCGCTGACCAGGCCCGCGTCGCGTAGCGCGGTGAGATGGCGGGAGACCCCGGCCGCGGAGAGCCCGGTGCGGCGGGCCAGTTCAGTGGTGGAGGCCGGGGCCTCCAGCTCGGCCAGCAGCAGGGTGCGCGAGCGGCCGAGTACGGGGGCGAGGGCGGCGGCTCCGACGGCGGGCCGAGCCTCCCACAGCCGGCCGACGCCGCGTGCGGGATAGGCGAGCTGCGGTGGCTCCGGCGGCCTCATCTTCGTACGCAGGCCGGGGCCGGTGAACGCCGAGGGGATGAGCAGCAGCCCAGGGCCCGCTGCCTCCCGGGGCAGGATTCGCTTCCACCGGGCCACCCTCAGCTGGTGGTCGTCCCACCTCACCGAGTCGTGCAGGTCGTTGAGCAGGTGGCCCGCGCCGTGCTCGGCGACCGTGCGGGCCCGGTGGAAGACGTCGGCGTCCAGCACGGCCCGGATCCGCGCCCAGTAGGGGGCAAGGGCCAGGTTCCAGTAGGTCTCGATCTCCTGGGTGAGCTTGGGCAGGCGGGCAGGCGGGTCGGCGTGCAGGGCCCGCAGGCGGGGGCCGAGACGCCCTTGGTGACGGGCGAGGTGATCGAGGTCCTGGCGTACCCGGTCGGCGGGCGAGGCAGTGATCGCCTCCCACTCCTGCGACGGGGCTGGCGCGGCCCCGCCGGGGGACGGGGTGAGGAAGTCCGGCACGTAGCCGGTGGGCGGGATCAGCTCGGCGAGCCACCCCCGGTCCAGCCCGGCGGCCACCATACGCGGCCGTACCTGGTCGATCCAGGCCCGATGGAGCGGGTGGGGCCTGCCGGACGTCAGCAGCCGGAAGCTGGGCGCCACCTCCCACATCGGTGAGACGACGAACCGCACCCGCGCCAGATCGTCCGCCGAGAACGCCAGCTCAGCCAGGACGACCGCTCCTCAATGGATTCCGGCATATGTGAATCAATGGCACGCCAGTCTACCGAGTGGAAATCATGCCGCCATGACCCCACAGACGATCTCCGCGACGGCATCGGGCACCTGGAGGCTCGGCGACCGCACGGTCAACCGGATCGGGTTCGGCGCGATGCGCCTGCCACAGCACGGCGAGGCGCTCACGCCCGGCGCCGTCCCCCGCGACCGCGAGCAGGCGATCGGTGTGCTGCGCCGTGCGATCGAGCTCGGCGTGAACCACATCGACACGGCCGCGTTCTACTTCTCGTCGCGCCGCTCGGCCAACGAGCTGATCAACAGGGCCCTGGCCCCCTACCCGGACGACCTGGTCATCGCCACCAAAGTCGGGCCGAGCCGCGACCCCGACGGCAACTGGCTGCCGCACGCCACCCCCGGGCAACTGCGCGGCCAGGTCGAGGAGAACCTGCGTCAGCTCGGTCGCGACCATCTCGACGTGGTGAACCTGCGTATCGTCGGCGCCGGCTCCATCGCCGAACGCTTCGGCGCACTCGCCGACCTGCGCGACGCCGGGCTCATCCGGCACCTGGGCCTGTCCAACGTCCACCGCCACCATCTCGCCGAGGCCCAGGCCATCGCGCCGGTGGTCTGCGTCCAGAACATGTACGGCATCGGCGCAACGCCCGAGCAGGAGGAGCTCCTGCGCGTCTGCGGCGAACAGCGCGTCGCGTTCGTGCCGTTCTACTCGATCGCCGGCCACGGACGCACGGCCGGTGCGAGCACCGGCGAGAGCACCGGCGAGGTGCACGCGATCGCCCGCGCCCGCGGGGTGAGCACCGCCCAGGTCCGGCTGGCGTGGACGCTGCACCGCGGCCCGCACGTGCTGGCCATCCCCGGCACCGGCGACGTCGACCACCTGGTCCAGAACGTGGCCGCCGGAGCTCTGCGCCTGTCCGAGGACGAACTCGCCGTCCTGGACTCCCTCCACCACGAAACAGCGTGAAAAGCCCTGCCCGCCGGCCACCACGGTCGAGGCCAGGTGGTCGTTCGCGATCGGGCCTCGGCGGCCCGCCGAGGGGGTGGGCGACCGGGCGCAGCTCCACCGACAGGCTCGCGGCGTCCGGCGGGCCTCGTCGATCAGGCCGTTGGCGTGCAGGGCGAGAACCAGCAGGCCCTCGAACCGCCAAGCGTCCACCGCAGCCGGTCGCTCGGCACGACCTGCCCGCGCCCCGCTGCCGGGGGCCGCCCAGGGGCACGGGCTCGCCGCCGACCTCGGCCCAGAACGAGCCCAGCACCCGGACGAAGACCATGATCCGCACGTCCTGCGTGGACGTTCCAAATCGCTTCCAAATGCCTTCCAAACACCCAGGAGCAGCCTGAACACATCGCAACCGACGAAGGAGCGGGAACAGATGAGCGTCAACACCCAGGACATGGAGATCGTCCACCGCGTGCTCCGCCGTGAGTCACGGCTGCTGGTGGAGCTCGTCGCGGCCGTAGCCCCGGGTGACACCGCTCGCGCCAAGGTGATCGCCGGCCACTTCCGCGTCTACCGGCTGGGCCTGCACAACCATCACGAGGGCGAGGACGAGCTGCTGTGGCCGCCCCTGCTGTCCCGGGTGGACCTGGAGGCCGACATCGTCCTGCGCATGGAGGCCCAGCACGAGCGCGTCGCGGCCACCCTGAGCAGGCTGGACGCCGCGGTCCCCGCCTGGGAGGCCACCGCGGGCGCCGACGAACGCGACACCCTCGTGGCCGCCCTCGCCGAGCACCGCGCGGTCCTGCTGGAACACCTCGACGACGAGGAGGCCACCCTCCTCCCGCTCGCGGCCAGGCACATCACCTCACAGGAGTGGGCCTCCCTGAGCGACCACCTGGTTGACAACACCCCCAAGCTCACCCTGCTCACGCTCTTCGGCGCCGTCCTGGAAGACGCGAACCCGGCCGAGCGCGCCCTCGTCCTCAGCGGCCTGCCCGCCCCGGTCCGCGCCATCTGGCACGTCGTCGGCCGCCCCCGCTACGCCCGCCACATCCGCCGCGTCCGCGGCTGAACCCCGCCCGTCCGTACGTACAAGGAGAACGACCATGTCGCTGAAGAAGATCAACACCGTCCTGGCCGCCGTCGTCGTCCTGTTCGCCCTCTACCTCGGGTTGTCCTTCGTCCTGCCCCTCGGGACGACCTTCCCGGGGCTCGCGAACTGGCCCTCCGACGGCAGCGGCTTCTCCATCGTGAAGGGCAGCCGCGAGATCGGGATGGGCCTGGCCATGGGCGTCCTGCTGGTGACAGGCCACCGCCGCCCGCTGGGCTGGGTCCTGCTGATGATGGCGGTCACCCCGTTCGGCGACATGGTCAACGTCCTGGCGCACCACGGATCCACGGCCGCCGCGCTCGGCGTCCACGGCCTGACCGCGGCGCTGATGGCGATCACGGGGTTGCTGATCCTCCGCGAGACCAGCACCACCCCGGCGACCGCCGCGCAGCCCGCCTGACGTCCACACTTTCTGACAACTCGAATGAGGAGACGACAATGACGATCAACGACCTGAGCAGTGTTGTGAAGGGGCGCGTGCTCCTGCCCGGTGACGACGGCTTCGAACAGGCGGCCACCGCGTGGAATCTGACCGTCAGGCAGCCCGTGGCGGCCGTGGCGGAGGCCGCGGACGCCGATGACGTGGCGGCGCTCGTGCGATACGCCCGGCGGGCAGGCATGACGGTGACCGCGCAGCCGAGCGGGCACGGCGCGTCGGGTGACGTGGAAGGCCTGATCCTGTTGCGTACCGGCCGGTTGAACGACGTTGAGGTACGTCCGCAGGAGCGTGTGGTCCGGGTGGGCGCGGGCGCGAAGTGGGGGCAGGTGCTGGCGGCGGCCGGCCCGCTGGGTCTGACCGGCCTGTCCGGCAGCGCGCCGGGTGTCAGCGTGACGGGCTACACCCTGGGCGGCGGCGTCGGCTGGTTCAGCCGCAAGCACGGCTTCGCCTCCGACAGCGTGCGGGCCATCGACATCGTGGACGCCGACGGCGAGCCCGGCCGGGTGACCGCCGAGTCCGACCCAGACCTGTTCTGGGCGCTGCGCGGCGGCGGCGGCGACTTCGCCATGGTGACCGCCCTCGAACTGGAGCTGTATCCCGCGCCGGTCCTGTACGGCGGGCGCGTGATCTGGCCGGAGCACCGGACCAGGGAGGTGTTCGACGCGTTCCTGGAGATCACGGCCGAGGCGCCGCGTGAACTCAGCGTCTGGATCAACCGGTTCCAGCCGCCCGGCGCGCCGCCGATGGTGACGCTGGACGTGGCCTACCTGGGGGAGGCGGCGCAGGGGGAGGTCCTGCTGGCGCGCATCGACAAGATCGAGGGTGCGATCTCCGACAGCCGCGGCGTCGTCCCGATCGCCGACCTGGGCGGCATCACCGCCGAGCCCACCGCTCCGGCCCCGTCCATCGCCCGCGGGGAACTGCTCACCGGCCTGGACGCGGACGCGGTGGAGCTCCTGCTCGCCAAGCCGGTCGAACCGCTCATCAACCTGCAGATCAGGCACCTGGGCGGCGCGCTGGCGGAGCCGGGCGGCGGGGCCGGGGCGAGCGGCGCGGTGGTCGAGCCGTACCTGCTCGGGCTGCTGGGCCTCGGGCTGCCGCACGCGGCCGATGCGACGCGCGCCAGGCAGGCCGAAGTCGTGGCCGACCTGAAGGCATTTATCAGTGGCCGCAAGCCGTACACCCTGCTGTCCCCTGGTGAGACGGCGGCGCAGTCCTTCTCCGGCAGCGCGCTCGCGCGGCTGCGGGAGATCAAGCGGGCCCGTGACCCGCACAACGTGTTCCGCGCGAACTACCCCGTGCTCGGATAGAACGGTTCCCGGCAGACCGCGGCCCCTCCGCCCACCACGGCGGCGGGGCCGCACCACACCCCCGTGGCGGATGCCGCCCGGCATCGCTTGATCAGCGCCGGCGAAAGCGGCGATCACATGAGAGCCACCTCGGTACGTGAGGCATGCAGCGTGGGCCGGGGGAAGGCGCATCCGGCGCGTGAACCGTCGTGACGGCGGACGCCGGACATTCGCGCTCACCCCAGACTCACGCGCACAGCCCTTCCGAAAGCGACCCGCAACGCCTTGTGCGCCGATCCGAGCATCAAGCTCACCGGCAGAGACACCCCGGACACCTCAGGGCCGCGCGCACCGAGGCGAATCACACCGCCGGCTTCTATCGATCCGCTGAAGAAGTCGATGATGGACTCCACCCGGTTGAGATCCCGATGGCAGGACTCGTCGCACAGGGCCAACAACGCCGGCAGGTACTGCCGGGCCTTCTCCAGATTCGACTTTATCTCCCTGGCTCTGGCCGCGTCCGCGTCGGTGAACTCGCCCTGCGGGTCGAGCTCGGCCACGTATTCCTGAAACTTGGCCTCGGCCTCCTGCACGAGCGCTATGGCAGTCATGTACAAATCAATCTGCTGGTCCAGGCGCCGGCGCTCCCGTTCGAGGTCACGTTCATGACTCCGAGCCCGCCCGGCCCGTGCGTTGTCCTCCGCGATCCTGTCTCGCTCGATCTCCAACTGGCGCTGCCATTGAATCGTGTCGCGTTCTCGCTGCTCATTCCACCGCAGCCTTTCGTGCTTCCACTGCAGACGCGTGATGAGTACGGAGCCGAGCAGGGAACTGACGGACCCCACAATCACCCCGAGAAACGCCATCCAGGCAGCCGTCATGCGGGCCAGTCTAAATTCGGCCCGTTTCGTCGTCATGCTGGGCGCAGCCGCGGCATTCAACCGCACCCTGCTCGACGAATGGGCCTACGCCCAGCCATACGCCTCAGATCGCCTGGTGGAGGGATCGCATACAAGGGATCATGTGTGTGGGCCGGGCTTCTGTCGGGACGCAGGGGGGCAGATCATGAACAGTTCCGACCGGCAGGCGGACGAGGTACGCCGACTACGGTCCGGTCTGCGGGCAGGCTTGGCGCGGTTGGCACGCGGCACTCGCACCGCGACTCCTCCGGCGGTCGTGGCGTTGCTGTGTGCGGGCGCGTTCGCGGAGTTCGGCGCGGGTCTGGGCGAGGCGGGGCTGGGAGTACTGGCCAACGTCGGCGCCAACACACTGACCGATGTCATCAAGAACGCCTTGGAGCGGGTCCGCGGCCGACCCGAGACCTCCTTCGAGGAGGAGCTGGCCGAGCAGTTGGAGGCCCGCCTGACGGCGGGCGACGCCGCGTTGAGCGCGGATATCGCCAAGCTCCTGGAGCAGGTCGACGCGGGCAGTCTGGTGCTGGAGGCGATGCGGGCCGAGAACCGCGATGGCCTCGCCCACGCCCTGCAGGTGATGACGGAGCACTTCGGCGACTTGCGCTTCCTGGTCGGCTCGGTCCTGGACGGCTTCGACCGGCTGATCGGCGAGCAGGCCAGTCAGGGAGCGCTGCTACGCGCGGGTAGCCAGACGGCCCAGCAGCAGCTCGCAGAGCTGACGTTGATCCGCGACATGATCGCCCGGCTGCCGCAGTCCGGTCCCACCCCCAACCGCAGGCGCGGTCGTCCATCGCCGGGCCGCTCCGGCTGCCCGTACCGCGGACTGGAGCCGTTTCGGATCAGTGACGCCGACATCTTCTACGGTCGCGAGCAGTTGACCCACGACCTGGTTGCCGAAGTGGCCGCCCGGTCGGCCGGTGGTGTCGTGCTGGTGTCCGGGGTGTCGGGGGCGGGCAAGTCCTCGCTGTTGCGCGCCGGGCTGCTGCCGGCGCTGGCCCGGGGCGCGATCGACGGCTCGGCGCGCTGGCCGCAGCTTGTGCTCACCCCTGGCGGCGACGCGCTGACGGAGTTGGCGGCGCATTTGGCCGCGCTGGGGGGACGGGACGCAGCCGAGGTCCGCCACCAGCTGGCCTGCCGGCCGCACGACAGCGCGCTGACCGTACGGCAGGCGGTGCTGGCCGCCGCCCGGCACAGGCACGCCGACGGCCGCACCCAGGCCCGGCTGGTGCTGGTCGTGGACCAATTCGAGGAATTGTTCACCCACGCCGACGACGACGGCGGTTCGGCCGTGGCGGAGCGCGAGCGCCGCGCGTTCATCACCGCCCTGCACGCGATGAGCTCCAGCGGCGCTCCCCTTGAGCAGCCGCCGCCGGCCGTGGTGGTCGCGGCGGTCCGCGGCGACTTCACCGACCGGCTCGCCCTGTACCCGGAACTGGCCGCCGCGCTCGGCGACGGCCTGTTCGTCGTCGGCGCGATGAGCGAACCGGAGCTACGCCGTGCCATCATCGGCCCCGCCCACGCCGCCGGCCTGGAGATCGAGCCAGGGCTGACCGAGACGATCCTGGCCGACCTGCGCTCAGCCGACCATGGCCGCCGCTACGAGGCCGCCGCCTTGCCGCTGCTGTCCCAGGCGCTGCGCAACACTTACCACGAGAGTGACAAGCGCCACCTGACCCTGCGCGACTACGGCCGGTCCGGCAGCGTGACGGGCGCGGTCCGTCACAGCGCCGAGCACGTCTACCGGCAACTCACTCCCGCTCAGCGGCAGATCGCCCGCAAGGTGTTCACGCGACTTGTCACCCTGTCGGCTCCCGGCGGGCCGGCACGCCGGACCGTCCCCCGCGCCCAGCTCGCCCAGCTGGCCCCTGAGGATCCGGTAGCGGTCGACGACGTGCTGGCCGCTTTCGCCGCCCAGCGGCTCATCGCCCTCAGCAAGACCACCAGCCGGTCACCTGCCGAGGACGAGACCGAGCCAGACACGCGGGAGGATCCCACCGAACCGCAGGTGCGGGTCGAGCCCGACTCCGCAGAGATCTCCCACGAGGTGATCCTGACCGCCTGGCCCAGGTTGCGCGACTGGCTCGATCCCTACCTGGACGCCAAGATCCTCATGGACCAGCTCGACAAGGACGCCGACGACTGGTCCGCCCACCCTCCGGGCGCCGGCAAACAAGCCCTGCTGTATCGCGGCCCCCGCCTGAGCGCGCTGCTGCAGCTCGAGCAACGCGCCCAGGCCGAACCGGACACCTTCCCCACCCCGCACGCCACCGGCCAGGCGTTCCTGGCCGCCAGCACCGCCCAAGCCACCCGCGCCACCCGCCTTCGCAGGGCCGCACTGACCGCCCTGTCGACCCTGCTGATCCTGGCCCTCACCGCAGCCGCCGTGGCGGTCCGCGCCCAGCGGAACGCCGACCTGCAGCGCGACGCCGCCGTGTCCCGCCGCCTGGCCGAGCGAAGCCAGAGCCTCGCCGCCGACCACACTCTCACCAGCGACCCTGCCCTTCCCGCGCTGCTCGCTGCCGCCGCCGGGGTGATCAGCCGCACCCCAGAGGCCCGGGCCGGCATGCTCAACATCCTCCGTCACCCCTACCGAGGGAACTTGGAGGTGCGGGCCGACCATGTGGCGTTCAGTCCCGACGGCCGCATCTTGGCCTCCGCGTGTTACGACGGCACCGTTCGGCTGTGGGACGTGACCACCCGAGCCCCGATCGGCGCCCCCATCAAAGCCCACACCGGAAGGGTGCAGTCGGTGGCGTTCAGCGCCGACGGCCGTACCCTGGCCTCCGGCGGCGTCGATGACGGCATCGTACGGCTGTGGGACGTGACCACCCGAGCCCCGATCGGCGCCCCCATCAAGGCCCACACCAGGGTGTGGTCGGTGGCCTTCAGCGCCGACGGCCGTACCCTGGCCTCGGCCGGTGTCAATGACGGCACCATACGACTGTGGGACACCACCACCCAAGCCGCTGTCGGCAACCCCGTCAAAGCCCGCACCAGGGGGTGGCCGGTGGCCTTCAGCCCCGACGGCCGTACCCTGGCCACCGCCTACGGAGATGGCATCGTACAGCTGTGGGACGTGACCACCGGAGCCCCGATCGGCAATCCCGTCAAAGCCCATACCACGTCGGTGACGGCGATGGCGTTCAGCGCCGACGGCCGCACCCTTGCCTCCACTGACGGAGACACCGCCATAAGGCTGTGGGACACCGGCACCCGAGCCCTGATCGGCTCTCCCATGGAAGACGCCACACTGTGGGTGTGGTCGGTGGCATTCAGTCCTGACGGCCGTATCCTGGCCTCCGCGGGTGCCGACGGCACCGTACGGCTGTGGGACACCACCACCCATACCCCGATCGGCGCCCCGATCAAGGGGCACGCCGGGATGGTGTCGTCGATGGCGTTCAGCCCTGACGGCCGCACCCTGGTCACCACCGGCTACAACGGCATATGGCTGTGGGACACCGCCATCCGCACCGCCGTCGGCGATCCCGTCAAGGCCCACACCGGGTCGGTGTGGTCGGTGGCGTTCAGCCCTGACGGCCGCACCCTGGCCACCACCGGCGGCGACGGCACCGTGCGGCTGTGGGACGCGATCACGCGAGCCGCGGTCGGCGCCCCCATCAAAGCCCACACCGGGATGGTGGTGTTCAATCCGGACGGCCGCACCCTGGCCACCGCCGACGGCGACGGCGTCGTACGGCTGTGGGACGCGATCACCCGAGCGCCGATCGGCGCCCCCATCAAAGCCCACACCGGGATGGTGACGTCGATGGCGTTCAGCCCCGACGGCCGCACCCTGGTCACCACCGGCTACGGCAGCGTACGGCTGTGGAACCCCACCACTCGAGCGCCGATCGGCTCCCCCATCAGAGCCCACACCGGGTCGGTGCGGTCGGCGGCGTTCAGTCCTGACGGCCGCACCCTGGCCACCGCCGGCGATGACGGCATCGTACGGCTGTGGGACACCGTCACCCGAGCCGCGGTCGGCGATCCCGTCAAGGCCCACACCGGGTCGGTGTGGTCGGTGGCGTTCAGTCCTGACGGCCGCACCCTGGCCACCGCCGGCGATGACGGCATCGTACGGCTGTGGGACACCGCCACCCGAGCCGCGGTCGGCGATCCCGTCAAACCCCACACCGGGTCGGTGCGGTCGGTGGCGTTCAGCCCCGACGGCCGCACCCTGGCCACCGCCGGCGACGGCAGCACCGTACAGCTATGGGATGTGTGGCTTCCTGATGATTCGCATCTTCTCGCGGCCGTGTGCGGCGTTGCCGCTCACTCACCCACCCGGGACGAATGGGCCAAATACATACCCGAGCTGAGCTTCCGGCCCGTCTGCCAGAAGTAGACACCTGATCCGGCCACACGGAAGGGCCAAGCGGGCGCAATGGATCAAGATCTCTATCTCCGGGCTGGGCCCACTGCCAGACGTGGGGCCAGGAGCGGAGGGGCATGCCCACCGTGACCGGCGGTGGATCTGAGCGGCCTGGCGTTGCGCGACTCGATGAGCATCGGCGTGCGGGTGCTGCTGCTTCGCCAAAGCCCCTGGGCTGCTTCAGAGGAGCGGCGGGGGTGGTGCTCGGCAGCGTGTTCAGGCGGTTGCTGACGCTGCCGAGCGTGTCCGGGACGATGGCGGACCCTTCCTGGGCCGTGCCGTCGCTGTCTTGTCCGGTCGGTGGCTCCGGTGAAGAGGCGAGCCCACCGGTTCGATCGGCCCCGGGGCAGTTCGATGACCTCGCCCCCTCCGTTCTCAGCCGGCGGGTGAGGCCGGCTTGCCGAGCACCTCGGTGAGAGCCGAGATGCTGTGGTCGCCGTGGCCCGCCTCGGCGGCTCGCCTCAGCAGGTCGTTCAGCGGGCCGAGCCAGGCCACGTCGACGTTCGTCTCCCGGGCGAGGTCCTCGTCGTGGGCCGCTCCGGCCAGGAAGAGGTTCACGGAGGAGGCGGCGTCGCTGTAGTCACCGCTGTCGATCTCGCCGGCGTACACCGGGAGCAGGGACTTGATCATGTCCAGCCACTTGCCGGTGAAGCGCACCATGCTGCCCGCCGGAAGCCCGCGCGCCCGCAGGGCGGCGGCGCCCTGGAAGAAGCCGACGAGGGCGGGCAGCAGGAGTGCGCCCACCGCCATCTCGTACAGGGCGGCCAGGTCGATCTCGTCGCCCAGATGGACGGTGTCGCCGCCCAGCACCGTCAGCGTCGGCTCGCAGGCATCGAAGACGGCCCTGTCCCCGCTGTAGTAGACCAGGGTGTCCGGCGCCCCCACCGCCGCGGGCACGTTCTTGACCGCGCCGTCGAGGTAGCGGGCCCCGTGGGCGCCGGCCCAGGCGGCCGTCTCCCTGGCGCCGGCCGGGGAGCCGCTGTTCAGGGTGACCAGGGTGCGCCCCGGCAGGGCGGCGGCGACCGGTTGCAGGAGCTGGCGGGTGTCCTCGTACGTGGTCAGGCAGGTGATGATCAACGGGCTCGCCGCCACGGCGTCCTCGATCGTCTCCGCGTGGATCGCGCCCCTGGCGGCCAGGCGGGCGGCCTTGTGCGGCGTACGGTTCCACACCGTCGTGGGACGCCCTGCCCTGATGAACGTCTCGGCGATGGCCGTACCCATGGAGCCCAGCCCGATGACGGTCACCTTGTCGTCTGTCATTGCGTGTTCCTCTGGTGGTGCGTGGTGCGTGGTGCGTGGTGGTTGGTCAGTGGTGAACGGTCACCGCGTGCTTGCCGGCGCCCTGCGGGGACGTCTTCCTGTCCCGGTGCAGCAGCAGGAGCAGCGCCGTCGCGAGCCCGGCCAGCGCGAAGACCGCGGTGGCCAGGAAGCCGGCCTGGAATCCGTCGTTCAGGCCCTCGGCGTCGGCGCCCGTCGTGGAGGCGAAGGCGACGGACGAGGCGATCGCGATGCCGAGCGCGGCCCCGATCTGGAAGACGGCGTTGTTGATGCCGGAGACCAGGCCGGACTCCTCGGGCTTGGCGCCGGTGAGCGAGGCGATGGAGGCGGCGACGTTCGTGCTGCCGATGCCGGAGCCGAAGATGACCAGGCCGAAGAACAGGTCGCTCCAGTAGCCGCCGTCGGGGTCGATCCCGGTCAGCAGCAGCAGGCCGCCGGCCAGCAGCGTCATGCCCACGATCGCGATGGGCTTGTAGCCGACCTTGGCGACCAGGCGGGCGCTGACGTTCGCGCCGATGATCGACATGACCGCGTAGACCGCGGTGCTGAGCCCGAACTTCACCGCGCTGTAGCCGAGCACCTGCTGGGCGTAGAGCGAGGTGATGAGCGCACCGCCGTACACCGCCATGGCGACGATGAGCATCAGGATGTTGCCGCCGACCACGGTCGGCGAGCGGAAGATCCGCAGCGGCACCAGCGGGGCCTGCGACCGGTTCTCGATCACGGTGAAGATCACCAGCAGGACGGCGGCGCCGACGAGCATGCCGATGGTCTGACCGCTGCCCCAGCCGACCAGCGGCGCCTCGGAGACGGCGTAGACCAGCAGGGCGATGGCGGCGGTGACGGTCACCGCGCCCGCCGGGTCGAAGCGGCGGCGGCCTTCCCGGACCGGCGTCGTCCTGAGCAGGCGGGGGCCGAGGACCAGGACCGCCACGACGACCGGGACGTTGATGTAGAAGATCCACTCCCAGCCGAGCCCGTCGGTGATCGGGCCGCCGATGAGCAGCGCCGCGGTCGCGCCGAAGGCGCCGACGCCGGTCCAGATGCCCAGCGCCTTGTTACGCTCGGGCCCCTCGGCGAAGGTGTGCATGAGCACCGCCATCGCGGTCGGCGTCATGATCGCCGCGGCGACGCCCTGGACGATCCTGGCGGTGATCAGCACCGAGTCGTCCCAGGCCAGGCCGCACAGCACCGAGGCCAGGCCGAACAGGGCGGTGCCGAACAGGAACATCCGACGGCCGCCGAGCAGGTCGGCGGTGCGCCCGCCGAACATCAGCAGGCCGCCGAAGCTCAGCAGGTACGCGCTCATCACCCACTGGGCGCCGCCCGGGGAGAAGCCGAGTTCGCTCTCGATGGAGGGCAGGGCCAGCATGACGATCTGGGAGTCGACGATGACCATGAAGAAGGACGCCACCAAGAGGGTCAGCGCCAGCCATCTCCGTGGATCGGGGGCTTCCAGAGGTTCGAGAGGTGTCATTTTTCCTCTTCTGAGATGTATCAGGGCAGCGCGAAGCCGCCCCGTGGGGATGTCGAGCCTGGTGAGGGCTACTGCGGAGGGGCGATCCTCGCGGCCAGGCACATGCGATCGAGCGCGTTCGCGACGGACACGGCCATGATCAGAT
This sequence comes from Nonomuraea sp. NPDC049646, assembly GCF_044465525.1. NCBI lineage: Bacteria > Bacillati > Actinomycetota > Actinomycetes > Streptosporangiales > Streptosporangiaceae > Nonomuraea > Nonomuraea sp. NPDC049646. The sequence continues at coordinate 1,013,838 of NZ_JBITLU010000001.1, read as the reverse complement.
TCGCGAGGTTGTAGGGACCGAGCAGGTTCTCCGCCGCGCCGTACACGTCGTCGGGCACGCCGTCGGCCGGGAGCTTGGTCATGGTTTCGGCGAGGGCCAGGGCCGCCCGTTCCGAGTCGGTGAACCGGGGCGAGTCGCGCCAGCCCGCCAGCTCGTTCAGCCGCTCCTGCCGCTCGCCCAGGCGGATCGCCTCCGCGGAACGCAGGGCCAGGAAGTACGCGCAGCCGTTGAGCTGGGCGACCCGGATGCGCGCCAGTTCGCGCAACCGGTCATCGCACAGTCCCTCGCGCCGCAGCACGTCCTCCAGTTCGGTGATCAGGCTGACGGCTCGTGGCGACGCTGCCGCCAGTTCGATGCGCTGCCTGGTCATCGTGTCGTCCAGTCCTTCGTCGTCGGTAGGTCGTCCGCCTGAAGCAGTGTGAATCCGGCAGACGGTCATGAACAACGGCAAAGTTCTCACCGTTCGGTAAGGTGCCCTTACCGAAAGGGGGCGCCGGTGAACTGGCAGGAGCTGGAGACGTTCCTGGTGCTGGCCGAAGAGCTGCATTTCGGCCGTACGGCCGACCGGCTGCACGTGTCACGCGCCCGGGTCAGCCAGATGACCCAGGCCCTGGAACGCCGGGTCGGCGGCGCCCTGTTCGAGCGCACCAGCCGCCGGGTGGCGCTGACCCCCTTGGGCAGGCAACTGCGTGAGGACCTCGGCCCGCACTGCCACGGGGTCCTCGAAGCCCTGGCCAAGGCGTCGCAGACCGCGCGCGGCACCCGCGACGTGCTGCGCGTGGGCTTCTCCAGCCCGCTGGCCAGCGAGCGGGTCATGGCCGTGGTCGAGGCGTTCCGGGCCTCGCATCCGGGGTGCGAGGTGCAGATCCGCGAAGTCCACCTGTCCGACAGGTACGGCGCGCTGCGCCGGGGCGAACTGGACCTCCAGGTGATCGAACTGCCCGTGGACGAGCCCGACCTGACCGTGGGCCCGGTGCTCGTGCGCGACCCGACCATGCTCGCCGTCGCCGCCTCGCACCGCCTGGCCGGCCGTACGTCGATCTCCATCGAGGATCTCGCGGGTGAGAATCTGCGGCTCATCGACGGCATGCCGGGCTATTTCCAGGCGCGTCACCTGCCTGATCGCACCCCGGCCGGGCGGCCCATCCATCACTCGACCACGACGAAGTACTGGCAGGAACTGCTCGCCCTCGTCGCGGCGGGGGAGGGCGTCACGATCGCCGCCGCCCAGGGCACCCGCTACTATCCCCGGCCCAACCTGGTCTACGTCCCCTTCCACGACGTCGGGCCGTTCGAGTACGCGCTGATCTGGCGTACGGCGAGCGTCTCCGCCAAGGCCCGCGCCTTCACCAGGGTGGCGGTGGAGACGCACGCCTCCAAGGCTTGACCGGCGCACGCCGTGTCGGGGTGTCGGCGGTCAGCGTTCTGAGGACGCCTGGAAGGCAGGTCACGGTCTGCGCAGTCAGCCCCGCCCCGCGCCCGCCGCAGGCAGTGACCCGCGACGAGCCGTAATCGGCAACCGAGCATGCGGGGGCGTCGCCGTCCCTCCACCACCGCCGCCATGGCCGGCGCCTACCTCGGCGCCACGAGCGCGCTCAGACCGGGGACGAGGAGCCCCGGGACGGCGACCCGTGCCGCGCCGACGCCGAGGGCATGGCCGCCGCGCTCGACGCCTCGCTGACGGCCAGGCTGGAACGCCTGAAGAGGACGGCTGAGAACGCCTGAGCAGCGGGTCAGGCGAGGATGTCGGCGGCTGCCTTGCGGAGGGCCTCGCCGGCGTCCGTGACGGGGTCGCCGTGGCCCACGCAGGCCGTCCGGACGTCCAGTTCGGCCAGCCGCCGGAACGAGCGGAGCATCTCGTCACGGTCCATGTTGAACACTCCGGGCATGACCAGCCCGGACACGTGCGCCACGGTGTCGCCCGTGAAGAGGATTCCGTGCTCCGGCAGGTGGAGGGCGATGCTGCCGGCGGTGTGCCCGGGGGTGGCGATCACCCGGGCCCCGCCCCCGAAGGCGATCACGTCGCCGTCCTCAAGCTCGCGGTCCACCCGGCACGGCGGCGCGGGCGGCAGCAGGTCGGCGCCCAGACTGCGATGCAGGGCCCGTTCCTCGTCGGTGAAGTTCGGCGGAGGGGCGGGCGCGTCCCCTCGGATCACCGGGGCCTCCAGGCGATGGGCCAGCACCGTGACCTCGCCCCACGCCGTCACGTCCGCCGCGCCGCCGCAGTGGTCCTCGTGGTAATGGGTGAGGACGACCCGCCGGACGGCGTCGGTGCGCAGCCCGAGCCGGCCGATCGCCTCGGCGATCTCCCCGGCCGAGGTGGCGATGCCCGTGTCCACCAGGGTGAGCACACCGTCGTCGTTCCACAGGTACGCCTGCCCGAACGTCAGCCGCAGCAGGTGCAGGCGCCGGTCGACCTCCACGACCTCCATCGCGGGACCCCCTCTCATCAGCACGGATGTCAGGGAACAGGTAACCGGTCCACCGGCGGCACTGTCCAACACCCATGGGACCGCGGATTGACAACCGATGGTTGTCGATGCAGGGTCTGGGCGTGGAAGCAGACATCTCCGGCGTACGCGCCTTCATCGCGACCGCCGAGGAACTGCACTTCGGCAGGGCCGCCGCGCGCATGTTCATCACCCAGCAGGCGTTGTCGAAACGCGTCCGCAGGCTGGAGGACGCCCTCGGCACGCCGCTGTTCGAACGGACCACCCGGTCCATCGAGCTGACCGCCGCCGGAAGGCGGTTCCTGCCCTTGGCCGTGGCCGCGGTGGCGGCGTTCGACGAGGCCGTGAGGGCGGTCCGCGTGGTGGACAGCCCCGTCCGCGTGGACGTCTACGACGAGCGCTTCACGCCCCTGCGCATGGTCAGGGAGGCGAGCGAGCGCGACCCGCGGCTGCGCGTGGAGGTGAGCATGCGGCAGGGGCTGGCGGTGGCGCTGCCGGCGCTGCGCCGCCAGGAGATCGACGCGGCCTTCGGACGGGCGCGCGACCTGCCGTGGCCAGAAGAGCTGGCCCAGCGGCTGGTCCACCTGGAGCCCCTGGCCGCGTTCGTCCCGGAGGATCACCCGCTCGCGCACCTGAGAGAGCTGCGGCCCGCCGACCTGCGGGCGGGCGGCATCGCGATGCCTGACCCGGCGGGCGCCGCCGAATGGCGCGCCTACCTGAGACGCCTCGCCGACCGCCTCGGCGTCCCCTTGCGCTTCACCGAGCCCGCCATCGGCCAGGGGCACCTGGTCCAGCAGTTCCTGCGCGAGAAGAGCGCCGTCGGCCTGGGGGAGTGGAGCATCGACGCGACGGGGAGCGGGCTGCGCCGCATCCCCATCGTGGACCCGATCCCCCTCCTGCCATGGTGGGTGGTCTGGCACCGCCGTAACCCGCACCCGCTGCTCCGTACGCTGCTCGGTCAGCTCCCACGCGCGAGCCCGCCGGGCCCGTCGGACGGGCGGTACTGGATCCCCGACGCCGACCGTGCCCTCCCGTAGGGGCGCCCGGCGCCTCTACGGGCGGACTCCGGCCAGCGGTCCGCCTGACCGGTCAGGGGAAGCGAGCGGTCACGGTCAGTCCGCCGCCGGGGCGCGGGACGGCGGACAGGTCCGCGCCGTGGGCCTCGGTGACGGCCCGCACGATCGCCAGGCCCAGGCCGTGGCCCCCGGCGGTGTGGGTGCGCTGGGGGCTGAGCCGCTGGAACGGCTGGAACAACCGGTCCAGGTCGTCCACCCGGACGGCCGGGCCGGTGTTGCCGATCGACAGACCGTCGGGCCCGGTGGCGATCGTGACGCTCCCGCCCGGGATGTTGTGGAGGAGGGCGTTGTCGACCAGGTTGCCGATCATGCTGGCGAGGAGGTCCGGGTCGCCGCTCACCGGCGCGGGGTCCAGGGACGCCTCGACGGTGAGGCGCGTCGGCCGGGAGAGCAGGACTTCGCGGGTGATGCCGGCCAGGTCGACCGGCTGCCGGTGTGCGAGGCCGCGCTGCCCTTCGGCCAGGACGAGAAGGGCGTCGATCAGCCGCTCCTGCCGTACGCCGAGGTCGAGGGCCTCCTCGCACGCCGCCCGCAGCCCATCGGCCGTCGCGCCGGGGTCGGCGAGCGCGACCTGCAGGACGGCCCGCTGCCCGGCCAGCGGGGTCCGCAGTTCGTGCGAGGCGTTGGCCACGAAGTGCCGCTGCGCCGCGAAGGCGGAGTCCAGTCGCGCGAACAGGTCGTCCAGCGTGCGGGCCAGCCTGGTCAGCTCGTCGTCGGGCCCTCGCAGGCCGAGCCGCCGGTTGAGGTTCGTCGCGGAGATCTCCGTGGCGGTCACGGTCATCGCGCGCAGCGGCCGCAGGAAGCGCCCGGCCAGCCACCACGCGGCCACCACGGAGAGGGCCGCCACGACGGCCGCGGTGACGGCGAGCGCTGCGTCGACCTGCTGCGCGCCCGTGTCGGGCGGCGGTACGGCGTCGCCCGCCCGCAGCCGGTCCTGACCCCTGCCGAACAGGAACCCGACCAGCAGCAGCATCGGAACCGCCACCGCCAGCACCAGCCCGGCGTACAGCGCCGTGAGCTGGACCCGCAGGGAGGGCCGGCTCATCGCGGGAGTCCGATCCGGTAGCCGCCCTCGCGGACGGTCTCGATCACCGGCGGATCGCCGAGCTTGATCCGCAACCGCCGCACCGTCGTCTTGACCGCCGTGGTGAACGGGTCCGCCTGCTCGTCCCAGACCCGCTCCAGAAGCTCCTCCGCCGGGACGACCCGGCCGCCGGCGGCCAGCAGGCAGCGCAGCAGCGCGAACTCCTTCGGCGTCAGCTCCAGAGGGCGCCCGCCACGCGAGGCCACCCGCCTGCCGGGGTCCAGCGTGAGCTCGCCCATCCGCAGCACCGGCGGCACGGCGGGCGCGGAACGCCGGCCGAGCGCGTGCACCCGGGCGACCAGCTCGGCGAAGTCGAACGGCTTGGGCAGGTAGTCGTCGGCCCCCAGCCCCAGCCCCTCGACCCGGTCCCGCACGGTGCTCGCGGCCGTGAGCATCAGCACCCGCGACCCGGCCCCGCCTGCGGCGATCTCGCGGCAGACGTCGTCGCCGTGGGTGCCGGGCAGGTCGCGGTCGAGCACCACGACGTCGTAGCGGACCACGGCCAGGTGGGCCAGCGCGTCGTCGCCGTCCAGCACCACGTCGACCGCCATGCCCTCGCGGCGCAACCCGGTGCCGATCGTGCGGGCCAGCACCTCGAAGTCCTCGACCACCAGAACGCGCATGCCGTTCACGATGCCAGGGATCCGGTGTCACCGGGGTGACACCGGGCCTGCCGTACAACCGTGGGCATGACAGACGCACGATGGACGCGGCGCAGGGCGCTGGCCGTGACGGGAGCCGGTGCGGCGCTCGGGGGGCTGCTGCCCGCCGGGCGGGCGGGGGAGAGCAGCAGGCCGACGTCGGCCACGGATTTCGCCCGTGGGGTGCTCGCGGGCTTCGACCATCACCGGCTCGTGGCGATCGGTGAGGCGCACGGCCAGCAGGAGCACGGCGACGCGCTGCAGCTCCTGCTGGCCGACCCGCGGCTGCCGGAGGCGGTCGACGACGTCGTCGTCGAGTTCGGCAACGCGCGCCACCAGCCGGTCGTCGACCGGTTCGTCGCCGGCGGGGCGGTCGACGACGCGACGCTGCGCAAGGTGTGGCGCGACACCACGCAGTCGCCCGCGGGCACCGGCGACCAGCCGATCAGGGAGCAGTTCTTCCGCACGGTCCGCGCCGTCAACTGGACGCTGCCGCCGCAGCGGCGGATCCGGGTGCTGCTCGGCGATCCGCCGATCGACTGGTCCAAGATCAGCACGCAGGCGCAGGTGGACGCGCTCCTTGAGCAGCGCGACGCGTTCGCGGCGTCCCTGGTGGAGCGGGAGGTGCTGGCCAAGGGGCGCCGGGCGCTGATCTGCTACGGCAGCGGGCACGTCCTGCACGGCAGCGCGGACCACGTGGTCGCGCTGATCGAACAGCGCACCGGCAGCCGCGTCCACGTCATCGTGTCCGGCACGCATCCCCGCCTGGCGGGGCATCCCCGGCGCACGGTGATCCCGTGTGCGGGCACCTGGCTGGCATCCGTCGACGCCGGGCAGTTCATGGACGCGCCGCCACTGTGCGGGCAGCCGCTGGGGGCGGTCGCCGACGCCGTGCTGTACCTCGGCCGGCCGTCGGACCTGACCCGGTCGCTGTGGAATCCCGCGATCTTTCTCGACCCGGTGTACTGGGCGGAACTGCGGCGGCGCAACGCGATCAACGGCAACCACCTCGACCTGGAGCAGTACCGGCGACAGCAGCCGATCGGCTGGTCCGAGGGGCCGCCCGCGGGCTGCGGTTAGGGAGTGTCCCGCCGATCATTTCCTGGTCTGGCGGACGATGTCGCGGCGCCGGTCCCCCCGGCAGGGCAAGGGGCAGGTCGAGGATCGTCGGTGGCGAGCTTGCCGCCTACGGGTCCGATTTCCGCCGGATGCATTCTGTCCGGAGCGGACATGATGAGCGCATGACGGCAGAAGCGATGACGAATGACGGTCCGGTTTCGGGTGGCGACGAGGGCAGGAGCTCACTGGCGGTGCTGGAGAGGTTCTACCGGGCGGAGGTCGCCTACATCGCCGCAGGGGGCCTCGGCAAGGCCGACTTCGGCCGGCTTGCCGAGTGCCTGGACCCAGAGGTCGTGATGTACCAGGCGGACTCCCTGCCCTACGGGGGCATCTGGCGCGGACCGAGCGGCATCGAGCAGTTCATGGCCGCCATGAGCGAGGCATGGCAGTCCCTGGAGTTCCTGGAGCAGAAGTACGTGGTCGACGGCGGCAGTGTCGTGGTCTGGAACCGCGGCATCCTGCGCGCCCGCGCCACCGGCCGGGCCTTGGAGACCTCGGTGATGCAGCTGATGACGATCAAGAATGATCGCATCACCGAGATACACCCGTTCTACCTGGACACTTCTGCGGTCCTGCACGCCCTGCGCCCGGACGGCGACGTCTAGCCCGGCTGCTGAGCGGGCGCGGCCGGGGCGGTGGCGATCTCGCCCGCTTGCCACCACTGGTCGCGCGTTCGGGTCTCGGGCGTGAGTAGCGCTGCGTACGCCGTCGCGGAGCCGTCCTGACTGCGGGGTGCGCCGCCGTGCCGCCGCCGCGAGGTGCGTCCGCGCCGACTCCCACCTCTCCAGACGTCGCCGCGGCAAGCCCCGAACCCTCTCCGGTCCGTACGGCCCAGGGGTGCGGGTGGCGGCTTGAGCACGTCGGCGCCCAGCGCGGAACCCGGCTGAAGGCGGTCGCGGATCGTCCGGCGTCAGCGCGTCCGGCTCCGACGGCAGGGACGGAATCGTTCTGGCCGACGGGGACGCCGCCCAGGCCGGCTTGAGCGGGACCGTTCAGGAGTCTCCGCGGTGAGCGCGCTGCCCGGAACGGCACGGTCTACGCAGTCGGTCTCGCCTGTGGCAACGCCGGTTCGCCATCCCCGCAAGACGAACGACGGATGAAACATGACACAAGGCGTCGGGTTTCCGGGCGATCATCAACGCACCGGTCCGCGCCGATGTGCGCGAAGCCCCGGAGAGATCTGATCAAGCGGCCGCGTAGTGGCGGAATCAACGTGTTCGACATGGGCGGGAGTCCGTCCGCCTGTGTTCTGTTGTGTTGCGAGAGGGTGGATCAAGGTTGACTGCGTTCGTACGGGACGTCGCCGGCATGGGGCGAGAGGCCATCGAGGTGGTGGGGGCTCGTACCAACAATCTGCGGGACGTGTCGGTGAGCATCCCCAAGGGGTGGCTCACCGCCTTCACCGGGGTGAGCGGCAGCGGCAAGACGTCGCTGGCCATCGACACCCTGCACAACGAGGCCCAGCTGCGCTATCTGGAGGGGCTTTCGCCGTTCGTGCGGCAGTACATCACCCAGCGCAACCGGCCGAAGGTCGACCGCATCCTGGGACTGGGCGCGACGCTCGCCGTCGACCAGCGCCGCCTGAACCGCAACCCCCGGTCCACGGTCGCGACGATCACCGGCATCGACGGACACCTGGGACTGCTGTACTCGCGCCTTCCGGCGATCGGCGCGGACCCGGCGGCGCAGAGCGTCAACGGGCATCTGACGACCGCCCATTTCGACCGCAACACCCCGGAAGGCAGCTGCCCGGACTGTCACGGGGTGGGCGGGCGCTGGCAGGCGCAGGAGGACCTGATCATCACCCGTCCGGAGCTTCCCCTCTTCGAGGGGGCCTCGCCCTGGTACGCCAAGTGGCGGTCGGGGGAGCACGCGTTCGTGCCGGCGCTCGCCGACAAGCGCGGCGTGGACCTCGGCCTGCCATGGCGGTCGCTGCCGGAGGAGTTCCGCCACTGCGTGCTGTACGGCACAGGTGAGGAGAAGGTCGAGGCGACCGTCGACATGACCAGCAAGAAGGAGACGGTCTCGGTCACCTACACCTCCAGCCAGCCGCTGCGGGGCGCGCTGGCCGAGGTGGAGCGGGTGTTCCTGAACGCCCAGACCGCCAGCGCCAAGCAGCGCTACCTGCCGTACATGCGCAAGCAGCCTTGCGGCACCTGCGGCGGCAGCGGGTACGACGAGGTGGCCCGGTCCGTGCGGCTCGGCGGGCTGACCTTTCCCGACCTGCTCCAGGTGGACGTGCGGGAAGTCCGCGGCTGGGCCGAGCGGGTGGCCGGCGACCTGGACGCCCGGCAGCGCGAGGTGGGCGAGCCGCTGCTGCAGGACCTGGGCCGCAGACTCGGCATCCTCGACCGCCTCGGCCTGGCCCACCTCCAGCTGTCCCGGAGCGCGGCGACACTGTCCGGGGGCGAGTTGCAGCGAACCCGGCTCGCCGCGCAGCTCAGCACCGAGCTGAGCGGCATCGTCTTCGTCCTGGACGAGCCCGGCACCGGGCTGCATCCGGCGGACAAGGCGCACCTGCTCGACATCGCCCTGGAACTGCGCAAGGCCGGCAACACGGTGCTCCTGGTCGAGCACGACCCCGAACTGATCGCCCGCGCCGACTGGGTGATCGACATGGGCCCCGGCGCCGGCCGCCTGGGCGGCGAGATCCTGGTGTCGGGGCTTCCCTCCGACGCGGCCGCCCACCCCACCTCACTGACCGGACGCTACCTGGCCGGTGAGGGGCCACGGCTGCGCCGGACCCGCCGTCCGGCCGGGGATGACACCGGCTGGGTGGCGCTGCACGGCCTGCGCGCGCACAACGTGACCGCAGACCTGGTGCGTTTCCCCGCCGGCCGGCTCACCTGCCTGACCGGGGTGAGCGGCAGCGGCAAGAGCAGCCTGCTCGCCGCGCTCGCGGCGAGCGTGGAGGCCGCTTTGAACGGGACGACGGTCGACACCGTGCGGCAGGTGACCGGCCTGGAGGGGTTCGACTGGGTCGCCGTCGTCGATCAGGAACCGCTCGGGCGCACGCCGCGATCCAACCCGGCCACCTACAGCAAGGCGTTCGACGTCGTCCGCAAGCTGTTCGCCGAAACCGACCTGGCACGCGCACGCGGGGTCAACGCGTCCTGGTTCAGCTTCAACACCGCGGGCGGTGGCCGCTGCGAGCCCTGCACCGGTTACGGCCGCAAGCTGGTCGACATGCACTTCCTGCCGGATGTGTGGGTGGTCTGCGACGCATGCCAGGGGCGGCGCTACACGCCGGAGGCCCTGGAGATCGAGTACCAGGGACTGGCCATCGATCAGGTGCTGGAGCTGACCGTCGCCGAGGCGGTGGAGCGGTTCACGAAACCCCGGCAACTCGCCGAAACCCTGGGAGCCTTGAACCAGGTCGGGCTCGGCTATCTGCAGCTCGGCCAGAGCGCCACGGAGTTGTCCGGCGGCGAGGCGCAGCGGCTGAAGCTGGCGTCGGCCATCCAGCGCGGCGCCGCGGGGCGCAAGGCCGGTCTGGTCGTTCTCGACGAACCCGTCTCGGGCCTGCACCCCTCTGACATCCAGCGGGTGGTGGACGCGTTCGACGTGTTGCTCGACTCGGGCAACACCGTCGTCGTGGCCGAACATGACATCCCGGTCGCCGCGTCCGCGGACTGGGTGATCGACCTGGGGCCGGGAGCCGGTCCGGACGGGGGCGCGGTGATCGCGGAGGGCACCCCGGACACCGTCGCAATCGCGAACACCCCGACCGCCGGCTTCTTCCGGCGGTACGCGGCGGGCCTGCCGCTCCTGGGCCCCACCGTCGCGCCTTGACCGCGACGCCGCGCCGGAACAGGTCGTTGAGAACGGGCCGTGGCAGGATCGTCCTCGCCTCCTCCCGTCGGCATGGGACGCGCGGCGACCGCCGCCGGTCAGCGCGGGATGGTGTCGCGGTGGACGGCCAGCCACGCGTCGAACGACTGCAGCCGCGGGTTGAGCTCGCGCAGCAGCTTGAAGTCGATGAGCTCGGCGATGTCGGGGGCGGCCGCGATCAGGTACTGGAGCATGTTGCCGACCTCGCCCGCGCCAGGGAACCCCGCGGCCCGGATCACGTCGGGGCTGACCGCCTGGTACGTGACGGGCTCGCCGAGCGCCAGGCTCAGCGCGGCGGCGTACTGCGCGCCGGTGAGCACGGCCCCGGCGACGCTCACCCGCCGGCCGGCCATCGCGGTGCCGCGGCGGAAGATCCCCAGCGCGGTCCTGCCGACGTCCTCCGCGGCCTGCGCGGCCACCCCCGCCTCGCCGAACCCGAGCGGCAGCACCAGCGCGCCCGTCTCGTCACGCCGGGGCGCGAACATGTCCCGGAACGCCTCGTAGTAGACGTTCGCCTGCAGGAAGGTGGTGGGCACGCCCGACTCCAGGAAGAACAGGTCGGCCTCGGCCTTGCCGTCGGCGTGCGGCACCTTGTACGCGCCCTCGAAGCTCGGCGTCCCGTCGTCCGGACGGAAGTAGCCGCGGGTGTCGGACAGCGTGGACCAGACGAAATGCCGGACGCCGGCCTCCCGGCCCGCCCGCGCGGCGTTGCCGGCCTGCTCCCGCTCCTTGATGGTCGCGGGCCGTGCCCGCTCCTCCTCGGGCGTGCGCGGCTCCCAGAAGTTGGTCACCACGAAGGCGCCGTGTGCGCCGTCGAACGCCCTGCGCAGGCTGCCCACGTCGTCGAGATCGGCCCCCACGACCTCGGCCCCCAGCGCGGCCAGCTCCCTGGCCCGCGCCGAACCCGGGTCCCGGGTCAGGGCTCGCGCGGCGAAGCGCCCGCCGCGGTCGTCGAGGATCGCGCGGACCAGCCCGCCTCCTTGCGCTCCGGTCGCGCCCACCACGGCGATGATCTGCTGCTCGCTCACAGGTACGGTCCCCTCAGGTGTTCAGGTTGATGTATCAACCTGGCCACCATACAGCGCCAGGTTGATACGTCAAGCAACCGATAGAGTGGGCGTCATGGGATGGCAGCAGGACATCGGCGAGGCCGACCGGATGTGGCGCACGTACATCGAGATGGCCAAGCACCTCGGCTCACACCTGCAGCAGCACCTGCAGCGCGAGTGCGACCTGTCCGCGGCCGACTTCGAGGTCCTGGTCCGGCTCGCGGAGTCCGAGCGGCGGGAGATGCCCGTCGCGGAGGTGGCCGCCGCGACCCAGTGGGAGAAGAGCCGCCTGTCCCACCAGCTCACCCGGATGGCGCAGCGCGGGCTGGTCGAGCGGGTGGGCTCCGACGACCGCCGCTATCCCGACGTGCGGCTCACCGACAAGGGGCACGCGGCGATCGACAAGGCCGTCCCCGAGCACACCGAGCTGGTGCACGCTCTGTTCATCGACGTGCTGGGCCCCGAGCGGCTGGCCGGTTTCGCGCAGGCATGCGCCGACGTGCTGCGCGCGCTCGACGAGCACCGGGATCGCGACTGCTCGTTGTGATCACGCTCTCGCCCCCGGCATGGCGAGAGACGAGGACGCCGGGCCTTCGCCGGGCGGCCGTACGGCACTGGCGGGGGCCGTGTCCGCGGCCCGGCGAAGGCGTTCGTCATGGGTCGTGATCTGGTGTGCTGATCGGCGGGCGCGATGCCGCCGGGAGTCAGCTTGCGAGGGGTTTCCAGTTCCAGGTGAGCCCGTACGACGCGCTCAGCGCCAGCAGGCCGGGGCCGGTGGTGCCGAGGGCGAGGAAGCGGCCCTGCGCGTCGTACTGGCCCACCGCCGTCAGTTGCGCGGCGTGCCTGTCGGCCGACGGGGTGCAGAACATGTAGCCGCCGTCATTGGGACGGAACTCGTTCAGGGTGAGCCGGTTGCCGTCGCCGACCGCGGGATCGGTGGCTGTCGAATTGACGTACAGTCCCTTCTGGACGAGGTAGTAGCAGTAATAATCCTCGGTTTTGTCGGCGTATATGGGCATGAATTCTTCTTCGGGATCGTCGCTGTCGGGTTCGAGCACCACCGGCGTGCCCGGTCCGGGATCGGAGTCCTGCACGGTCATGGCCGATCCCGCGCCGGTGACGATCTCATCGACGTCCAGTGCCTCGTTCTCGGCGTCCTGGAGGAACCAGCGTTGGTCGGGATCGAATTCGTCGGCGAGGTCACGACCCACCAGTTCCTCGCCGTCGGCGCGATCCAGTCTGGTCAACGCCTGACCGGTGGCCTTGTTCAGCAGGATCCAGGTGCCGTCGCCCATGTCGAGCAGTCGCCAGAGCTGGGAGTCGCCCTCGTCGGAGCCCTGGAGGATCGCCGGCGCGTCGGCGAGGCCGGATTCCTGGCCCAGATAGGTACGGGTGAGGCTGTGCAGCACGCGGTAGTGACCCGGGTCGTCCCCGGCGGCCAGGAACCGGAAATTGTGCGCGCTCTGCTCGGACCGGCCGAACATCCTGGTCTTGAGGCGGCTGCTGCCGGGCCGCGTCCCTGAACCCGAAGGGTAGGGGGAGCGGGTGCTGGAGGCGCTTCTGAGATTCTGCGTCGTCCGCGGGACGGCCTTCGCCTGCCGCGCCGGCTGGGACGTCGTGCACCGCTGGTCCTCGGTGAGATAGGAGAAGTCGTATTCGACGGGAAGGTGGTCCGACATCTCGAAGTCGGTCATCGGCGTCCCGAACCCGTAACCCCTGTAGAGCACCGGGGTGAGGCCGTTGCGGGTGACGGCGTAGTCGATGGTGCGTCCCGTGACGGGCCGGGTGGGCCCGCTTGAGGGCAGCACGTCGAACTGAGGGGAGTCGCCGCCGAGGGCGTTCAGCAATCCCGCCTGCCCATAGACCTCCATGTTGAAGTCGCCGAGGACCACCCAGCGCAGTGGCTGCCCGTTCGGGCCGGCGTTCTCCATACGACTCCTGATGTTCCGCAGCATCGTGACGTTGTCCGTGCCGCCCTGTGCGGCCCCGTGCCAGGTGAAGTAGACGACCCCGCAATAGTTGACGCCGAGCGCGGGACGGGACTTGCCCTCGTGAACGCCGTTCCGCGTCGCTCCGGGGACGACGAATATCTCGTCGCTGCGGACACTTCTCCGCGTCCAGACGGCCAGATTGATCTTCTCCGGGGCGCCGGAGCCGGTGTCGACGTTGGTGTTCAGCCAGTAGAGGTAACCGCCGCCGCGGCCGCCAGTGGTTCGGCTGAGCCAGAGTTCCTCGACGGGAGGCGCGTTCGTGCTGCCGTCGCGCATCCTCTTGACGTAGTCGGTCTGCGCGTAGGTTTCTTTGCCCCAGAAGTGCTGGGCGGCGGGATAGCCGCTCTCCTGGAGCGCCAGGAGGTCGTTCTCCCGGGGAGGATCCGCCCGGGTGTGCAGGGCGGGCAGCGCGGTCGCGTACCGGTCGCCCTGTTGCTGCGAGGACGCGCCGGCCATGTTCCAGGTGGCCGCCTTGATCTCGACGAGCTTCGGGTCACGTGGAGGAAGCTCGCCGCCGGTCTCGCGGAGGAACAGCGAGTGCCGGTGTCCCACGTCGAGGGCGGCCACGCCGTTGCCCTGGTAGTTCAGGGTCTCCCGTCCGGTCCAGTCCGTGATCGCCTGCCCGTTCTGGCTCAGGGGCAGGAACGCGCGCGGGTCGGCGGCGTCCGATCCGAACTGGAAGGCGGTGCCCACCTGGGCGCCGTACGGCCGGTACGGCTCGAACGGCCCGTCCGCGGTGGTCTGCTTGCTCAGCGTGTTGTCGTGGAAGACGTTCTGCGGCCCTGAGGAGCCGGCCCACTTGCCCGCCTTGGGGCCGGCCGCCCACCAGATCGGATACCAGGTGCCCGCGTCGATCTCGCCGCCCTCGCCGCCGCAGTTGGCGGAGCAACTGGCCGAGCGGTGCTCGTAGGGGACGCGCACCGTGTTCTGCTCGAACAGGTTGTCGTGCTCCCAGCCGCCGTGCAGGTTCAGGTCGGAGTCGAGGTCGTTGCGGAAGGCGACGTTGCCGCCCGCCGACCACTGGAAGGTGAAGTGGCGCAGGTTGCGGCTGAGGTTGTGCGCCCACAGCGAGTCCCACACGCGGCTGCCGCGCAGGTAGCCGTTGCCGCCCTTGCCCTTGTTCCAGGCGCCGTCGAAGCTGTTGCGCTCGATCTGCAGGTTGCGCGCCACCTCGGTGACGATGGGGTGTGAGCCGGTCATCGTGGCCCTGAGGCCGCGCGCCCAGCTGTTCGCCGCCCACTTGAACACGATGCCGTGCATGGCGTACTCGGGCGCCAGGTTGCCGTAGTTGTGCACGGCCTGCTCGGGAGTGAGCGAGTACGTCTCCTGGCCGCCGATCTTCGGTAGGCCGTTCATGTCCTGGGTGAAGGAGAAGTCCTCGAACCCGACGCCCTCGACCACCGTCAGCGGCGTGACCTTGCTGGCGTACGGGGTGCCGCCGCCGTTCAGCGGTTCGGAGCCGTCCGATTCGGAGTTCACCGGCAGGTCCCACTTCAGCGGCCGGTCCAGGGTGATCGTCTTGGCCGTGGCGTCCATGCGGCTGAGCCGGAACATCTCCTGCCGCATGTGCAGCGCCTCGATCATGCTCTGATCGGTGATGCCCTGCTGCGCGTAGAACTTCCTGCTGTTGGCGGCGCCCACCCAGACATAGCCGCCTGGCCTGAACCTGGTCATGTCGGCCTTCGCGTCCAGCCGCACGACCGTGTCTCCCGTCCGTGCCGAGAAGCCCGGGTCGTCGGCCGCGGCGGCCACCTTGAAGCCGGAGACCCAGTGCTGGTTGACGCTGCCCTCGTAGAGGTCCTTGCGCATGGGCAGGCTGGAGGCCAGCTCCCAGTCGTCCTTGTACCGGGCAGCCACCTCCCGGGTCTGGACCCGGAACATGCCACGCCCCGGCCAGATCCAGCCGCCGTTGCCGATGTCGGGGGCGGTGCCGGCGGTCATGCTCTCCTGGTCCCACCGGCCGTTGATCACCTGGTCGTAGCGGGTCCGGAGGCCGGGCCTGAACACCAGCCGGGTGCCGCCGTCGCCGGCGCCCTTGCCCCGTACGATCAGGAATCCGGCGTCCACGTAGATCTGCTGGGTGACGTCGATCCGGCCGGAGGGCAGCTCGATGAGCGAGAGCCGGTTGAAGTTGGCGTTCGGCGAGCAGTCGCTCTTGATGTGGTCGATCGCCTTCTGCAGCCCGGCGGTGTCGTCGGCCCCGTCGTCCGCCGTCACGCCGTAGGAGGAGGCGAGCTCTTCCGGCGAGATGCGGCAGGAGGCGTCGTCGGTCAGATCCGTGTCGCCCTCAGGCAGTTCCTGGCCGCCTCGGTACCCGGCGCGTGACCAGTCCGGCAGACCGGCCGGCGGGGCTGTGCGGTTGGCGCTGCTCAGGTCAGGGCCGGACGCTCCAGGCCCCGCCGACGGCGGGTCCTCCGCCGCGGCAGGCGCGGTCACGGGCATCGGGGAGGTGGCCGCCGCCCACGCTGCCGGGGCGATGTCCGGCGAGGACAACCCGAGCAGCAGGGCGGACACCGTGGCCGCCGTCCGCCTCACCACTGCGGGGCCGACGGCGTGGGCATCGCCGCGAAGTCGTAGACCTTCTTCCACAGCACGCCGCTCTTGCCGCCGGCCGAACCGTTGAGCACGTAGTAGAGATCGGTACCGGCCACCACGGCCAGCGGGGTTCTGCCGGGTGAGAGCGCGAAGCTGTTCTCCTCGTAGTAGCCGCTCCAGCCGCCGTCGCGCGAGATCATGTAACTGCCGATGGTGTTGTCACGGTCCTCGGTGATCGTGATGACGCCGTAGCCGCTCCGGGAGAGCGCGACGGACGGGCCGTTCCTCGTGTAGCCGGGGGTGCCTGTCGCATAGACCCGGAACGGATTGGTCCAGCTGCCGGTCCCGTACCGCTGCCGCGACATGTACACGTAGTTGTCGGTGCCCGTGAAGGCGAGCACGACCTGGTTCCAGGGGGCGGGGTCGGCGCTGCTGCCCACCTGGGCGGCCAGTCCCGGCGCGTCCTTGCTCCGCGCGCCCGGCACGACGCTGGGCGAGCTGTAGGTGCCGGTGTCGCCGTTGTAGTAGATCGTCCAGATGTCGTCGGTGGACTGGCTGTTCCAGGCGAGCATGAAGGAGTTGCCGGGGAGCGCGGCGGCCGCCACGGGCTCGGTGTCGGTGGTGCGCGTGTCGTTGGGGATCCTGGTCCAGCTGGGCAGCGTGGCAGGTAGCTGGTAGCTCGTGCTGAGCTGGACGCGGTGCTGGTAGACGTGGCCCTCGGTGCCGGTGTGGAAGATCCGGAAGTTGCCGCGGCCCCCGTCGTCCGTCCAGATCACCCGCGGAGGAGTCCATGTCTGCGCGTTGGGCAGCGAGTACGCGGGCCCGTTGTTCAACGAGATCCAGATGGAGTCGTTGTCGGCGCCGCGCCAGGCGTGCAGGATGTTGCCGCGGTTGTCGCGCGCCTCTCCCGGAGTGGACCTGCTGGTGATCTGCCCGCCGGCGTAGGTCACCGGCTGCCAGTCGGATCCCTCACCGGGAAAGCCCCAGGAGCTGATCGAGGCACCGCCGTCGTCGGCCGAAGCCGACGCCGTCATTCCAGCGGCAGAGGCGATCAGCGACACGGCCGCGATGAACAACCTCTTCTTGACGAACATCTCTTCTCCCGCATCGTCTCTCGAATCGACGTCCATCGCGCCGTTGGCCCGGCGGTGACTCATGGACCGTCATGACAGAGACAAAATGCGGCAGGCCGCCCGTGACATGACGCTCGTCACACCACCGTCCCGATCGCCGGCCTTCGAGCCTGGCGAAGAGCTTGCGCGGGTGCCATTCGACGGTGTGCTTGCGCCGCGTACCGGGCCAGGTAGCCGCTGCCCGTCACGGTGCGCAGCACCATTGGCGCGGTCGCGGCGCCAGGCGCTCGCCGGCTCTGAGCAGGAGCGGGAAGGCGGAGCCTGCGCTTCTGGAGGATGCCTGCTCGCCGCCGGCCTCGCCCGCTGCCTTTGACAGCTTTCGCGGCGGTCTGTCACATATCGCGACGCTGTCCGGTCCTAGTGGGCGTTCGCCCAGGAGCCTGGCCGAGGCGGGCTGGTTGCTCCGGCTCGCCCACGTCGCCGAGCGTCACGGCCTGTTCACGATCATCCTGCCGGGCGAGAGCGTCCTGGCCGGGTGCGTCGTCGCCGTCGTGTCGCCGCCATCTGGGCGGCACGTGACCGAAGGAGCATCATGTACGCGTCAGAGAACAGAATCGCCACGTCCGTCCTGGTCATCGGGACCGGCGGGGCCGGGCTGCGGGCGGCCGTCGAACTCGCCGAAGGCGGGGTGGACGTCCTCGCGGTCGGCAAACGGCCGAAGGCGGACGCACACACCTCGCTCGCGGCAGGCGGCATCAACGCGGCCCTCGCCACGATGGACCCCGCAGACACCTGGCAGCAGCACGCGGCCGACACTCTCAGGGAGAGTTACCTGCTGGCCAACCCCGAGACGGTGCGCATCGTCACCGAGGGGGCCGCACGCGGCATCGAGGACCTCGTGCGGTACGGCATGCCGTTCGCACGCGAGCGGGACGGACGGATCTCCCAGCGCTTCTTCGGCGCCCACACCTTCCGGCGCACCGCGTACGCGGGGGACTACACCGGACTCGAGATCCAGCGCACGCTGATCAATCGGGCGGCCCAGCTCGACGTCCGCGTCCTGGACACCGTGTACATCACGCGGATCCTCGTGCGCGACAACGCGGTCTTCGGCGCGTACGGGTTCGATCTGACCGACGGCAGCCGCTACGTCATCCATGCCGATGCGGTGATCCTGGCCGCGGGCGGCCACACCCGGATCTGGCGGCGCACCTCCTCGCGGCGTGACGAGAACACCGGCGACTCCTTCCGCCTGGCCGTCCTGGCCGGCTGCCGCATCCGCGACCCCGAGCTGGTGCAGTTCCACCCCTCCGGTCTCATCGCGCCGGAGAACGCGGCGGGCACGCTGGTCTCCGAGGCGGCCCGGGGCGAGGGCGGGGTCCTGCGCAACCGGCTCGGCGAGCGGTTCATGTCCAGGTATGACCCGGAGCGGATGGAGTTGTCCACGCGCGATCGGGTCGCGCTGGCCGCATACACAGAGATCAAGGAAGGTCGCGGCACCCCGGACGGTGGCGTGTGGCTGGACGTCTCGCATCTGCCGCGCGAGACGATCATGACGCGGCTGCCTCGCGTCTACCAGACGCTTCTGGAACTGCAGATGCTCGACATCACCAAGAAGCCGATCGAGGTCGCGCCGACAGCGCACTACTCGATGGGCGGCGTCTGGGTGCGTCCCGAGGACCACGGCACGGGCGTCGACGGCCTGTACGCCATCGGGGAGGCGGCCAGCGGCCTGCACGGCGCCAACCGCCTGGGCGGCAACTCCCTCATCGAGCTCCTCGTCTTCGGCCGCATCGTCGGCCGGGCGGCGGCGGAGTACTCCGCGGGGCTCGACGCGCAGCGCCGCTCCGCCGAGGCGCTCGCCGCAGCGCGGGAGGAAGTGGACGAGCTCCTGTCCGCCGACGGCCCGGAGAACGTGCGGTCGCTGCAGCGCGCTCTCCGCGACATCATGACGGAGCACGCCGGAGTGGTACGCGACGAGGGCGGCCTGCGGAAAGGCCTCGCCGAGCTGGCCGCGGTCGAGGCGCGCATCGGCGGGATCGGCGTGCACCCGGACATCGCCGGCTTCCAGGACCTGGCCCACGCCTTCGACCTGAAGTCCGCGGCGCTCGCCGCGCGCGCGACCATCGAAGCCGCGATCGAGCGCCGTGAGACCCGCGGCTGCCACAACCGCTCCGACTACCCGGAACTCGACCCCGCACTGCAGGTCAACCTCGTGTGGTCCGGCCCCGGATCGGTGGAGAGGGAGAGCATCCCGCCGATTCCCGCCGAGATCACGGCGCTCATGCGCGAGGTCTCCACCGTGGGAAAGCTCGTCGAATAGCCGGATCTTGTCACAAATGCCGGGGCTGTCCTGTCTTAGCTGGCGATCGGGCCGCATCACCGAACGGGGGATGCGTGCGAGCCGGCGCCGGGCCGGATCGCCGGGCGACTGTAGATCCCTTGGAGGAGACATGAGCACCCCGAACGGTGAGAACGAGTTCCTGTACGAGCTCCACGTCGAGATCGAGGAGGAGCTGACCCTCGTGGAGGCCGGCCACCCCGAAGAGGAGGTGGGGCGGCCGGTCACCGAGTGGCTGTACGACCCGACGGACGTCGATCGCGAGAGGATCGCCCTGCGGGGGCTGCGCGACGCCGTCGAGGTGCTGGAGAACGGCACGCGGCCGGGTGGCGACGTTGCCTGAGCCGCGGATCGGCACGCTCGGCAGCCTGCGCGAGCACCTGCAGTGGGCGATCGAGCTGGAGCACGCGACCCTGCCGCCGTACCTGACCGCGCTGTACTCTCTCGACCCGGAGCGCAACCCGGCGGCCGTCGAGGTGGTGAGCAGCGTCTTCGTGGAGGAGATGCTGCATCTCGCGCTGGCGGCGAACCTGCTCAACGCCGTCGGCGGCGCCCCGCGGCTCGACACGCCCGAGATGCTGCCGCCTCACCCCCGCAAGCTGCCCCACGGCGACCTCGACCTGTCGCTGGTGCCGTTCGGCCCGGAAGCGCTGGAGATGTTCCTGCGCCTGGAACAGCCGGCACCGCCAGGCGCCCCGCCGGAGGACGACGACTACGAGACCATCGGCCAGTTCTACGCCGCGATCGAGCAGGGGTTGCGCCACTTGTGCGACACGCTCGGCGAGAAGGAGGTCTTCTCCGGCGACCCGGCTCGGCAGGTGAGCGGCGCCCACTTCCGTCACACCGGCGGCAGGCTCGTCGCCGTCACCGACCTCGCCTCCGCGCTGGACGCGCTGAAGGAGATCGTCGAGCAGGGGGAAGGCAACGCCCGCGGCGAGGTCTGGGACGGTGACCAGGACGAGGTCGCCCATTACTACCGCTTCATGGAGCTGAAGCTCGGCCGCCGCTACCGGCGCGGGGACACCCCCGAGTCCGGGCCCACCGGTGAAAAGCTCCCGGTGGATCTCACCGGGGTGTTCCCCATGACGCCCGACCCTGCGGACCGCGCCGCGCAGGAGGAGTTCGACCACACCTACTGCGCGATCCTCCATCTGCTGGAGCTGGCCTTCAACGGCAGCCCCAGGATGCTCGCCGTCGCCACCGGGGAGATGTACGCGCTCAAGGCCCAGGCGCAGGGGCTGATGCAGCGGGGCGGCCTCACCTTCGAGTACGTCCCGCCTGAGCTGCGCCGCTGGAGCGCGGGCGACCACCAGCGGATCGTCGTGCTCCGGGACGGGCCATACGTCGTCCACGGTCGTGTCCCCCTGCGGCGCAAGCGGAAGATCGTCTCGGCTGAGCAGAAGAACGCGCTCACCTGGAAGACCGGGGAGCCCCTGGAAACCGAGGAAACCTATGCGCTGTGCCGCTGCGGCCGTTCGGGCGCCAAGCCGTTCTGCGACGGCACTCACGCGCTGACCGATTTCGACGGCACGGAGGCCGCGCCGATGCGGCCCTACCAGGAGTTGCAGCACGTGCACGACGGCGTCGGCATCTCCGCGCGGCGGGTGGGCGAGCTGTGCGTGCACGCCGCCTTCTGCATCGGCCGGACCAGGCCCATCGCCAAGATGCTCGACGACACCGCCGACAGCGACGTGCGCTCCGACATCATGGGCCGCATCGATCACTGCCCCTCCGGCTCCTACAGCTATGCCCTCGAACGCGGCGGCGAGACGATCGAGGCCGACCTCCCGCGCGCCATCTCGGTGCTGGAGGAGGAGGACGGGCTCGCCGGCGCGCTGTGGGTGACCGGTGGAATCCCCGTCACCCGATCGGACGGCCTGCCGCTGGAGACCAGGAACCGGATGACGCTGTGCCGTTGCGGTCACTCCGGCAACAAACCGCTCTGCGACGGCACCCACCGCGAGATCGGCTTTCACGAGTGAACAACCAGAGAGGCAATCCCATGAACCAACCAGTCGTTCTCCTCGTCCACGGCGCCTTCGCAGAGTCGGCCGGCTGGAACCGCGTCATCCAGCGCCTGCGGGGAAACCAGCTCACCGCGGTCGCCGTGGCCAACCCACTGCGCGGCGTGGAGGGCGACGCCACCTACCTGCGGGATGTGATCGGCGGCATCGGCGGCCCTGTCGTCCTGGTCGGCCATTCCTACGGCGGCATGGTGATCAGCCAGGCGGCGGTGGGCAACCCGGCCGTGCGCGCGCTGGTCTACGTCGCCGCCTTCGCCCCCGAGCCGGGCGAGAGCGCGCTGCTGCTGTCGAGCAAGTTCGAGGGCAGCACGCTCGGCCAGGCGCTGCAGGTCTACCCGGTGGCCTCCGGCGGCGACGAGTTCCGCATCGACCCCGCCAAGTTCCACCGCCAGTTCTGTGCCGATCTCGACGCCGAGGAGGCCGGGCTGATGGCCGCGACGCAGCGGCCGGTGACCGAGCGCGCCCTGTCCGACGGGCTCGCCGCCGACGAGGCGCCCTGGCGCACCGTCCCGTCCTGGTTCGTCCACGGCGACCAGGACCGCAACATCCCGGCCGCCGCACTGCGCTTCATGGCCGAGCGCGCGGACTCGCGCGGCACCCGCGAGGTCGCCGGCGCCTCCCACGCGCTCGCGGCCTCCCGGCCCGACGCCGTGACAGCGACTATCCTCGACGCTGCGGACCACGCGCGAGGCTGACGAACCCCTGTTCAAGCCGACGGGCGAATCGATGTGGGGCACATGAACACGGAATCCCCGGACCAGGCGGACGCTCTCGATCGGGCGGCCTCCGCCTTCATCGAGCTGCGCCCGCGGCTGTTCGGCATCGCCTACCGGATGCTGGGCAGCGCGGCCGAGGCCGAGGACATCGTCCAGGAGGTGTGGCTGCGCTGGCAGGACACCGACCGCGAAACCATCGAGAACCCGCCGGCCTTCCTGGCGCTGGTCACCACCCGGCTGGCCATCAACCTGGCGCAGTCGGCGCGCGTGCGGCGGGAGTCCTACATCGGCCCCTGGCTGCCGGAACCCGTGGACACCAGCCTGGACCCCACCGTCGGCGCCGAACGCGGCGAAGCGCTGGAGCTGGCCTTTCTGCTCCTGCTGGAAAGGCTCAATCCCACCGAGCGCGCCGCTTACGTCCTGCGCGAGGCATTCGACTACCCCTATCCGCAGATAGCGGAGATCCTGCGGCTCACCCCGGTCAATGTCAGGCAGATCGTGAGCCGCGCCCGCAGGCGCGTGACCGCCGTCCGCCACGAGCCCATCGACAGGCTCCAGCACCGGCGCCTCCTGGAGACGTTCCTCCACGCCGCCCAGACGGGAAACGTCGGCGCCTTGGAGAAGCTCTTCGCCGCCGACGTCGTCAGCTCCTCCGACGGCGACGGCATCAGGGGATCGGCCAAGTTCCCCGTGCTGGGCACCGAGCGGGTGGCCAGGTTCGTGGCCGCGTTCTCGCCGCGGTTCTGGCCGGGCACCGCCATCACGTGGGTCGAGATGAACGGGCTGCCAGGCGTGCTCGTCACCCAGGACGGCAGGGACGTCGCCCTGCTCGCCGTCGAGGCATCCAGGGAGGGGATCCACCACCTGTTGTGGATTCTCAACCCGGCCAAGATCGAGGCCTTCAAGCGGTCTCGCAGCCGCTTTGTCACAACGTAACGGGCTGTCCGGTCTTATCTGCCAACGATGAAGGAGGCGGCAGACCATGACCGAGGCGGGCGCCGAGTCGCTGGCGGAGATGCTCGACGAACGGCAGCACCTGCTCGAGATCGCTCTGTGCATGTTCGGCTCGGACGCCACGGCGGACCACGTCGTCCAGGAGACCTATCGCCGCTGGTACGCCCTCGACGAGGAGGAGCGCGCCGCCGTCGCGGTGCCGCGCGCCTGGCTGACGCGGACAGCGGGAAGCATCTGCCTGGAGCTCGTCGCCGCCCCTGACCCTGCCCCCGCCCCCGCCCCTGACCCTGCCCCTGACCCTGCTCCCGACGCTGCCCCCGACCACGTGCCCGGCGGCCGGGGGACCCGGTTCCAGCCCGTGCCGTACCCGGCCTCGCGCCAGGCCGGGTACGGCACGGAGATGCTCGCCAGGCACGAGCGGGTGGCCCGCCGGTTCGCCTCGGCCTGCCAGGCGGGCGACACCGAGGCGCTGCGGGAAGTCCTGGCCGCCGACGCGATCGTCGTCAGCGATGGCGGCGGCAAGGTGCGCGTCGCCGTACGGCCTGCTTACGGCGCGGACGCGGTCGCGCGGGTCGTCACGGCGTTGCTGATCGGCCAGCCAGGAACCGAGCCGGCCATCGGATTGGTGAACGGCAGGACGGGGCTCGTGCTGCGGCGGGCGGGCAAGGCCGTGGCGGTGGTCAGCGTGAGCGTGGCCGGAGCCGAGGTCACGGCGGTGTGGATCATCCTGAACCCTGACAAACTCCAGCGCTGGCGCTGAAGGGCATACCGGTGCACGACCAGATCCTCTCCACTGACACGACTACAACGGGGTGGGCGTCAGGGCGCTCTGCTCCACGCGCGTCACCGTCGACCCGAGGTGGTGTCAGACGGCCGGGCGGTCGCAGGTGACGTCCTTGCCGGGCAGGGCGCCGTCGACCAGGTAGCTGGTCACCTTGGTGTCGACGCAGGCGTTGCCCGCCGCGAGGTAGGCGCCGTGGCGGAAGGCGTCGTTCAATGTGATCATGCGGGAGCCGGTCAGCGCCCGGTGCATGGCCTGCTGGCCCGGGTAGGGCGTCGCGGGGTCGCCGGCCGCGCCGACGATCAGCGCCGGTACGTCGTTCCCGATCCTCGTGGGCGCCTCAAGCGGCTTGACCGGCCAGAACGCGCACGGGGTGATGTTGCGGGCGAGCGGGCCGAACAGTGGTTCGGCGGCACGGTGCCGCTGGATGTCGCGGTAGTAGGTCGCCGGGTCGCGGGGTACGGCCCGGTCACCGCACAGGATCGCCGTGCCCGCCCGGTCCGAGGCCTCTCCGGAACCGGTGAACAGGCCGTCGAGGAACTCCTTCAGCGAGGCGGGCGGCGGTGTCTCGCCGCCGCGGCTCAGCGCCCGCGCCTCCTCGGCGAGGACGGCATAGGACTGCGGGTCGTCGCTGTAGAGACGCGCGAACAGCCAGTACGGCACGACATGGGCGTCGACACGGTATCCGCCGATCTGCACGGGACGCCGGTTGATCTTCTCCACGGTCGTCAGGACGGCGTCACGCGTCCCGCCCAGCCCGTACTTCTCGTCATGTGAGGCGGCCCAGGACGCCCAGCGCCGCAGCGCGGCGTCCATCGCGGGGGCGGCGCGTGAGAACATGCGCGGGCCGTACACCCGCGGGTCGACGGCGCTGTCGAGCACCACCCGGTCGGCCCGCGAGCCGAACATTTGCAGGTAGGTCGCGCCCAGGTAGGTGCCGTAGGAGTAACCGAGGTAGGACAGCTTCCGCTCGCCGAGCGCGGCCCGGATGACGTCCATGTCGCGTGCGGTGTTCCTGGTCGTGGCGTACGGCAGGGTCTGGAGATTGCTCTCGGCGCAGCCCGCCGCCAACTGTTCGGCGAGACGCACCCCCTCGTCGAAGGCACGCCGGTCGGGTCCCGCCGAGCGGAGGAAGGTGTCGGTCTGCCACCGGCAGCTGATCGGTGTGCTGCGGCCGACGAATCGGGGGTCCATGCCCACCAGGTCGTAACGGGCCGCGACCGCGGGCATCTCCTTGCCCAGGAGCGGCATCGAGAGGCCGGCGCCTCCCGGCCCGCCGGGGTTGAGCAGCAGGACGCCGCGGCGCCGCGAGGAATCGGTGGCCTTGATCCGGGAGAGCGCGATGGAGAGGGTCCGCCCCTGCGGCCTGCGGTAGTCCATCGGGACCAGGACGGTGGCGCACCGAGCGCCGGCGGCGTCCATCTGCCGGCCCATCTGATCGCCGGGTCCGGTCGCGCAGGAGCGCCAGGTGATCGTCTGATGGTGGAAGCGGTCCAGGGGGGTGGCGGCCTGTGCCGGTCCGGCGGCGCCCAATCCGATTCCGGCGGTGAGGGCCATTGCGGCAGCCGTTCCACTCTTGATGAGGAGCATGCGTCGTTCCTTGGTGAAGGGGTTGTTTCCTGCGGATCCGGCGCGCGTCGGGTTTCGACGCTCCGGTAGTGATGTGTCCGGGCCCAGGGGTGCCCCCCTGTTGATCATTGATCACCGGCTGTATCCAAAACTAGGGCTCTGAGCAGCCACTGGGCATCGTGCGGAAGGTCGATCCGGGCCCTGCCACCGGCACACCAACCGTCCGCTTCTCTGCAACCGCTGCCCTAACGACGACTCCTCCCAAAGGAGGACAAAGCGGTTCATGGTGGCGGCTACCTTCGTCTCATGAACGTGGTGCGACGATGGGGCCGCTGGTGGCGCGGCTTGCCGGTGATGGTCGCCGACAGCCTGCTGGCCGGTGTGTCGACCGGGCTCGCGGTGACCCAGGCCGCCTTGTCGGCCCATGACCCGGTCGTGCTGGCGTACCTGCTGGCGGTGCTCACCAGCGCGCCGCTGGTGCTGCGCAGGCGCCACCCCGTCGCCGTCCTCGCGGTGATCACGGCGGGCCTGATCGGCTGCGGCCTGGCCGGCTACCCCAACGGATTCCAGGCTCCGCCGGTGCTGGTCAGCCTCTACACCGTCGCGGCCTACCGCCGGGAGGGCCACCGCGACGGCGTCCTGGCCCTGGCGTTGATGGCGGGCATCCTCGTTCCCGACCTAGTCAGGTCCGGGCTGACCTTCGCGATCCTCAAGAGCCTGGTCGAGAACGCGCTTCAGCTCGGCGCGGCCTGGGCCATCGGGGAGGGGGTGCGCAGCCGCAGGCTGCGCCACCAGGATCTCATCGAGCACGCCCGCCACCTGGAGATCGAACGCGAGGAGAAAGCCCTGCGAGCGGTCGCCGAAGAACGCGTGCGCATCGCCAGGGAACTGCACGACGTGGTCGCCCACCACCTGTCGGTCGTCTCGATCCAGTCCGGCGCCGGCGGCCGCCTGATCGACACCGAGCCCGACGCCGCACGTGAAGCGTTCACCGCGATCGCCGCCACCACCCGCGAGGCGCTGGCCGAACTCCGGAACATGCTGTCGGTCCTGCGCCTGACGTCCGACACCGGCGAGGACTCCTACGCCCCCCAGCCGGGGTTGGACCAGCTGGACAGGCTGCTGGAACGCTCCCGCCTGTCGGGCTTGTCGATCCGGCGGGAGACCTCCGGTCAGGCACGCCCGCTGCCGCCCGGCGTGGACCGGTGCCTGTACCGCATCGCCCAGGAATCATTGACCAACGTGCTCAAACACGCCCCGCACGCCGACGTGACCCTCACCCTGACCTACCACCCCGCCGCCGTCACGCTGCAGGTCGGCGACAACGGCCCGGCCGCCGCCGGGCACAGCGCCGCCGACGGGCACGGGCTGATCGGCATGCGCGAACGAGCCACCCTCTACGGCGGTACCCTCACCGCCGGCCCACGTACGGACGGCGGCTTCACCGTGAGCGCGCACCTGCCCGCCTCCCCACTCGCCGAGCCCCTCTCATCGCTCGCCGAGCCCGCCTCCTCGCTCGCGGAGTCCGCCTTCGCCGCGGCTCGCCCCCACCAGCAGCAGAGCGCACCGCGAGGGGGAGCGTCCCGATGACCGGCCCTGACACCGACCGCGGGACCATCCGTGTCCTGGTCGTCGACGACCAGGCCCTGGTCCGAGCGGGCCTGGTCGCCCTCCTCCGCACCGACGCCGCTCTCGCTGTCGTCGGCGAGGCCGCCGACGGCCACGAAGCCATCGCCCAAGCCGCGGCGACCGCCCCGGACGTCATCTTGATGGACATCCGCATGCCCAACCTGGACGGGGTCGCCGCCACCCGCCACATCCTCGCCCACGCCGCCGGCCCGGCACCGAAGATCCTCATCCTGACCACCTTCGACCTGGACGAACACGTCTTCGCCGCCCTGCGCGCCGGCGCCTCGGGATTCCTGCTCAAGGACACCCCCGCCGACCAGATGCTGGCCGCGATCGCCACGGTCGCCCGCGGCGAGGTGCTGCTGGCGCCCAGCGTCACCCGGCGCCTGGTCCACCACTTCGTCACCACGCCCGAACCCAACCGGCGCCGGCCCGAGGAACTCGCCCGGCTCACCAGCCAGGAGACCGCCGTGCTGCACCTGGTCGGCCAGGGCCTGACCAACCAGCAGATCGCCGCCCGCCTGGACATCGCCGAGGCCACCGTCAAATCCCACCTGGGCCGCCTCATGACCAAGCTCAAGCTGTCCAGCCGCGCCCAGGCGGTGGTCGTCGCATACGAGACCGGCTTGATCGTCCCCGGAGCCGGAGACCGTACCTGATGCTCGGCGACTCACCGGTCCGGGAGCACCGGCCGGGATCTCCGTCGTGATCAACGACGGCGCCACCCTCACGTGGGTGCTGCGGAGGCGCCAGAACTGTCGTGTCATGTCCGAGCGTCCGCGAGCCTCCGATTTCTGAATCGTCCTGGGCAGCGTGACAGGGGAGGACGAGCCACCCAACCGCGTGCTCCTGGGATCCTGTCGTCCTCTCGGCCCCGCGCCTGGGGCCGACGCGACGCAAGGAACTGCTCGCGAGGATCGCGGGAGTCAGCGACAAGGTGCTGACCCAGGCGCTACGACGTCTCCAGGCACGCGGACTCGTCGTGAGAGGCAACAGCGCCGATCAAGCGTCGATGCACACAGGCGCGGTCTACCGGCTCTCCACGCTGGGGGAATCGTTCACCAGCAGCCCCCTGGTGCCCTGCAGGCCGGCGAGGCGGATCGGACCGGGCTTGACGGTGGCTCGGCTGGATCACGACGCTGACCCGCCTGGTCAGCGAGGTGCGTCGGGCTGAGAGCGCCCGGCTGTACGGGCTGCTGGCCGAGCGGCCCCGGCCGAGACCGCCGCGGCGTTCCGGTGCCGTTAACGCCCTTGTCGCAGGCCGCGAACGAGAACGGCGCCGGACAAACCCGCAGCGCCGTGGCCGCCAGGTTGAGCGTCTCCCGATGGACGCTCAGCCGCGCCCTCGGCGCCGTGTCCCGCTGGCGCCCGGCGCCGGGAGCCAGCGCTTGACCGTAGCGGGCAGTCCCAGCCTCATGCGCGGATCGCAGGGGAGACGGTCTGGTCGTCGCCTCGGCGGACCACTGCCAGCCCGCCGACCCGGGTCGTGATGCCCGCCGGCACGCGCCGGGCCGAGGCGAGCACGCTGGCCGGTCGACCGAGGGTGTCACCCTGCTCCACCTCGATCGCGACCGTCTGCGCCCCTGTCGTGTCGAGCAGGTGGGCGGCCAGGCAGCCGGTGCTGTTGGCGTTGGCGACGTCCTCGTCGACACCGATCGCCGGCGCGAACATCCGCGCCGCACCCGGTCGGTCGCCCACCGGCGGTACGTACACGAAGCAGCCGAGGAGCCCGTACCGTCTGCACGCCGCTGTCAGCTCGCCGAGGTGTGGGCGGACTCGGAACAGCGCCGACCGGTCGCGGACCGGCGCCAGCATGCGCGGTGCGCCGGGCGCGGCGATCCGTGGCGCGTCGGCCGGATGCGGATCGTCCGCGGTGAGGCCGAGCGCGGTGACGATCGCGGCGCGCTCGTCCGGCGCCGGGTGACGCAGCGCGACGAGGCCCTGGTCGAACCACACCTCGATGCCGGCGGAGCGGCGGATCGCGACGGTGTCGAACGTGCGTCCGCCGGTGTGCTGGCGGTCGTTCAGCTCGCTCAGCGCGGTGCGGGTCAACCGGACGGCCTGCGCGGCAACGGTGCCGTGGCCGCAGCCGGGCAGTTCGGCGGTGACGGTGAAGAACCGGACCGGCCGGCCACCGTCCGGCGTCCGCCCTGGGCCGAGGAACGCCGCGTGCGAGGTGCCGGCCGCAGCAGCGACCGCCCGCCGGTCCGCGTCCGTCGCCGCCGGGTCGTCGTCGGTGACGGCCGTGGGGCTACCGCCCCGGCCGTCGCGCCGCACGCACGCATCAACCACTGTGACATTCGGCCAGGACATCGGCCCCCCTTCGACACAAGGAACTGGCAGCCGTGAACGGCCTGGCCGCAACGGACGACCGAACGAGTCCTGGAGCGTACCGGCCCGCCTCAGCCGGTGCCGTCCTGCACCGGACAGCGGATGATCACCGCACTGCCGATGGCGTGGCCCATGGATGATCTCAGACATCGACACCGCTGATGCTGGACAACCCCGCCGACAACGTTGAGCGCCGTGCGCGCATCAGGTGACGGATGCTCGGGGAGGGCCGGGTCCGCCGGTCAGTCGATGCCTTCGATGATGCGGAAGTCGCGCTCGAAGCCGTCGGGGAGGGCCACCAGCGCCTTCTTGTACGCCTCGCTCTCGTAAGCCTCGACGGCCTGTTCAAAGCTGTCGAACTCGATCAGAACGACGCGTTGCGCGATTCCGGCCTCGTGGGCGACGACTCGACCGCCACGGGACAGGACCCGCCCGCCCGCAGCCCGGACGGCCGGACCCGCCAGCTCGTTGTAGGCAGTCAGCGTCTCAGGGGCGGGAATGGCGGGATAGACACTGACCCAGTAGCCCTTGGCCATGGAAACCTCCTGTGTTCGGCCGGACACGTCCGGCTTCGCCCGGTGACAAAGCGCCGGGAAGTTGTGAGGACGTGCCGATCCGGCCCGGCTCGGGTCGCCACCCGAGGCTGCCGGTTCGCGTCCCGGGGAGCCCTCAGTGCTTCGGAAATCGAATCAACGCGACACACGTTAGTGTGTCGGATATCGAAGCAGCAAGACGGGACGGTACGACGGATGGCGGCACCCAGGCCGGGACGGGCGGTCCGAGGGTCGAGCACCGGCCGGCCGCTGATGGCCGCCCTCGACCTGTTCGGCCGCAGGTGGAACCTGCGGATCGTCTGGGAACTGCGAGACGGGCCGGTCGGGTTCCGTGCGTTGCAGGAGCGCTGCGACAACATGTCCTCCAGCGTGCTGCGGCAACGGCTGACCGAGCTGCTCGACGCCGCCCTCGTCGAGCAGCACCCGGACACCGCCTATGCCCTCACTGAGCTGGGCCACGGTGCCTATCGTGCGCTGCGCCCGCTCGCCGGGTGGTCCGCAGAGTGGGCCGCGACCCTCAACGCCGCCGGTCCGGAAGACGCCCGCTAGCGCTTCGACGGGCTGAGTGCGGGAACCTCGGCAGTGGCCTGGCGCCCCTGATCGCCGCCGGGGCGCAGATGCCGCCGGACCAACTGGCTGCTGGCCGACAGTATGAGCTGAGCGCCGCCCATCTGCAGTGCTTGGGCCCTGACTCCCAATGGCTGTCACCGGTCAGTGATTGAAGCTGGGCCGGTGGGTCGGCCTTCGGCTCGGAAGCGTCCCATTCGGTGAGGACAGCTCGCACAGAGGCGGAGCTCTTACTCAAGGGTGCAAGAAAATCTGTAGTCGCCACAGTAGACATTCGCGCTGTGGGGGACTAGAGTTCCTGACATCGCAAGGGATGGATCCACGAGGGCAGCGCAGTACGAGCACCATGACGGGGCTGCCCGGACGGACGTGGACAGCAGTACAGCAGTACGGAACGAGGAAGAGGGCAGAAGGTCGGACTGCCGCGGCCAGGTGGTTGAGCAAGAGGGCCGGGGCGGTGGACGCGCTGCCGTTTTGCAGGAAGTCGGCACCAGCGGTCAGGGTGCCGAGGTACGGATAACCGGAAGGGAGTGTTGAACGCCATCAGGATCGCCCGTCGCCGGCCGCATGTCGCCGCACGGGTACCGCAGCTCCACGAACAGGACGGTGGTCTACGGTCACGCTTACGCGATCCCCGCGTCCCCGCATCTGGCGGCTGGCGCGGCATAAGTGAACCGCCCCTGCAGCACGCAGGCAGGGCCGGTCGATGGTGTTAAACCTCTGGGCCCCGGCGCATCATGGCGCCGGGGCCCCTGTTCGCATTCGGGAAGGTTGAATGGATCAAACATCTCAGGCAACGGTCAGCGCTTCCAGGCGGGAGCAGCCCCGCCCCACCGGAGCTCACCCGGCCACTCACCCGGCCCAGGCGGTCGAAGAGGCCGGCAGTCTCGGGCGGCGGCTCGATGATGAGGACTATCCCGCCTACAGCATGGGGCGGGCCGCCGAAATCCTCGGCGTCACCCCGGCGTTCCTGCGCAGCCTCGGCGCCGCCAAGCTGATCGAGCCGCTACGCAGCGAGGGCGGCCACCGCCGCTTCTCCCGCTACCAGCTGCGCCTGGCCGCCCGCGCCCGCGAACTCGTCGACGCCGGCACCCAGCTGGAAGCGGCCTGCCGCATCATCATCCTGGAAGACCAGCTCGCCGAGGCGCTGCGCATCAACGAAGAGCTCCGCCGGCGTCACTGACCGCTCCGAGCCCCCGGTCACGCCCGGGGGCATCAGGACAAGCCGCGCCCTGAAATGGCAGGTAGCCCCGGCAATTCCGGGACAGTCCGACCGGCGCGGCGCCGGCCGTTGAAGCTGACCGCCCAAAGAGGTCCCGCGACCGAGGGCTACAGCTCTCTCGAAAGCCTGGCCATCTCCATCGCCGTGCACCAGGACGACATGGTGGCGCGCGTGGCCGGCGAACTCGACCACCAGCTCGTCGGCCTGCTGCTCCACCAGGTCAAGGATCCCTGACCGGCGGTTCTGTCCAGCGTGCCGGTGGTGGACCTGAGCGGCGTGACCTTCTGCGACCCCACCGGCAGCAGGCCGTCGCGATCAGGATTGCTCCCGCCGCAACGGCAGGTGAGCACTCACCTCGGAGAACCCCGCCGACACCAGATCCCGCCTGGCGAGAAGAGGTAGCAAGTTACAAGTTTTGACATCTGTTACCAACCCGCTTAGCGTTTCTCGTATGGAGCAGAGGACACTCGGCGCCGACGTCTGTGTGGGGGCTGTCGGGCTCGGTTGTGCAGGCATGTCCGGTGCGTACGGACGCAGCGCCGACGAGCAGGGCATCGCGACGCTTCGCGACGCGCTCGACGCCGGGATCACGTTCATCGACACGGCCGACCACTACGGGATGGGGCACAACGAGACGCTCATCGGGCAGGCGCTGCGCCCCGCCGATCGCGACCGCGCCGTGCTGAGCGTGAAGTTCGGCGCGTTGTTCGGTGTGGACGGCAGCGTCCGCGGCGTCAACGGCCGGCCGGACGCGATCCCGAACTTCCTGGGCTACTCGCTGCAGCGGCTGGGCACCGATTACGTGGACATCTATCGCCCGGCCAGGCTGGACCCCGCGGTCCCGATCGAGGAGACCGTCGGCGCCGTCGCCGAGATGGTGCGGAAGGGCTACGTGCGCGGCATCGGGCTGTCGGAGGTCGGCGCCGAGACGATCCGCCGCGCCCACGCCGTGCACCCGATCACCGACGTCCAGATCGAGTACTCGCTGTTCAGCCGCGGCGTCGAAGACGAGATCCTGCCCACCTGCCGCGAGCTGGGCATCGGCGTCACCGCCTACGGGGTGCTCGCCCAAGGCATGCTGACCGGCACGTGGCGGCCGTCGGCCGGCGACGCACGGCATCGCGCACACCTGCCCCGCTTCGCCACCGGCAACATCGAGACCAACCTCGCGTTGGTCGAGCGGCTTCGGGAGATCGCCGCCGCCCGCGGCGCCACGGTCGCGCAGCTCGCGATCGCGTGGGTGCTGGCGCAGGGGCGCGTGCACCGGGACATCGTCGCGCTGGTCGGGGCCAGCCGGCCGCACCGCGTCACCGAGGCGGTGGACGCCGCCGGCCTGCGGCTGACCGAGGCCGACCTGGACGCGATCGAGCAAGCCGTCCCGCGAGGGGCGGTCGCGGGAGAACGCTACGTCCCCGCCCTGCTCGCGCTCCTGGACAGCGAGCGAACGGGCGGCAGGCGCTGATGCCCGCCCGAACCCCGCTGGACGCGAACGCCATCCTGGCGGCCACCGAGGAGATCCTGCGCCGCCACGGACCGGGCAAGGCAACGGTCGTCGACGTCGCCAGGGCGCTCGGGGTCAGCCACGCCGCCGTCTACAAGCACTTCCCCTCCAAGCAGGCGCTGCGCGAGGCCGTGACCCGGCGCTGGCTCGACCGCAACCGCGACGCCCTCGCCGTCATCGCCGCCGACCGCGCGGTCCCGCCGGCGCGACGGCTGCGTACCTGGCTGCACGCCGTCCTGGCCGCGAAGCAGGCGAAGATCCGCGAGGACCCGGAGCTGTTCGCCGCCTACGGAATCCTCGCGGCCGCGCACAGCAGCGTCGCCACCGACCACGTCGCCGACCTCCTGGGCCAGCTGACGGCCATCATCGCCGACGGCGCCGCCGACGGCAGCCTCCGCACGGACGACGCGGAGGCCACCGCCCGCGTGGTCTTCAACGCCACTGCCAAGTACCACCACCTCGCCCACGCGGCCGAATGGCAGAACCCCGGCATCGGCGCCGAACTCGACGAGGTGTGCAGCCTCCTGCTGGAGGGCCTGCACGCCCCCACATCGCCGTAGCCGGACCAGGCCGCTCACCGGCCGCGATCGGCCCTGCCCATCGCCGCCCAGGCGGCAACCGACAAGGAGTGCGAACGACCATGGTTCAAGCAATCGGCGTTACGCGGCCGGGCGGACCGGACGCCCTCGGCGAGCTCGACCTGGACGCCGAGCCGATCGGTCCCGGTCAGGTCAGGATCCGGGTGAGCAGCGCCACGGTGAACCCGGCCGACGCGATGATCCGTTCTCGTCCGCGGCAGGGTGAGGCCGACGCGGTACGGGTGCCGGGCATGGAGGTCGCCGGCGTGATCACCGAGATCGGTCCCGCCGTCGACCGCCCGTTCGCGATCGGGGACGCCGTCATGGCCATCGTGGTGCCCTCGGGCCCGCACGGCGGCTACCGGGCAGACCTGGTCATATCGGCACGCTCGGTCGCGAGGATCCCGGCCGGGCTCTCGGACGTCCAGGCCGCCACCATCCCGATGAACGGGCTCACCGCCCGGCTCGCGCTCGACACGCTGGCGCTCCCGTCCGGCGCGACGGTCGCCGTCACCGGCGCAGCCGGCACCGTCGGCGGGTACTTCGTCCAGCTCGCCAAGCAGGACGGGCTGGTCGTCGTCGCCGACGCCGCCCAGCAGGACGAGACCTTCGTCCGCGAGTGCGGAGCCGACGAAGTCGTGCCGCGGGGGGACGACTTCGCCGCGACGGTCCGCCGCCGCCACCCGGGCGGCGTGGACGGGCTCCTCGACGCCGCCGTGCTGGAGGCCGCCGCGCTCTCTGCCGTCAAGGACGGCGGCACGGTCGTCACCGTCCGCGGTTACCAGGGCGACGGGACCGGCCGGGTCCGCGTCGTCCCGATCTTCGTCCGCGACTACGTCGAGGCCGCGGCCGAGCTCGACCGGCTCGCCGCACTCGCCGGTGAAGGACGGCTCACCGTGCGCGTGGCCGGCGAACTGCCGGCTTCCCGAGCCGCCGACGCGCATCGCTCGCTCGAACGGCGCGGCGTTCGCGGGCGGTTCGTCCTGCGGTTCGGCTGACCGATCCGCGCGCGTCCGGCGATGTCGCGCAGGCTCATCTCCTGATCACGCCGATGGAGGGCCATGGCGAGCATGGGCTCATGGGTGACGCCGGTCAGGCCCTCGCCTCTCAGCGCCGCGCCCGGACGTAGGCACGGATGAAGAGGACGGCGAACCCGGCGGCGGCCGTGGCCAGCGCGGTCATGGCCTGCACGTCGTCCATGAGCGCCGCATAGACCGCCAGCACGAGGCAGATCGCCGCGCCGGTCAGGGAGACCTTCCAGAAAACGGGCGG
Organism: Nonomuraea sp. NPDC049646; assembly: GCF_044465525.1. NCBI lineage: Bacteria > Bacillati > Actinomycetota > Actinomycetes > Streptosporangiales > Streptosporangiaceae > Nonomuraea > Nonomuraea sp. NPDC049646. The sequence goes on along the minus strand of NZ_JBITLU010000001.1, from coordinate 978,950 downwards.
CGCAGGCGGCCGCGGAGGCTGGCCGGGAGGCGTGATCGTCATCCTTCACATCCTGCCTCGCAAGCCGATCGGGTGCGCGGCCGATTCCGCACTTCCGGCTCGCCGGGCGAGCGCTCGGCCGGATGCGCGGTCAGCTCTCAGCCGGCCACCGGCGCATGGCCGACCTCCGACGGTCGTCGAACGTCGGTGCTCACGACCGCGACCTGGTCGCGGTTCACACGGAAGTGAGCCATATCGAGAAGTGTCCCGGTGATCCCAAGAAAGTCTTGGACGAGCGGTTACTGAAATCGTTTTCTGGAGGGGCTGGAGCCGCACCTCCCCTCGTCACCCCGCTCCGGCACCGGAAGGAGAACCATGAGGTCGTTGCGCATCCTGGCCGTCGTCACCGTGACGCTGGCCCTGACGACGAGTCCGGCGGCGGCTCAGTCACCGCCGCCCGGCCGGGACAAGCCGGTCACCATCGTCTCCGATCAGGCGGGCGAAACCTTCACCGAGTCCGTCAGCGCGGCGGATGCCGTCGGAGTCCGGACCATCACCTGGACCTCCAACACCGGCGCGAAGCTCAGGCTTCAAGGGGTGCTGCCCGGCAGCACCGTCCGGGTCGTCCACGCGGCGTCTCAGGTCCCCGGTGTGGGCCCTTCCGCCCAGGTCGCCGGCGGCCGAGCGGTCGGACTGTCCGTCACCGGACCGAACCTCAGCAAGTCCGAACTGCTGAAGTACGCCGGGTCCGGCCCCGAACCGGCGACCAGCGGGGCCGCCGCCGCCCTGAGCACCCCGGTGGACCGGAACCCGGACTGGGCGCTGGTCGCCGACTACTGGTTCGGCAACGCCCATATCTACGGCTGGTTCGGCTACTGGCTGGTCAACAACGACGGAGCCGGGAACTGGGGAGTCCTCGGCCAGATCTGGCACAGCGCCTACGACCTGGCGAAGGGCACAGAGATCAAACAGACCTGGCAGTGGACCTACGTCCCGCCCGGCAACGCAATCATGGACCAGGACCCCAAGTGGACGCAGTTCTTCGAGCCCTGCCGGCAGCAGCCCATCTCCGTCAGCATCTTCGGCTTCTCGGTCGGAGGCAGCATCTACAACTGCCGGGGCCAGGTCGACCCCTGGGCCTGGGCCAACAGCAACGACACCGGCGTCGGGGTGAGCTGGAAGGGCAAGAGCGGCTACACGACCATCGGCGGCGCGATCGACTTCGCCATCTACAGCCCCTCGACCGCGGCCTGGAATGTCTCGGGCTGGGTCAGACTGATCGATGACTGACCGCTGACACTCAGGAGCAGTCCTGGGCCCAGGCGAGGCTCGCGGCGATGTAACCGGTCACCAGCGGCGAGTGATCGGTGCTTCGCCTGGCCAGGACGAGGTGGGTCGAGGGATGATCGGCCAGCGGGACGTAGCGCACGCCCGGGACGGGATTCGTCCGCGTCGTCCGCTCGGGAACGAAGATCGCGGCCTGCTGCCACAGGACCGCGTGCAGCCCCTCGCCGAGTGATCGCACCACCGGACCGTCGCCCGGAATCTGCCAGAACTTCACCCAGGTGGGGTCCGCCTCGCTGGGCAGCCGGACGGTCCGATGGCCGTACAGGTCGGCGCGGGCGAGTGAGAGCCGGTCGGCCAGCGGGTCGTCCATGGGAAGCGCCACGTATATCGGCTCCGCCCGGACCGCGTGAACCGCCAGCCCGGTCTCGTCGAACGGCGTGAACGTGATCGCCACGTCGACCTCGCCGCGCCCCAGCCCGATCGTGGGATCGGCGACGTTGCCCTGGCGAAGCTGGACCCGCGAGGCCGGATACCGCTGGTTGAAGCTCCGGGCAGCCTCGGCCGACAAGGACGACTCGGCCGGGCCCAGCACGCCGATCCGCAGTACCGGCTCGCCGTTCGCCTGCCGTACTCGCTCGACCGCGCCCGCGGCGGCGGCGAGCAGTCCCCGGGCCTCCCTGAGCAGCACCTCGCCGGCCATGGTGAGGATCATCCCGCGCGCGGTGCGGACGAACAGCGCGCATCCCAGCTCCGCCTCCAGTTCGCGAATGCGCTGACTCAGCGGCGGCTGGGAGATGAACAGGCGACGGGCGGCGCGTCCCACGCTGCCCTCTTCCGCGACGACCACAAAATACTGCAATCGGCGTAAGTCCACACGCGCGACGGTATATCGAAATCTTGACCATGGATCTACCGGAAGGGGATGAATTTGATTGGGAGAGAATGGCGCGAATGCGGGTCGTGCCGGCGCAGGCCGCTCCCGGGCAGGTGCTCTCGAACTCGCCGCGTCGTCGGCGATCGTCATCTTGGCTTATTGTCCTCTTCCCGCGGGGCGACGTGCGAAGATCTTGCTTGGCTCGTCAGGCACGTTCAAAAGGTGACAAGGCGTGATGTGCGCCGTGCTGCCGGGGGTGTACAAGTTGCCGTCATCGGTGCATGCCCGCTTGCTCCACCCGGCACGTACGATCCGACCGGGCATGCCTGATCGACTGTTCGTGCCGAGGGCGATGGCGGGAGACGGGGCATGACTTCGAGGCTGGCCGGTGACGTGGTCGGTGGGCGCTACCGGCTTGCCGCCGAACTGGGGTCCGGTGGTTTCGGACGGGTCTGGCGGGCTCGCGACGAGACCCTCGACGTGGACGTCGCGATCAAGGAACTGCGACTGCCGCCGTGGATGCCGGAAGCCGAACGAGCCGAGCGGCTGGCGCGCGCCACGCGCGAGGCCCGCAACGCCGCCCGGTTACGCAAGCACCACGGCATCGTCGCGATCCACGACGTCGTCATCGACGACGGCCTTCCCTGGATCGTCATGGAACTGGTCGAGGGCTGCTCGCTGAGCGAGCACGTCCAGCAGCACGGACCTCTCCCGGTGGACAGGGCCATGGAAGTCGCCGCGGCACTGCTGACGGCGATCGGCGCGGCACACCGGGAAGGTGTCGTGCACCGCGACATCAAACCGGCCAACGTCATGCTCGACGAGGACGGAAAGGTCCTGCTCACCGACTTCGGGACAGCGATCCACCACACCGACACAGCACTGACCGCCACCGGGATGTTCATCGGCTCGGCCGAGTACGTGGCACCCGAGCGGTTGCGCGGCAGCGACGACCTGCCCGCCGGGGATCTGTTCTCCCTCGGCGTGACCCTCTACCAGGCCGTCGAGGGCGTCTCGCCGTTCCGTCGCGCCACCCAGGAAGCGACGCTGGCCGCAGTACTCCTGGAGGAGCCACCGGCGCCGCGACGAACCGGGCCGCTCACTCAGCTCATCACCCGGCTCCTGAACAAGGACCCAGCTCTCAGGCCGACCGCCGCCGAAGCCCTGGACATCGTCAGAGACATTGCAGGTGAGCAGCCTGCAACCACGGCCCACGTGGGGCGCGACACCAGGATCCTCCCGGCTCGGCCGGTGAAGTGGCGGCCCGTGGGACTTGCCGCGCTGGGGGTGGTCATGACGGCGATGGTGCTCATCACCGTCCTCGGCGTCGCCGGACTCCCGGACAACGGCGACACGTGGGAGTACTTCGAGAGGCGCAGTGCCGACGCCGTGCTGTCGATCGCCGTTGCCGATGTCGTTCTCGCCGGCCTGGCGTGCGCCAGTCTCGCGCGGTTCCTGCCGGCGAACGTCGGCTACGTCGTCACCGTTGTCGTCGGCGTCGCAGGGCTCGTCTTCGGCTGTGGCGCGACGGCATTCGCCCTCCACGGCGCCGCAGAGATCCTTCAGGACGCGAAGGCGTTCTCCGAACGAGCGCCCGAGATGGTGTCGCTGGCTTTGATCAGCATCGTCGTCCTCGTCGCTGCGGGGTCGGCTTGGAGCTCACAACTCCTCCTCCGATGCGGAACGATCAGAGGTCGAACACGATGGATGGCGCTTGGCCGCTTGCCGGGATCGCGATCGGGCCGGCCCAGCGGGTCGCGGTCGTCGTCGGCGCGCCCGTCACGGTAGATCCCGCCGAGGCCGATCCAAGCGGTCCGCCGCTGCTCGCCCTGGGATGGAGGTCGGTCGATGTCGTTGACGGCAGGTCGCTTCGCATCAGAGCCGTTGACAGTAGAAGCCGCCGAGGTTGCCCCTGGGATAGGTGAGCACGAGGTCGCACAGGTATGTGCCGGTGCCCTGCCCGGACTTGATGATCACTATCGCGTCGATGCCTCCGGACGGGGCCCCGTAGCAGGGCTCGCCGTTGACGTGGAGTGAGCCCGGAGCCGTGGGCTCGTCCAACACGTTTCCGGTGTCGCACGAGTAGTGGCCCGTGGCTGCTTGCGCTGGTGCTGCCAGCGAGGAGACTGCCAGCAGCGCCGCGCCCATGATGGTGGCGAAGCGCTTGATGGTCATGGTTCGACGGTAGGAGCGGGCGCCGGCCACTGCCAGATGCGCACGTCACCAGCAGGCATGAGATTCACACAGGATGCTCGGCCGCAATCGTGGTTGTGCCGCTCAATGGCTGGGCTATTCTGCGCGCGTTACCGCGTGAAGCGGAGGAGTAAGTGAAGCGGGAGCAGGCCCGCCCCTTAGGCCGCGCCTGCTTTCCCTGATCGCGGAGACGTCACATGCCAAAACCCACCGACCTCTACGAATTACTCGCCACCCGAGGGTTCGACGGTGCGGCCGAATATCCGGGTTTCCACATCGTGTGGGCCGAAGGGATGGGGGGCAACGAACTGGCCCGGCGGGTCGGCGCCGATCCGGCCCCTGTGTACCGGTGTGGCCTGGACGATGTGGCGGGCCTCGGTGGCGGCCGTGCAGGCATGTGGGCCGGCGCTGCCGGCGGATGGGTGCAGGCCTTCATGTTCGACTGGTTTCCGAATGACTTCTCCTGGATCAAGGAGGCGTCGCGCGGAACGCGCCTGCTGAACGTTCAATGTGCCGGCGGTCAGCGTCTGGACTGGGCCGTCGACGGCGTCACGGTGGTCGGGCTCAACCTCGTCTGGCCGAGTGAGCGGTTCGGGGCCGACCCCACCGCCCTCGACCAGCTCATGCGAGACCTGCACTTCCAACTGGACGAACCAGCGGACATCTTCAACGAAGATCCCACCACGGTCGAAGTGAGCGTGACATCGGCACTCCGGCTGGCAGGCCGCCTCACCGGGCAGGAGATCGACGCGCGGTGGCTGGACCGCCCCCACAGCCTGTACCTGTTGTGACCTCAGCACCGACGCCTTCCCGGTTACGTGTCACGGCCGGAAAGAATGTGCAGGGCTTCAGGCGTCAGGACAGCTCGTTCCAAGGGGGTGGGGGAGTTGACGCGAAGAAACGGAGCAGGCCCAGGAGCCGGCTGGCCGGAGGTGCGGTCCAATGGCGTTCGTCCGGGCGCGGAATCGGATTTTCCAAGCGGCCGAGAGCCCAGGTGAGATGGAACCACAACACACGGGCTTCCCAATGAGAAATGTCCTGACCGGTTTCCTGCCGATAACCGTCGAGCATGGCCGGGACGACCGTGAGGGGCATCTTGGCGAAGTCGACGGCTGGGTCGGCCCATTCGGCATCGCCCCAATCCACGATCCCGTTGAGCTGAACCCTCTTCGAGGAGGAGACGAGCAGGTTCTGTGGCGCGATGTCGCCGTGGACCAGGACCATGGGCGCGTTCGTGGGGAGATGGTGTGCGAGCCGGTCGAACCATCCGGTGAGCCAGCGGGCGGTCTCGGCATCGATCCAGCCTTCCTTGAGGAGGCGGCCGGTGAGTGCCCAGGGGTCGGCGGCGCCGTCATCCACGGGGACGCCGGCAAGGGCCGGTACGGTGTCCGGAGTGAGCCGGTGGAGTTTGCCCAGTTCCCGCCCTACTTGCCGGAAGAGATGTTCGGTGCCGGCTGCGGGTGGGTCGAGGCGCGCGAGATCCACTCCCTGGGTCCGGGTCAGCACCATGTAGGGCACGTCCACGACTGAACAGGTGTCGTCGAAGGCGACGACTTCCGGAGCGCGCACGCCGGCGTCCCGGGCGACGGGGATGACCGCGGCCTCCTTGACCAAGTCCGGGAGGAACTGTTCGGCCCGTGGGATGCGCAGGACCAGGTCGGCTCCGAGCAGGTAGACGCGGTTGGCCACCCCGGTGGGAAGCGGCCGCACCTGCTCGGCGGTGGTGCCGTACCGGCCGGCGAGGGCGGCCAGCGTTTGGTCGCTCGTCCCGTATTCCGCCATGGTCGAGCATGCTGGCACGGATGGCTGGGAGCTGTCTCACCCTTTTCGGCGGTGTCGGACGGCGTATTGACGGTGTGGCCTGCGAGGAGGACTCTGTCCGGTCTCCCAGGCCGGGATCGCCTGCTCAGATCCCGGCCCCTGGGTCAGTTGACCACTGTGTTCGTCAGCACGCCTGCGCCTGACCTCCCTTCGAGGCAGCCGCGCGGCACGAGGTGATCAACGTGCTCGCCACCCTCGCGTCCCGTCCCCCAGGTAAGGGGTGAGCGTCGAACCGATCTTCGCCGACAGCGTTCCGGCGGCGGTCCGGCTGATCGCACCGTGCCCGGACGCAGCCCGGCCAGCGACCCGGCCTCCACCCCCAGGTCGACAGTGCCCGCGAGCCCAGCCGGGGGCGGCAGACCCCATTCGCCGCCGGTGAGGGTGTGCGTGGCCGAGGTGCCCCCTTCCAGGTCACGCCGGGCCGCGGCGGCGGTCGTGGCGGGCAGGCCGAGCTGCAGGAGCGCGAAGCCGCTCCTGGATCCGGCCTCGGCGGCGGCAGCCTGCCGATCGCCGTCTTCTGACCACCGCAGCCGTCGCCTTCAGCGGCCACGCCTCAGCACATCGACGGGATGCAGGTGAACGGGTTCTCCATCGGGGACGGCTGCTGCGGCTGGGCGGGCGGCTGGGTGGTCTGCCGCGGCGGCTCGGGCTCGGGCTCGTGCTCCGGCGGGTTCTCTGTGTTCCCGGCGGGCGTCCGGTGAGGTAGGGAGCGGTCATCGACGGCGTTGCTCACCGCGTCGCCCGTCCTGGTGGGGCGGGTCGCGGGGGCCGAGCTCTCGGGTCGGGCCCGGTGCGTGGCCGGCGGGGACGACGTCCGCTGCGGGGTGCTTCCGACCTGCTGCGGCGAGGTGGTGGTCGCGGCCGGGGCCGGGGCGGTGGCTGTGCCGGACGACGGGGGAGCGGCCGAGCCGATCGTGGCCGGGGGCGGCGCGGGCGGGTCGGCCGTGGTGATCAGCACGCCGCCCGTGACGAGCAGCGCGGCCGTCGCGGCGGCGGCCATCGCCGGCAGCGCGTGCCGTCGCCGACCGGCCGGACGCTCCGGCGGCGCGGACGACCCGGCGGCCGGTCCCGGTACGACCTCGGGCGAGGTCAGCCCGGCGACCAGGTCGTCGGCGCTCGGCCGCGCGGCCGGGTCCTTCGACAGGCCGGCGGTGACGAGCCGGAGCAGGGCCCCGGTCAGTCCCGAGACGGCCGGCTGCTCGTTCAGGATGCGGTTGAGCACGGCCGGCGTGGAGTCGGCGCCGAACGCGGGCCGTCCCGAGGCGGCGAACACCATGGTCACGGCCCAGGCGAAGACGTCGGCAGCGGCCGTCACCTGCCTGCCGCCGATCTGCTCGGGCGCCAGGTAGGACGGCGTGCCCATCAGCGGGCCCGTCGAGGTGCTGCCCGGCGCGTCCAGGGCCCGGGCGATGCCGAAGTCGATCACGACCGGGCCTTCGGGCCCCATGAGGATGTTGGCCGGCTTGAAGTCGCGGTGCAGCACCCCGGCCCGGTGGATGGCGGCCAGCGCGGCGGCGGTGCTGATGGCGAGCCGCTCCAGGGCGGCGCCCTGCCGTGGTCCCTCGGTGGCGACCAGGTCGCGCAGCGAAGGGCCGGGCACGTACTCGCTGACGATGTAGGGGCGCCGGCCGGCCAGGTCGGCGTGGAGCACGGGCGCGGTGGAGAACCTGGCGACCCGCCGGGCGATCTCCACCTCGCGCAGGAACCTGGCGCGCGCGCCGGGGTCGGTCAGCAGGCCGTTGTGCAGCAGCTTGACGGCCACCCGCCGGCCGGCGGGGTCGCGGCCCAGGTAGACGACGCCCTGGCCGCCCTCGCCGAGCCGGGCGACGAGCTCGTACGGCCCCAGCGTGCGGGGATCGTCCGCCCCCAGCTGATCCACTCGGCCTCCAGGAACACATGAACGGACAGGACAAAAGGGACCGGCGGCTCCGCGGTAGTGATCACCGCCCGCCGACTTCTCTCAGCCCGGCAGGCCGCCCGGGTGGGCGTCGGCGACGAGGCTCAGAACGACGTCGTGCTCCAGCAGCGCCTTGAGGGCGCTGATCAGGAAGGTGAAGCCGCCGGTGGAGTCGGTCACGTAGCGGACGAGCTCGTCGCCGGTGCCGGTGAACCCGCTCTCGGTGACCTGGACGTAGGTGGTGTCGTCCGGCATGGGGGTGAAGCGGAACTCGACCGTGGTGGGGGCGTCGGGAGTGTAGTTGCCCCAGGTGAAACGGATCCGCCGGTTCTCCTCCACCTCGGCGACCGAGGCCCGGGCCGACGCCCCGTACATCTCCCATTCCCAGGTCAGCTCGGCGCCGGGGGTCATCTTCCCGCTGCTCCTGGTGTACCAGATCTTGCTCATGACAGCGGGATCCACGACGGCCTGGAACACCTCGCGGGCGGGGCGGCGGATGAGCATGCCGACCTCCACCGAAGGGATCGTGGTGAGTTCGAGCGTTCGTGCGGACATGCGCTGGGTCTCCTCTCGTGGTCCTGGACCGGCGTCACGGACGTGGTCGCCGCTCCAGAGTGCTCACGGGCAGCGTGTCAGGAAAGGGCGTAACGCGGTGATCAGCGCGGCCGGATTGTCCTCCTGGACGTTGTGCCCGGCGTCCGGCACGACGACGAGCTCGCCGTCCGGAACCTGCGCGACCAGGCGTTCGGCGGCGGCCTGGGGGAGCACCCTGCTGCGTCCGCCCCGTACGAGCAGTACCGGCGTCCTGCCGAGCTGAGCGGGCAGCCGGTCGATGGCCGCCAGGATGGCGGGGAAGTCCGGAGGGCGCGGATCGCCCTTCGGCACCCAGCCGCCCCCTGGTGCGCGGCGGAACAGTGTGCTCATGCGGTAGGCGACACTGGCCCGGTGGGCGCGTGGATTGACCCGCATCGCGGCCTCCACCACCGTCTCCAGCTCCCGCACCGGGCCGAGCCCGCTGATGAAGGTCCGCACCCGCCAGGTGCTGTCGAAGTCCACGCCCGGCGCGACGTCGATGAGAACCAGCCGCTCCACCCGGCCGGGACGCTCCTCGGCGACGTGGGCCGCGACGACGCCGCCCAGGGACATGCCGACCAGCCGCACCCGGTCGAAGCCGAGATGATCGGCCGCGGCGACGACGTCGGCCGCGAGGGTGCCGATGCGGTAGTCGCCGGACCAGCCGCTCTCGCCGTGACCGCGCAGATCCAGCGCGATCAGCCGGGCGGCGCCGCGCAGCCCGAGGCAGACGAAGTCCCACGTGTGCGCGGTCAACGCGCCACCGTGCAACAGCAGCACCGGCGGCCCTGTCCCGCCCCAGTCGAAGCCGTGCAGCGGGCAGCCCGCCCGGGAGAAGCGGATCTCGCGGGGCGGCGCCGGCTCGTGGACCGTGACGCCCAGTGCCGCCGCCAGCTCGGTCATCGCCGGAATCGTGAACTGTCCCCGCACGTGCCACCCCCTTACCTTGAGGGTCCAAGGTAAGGGCTGCTGCCTTGACTGGTCAAGGTAATGTGGACGCGTGGCCACCCGAGTACGACGCCGGCCCGAGGACGCCAAGCGGCTGATCCTGGAGGCGGCGAGCAAGCTGCTCGCCGCGGGCGGCCCCGCCGCCGTGCAGGTGCGCGCCGTCGCCGCGGAGGTCGGGGTGTCCGACGCCGCGGTCAACCACCACTTCGGCACGCGCGAACGACTGCTGGAGTCGCTGCTGCGATTCGGCGGGGCCAAGCTCAAGGCCGAACTGCACACGGTGCTGGGCACGTGGGCCGATGCCCCGATCGACCTCGCCGAGCTGGTCCGCACGCTGTCCGCGCTGTACGCCGGCGGTTACGCCGAACTGGCGCTCGCGCTGCACCGTTCCGGCTGGCGGGACACCGGCAGCGGAATGCTGGACGAGCTGGTGGATCGGCTGCACGCCCAGGCGCTGCGGCACTGCACGGCGAGCGGGCGGACGCCGCCGTCCCGCGAGGCGATCCAGCTGACCGTGTGCGCCCTGCACCAGGCGGTGGCGACGGAACCGCTGTTCGGCGACGAGTTCCGCCGGAGCGTCGGACTGGACGACACGGCCCGGGATCGTCTGCTCGACTGGTGGACCGAAGCCCTGCGCGCGACCGTCTCCGGGCAGGGATAGCCGTGTCGTGACGGTGGAGGAGCGCCGATTCCGCCGAGCGGGGCACGCTGGCCGAGGCCGGACGCGTTCACCTTCGTCCACGCCGACCGCCGTCCTGCCACGTCTGCGCAGAGCGGCCGTCCTTCGGGCGACGCGGACGTGGCGGCCGACGCTGGTCGTCCGCACTTCCTGACCGGTGCTCCGGGAGAACTCGCCGCGGAGAGTACGGTGTCAGGTGAGTGTCTAGGGTTCCGCCGCCCGGCCCGTTTCACGCGGGTCCGGCGGGCCTGGTCCGAGCGATACCGCCGGCGGCTCGGGTGGCCACCGGTCAACTGAAGGGACAAAAGCCTGGAGGTCGTGGTTCCCGCGAGCGCGGGAGCCGGAAAGGCCTCCTGGTGTGCCCGACCGTCGTGCTGTTCGTCCAGTGCCTGCCCGGTGAGCTCTCACGACAGGACGCATCGGCTCTTGAGCCGTCCGCCGGCCTTCTCCCCACGCTGCTGGCCGCGTCAGTGCTGGCCTTCGCTCTGGCCTGGCTGTCGTCGGTGGGCGGCGTGGGGGGCGGCGTGCTGATGCTGATCGCGTTCACCGCCCTGTTCGGTCTGCAGGTGGCGCTGCCCATCCACACACTGACTCAACTGGCCAGTAACGGCGGCCGCGCCTGGTTCAACCGGCACGCCGTCCAGCGGCGGGTCATCGCGTGGTACGCCCTGGGAGCCGTCCCCTTCGCCCTGACCGGCGGGCTTCTGCTGCCCTACGTGCCGGTAGAGCCGCTCAAGCGGGTTCTCGGCGGGTTTCTCATCGTCACTCTCCTCTGGCGGCGATTCCGGCCGCCGCGAGCGGTGCCGGGCGACAGGACGTTCGCCGCCGTCGGCGCCGGTTGCGGTCTCGCCTCGGCCCTGTTCGGGGCGTCAGGACCGGTCGCGGCCCCGTTCTTCCTGGTCAAGGGGTTCATCGGCAGCGCGTACATCGGCACCGAAGCCGCCGCGTCCCTGGTCGTCCAGCTCACCAAGATCGTCGCTTATGGCGCGGGCAGCCTGCTCTCGGCGCACGTGCTGCACCTCGGCCTGGCCCTCACCCCGGCCGTCGTCGCCGGAGCGTGGCTGGGCCGACGAACCGCCGCCCGGATGCACGCCCAGGCCCTCGTGCTGGTCACCGAGGCCGGAGTGGCCGTCGCGGCGACCTTGTTGCTCGCCGGGATCTGAGCGGGGCCCGTCCTGGACGGCGTCGTCAGGGCTCGCGGCCGGCCCGGCGAACGGGCTCGTCGATCAGCGTCACGATGCCCTCCAGCAGGCGCTGGAGCCCGAACTCGAACAGGGTGCCCAGGTCGAGCGAGCGGGGCGGGACGAGCGCCAGGTTCGGGAACGCCGGGTTCTTCGAGGGCCCCTTCAGGGCCGGTGTGCCCCGGGCGTCCATCCACTGCTCGTCGGTGATCCCCGAGTGGGCCGCGGCCTCGGCTTCGGCTTCCAGGCTCGTGGCCACCCCTCGGACGTACGCGGCCACGCAGACATGGATGTGCAGGCTCGTGGCCGGGTCGAGGCCGAGCCCGTCCAGGGCGCGCATCGTCCATTCGCTGTGGGCCATCGCGCGGGAGGAAGGCAGGGGCCGGGTGAAGGAGACGGCCCGCGCCAGCCACGGGTGACGCTGGTACATGGCCCACTGCTGCCTGGCCGCCACCTCCAGGCAGCGGCGCCATCCGGGCGGCGGGGGCTCCGGCAGCGGGAACTCGCCGAAGACCGCGTCGGCCATGAGCAGGATCAGGTGCTCTCTGCTGGACACGTGGCGGTAGAGCGCCATGGTGGTGACGTCCAGATCGGCGGCGAGACGGCGCATGGACAGCGCGGCCAGCCCCTCGGCGTCGGCGACGGCCAGCCCGGCGCCGACGATCCGGCCCCGGTCCAGGGACGCCGCCGGACGTCTGCGATCGTGCGGACTCCGCTGGCGTGGGCCCGGGGTGTCGACGACCGTACCGACTCCGGGAACCGGCCGGGCCAGACCGGCTTGCCGCAAGGCGGCCAGCGCCTTGGTGGCGGTGGCCATGGCCACGCCGAACTCCCGGACGATCTGCCGCGTGGAGGGCAGCGGGTCCCCGGGCCGGAGCTCACCGCTCTCCACGCGCCGGCGCAGCTCGGCGGTGATGCGCAGGAAGGGCGGATCCGAGGAGGGTTCGGTACGGCTCATCACAAGACGTCCTCCATCCGACCGCACTAGTGCACACAGCTCCAAGCCGGTCGTTGCTCCAGCCGGGCTCTTCCGGTTTCACCAGGCGTACTAGTGCACGCTCGACTCCAGATGGCACGCCAGTCTACGGTGCATACATTCGGCACGGGACCGCCTGGCCAGAGACCGAGACGATCGGAGCACCGACATGCCCGGCACGATCCCCACCCCGGTGCGGGCAACACTGGAACTGGACGGACGCCGCCTGTCCTACCTCGACTTCGGTGGCCCCGGCAGGCCGCTGCTGGCACTGCACGGCCATCTCGACCAGGGCATGATGTGGAGCGGCCTGGCGGCCGAGCTGAGCCCTGAATGGCGGGTCATCGCGCCCGACCAGCGAGGGCACGGCGAGTCGGACCGGGCCGCGGACTACTCCCGAGAGGGTTACGTGGCCGACCTGGCGGCCCTGCTGGAGCACCTGAACGTCGGCCCGGTCGTGGTTCTGGGCCACTCTCTGGGCGGGCTGAACGCCTACCAGCTCGCCGCCCGTCACCCGTCCCTGGTCCGTGCCATGGTCGTCGAGGAGATCGGCGCCGTCGTCTCGGGTCCGAGTCGCCTGGACTTCCTGCTGCCCAGCCCTTATGAGGCCGCCACTCACGACGAGCTCGTCGCCGGGCTCGGCGCAGCGGGCCCGATGTTCGCGAGCCGTCTGCGGCGACTGCCGGACGGCACCTGGCGCCTGCCGTTCCATCCCCAGGACACGATCGAGTCGGAACGCGCCAACTGGGGGGATCACTGGGCCGACTGGCTGGCGACCGACATCCCCGCGCTGCTGCTGGTGGGCGAGGACAGCCCGATCACCGGCGGTCAGGCGCGGGAGATGGCCGAGCGGCGGCCGCACACCCGGCTGGTGACACTCCACGGTGACCATTTCGTGCACCTCCAGGACCCGGCGGGCTTCACCGGCGCGATCCAGGACTTCCTGCGAACGATCGACATCACCTCCGCATGACGAACGCCCCCGGCGACCCTCTGGGCCGCGATCTCCTCGACGCGCCTCGCTGCGGAGGACGTAGGTGAGGACCAGCCCGCTTCTCTGTTCGTCCCGGTCTACGGCGTGACCCGCAGGCCATCCAGGAGCGTGGCGAGGTAGCGGCGGGCGGTCGCGGCCCGGTCGGCGGTCGCTCCGCCGTGCACCTGCGCGGCGTAGGCGATGCCGCACATCAGCGGGACGAGGTCGTCGGCGGCCAGGTCGGGCCGGACCGCTCCGGCCTCCCGCGCTCGCCGGAGCAGCGTGTCGCCCGCCGACCACACCGCCTTCTTGAGCTCCGTCGTACGCGGCAGCGCGTCGGCCGGCGCCGCGGCGACCGGGGCCAGGGAGGCGTCGCCCACCTGGGCCTCGACGGTACGCATCAGGAAGCCCTCCAGCGCGCGCCAGGCGTCGGCGTCGGCCAGCGCCCGCTCGCCGTGGGCGGCGAGGGCTTCCAGGCACGGCGTCGCGACGGTCTCCAGCAGCGCCTCGGGGGTGGCGAAGTGGCGGTAGACGGTGCCGACCCCGACGCCGGTGCGGCGCGCCACGTCGTTGAGCTGCAAGGGGACGCCTTCGTCGACCAGGGCACGGGCCACGGTGACGATCTTGTCCCAGTTGCGGGCCGCGTCCTTGCGCAGTGGCGTCGTCATGGGCCCAGGTTAACCGGATCGTCCATCCAGATGCGGCCGGGTCAGCGGCGCGTGACGTTCGCTCAGCGCGCGTACGGCGTCGGCGATCCGGGGGTCGGTCGCCGCGCGGAAGATCGGGACCGGGCCGCCGTGCGGGCCGATGACCAGCCCGGTCCGGCCCTTCAGGGCCTCGTCGGTGGCGGCGACGACGGACGACCGGGCGGCGGCGGAGGCCGGGCCGGACGTCGAGCGTTCGAACTTGCGGCGCACCAGCGGCCACAGCAGCCGCAGGGCGGGCGAGACGATCTTCGGGTCGGTCATGGTGCCGTCGGTCATGCCGGTCGCGGCTCCGCCCGGGTCGGCGGCGAAGACCGACACGCCCGTGCCGTCCAGGCGGGCGGCCAGGTCGAGGGTGTAGGCCAGGTTGGCGAGCTTGGCCCGGCCGTACCAGTGGAAGCCGTAGTAGCCGCCGGGCGGCTCGGCGGCGTCGAACACCCGCTTGGCGGCGACGACCGCGCCCGAGGTGACGTTCACCACCCGGCTCGGCGCCCCGGCGGCGAGGACGGGCAGCAGCAGCTCGGTCAGCAGGTACGGCGAGAGGTGGTTGACGACGAACGACGCCTCGACCCCGTCGCGTTCCTGCCGGTCGGGGAACATCGCCCCGACGTTGTTGACCAGCACCGTCAGCTCCGGATGCGCGTCGGCGATCCGCGCGGCGAGCGTACGGACCTCGTCGAGCGAGCCGAGATCGGCCGCGAGGAACCGGGCGGGGTGGGCCGCCCCGCCGCTGTTGATCCGCTCGACGGCCCGCGCGCCCCGTCCGGCGTCCCGGCCGACGACGGTGACCGCGAACTCCGCCTCCGCCAGCGCCGACGCCGTCTCCAGCCCGATCCCGCCTGTCCCGGCCGTCACCACAGCGGTCCTCTTCATTGCCCCACCCCTCATACCGGATACATCATCCACTTTCAGGACTGTAGCATCCATGCGGATGGCTTATCCGCTTCGCGTGGGGGACGGCGGGCAGCCGGTGCCGGGGAAGTGGGCGACGCCGGAGTACCCGCCGTTGTGGTCGGTGGCGTGAACCTGGTGCTGCGTCGCGCCGGCGGGCGCCTGGAGCGCCTGCATCCGCCAGGCGCACGCCGACTCGGCCGCCGCCTGGGACGCGACGGCGAACGACGCGACGAACAGCACCGCCGCCATCACGAATCCGCCTGTCATGACTGAAGTCGATCGTGATCCGCCGGAGCGGGCATCTCCCTGAATGCTTCGGGGCGGACAGCAGCGGGAGGAGGCGCGTTCGCCGGTGGTGCCGTCACGGCGGGTGGTCGTATTCGACCGGTCGCGGACGTCGGCGTGTCAGTCCAGGAAGATCCCGGCGAGGCGTGGCAGGCGGCGGCGCATCTCGTCGTCGGCGACGTCCCACCGGACCCCGGCCGGTTTGGTCAGGGCGCCGAGCGGGCCGGCTTCCGGGGAGGCCGCCAGCGCCTCGTCGAGCCCGTCCGGTTCGCCGGTGAGACGCTGGTAGGCCCGGTGGGCCACCTGGTTGAAGTCGTCGTTCCCGATGAGCACGTCCCCGCCGTCCCGTACCGCTGGATGGCCGGCGAGAGAGTCCGGATCGGCGAGCGCGCGCTCGTACCAGGGGCGGCCGAGCGAGATGAGGCCCTCGCGGAAGTCCATGAACCCGTCGTCGGACCACCAGCCCTCGATGAGGAACGCCGCCGCCCACAGGTCGTACCGGTAGGCATGGTCGCGCAGCTGCCACTGGCGCAGGGCGAACTGGACGATCTCGGCAGGCGTACGGCGCACAAGCCGCTCCTCGCACGCGCGCCCGATCGCGTCGCGCCGCTCGTCGAAGTCCAGTTCCAGCGCGTCGACCTCGGCGCACGCCTCATCGATAAGGGTCCAGAACTCCTCGACGTCCATCACGGCCCGAGTATGCCAGGCGCTTCGAATCCCCACGCTGCGGCACAACCGGCAGCACCGCCGGCGTGATCACGATCTGCCGCTGGAGTGCTGGACAGGGCGCGCTTGGCGCCCCCGACGGGGTCCAGCTTGAGCGGATCCGAGGTGGCCGTGTCATCCATGAACCACTCATGGTCAGCGCGGATCCGTTACACCCTGGAACTGATCTTCAGCCTCAGTTCGCCTCTAGCGACCTGTCGAGGGCGTGTTGAGCTGAACGCAACGACCTTGATCATGAGCTGTCATTGAGTTCTGGAGCGACGGAGGCTAGCGCAGCCGGTCGAAGGTGCCTTCGGGTGTGCTGTCGAATCCGTCGTCGCCTCGCCAGCGAGCCAGGATCCGGGCGATGTCCTGCGGGGTGGCGGAGGAGTATTCGGGCCAGCTGCTCCAATGCCCGTGGGGGTAGCCGAGCAGCATGTTCAGCACGTTGTTGACAGCATCGTCTTGCTCGCCGGGGTTGTCGGTGTGCGGCCACGCCTGGGCGATCGCCGATACTTCTTCGCGGCTGAAGCCCATGAGGGTCTGGAACTCCCAGTCAGGGAAGAACGGGCCGTCGACGGCGGCGTTCAGGCATTCCTTGATCGTCTGCAGATCGCGATCACTCATGGATCCAACGGCGCCCATGGACCGGATGATCTCATCCGGTGGCGGTGAACACGTAGTCGCTCGCATCCAAGGACGCTGGTGAGCAAGTCGGAGCTGTTGGACGGGCTTGGGCGTGCGTTGCTTGACGGCCCTGGCCGGGACCGGGAGCAGGTCCATCTGGTCAGGCGCATCGATCTCGCGTTCGGCGTCAGCCGCGGCCGCCTCGACGCGGTCGCGGCTGACGCCGAAGGGCGAACATCCTGGAGCTGGCCTCGCTCTTGTGGCAGGTGGGGTCGTGTGCGACCAGGCCATGCTGTCGGCTGTCACCAGGTACCGGGGTGGTCGAGCTGGGCGCGGGGGACGGAACCCAGGTTTACTTGACGGATTCGTACGTGATCATGGAGCTCGGCCACATGGGAGACGTGTTGCACTCGGACTGTCAGCAACGGCTGCGCGACCACTTTCTGGCTGCTCCCGTCGTTCAGGCTCCGGCACCCTGGCGGCCGGTGGCGGACGTCAGAACCCCCATCGGCGGCCTGCTGGGCATCGGCTTCGCCGTCCATCCAGAGAGCAGACGAGATCTGGTCATGGTCGTCTCCAGCGACGGTCACGGGCTCTTCGACGCGGTCACCGGCGAGAAGATCTCCCGAGACCGTGACCCCGACCCTGACACCAGCACCCCCAATACCTCCCCGGACCTCACCTGCCCCGGTCTCGGGCCTGTCGCGGGCACCCGGGTGCACATTGCCGGCCTCTTCGGCGGCGGCCTGCACAGCACCACCCCAGACGGCTGGTGTCTCGACGTCGTCTGCCCCGAATGGCCCAGCCACCGCGTCCTGCTCTCCGCGGATGGAGGCACCTACAAGGGCCCACCCGGGCAAACCTGGTGGCACATCTTCCATGCGGACTACTCCACCTTTCGCGCCGCCGGATTCTCGCCTTCAGGCCTCACCCTCGTCGTGGCCACCAGCAGCGACCTCAACCTCTGGACACGACCAACTCTCGACTCGTGAGCATCAACGCCAGTTCTGGCCTCGCCCGATCGTCCTCAGCACCTGCGCCGGAGGGCCGGCAGTGCGAGGAGGCGGCCCTTCATGCGGAGATCGCCCGCAGGGGAACGCATAGGGGACAGGACGGTCCCCCTGGAAAGCTGCCGTCCCTCGTGCGAGCTACCCGTGACTGTCCACCCCGCGGGGACGACTCCGGCGCGCCGCGTCCCTAGCGTTTCCTGGTGTCGGCGGTCTTGGTCGTGCCGCCCGGGTGAGGGAGTTCGTCATGCGGTTGTTGAAACAGCTCGTGCCCGTCGCGGCGGTCGCCTTCGTGGGCTACGCGGTCGCCGGCGCGGTGGCGGGGAGTCCGCCGGCCACCCTGCTGGCGGGCGTCGCCACGGCGGTGCTGGCCGTGCTCGTCTACGCCCGCGTGGTGCGGTGGTCGGAGGGGCGCGTGCCGGAGGAGGTCGCCACGCGCGGCGCGGCCCGCCTGCTGGTCCGGTGGACGCTGGTCGGGGCCGCGCTGTTCGCGGCCGTCGTGGCGAACCTCGCCCTCGTGGGCGGCTACCGGATCGACGGCTTCGGCTCGCTCGCGGGCGCGGCCGGGCTGGTCGGCTCCATGGCCGCCGCCGCGGCGACCGAGGAGCTGCTGTTCCGCGGCATCCTGTTCAGGATCGTCGAGGAGCGCGCGGGGACGTGGGGGGCGCTCGTGCTGACCGGCCTGCTGTTCGGCATGTCGCACCTGTTCAACCCGCACGCCGACCTGTGGGGCGCGCTCGCCGTCGCGATCGAGGCGGGTGGCATGCTGGCCGCCGCCTACGCCGCCACCCGCACGTTGTGGGTGCCGATCGGCCTGCACTTCGGCTGGAACTTCGCGGCGGCCGGCGTCTTCGGCGCCGAGGTCTCGGGCAGCGGCGCGACGCAGGGCCTGCTGCACGGCACGACGTCGGGCCCGGCACTGCTCTCGGGTGGCGCGTTCGGGCCGGAGGCGAGCGTGTACGCGGTGGCGGCCGGCCTGCTGCTGACGGTCGCGTTCATGTGGCTGGCCCGCCGCCGGGGGACCGTGGTCGCGTTCAGGCGGGGCGCGACCGCTACGCTCACCCGATGATCGATCTGCGACGGGCCGCGGAGGCGTGGCGGCGGTGCGATGTCGTGCTCCGGGACCTGCCGCTCGGTCTGCTGGTGGCCGTCGCGTCGCTGCTGCCCGCGCTCCACGGCAAGGGGACGCAGGTCGGCGACCTGCCCGCCCGCCCGTTCGACGCGGTGGCGATGCTGGTGATCGTCCTGGAGTGCCTGCCGCTCGCCGTCCGGCGGCGGTGGCCGGCGGTGTGCCTGGTCCTGGTGTCGATCGGGTTCGTGATCGACCAGCTCCGGGGGTACCACCTGTTCGCGAGCAACATGATGACCATCGCGCTCATCAGCGCGGGCGCCCATCTGGAGCGGGGCCGGCGGGTCACTGTCGTCCTGCTCTCCCTGGCGTACGTGCCGCTGACGTTCGCGCTCGCCCGGCTCGGCGCGATCGAGCGGGTGGAGGGGTACGTGGTCTTCTACCTGGCGCTGGTCCTGGCCTGGGGGATCGGGGCGTGGCTGCGGTCGACCCGGGCCGCCGAGGCCGAACGCCGCCGGCACGTCGCCGAGGCGACCCGGGCCGCCGAGCGCACCAGGATCGCCCGCGAGCTGCACGACGTCGTGACGCACCACGTGACGGCGATGGTCGTCCAGGCCGAGGCCGCCCGCTACCTGACCGCCGCCCCCGAACGGCTGGAGGCGACGCTGAACGCCGTCACCGACACCGGCCGCCGGGCCATCGCCGACCTGCGGCAGATGCTCGACCTGCTCAAGGCCGACCACGACACCGACGTCGGCGTGGCCTCCGCAGGGGAGCTGCGCACCCTGGTGGAGCAGACCCGGCAGGCCGGGCAGCCGGTGGAGTTCGCCGAGCAGGGCAGCCGGGCGGAATCGGCGGGCAGCGCCGAGTTCGTCACCTATAGGGTCGTCCAGGAGGCCCTGACGAACGCCCTCAAACACGCCCACGGCACCCCGACCGTGGTCGAGGTGCGGTACGGCGAGAAGGAGATCAGCGTGTCGGTCAGCACCGGCGGACCCGGTTCCGGAGCCGTCCCGCCCGGCGGGGGCGGGCGGGGGCTGGCCGGGCTCCGCGAGCGGGTCGAGGCGCTGGGCGGCGAGTTCGCCGCCGGCCGCCAGGCGGGCGGCGGCTTCCTGGTACGCGCCCGCATCCCCGCGGGCGGCCCGTCGTGAGCGCGCCGATCCGGGTGCTGGTCTGCGACGACCAGGCGCTGATCCGCACCGGCTTCGCCACGATCATCGACGCCCAGCCGGACCTGGAGGTCGTGGGGGAGTGCGGCGACGGCCGCGCCGCCGTGGACCTCGCCCGCCGGCTGGCCCCCGACATCGTCGTCATGGACGTGCGCATGCCGGTGCTCGGCGGCATCGAGGCCACCCGGCTGCTGGCCGGCGCGGGCGTCGCGGAGCCGGTCAAGGTGCTCGTGGTGACCACGTTCAACCTCGACGAGTACGTCTACGAGGCGCTGCGCGCCGGGGCCAGCGGCTTCCTGCTCAAGGACGCCCCGCCGGCCCAGCTCCTGCACGGCATCCGCACCGTCGCCTCGGGCGCCGCGCTGCTGGCCCCCGAGGTGACGCGGCAGCTCGTCGGCCGGTACGCGGCCCGCATCCGTCCAGCCGGGCCGCCGTCCGGCGAGGGCGCGCTGACCCCGCGCGAGCTGGAGGTGCTGCGGCTCATCGCCGACGGCCGGTCCAACAGCGAGATCGCCGCCACGCTGGTGATCAGCCAGGAGACCGTCAAGACGTACGTGTCGCGCATCCTGACCAAGCTCGACCTGCGCGACCGCGTCCAGGCCGTGGTCTACGCCTACCGCAACGGCCTGGTGACCTGACCGCGGCCCGCCGTCAGGGCGCGCCCGCGGGCGCCGGGCGGGAGGAGACGGCTTCGAGCAGGCCGACGAGGAGGGTGGACTGCTCGGGGGCCAGGCGGCCGATGGCGGGGCCGAGCGCGAGCCGGATCTCGTCGTCGAGGCGGCCGGCGAGTTCGAGCCCGGCGGGGGTCATGAACACCTCGACGACCCGGCCGTCGTCGGGGTTCTTGCCGCGGGCCAGCAGGCCACGGCGCTGTGCGCGGTCGATGAGGCCGGACAGCGTGGACTTGTCCAACCCCAGGTAGGCGGCCAGGTCGGTGACGCGGGCGCGGCGGTCGCGGAGGATGCCGAGCACCCGGAGCTGGGTGAGCGACAGGTCGTGCGCGGCGCCGATGCGGGTGAGCGCGCCCGTGACCTCGAAGGTGGTGCGGACCAGGGCGTCGATGACGTCGTCGGCGTCGGTCATGCAGCCATGCTAGCGGACGAGGTTGACATGGTTTGTATTACCAACCATCCTTGAGAATTAGTTGGGAATACAAACCACCTCTGGGAGTGATCCATGCACGCCGCCGTCATCCAGGCCCCCGGCACCCCACCCGCCTACCGCGACCACCCCGTCCCCGTCCCGCGCGACGGCGAGCTGCTCGTCGACGTGCTCGCCGCCGGTCTGCACCACCTGACCCGGGCCAAGGCGGACGGCTCGCACTACTCCGGCGGCGGCGGGTATCCGCTCGTCCCCGGCGCCGACGGCGTCGTCCGCGACCGTGACGGCAACCTGCGCTACGCCGTGCTGGACGACACCCCGCTGGGCACGTTCGCCGAGCGCACCCTCATCGACCCGCGCCGCAGCGTGGTCCTGCCCGACGGCGTCGACCCGGTGCGGATCGCCGCCGCGATGAACCCCGCCATGTCGTCCTGGATCGCGCTGCGCCGGCGGATCGGCTTCCGGGCCGGTCAGCGCATCCTCGTCCTCGGCGCCACCGGGAACGCCGGGCGGATGGCCGTTCAGATCGCCAAGCTGTTCGGGGCGTCCCAGGTCATCGCCGCCGGGCGGGACGCCGTCCGTCTGAAGGCGCTGGCCGCGCTCGGCGCCGACGAGACCCTCACCTTCGACGAGCTCGCCCGCGCCGCCGACGTGGACGTGGTCCTCGACTACGTGTGGGGCGAGCCCGCCGCAGGCGCCATGATCCCGATGCTCACCGCCCGCGCCGACCGGGCCGTCCCGCTGACCTGGATCCAGATCGGCTCCGTCGCCGGGCAGAGCGCGCCGATCCCCGCCGCGGCGCTGCGCGCGGCCCGGCTGGAGATCGTCGGCAGCGGCATCGGCTCGGTCCCCGCGCGCGACATCCTCGCCGAACTGCCGGAGCTGGCCGCCGCGGTGGACTCGGGGGTGATCGACGTGCGGGCCCGGCCGGTGCCGCTGGCCGACGTCGCGCGGGCGTGGGCCGCCGAGAGCGACGACCGGGTGGTCTTCGTCCCCTGAGCGCCTGCCAAGCCGGTGACGTGCCGCATCCTCGGCGACCACGAGCTGCCGGCGATCGAGCGGATGCGGTTCGCCGCTCTCCCCGGGCCGTTCAGCAGGGCGCCGGCCTGGCCATAGCGGCCGGGCCGGGCCCTGTCGGGGTGGATGTCACGGCCTGACGGCCTTGGCCGGCCCGGTCAGGCCGAGAACGCCGAGCGTCGGCGGCTGCCCGTTGGCTGCGCGTTCAGCCGCGCAGCCCGGCCCGTTCCTGGATGGTGACGGTTGCCGCGTTCAGCTCCTCTTCCTCCTTGTACGTGACGTTCTCCACGGTGAGCACGGCGGTGTGGTCGGCCCGCATGACGACGTTCCCCTCCACGGTCACCCATGCGGCGCCGTAGTCGGTGTAGAGCCCGAAGTTGTACGGCGTGCGCGTGTCCTTGATGACGTTCCCGCTGATCAGCGCCCCGTTGTCAGGCGAGTCTCCTTGCGGGCCCGATACGTAGAGCCCGCCGCCGTCGGCCAGCGCCTCCATGCTGTGGGCGACGAGGTTGCGCAGCACCCGGGCGCCTTCGCCGGGCCCGACGACGATCCCGCAGCGCGGCACGTGCGTGATCTCGTTGTGCGCGACGAGGCAGCCCCGCGTGCCCGTCACGGCGACCGCGGGCGAGCCGCCGAACTCGATCCCGATGTGGTGGATCCGGTTGTCCTCGATGGAGATGTCGCCGCCGGCGGAGACCTGGAAGGCGGCGGCGGACAGGGTGTCGAGTTCGCGACCGCGTACGGCGAGCCCGGAGACGCCGAGGCCCGATGCCCCGAGCCGGGTGAACCGGCAGCCCTCGATCTCCACGCCGGTCGTGCCGTCGAAGGTCACGCAGGCGGGAATCGTCACGGAATCGACGGGAGACGTCACGGAGGCGCCCTCGCCCAGCACCGCGACATCGGTGCCGCCGCCCTCGTAGTAACCGGTGCCGTGATAGTGCAGGAAGCCCTCGGGACGGTTCGGCCGCAGCCAGGTGGCCTCGGCGAACACGAGTCCCCTGAGCGACAGCTCGCGCACCCCGGTCGCGCTCACCAGCGTCTCCAGCACAGGCGCGACCACCCGCGTACGCGACGGGTCCTCGCCCGAGCCCCAGCCCGGCCGACGACTGGCCGTCCCAGGTGGAGACGTACAGCTCGGCGGCCCACCGGTAGGCGGGGAGGGCCATCGTGACCACGGTGGCGTCACCGTCGGCGGCGACCGCGGCCACGCCGCAACGGGCCTCGGTCCAGGGGTGGACGCCGCGGTGGACGAACTCGACGTCCGCGGGGCTGCGCCACCGTCGCGGCTCGGCGCTGTCCGTGACGTAGCCGCTGTCGGTGACGCGCGCCGATCCCGGCAGCGCGGCGATGCCGGCGCGGGCCGCCCGGCGGCCGTCGACGTAGAGCCGGCGGGTGTCGAGGTCCCTGCGGAGCCGCGTACCTGGCCGGGGGAGGGGCTTGTGGTGGTGACCACGTCCGGGCTCTGTTGCTTGAGGGGGCAGGAGATCTCCACGCGGCGGTTCCTGGCCCGTCCTGCCGGATTGTCGGTGCCGTCCCGCTTCTGGTTCAGGGCCGGGCCGTTGTGGCGGGGCGTCAGAACTGCCAGGCGTCGTCGCGCAGGAGCACCACCTTCCCGCCGGGTCCCAGCCCGGTGACCGTGACGTCCGGGCCGCCGACCATGAAGTCGACGTGCACGCGTGAGGTGTTCACGCCCGCCGCGTCCAGCCGCGCGGGGTCGTCCGTACGCAGGGGGGCGGGCACGCCCGGAGGCAGCCCGGCGCCCCAGGCCAGGTGGCAGGTGGCGTTCTCGTCAAGAAGGGTCTCCAGGTAGGTGATGCCGCTTTCGCCCACCCGCGAGGAACGGTCGACCAGGGCGAGCTCGCCCAGCCGGGCCGCGCCCGCGTCGGTGGCCTGGTGCGCGCGGACGACGTCCGCTCCGGCGCTCGCCCTGACATCGGTCACGACGCCGTCGGCGAAGGTCAGCTCCAGGTCGCGGATGAGGGTGCCGTCGAGGGACAGCGGCCGGGTGGCGCGGACCGTCCCTGTGACGCGCCGGTAGTCAGGGGTGGTGAACACCTCCTCGGTCGGCAGGTTGGCCTGGAACGGGCGGCCGTCGACGTCCTCCAGGCGGGCGGCGGTCCAGTGGGCGTCCGGCAGCAGGCCGATGGTCAGGTCGGTGCCGGGGCCCTCGAACCGCACGGCGTCCAGGCGCATCTCGGTGAGCCGTCGGGCGCGATCGAGCAGTTCGGCGATGCGCTGCCGCCACGCCGCGCGCGGATCGGGCTCGTCGAGACGGAGGATGCGGCGCAGGTGCCGCCACAGCCTGGCCTGGTCGGGTTCGCCGAAGACGGCACGGGCCCACTCGGGGGTGGCGTAGGGGACGATCGTCCAGCGGACCAGGTTGTTGAGCTGGAGCCGCTGCCGTGAGGTCAGCGACGGCATGCGGTCCAGCCCGACGCGCATCGGATCCAGCCCGGCCAGCAGGTCGGGGGCGGCGGCGCCGCGGACGTTGACGATGACGCCGCCGTTCCGCCCCACCTCTTCGTTGCGGGCGTCGAGCCACGAGGGCACCTCGGCCAGGCTCGCGGTGTCGGCGTGCCGGAGCCGGGATCGTTTGGCGTGCGGGTCGAAGTACCAGATGTCGGCGTAACGGGCGCCTCTGGCGTAGGCGGCCTCGGCCAGGGCGCGGGCGAGCGGGGCGTGCTCGACCTCGGCGTTGATCAGCACCCGGTCGTCCGCGAGCAGGGGCACGGCCACGTCGAACACGACGTCGGCATAGCCGGACAGGTCAGCGGGGGGAATGGTCAAGGGGGGCTCCTTCGTGTTCGTTGTGGCGCATGGGCAGGAACAGCAGCGTTCCGGCGGCGGAGACGGCGCCCACCAGGGCGAAGCCGCCGGCCGGGCCGAACGGGTCGGCGAGCACGCCGAGTGACAGGGCGGCGCTGAGGAATCCGACGTCGAAGAAGGCCGTCGTGGTGGCGACGGCGGCTCCGCGCTCGCCGGCGGGCAGGCCAGGACGCCGCCGTAGACCAGGAAGTGGAGGCCGCCGGAGCCGCCGCCGAGTGCGGCGACGTGCAGCGGCAGGAAGGCGCTGACGGCGGTGCAGCCCCACACGGAGGCCAGATGGCCGAAACCGGGTCGTAGAGCGGACCTGTGGGACAGCCGGGCCCGCCCGGTTCCCGGATCCGGGCTGGTCCTCTCCGCGTCAGGGCTCGTGGTCTTCGGCAGGGTGCGGCCGAGCACGGCCGAACCCAGCGCCGCGGCCGCGGCCGTGATCCAGACGGCGGCGAACCCGGACGCGGCGTACCGCGTCTCGGCGGTGACGGGCCCCGCGAGCAGGCCGGCGTTGACGACGACGGAGAACTGGTTGATCGCCGCGCCGGGCCGCCGGTGGTCGCCGGCCAGAGCGGCGAGTCCGACGTAGGCGAGCACCCCGGCCGCCGCGGTGACGGCCGGCGAGACGGTCACCATGCCCGCCTGCCGGCCCAGCGGGCCGGTGACGTAGCGCGGAACCGCCGGGATGAGCGGCCCGATCGACAGGAACGCGCCCGCCGCGCAGCCGAGCAGGCGGCCGATCACCGTTCGTCGCGTAGTTCGAGCAGCAGCGCGGTCATGCTGACCTTGACGCCGTCGTGCGGCGGTCCGGCCTTGTCGTGCAGGAGCGCCACCGCCTGGTCGATCAGGCCGACGATCTCCTCCCAGACGGGCCTGGCCAGCCAGACCTCGGCGTCCATGGACGTGCGCCGGCGATCGGTCTCGGCCAGGCGCCTGGCCAGGTCGGTGCTCAACGCCTGGTGGAGGAGTTGCCGCCCCTCGGACCGGTCGAGACGTTCGCCGCTGGACGGGTCGTACCGGTAGCGCAGCTGCGGGCGGCCCTTGCCGGCCCGCGGACGCTCGTCCGTCTGCTGGAGGAAGCCCGCCTTGGCCAGCTGGCGCAGGTGGTAGCTGGCCGAGGCGTGCGCGATGCCGAGTTCGTCGGCGACCTCGGTGGCCGACATCGACGCGCCGGTGAGCAGCGACACGATGCGGATACGCAGGGGGTTGGCCAGGGCGCGCAGGGGGACAAGGTCGTCCTCATTTTCCAAAGACACCTTGGGATTCTAAGTTTTCCAACAGTTCTTGGGAAGAGGTGCTCTGCGAGGTGTCCCAGGCACGGACGGCGGCTCGCGCGACTTCGTGCCGGCCGGTCGGAGCGAGCGGCATCCGTTAGGGTGCACGGATGCTGCTGACGATCCTCGGCGGATGCGGTGCGTGGCCGGCGGCGGGCCAGGCCTGCAGCGGTTACCTCGTCGAGCACGACGGGTTCAGGCTGCTCGTCGACCTCGGATCCGGGACGGTCCCGCGGCTGCTGGAACGGGTCGGCGCTGATCAGATCGACGCGGTGTTCATCAGCCACGGGCATCCCGACCACTGCGCCGACCTGAACCCGCTGCTGCGGGCGCGCACCATGCGTGACGACCCGTCGCCGCCGCTGCCGCTGTACGCGCTGCCCGGCGCCCTGGACGCGGTGCTCGCGCTGGACCGCCCAGGGGTGCTGGCCGACGCCTACGTCCTGCACGAGTTCACCGCCGGCGGCGGCTTCGACATCGGCCCGTTCCACGCGCGGACCCGCCCGCTGCCGCACTCGGTGCCCAATGCCGGCGTACGGCTGACAGCGGGCGGACGGGTGCTCGCGTACACCGGCGACAGCGGCCCGAGCCCCGGCAGGGTGGACCTGGCGCGTGGCGCTGACCTGCTGCTGGCCGAGGCCACCTTTGTGAACGAGGTCCCGGAGGCTTCCCGGCGCTACCTGTCCAGCGCCCGTGAGGCGGGCCGGCAGGCGCGGGAGGCCGATGTCCGCCACCTGCTGCTGACGCACCTGCACCCAGGCACGGACACCTCGGCCGCGCGAGCCGCCGCCCAGGCCGAATGCGACGGCGAGATCGGCATCGCCACGTCCGGCCTCGTCTTCGACCTCTCACGCGCCTGAACGTTCACGGGACGGCTCCGAGGGGCGGCACAGAACCCGATCAGTCAGCCGCCACGGCGGTCGTCGACGGTCACGACCAGGCCAGGCCATCCGTCCGCGAAGTTGTGCAGGTCGTCGGCGAGTGGGGGCAGGTGCGCGTCGGGCAGGAAGTGCACGGTCGTCCCTGTGGCGCCGTCGCCGACGATGGGCTCCAGGCCGGTGACGGGGACGCCGTGCTCGTACCGCTGCGTCCAGGACCCGTTCAGGCGGCGGTTGGTGTGGACGAGCCACTCGCTGAGCGCGGCGACGACGGACATGCCGCGGCGCGGATGCCCGTCGGGCAGCGTCTCCGCACCGGGGTCGTCGAAGAACCGCAGGTCCTTGGACGCCATGACGGGCTTCTTCACCGGCCGCCCCTGCTCATCGAAACGGGTGTCGGTGCCTCGCCCCTCGTCGGCCACGGACACCGAGCCGTCGGGGTGGAGGGTGACGGTGCAGCGTCCGGCGCCCGTGCTCGCCGCCTCGTCGGCCGGGTGGGCGAGGACTTCGAGGATCAGGTGCCGGACGCCGCCGGGGGCGAACTCGACCGGGTTCTCCCGGATGCGGGCGAGATGGCCGAGGTCGACGTCGGTCGCCCAGTCAGGGGTGGTGTTGCGCCAGGACGGTCGGGATGTGCTCACCCCAGCACCCTAGTCAGGGCCCGGAAAGGGGCGCCGTGATCGGGCAGAACAGCCCGTCGCCCGGTCCCCTGCCCACCCATGACCACTGATCCGCAGGCCGGCCCCGCCCCACGCTGTATCAGGTTTGACTTATATAAGTAGTGGCTGAAATTATGGCCCGTGCACGCACTCGACGTGCCCGGCGGCGCTGTCGGCACCCGCTCGAGGAGACTCCGTCCGCTGAAGGACGCCCAGCCCCGAACGACGAGCAGGACGAATGATCGACATCGTCACCCAGACAGGCGCTTCTCAGGAGAGGACCAGGCCGGATGACCGGTAACCCCACCACCCCAGCGGTCAGCGGGGCGACGCGGAGGCTGCTGACGTGCGGCGCCGTCGCCGGCCCGCTCTACATCATCGTGGTCGTGCTGCAGATGCTCACCAGGGACGGGTTCGACATCAGCCGGTACCCGGCCAGCATGCTGAGCAACGGCGACCAGGGGTGGATCCAGATCGCCGACTTCACGATCAGCGGCCTGCTGTTCGTGGCCGGAGCGGTCGGCCTGCACCGGGCTCGCGGTCCGGCGGCCTGGGACGGCACCTGGGGGCCGCGACTGGTCGGCGTCTTCGGCGCCGGGATGATCGCCGCTGCCTGCTTCTCCGCCGACCCCGCCGACGGCTTCCCGCCGGGGACGCCCGTCGGCCCGCCCACCAGCATGAGCACGCAGGCGATGCTGCACCTTCTCGTCTCCGCGATCGCCTTTCTCGCGCTGGTCGCCGCTTGTTTCGCGTACGGCCGGCGGTTCGCGGCGGCCGGTCGTCGCGGCTGGGCCGCCCTCAGCACGGTGACCGGCGCGCTCTTCGTGACGGCCTGGACCTCGATCTTCGCGGCGCAGGGCTCCAGGGCGGCCAATGTCGCCTTCGCCCTGGCCGTCGCGCTCATCATGGCGTGGGCCTCGCTCCTGACCGCGTACCGGCTGGCCTCGACCCGGCGTCGCGGCGTCGCCCTGACCGTGGTCTGAACGGGCCTCGACCAGGTGGGCCCGGGTCAGGGGCCGGCCGCTCGGCGATGAAGGGGCCCGGTCGCCAGCGGCGCCACCGGGCCACGGCGAGTCAGGCGGGCTGGCCGGTTGGCATGATGGTGACCTGCTGGAGGTTCGCCCGGGGCGGCAGGCTCGCGATGAACCCGACGGTCTGCGCGACATCCTGCGGCGTGAGCCACTCCATCGACTCCTTGGAGCCCTCCAGCCACGCCCGCGCCCCCTCGTCGGTGACGTGACTCTGCAGTTCGGTGCCGACGATCCCCGGCTCGATCGCCGAGACCCGCACGTTCTTGCCTCCCAGCTCGGCCCGCAGGTGCCGGGACAGGTGGGTGACGTACGCCTTGGTCGCGGAGTAGACGGCGAAGTTCGGGAAGATGTTCTGCGCCGCGATGGAGGAGGTGTTGATCAGGTCGGCCACGCCGCGCGTCCCCGCGGCCTCGACGAGCTGGGGGACGAACGCGCCGATCACGTTCATCAGGCCCGTGATGTTGAGGTCGATCTGGCGCTGCCACTGGTCGGCGGCCAGCTCCTCGATCGGGGCGGGCAGCATGACGCCCGCGTTGTTCAACAGCAGGTCGGCGCCGCCCAGCTCGGACGCCACCCGTTCGGCGGCGGCCCGCGCCGCCGCCGCGTCGGTGACGTCGGCCGCCAGCGCCAGAGCCCGGCCCCCGGCCTTCTCGATCCGGACGACGAGGTCGTCCAGCCGTTCCGCGCGCCGCGCCACGACCACCACACGTGCGCCCAGTGCGGCCAGTCGTTCGGCCGAAGCCTCGCCGATCCCGCTGGACGCGCCGGTGACGACGGCCACGCGGCCGGCGAGAGGGGTTGCTGCGTTCATGGTGCATGCCTTCCGAGTCGTCCGCGGCCCATCGCCGCGGTCCTTCATCAGCTCACCAGCCCGCGTCCCCTTCCCGGGGTGCTCGAAGGGCCCCTGCCCGGGCAGGTAACCGGGAGGCAGGTACTGGCAGGGCCACCTCCGTGGACCTGGCCGTCCCCCCGCCCCTGCACACTGGAGGGCATGGACCGCAGTCGTGAACTCGCCGACTTCCTGCGCTCACGCCGTGCCCGGATCACGCCGGACCAGGCGGGGCTGCCCGCCGACGGCCGCGCGCGTCGCGTGCCCGGCCTGCGCCGCGACGAGGTCGCCAGGCTGGCCGGGGTCAGCACCGAGTACTACACCCGGCTCGAACAGGGCCGCGCCGGCCACCCCTCGCCGGAGGTCGTCGAGGCGCTCGGGCGGGCCCTCCAGCTCGACCCCGCCGAACGCGAGCACCTCACCGACCTGCTGGCTCGTACCACCCGCCATGCCCCCATCGGCCCCCAGCGGGTCAGGCCCGGCCTGCACCTGATGCTCGAAACCCTCCACGACGTGCCCGCCTTCATCCTGGGCCGCCGTACGGACGTCCTGGCCGCCAACCGCCTGGCCCGCGAGGTGCTGACCGATTTCGAGGCCCTTCCCGTGCCTCAGCGCAACCTGGCCCGCTACTACCTGCTCGACCCCGAAGCCCGCACCCGCACCGGCGACTGGGAACGCATCGCCGCGGAGACCGTCGCCATGCTCCGGCTGGAGGCCGGCCGCCATCCCCACGACCGCCGGCTCGCCGACCTCGTCGGCGAGCTCAGCCTGCGCTCGCCGGAGTTCAGCTCCTGGTGGAACGACCACCGCGTGCTGCGCCGCACGCACGGCACCAAGCACTACCACCACCCCCTCGTCGGCGAACTGCACTTCCACTACGAGTCCCTCCAGCCGCCGGGCGACCCCGACCAGACCTTGTGCGTCTACAACGTCGAGCCGGGCTCCCCGACCGCGGAGGCGCTCCGGCTCCTCGGCAGCTGGGTGGCCCCCACCGCCGCACCCTGACCGCACCGCCTCCGTTCCGCCGCGGGCGGCAGGGGTGACCCCGCTCGCCGAGACCCGCAGCGTGGACGACCAGTGATCAGTGGGGCCCGTCGGCGTCATCCGAGATCGTCAGTGGTCGGAGAGACCGGCGGGGAGGTCAGTAGGCGAGTTCTCCGATGCCGCCGTCGACGCGCAGGACGGTGCCGGCCGTGTAGGCGGACTCGTCAGAGGCCAGGTAGACGGCCGCCTTCGCCACCTCGGTGGGGGTGCCGATGCGATGCAGGGGCACGGTCCGCCGGAGTTCGTCGTAGACGGCGGCCTGTCGTTCGGGGCCGAGCGACTTGAACGTGTCCGTGAGGGTCGGCCCCGGGCTCAGCCCGTTGACCCGGACGCCCCGGTCCTTCAGCTCATAGGTCAGCCCGCGGGAGAGGGACAGCAGGCCCGCCTTGGCGGCGCCGTAGACCGCCGCGTTCTCGTGCCCGACGTAGGCGGAGACCGAGCCGACGAGAATGACCGAGGCCTGCCGCGACAGGAGCGGAAGCAACGCTCTGACCAGGAAGAACGGCCCCTTGAGATTGGTGGCGACGAGCTTGTCGAACGCCTCCTCGCTCCATTGCCCGATCGGGAGATGGGTGACGTCGGCGGCGTTGCTCATGACGATGTCGAGCTTCGGCCACTCCTGCCGCAACCGCGCCGCCAGCGCCGCCTGGCCGGGGACGTCGCCGGCGTCGCTGACGATGGGCAGCAGCGGGCCGTCCAGTTGCCGGGCGGCCTCGGCCAGCCGTTCCCGTGAGCGGCCGGTGATCGCGACAGCCGCTCCCTCGGCGAGGAACTGACGGGCCGTCTCCAGCCCGATGCCGCTCGTCCCGCCCGTGATCAGTGCGTGCTTTCCTGCAAGACGACCCATGGAGGTCATCCTCCTGACTGGCGCCGAGGCGCCTGGTTCGTGGTGACGTTGACCGGCAGTCCCGCCGTCGGAGGCCGGCTCGCGCGCTGCCGGTGCGTTCGAGGTCAGATGGCGGTGCGGCCGCCGTCGGCGGCCACGACGGCGCCGGTCACGTAGCTGGCCTGGTCGCCGGCGAGGAAGGCGATGACGTGCGCGACCTCGGCCGGGGCGGCGGCGCGCTTGAGCGCGGTCGTCAGACCCATGCCGCCGACGTCGGGGCCCATGGCCGCCACCACCTTGGAGGTGGTCATCGGGCCGGGCGCCACGGCGTTGACGCGGACGCCGGCGGCGGCGAACTCGGCGGCCCAGGTGCGGGTCAGGGATTCCAGCGCCGCCTTGGTGGCGCCGTAGACCGCCATCGGCGGCATGCCGAGCCCTGCGGCGGTGGAGGTGACGTTGACGATGCTGCCGCCCCCGCCGGCGGCCATCTTCGGCGCGAGCCGGGCGACCAGGACGAACGGCGCGCGCACGTTGACTGCGAAGGCCGCGTCGTAGGCGGCGAGGTCCTGCTCGGCGGTCGCGCTGAACGGGACGACACCGGCGTTGTTGACGAGGACGTCCACCGCCCCCGCCTCCTCGGCCAGCCGCCGCACGGCCTGTGGGTCGGCCAGGTCGGCGCCGATGAAGCGCACGGAGCCGGTCGCGCCGGTCCGCACGTCGTCCACGACCTGGGCGCCGCGGCCCGGGTCGGTGCCGGTGATGATCACGTTCGCCCCGCCGGCGGCGAGGACCTTCGCCGTGGCGTGCCCGAGCCCGCCGAGGGCGCCCGATCCGGTGATCAGCGCCGTCTTGCCGTGGAAGTCCATGGGGTTCTGCCTTTCAGGTGCTCGCGCCGACGACTTCTGTGCGGTCGTTCAATAAGTCGCGCGGCCTTCAACGTACAGACTTTTGTGTGGGCGGTCAAAAAGTCGTAACCTGGGCACATGGCACGGACAGGACGCCCTCGCGCGTTCGACAAGGACCAGGCGTTGCAGCGCGCGCTGCTGCTGTTCTGGTCGCGGGGCTACGGGGAGACCTCCGTCCAGGACCTCGTCGACGCGCTGGAGCTGGAGCGGGGCAGCCTGTACGGCGCCTTCGGCGACAAGCGGCAGTTCTACCTGGCGGCGGTCCGGCTGTACTGGGACACCTACGAGCGCGAGCTGATCGCGGCGCTGGCGTCCGGGCCGGTGCTGCCGGCGCTGCGCGAGGTGCTCGCCAACCCGGCCCGGGCGCAGGAGTACGCCTCCGACGCCGGCGTTCCGCAGGGGTGCATGATCGGCAACACCACCGCCGAGCTGGTTCCGCAGGACGCCGAGGCCCGCGAGATCGTCGCCCGTTCGCACGCCCGCTTCACCCGGATCGTCGCCGACGCCCTGCGCCGCGCGCAGGCCGACGGCGAGGTCGTCCGGGCCGCCACCCCCGAGGCCCAGGCGCAGCTCCTGCTGTTCACCGTCCAGGGACTGTCGCTGGTCTCCCGCGCGGGGCTCGACACCTCCGCCGCGCTCGCCGCCGTGGACGCCCTGATCGACGCCCTGCGCGCCTGATCTGCGGCCTCGGGCCCACCCGGCCCGAGGTGTGGTGCCCGCCGCGGCTCGTCGTGGGGGTGGTCGGCCCGCCTCGGTCAGCTCCGGCCGAGCATGTCCGCGGTCAGGATGTCGCCGCCCAGGCCCCAACCGCCGTCCGGAACCTCCTCCAGGAGGACCAGGGTGGTGGCGCGGGCTCGTTCTCCGTAGACGGTGGCGTAGGCGTCGGTGACTGCGTCGATGAGCTTCTTCTTGGACTCGGGGGTCAGGGTGTCGGCGGGGACCTTGAGGTTGGCGAACGGCATGTCGGTTTCCTTTCTGGGGCGATGGGGTCTCGAAGACGGATCGGGCGCGGCGGCTGTCAGATGATCCCGCCGTTGGCGCGCACGACCTGGCCGTTGATCCAGTGTCCGGCCGGGCTCGCCAGGAAGGCGACGACCTCGGCGATGTCCTCGGGGGTGCCGAGCCGTTCCAGCGGCGGTTGCTTGGCGAGCTGCTGGATCGTCGCCTCGTCCTTGCCGTCGAGGAACAGCTCGGTGGCGGTCGGGCCGGGCGCGACCGCGTTGACCGTGATGTTCCGCCCGCGCAGCTCCCGGGCGAGCACCAGGGTCATCGCCTCGACGGCTCCCTTGCCGGCGGCGTACGCCCCGTAGCCGGGGAACTGCAGGCCGACCACGGAGGTGGACAGGTTGACGATCGCGCCTCCGTCGCGCAGGCGGCGCGCGGCCTCCCTGGCCATCACGAACGCGCCGCGGATGTTGGTGCGGTGCAGGGCGTCCAGCTCGTCGAGGTCGAGGTCGGCGATGGGGGACAGCGACAGCCGTCCCGCCGAGTTGACGACCACGTCGATGCCGCCGAAGGACTTCTCCGCCGCCTCGAACATCTCCGCGACGGCGTCCTCGTCGGCCACGTCGGCCTGGACCGGGATCGCCCGGCCGCCGGACGCCGTGATCTCCTCGACCACCTGCGCCGCGGCGGAGGCCGCCCCCTGGAACCCCACCGCGACCGCGCAGCCCTGCGCCGCCAGCGCCACCGCGATCGCCTTGCCGATCCCGCGGGAGCCGCCGCTGACGACGGCCACACGCTGGTCACTCATGGAAGACTCCTTGCTTCTAGCGGTGATACGGATTTGCCGTATCGGTGTTACGTCATTGACGGTAGCACACCTTCGTATCGCCGCTAGCGGATGGCGGTATCATCGATCGCATGGCAGAGACGGACCCGCTTCGCGCGGCGATGATCGAGGCCGCGGAGCGGCAACTGGCGTCGTCCTCGGACCACGAGGTGGCCACGCGCGCGGTCTGCGAGGCGGTCGGCGTGAGCCAGCCCGTGCTCTACCGGTTGTTCGGTGACAAGCGCGGCCTGCTGGACGCCGTCGCCGACCACGGCTACGAGCAGTACGCCGCGCTCAAGGCGGCCCAGGAGCAGACCGGCGACCCGGTCGCCGACCTGCACGCCGGCTGGGACGGCCACATGGCGTTCGCCCGGGCGAAGCCGGCTCTCTACCAGCTGATGTTCACGCCGCGGCCGTGGTCGCACTCGACGGCGCGAGATCGCGTGATGGACCTGCTGGCGGCGGCGCTCACGCGGTGCGCGGCGGTGGGGGCGCTGAAGGCCGAGCCGCGAACCGCCGCCCGGCTGATCCTGTCGGCGAACGTCGGCGCCGCCCTCGACCACATCGCCGAACCGGCCCTGTTCGACGACCCCGCGCTGTCCCACCGCATGCGAGACGCCGTCTTCTCGCACGTCCTGACCAGGACGACCGCTCAGGACGACGCCGACCCGCTGCACGCCGCCGCGCTGCGCCTGCACGCACAGCTCGATCTCACCGGGACCGAGGCCCTGGAACCGGCCGAGACCGCCCTTCTACGGCGATGGCTTGAACGCATCACGCAACCCGCCGGAGGATGACGGCCTGGGTCGCGCGAGCGTCACGGCACCTCGCCCGGCGACGCCGGGCCGGGCTCGGGGGCCGCGCCGGGGCCGCCGGCCAGGGCGCGGGGGAGCGCCCTGCCGGCGGGACAGGGCGTCAACGGCGTTCTATGACAGTTCCTCCGAAAGTCCTATGACAGTTCCACGAAAGTGGGGTTGGTGTAGCACCAGAGGTCGTGCCAGGGGGCCTCGTTGGGGCCGGTGTCCGCGGCCGGCTCCATCCCGCCGGGAGCGCTGCGCCTGCCGTCGGTGCCGCGCAGCCGGAAGTAGAACGGCTCGCGCACGTCGCGGAACTTGTAGTGGAACTGGGCCACCCGGCCCTTGCCCTTCGGCGTGAACGACTCCACCACACTCACGTCCGGGGCGGTGAAGGCGTCGGGGTCGGCGGCCGGCCCGGTGATCGCGCCGCGGATCAGATCCAGGCGGGCGAGCCGGGGGATCTCGTCGTTGGCGTTGGGACGCCCGGCGAGATCGACGGAGATGGTGACGGTGACGTCGTCGCCGCGCCGCACCGACAGCCGTCCGCCGAAGGTGGCCGGGGCGTTGCCGGGGGCGTGCGCGTCGACGTGCAGCCCGTCGACGAGGCCGCCCATCGACACCCAGGACCGTCCGGCCTTGATCGCCTCCATGACCGCGCCATAGCTGCGTGAGGTCGCCCCCACGACCGTGCGGCTGAACTGGCCGGGCCAGAAGTCGGCGTGCCGCAGCGGGACGCCGCCGTCGACGGGGTCGGGGTACTTGCCGTGCTGGTCGTACCAGTCGGCCGGGCGGGACGGCTCGACGGTCGTGTCACCGTTGTAGAAGTGGCCGTCGGAGTTGGCGGTGATCCACCAGCCCTTGCCCTCGGCGAGCATCGAGTCCCACATGCCGCCCAGGATTCCGGTCATGGAGTCGAAACCGCCGTACGTCGGGTAGTGCTCCGGCCGCCAGCCCGCCCAGGAGCTGGCGTCGGCGGTGTTGTTGAAGTC
This sequence comes from Nonomuraea sp. NPDC049646, assembly GCF_044465525.1. Lineage (NCBI taxonomy): Bacteria > Bacillati > Actinomycetota > Actinomycetes > Streptosporangiales > Streptosporangiaceae > Nonomuraea > Nonomuraea sp. NPDC049646. Next base: position 943,174 of record NZ_JBITLU010000001.1, on the reverse strand, counting down.
GCCGCGGGCCCTGGGCTCGTTCTGGGCGCCGGGCGCGCCCTCCATGCCGACCGCGATGTCCGGCGCCGTGTCACGGTAGCTGCGCAGGTCGCGGGGGGAGTACCGGCCGCGCCGCATCACGTGGTTGATCAGGAACAGCGCGGAACTCGCCGAGCCGGTACGCAGCGCGGTCTGGAGCCAGGTGAGCGCCTCCAGCGCCTTGGCCTCGTTCGCCGGGCTGCTCGCGCCGGTGCCGTTGATCCTGGAGTCGAAAAGCCGCTCGAACGCGCGCAGCAATTGGATCTCGTCGCGGGCGCCGTCGAAGAACACCGTGGCGTGCTCGCCACCGGGAACGTTCCATTCGAGGCCCTGCCACAGCAGCAGCTCGGGGTGCTTGGCCCGGGAGCCGACGATGTCGGCATAAGTCGACTCGACCGCGAACTTCTCGTGCGCGGCGTGCCCGTGGTCGGTGATGACCAGCCAGTCCAGGCCGTGCTTGAGAGCGCCCGCGGCCTGCTGCTCAATGGTGTACATGCCGTCGTAGCTGTACTGCGTGTGGACGTGATGGTCGCCGGCCAGCCAGTGGAGCGAGCGGGAGCCTCTGCCGGTCGCGGCGGCGGGACGCGCCGTCAGCCCGCCCAGCGCGGTGACGCCGAGACTGCTGAGGCCGAGCAGCCCGCTGTTCAGCAGAAAGCGGCGCCGGCCGAGGTCGGCGGGCGACAGGTCGGTCTCTGAGACGGACAAGTCCGCAAAGGCAGCCGTTCCTTCCGGTGCGCTGTGGGAGTGTGCATGGGTGCGGCACATGGGACATACCTCTCATCTGAAATACCTGGTGCGTCGTTCTCGGGGTGGCCCATGAGCTTGCGCACGAAATGGGGCACAGCAGATCAATCTGCGGCCCTCCGTCACGCTCGCAGAGGAGCGTGAGGAAAGAGCGAATGGTGGACGTCTTCTTGCCGAACGGCGGAAGGCTCCGGCCGGCCATCCGTGGCGAGGGTCACGTGGCTGGAGCGATATTCGCTTTACCCTCCGCGCACGGGTTCGGTACAGATGACCCATGTCGACTCGTGTGCGTCTTGACGACCTGTGCCTGGAGACCTGGGAGGCGGTGGCCGAGCTGAGGGTGGCCGACGACCAGGCCGATCTCGTCGCGCCGAACCTGTACTCGATCGCGGAGAGCCGCTTCCTGCCGGGCTTCGTGACCCGTGCGGTGATGCACGACGAGCTCGCCGTGGGGTTCGCGATGTACGGCCCCGATCCCGATGACGGCCAGATCTGGCTCTACCGCCTGATGATCGACAAGGATCACCAGGGGAAGGGGCTGGGGCGGGCGGCCCTCCAGCAGGTCATCGCCCACGTGCGGGACGCGTTCGACGCGCCGGTCCTGCGGTTGGGCGTGCGTGACGACAACGTCGCGGCCAGGGCGCTCTACGCCGCTGCCGGGTTCGTTCCGACCGGGCAGAGGTTCGGCAGGGAGGACGTCCTGGAACTCCGCCTGCGAACGGCGGACACCGAAGCGTCCAGAGGCACGCCTCACCAGCGGGGGCAGCTCTCAGACCGGTGATCGCACGGACCGCGCCGGGGGATCGGCCGGGGCCCGCGTCACGTCCGCCGGGCCGGGGGCGGCGTGCCGAGCCGAGCGACGGCGGTAGTCGCCGGGGGTGATCCCGTACTGCTGGCGGAAGGCCAGGTGGAAGCCGACCGTCGAGTGGTAGCCGACGCGCTCGCCGATACGGCTGTGGGGGAGCGTGGTCTCGCTCAGCAGGCGTGCGGCCTCCCGCATGCGGCGGGCGGTCAGGTGCCGGATCGGCGCCTCGCCGACCAGCTCGCGGAAGGTCGCCGCGAACGCCGAGCGCGACATCCCGGCCTGGGCCGCCAGCGACTCCACCGTCCAGGGCTCGGCGAACCGCGTCTGTACGGCGTGCAGCGCCGTCCCGATCGCCGGGTGACGCAACGCCCGCAGGGCCGGCGAGCCCTCGGCCCGCGCGCCCACCGCGGCCCGCAGCGCCAGCACGAAGACCAGCTCGAAGGCGCGCAGGGCGACCAGCGTCGCGCCCGGCCCGGCCAGGTCCCACTCGCCCGCCAGCCGTTCGAGGGTGCCGCCGAGCAGCCCGTGACCTTCCAGCGCGGCCCGGTCGAGCACCAGGACGGGCGGCAGCGCCCGGTAGATCGGCGAGACGGCGGCCCGGTCGTAGTGGAGCCCGCCGCAGAGCAGGACGGTCCGCTCGCCGTCCCCGCCGACCTCGACGGTGCTCACGCCGCCCTGCGGCCGCTCGGGCAGCACGGCCGCGAGCGGCACGGCGGGACGCCCCGGCCGGTCGCCCAGCCGGTGGGCGCTGCCGTGCGGGAAGACGGCCAGGTCCCCGGCGCGCAGCAGGACGGGCTCGGCGCCGGGCAGCTCGACGGCGCAGGTGCCCTCGTGCACGTAGTGCAGCAGCGCGCAGTCCTCGGCCTCGCCCGCGACGCCCCAGGGCGCGCCGGCCCGCCAGCGGCTGTGGAAGACGCCCTCCAGCCGCAGCGGGGCCAGCAGCGCGCTGAGCAGGTCACCATCCATCGGACGTTCCTTAAATAACCCGATATTTCGCTTTATCGAGCGTATCGCCGATCTGGTGGAGGCTGTCCGGCATGACCTTTCTCGTGATCGGCGCGGCAGGCGCCCAGGGCGGCGCGGTCGCGCGGCGGCTCGTCGCCGAGGGACACCCGGTACGCGGCCTGACCAGGAGCGGCCGAGTGCCGCGTGGAGTGGAGCCGGTCGCCGGCGACCTCGGCGGCGCCGAGGCGGTGAAGGCGGCCTTCGCCGGGGTGACGCACGCCTCGGTGACGTTGCCCATGGTCTACGAGCCGGACACGGTGGCCGCCCACGTCCGGCATGTGCGCGACGCCGCGCTGGCGGCCGGGGTGCGGCGGCTGGTGTTCAACACCGCCAACCGGCTGCCCGAGGCCGCCACGCAGGTGGCGGCCTTCGAGACGCGCCGGTGGGCGGTGCGGACGCTGCGGTCGGCCGGCCTGCCGCTCGTGGTGCTGTGCCCGCCGGTCTACCTGGACAACCTGGCCGCGCCGTGGGTGACGGGCCCGCTGGCTGCCGAGGGCGTGCTGCGGTATCCGCTGCCCGCCGACCTGCCGGTGCCCTGGCTCTCGCACGACGACCTGGCCGCCGCCACGCACGCCGCGCTCGTGCGCGACGGTCTGGAGGGAGCCGTGCTGAGGCTCGGCGGGCCCGACGTGGTGACCGGCGACGAGCTGGCGGCCGCGTTCGGCGCCCGGTACGCCGCGCAGGATCCGGCCGAGTTCGAGCCGGGCCTGGCGAAGGCGCTGGGCGCTTCGACGGCCGCCGTCGTGGCGGCCACCTACCGCTGGGCCGCCGCCGACCGCGACCTGTTCGCGCCCGACCCCGCGGCGGCCGAGCTGCTGGGCCTCCGGCTGACGCCGCTGCACGCCTGGATCGCCGCCCAGCCCTGGGCAGCCCGGTGAACGACGTCGAGGCGGAGATCGTCCGCCACCACGAGGTCATCGAACGCTGGCTGACCGGCGCCGCCGCGCCGGAGGAGTTCGCCCGCTTAGCCGACGCCCACGCCCCCGGCTTCACGCTCATCACCCCGGACGGCCGGACGCTCTCCCGCGAGCAGGTCCTCGCCGAGGTCGAGGCGCTCCACGGCGGGGCGCCGGGGCTGACCGTCGAGATCCGCCACGTACGGATCGTCGCCTCCGGCGGCGCCCTCGCGGTGGCCACCTACCAGGAGGTCCAGCCGGATCGGACCCGGCAGTCCACGGTGGTCCTCCAGGCCGCCACCTGGTTGCACCTGCACGAGACCTGGCTCCCGTGACGGCCGCCGTACCGGCCCGGCACCCGCCGGTCGGGTGCGCGGGAACGGGCCGGTCGGCGGGCACTACGGGCGCTCGGGCGCTCCCAGCAGGCCGCGGTTGTACGCCTCCGCCACCGCCGACGCGCGGTCGTTGACGTCGAGCTTCGCGTAGATGTTGAGCAGGTGCGTCTTGACCGTGGCCTCGGTGATGAACAACCGGGCGGCGGCCCTGCGGTTGCTGAGGCCGGCCGCGACCAGCCGCAGCACCTCCAGCTCCCGCCGGCTCAACGGCCCGGCCGAAGGGCCCGGGGTGCGGAGCCGGCTCACCAGGCGGGCGGCCACCGACGGCGAGAGCACGACCTCGCCGCGCGCGGCCGAGCGCACGGCACGGACGAGCTCCTCGCGCGGCGCGTCCTTGAGCAGGTAACCGGTGGCGCCCGCCTCGATCGCGGGCAGCACGTGGCTGTCGGTGTCGTACGTCGTCAGCACCAGCACCCGGGCCGGCACGCCGCGCCTGGCCAGCTCGCGAATCGCGGTGACGCCGTCCATGCCCGCCATCCGCAGGTCCATCAGGATGACGTCCGGTGCCAGGGCCTCGGCCAGCCGGACCGCCTCGGCCCCGTCCGACGCCTCGCCCACCACGGTGAACTCCGGATCGCGGGCGAACATGCTGCCCAGCCCGTCGCGGACCACCGGGTGGTCGTCGGCGACCAGCAGCTTGATGGCGTCAGTCATGTGCCTGCCTCCGGCGTGTCCGCGGGCAGGCTGGCCGAGATCCCGGTCCCGCCGCCCGGCTCCGATTCGATGTGCAACGCGCCCGACAGCGCCTCGATCCGCTGCCGCATCGCCACCAGCCCGAAGCCGCCGCCGTGGCCGGCGCGCACGTCCGGGTCGAAGCCGGGACCGTCGTCGCGGACGTCGAGAACCACCTGCCGGTCCATGTAGGTGAGAGTGAGGCCGACGCGGGTCGCGGTGCGCGCGTGCTTGGCGACGTTGGCCAGCACCTCCTGGGCGACCCGTAACAGGGCGACCTCGGCCTCCGGGGGCAACGTCCGGGGCTCGCCGGTGACGGCCACCTGGACCGGGAGGTCGTGGCGGGCCGACCACCTGGCCGCCACGTCGGTGAGGGCGTCGGCCAGGCGGCCGGTCTCCAGGGGCTCAGGGCGCAGCTCGTTCACCGAGCGCCGCGCCTCGGTGAGGCTCTCCCGGGCCAGCGCGGTCGCCGCCGCGTGGTGCCGGCGCCATGCGGCCGGGTCGCCGGCCGCCTGCTCGGCCGCCTGCAACTGGGTGACGATGCCCGTCAGGCCCTGGGCCAGGATGTCGTGGATCTCCCGGGCCATCCGGGCTCGCTCGTCCAGGACGCCGGTCTCATGAGCCTGCTCGACCAGCCGTTCCTGCAGCGCCGCGTTCTCGGCCAGGGCCGCGGCCAGCCGGGTGTTGGCCTCCCTGCTCTCGCGCAGGGCCGCCTCCCGCGCCGCGTAGTACCGTGCGCCGACCTCGCTCAGCCAGGCCATCAGGCACATCGGCACGACGTTGACGACCAGGACGCCCAGGTACTCCAGCAGGCCCGTCCAGGTGCCGAACTCCAGGCCGGCCGACTGCGCCGTGCCCGCCACCACCGCGACGCCCGCGATGAAGTACAGCTCACGCGGCCAGCCGATGATCCGGAAGGCGTAGAAGTACAGCGCGGGCGTGTAGACGCCGAACCACGGATCGCGGACGACCATGACCAGCCCGAACAGGATCAGGCCCGCGACGAACACGCTCATCACGCCGACCCGGCCGCGCCACTCCGGGTGCAGGGTGAAGAGCGCCAGCTTCCACACCGCGGCCGCCGCGCAGAGCGCGAGGTCGAGGGCGAGCGAGCCCGGCCGGTCGTGCTTGACGACGATCGTCAGGGCGGCCATGACGGCCAGCAGCACGTACGGGACCACGGTGACCATGGGCCGGAGCCGTTGCTCCCAGCCCGCCGGCGCGGCCATCCGCCAACTGTCCATGCTCACCTGCTCCCAGGACAATCTAGCCGCCGGGCCGCTCCGCCGGCGTGCTCACCGCCGGTCCGCCGGTCGCCGGTTGAGCTGGACGACCACGGGCAGCAGGAGCAGGCCGCAGACGCCCTGCTCCAGCTTGAACCAGAGCGGGAACAGACCGGGCAACGCGATGATCACCACGATCGCGACCAGCATGATCGAGGTGACGATCCGCAGCCGCAGCAGCATCTTCCGCTCGCCCCTGGCCGCCCGTGCTGCGAAGAACAACGTGACCAGCGAGGCGACGGCGACGAGCGTGCCGCGGATCCACACCGAGCCGGTGACCATCGTCCCGTCGTTCCTGAACAAGACCATCGTCACCACCGTCAGCACGCTGACCGCGACGTACCCTCTGACCAGCCACACCACATTGCGCATCTCGACCGCCTCCGTCCGTGCCGCTCGCCGACGGGATCCAGCGTCGCAACGGAGGCGCCCCGCGCGGATCGCCCGATCCGCCGGGTGGGCGGTGGATCCGGGCGATCGTTCAGACGGTGGAGCCGATCAACCGATCGGTGGAGCACCCCCTCACTGAGCGCCCCGGACGCTCCGCTCAGCCGCGGCCAGCAGGGCCCGGCCGACGCCCTGACCGCGATGGCGGTCGAGGACCACGGTGTGGACCTCCGCGGTGCGGCGCGGGATCAGGATCTGATGGTCGGGAGCCGCCGGCCGCAGGACGACCTCCGCCATGCCCGCCGCCTCGCCATCGACCTCGGCCACGAGCAGCAGGTCATCCTGCCCGGCGCGCAGACGGCTCTCGAAGTGGCCGCGCACCACGTCGCCGTCCGGTCGGCGATGGACGGAAGGGCCCAGCCCGACGTGATGTTCCGCGTTCGCCATGCGTAGCTCGACGAGCGCGGGAACGTCGTCCAACTTCGCACTTCGGACCGAAATATCCAGGCCGATGCCCGTGCGCGGCCGTCCGCTGGTCATGAACCTGACTCCGGGGGATCGAAAGAGGTGACAGCCGCCGCTTGTCACGTTCGCGCCGTGCGGCGAGTCATGGAGGCGACGGGACGGGCTCGGCCGCCGACCTCGCGGAGCGTCTCTGGCGAGAGTCGTCACCTTCGCCGTGCCCGCGCCGTCGTCCAGGTGAAGACGAAAGGCAAGCAAGGGGTGTCCGTACATGTCGGCGATCTGGGCGTCTTCGGGGCCTTCGCGTCGGCCGCCGCCCATGAGCCGGGATCGCCTGCCCGGGCAACCCCCTTTCAACGAACCCGAAGGGATTCGTCCATGAAACTCACTGTCTTCGGCGCCAGCGGTGGCGTCGGCCGGCAGGTGCTCGACCAGGCTCTGGCCCAGGGGCACGACGTCACGGCCGTCGTACGCGACCCGGCCAGGCTGGACGGGAAGCCGGTCCGCGTCGTGCGCGCCGCCGACATGGCCGCGGCCGACGTCGCGACCCTGCTGCCCGCCGTCGAAGGAGCCGACGCCGTGCTGTCGGCGCTCGGCCCGCCGAACAACGCCGCGGCGGGGGTGGCCTCCAGGGGGACCAAGGCGATCATCGCGGCGATGCGCGCCGCCGGGACCCGCCGGCTGATCGTGGTGAGCGCCGCCCCGGTGGGCACCACGCCCTCCCCCGGACGCCCCAACCCGCCCCGGCACGACCCCGGCGACGGTCCGTTCCTGCGTTACGTGGTGTATCCGATCGTCAAGGCCGCGCTCCGCCCGCAGTATCTGGATCTGGCCGTCATGGAGGACGACGTACGCGACAGCGGCCTGGACTGGACCGTGCTCAGGCCGGTGCAGCTGACCGACAAGCCGGTGACCGGCGCCTACCGGACGGCGGTCGGACAGAACGTGCGGGGCGGCCGGTACGTCTCACGCGCGGACGTGGCCCACGCCATGCTCGCGGTGCTCGACCGGCCGGAAACGGTCGAACAGGTCCTCGGCATGGCCGACTGATCCTCTCGGCACCGACCACAAGGGAGAAATCATGAATGAAGTTCCGATCACCCGCACCGAGACGCCGGTCGACGAGCCCATCACCATGATCAACGCCTTCACCGTACCGGTGGAGGAGGCGGAGACGTTCCTGCCGCTGTGGATGGAGAACGCCGAGATCATGGCCAGGCAGCCGGGATTCGTCCGCGCCCGGCTGCACCGGTCGTTGATCGACGACGCCGAGCTGCGGTTCGTCAACGTGGCCCACTGGGAGAGCGGGAGGCGGCTGGAGGAGGCGCTGAGCAGGCCCGAATGGCAGGAGAGCGCCCAGCGGCTGCTCAATGACCCCGGCCTGCACATCACCGCGCGGCCCGGCGTCTACGAGGTCGTCGTCGACCTCCAGCCCTCATGACGCACGCGCCGTACCGGTGACCGGCTGAGGTCGGCGCCGTGGCCCGGGCCTCCGCCGAAGGACAGGCGGAGGCCCGGGCCACACCGTTGTGCCCGGCAGGGCCGTGATCACGTACTGGATCACGGCCCTGCCGGTTGTTCCTACCGGACGGCCGAAGCCCGGCCGGCCGACGTCCTCGGCGCCGCGCGGACGCCACGGTCGCCGAAGGGACGGAGAAGGTCCCGCCAGTCCGCCGGCCAGTTCGCCAGCGCCACGCCGATCATGATGACCAGATGCAGCGGCGCCGACACCTCCTCGTACAAGGGGGCGACATCGATGAGGTGGGTCGTCACCGCGCCGACCAGCACGAACACCAGCCCCGCGGCGCCGATGAACCTGACCCGCCGCCGGGGGACGAGCATCGCCAGCCCGAAGACGAGCTCCAGGCCGCCGACCACGAACCGCATCCACGGCGGCCAGCCCCAGTCGACGAACTTCTCCGCGTAGGCCGGACCGAAGAAGGTCGGCCCGGGCCAGAACTTGGTGGCGAAACCGATGAAGAAGGACACGGCCAGATACCAGTAGAGGATCGTGGCCGGCCAGGTGCGCGTGGTCATGAGCACTCCGTCGTGTTCGTCATGCGGCTCAGCCCCACTTCTGGCCGGCGAGCTGCCGGGTGGTGACGTTGAGCCGGTTCGACAGGTTCGTCACCGCGGCCATCAGGATGATCGCGGCCAGCCCCGCCTCGTCGTAGTGCCGGGCCGCCTCGTCCCAGACGTCGTCGGGGACCGGGTCGCTGCGGTCGGCGAGCCGGGTGGCGGCCTCGGTGAGGGCCAGCGCGGCGCGCTCGGCGTCGGTGAAGTAGGGCGTCTCCCGCCAGGCGACGACCGACCCCGTCCGCTCGTCGCTCTCGCCGAGCTTCCTGGCGGCACGCACGCCCGACTCCACGCACGGGCCGCAGCCGTTGATCTGGCTGGCGCGCAGGTGCACCAGCCCCAGGGTGCTCTCCGGCACGCCGCCCGTGCGGGCGGCCCTGAAGAGCTCCTGGATGGGCGCCATCGCCGTCGGCAGGACGACGGCGGGGTTCTTCATCCGTGTCTGCATGTGTCTCTCCGCTTCATCGACTGGACTTCCGCCCTGATGACTCGCGGCGAGGGGAGGTTGTGACAGCGCGCCGCCTGTCACGTTTCCGCGGTTTTCTGCGTCATCCGGTACAGACAGCACGAGAGGGACGGCGTCATGGAGGAGAAGGACCTGCTGGCCGGTTGGTTCCAGCAGCATCGCGACCACCTGTGGGCGGTGGCCCACCGGCTGCTCGGCTCGGCGAGCGAGGCCGACGACGCGCTGCAGGAGGCCTGGCTACGGCTCAGCCGCGCCGGCGCGGAGGACGTGCGGAACGTGCCGGGCTGGCTCACCACGATCGTCGCACGGGTGGCGCTGAGCATGCTGCGCGATCGCAGGACGCGCCGCGAGGAGCCGCTGCCCGCCTCCGGACCGGCCCCGACGGCCGGCCTTCGCGAGGCGGACGACCCCGAGCACGAGGCGGTCGTCGCCGATTCGGTCGGCCTGGCCCTGCTGGTGGTGCTCGACACGCTCACGCCCGCGGAACGGATCGCGTTCGTCCTGCACGACATGTTCGCCGTGCCGTTCGGCGAGATCGCGACCATCGTGAACCGGACGCCCGCCGCGGCCCGGCAACTGGCCAGCCGCGCCCGCCGGCGCGTGCAGCACCCGGCGACCCCGGAAGCCGCAACCGACTCCGCCAGGCAGCGGGAGATCGTCGCGGCCTTCCAGGCCGCGTCACGCGCCGGGGACTTCGCGGCCCTGCTCGCGCTGCTCGACCCCGACGTGGAGATCAGCGCGGACCGCACCGCCGTGCTCTCCGGCGCGTCGAGGCTGGTACGAGGGGCGGACGGCGTGGCCGAGACCTTCGCCGGCCGGGCCCGGGCCGCCGAGCTCGCGCTCATCGACGGCGCACCGGGTCTGGTGTGGGCGCCTGGTGGACGGCCACGGGTCGTCTTCGCCTTCACCATCGCCGACGGCAGGATCACCCACGTCGACCTGCTCGCCGACCCCGAGTACCTGGAGGACGCCGACCTGGTGATGCTCGGCCGGTAGGCGACCGGCCGGGCCGCAGACCCCGCGGTTCGCTGGGCCGGCTACCGGCTCCACTGCTCCGTCGGCGACACGCCGGGCAGCGGCTTGCCGATGAGGGCCAGGGGGATGAAGAAGCAGACCTGGCCGATCGCCATGACGAGCGTGGCGAGCGCCTTCTCGTCGTAGTGCTCGCGCGCCCGCTCGTACAGCTCGTCGGAGACGCGCTCGCCGCCCGCATTCGCGGTGAGCACGGCCTCCACCAGGGCGAGCGCGACGCGCTCGGCGTCGGTGAAGCAGGGGGCGTCCTGCCAGGACGCCACGGCGGTGATGCGCTCCTCGGCCTCCCCGCCCTTGCGGAGGTTGCCGGTGTGCAGGACCGTCAGGTACGTGTTGCCGACGATCTGCCCGGCGCGCAACTGGAGCAGGCTGATGGTGGCCTCCGGTACGGAGCCGTTCCCGGTCGCTCTGAACAGGGCGCCGCCGATGTCCTTCAGCTCGGGGACGAGCACAGCGGGGTTGGACAGGCGCGACCGGCGGTGCTGCTGCTCGGTGCTGGTCATGGTGATGGGGTCCCTTTCTGATGCAACGGTGTTCCGCCGCTATGACGGATCCCGCGGGCCGGAAGTGACGGGGAGGCGACGGAGATCAGCGAGGCGCGCCGCCGACGGGCAGGCCCACGGTCACGATGGTGCCGTCATCACCATCAGCGGTTGCGCGGCGGCGATCACCAGGAGGGCGAGGCCGGTTCTCTCAGGACGGGGCGCGGTGTGCGTGCTCATGCGAGGTCCTCAGACGGTGGCGGCGCGGTGGACGGCGGCGGCCAGCCGGTCGTGTTCGGGGTAGGACCAGCCGAAGCCGAAGCGGCGCCGCGTGTAGCCGAAGGCGATGCCGCTGGCCGGGTCGGCGAAGGACTCCGAGCCCGCCGAGCCGTCGTGGCCGAAGGCGTTCGCGCCGAGGAACCCGTACCGCAGGCCCTTGGCCTGGAACCCGAGCGCGTAGTTGCCCTGGTCGCCGCGGACCAGGTCGCCGCCGGTGGAGTGCAGCATGGAGAACTCGCCGACGGTGTCCGGCCTGAGCAGCGGGGGACGGCCGCCGACGCCCCAGACGGCCGCCGCGTACAGACCGGCCAGGCCGCGCGCGCTGCCCACGCCGCCGGCCGACGCCGGGCCGCTGGCGCGGACGGCCCGGGTGTTGGCGAAGGCCACCTGGTCCAGCGGCGGCGTGCTGTTGAGCCCGTAGCCGATGCCGAGAATGCTCTGCGGGCCGGGCACGTTCTCCCAGAACGCCGCCTCCTGCTCGGGGGTGGCCGTCCACCGCTGGATCGGCCGGAACCGGCGCTCCTGGTCCTCGGGCAGCCCGAGGTAGAGGTCCAGCCCGTACGGGGTCCGGATGCGCTCGTCGTACACCTGCTGCAGCGACCGGCCGGTCACCCGCCGGATCACCTCGTTCACCATGGCGAACGAGACGAACCCGCCGTAGCCGTAGGCCGAGCCCGGCTTCCAGTACGGCCGCTGCCCGGCCAGGCGGCGCGCGATCACCGCGTCGTCGGCCAGCTCGGCCGCCGACAGCCCGCCGTCGACGCCGATCACGCCCGAGCGGTGGGTCAGCACGTCCCGCAGCGTGATCCGGTCCTTGCCGGCGGCGGCGAACTCCGGCCAGTGCCGGGCCACCGGCTCGTCGAGGGCGAGCGCCCCCTCCTGGACCAGCAGGGCCGCCACCAGCGTCGCGGCGCCCTTGGTGGAGGAGTAGACGCCGGTCAGCGTGTCCCCGCTCACCTCGTCCCCGGCCCACAGGTCGACCACCCGCCGGCCGTGCGCGTAGGCCGTCAGTTGCGCGCCCGCCTGGCCGCCCTGCTCGGCGGCCACCTCGGCGAACGCCTCGCGCACCGGCTCGAAGCCGTCCGCGACCGTTCCGTGGACATCCGTCCTGCTCATCGTCGGCAACCTTTCCTGAAGGGGTGTCGGTCGCCGGCATGACGGACGGCCGGGGGGAAAGGTGACCGGATGCGTTCGCGGTCACCTTTCGCCGGGTTGACGCGTCAGCGTTCTGACCTGGCTTGAGCTGAGAGGACTGCGACCGTGACGCCCCATGACTTCCTGGCCGACGAGTTCCAGGGGCACCGCCCCCACCTGAAGGCGGTCGCCTACCGCATGCTCGGCTCGCTGACCGAGGCCGAGGACGCCGTCCAGGAGGCATGGCTGCGGCTGGCGCGTTCGGACGCGGGCGACATCGACAACCTCGGCGGCTGGCTGACCACCGTGGTCGGCCGGGTGTGCCTGGACATGCTGCGGGCCCGTAAGTCCCGGCGGGAGGAGTCGCTGGAGGAGCGTCTGCCCGACCCGGTGGTCAGCCTTGGCGATGCCGCCGACCCGGAGCAGGAAGTGCTGCTGGCGGATTCGGTGGGCCTGGCGCTGCTGGTCGTGCTGGAGTCCCTGACCCCGGCCGAACGGCTGGCGTTCGTGCTCCACGACATGTTCGGCCTGCCGTTCGAGCAGATCGCGCCCATCGTGGACCGCACCCCCGTGGCGGCCAAGAAGCTCGCCAGCCGGGCCCGCCTGCGGGTCCGCGGCGCGACCCCGAACCCTGACCCCGACCTGGCCGATCAGCGCCGCGTCGTGGACGCGTTCCTGGCCGCCGCGCGCGGCGGCGACCTGGCCGCGCTGGTGTCCGTTCTCGACCCCGGCGTGCTGCTGCGCGCCGACGGCGGGATGCTCGCCGGCGGTCTGAAGGTCCTGGGCGGTGTCGCGGCCGTGGCGGGACAGCTCGCCACCTTCCAGCGCATGGCCACGAGCGCCACCACCCGCCCGGCACTCGTCAACGGCCTCGCCGGCCTGGTCAACAGCATCGACGACGAGCTGATCTCCGTCATGAGCTTCACCATCTCCGACGGCAGGATCGCCACGATCGACATCCTGTCCGACCCCGACCGGCTGGCCCGGCTCGACCTCTCCCGCCTGGAGCCGTGAGGACGACGGCCTTGACCATGACACCGTGTCAGGCGGCAAGGTGCCGACCATGTCCGTCACCTATGTCGGCTCCGGGCCGTACTGCTACGCCAACTCCCTCGCGATGGTCCTGGGCGGCGAGGCGCCGCCGCCGGCCGTGATCGAGGTCCTGACAGGCTCCCCGTACGGGATGCAGCTCATCGGCGGCCGGTTGCCGCTGTTCGACGCGTTCGGCTGGGACCCCGAGATCGGGATCGACGCCGCCATCGGCCTGCTCGGCTGGGAGTGCGAACGCGCGGACGGCGGGACGGCGGCGGCGGCGCTCGACCGGCTGCGCCGGGCCTGCCAGGACGGGCCGGTGGTGGCCGGGCCGCTTGAGCTCGGTCTGCTGGCGTACCAGCCAGGGTCGGGCGAGGCGGTCGGCGCCGACCATTACGTGGTGGTGCTGGAAGTGGGCCGCGACACCGTGCTCGTGCACGACCCGCAGGGCTACCCGTACGCCACCCTGCCGGTCGGCGCCTTCGCCGCAGCCTGGCGCGGAGAGCTGATCCCCTACCTGGAGCGGCCGTTCCGGATGCGGCGCCGGTTCACCCGGCGCGAGCAGGTCGGCCCGCGGGAGGCGCTGCGGCGCTCGCTGCCCGCCGGGCTGGCCTGGCTGGCCGGGCGTACGGACGTGGAGGTCCCGCCCGGCACGCTGGGGCTGGCCGAGGCCGCCGAGCGCACGGCCGAACTGGTGGAGGAAGGGCTGGATCCCGAGATCAGGGCGCTGTGGCAGGCGTTCGCGGTGCGGGTGGGCGCCCGCCGCCTCAACGACCTGGCGGCCTGCCTGTCGTCCCTCCGCCTCGACGCGGGCGCGGCCATCGCCACGGAGCAGGCCCGCATCGTCGGCGGCCTGCAAGGTCCGCTCGTGTCGGGCGACGACGCGGCGCTCGCCTCCGGCCTGCGCCGGCTGGCCCCCACGTACGAACGGCTGCGCGTCGCGCTGACCGCCGCCATGAGCGGCCCGTCATGGACGCCGGCGGCGTGAACCCGCGCCACGCATGCCGCAGCGCTCAGACCTGTTGCAGCCCGGTCACGCGCAGGAGGTCGAGCGCCGCCGCCTCGGAGGAGCCCGGCTCGGCGGAGTACACCAGCACCGTCTGGTTGTCGTCAGGAAGGAGCAGGGTGTCGCAGTCGAGCGTGACGGTGCCGAGCGCCGGATGGCTGATGCTCTTGGTCGCGGCGCGCCAGGCGGCGGAGCGACCCTCCTGCCACAGCTCGTCGAAGCGTGGGCTCCCGCTACGGAGCTCAGCGATCAACCGGACGAGGTCCGGGTCGCGAGGATAGCGGGCCTGCGCGGCGCGCAGGGTGCCGACCGAGGCGCGGGCCGCGGCGTCGTCCTCGCCCGCGTTCAGGGCGACCTGGCAGCGGCTGCTGCCGAGGAAGCGCTGCCAGATGAGGTTGCGCCGATGGCGGGGCCAGGCGGACATGTCGCCCTGCAGCGCGGCCGCCAGCGGGTTCCAGGCCAGCACGTCGCCCTTGGCCGACAGCACCAGCACGGGCAGGTCCGACATGCGGTCCAGCAGGCGCAGAACGCTCCGCCGTACGACCATCTGGATGCTCCCGTTGCGGGGCGGCTCGTGACCGGCCAGCCGGAACACGAGGTCGCGGTCGTCGTCGTCGAGCCTCAGCGTCTGGGCCAGCGCGGCGATGACCTGACTCGACGGACGGGGACCGCGGCCCTGCTCCAGGCGTACGACGTAGTCGACACTCAGGCCCGCCAGCAGGGCCACCTCCTCCCGGCGCAGCCCCCTGACCTGACGGCGGGGCCCCGCCGGCAGCCCGACGTCCTGCGGACGCAGGCGCGATCGAGCCGTACGGAGCACTTCGGCGAGTTCGGCGCGGTTCATGCCTCGATCCTGCCGCATCGTCCGGCTCGAACGGGTGGTACGGCCGGTCCCAGGCCACACCCGTCCTGGCAGGCCGCGGGGGCCGTCCCCATGATGGAGGCCATGACCGCAGACCTGAGAACGATGGCCCTGGTCACCGGGGCGAACAAGGGGCTGGGACTGGAGACCGTACGCCAGTTGTCGAGCCTTGGCTGGCGCGTGTTCCTGACCGCCCGGGACCCGGAACGGGGCAGGCGGGCCGCGGACTCGCTGGCGGCCCAGGGGCTCGACGTCGCGTTCGTCGAGCTGGACGTCACCTCCGACGACTCCGCCGCGACCGCCGTGAAGAGGGTGTCCGAGCAGACGGACCACCTGGACGTCCTGGTCAACAACGCGGGTGTCGGCGGCCCGCTCATGGATCCGGCCGACATGCACGCCGGCACGCTGCGGCCGGTGTACGAGGCCAACGTGTTCGGCCCGGTACGGGTGACACATGCGTTCCTGCCCCTGCTCCGCCGGTCGGAGCACGCCCGCGTCGTCATGGTCTCCAGCGCTCTGGCCTCCCTGGCCAACGCCGCCGACCCCGCCCGCCCTGAACACGGCTTCCTGGCCCTGGACTATGCCTCGTCCAAGACCGCGCTCAATATGATCGTCTCCCAGTACGCCCGGGCGCTGCCCACGTTCAGGATCAACGCCGCGGACCCGGGCAACCCGGCCACCGACATGAACCATCACACGGGCCTCCACACGGTGGCCGAAGCAGCCGAGGTCGTCGTCCGCCTGGCCACCCTGGAGCCGGGCGGGCCGACCGGCGGCTTCTTCGGCGGCAACGGCCCGATTCCCTGGTAGGAGAAGACATGACCGCAATCATCTCCATCGGCCTGCACCCGAGCGCGATCGACTACACCACGCTGCCCGGCCTCGACGAGCAGGCGCTCACGGCCCGGATCGCGCAGGGCGACGCGGCCCTGCGCGAGGCGGGGCTCGACGTGACGCCCTGTCTCGTCGAAGCCGACCCGGAAGCGGCGGAGAGGACCCTTCGCGACTGTCTGGAGGCCGGGCCCTCCTTCGGCGTGGCCATGATCGGAGCCGGCGTGCGGACGATTCCCGAGCACACCCTGCTCTTCGAACGGCTGATCAACGTGCTGGTCGCCGCGGCGCCGGGGATCCGGTTCTGTTTCAACACCTCGCCGGAGACGACGATCGACGCGATCCGCCGCCAGTTGTAGCCCGCGGGCCC
Source organism: Nonomuraea sp. NPDC049646 (assembly GCF_044465525.1). Taxonomy (NCBI): domain Bacteria; kingdom Bacillati; phylum Actinomycetota; class Actinomycetes; order Streptosporangiales; family Streptosporangiaceae; genus Nonomuraea; species Nonomuraea sp. NPDC049646. The sequence continues at coordinate 926,937 of NZ_JBITLU010000001.1, read as the reverse complement.
GGTCACCGTGCCGCCTGAAGAGTTCCGGGCTTCATGTCAGGTCAGGTCGAGGCCGGCGAGCTGGGCCCGGCTGGTCACGTTGAGCTTGGGGAAGGCTCTGTACAGGTGGTGGCTGACGGTCTTCGGGGCTGAGGAAGAGCTGCGCGCCGATCTCCTTGTTCGTCCGGCCCGCCGCGGGCACGCTCGGCCCACGGGCGGGCCTCAAGGCGCTGGAAGGTCTGCAGGGCCCTTCTTGTTCCGCTCCCTGCGCGGCCGCTCGCCTGGAGCACCGCGAGCTTGCTGACCTCGCTGGCCGCCCGGCATTCGTCGGCGGCGGCGCGGGCGATCTCCCGCGCGGTCTGGAAGTCGCCGGTCTGGAGCGCGAAGTAGGCGGCGTTGATGCGGCGCGAGTGCATGTCCGGGGTCCTGGAGACGCACCGGGCCGGGGCCCTGGCCTTCGAGGGCGTCGTCAGGGTTGAGGAGCAGGCGGGCCTTCATCGATCGGCAGCCGGTGAGCTCCTGTTCGAGGTTCTCGATCCCCGCCCCGCGACCCGCAGGGAAATGCCGCCAAAGTTCCGGACATGGATTTATGTGACAGATGATCCAGACAAGGAGACCGGATGGGAGCCGATCCCCGTAGCCGGTTCGTGGAGATCTACGAATCCGCCTACGAACCCATACTCGGGTACGTCCTGCGCCGCTGCGGGCACCCCGAGGACGCGGCCGACGTGGTGGCCGAGACGTTCACCACAGCGTGGCGTCGCATCGAGGAGCTGCCCGAGGGGGACGAGGCGCGGCTGTGGCTGTACGGCGTGGCGCGGCGGGTGCTCGCCAACCACCGGCGTGGCGAAGAACGCCATGAGCAGCGCACGGCGGCCCTGCGGGAGCGGCTCGCCGCCTCCCCGGCGCTGGCCCGCTCGCCGGAGGACGAGATGTCGCAGATGGGACACGTCTTCCGCGGCCTGTCCGACGATGACCGGGAGCTGCTCTCCTTGGTCGCCTGGGAGGCGCTGGACCATGGGCAGATCGCCCGCGTGCTCGGCGTCTCCCGCAACGCGGTACGGATCAGGCTCTACCGCGCCCGCCGGCGTTTCGCCCGGGACCTGGCGAAGGCCGGCTTCGACCACCCTCGCGCCGTCGCCCTGGAAGGGAGCTCGCTGTGAACCTCGCCGATCTCGCCCACGTCCGTGACCAGGACCTCGCCGGAGAGGCGTCCGCGCCGGAGGCTCGGGACCTCATGCACGCGATCATGTCCGAGGAGCGCGAGCCCGTCATCGTGGCCCGGCCCCGCCGCAGGGTGCGCCGAGGGCTGGCGCGGGGCCTCGCGACCATGGCCGCGGCGGCGGCCGTCGCCGTCGGCGCCGGCATGGTCGGCGGCCCGGTGACCAGCTACGCCAACGCCGCCGTCTCCATCGAGAAGACCGGCGGGTACTTCAGCGTGAACATCACCGATCCCACGGCCGACCGCCGCCGCTTCGAGGAGGCGTTCCGGGCGGTCGGGCTGAACGTCACGGTCAAGGTGGTCCCGGTGGCGCCCTCCGAGGTGGGGACGTTGATCGGGCCCGTCGTCCCGGACGGCTTCAAGTGGCACGGCAGCATCGGCACCCAGGGCATCACGCCGTGCTCGTCGGCGTTCTGCGCCAAGGTCTGGATGCCGGCCGACTTCCCCGGCCGGGTGGTGTTCGGCGTCGGGCGTCCCGCCAGGCCGGGCGAGCCGTACGTCGAGAACGGCCCTGTCGACCCGGAGGGCGAGGAGGCCCTGTCCGGCTACACCAGCCACGGAAAGACGGTCGCGGAGGTACGGGCCGAGCTGGGCCGGCGCGGGCTGAAGGCCGGCTACCGGCTGCTCTGGAAGCAACGGAACGAGGACGACGGCAGCCTCTCGTGGTTCGACGAGGCCGTGCCGGGAAGCCGGATCAAGGACGACTGGATCGTGGCGTCCACCCGCTTCCACAGCTCCGACACCGTCGACCTGTACGTGAACCCCGGCGCGGACGCGGGCCCCGCCCCCACCCCGCACCCCCAACCCCAGTGGTACGACCTGCCCGACTGAGCCCGGAGCCCCGGTCTTCCCTGTGCAGCCCGGGGCAGGCCGCGTCCCGGCTGCCACGGGCGGCCGGGATCGTGCTGACGGCCAGGTGGGGGCAGGCGTGCTGATTCAGGCGATCGAGCCGATCAAGGAGGAACGGGTGCCGGTGGTGTCGAGGGTGCGGCGGTGGATGATCAAGGCGCAGAGCCTCTTCTCTGCTCCTCCCGCCGCCCGGCGGCTGGCCTGGCTGGACGCGTTACGCGGGCTCGCCGCGATGGTGGTGGTCTTCGAGCACGCGCTCGCCCCGCTGTGGCCGGAGGGGCGGCCGCCGGTCAAGGCCGTCTTCGACCCCGGCTGGTACGGCGTGACGGTGTTCTTCCTGGTCAGCGGCTACATCGTACCCGCGTCGCTGGAGCGCAGGGGGAGCGTGCGGGCCTTCTGGATCTCGCGGTTCTTCCGGTTGTGGCCGCTGTTCGGCGTGTGCGTGGCCGGCATGCTGCTGCTCGTGGCGGCCGGCTGGGACGACCTGCACGTCTGGTGGGGCAGCCGGCCGGTGGCGCTGGCCCTGGCGCACGCCGGCATGCTGCAGAACCTGCTGTACGTCCCGAACCTGGTCAATGTGCTGTGGACGCTGTCGTACGAGATGGCCTTCTACCTCCTGCTGACGGCGATGTTCACCCTCGGCGTGCACCGGCGCAGCACGGCGGCCGCGCTCGGCTTCGCGGCGGCCGCCGTGCTCGGCGCCGGGCTGCTGCCGGTGACGCTGCTGTCGGCGGGCGGCGCGGGCCGGATGCTCGCGGTCGTGGTCGTGGTGACCGTCGTGGTGGCCGCGGGGCTGGCCGCCATGCTGCGCGGCGGCAGGCGGGTACGGCAGGCGGGGGCCGTGGCCGTCGCGGGCACGGTCCTGCTGCTGCTGGCGGTCAACCAGAGCTATCCCGGGCCGTGGCAGGGGCTGTCCATCCTGGCGACCATGTTCGCCGGCACCACGCTGTACCGCGTCGAGACCGGCCAGTTCGGTCACCGGCACCTCGCGTGGGTGGCGCTGGTGCCGGTGGCAGGGCTGTGGTCGGCGCGAGCGGAGCCGGGGCTGCAGGTGGCGGTCGTGGCGGCCTGGCTGACCTTCGCCGCCGCGATGGCACTGCGCCGCCGCGCGATGCCGTCGTGGCTGACCTGGCTGGGGCTGGTGTCGTACTCGATCTACCTGCTGCACCCGCTGCTGCTGGAGAGCGTCGAGTTCTTCGTGCCGGACCCGTCGGCCGTACCGGTGGCGGTGCGCCTGACGCTGCTGGTGGCGGTGTACGCGGTGCTGCTCGGGCTGTGCGCGCTCACCTGGCGGTGGGTGGAGCTGCCGGCGCAGCGATTGGGCAGGCGCCTGATCAGCCAGGCCGAATCCCGCCGGGCGGAATCCGGCCCGCGACCACTCGTGCAGGACGGGCCCGGCCGGATGAGGAGCCATGAGCCGATGTAGGGCCTCGCGGGGCAGCCGCACCCGGGAAGAGGCACTGCCGTATCCCTTGTACCCGCATCAGCAAGGTGTGGGCTCCGCCTCTCCCGGGGTGAAGACCAGCTCGATGCGTGTCCGCCGATTGAGGGCGTTCGGAGGTCAGGGGCGCAGAAGGGGACGCCCTTCAAGCGCGGCTTTCCAGAGCTTTTCCGCGGCGTCTTCGGTGTCGCCGTCCAGGAACTCGGGCAACAGGATGTCGGCCGCGTCATCGGCGTCGGAGCGTTCGAGGTAGTCACCCTTCGGCATACGCAGCCGACGGGCCTTGAGGGTGCCGACGAAGGTGACGTCGCCTCTGTCCCAGGTTTCGAGCCACGCGCCCGCAGACGCGGCACCGTGTACGACGACCATTCCCGCGTCGGAGAGCTCGGTCATCAGCAGGCCCCCGACGGTGAGCGAGCCGCCGATGAACAGATGGCTGTCCAGCAGGCACATCAGGTGCTGCGCGGTGACCGAGCCGGTGATGTAGAGCGGCGTGTAGACATCCGCGTTCAGAAAGCGCATCGGCCCGTTGACCGTCAGGTCGCCGTCGATGACGTAAACGGTGTCCTCCGCCAGGCCAGGGTCGTTCCCCGTCGACAAAGGCCCGTCCACGGTGAGGTCACCCCGGTGAACGAAGAAGCACTCCGGTTCGTCCCCGAAGAGTTCTTCCAGATCCTCCACGCGGTTGTCGCTGGCTTGGCAGAGGTCGTAGCGCTCTGCCGCCTCCGACAGCGGTACTGATTCCCACCGTGCGCTCCACTGTTCGAAGGACACCTGACTCCTCGCGTTCTGTCCGATCCCGGTCGCTGTTGGATCTTGCCATTCTGTCGCGGGCGGCGTCGGCAGCGGAACGCGGTCGTCGCCTGATCGGTCCCCGCCACCGGCGCGGACGGCCGATGGCGGGGAGGACGCGCGATCAGACCTGCGGCGGTACGTGCTGCTCGTCCTGCGCGTGTCGTTCGACCTGGATGGACCACTCCGCGGCGGCGGCCGCCATCGCGGCCACGGCCGTGACGACGGGCGCGGCGATCAACGCCACCACGCCGACCGTGACCGGCACCTCCATCACCGTGTGCCCGTGCGAGTCCCTGACGACGACCCGCTGGACGTTGCCCTCATGGATCAGGGACTTGACCTTGTCCGCGAGCTCGTCGCCGTGGACCTTGACCTCTTCCCGGGTGACTGTCATCTCGCTGCTCCTCATCTTCGGCTTCCCCCAGTCTTCCGGCGGCGGGGACGTGCGAGCAGAGGCCAAAGTCCCGTTCCGGGCGGGGGACGGCTTCCGCTCAGGACCGGCATCGCTAGCGGGCCTGCCATGTGGAGTCGTCGGTCTTCCAGGTGAGCTTGTCGACGACGTCGACCACGCCGTTGACCCGGCTCGTCATGCGGACGGCGATGCCCGTCTCGGTGCGGCGGTCCATCCAGCCGGACAGCGTCACGATCCCCTGGCGCACCTCCACCCGCACGCCTGAGGTCTCCACCCACAGCTTCTGGTCGAGGATCTCGTCGCGCACCTCGGCCGCGATCTCCTCGTCCGGGCGCAGGAACAGCTTGACCAGGTCGCGGCGGCTGACGATGCCCTGGAGGCGGCCGTCGCGGTCGACCACGGCGAGCCGCTTGACGTCGTGGGCGTCCATGAGGCGCGCGGCCGAGACCGCCGACGCCTCGGGGGAGACGCTGATCGCGGGACTGGTCATCAGCTCGGCGGCGGTGTCGCCGGCGGCCTTCTGGCGGCCCTTCGGACGGCGCAGCCGGGCGCGCAGCGGCGGCTGGTAGCCCTCGCGGTAGAACAGCTCGCGGAACTCCTCCTTGCGCAGCAGGTCGGCCTCGGACACCACGCCGACGACGCGCTGCTCGTCGTCCACGACGGGGACGGCGCTGATGCCGCCGGCGATGAGCGCCTCGGCGATCTCCTTGAACGGGGTGGCGGGGGTGACGGACACGACCTTGCCGGTCATCACGTCCGCGACGGTCATCTTCATGGGACGGCTCCTTCCGTGAGCTTCGTTCCTGCCCTCATCACAACTCCGGCCGAGCCGGGCAAACAGGGGCGGAAGTCCCGGACGGGCGCCGTCGTAGGTCAGCGCGGGCGTCGCCGCAGCGGGGAGGGCGGGGCCTGGCCGGGAGCGCCCCTGACGCGGGCGTCCACGGTGGTGGCGCCGTCAGGGGTGACGATGACGAGAGGCCCGAAGGTCACGGCGCGAACGTGATGAGCCTGCCGGAGCGGAGAGACGTCAGACTTCCGTTCCCGGAGCTGATGGAATGGCTGGAGCAGCCCATGGTCGGTTTCCGGCCGTTCGGACAGATGACCGCCGAGCGTGAGCCGGGACCAAGGTCCTCCGCGCGACGGTCGTAGGGCACTGCCGGCGAATCGCCGGCCACGGTGTGATGGAGGCGCGGAAGAGAACGACGAATCACCACCGAAAGGGGGCCGTCATGGCCACCACGATCGACCGGCCCGTCACGTACACGGGCGCCGCCACCGCCACCGCCGCCGGACGCCGTCCGGTCGAGTACGTCTGGGCCGTCGCCCGGATCGCGATCGGCTGGATCTTCCTGTGGGCGTTCCTGGACAAGACGTTCGGGTGGGGCTTCGCGACCCCTGCGGGCAAGGCGTGGATCGCGGGCGGCAGCCCGACGACCGGCTTCCTCAAGGGCACCGGCGAGAACGCGCTGGGCGGCCTGTTCTCGAACCTGGCCGGACAGGTCTGGGTGGACTGGCTGTTCATGGCCGGTCTGGCGGGGATCGGCCTGGCGCTGGTGCTGGGCGTCGGCACCCGGATCGCCGCGGTCGCCGGCACGCTCATGCTGACCCTGATGTGGGCCGCCGAACTCCCGCTGGCCAACAACCCCTTCATGGACGAGCACATCATCTACGCCATCGTCCTGATCGGCCTGGCGATGGCCGGCGCGGGCGCCACCCTCGGCCTGGGCAACCTGCCGATCGTCCGGCGCAACGCCTGGCTGAAGTAATGCGCACGAGCACACGCCCACCCCCTAGGCACCCGGGGGGTGGGCGTTTCGCCGTGCCTGCGGCGGACGAGCCGCGGCGAGGACGAAGGTCCGTCGACTCGGTGCCGAAAGTCTCCTGCACCGAGGTGACGGCACTGCTGTGCTGGGGTGGTCCTGGAAGGAGGACGTCCTCATGTCGATCTCCCCGTCGCCACCACGCAGCATGCCGGGTCTGACCAGCCTGGAGGCGCGTCGGCGGCTCCGGCTGCAGGGACCGAACCGGGTCGCCGGGCCGCGCGGGCATCGCGGGGCGCGACTGCTGCTGGCCCAGTTCACCAGCCCCATCGTGCTCATCCTGATCGCCGCCACGATCCTGTCGATGGCGCTCGGCGACCTTACGGACGGGTTGATCATCCTGGTGATCATCGTCCTGAGCGGCGCGCTCGGGTTCTGGCAGGAACACTCGGCGGGCAGCGCCGTCGACGCCCTGCTCGCCCGCGTCCGCGTGGAGACCGAGGTGATCAGGGACGGCCGCGAGGTGTCCGTGCCCGCCGAGGAGATCGTCCCGGGTGACGTGCTGGTGCTGCGGGCGGGCGACATCGTCCCGGCCGACTGCGCCGTCGAACGGTCCCAGAGCCTGCTGGTGGACGAGTCCGCGCTGACGGGCGAGTCCTTCCCCGTCGAGAAGGCCGACACGGCGGAGCTGTACGCCGCCACCCACGTCGCCAGCGGCACCGCCACCGCCACCGTGCTGCGCACCGGCCGCGCCACCAAGTTCGCCGAGGTGACCGCCGAGCTGGCCGGCCGCGAGGTCACCACCGGTTTCGAACGCGGCATGACCCGCTTCGGCCTGCTTCTCGTACGGGCGATGGTGGTGCTGGTCACCGCCATCTTCGTCGTGAACGTGGTGCTGGACCGTCCCGTCGTGGACGCGCTGCTGTTCTCCCTCGCGCTGGCCGTCGGCCTGACCCCGCAGCTGCTGCCCGCGATCGTGGCCGTCAGCCTGTCGGCCGGGGCCCGGCGCATGGCCGCCGAGCGGGTCATCGTCAAGCGGCTCGACGCGATCGAGGACTTCGGCGCGATGACCGTCCTGTGCACCGACAAGACGGGTACGCTCACCGCCGGCGCGGTGCGGCTGGACCGGGCGACCGGCGTCGGCGGCGAGCCGAGCGCGGAGGTGTTACGGCTGGCCCGCCTCAACGCCGGACTCCAGCACGGCTTCGCCAACCCGCTGGACGAGGCCGTCCTTGCGGGGGCGCCGCCGATCGACGCGGCGGCACGGCTCGACGAGGTGCCCTACGACTTCCAGCGCAAGCGCCTGTCCGTGCTCGTGGCCGAGGCCGGCGTCCCGACCCTGATCACGAAGGGCGCCCTGGAGGCGGTGCTCGCCGCCTGCTCCACCGCCCGTACAGCAGGCGGGACGGTGCCGCTGGAGACGGTGCGCGAGGCCGTCATGGAGCGCTTCGCCGAGCTGAGCCGGGACGGCTTCCGCGTGCTCGGCCTGGCCACGTCGGAGCTGCCCGGACGCTCGCGCGCGACCGTCGCCGACGAGAGCGGGATGACGCTGGCGGGCCTGCTCGCCTTCCACGACCCGGCCAAGGAGGGCACCGCCGAAGCGGTGCGCGACCTCGGTGACCTGGGCATCTCCGTACGACTGATCACCGGCGACAACCGCCTGGCCGCCGAGCGCATCGCCCGCGAGGTGGGCCTCGGGGGCGAGGTGCTGACCGGTCCGGAGCTCGACCGGCTCGACGAGGCCGCGCTGGCCGCCCGGGTGGCGAGCGTCGAGGTCTTCGCCGAGGTGGAGCCGCTGCACAAGGAGCGCATCGTCCGGGCGCTGCGCGCCTGCGGCGCCACCGTCGGCTTCCTCGGCGACGGGATCAACGACGCCCCCGCCCTGCACGCCGCCGACGTCGGCATCTCCGTCGACACGGCCGTGGACGTGGCCAAGCAGTCGGCCGCCATCGTGCTGCTGGACAAGGACCTGAAGGTCATCGCCGACGGCGTGCGCCTGGGCAGGCGCACGTTCGCCAACACCCTCAAGTACGTGCGGGTCACCATCTCCGCCAACTTCGGCAACATGCTCAGCATGGCCGCCGCCTCGGCGTTCCTGCCGTTCCTGCCGCTGCTGCCGCGTCAGATCCTGCTGCTCAACTTCCTGTCCGACATCCCGGGCACCACGATCGCCACCGACCAGGTCGATCCCGAGCAGCTGCGGCGGCCCCGGTCGTGGAACCTGGCCGGGATCCGCACCTTCATGATCATGTTCGGGCTGCTCAGCTCGGTGTTCGACATCGCCACGTTCCTGGTGCTCAGGCTGGGCCTGGACGCCGGCGCCGACGTCTTCCGCACCGGCTGGTTCATCGAGTCCACCGCCACCGAGCTGGCGGTCATGCTCGTGCTGCGGACCGCGCGGCCGTTCTACCGCAGCCGGCCGTCCCGGCCGCTGCTGCTGACGAGTGTGGCGGTGGCCGTGTTGACGGTGGCGCTGCCGTACACGCCGGTCGGCGGGGTGCTGGGGCTGGCACCGCTGACGTGGCCGGTGCTCGGCGCGCTCGCCGCCCTGACCGTCCTGTACGTCGCCGCCAACGAAGGCGCCAAGCGCCTGCTCCGAGGGCTGCTCACCGCGTGAGCCGTCCGGGACCTTGGTCCCGGACGCCGATGGCCTTGGACCGCGGCGGCGGCCCGCCCCTCGCGGAGAGAGTGAGGAGGGACATCGACGCGAAGGGGAACTCATGACGCTGACCGGGGTACAGACGGGCGCGTGGCAGGGGTTCGCGGGGGAGGGCTGGCGTGCGGCGCCGGACGTGCGTGCCTTCATCCAGGCCAACTACACGCCGTACGAGGGCGACGCGAGCTTCCTCGCCGGGCCGACGGAACGGACGCGGGCCGTGTGGGCGGCGGTGTCGAAGCTGTTCCCCGAGGAGCGCGAGCACGGGATCCTCGACGTGGACGCCTCGACTCCCTCGTCGATCACCGCTCACCCGCCCGGCTACATCGACCGGGACCTCGAACTGATCGTCGGCCTGCAGACCGACGCGCCGCTGAAGCGGGCCATCATGCCCGCGGGCGGGCTGCGCATGGTCGAGAACGGCCTGGCCGCCTACGGCCGCAAGCTCGACCCGGCCGTCAAGGAGATCTTCACCAAGTACCGCAAGACCCACAACGACGGCGTGTTCGACGCCTACACCCCGGAGATCAGGCGCGCCCGCAAGGCCGGCGTCATCACCGGCCTGCCCGACTCCTACGGCCGCGGCCGCATCATCGGCGACTACCGCCGCGTCGCCCTGTACGGCGTGGACCGGCTGATCGAGGCCAAGCACGCCGAGCTGCGCTCCCTGGACGACCGCGACGCCACCGGCGCCGTGATCCGCGACCGGGAGGAACTGGCCGAGCAGATCAGAGCCCTGGACGAGCTGAAGACGATGGCCGCCTCCTACGGCCACGACATCTCCCGGCCCGCCGCCACCGCGCACGAGGCCGTCCAGTGGCTGTACTTCGCCTACCTGGCCGCGATCAAGGAGCAGAACGGCGCCGCCATGTCGCTCGGCCGCACCTCCACCTTCCTCGACGTCTACGTCGAGCGCGACCTCGCCGAAGGCCGCATCACCGAGGAACGGGCTCAGGAGCTCGTCGACGACTTCGTCATCAAGCTGCGCATCGTCCGCTTCCTGCGCACGCCGGAGTACGACCAGCTCTTCTCCGGCGACCCCACCTGGGTGACCGAGTCGATCGGCGGCATCGGCGACGACGGCCGCCCGCTGGTCACCCGTACCAGCTTCCGCTACCTGCAGACGCTGCGCAATCTCGGCCCCGCTCCCGAGCCGAACCTGACCGTCCTCTGGTCGCCGCGGCTGCCGCTGCCGTTCAAGCGCTTCTGCGCGGCCCTGTCGATCGAGACCAGCTCGATCCAGTACGAGAGCGACGAGCTGATGCGCCCGCGGACCGGCGACGACACCGCCATCGCCTGCTGCGTCTCCGCCGCGCCGGTCGGCAGGCAGATGCAGTTCTTCGGCGCCCGCGTCAACCTGGCCAAGACCTTGCTGTACGCGATCAACGGCGGCCGCGACGAGCTCACCGGCGAGCAGGTCGGCCCCGCCTTCCCGCCGCTGACCGGCGAGTACCTGGACCACGGGCAGGTCATGGCCGCCTACGACCGGATGCTGGACTGGCTGGCCCGCACCTACGTCAACGCGCTCAACATCATCCACTACATGCACGACAAGTACGCCTACGAGCGCATCGAGATGGCCCTGCACGACCACCCGGTCAGGCGGACCATGGCCTGCGGCATCGCCGGCCTCTCGGTCGCCGCCGACAGCCTGTCGGCGATCAGGCACGCGCGGGTCAGGGTCGTCCGCGACACGACCGGGCTGGCCGTCGACTACGAGGTCGAAGGCGACTTCCCCGCCTACGGCAACAACGACGACCGCGCCGACGCCATCGCCGTCGGCCTGGTGCGCTCGTTCATGGCCAAGATCCGCAGGCATCGCACCTACCGGGACGCCGAGCACACGCAGTCCGTCCTCACGATCACCTCCAACGTCGTGTACGGCAAGCACACCGGCAACACCCCCGACGGCCGCCGCGCCGGAGAACCGTTCGCCCCGGGCGCCAACCCGATGAACGGCCGCGACCGCCACGGCCTGGTCGCCTCCGCGCTGTCGGTCGCCAAGCTGCCCTACGACCAGGCGCTCGACGGCATCTCCCTGACCAGCACCACCACCCCCGACGGCCTCGGCCGCACCCCCGCCGAACGCGCGGACAACCTGGTCGGCGTGCTCGACGGCTACGTCGACGCCGGCGGCTTCCACATGAACGTCAACGTCCTGACCCGGGCGGTCCTGCTGGACGCGATGGAACACCCCGAGCGCCACCCGCACCTGACCGTCCGCGTCTCGGGCTACGCGGTCAACTTCGTCCGGCTCACCGCCGAGCAGCAGCGCGACGTCGTCAACCGCACCTTCCACGACGCGCTGTGAACACCGCCACCCGCCCCGCCGGACGCCTGCCTCGAGCGCCCGGCACGGGCGTCATCAGCTCCTGGGACCTGTCGGTCGGCGTGGACGGCCCCGGCCCCCGCTTCGTCGTCTTCACCTGCGGCTGCCCGCTGCGCTGCCAGTACTGCCACAACCCGGAGACCTGGCGGATGCGCGACGGCCGCCGGACGACCACCGACGAGATCATGGACGAGATCGGCAAGTACCGGCGCTTCCTCGCCGTCTCCGGCGGCGGGGTGACCGTCAGCGGCGGGGAGCCGCTGCTGCAGCCCCGCTTCACCGCCGAGCTGCTGGCCCGATGCCACGACGGCGGCCTGCACACCGCCCTGGACACCTCCGGCCTGCTCGGCGTCCGCGCCACCGACGCCATGCTCGCCGACACCGACCTGGTCCTGCTCGACATCAAGTCCTTCGACCCGGCCACCTGTCGCCGGGTCACGGGCGGGCCGGTCGAGCCCACGCTGCGCTTCGCCCGCCGGCTCGCCGAGCTCGGCCGGCCCACCTGGATCCGGTTCGTGCTGGTCCCCGGGCTGACCGACGCGCCCGCGAACGTGGACGGACTGGCCCGCTTCGTCGCCGGGCTCGGCAACGTCGAACGGGTCGACGTGCTGCCCTTCCACCGCATGGCCACCGCCAAGTACGAGCGGCTCGGCCTGCCCTACCCTCTCGCCGACGTCGCACCACCGGACCAGGCGCTCCTGGACCGCGTCCACGCCCAGTTCCGCGCCCACGGCGTCACCAGCCTCTGACCGGACAGGCCGCATCGGGGCCGGCCGGAGAAGTACGGCCGCCTCCGCCGGCGCCCGGAAGACGAGGGCGTCCGGGACGGAGCCGTGCGCCGGCGTTCGCGGCGGTCAGCGGGATGTCAGGTACGTCAGCCGGTCCAGGTACTCCTCGGTCGAGATCTCGCCGCGCGCGTAGCGCTCGGCGAGCAGGTCGCGGGCCCGGTCGACGCGGACGGGAACCAGGCGCGCGGGGGACGCGGCGCGGATGACGAGCCAGCAGGCCGACGCGATGAGGGCGGCCCACAGGAGCAGCATGACGCCTCCCCCCATCCAGCCGACGCCGCTTCCCATGTGAGACATGATGCCCATGTTCATGCGTATCTCCTTTCCTCCAGCCGCCCGGCCGTACGAGGTCAGGGGCGAAGCGGGTTTTTCGGGCCGCCCCCTCCGGCGGCGGCCCCCGGGCAGGCGAGGGCCTCTGATCCGGCTCAGCCGGTGGGGACGGGCCTCGTCGTGGTGCGCTGGAGGTTCTCCAGGATGCGGGCGAGCGCGAGGCCGGCGGCCGTCAAGGTGCGTACCTGCTCCTCCAGCTCGTCGACCCGCTTCCGCAGCGCAAGGAGCTCGACCTCGAGCGCCGGTGACTCCATGAGCATCCGTCCGCCGATCATGGTGGCTCACCTCTCCTTCGTCCTTCCGGTACACGCTCATGGTGCGCGTCCGGCCGCGTCCGGCACAGCGGCGAACGTCCGGGATCCCGGGGACCAATGGCACAGGTCGCGGATGGACCTTCTCCTCTGTGACCGGCCGTCCGGGCGGAGTGTGCTGGTGGTACAGGGAGATTCGAGACCGTGATGGGGTGGAAGAGATGATCGTCGTCGGATTCGACGGTTCGGCATCCTCGTACGCCGCGGTGCGCGGGCCAGGGGCGGCCGAGCACGCGCTCACCGCCGCCGGCCATCACCAGACGCCGACCGGACGAGGTGCCGGACTGCTGGACGCGCCGGCGCGGCGAGCCCGCGACCGGCGGCCGGTGGCCGTCGTGCGGGCGGGAGGCGGGTCGTCATGAGCGTCGTCCTCGCTCCGCCGCACCTGACCGAACAGGCCCGCCGCGACTGGGAGCTGTTGCAGGCCGGGACGCGCAACCCGCGCCCGTTCGACCCCGCCGAGGCGGATCTGCTGCCCGAACCGGCCCGGCGCTGGGTCCTGCACGCCATCGAGCCCGGCACGCCGCTGCTGCGTGCGGTGGTGCTGCGCATGCGCGGCGACATCAGGCTCGGCCGCTGGCGGCGCTTCGCGGCGTTGCAGGTGCTGGCGCCGATGGAAGGGTTCGTCTGGACGGCCGGAGCCTGGATGGGGGCGCTGCCGGTGAGCGGCTTCGACCGCTACCGGGCGGGCGTGGGGGAGATGCGATGGCGGCTGCTGAACGTCGTCCCGGTGATGTCGGGCACCGGCCCGGACCTCGCCAGGAGCGCGGCGGGCCGGCTGGCCTGCGAGTTCGTCATGGCGCCCGCCGCGGCGCTCGACCCGCGCCTGAGGTGGAAGCCCCTCGACGACGATCGGGTGATCGCCGTCGTGCCGGTCGGCGGTGAGGACTTCGACGTGACGCTGACCGTCGCCCCCACCGGCGCCCTCACCGCCGTCACCGTCGAGCGCTGGGGCAACCCGGACAAAGGCCCGTTCCGCAGTCACCTGTTCGGGGTGGAGTGCGAGGACGAGGCCACCTTCGACGGGTTCACCGTACCGGCCCGGCTGCGCGGCGGATGGTGGCCGGGGAGCGAGCGATGGGCCGACGGCGAGTTCATCCGCTTCCAGGTCGAGGACGCGCTGTTCCGTTAGCGGCCGGACAGGACGCCGTTCGGCCCGCCGGCCCGGCCCGCTGAGGTCGCACACTAGCCGAAGTCGTACAACTCGCTCTCGTCCCTCCTGGACCTGTAGTAGCCTCCCCGTTCCGATCATTTCGGGGAGGGACGTTGCGCTCTGTCGCTGTGCTCGCTGTCGCGCTGCTGACCGTCTCGTGCGGATCATCCCAGGTGGGACCCGCGAAGCAGGCGACCGCTCCGCCGAAGCCACAGCCGCCGGCCGTGTACGCCGTGGAAGGGCTGGCCGGGTGGGACGTCCCCGAGCCGTTCCGGGTCGAGGTCAAGGCCGTCGAGCGCCGTCCCAGGCTGACGATCCTGCGCATGGTGATCACCAACCCCACCCGGAAGCCCCAGACCGGTCACTTCGCCAGTGACCGGCTGCGGGCGGACTTCGCCGACTTCCGGCTGCTCGACGCGGTCAACGGCAGGCACTACACGCCGCTCCGTGAGAACGACCGTGACGGCCAGGTGTTCGGCACGCGGCACGGCAGCTTCACCGACGACTTCGAGCCGGGCGTGCCGCACCCGGTGGAGATCTATTTCCCGCCCTTGCCGCCCGAGACGAAGACCGTCACGGTCGCGCCGACGACGCAGATGGGCCCCCTGACCGGGATCCCCGTCACGCAGGGCGCCGCGGACCCGGTCTCGAAGCCGGGCGACCCGTGGCAGGTCGTGGCGCCCCAAGGCCAGATCTGGGAAGGCGCCTGGGACGTCGAAGAGCTGGTCGAGACCCCCGAACGGACCACCAAGCAGGACGGGAGCACCGAGACGATCGGCCTGCGCACCGACGTCCTGTTCGCCTTCGACAAGGCCACGCTCAACCCGAAGGCCACCGCCGTCCTCGACGAGGTCGTCGAGGAGACCCGCCGCCGCGCCGACCCGGCCAAGCCGCCCGTGATCGTCACCGGCCACACCGACAGCAAGGGCGACGACTCCTACAATCAGCAGCTTTCCGTACGGCGAGCGGAATCGGTCACCCGGTACCTCCAGGCCAAGCTCGGCACCGACTACCAGTACAAGACGGACGGCAAGGGCGAAACCCAGCCCGTCGCCCCGAACGAGCAGCCGGGCGGCGCGGACAACCCCGAGGGCCGCGCGCTCAACCGCCGCGTCGACATCTCGTACACGATCAAGCAGGAGAAGCCGGGCGCCACGACCACCGAGCCGGCCGTCGGCGACGTGCGCGGTTCCGTGCTGCCGCCCGCGCCGTTCCGCGCGAGTCCCGGTGAGGCGGTGACGAGCTTCGAGCACGGCGGGAAGTACAAGGTCGACGTGCTGCCCGCCTTCCGTGACGGCGCCTACCTGGTGATCAGCTTCGACGTCACCGCCCTGGTGGACAACGTCCCGATCCCGGGACCGTTCGAGGGGTGGGTGAACGACTTCGTCCAGCCGTCCAGCTACGGGGCCATCACCGTCGTGGACCCGGCGACCCAGGCGCGCTACTTCCCGATCCGCTGGGCGGAGAACCAGATCCACCACCTCGCCGAGGGGCAGAAGGGCCGGGCCTACGTCTACTTCCCGGCGCCGCCCGACGACAGGACGTCGATCACTCTGCAGGTCCAGGGCGGGCAGACCGTCCCCGAAGTGCCGATCGCGCGCTGGAACCAGCAGGAGTGACGGCGGGTCCGGCACGCAACGCCGGCCGCCCGTGATCCCGGAGAGGCCCAAAGGCCCTCTCTGCTGAGGCCCTTCGACCGTGGAGCCGGGAACCGGTCCCGGCGTGTCCTTGGTGGAGACACAGGGAGGGCACATGATTCTCGTCGGAGTGGACGGTTCGCAGGCCGGGCTGGAGGCCGTCGCCTGGGCCGCGCGAGAGGCGGCCTTGCGCGACCTGCCGCTGCTGGTGGCGCATGCCATGCCGCGGTGGGCGTACGAGACGGGGGCCGGCCCCTACGCCGAGGTCGGCGCGTGGATGCGCCAGGGCGGCAGAAGCGTGCTGGAGTCGGCCGAGGCACGGGCGCGGCGGGAAGAGCCGAAGATCGCCGTGGACACCACGTTCCTGCCCGACGATCCGCGCACCGCGCTCATCGCCGCCGCGGACAGCGCCGAGCTGCTGGTCGTCGGCAACCACGGGGTCGGCGGCTTCCGGGGGATGCTCCTCGGATCGGTCGCCTACGGCGTGGCGGGGCACGCGCCCTGCGACGTCGTGGTGGTCCGCGAGCAGCCCCTGCCGCCCCAGGAGGAGGTCGTGGCCGGTGTGGACGGCTCGCCCGCTTCCCACGGGGTGCTGGAGTTCGCCTTCAAGGAGGCGCGGCTGCGAGGGGCGCGCCTGCGCGTCGTGCACGCCAGGACCGCCGCGCATCCCGGCCGGTTCGACCCCGCGGAGCTTCCGGACACGCCGGGCCCGGTGGGCCCCCTCGCCGGGCGGTATCCGGACGTCGCGCTCGTCGAGGAGCAGGTGCACGGCCACCCCGTCGAGGTGCTGCGCCAGGCGGCGATCCGCGCCGGCCTGCTGGTGGTCGGCTCGCACGGACACCGCGCGTTCGCCGGGACGGTCCTCGGCTCGGTCACCCATGAACTGCTCCATCGGGCGCCGGGCCCGCTGGCCGTGGTCAGGAGCGTCCGGTGAACGCCGGCGCGGCCTCGCACGGCAGGTGATCCGCATCCGGCCGGCGGTCGTCACCGGTTTCGGACGGGTTGTCGCCGTCGTGGAGCCGCGCTCAGGTGCGTCCGGCGGCGTGGACGGCGGACGCCGCCTAGCTGCGCCTGCCCACATACCCGGACAGTGTGACGATGCCGTCGTGGACCTCGACGACGACCCCGCCGTCGCGGCCTTCCCCTCCGGCTTGCGGCTGGATGCCCTCGGCGACGCGGCGTCTGGTCTCGTCGTCGTCCCGCAGGTACATCCGCAGCAGGTCCCGCCTGCTGAGGAGGCCCTTCAACCGGCCCTCGGCGTCGGTCACGACCAGCCGCTTGACGCCGCTCTCGTCCATCATCCGCGCGGCCCTGACCGTGGAGGCGGTCGCGGGGACGGTCACGGCGGGAGCGGTCATCAGGTCGGCGGCGGTGTGCCCGCCGGCCTTCCCGTCGCCTTGCCTGGTGACGCGTCGGCGCAGCCGCGCGCGCAGCGGCGGGTGGTGGCTCTCGCCGCAGTACTGCTCGCGGAACTCCTCCTTGCGCATGAGGTCCCCTTCGGAGACCACGCCGATGACGCGATCGTCGGCGTCCACCACCGGGACGGCGCTGATCCCGTTCCGCACCAGGACGTCGGCCACGTCCTTGAACGGGGTGTCGGCTCCCACCGCCGTAACCTGGGTGGTCATCACGTCTCTCACGACGGTTCGCATGGTGTCCCTCCTGTCGGCTCTCCCCTCCATGCCATCGGCTCGCATGGTGGCGGCGTAGGGGCGGAAGGCCTTGGCCAGGCGGACTTTGGGAATCGGCCTGCTTCGGCGAGGAGCACCGCACTTCGCCGCCGGCGATCGTGACGGGCGTCGGCGGACCTGTCAGGGTCCGAAGTCCCGCGGACTCGCGACCTTCTGCTCGGGCGCTCCCGCGCGGACGCCGTCATCCTGGTGCCGAAGGACTGAGAGAGAGGAGCCGGTCGATGCGATGGAACGAGCTGTCGAACAGGCAGCGGAGCTGGCTGCTGGTGCTGGCGTCCGCGGAGTTCGCGGCCACGACGGCCGCGGCGGTGGATCTCTGGTTCCGGCCCAGGGCGGACGTCAGGGGGCGCAAGGGACTGTGGTGGCCGGCGATCTTCGTGCAGCCGGTCGGCCCCCTCGCCTACCTCCTGTGGGGACGGCGCCGCCGGTCGTGATCCCCACCTGGAAGGCGCTGGACAGACCCGTCCGGTGAACCCGGTCCTCGGCCGGCTGCTCCGTACGCCGAGCCGCGGAGCCCTGTCCGGCGAGACCTCCAGGGACGGCTCCGGCGCCGCCCGCACCGCGCTCACCGGCGGCGACTCGCCGTGCGGCCGGTCAACCCTGGTCGGCGGAGCCGGCCGGCGTGTCGCAGAACTCCTGCCTGACGAGGGCGTCCACGAGCGGCAGGAAGTTTTTCACCGGGCCTCTGGTGGCCGAGTCCACCCAGGTCACCGAGGCGGTCAGGGTCTTGCTGCCGTCGGGCGAGCTGTACATCAGCGCCCCGTAGCCGTGCGGCGGGCTGCCGTTGTGCTGGTAGACGGTGCCGCAGCCGGGGCCCAGGTCCTGCGCCCAGACGCCGAGGCCGTAGTCCTGCTCGGGGAGCGGCGTGGGGATCGTCGTACGCATCTCGGCCAGCAGTTCGGCGGGCAGGAGCCGGCCGCCGTTCAGCGCGGAGAAGAACGTGGTCAGGTCCTGTGTGGTGGAGATCAGGTCACCGGCGCCGGTCAGCAGGGACAGGTTCTGGCGGGAGAGGTCGATCACGCGGTCCTTGTACCGGTAGTAGCCGTGGGCGTGGGGCCCGGGGAGTGCCGTCGTGCGGTTGCCCGCCGCGAGGGTGCCGCGCAGTCCGAGCGGGCCGGTGATGCGCCGCTTCAGCTCGGTGGCGTAGGAGTGGCCGGTGATCTTCTCGATCATCAGCTGCGCCACCGTGTAGTTGGTGTTGGAGTAGCTCCACTGCGTCCCGGGTTCGAAGCGCGGCTGCTTGGACAGGGCCAGGCGTACCAGTTCCTCGGGCTCGTAGCTCCTGAACCGGTTGGGCACCCAATCGTCCCCGTTGGCGGGGATCCCGGGCTCGTCGATCGTCCCGTCGGGCTTGTACTCGCCGGTGTAGTTGAAGATCCCGCTGGTGTGGCGGAGCAGCATCCGTACGGTGATCCGCTCGTCCAGCCCGTAGCCGGGCAGGTAGGCGGCGACGGGTCTGTCCAGGTCGATCCTGCCCTCGGCCGCCAGTTGCAGCACCATGGTCGCGGTGAAGGTCTTGACGATGCTGCCCGTCCAGAAGCTCCCGTCGGCCGGGGGCGCGGCGGCCGATCCCAGTTTGCGCACTCCGGCGCCGGCGGCCCATTCGCCCTGCTGATCGCGTACGCGTAGCTGGATCCCGGTGAAACCGGCGGCGACGAAGGCGTTCATCGCCTTGCGCAGCTCCGGGCGATCCTTTCCGGCGGGGGTGGCCATGGCGGGGGCGGCGGTTCCCGCCAGCACCGCCGTCGCGAGCGCCGCGAGGGTTACGCGTCGGATGGTCGTCGTGTTCATGATGTCCTCGTTTCCGGGGTCTTGGTCGCTGTTGTCAGTTCGTGATCCGGCCGTCGCCGAACACCGCGTCCACGAGCCGCTGTGCCGCCTGCTGGAAGGCCGCCGCCTTGGACAGGCCGGCGTCGTCCACGTAGGTCACCGAGGCGGTCATCGTCCTGCCGCCGTCGGGCGTGCTGTACATCAGGGCCGCGGAGCCGGCCATGCCGCCGTTGTGGTGGTAGACGGTGCCGCCGCGCTCGCCGAGGTCCTGCTCGAAGATCCCCAGGCCGTAGCCGATCTTCGGGTCCGGCTTGCGCATCTCGGCCAGCAGCTCGGCGGGCAGCAGCCGGCCGCCGTTCAGCGCGGCGAAGAACGTGTGCAGGTCCTGGGTGGTGGAGATCATGTCGCCGCCGGCGGAGATCCACGAGGGGTTCTGGCGGGTGACGTCCACCGTGTGCTCCTGGCCGCCGTCCTCGTACCGGTAGTAGCTGTGGGCGTGCGGCCCGGTGATCTCCGTCGAGGTGCCCGGCGCCTCGGTGCCCGTCAGCCCCAGCGGGCCGGCGATCAGCCGCTGCAGTTCCTGGGCGAACGAGCGGCCCGTGACCCGCTCGATCACCAGCCTGGCCAGCACGTAGTTGGTGTTGGCGTAGCTCCAGTCCGCGCCCGGCTCGAAGCGCGCCGGCTTGGACAGCGCCAGCCGGACCAGCTCCTCGGGCTGGTGGGTGTGGAACCGGCCCTCCACCCATTCCTTGCCCGACCAGGCGATGCCCGGCGCGAACGTCCCGTCCTCGTAGTACTCGCCGGTGTGGTTGAAGATCCCGCTGGTGTGCTGCAGCAGCATCCGTACGGTGATCCGCTCGTCCAGCCCGAACTCGGGCAGGTAGCCGTTCACCGGGCCGTCCAGCCCGATCCTGCCCTCGGCCACGAGCTGGAGCACCACGGTCGCGACGAACGTCTTGGTGGAGCTGCCGACCCGGAACCGTCCGTCCGCCGGCGGCTTGTCCGGCGAGCCCAGCTCGCGCACCCCGGCGGTGCCGACCCACTCGCCGCGCTCGTCGTTCACCCGCAGCTGCATCCCGGTGGCCACCCCGGCCTCGACGAACGCCTGCATGGCCCTGTCCAGTTCGGGGCGATCCCGCCCGGTCGCGGTGCTCGCCGCGAGGGCCGCGCTTATCTTGCGGGCCATCTCGGTCATGGTGGGGCTGGGCCTTCCCTCGGTGGCCGCCTCGACGGCGACCAGGACGGTCCGGCGGAAGTTGTCGGCCTCGGCCGGGGCCACCTCCTTGAGCAGGCCCATGGAGGCGTTCAGGGCGGGCAGCACCTGGTCGGCGAGCTCGGCCACGGTCCTGCCGTACTTCACGCCCTTGGGCGCCTTGGCCAGCACGTGCCCGACCGGGCCGGTCGCGGAGGTCAGGGCGACGGAGCCCGCGGCGGCGGCCTTGTGCGCCGAGCCGGCGGCACCGGCGGCCGACATCAGCGAGACGGCGCCCCAGGCGGCGGTGCGCAGGGTGAGCCGGTCCTGGTCGGTGAGGGCGAGGGTGGGGGACATGGCGGTGCTCCTTTGGGCTTCTTCTGGCTTGTCGGCGACGAGGGCCGTCGGCGACGACAGGAACGTTACGACTGTTGCCACGACTTTGGCAAGTATTTGCCAAATGAATTGCCAAGTCGGCGGCGAGCAGGCAGCGCCCCTGGCAAGAACTTGTCCACATGGAGGCAAATGAGCTAACCTCGGGCGTGACCGCGCACGTCGGACGACGTCAACCGCTACCCGGGAGTTCGGAGATGCTCGAACAACCAGTGTTCGGCCGCCGGCTCAGGCAACTGAGGACCGAACGCGGCCTGACGCTCGCAGCTCTCGCGGGCGAGGGCATGTCCACCGGATACCTGTCCCGGCTGGAATCAGGGGCGCGCCAGCCCACCGAACGGGCCGTCACGCACCTGGCCGCACAGCTCGGCATCAGCCCCGCCGAACTCACCCGGTCCACCGCCACCTCCCTGGCGGAGAGCCTGACCCTGGCCACCGGCCTGAGCCAGGACGAAGGCGGCCAGGCCCTCAGCGACGCCCTGAAGACCTCCGGCGGGGAGGACCCCCTGCTGCGCTGGCAGGCCCTCTGGCAGGTCGCCGAATGGCGCCAGTGGCGTCAGGAGTACGCCGAGCAGCGGGCCTGCCTCGACGAGCTGGTCACGCTCAGCGCGCAGATCGGGCTGCCCGAGCTGCAGTCCAGAGTGCTGGCCGCGCTGTCGCGCTGCATGCGCAGCACCGGAGAGATCGCCGGCGCCGTCGATGCCGCGACCCGCGCCCACGAGCTGGCCGTCCGCGAGTCGCTGCCCGCCCGCGTGCGGGTCTCCACGCTGCTGGCCCTGGTGTCGGCGCTGGGCGAGGCGGGTCGGCTTCCCGACGCCGCCCGGCACGCCGACGAACTGCTCGCGCTGGCGGACCAGGTCTCGGGAGCGCTGTGGGCCCAGGCCGTGTGGACGGTGGCCAACGTCCGGCTCCGCCAGGGCGACCTCGACACCGGCGCTGAGCTGATGAACCAGGCCGTCGACGGCTTCGACGGCCGTGACGACCTGACGCTCTGGATGCGTCTGCGCCTCGGCGCGGCCCGGCTCGACCTCAGGGCCGATCCGCCCAGGACGGAGTCCGCCCGGCGGCGGGTCGCGGAAGTGCAGGCCGCGTTGCCGTTCGCGGGCGCCCCCACCATCGAGCAGCAACTGCTGGCCGTGCGCGCCCGGATCGCCGTCCTCACCGGCGACCTCGACGAGGCCCGCACGGTCCTCGACCGGCTGACCGGCTTCGACGACCTGCTCACCTACCAGGAGCGGATGCGGCTCGACGTCCTGCGCCACCGCGTCCTGCTCCTGGAGGGCGAGCAGGACACGGCGCTCGCCGGGCTGCGCAAGCTCGCCGAGCAGGCCCAGCAGAGCGGCAACATGGACCTGGCCGCCGACATCTGGCGGCTCGTCGCCGAATCCCTGACCAAGTAGGGCGCGGGGCCGGCGTCCGGTGGACGGCGCGGGTGTCGGTGACGCGCTCCATCATGACTGTCATGACTGATGACCGGTACTCCCGGCTCGCTGCCGAGCACCTGCCCGCCGACCTCGCCGAGCGGTGGATCGCACTGCTGCGTCCATGCGTCCGCCTGCGCCGGGCCGCGCATGGCGAGCGGGCCGTCGCAGCCCTCGGCGGGGAGCCGGACCTGCCGGCCGGGACGGTCTGGCCCGAGTGGCCGGGGCACGGCCCGCTGTCCTTCATCGCGTCGGTGCGGTGCGCGACGCTCCCGCGCGCCGGGCTGACCGCCGCCTTCCCGCAGGACGGGACCCTGCTGTTCTTCTTCTTCGACGGCCAGGGTGACGAGGGCGACGACGGCTCGTTCGTCTCGCCCCACGACCCCGGGACGTGGGCCGGTGCCCAGGTGCTGTACGTCCCGGAGGGCACGCCGGTCCGCCGGGCCGGAACGCCCGCGGGGCTGGAACCGTACCCGCGCGTGGAGCTGGCCGCGGGCGTGGAGGAGAGCGCCCCTGACGTGTGGCTGCCCCAGGTCAGGCAAGCCCTGCTGGGCGACGGCGGGCACTGGCCCGGCCCTCGTGACACGCCCGCCCGGCTCCGGCCGTTCCTGCGCGCCTTCCAGCGGCTGCGCACCCGCATCGGCCACCAGCTCGGCGGCCACGCCGTGCCGGTGCAGGGCCCGGTGGAGTACGAGATCGCGAAGGCGGCACTCGGAGGCGGTCACTCGTGGGGCGCCCCGGCCCTGGACCGGGAAGCCGGGGGCTGGGTGCTGCTCGCCCAGTTCGACAGCGACGGCGACGCGAAGATGAGCTGGGGGGACACCGGCGCCCTCTACTGGCTGATCCGCCCTGAACACCTCGCCGCCCGCCGCTTCGACCAGGCCAGGGTCACCGTGCAGTGCTAGCGCCGCCGCCGCTGCGGTCAGGGGCGGGTGGTGGGGAAGCGGCGGAGCGTCGGGCTGAGCGTGGTCGCGGTCGCCACGAGGGCGAGCGCGGCGGCGCAGGCCAGGATGCCGCCGGTCCCCGCCGTGACCAGCGCGCCGCCGAGCAGCGGCCCGAGCGCCGCCGCGCCGCCGCCGCACAGCCCGGTGACGCCCGTCAGCCGGCCGCGCAGCGCGTCCGGGGTGACGGTGATCTGGTACGTCAGGATCGTGGTGTTGGCCAGCGGGACGAAGAACGCGGCGCAGCCGAGCAGCAGCCCGAGCGGCAGACCGCTCGGCACGACGGCCATCAGCGCCGTCAGCGCGGCGGTGACCCAGGAGAAGCCCACGATCACGACCGGCGCGGGCAGCGCCGCGTGCAGCCGGTCGGCCAGCGCGGCGCCGAGCAGCCCGCCCGCCCCCATGCACGCCATGCTCAGCCCGATCACCCCGGCGCCCACCTGGTCCTCGTGGGACGTCGCCAGCACGATGATGATCAGCGCGGTGAAGACCAGGTTGGACACGAGCATCCACAGCAGCGTCGTCCTGATGACGCGCCGGCCCAGCACCCACCGCAACCCGGCCACGAGATCGCCGCCCGGCCCCCGCTCCTCCCCGGCCGGCTCCGGCCGCGCGGGCAGCCGCAGGAAGAGCAGCGCGACGGAGGAGCAGGCGAGCATGACGGCGTCCACCACGAACGGGATCGCCCGCTGCACGGCGAACAGGAAGCCGGCCAGCGCCGGCCCCACCAGGGTCGCGATGAACGGCCGCGCGGTGTTGGCCGCCACCGCCCGCGAGAGCTGCGAGGCCGGCACCACCTGCGGCAGCGCGGCCTGCTCCGCGGGCTCGAACGCGGCCCCGAGCAGGCCGTCGAGGAGTGCCACCAGCAGGATGTGCGGGAAGGAGTAGGCGTCCAGCCAGACGGCGGCGGCGACGGAGGCCATGGCCAGCGCCCGCCCGGTCTGGCAGACCAGCAGGGTGCGCCTGCGGTCCCAGCGGTCGGCGATCACCCCGGCGGGCAGGTTGGCGATCATGTGACCGGCCGCCACCACCGACGAGGCCAGCCCGGCCTCCAGGGCGGAGCCGGACATGGCCAGGATCAGCAGCGGGATCGCGATGAAGTTGATCTCGTTGCCCAGTTCGGAGAGGAACTGCCCGCTCCACAGCGTGGCGTAGCTCCTGTTGCGCGACAGCGGCGCGGGCGCGGCCGCCACAGCGGAATCCTTCATGGTCGACGCGTTCCTCCCGCTCAGGACCCGGGCGGCAGGCGGCGGGCCAGCCGTCCGGTCACTTGGATCAGGTCGATCCGGCCGCCGCCGCCGATGAAGCGGCCGGCGTGGGCGGTGCGGCCCCGGGGCGGCGGCTCGCCGACGGCGAACACCAGGCCGGGGAAGCAGGTGATCGCTCCCGTGGACCGCAGGCTCAGGCCGCCCGCGCCGTCCTCGCTCACCTCGAACCTGGCCGCTCCGTTGGCGTAGGTGCCCGCGCAGCCGGGCGGACCCGGCACCGGCGGGCCCGGATCGGCCAGCGGGCGGTGGTCGCCCACCTCGACGCCCGCCGCCGCCAGCCGGTCGACCAGGTCGCGCCACACGGCCAGGCCGGTGTTGGCGTTCGTGGTCAGCGCGACGACCGTGCCGCTCACGGGGTCGGCGCGCAGATGGCAGGAGGTGCCCTCGCCGGTGCCGTCGTGGCCGAACCACTCGGCGCCGTCGCGGCGGTGGAGCGCCCAGCCGAGGCCCCAGCCGTCCGCCATGCCGTACGGGCCGATCGCGGCCCCGGCGAGCCGGTCGGCGCGCAGCCGCAGCAGCGTGTCGCCGCCGAGCAGCGCGGGCAGGGACGGGTCCCCCAGATGCAGGCGGGCGAAGGCGACCAGGTCGGCGGCGCTCAGCGCCAGCGCGCCGTCCGGCGCCTCGACGGGCGAGCCCTCCTCCTCCACCGCCACCACCACGTCCCTGGACGGGTGCACGCTGTGGCCGGACGCCGCCCGCCGGGCCGTCGGCGGGCCCGCCACGAACGCGGGCGTGATCTCCAGCGGGGCCAGCAGCAGGTCCTCCACCGCCTCCCACCACGTCATCCCGGTGACGGACTCGATCAGGTGGCCGGTGAGGACGTACCCGGCGTTGGAGTAGGAGAAGGCGGCTCCGATGCCCGGCCAGGCGGGTGCGCAGTGCTCCTCGGCCCAGGCCCGCCTGCTGGGCGCGCGGTCGGCGTCCTCGGCGTTGGCGGCCAGGCCGGCGGTGTGGCTGAGCAGCCGGGCCAGCGTGAGTTCGGCGGCGGCCGGGCCCAGCTCGGGCAGCGGCCCGGCGAGCGGCGTGCCGAAACCGACGTCGCCGTCGTCGGCCAGCATGGCGGCCAGCGTCGCGGTGAACGGCTTCGTCAGCGAGCCCAGCGGGAACGCGGTGCCGGACGTCACCGGTGGGCCGCCCGGCGTCTCGACGCCGTACTCGGCGGTCGTCGTCCGGCCGCCGCGGTGGACGGCGAGCTGGGCGCCCGGGACGCGGTGCCCGCGCGCCAGCTCGGCGAGCAGGCCCGGCAGGTCGAGGCGGTCCATGTCACCCCTCCCGGCCGGGGCTCGCGGCGCGGCGCGGCCCCGGGTGGCGGGCCAGCGTGCGCAGGGCGGTCAGGAAGTCCGCCAGGAGACGGTCCACGGTGGCCCGGTCGTGCAGGTTCCGCGAGTGGTACCAGTCGAAGGACAACCGGCCGTCCCGGATCGCGCCCACGACCTCCAGCAGGTGGTCGGCCCGTTCCAGCGGGCTCTGCTCGCGGCCGATCGGGTCGTGGAGGGCGTACAGGAGACCGCCGCCATGTTCGCCGCCATGTTCGCCGCCGTGGTCGCCGCCCGCGTCGGCCTGCCCGTGGTAGTTGAAGGACACCTGCGGGACGGGCCGCGACGCCAGCGCCGACCCGGCGGATCCCGGCGGGCCGAGGTGGCGCAGCAGGCCGTAGCCGAGCCCGTTGCCGGGGATCGCGCGAAGCTGCTCGCGCACCGACCGGACGATCTTCACCCAGTCGTCGCCGCCGGGCAGCGTGAGGGCCGCCGGGTACTCCGCGGTGAACCAGCCGACCGTCCTGCTCAGGTCGAGGTCGTCGAACAGCGGCTCGCGCCCGTGGCCCTCCATGTCGATCACGACCCGGTCCTCGCCGCTCCACCGGCTGAGCGTCCAGGCCAGGGCCGCGACCAGCAGCTCGTGGAGCCGTACGCGGAAGGCGGCCGGGGCGGCGCGGACCAGCGCGCGGGTCTCCTCAGGCGACAGCGCGCCGGACACGGCGGCGACCGAGCCGACCAGGTTGTCGCCGTCGCGGTCCACGGGCAGCGGCGGCGGGTCCGGCAGCCCGGTCCAGTACGCGGCCTCCAGGCCCGCCTCGTCCCCGGCGGCGTACCCGGCCAGCCTGGCCGCCCACGTGCCGAACGGCGTGGAGGCGGGGCCGAGGTCGATCGGCTCGCCGCCGGCGGCCTGCCGGTAGGCGGTCTCCAGGTCCTCGGTCAGGATCCGCCAGGAGACCGCGTCCACGACCAGGTGGTGGGCGGTGAGGTGCAGCCACGGCCGGTGGCCGGGGCCGGCGTCGAACAGCAGGGCCCGGCACAGGGGGCCGCGGGCCAGGTCGAAGCCCGCGTCCGCGGCGGCGGCCAGCTCGTCCATGGCGGCCAGCCGCTCGGCGTCCCCGGCCAGGTGCGTCAGGTCGTGCCGGGTGAGCGGCACCGGCGCGGTTCCGGCGGGGGCGACGTGCTGACGCCAGTCGTCGCCGTCCCGCTCGAAGCGGGCGCGCAGCGCGTCGTGCCGGTCGGCCAGCGCGGCCAGCGCGGCTCGCAGTGCCTCCTCCTCCACCGGGCCGGTCAGCTCGGCCAGCATGGACTGGTTGTAGTGGTGCGGGGCGACCCGGCGGCCGGTGAGGAACGCCCGCTGCACCGGCGTCAGCGGAACGGGCCCAGTGGTGGAGGGCGCGGCGTCGGTGATCGGGGAGGGGGCGGCGTCGCGGGCGACCGGGGCGAGTTCGGCGATCGTCTGGTGGAGGAAGAGGTCCTTGGCCGTGACGGCGATCCCGGCGCGCCTGGCCCTGGCCACCATCTGCATGCTGAGGATGGAGTCGCCGCCCAGGTCGAAGAAGTTGTCCTCGACCCCGACCGCCGCGGGCTCGACGCCCAGGACCTCCGCCCACACCTGGACCAGCGCCGACTCCACGCCGTCGCGCGGCGCGAGCCGGTCGTCCGCGCCCCCGGCCGAGGCGGACGGCCGCGGCAGGGCCCGCCGGTCCACCTTGCCGCTGCTGGTCAGCGGCAGCTCGTCCAGCGTCACGAAGAAGTGCGGCACCATGTAGCCGGGCAGCCGGCCGCGGGCGAAGTCGCGCAGCGCGGCGGGCTCGGGCACGGCCCCGGCCACCGGCACGACGTACGCGGCGATCCGCGGCACGCCCGGCCCGCTGTCGCTCCCGCCGCCGACCACCACGGCGGTCGCCTGGGCCACCTGCGGGTGTTCGCCGAGCACCGCCTCGATCTCGCCGGGCTCGATCCGGAACCCGCGCACCTTGACCTGGTCGTCGGTCCTGCCGAGGTACTCCAGCATCCCGTCGGGACGCCACCGCGCCAGGTCCCCGGTGCGGTACATGCGCCCGCCCGCCTCCTCGAACGGCCCGGCGACGAACCGTTCCGCGGTGAGCGCGGGCCGGCCGAGGTAGCCGCGGCCGAGCTGGTCACCGGCCAGGTACAGCTCCCCGGCCACCCCCACGGGCACCGGCCGGAGCCAGTCGTCCAGCACGTACGCGCGGGTGTTGCGCATCGGCCGGCCCACGACGGGCCGCTCGCTGTCGGACAGGCGGCAGTACAGGGTGTCCACCGTGCACTCGGTCGGACCGTAGTAGTTGTAGCCGGCGGTGTCCGGGGCCTCGCGCAGGTCGCGCCAGAGCGCCTCGCCCACCGCCTCGCCGCCCAGCATGACCACCGCAGGCCGGTGCCGGTCCCCGGTGAGCAGGCCGAGCGGGACGAGCTGCTCGGCGTAGGACGGCGTCAGGTCCAGCACGTCGATCCGGTGCCGGTCGATGTAGGACAGCAGCGCCTCCGGGTCGCGCCGCGTGAGGTCGTCGATCACGTGCAGCTCGTGGCCGTCGGCCAGCCACAGCACGCCCTCCAGCGAGGTGTCGAAGCTGAACGCCGCGGTGAGCCCCGCCCTGAGCCGCCCGCCGCCCGCCTCGGGGCGGATGAGACCGGCCCGGTGGTCGAGGAACAGGTTGGCCAGCCCGCGATGTTCGAGCACCACGCCCTTGGGGCGGCCGGTCGAGCCCGAGGTGTAGATCACGTACGCCGGGTGCTCGGGGCGCGGCGCGGGCCAGTCCGGCGGGCCGTCCGGCAGGCCGTCGAGCAGCGCGGGATCGTCCAGCATGATCAGCTCGCCGGGCACGGGCGGGCCGAAGGCCGCCTCCCGGTCGGTCAGGACGATCACCGGCGCGGCGTCGTCCAGCATGAACGACAGCCGTTCGTCCGGCAGGTCGGGGTCCAGCGGGAGGAAGGCGGCCCCGGCCTTGAGCACCGCCAGCAGGGCCACGACGGTCCGGTCGCCGCGCGAGCAGGCCAGGCCCACCAGGGTCTCGGGCCGGGCGCCGCGGGCGCGGAGCAGGCGGGCCAGGCGGTCGGCCCGGGCGTCCAGCTCGGCGAAGGTGTGCGTGCGGGCGCCGAAGACCAGCGCGGGACGGCCGGCGTCGGCGCGGGCCCGCTCGGCGAACAGGTCGGCGAACAGCGCGGGCGGCGCGGCGTCGCGCGTGTCGTTCCAGCCGGTCAGGACCTGCGCCCGCGCGGCGTCCGTCATGATCGGCAGGTCGGTCAGGAGGGCGCCGGGGTCGGCCGCGACGGCGTCGAGCAGGGTCGCCAGGTGCCCGGCCAGCCGGTCGGCGGTGGCGTGGTCGAACAGCGCGGTGCTGTAGCCGATGGCCGCCGTCAGCCGGCCGCCGTGCTCGTGGAAGTCGAACGTCAGGTCGTGGCTGACCTGGTCGGAGACGGCCGGCAGCGGCGCGGCGCGCAGCCCCGGCAGGTCGGGGTCGGCCGACGGCGTGTTGTCCAGCACCACCATGACGTCCACCAGCGGGTTCCTGCTCGGGTCCCGCTCGGGCCGCAGCAGCTCGACCAGCCGCTCGAACGGCACGTCCTCGTGCTCGAACGCCTCCAGCACGGTCGATCGCACGTCGGCCAGGAACGCGGCGAACGTCGAGGAGCCGCTGACCGTGGACCTGAGCACGACGGTGTTGACGAAGAACCCGACCAGCCCCTCCAGCTCGGCCCGGCCGCGGCCGGATGTCGCCGTGCCGACGGCGACGTCCCGCTGGCCGCAGATCCGGGAGAGCAGGACCTGCGTCACCGCGGTCAGCACCATGAACAGCGTGGCGTCGTGGGCGCGGGCCAGCGCCTTGAGCCGGTCCAGCGTCCCGGGCGCGACGTCGAGCAGGCGCATCGCGCCGTCGGGCACCCGCACCGGCGGGCGGGGCCGGTCGACCGGCAGCGCGAGCGGCGTGAGGCCGGCCAGCCGGCGTTCCCAGTAGCCGGGGTCGGACGGGTGCCGGCGCTGCCAGGAGGCGAAGTCGGCGTACCGCACCGGCAGCGGTGGCAGCTCGGCCCGCTCGCCCCGCAGCGCGGCGGCGTAGCAGGCGCCCAGCTCGGTGCCGAGCACGCCCATCGACCAGCCGTCGGTGGCGATGTGGTGCATGACCAGCGCCAGCGCGTGCTCGGTGGCGCCCAGCCGCACCAGCCTGGCCCGCAGCACGGGCCCGCGCCGCAGGTCGAACGGCCGGGACGCCTCCCGCCGCACGGCCTCGCGCATCGCCCGCTCGGGATCGCCGTCGCCGGACACGTCGGTCACCGGCAGGGGCGGCGGCGCGGGAGGCAGGATCGTCTGCGTGCCGCGGCCGTCCACGTCGCCGTAGACCGTGCGCAGCGCCTCGTGCCGCTCCACCAGCCGGTCGAGCGCGGCACGCAGCGCGGCCACGTCCAGCTCGCCGGACAGGCGCAGCCCGTACACGGTGTTGTACTCCGAGCCGCCGGGCTCGAACTCGCTGAGGAACCACAGCCGCTGCTGGGCGAAGGACAGCGGCAGGCCCGCGTCACCCGTGACCCGTTCGAGAGCGTCGGAGACCGAGGAGGGGGCGGCGGTGAGCGTGCCGGCGAAGGCGGCGATGGTGGGGGTGTCGAAGAGCTGGCGCGGCGAGGGGGCCGCGCCGAGCGCCGCGCGCACCCGCGAGATCACCCGGATGCTGAGGATGGAGTCGCCGCCGAGGTCGAAGAAGTCGTCCTCGACGCCCACGTCGGCCACGTCCAGGCCGAGCACCTCGGCCCAGATCCCGGCCAGCAGCGACTCGGTGGCGTTCCGCGGGGCGACCCGGGGCACGGCCGCGTCGAGCGGCCCGTCGGGCACGGGCAGCGCCCGCCGGTCCAGGGTGCCGCCCGCGGTCAGCGGCAGGGCGTCCAGCCGGGCGAACGCCGACGGCACCGCCTGCGCGGGCACCCGCGCGGCCAGGAACGCGCGCAGCTCGGCCGGGCCGGGGGCGTCCGCGCCCGCCGGCACGACGTAGCCGACCAGCCGCGTCCGCCCCGCCTCGTCCCGGTGCCCGGCCGCCGCGGCGGCGGCCACCCCGGGATGGGCGGCCAGCGCGGCCTCCACCTCGCCCAGCTCCACCCGGAACCCGCGCACCTTGATCTGGTCGTCGGCGCGCCCGACGATCTCCAGCTCGCCGTCGGCCCGCCAGCGGCCCAGGTCGCCGGTGCGGTACACGCGCTCCCCGGACGCGTCGCGCACGAACCGGCTCGCGGTCAGCTCGGGCCGCCCCCAGTAACCGCGCGCGACCCCGTCCCCGGCGACGCAGATCTCGCCGGTGACGCCCACGGGCACCGGCCGCAGCCCGGCGTCGAGCACGTGCACGCGGGTGTTGGCGAACGGCCGCCCGATCGGCGCGTACGGCCCCTGCCCCATGGGCGCCGCGCCGAGCTGGAACACCGTCGAGTCCACGGTGGTCTCCGTCGCGCCGTAGGCGTTGACCACGATCGTCCCGGGCGCCAGGCGGGCCGGCACCCGCTCGGCCTCGGCCACCGGCCAGCCCTCCGAGCCGACCATCAGCACCCGCAGCGCCTCCGGCCGCCGGCCCGTGCGCTCCAGCTCCTCGCTCACCGCCGCCGCCAGCGACGGCACGGTCACCATGAGCTGCGCCCGGCTGCTCACCAGCAGGTCGGCCATCGCCCGCGGGTCGCCGACGCGGTCGGCCGGGCAGATCACCATCTCGCCGCCGAACATCGCCGACAGCAGGAAGTCGCCGAAGAACAGGTCGACCGACTGGCTGGAGACCGCCAGGCAGCGCGGCCGGGTCCCGGCCAGGCCGTAGCGGGCGTCCCAGGCGTGGGTCATGTGGTGGACGTTGCGGTGCTCGACCATCACGCCCTTGGGCCGTCCGGTGGAGCCGGAGGTGTAGATCACGTACGCCAGGTCGTCCGGCCCGACGTCCACCCGGGGCGGCCCGGCGGGGGCGGCGGCCAGGGCGGCGTCGTCCAGCAGGAGGGCAGGCGTCCCGCCCAGCCGGTCGAGCAGCGCCGGACGGGTGACCACGAGCGGCGCGGCGCAGTCGGCCAGCATGGTCGCCAGCAGGGCCGCCGGGTAGTCCGGGTCGAGCGGCACGAAGGCCGCCCCCGACTTCAGCACGCCGAGCAGCGCGGCCACGGCGTCCACGCCGCGTTCGAGGCAGACGCCGACCAGCGTGCCCGGCCGCGCCCCTCGCTCGATCAGCAGGTGCGCCAGCCGGTCGGCCCGCCCGTCCAGCTCGGCGAAGGTCAGGCTGTCGGCGCCGCAGCTCACGGCGGTGTCGCCGGGGGTGCGCGCGGCCTGCTCGGCGAACAGCTCGTGCACCGGGCGGGGGTCGGGGAAGCGCGCCGCGGTGTCGTTCCAGGCGGCGAGCTGCCGGCGCTCGGCGGCGGTGAGCACCGGCAGGTCCGACGTCCGCCGGGCGGTGCCGTCGGCGAGCGCGTCGAGCAGCACCTCCAGGCGGCCCAGCAGCCGGGCCGCGGTGGCCTCGTCGAGCAGCGCCGGGTCGTAGTCGGCGGCGAGGGTCAGCTCCTCGCCCGCGTGCGCGGTGATCATGAGCGGGTAGTTGCTGCGCTCGTCGCCGAGGTGTTCCAGCACCCGTACGCCGTGCCCGCCGCGCCGGCCCTCGGGGTAGTTCTCGAACACCAGGACGCTGTCGAACATGGGCACGCCGCCCGGCAGGTCCGCGCACCGGTGGACCTGGGCGGGGGACAGGTAGTCGTACTGGCGGCACTCGGCCTGGCGATCCTGGAGCCGGCGCAGCCAGTCGAACACCTCGGCCTCGCCGTCCACCTCGACCCGGACGGGCAGCATGTTGATGAACAGCCCCACGATCGACTCGGCGTCCCGCAGCCCGGCGGGGCGGCCGGAGACGGTGGCGCCGAAGCACACGTCGCGCTCCCCGGCGTGGCGCGACAGCAGGATCGCCCACGCGCCCTGGAGCAGCGTGTTCACCGTCAGCCGGGCGTTCCTGGCCCGCTCGTACAGGCGGGCGGAGCGGTCGGCGGGCAGGCTCACCCGTACGGCGGCGGTCGAGCGCGACCGGTGCGTCCGCGCCGGAGGCCGGTCATAGGGGATCGGCGTCGGCGCGGTGAACCCGGCCAGCTCCCGCCGCCAGTGCCGCTCGGCCGCCGCCAGGTCCTGCCGCCCGAGCCATTCCACGTAGTCCCGGTACGGCCTGCGCACCGGCGCCGGCCGGCCCGCGTACCGCTCGAACACCTGGGTCAGCACCTGGGCCGCGCTCCAGCCGTCGAGCATGAGGTGGTGCGCGGTCCAGAAGACCCGCACCCGGGTGTCGGTCAGGCGGGCCACGACCAGCCGGGCCAGCGGCGCGACGGCCAGGTCGAGGCGGCGTCCGGCGCGGGCCGCCCACAGCCGCTCGGTCTCGGCCAGCCGCCCGGCCTCCGGCAGCGCGCGCCAGTCGTGCTGCTCGACCGGGAGCCGCACGCCGCGCCGCACGACCTGCACCGGCTCGGGCACGTCCTGCCAGACGATCGCCGTGCGCAGCGCCGGGACGTCGTCGGTGACCTCCTGCCAGGCCCGCGCCAGCCGCTCGGGGTCGTCCACGCCGTCGAGCAGGAGGCTGAAGTGGGAGGTGTAGGTGTCGGTGGCGGGGTCGGCCAGCGAGTGGAACAGCAGGCCGCCCTGCAGCGGCGTGAGCGGGTAGACGTCCTCGACCGAGCGGCCGTCGCCGGCGACGCGGTCCACGGCGGCCTGGTCGAGCCGGGCGAGCGGGAAGTCGGAGGGGGTGCAGCCGCCCGCGCCGGGCTCCGCGCAGTGCTCGACGATCTCCGCCAGCGCCGCCGCCGTCCGCTCGGCCAGGGCTGCCACGGTCGGCTCCCGATGCCGCCGGCACGAGTACGACCAGCGCATCTCCAGCCGGTCGCCGCGCACCACGGCGTTGACCTCCAGCAGGTGGGCGCGCTCCTGGCGCGGGTCGCGCTCGGTGCCCTCGGGCGTGGGCAGCATGCCGCGCGAGTCCATCCGGCCCAGGTAGTTGAAGGCCACCTCGGGCTGCCGGTCGTCGCGCAGCTCGGCCCCGGCGGGGGACAGGTGGCGCAGCGCGCCGTACCCGAGGCCGCGCAGCGGGACCGCCCTGATCTGTTCCTTGACGGAGCGGAGCAGGTCGCCCCAGCCGCCGTCCGGGAGCTCCAGCACCAGGGGGGAGACGGTGGTGAACCAGCCGGCCGTGCGCGACAGGTCCACGCCGGGGAACAGCTCCTCGCGTCCGTGGCCCTCCAGCTCGACCAGCACGCGGGCGCCGCCCGTCCAGTCGGCCAGCACGCGGCCGAGCGCGCCGAGCAGCACCTCGTCGATCCGCGTCCGGTAGACCTCGGGCACCTCGCGCAGCAGGCGGCGGGTGAGGGCGGCGTCCAGCGTGGTCGTCACCGTCCGCAGGTCGCCGGCGAGGTTGCCGCCCGTGGCGTCGTCCACGGGCAGCGCGGGCGCCCCGGCGGCCAGCTCGCGCACCCGCCGCCAGTGGTCCAGCTCGTGGTCGAAGCCGCCGGCCGCCGCGTGGTCGCGCAGGCGCAGCGCCCACTCGCGGAAGGACGTCGTCCGCGGGCCCAGCCGGATCGGCTCGCCGGCGGCGGCCTGGCGGCAGGCGACCTCCAGGTCCGACAGCAGGACGCGCCACGACACGCCGTCCACGACCAGGTGGTGGGCGGCCAGGAACAGCCGCCGGGGGCCGTCGCCGGTGAACAGCAGGGCCTTGATCAGCGGTCCGCGGTCGAGTTCGAAGGCGGTCTGCGCCTCGACGGCCGCGCGGTGGGCGTGCCCGGCGCGCTCGTCCTCGGGCAGGCCGGACAGGTCGACGCGGCGCAGCACCCGGGCGGGCTCGGCGGCGGCGTTGTGCTGCCGCCAGCCGTCGCCGTCGCGCTCCAGCCGCAGGCGCAGCGCGTCGTGCCGCTCGATCAGGGCCGCCAGCGCCGCCTCGATGGCGTCCTCGCCGGCCTCCTCGGGCGGTTCCAGCGCGACCGCCTGGTTGAAGCGGGGCAGGCTGTCGGCCAGGTTCTCCAGGAACCAGTGCTGGATCGGCGTGAGCGGCACCTCGCCGCTCACCGGGCCGTCGTCGGCGTCCCGGTCGCCCGGCAGGCCGCCCGGCAGGCCGCCCGGCAGGTCGTCGGGCAGCTCGGCGGCCAGGTCGGCGACGGTCTGGCGGAGGAACATCAGGCGCGGCGTCAGCGCCAGCCCGGCCGCCTGCGCCCCGGCGACGACCTGGAGCCCGAGGATGGAGTCGCCGCCCAGGTCGAAGAAGTTGTCGTGCACGCCCACGCGCTCGACGCCGAGGACCCGCGCCCACACCTCGGCCAGCACGCGCTCGGCCGGGGTGCGCGGCTCGGCGTACTCCTCGCCGCTGTGGCGGGCGCCGGTCGGCGCGGGCAGGGCCCGCCGGTCCACCTTGCCGCTGTGGGTGAGCGGCAGGGCGGGCAGCAGCATGAACGCCGTCGGCACCATGTGCTCGGGCAGCCGCCGCCGCAGCGCCTCGCGCAGCCCGGCGGGGTCCGCGCCGCCCTCGGCCGGTACGACGTAGCCCACCAGCCGCCTGGTCCCGTTCGCGTCCTCCTTGACCGCGACGGCGGCGGCGACCACGGACGGCTGCCCGGCCAGCGCGGCCTCGACCTCGCCCGGCTCGATCCGGAACCCGCGCAGCTTGACCTGGTCGTCGGTGCGGCCGGCGTGCTCCAGCCGCCCGTTCGCCAGCCAGCGCGCCCGGTCCCCGGTGCGGTACATGCGGCTGCCCGGCGGCCCGTACGGGTCGGCCACGAACCGCCCGCCGGTCAGGCCGGGCCGGTTCAGGTACCCCCTGGCCAGGCGCGTGCCGCCGAGGTACAGCTCGCCCGGCACGCCGATGGGCGCGGGCCTGAGCCGCT
Source organism: Nonomuraea sp. NPDC049646 (assembly GCF_044465525.1). Taxonomy (NCBI): domain Bacteria; kingdom Bacillati; phylum Actinomycetota; class Actinomycetes; order Streptosporangiales; family Streptosporangiaceae; genus Nonomuraea; species Nonomuraea sp. NPDC049646. Next base: position 891,467 of record NZ_JBITLU010000001.1, on the reverse strand, counting down.
CGTCCAGCACGTACGCCCGGATGCTCGGGAAGGGCCGCCCGATGGGGACCGGGCCCGGGTCGGCGTCCGCCGGGGTCAGCGGCTCGCTCAGCGTGGCGCCGACCATGGTCTCCGTGGGCCCGTACCCGTTGAACACGCGCCGCCCCGGCGACCAGGCGCGCACCAGCTCCGGCGGGCACGTCTCGCCCGCCACCACCACGACCGCGCCGCGCGGCACGCCGTCCTCGGGCAGCGTCGCCAGCGCGGTGGGCGGCAGCGTGAGGTGGGTGACCCGCTCGCGGGCGATCAGCCCGGCCAGCGGCGCGCCCGGCGGGCGCTCGTCGTCGGCGGCGACCACGAGCGTGCCCCCGGACAGCAGGGCGAGCACCAGCTCCCAGAAGGCGCCGTCGAAGGAGAGCGAGGCGAACTGCAGGACCCGCGCGCCCGGTCCGGCGTCCATGCGCTCGCGCTGGAGGCGGACCATGTCGTGCACGCCCTCGTGCGTGACCACCACGGCCTTGGGCCGGCCGGTGGAGCCGGAGGTGTAGATCACGTAGGCGGGGTTCTCCGGCCGCGCGGCCGGGACCGGGACGCCGGTGGGCGGCCCGGCCGGCGCGGGGTCGTCCGGCTCGACGTACGGCAGGCCGGCGGGCAGCGCGGACGCGCTCTCGCCGGTGGCCACCGCCAGCACCGGACGGGTGTCGCCGACCATGGCCGCGATCCGCTCCGCCGGCTGCCCGACGTCCACCGGCAGGTACGCGGCCCCCGCCTTGAGCACCGCCAGCACCGCCACCACCATGTCGAGCGACCGGGGCAGCGCCACCGCGACGTACCGCTCGGGCCCCGCGCCCCTGGCGGCCAGCAGCCGGGCCAGCCGGTCGGCGCGCTCGTCCAGCTCGCCGTAGCTGAGCGAGCGGCCGGCGCACACCACGGCCTCGGCTTCCGGCCGGGCCGCCACCTGCTCGGCGAACAGCCGGGTCACCGTCAGCGGTTCCGGCCCGGCGCCGGTCCCGGGCCACAACGAGGTCAGCAGCCGGTGCTCGGCGCGGCCGAGCAGCGGGACGCCGGCCAGCGGCCGTCCGGGGGCCGCCGAGATCCCGGCGAGCAGGCGCACCAGGTGGGCGGTCATCCGCTCGGCGGTGTCCGGCCCGTACAGGCTCGTGTTGTAGGCCAGGCTCCCGGCCAGGCCGCCGTCCCGCTCGGTGAAGTCGAACGACAGGTCCATGCTCGCGGCCAGCACGGGCGGCGGCAGCTCGGTGACCCGCAGGCCGCGGAAGGCGGCCGTGCCGGGCGGCAGGTTGCGCAGGTTGACCGCCACCTCCGTCAGCGGCGGGCGGCTCGGGTCGCGTTCCGGGCGCAGCGCCTCCACCAGCCGCTGGAACGGCACCCGGTCGTGGGCGAACGCGTCCAGCACCGTCGTGCGGGTGCGGTCCAGCAGCTCCTCGAACGGGCGCGACTCGTCCACCTCGCCGCGCAGCACCAGCGTGTTGACGAAGAAGCCGACCAGGTTCTCCGTCTCGACCCGGTCCCGGCCGGACACGACGGTGGCCACGGCCACGTCCGGACGGCCGGTGTAGCGGGCCAGCAGCGCGTGCACGGCGGCGACCAGCGTCATGAAGAGCGTGGCGCCGGCCCGCTCGCCGATCTCCCGCAGCCGCCCGGTGACGTCCGCCGGCACCTCGAACGCGCACGCAGCCCCGGCCGAGCTCCTGACCGGCGGGCGCGGCCGGTCCGTCGGCAGGTCCATGGGGGCCAGCCGGTCCAGCCTGCGCCGCCAGTACGCGAGCTGCTCGGCGGCCTGCGGCCCCGAGGCCCGCTCCCGCTGCCAGGCGCTGACGTCGGCGTAGCTCACCGGCAGCGGCGGCAGGCCGGCGGGCGGGCCGCCGGCGGCCTCGGCGTACAGGGCGGCCAGGTCGTCGAGCAGCACCCGCGAGGACCAGCCGTCGGTGACGATGTGGTGGGCGTGGGCGGTCAGCACGTGCTCGCGCGGGCCGAGCCGGATCAGCCGGGCCCGGAACACCGGCCCCACGCGCAGGTCCACGGGCCGGCGGGCCTCCTCCTCCAGCAGGCGGTCCAGCTCGCCGGGACGCTCCGACAGGTCCGTCACCGGCAGCGGCACCGGGGCGGCGGGCATGACCCGCTGCGTGCCGCGCCCGTCCACGGACCCGAACGTGGTGCGCAGGGTCTCGTGCCGGGCCACCACCCGGGTGAGCGCGGTCCGCAGCGCGGGCACGTCCAGCTCGCCCCTCAGCCGTACGGCCAGCGGCACCAGGTAGTCCACGGCGTCCGGGTCCAGCTCGTACATGAACCAGAGCCGCTCCTGGGCGGGGGAGAGCGGGACCGGGCCGGTGGTGTCCGTGCGCGGGATCGGCTCGGCGGCCGACCGGCCGGCCAGCCTGCGCAGCATCTGGTCACGGAGGTGTTCCGGCAGTGCCGCGATCCGCTCGTCCCGCTGGGAAGAGATATGCATCGGGGTGTCTCCAAGCCCTCCGGTCGACGGTCGGCCGCCCGCGCCTGGATAACGTTTCGATGAACTGCGGTAAGCGCGCGGCCCGGCCCTCGCGGGCGTCGTCCGAGGCCGCCCGCCGCCTCACCTTGATGGTGTCAACGGCCGCCCGGACGCTCCAGAGCATTGAACCGACGGCTAAAGAACCAGGTCACAGGCGGGTACGGGGGGCGGGTGCGGAGTTGGTTAAGCCGGCCGTCCAAGGGGCAGAGCAAGCACGACGTTGTCATGGTCGAAGCGGATGCGACACGATCGTGATCGGATGTCGATGCTGAATTGTTAGCCCTGGAGAGGTATGACTCCCGCCGGCAAGAAGTTCAGGCTCATGCGACGTCGCTGCGCGGAGATCGCCCGCCGATTACCCATGCCGCGGCCCTATCGCGTCAGAACGCTCTGCGACCTGGTCGCCGCCGAGCGGGGGCGGCCCATCAGGCTCCTGGAGCTGCCCGGCGACGACGAGATGCTGGGCGCCTGGCTGGCCACCGAGGCGACCGACCTGATCTTCTACAAGCCCGACACGACGCCGCCGCACCAGGACCACATCATCCTGCACGAGCTGAGCCATGTGATCTGCGGCCACTACCCCGAGGCCGATCCGCGGGCCCAGCGGCACGTGCTGTTCCCCAGCCTCAACCCCGCGCTCGTCCGCCGCGTGCTCAGGCGTTCGATCTACGGGTCGGAGGAGGAGCAGGAGGCCGAGCTGCTCGCCTCGCTCATCTGGCAGCGGGCCTGCCGGGAGTCGCGCCCGCGGGCGTCGGACGTCCGGCGCGTGGACGCCGTGCTCACCGGGACCGTGGACGCGCTCCGCGGCGGGGTGTCCGGCCTCGGCCGTGGGTGAGTGGCTGCGGCTCTACGGCCCCGCGGTGCTGGCCAGCGCGCTGACCGCGTACCGGCTGGCGGCCGTGCGGTCCTGGGCGCGGGACCCGGCCGGGCGGGCGGTGTTCGTCATCCTGGCCGCGATCGCCGCCTCGACGGCGGTCAACACGCCGTGGGCCTACGACGCCGTCTGGCGGCTGACCGGCGTGCCGAACCTGGCCAGGCTGGTGTCGCACGCGTTCATGCTGGCCGTCGCCTGGTCGATCGGGACGTTCGTGCGGCAGGTCGGCCCGCCGCCGGAAGGGCCGCGCCGGCGTACGTGGGGTGAGGCGGCCTGGCCGGCGCTCGTGCTGCTCGGCATGTGCCTGACCTTCGCCCTGGCCCGTACGCCGGTCAACAGCCCGCGCTTCGCCGTCCGCTACGGGGGCACGCCGGGCGTGCTCGAATACTGGCTGGTCTTCCTGTGCTACCTCGTGCCCGTGTTGTGCCACGTCACCTGGTTCGCCCTGCGGGAGGCCCGCCAGACGGGGAACCGGGCGGTGAGCGCGGGGCTGCGCCTGATCGCCGTGGGCGCGTCGCTGACCGTGCTCTACCACCTGCACAAGGCGGCCTACTTCGCCTGCCGGCGGATCGGCGCGGACTATCCCGACCTGCTGCGGGCGCCGCTGGACATGCTGCTGGTGCCGCTCGGCGTGCTGGCGGTGCTGGCCGGCCTGGCCCTGCCGTCGTGGTGGCCCGCGCGGTCGCGCTGGCTCCGCGACTTCCGGCTGCACCTGCGGCTGCGTCCGCTGTGGCGGGCGCTCTACCGGGCCAGCCCGGACATCGCGCTGCTGGACCCGGCGCCGCTGCTGACCGAGCTGGTCACCTTCCGCGACCTGGACCTGCGGCTGTACCGGCGGTTCGTGGAGATCCGGGACGGCCGGATCGCGCTGGAGCCGTACCTCGACCCGCGCGTGGCGGACGCGGCCCGGCGGGAGGGCGCGCGGTCCGGCCTGCGCGGCCAGCGGCTGGAGGCGTTCGCCGAGGCCGCCGCGGTGGACGCGGCCATCCGCGCCCGCGCCAGCGGCCTGCCGCCCGACGGCGGCGCCGGACCGGCGGCCGTGCCCGGCGGCGTCGACCTGAGCAGCGACGCCGCCTTCCTCGGCCTCGTCTCACGCGCCTACCGGCGGCTGAGCGCGCGCTGAGCCGCCGTCACGACCCGTCAGGACCCGTCAGGACCGGTGGACGGCCTCCTCCAGGGAGTCCAGGATCCGGTCCTGCACGACCTCCGACAGCCCGGCGACGGTCGGCGTCAGGAACAGGTCGCGCGGCGACAGCTCGACGCCGAAGGCCGGTCCCACCCGCGACGTCACCCGCAGGCTGGTGATCGAGTCGCCGCCGAGCGCGAAGAAGTCGTCGTGCACGCCCACCCGGTCCAGGCCGAGCACCTGCGCCCAGATGCGGCCTAGCGCCTCCTCGGTCGGGTTGCGCGGCGCGACGTACGACCGGGCCCGCTCCCGCGGCGGGGCGGGCTCGGGCAGGGCGGCGCGGTCCACCTTGCCGTTGGCGTTCAGCGGCAGCCGGTCCAGGGACACGAACGCCGCGGGCACCATGTACGCGGGCAGCCGCGCGCCCAAACCCGCGGCCAGCTCCTCGGGCGAGGGCGCGGGCCCGCCGGCCGCCGGCACCACGTACGCCGCCAGCGTCCGGCGTCCGGCGGCGTCCTGCCGGGCCACCGCGACGGCCTCGGCGACACCGGGCTGCGCCAGGAGCGCGGCCTCCACCTCGCCCGTCTCGATCCGGAAGCCCCGGATCTTCACCTGGCCGTCCACCCGGCCGAGGAACTCCAGGTCGCCCTCGGGCGTCCAGCGGGCCCGGTCCCCGGTGCGGTAGAGCCGCCCGCCGCCGCCGAACGGGTCGGCCACGAAGCGTTCGGCGGTCAGGCCCGGCCTGCCGAGATAGCCCCTGGCCAGGCCGGCGCCCGCCAGGTACAGCTCGCCCGGCGCGCCGACGGGGACGGGCGACAGGGCGGCGTCCAGCACGTAGGCGCGGGTGTTGTCCATGGGACGGCCGATCGGCGCCCGTCCCGCCCGGACGAGCTCGGCGGTCATCTGCCGGGTCGTGGCGAACGTGGTGGTCTCGGTGGGGCCGTACCCGTTGTGGAACGTGGTTCCGGGGCACCGGCCGATCACCCGGGCGAGCGCCTGCGGCGAGGCCGCCTCGCCGCCCGTCCACACCTCGCGCAGCCCGGCGAAGCACTCGGGCAGCTCCTCGGCGAACAGGTTGAACAGCGCGGACGTGACGAACATCCCCGTGACGCCGTGCTCGGCCGTCAGCGCCCGCAGCCGCCGCGCGTCCAGGTCGCCGGGCGCGACCACCACCTCGCCGCCGGCCAGCAGCGGCACCCACATCTCGTAGGTGGCCGCGTCGAAGGCGTGCGGGGAGTGGAACAGCACCCGGTCGTGCCCGCCGCCGCGCCAGCGGTGGTCCCAGGCCAGGCTCACCACGTCCTCGTGGGTGACCGCGACGCCCTTGGGCGACCCGGTCGAGCCCGAGGTGTACATGACGTACGCCAGCGACCCGGGCGGCACGGTCGGCAGGGGGCCGGGCACGGGGGCGGGGGCGGGCAGGTCGCCGTCCACCTCGACGGCGGGCAGGCCCAGGCCGGCGGCGCGCCCGGCCAGCGACCGGTCGGTGAGCACCGCGACCGCGCCGGTGTCCCGCAGGATCCACCGCATGCGCCCGGCCGGGAAGTCCGGATGGAGCGGGACGTACGCGCCGCCCGCCCTGAGCACGGCCAGCATCGAGACCAGCGCGTCCGGCGAGCGTCCCTGCAACACCGCCACCCGGGACTCGGCGCGCACGCCGAGCGCGGCCAGCACCTCGGCCAGCTCCCCGGAACGACGGTCGAGCTCCCCGTACGTCAGCTCCGCCCCGCCGCCGCGCACCGCCACCGCGCCGGGCCTCTCCCGCGCCCGCTCGGCGAACAGCTCGTGGACGGTCCGGCGCGGGTAGGCGCGGGCGGTGTCGTTCCACTCCGTCAGCGTCAGCCGCCGCTCCCGCGCGCTCACCGCGCTGAGCGACCCCACGGTCCCGCCGGGGTCGGCGGCGAGCTGCCCGAGCAGCGCCGACAGGCCCTCGCCGAGCCGCCGCATGGTCGCCGCGTCGAAGAGCTCCTCGTCGTGGAGCAGCACGAACGACAGCTCCTCGCCCGGGTAGACGACCAGGCCGAGCGGGTAGCCGTTCGCCTCGGCGGCGTCCACCTCGCGCAGGCGCGGGCCGGGTGCGGCGTAGTCGATCGGGTAGTTCTCGAAGACCACGATGCTGTCGAACAGCGCCGTCCCCGGCGGCACGTCGCTCCACGCGCGGATCCTGGTGAGCGAGGCCGCCTCGTGCTCCCGGGCCCCGGCCTGCGACTCCTGGAGCTCGCGCAGCCAGGGCAGCAGCGGGCGGGCGCCGTCCACGTGGACGTGGACGGGCAGCGTCTGGATGAAGATGCCGATCATGGACTCGGCGCCGTCCAGGTCCTCGGGGCGGCCCGACACCGTGGCGCCGAAGCACACCCGCGGCTCGCCGCTGTGCCGGGACAGCAGGACCGACCACGCGCCCTGGACCATCGTGTTGAGCGTCAGGCCGGCCGCCGCGGCCCGGTCGGCCAGCCGCCGGGTCAGGCCGGGCGGCAGGGCGGCGCGGACCCGTCCGGCGGCCTTGGGCCGGTGCTCCCTGCCGGGCGGCCGGTCGTAGGGCAGCGGCGTGGGGGCGGTGAGCCCGGCCAGCGCCTGCCGCCAGTAGGTCTCGTCGGCGCCGAGGTCGCGGCCCGCCAGCCACTCCACGTAGTCGCGGAAGGGGCGGCGCGGCTCGGGCGCGCCGCCGTCGCCCTCCCCGGACAGGTGGGCGTACGCGGCCAGGACGTCGCGCAGCAGCCGGTGGACGCTCCAGCCGTCCAGCAGGATGTGGTGCAGGGTCCACACGACGCGGACGGTGTCGTCGTCCAGCCGGATGACCGCCAGCCTGGACGGCGGCGCGGCCGTCAGGTCCAGGCCCGCGGCCCGGTCCGCGGCGAGCAGGGCGGCCAGCGCGGCCCGCCGCTCGTCCTCGGGCAGGCGGCGCCAGTCGTGCCGGACGACCGGCAGGCGGGCCCGCTCGTGCACGATCTGCACGGGATGATCAAGGCCGTCCCAGGCCAGGGACGTGCGCAGCACGGGCGTCCGGTCCACGACCGACTGCCACGCCCGCGCCAGCCTCCCGGGGTCGCCGACGCCGTCGAGCAGCATGCCGAACTGGGCGACGTACAGGTCGTCGCCGGCCGCCAGGCACTCGTAGAGCATGCCGGCCTGGCCGGGGGTGAGCGGGTAGACGTCGGCCACGTCGCGTCCGTCGCCGACCAGCCGGTCCAGGCTCGCCTGGTCCAGGCCGGCCAGCGGGAAGTCCGACGGGGTGCGGCCGCCCGCGCCCGGCCCGGCGCAGTGGCGCACCAGCCGGGTCACATCGGCGGCGAACCCGTCCGCGAGCCGGGCGACGGTGGCCTCGTCGTGCAGGTCGGCCGAGTACTCCCAGGTCATCTCCAGCCGGCCGGCGCGGACCGCGGCGACGACGTCGAGCAGGTGCGGCCGGACGTCGCCGGGGTCCTGGAACAGGCCGATGGGCGCGACGTCCCGGTAGAGGCCGTCCAGCGGGGGGGCGAACCGGCCGAGGTAGTTGAAGCAGACGGCGGGGTGGCATTCGGGCGCGGTGCCGCGCAGGTACCGCAGCACGCCGTACCCGAAGCCGCGGCCCGGGACGGCCCTGACCTGCTCCTTGACGCTCTTCAGCAGCTCGCCCCAGCCGCCGCCGGGCAGGCGCAGGGCCAGCGGGAAGTAGGTGGTGAACCAGCCGGCCGTGCGGGACAGGTCGGCGCCGGGGAAGATCTCCTCCCGGCCGTGGCCCTCGGTGGCCAGCAGCAGGTCCGTACGCCCGGTCCAGTCGCCCAGGGTGCGGGCCAGCGCGGCCAGCAGCACCTCGTTGACCTCCGTGCGGTAGACGCCGGGGACGTCGCGCAGCAGGGCGCGGGTGGTCTCCTCGTCCAGCGCCACCGTCGTACGCCGCCCCGACGCCACCAGGTTGGCCCCTTCGCGGTCCAGCGGGACGTCCGCCGCGCCCGGGGCGTCGACTGTCCGGGTCCAGTGGGGGAGCTCGCCGTCGAACGCGCCGGCGGCGGCGTGCGCGGCCAGGTCGCGGGCCCAGCTCGCGAAGGAGGCGGTCTCCGCGCCCAGGTCGACGGGCTCGCCGCGGACGGCCTGACCGTACGCGGTGTGCAGGTCCTCCAGCAGCACCCGCCAGGACACGCCGTCCACGACGAGATGGTGCGCGGTGAGCAGCAGGCGCGGCGCGCCGGCGCCGGTGAACAGCACCGCCGCGAACACGGGCCCGCGCTCGGCGTCGATGCCGCGCTGCACGGCCTCGCCCGCGCGCGCGATCGCGTCCCCCGCGTCCCCCTCGGCGGTCTCGCCGTCGAGGCGGACGTGGCGCAGGACGTCCCCGGCCGGTGGCGGGGTGACGTGCTGGGATCGTCCGCCGTCGTGCCGGGGGAACCGGGTGCGCAGCGCGGCGTGCCGGGTGACCAGGGCGGACACCGCCACGCCCAGCGCCCGTGCGTCCACGTCGTGCGCCAGCTCGGCCTCGACGTACTGGTGGAACGTCCCGGGCACGGTGAACCGGTCGAACAGGAAACGCTGGATCGGCGTCAGGGGAGCGGGCCCGCCGTCGTCGGCTCTTTCGCCGGCGGCGGCCGCGGGCTGCCCGGCCCGCAGCACGTACGGCGCCAGGGCCGCCACGGTCTGCCGCCGGAACAGGTCGCGCGCGGTGAGCCGCAGCCCGGCGCGCTGCGCCCTGGACACGACCTGGATGGCCAGGATCGAGTCGCCGCCCAGCGCGAAGAAGGAGTCCTCGGCCCCCACGCGCTCGACGCCCAGCACCTCGCCCCAGATCGCGGCCAGCTCCCGCTGCACGGGCCCCGAGGGCGCGACGTAGGCCGCCGCCCCCGCCCGCGCGCCGGGCACCGGCAGCGCCGCCCGGTCCACCTTGCCCCGCTCGGTCAGCGGGAACGCGGGCAGCACCATGATCACCGCGGGGATCATGTGGCCGGGCAGCGATCCGGCCAGGAAGGCGCGCAGCGCGGCGGGGTCGGGTTCGGCGCCGCCCGCCGGGGTGACGTACCCGTGGAGGCGGTCGCGTCCCGGGGAGGCCAGCACGACCGCGCCGCCCACCGAGGGATGGCGCTGGAGTGCGGCCTCGATCTCGCCGGGCTCCACCCGGAAGCCGCGGATCTTCACCTGGTCGTCGCCGCGGCCCAGGTACTCCAGCTCGCCGCCGGGCAGCAGGCGGACCAGGTCGCCGGTCCGGTACATCCGCCCGCCGGGCGGGCCGAACGGGTCGGCGACGAAGCGCTCGGCGGTCAGGCCGGGCCGGTTCAGGTACCCCCGGGCCAGGCCGGGCCCCGACAGGTACAGCTCGCCGGGCACGCCCGCCGGGACCGGGTTGGCGTAGGCGTCCAGGACGTACCCGGCGCTGCCGGTCACCGGGCGGCCGATCGGCGGCAGCCCGTCGCCCTCCCTGCTCACGTCCCCGGCGGTGGCCACGACGGTGGCCTCGGTGGGCCCGTAGTTGTTGACCAGCCGGAACGGGACGCCGGGCCGCGGCCGGCGGCGCAGCACGTCGCCGCCCGTCAGGACGGTGCGCAGCGCCGTCCCGTCGATCGCGGGCAGGTCGAGGACGGTCTCCAGCCGGGGCGTCGGCAGGAAGCAGATCGTGGTGCCCATGGCGGTGAACCAGGCCACCAGCTCCTCCGGGTCGTCCAGCGCGTCCTGGCCGGGGAAGGCGACGCGGGCGCCCGCGCACAGGTACGGCCAGACCTCCCACACGGCGGCGTCGAACCCGAGCGAGGCCACCTGGGACGCCCGGTCCCGGGGCACCACCCCGAACGCCGCCACGTGCCAGGCGCACAGGTCGGCCAGGCCGCGGTGCTCGATCATGACGCCCTTGGGACGGCCCGTGGAGCCGGAGGTGTAGATGACGTACGCCAGGTCGCCCGGCTCGGTCGCGCACTCGGCTCCGGCGCCGGGACGGTCGGCCGTCTCCGTGCCGCCGGGACGGTCGCCCGTCCAGGCGTCGCCGGGCCGCACGACGGGCAGCCCCTCGTGGTCCTCGTCGGCCAGCAGGATCGGCGCGCCGGTGTCGGCCATCACGTACGCCAGCCGCTCGGCCGGGATGCCGGGGTCGAGCGGCACGTACGCGCCCCCCGCCTTGAGCACGCCGAGGGCGGCGGTGACCATGTCCGGGCCGCGTTCCATGCACACCGCCACGGGGACGCCCCGGCCCACGCCGAGGCCGCGCAGCCGGTGCGCCAGCCGGTCGGCGCGCCGGTCGAGGTCGGCGTAGGTGCGGGTGCCGCCGTCCCACTCCAGCGCGACGGCGTCGGGCGCGACCCGGGCCCACTCGCTCACCTGCACATGCACGGGCCGCTCGCCCCGCGCAGCCCGCGCATACCGCACGGCGCCGGTCGGCACGGCGTCGGCCGGTGTGGTGTCAGCGGGGGCGGTCCGGGGGGCGGCGGGCAGGGGAAGGCGGGCCAGGGGGCGATCCGGGGCCGCGGTCACCGCTTCCAGCAGCGCGATCAGGTGCGCGGCCATCCGCTCGGCGGTCGCGGCCTCGAACAGGTCCGTGCTGTACTCGATCATCGCGTCGAGCGCGCCGCCGTCCTCGCGCTCGACGAACTCCAGCGTGAGGTCGAAGATCGAGGACACGTGCGGCAGCCGGTACGGCCCGGTGCGCGCCCCGGCGAAGCGCGGCGTCTTCGGCGGCGCGTTCTGCAGCGCCACCATGGCCTGCACCAGGGGCGTCCTGCTGGGGTCGCGCTCGGCGTCCAGCTCGCGCACCAGGCGGTCGAAGGGCACGTCCCGGTTGGCGAAGGCGTTCAGCACGGTCTCCCGCACCGCGTCCAGGAACTCGGCGAACGTGGCGCGCTCGTCCACGGTGGAGCGCAGCACCAGGGTGTTGACGAAGCAGCCGATGAGCGGTTCGAGCTCGGGCAGGTCGCGTCCGGAGACGGGGGTGCCGACCGAGACGTCCCGCTGGCCGGCGTACCTGGACAGGAGCACCTGGCAGGCCGCGACCAGCACCATGAACGGCGTCGCCCCGGTGCGCGCGGCGAGGTCCCCGAGCGCGGAGGCCAGCTCCGCCGGGACGGTGAAGCGGTGCGCGGCCCCCGCCGAGCCGCGTACGGCCGGACGCGGGCGGTCGGTGGGCAGGTCGAGCGGGGTGATCCCGTCGAGCCGGCGACGCCAGTGATCGAGCTGGTCCGCCAGGCTGTCGTCGGTCCAGCGGCGGCGCTGCCAGGCGGCGTAGTCGGCGTACCGGACGGGCAACGGCGCGAGCGACGCCCGGTGGCCGTGGCGGGCGGCGTCGTAGAGCAGGCCCAGCTCGTCGGCCAGGACGCGCATCGACACGGCGTCGATCACCGAGTGGTGCAGGCTCAGCACCAGCAGGTGGTCCTCGGCCGAGCGGCGCAGCACGGCCAGGCGCAGCACGGGGCCGCGAGCCAGGTCGAAGGGCCGGGTCACCTCCTGCCGCACCAGGCGGTCCAGCTCCTCGCCGGGCAGTCCGGCGACGTCGGTGACGGTCAGCGGGACCTCGACGGCCGCGTGCACCTTCTGCACGGGTTCGGCCCCCGCGACGCCGTCCTCGATCGTCGTGCGCAGCGGCTCGTGCCGGGCGATGAGCTCGCCGAGCGCGGTGCGCAGCGCCTCGGGGTCGAACGGCCCGCTCACCCGGTAGCCGAACCGCACGTTGTACTCGGTGCCGCCGGGGTCGTGGGCGTGGAAGAACCAGAAGCGCCGCTGGGCGTAGGACAGCGGCGCGTCGCGTCCGGGCGGGAGCGGGGTGACGACGTCCACGCCCGCCTCGGGCGATTCGTCCTGGTTCCTGGTGCTGGTCCCGTCCGGTTTCAGGGACGCGGCCAGGGCGGCGACCGTGCGCTCGCGGAAGATCGCCCGGGGGGACAGGCTCGTGCCGAGCGCGGCCCGGATGCGCGGCGCCACGCGGAAGGCCAGCAGGGAGTTGCCGCCGATGGCGAAGAAGTCGTCGGTCACGCCCACCCGGTCCAGGCCCAGCACCTCGGCCCACAGCTCGGCGATCACCCGTTCCTCGTGGCCGCCGGGAGGCGTGTAGCCGGTGACGCCCTGGGGGCCCGCGGCGGGCAGGGCGGCGCGGTCCACCTTGCCGCTGGCCGCGAGGGGGAGCCGGTCGAGCTGCTGGAACACCGAAGGGATCAGGTATTCGGGCAGGTCCCGCGCGAGGAAGGCCCGCAACTGCTCGGGCGACGGCCCGGCGGACGCGTGGTCCGGGCCGCCGGGACGGGCGACGGGGACGACGTGGGCCACCAGGCGGTCGCCGTCGGCGACGACCGCGGCGGCGGCCACCCGCGGATGCCGGGACAGGGCGGCCTCGATCTCGCCGGGCTCGATCCGGTGCCCGCCCACCTTGACCTGGTCGTCCGCCCGGCCGAGGTATTCGAGCTCCCCGTCCGGCAGGAGGCGCACCACGTCCCCGGTGCGGTACATGCGCTCGCCGTCCGTCCCGTACGGGTCGGCGACGAACCGTTCCGCGGTGCCGCCGGGCCGCCCCCGGTACCCGCGGGCCACCCCGGCGCCCGCGACGTACAACTCGCCCCGCTCGCCCGGCGGGACGGGCCGCAGCCGGGCGTCGAGGACGTAGGCCCGCGACCCGGACATCGGCCGGCCGATCGGCACCGCGCCGCCGGGCGTGCCGTCGCCGCGTCCGAGGCGGAAGGCCACGCAGCCGACCGTCGTCTCCGTGGGGCCGTACTCGTTGACCACCGTCACGCCGGGATGGGCCGCGCGCCAGCGGCCGAGCGCGTCGCCGTGCAGCGCCTCGCCGCCGATCACCAGCTCGCCGCGCTCCGGGCAGGCGTCCGGCGCCCCGCCCTCCAGCAGCGGCAGGTGGCTCGGGGTGATCTTCAGGAAGGACGGCCGGACGCCGCCCGGCTCGTCGAGCGTCCCCGCGTGGACGCGCCCGCCCGCGACCAGCGGCCCCCACAGCGTGGTGACCGACAGGTCGAACGAGACCGACGAGTGCAGCAGCGCCGTGCCCGCCAGCCCCGGGTAGTCCCGCAGGCAGCAGGCCAGGTACGCGGCGAGCTGCCGGCGCTCGACGAGCACCCCCTTGGGACGGCCGGTGGAGCCGGAGGTGTAGATCGCGTACGCCAGGTCCGCCGGACGGCCCGGCGCGGCGGGCGGCGCGTCGGCGACCGGCGCGGGATCGTCGTCCACGCACACCACCCGCGCCGCCGTCACCGGCAGCCGCCCGCGCAGCGCCCGCTGGGTGACGACGACGGGCGCGCCCGCGTCGTCGATCACGACGGCCAGGCGGCTCGCCGGCACGCCGGGATCCAGCGGCAGGTACGCCGCGCCCGCCTTGAGCACGCCGAGCAGCGCCACGACCAGGTCGAGGCCGCGTTCGGCGTAGACGGCGACCAGCGTGTCCGGGCCCGCCCCGAGCCCGCGCAGGCGATGGGCGAACCCGTTCGCGCGCGCGTCGAGCTCCCGGTAGGCGAGCGAGCCCGCGGCCGAGGACACGGCGGTCGCGCCGGGAGCCAGCCGGACCCGCTCGGCGAACAGATCGAGGACGTCACGTGTCGAGTTGTCCATCACCCGGTGCTCCTAGCCTCAGTAGATGACGCGGGACCGCGCGTCCAGCCGGAACTCGCGCGACTTGCGAAGATCCCTGGCCACGTTCAGCCGGCGCAGCCACCGGTCCGTCCCGTCGAAGCGGGCGCGGAAGGGCTTGCGCCCGTGCACGGCCTTGTAGTTGTCGATGACGCAGATGTCGCCGGGTTCGAGCACGATCCCGGTCATGGCCGCGTCCACGGTCGCGGCGAGGACGGCGAGCGCTTTCTCCTCGTCCTCTCCCTGTATTCCTTGCATATAGTGCGGATCGACGCAGAGATACGGGTCGTCCGGGGCGCCGAAAAGCACCGGCATCGGCTCCGGATCGGTCAGCGCCCTTTCGACCTGGCGATAACTGCGGCGTTTCAGGTCGGCCACCCTCGGGTCGTCGTCGCGATCCGGGGCGCGATTCTCCGGGCGGTGCGAGTCGTCCGGGAGAATGAGAAATCGGTGCTCCCGGAGCAAGGCTTCCGTGGCCTCGTCGAGATGTATCGAACCGACCTCGGCGAAGGTCGTCTCCACCTTGTCGGGATTACGCAGGCAGAACAGCCCGAGATAATCCGTGCGGAGCGGGTGGAAGGCGTCCTCGGTGTGCCAGACCAGCGTTTCGGCGCTGCTCCAGCCGATTTGCTCGCGTTCGAAGCCGGGCATCGGGAAAACGTCGTGCATGATACGCCCGTCCTGCTGCGTGACCCAGCCGATCGGCTCCCCCAACAGGCTCATGACCAGGTAGAACGCGATGTCCAGCGACAGTGTCGGCGACGGTTCTGGACGCGATTTCCAGTCCTTCGGAGTGGGGCCGAGCGCGGCGTCGTCCACCGGCAGCCCGGAGATCACCAGCAGGCCCGACGGCTCGGCCAGCCGGAAATCGTGCAACTCCGCGCGGAGGCGTCTCGGCAGCTCGTCGGCATAAACCCGGCCGATTTTCTGGAATTGCGCGGACTCGACCCCCGGATGCTGCCGGGCGAGCTCGTCCGCCAGCTCCGTGATCGCCGTCGCCTCGTCTTTCCGCAGTTCGAAAGTCGACACAACTCGCTCCCTTCCTCGGCGACACCCGTCCGGTCAAGGTTCGGTCGCCGGGGGGCCGGAGCTCAATGTGTTTGAGCCTCAAGCTAAACAGGGCAGTCACGAAGCCGGTGTGCTAGCGTCGAAAAGGTGTCAGCGAGCGTCCCGCGCCGGTGTCGATCCCCGGGCGGAAGCGCCGCGCAAGTGAAATTCGCCGACGACCCGGCTCCTGGTCGGCGCTTCCCACGACGTCATTGACAGCGGAGGAGGACCCGGTGCGCCGATCACGACTGGCAAGGATCACCAGTGCGGCGGCTCATCTGCAGGTGTTCGCCATCGCGGGGATCAGCGCGGTGCTGCTGATCAGGACCTGGCTGGCGAGCACGGGCTACCCGAAGCTCGGCGGCGGCGACCTGCACATCGCGCACGTCCTGTGGGGCGGCCTGCTGATGGCGGCCGGGCTCGGCCTCACCCTCGCCTTCCTCGGCGAGCGGGCCAGGACCTGGGGCGCGCTGCTCGGCGGCGCCGGTTTCGGCACGTTCCTCGACGAGGTCGGCAAGTTCGTCACCGAGCGCAACGACTACTTCTACCGGCCCGCCGCCGGCATCATCTACCTGGTCTTCGCCGCCCTCGTCGTGCTGGCCCAGTGGCTGAAGGGCCGCACCGGCTACACCTGCGCCGAGCGGACCGCCAACGCGCTGCACGCCGCCCTCGTCGGCGTCACCTCCGGGCTGACGGTCGAGCAGCGGCGCGGCGCGATCCGCCTGGTCCAGGACTCCGGCGACCCGCTCGACGCGGCCGCGGTCCGGCTGCTCGGCATGGTGCCCTCCAGCGAGCCGCCGCGCCTTCCCGCCGTGCGCGCCGCCCTGGCCTGGCTGGAGCGGCTGTGCCGGCGGCCGGTCGTGGTGGTGCTCGCGGTGGCCTGCCTCGTCGTACGGGCCCCGCTGCCCCTGGTCGGCCTGGCCCTGGAGAGCTCCTACGACTCCCTCGGCCAGGAACGGGAGTGGGGGGCGGTGATCGGCCTGGCGGCGTCCGCGGCGGTGACGGTGCTGCTCAGCCTGTGGGGCGCGGCCCGGTTACGGTGGAACCGGCCGGCCGCCTTCCAGGCGCTCTACCTCGCGCTCCTGGTCGACATCCTGTTCGGGCAGGTGTTCGCGTTCATCGTGAACCAGTTCTCGGCGGTGCCGGGGCTGGTCGCGGACCTGCTGCTGCTGGCCGTGCTCGGCACGACGAACCGGCGCCTGCGCGCAACCGCCCCGGCCCGCGACCCCGGCGACGAGCCGGGGTCGCGGGCCGGGAACGAGGACCGGGACGACTGAGGTTCCGCCGAGCTACGCCCGCGACGGCTCGGCCATGGCGACCGCGATCCTCCGCGGCCCCGTGTACGGCTCGCGCCCGTGCGAGGTGAGCATGTTGTCGATGACGAGCAGGTCGTCGGCCGCGTAGTCGAAGCGGCGCGAGGCCGCCCGGTAGCACTTGCGCAGGTGGTCGGTGACCTCGTCGGGGATGGCGCCGCCGTCGCCGTAGTAGGTGTTGCTCGGCAGCCCCTCCTCCCCGCACATCTCCAGCAGCCCCTCGCGCACGGCCTCGGGCAGCGTCGTGACGTGGAAGAACGTGGCGTGGTTGAACCAGACCGGCTCGCCGGTCACCGGATGCCGGTGCACCGCCGCGCGTACGGCCTCGGTGCGCAGCCGCCCGTCGCCGAGCCAGGTCGCCCGTACGCCGTTGCGCTCGCAGTACGCGGTGACCTCGTCCCGGTCGGTGGTGCCGAACGCCTCCGACCACGGCATGCCGAGCTCGTCGTCGTAGGTGCGCCGGACCATCCAGCCGCGCCGCTCGAACTCCTCGCGCACCGCCGGGTCGATGGTGTCGTGCACCTCCCGCGTGGAGGCCAGCGGCGTGGCCCCCTGCGACTGCGGCGGCCGCAGGCAGTGGAAGAACAGCACCATGGGCCAGACGGCCTGGTAGGAGTTCTCGTTGTGGAGGAAGATCTCCTCCTCGGGCGGGTAGTCGGTCGAGGTGTAGACGTTGCCCTTGATCACGCTGCGCGGCGAGGACCGTTCGGTGTAGGCCAGCGGCGTCCCGGAGAACGCGCGCACGGCGGCGTCGAACCCCTCGACGCCGCCCACCTCGAAGCCGCGGAACAGCAGCGCCCCGTGGCTGGTCAGGCTCTCGCGCAGCGCCCGCTGCCCGGCCCTGATCCGCTCCTGGACGGGCTCGCCGCCGCCCTCGATGATCAGCACGGCTCACTCCTCCATCGCCGCGATGAGGCTCTTGGGCCGCATGTCGGTCCAGTTCTCCTCGATGTAGCCGAGCGCGCGCTCCCGGTCGGTCTCGGGCAGCGCGACCGCCCATCCGGCGGGCACGTCCACGAAGGCCGGCCACAGCGAGTGCTGTCCCTCGTCGTTGACGAGCACCAGGTAGACGCCGTCGGGGTCCTCGAAGGGGTTCGTGCTCATGGTTCGTCCTCCAGGGAAGGTCAGTTGCGTTGTGAGATGAGGTGGCCGCCGCCGCGCAGCAGCGCCATGCCCAGCGACGTCAGCGTGTGCAGGGCCGTGTTGCGGTTGCGGGCGGTGGTGATGAGCCCGGCCTTGCGCAGCACGGTGGCGTGCTTGCTGGCGCCGGCCAGGGAGATGCCGAGGCGCTCGGACAGCGCGCCGGTGGTGCAGCTGTCCATGAGCGCCTGCATGGCCGCCGCCCGGGTGTGCCCGACGAGCGCGCCGAGGGCCTCGTCGTCGGCCGTCGGTTCGGCCACCAGGTCCGACAGCACGGCCGGCGTCCAGGGGACCGAGACCACCAGCGCGGGCAGTCCCGTCTCGTGCTCCCTGTCCAGGAACAGGCAGTGCCTGACCTGGAGGAAGAACGAGGGGCTGAGCAGCAGGCCGTTGCCGTCGAGGTACACGTCGCGGTCCTCGTCGTTCGGGACCTCCAGGACCGGCGGGTTCCAGACCAGCTTCGGGTGCAGGGTGTCCAGCAGGCATTCGACGCCGTTGGTGATCGTGATGCGGCCGAACGTCTCCCGTTCCAGCTCCAGGTAGGCGCGCACCCGCCCCCAGTACGGCAGCACCGCCGCCCGGCAGAACGCCAGCACGGTGGCGGTCGCCCACGGGTCCGCGGCGTCCCCGGCACGGAAGCCGGATTCGCCGGGGGAGCGGTCGAGCAGTCCGAGCAGCTCGCCGAGCGGCCGGCGCTGGCGGGCCAGCCGATCCACCTGGCCGGCCGCGCCGTTCATGCGCTCGCGCACGTCCCTGCGCCATTCGCCGTGGACGGCGCCGCCGCTCCTGGCGAACAGGTCGAGGGCGAACACGCTCTCCGTCACCGGGCCGAGGGTCGCCGCCATGCGCAGGCGTGCCAGGTCTTCGACCGTGAAATGAATCCGCAGCACCGCGGCTCCCATTTCGCATTTTGCGGGTTCGTCGATCACGCCGCGGCGCGGGGAAAAATGCGCACGACGCGGTGGCCGCGTGGATCAGGGCGGCCCGGGCGATGAGGGCGTCCGTGGTGGGAGCCCCCAGTTTTGCTCAAGCTAACTCGGCGACAGTTGGGAAGTCAACTGGTGTTGGTGGATCAAGAATTTGTCATCTACGCCAGTTGATGACGGCCTGTGGGCGACCGTGAACGCCCTGCACAGGGGCGCTTGCCCGGCCGCCCGCGCCACCCCACCACCGCCCGTCTGACCGCCCTGTTTAGCTCCGGCGTCAATGAGCTGGAAAACGTCCGGGGCCGTCCGGCACGCTCGAAATAGGGCGGCCGGAGCACTGCCCCGTCCTATTCCCGGTTCTTCCGACGCGCGTTTCCCGACGCATGGACAAGGGCTCAAGAATGGTAAAGAACGTCGTCATCGTGGGCGGCGGCACCTCGGGCTGGATGACCGCCGCATATCTCCGCGCGGCATTCGGCGACCGAATCGCCGTCACTCTGGTGGAATCGAAGAACATCGCGACCATCGGCGTGGGAGAGGCCACGTTCAGCACGATCCGCCACTTCTTCGACTATCTCGGGCTGGACGAGCGGGAGTGGATGCCCGAGTGTCACGCCACGTACAAGCTGGGGATCCGCTTCGAGAACTGGCGCGCCCCCGGCCACCACTTCTACCACCCGTTCGAGCGCCTGCGCGTCGTGGACGGCTTCCCGCTCACCGACTGGTGGCTCGACGCCCGCCCCGGCGGCAGCTTCGACCGCGACTGCTTCGTCATCAGCTGGCTGTGCGAGGCCAAGCGCTCGCCCCGCTACCTGTCGGGCGAGCTGTTCGAGCAGGACTTCAGCGAGAATCCCGACGAGCGCGCCTACCGCACCACCCTGACCGAGCAGAACACCCAGTTCCCCTACGCCTACCACTTCGACGCCGCGCTGCTGGCCTCCTACCTCACCCGGTTCGGCACCGAACGCGGCGTCCGGCACGTCCTGGACGACGTCGTGGACGTCCGCCTGGACGAGCGCGGCTGGATCGACCACGTCCTCACCAAGGAGCATGGCGAGCTGGCCGGCGACCTGTTCATCGACTGCACCGGCTTCCGCGGCATGCTGCTGAACAAGGCGCTGTCCGTCCCCTTCGTCTCCTACCAGGAGAGCCTGCCCAACGACCGGGCGGTGGCGCTGCGCGTGCCCGCGGACATGGCCGCGCGCGGCCTGCGTCCCTGCACCACCGCCACCGCCATGGACGCCGGCTGGATCTGGACCATCCCCCTGTACGGCCGCATCGGCACCGGCTACGTCTACGCCGGCGACTACTGCACCCCCGAGGAGGCCGAGCGCACCCTGCGCGAGTTCGTCGGCCCCGAGGCGGACGAGCTGGAGGCCAACCACATCCGCATGCGGATCGGCCGCAGCGAGCGCTCCTGGGTCAACAACTGCGTGGCCGTCGGCCTGTCCAGCGGCTTCGTCGAGCCCCTGGAGTCGACCGGCCTGTTCTTCATCCAGAACGCCATCGAGCAACTGGTCAAGCACTTCCCCGGCGAGCGCTGGGACGAGCGGCTGCGCGAGTCCTACAACCGGCAGGTCGCCAACGTCATGGACGGCGTCCGCGAGTTCCTCGCGCTGCACTACCACGCCGCCGCCCGCTCCGACAACGACTACTGGAAGGACGCGGCCACCCGGCCCGTCCCCGACGGGCTGGCCGAGCGCCTGGAGCTGTGGCAGGCGCGCCTGCCCGACAACGAGACGGTCTTCCCGCACTACCACGGCTTCGAGTCCTACTCCTACATCGCCATGCTGCTCGGGCTCGGCGGCGTCCCGGTGCAGGCCCCGCCCGCCCTGCGGTACTTCGACCACGGGCGCGCGGAGCGCGAGCTGGGGCTCGTCCGCCGGCAGGCCGAGACGCTGGTCGCCGGACTGCCCAGCCAGTACGAGTACATCGCCGCGCTCAACGGCGACGCGCTGCCCGGACGGCGACCCGAGCCGAGCCGGACACGATGATTGCGGCCGAGGAACCGGCGCGGGCCGCCCTGTTCGGCGTCGTGCTCGCGGCGGTCCTCCTCCTCGCCTGGGCCGGGCGGCTGCTGGCCGGGGCGCTGCGCCAGCCGGCCGTGATCGGCGAGGTGGCGCTCGGGATGGCGGCGGGCCCGCTGGCGGTGGCCGTGGCCGGTCCCGGCGCCGCGCGGGCGCTGCCCCTGGACTGGCTGAGCTGGTGCGGGCACGCCGGTCTGGTGCTCTACCTGGTCGGCGTGCTCCACGAGCTGCGCCGTGCCGCGCCGCTCGTGCGCGGCCGGGCCGTGGGCTGGACCGCGGCGGGCGCGCTCGCCGTCCCGATGCTGGCCGGGGCCGGCGTGGCCGCGTGGGCGCTGGCCGGGGACGAACCGGGCCTGCGCGGCACGGCCCCCGCTCCCGCGCTGGTCGTCTTCCTGGCCGTGGCGCTGTCGGTCACCGCCGTCCCCGTCCTGGCGCGGATCCTGACCGAACGCGGCCTGGTCGGCACCCGGCCGGGCGTGCTGTCGATGACGGTCGCCACGGTCACCGACGCGGTCGCGTGGCTGCTGGTCGCGCTGGCGGTGAGCCTGGCGAGCGGCGGCCTCGGGAACGTGGCCGTGCTCACCGGCGTCACCGCCGCCGCCCTGGCCGGAGCGCTCGCGGTACGGCGGGTGCTCGGCACGGTCCCGCTGCTGCGCCTGCCGGCCCGCGGCCCGCGGGCCGCGGCGCTGCTCCTCGCCGTCTGGGCGCTGGCCGCCGCGGCGGCGATGCGCTCCTGGGGGCTGACCGAGATCCTGGCCGCGGCCCTCGCCGCCCTCGCCCTGCCCCTCGCGGCCCCGGCCCCCTCCCGGACGCCCGCGGCCGCCGCGTCCGCGGCGCCGGGCGGCGGCGAGGATCCCTGGGAGCGGCCCGTGCGGCTCGTCTCGGCCGCCGGACGGCTGCTCGTCCCGGTGTTCTTCGTGGTCACCGGCTTCACCGTGTTCGCCGAGCCGTTCGCGGCGGCCCCGTGGACCGCGATCGTCCTGGTCACGCTGCTCGGCACGGCGGGCAAGGTCGGCGGCGCCTACGCGGGGGCCCGCCTGGGCGGCGAGCCGCGCGGGACGGCGCTGCGCCTGGGCGTGCTGCTCAACACCCGGGGCCTGACCGAGCTGGTCGTGCTGCAGATCGGCCACGAGGCCGGGATCCTCACCCCGGCCATGTTCCTCGCGCTCGCCGTCATGGCGCTGGTGACCACGGCGGCGACCGGCCCGTCCTACGCCCTGCTCCAGCGGCCGCCGCGGCCGCGCGGGACGGCCCCGGTACCCGTCGCACAGAACGGAGGCTTGCGATGACGGATCTCCCCCTGGTGGAGGCCCTGCCCATGACGCCGACGGTCGATCCCGACCGCTTCCGGTCGCTGATGTCCACCTTCCCGAGCGGCGTCGCCGTCGTGACCGTGACCGGCCCCGACGGCCGCCCGCGCGGCATGACCTGCTCGTCGGTGTGCAGCG
The DNA here is from genome assembly GCF_044465525.1 of Nonomuraea sp. NPDC049646. Lineage (NCBI taxonomy): Bacteria > Bacillati > Actinomycetota > Actinomycetes > Streptosporangiales > Streptosporangiaceae > Nonomuraea > Nonomuraea sp. NPDC049646. The sequence continues at coordinate 869,565 of NZ_JBITLU010000001.1, read as the reverse complement.
TCACCCTCGACCCGCCGACGCTGCTGGTGTGCGCCCGCAGCCTCAGCCCCACGCTGCACGCCATGCTCAAGACGGCGCAGTTCACCGTGAACCTGCTGCACGCCCGCGCCCGCGACACCGCCGAACTGTTCGCCTCCGGCGCCGACGACCGCTTCGACCGGGTCCGCTGGTCCGCCCGCCCCGCCTACGGCGGGCCGCACCTGGTGGAGCAGTCCCACTCCGTCGCCGACTGCCGGGTGGCCAGGACCGTCGAGGCCGGCGACCACGTCGTGGTCTTCGGCGAGGTGTACGGCATCGAGCGGTGCGCGCCGGCCGTACCCCTGCTGTACGGCCTGCGCGCCTACTCGTCCTGGCGTACGGGGACCGAGCCGTCATGAGCGGCTCAGAAGGTGCCCGTCCAGCGCAACCGCTCCCACATCGCCGCCCACGGCAGCCGCGGCCCCCGGCACACCAGCACCTCCTTGCCCTCCTCGAAGTGCGGGACGGCGAAGGCCAGCCGCCCGCGCGCCTCGCACCGGCCGAACAGCGCCGAGAACGACGCCCGCTCCACCCCGACCGCGACGACCACGTCCGCGCCGTCGGCCGGACGCCCGAAGTCGGCGTAGGAGTTGTGGGCGCTGTAGGGCGCGGGCAGCCCGTACGCGCCGCCGTACCGGGCCAGCGCGCCGGCCTCGCCGTAGTTCTGGGCGTACACGACGGCCCGGCGCCGCTCGTCCGCCGGCAGCGCGCGATGGACGGCCGACACCTGCGCGGCCAGGTCCGGCCAGCCGGTCTCCCCGAACTGCTCCTCGCCGAGCACGGCCAGCACCGGGTTCCCGGCGTACGTCACGACGGGCAGGACGGGCAGCACCATGAGCGCGGCGAGCACGCCGTTGAGCACCGCCGCCGCGCCCAGCCACAGGCGGCGGCCGAGCGTCGCCGCCCGCACGCAGCCGGCCGCCAGCAGCACGGTCAGCAGCCCCTCGGTGTAGCGGGGCTCGGCCCCGAGCAGCATCAGCAGCGGCGCCACGACGAGGTAGGCCGCCGCGATCAGCCGGTAGGGCCGCCACTCGGCCCGCCGGAGCAGGGCCACCAGCCCGATCACCCAGACCGGGGTCAGGAAGGGCCCGATCATGAGCACCTGGCCCACCAGGAAGTTGACGGCGCCCGCCGGCCCGGCCGACATCTCACCGGCCATCGTGAACTGCGGCCAGCCGTGCGCGGCCTGCCAGAGGAGTCCGGGCGAGGCGATCAGCAGCGCCACCCCGGCGCCGCCCAGGAGCCATCGGCTCCCCAGCACGCGCCTCGGCCCGGCGACGAGCACCCCCGCCGCGAGGGCCACGACCAGCAGCACGACCAGGTACTTGGCCAGCAGCCCCACGCCGACGACCGCGCCCACGGCGAGCCACAGCCGCTCGTCGCCGGTCCGCAGGATCCGGATCACCAGCCAGCACGCCGTGACCCACACCAGGTGGTCGACGGCCGTGGGGTGCAGCACGTGGCCGGCGGCGAGCGTGGCCAGACCGGCGGCGCAGACGCACGCGGTCAGCACCTGGAGCCGGCGTCCCGCGCCGAGCTCGCCCGCGATCAGCCCGGCGACCAGCACCGACCCGGCGGTCAGCAGCGCCGGCACGACCCGGATCGCGGTCAGCGAGTCGCCGAACAGCGCGATCTGCAGCCGCGCCAGCAGGGGGACGAGGAGCGGCTGATCGACGTACCCCCACGCGAGATGCTCGCCGGCGACCCGGAAATACAGCTCGTCGACGTAGTAGCCGGGGCCGCCGGAGAACGCCAGGAAAACCGCCAGAACGGCGACGGCGACCACGGACAGGCCGATCACGGCCCTTTTCTGCGGCGTTTCCGCGAGCGGTGGAACAATGGTTGCGACGGTATCCACGAAGACCCCTTCCAGCGATTGTGTGGAGGTGTAACCGCTGGTCGCAGCCTCTCATCGGGCCCATGAAGACACAACGGAATTGACTCGTCCGGAAAACACACAGCTCGTCGGCGGAGTCGTCCGCCATGCATTGACGGAAACGAATTGCGCGACTTATTTTGCGTCCGGGTATTCCACTCCAAAACGCACGTGAGGTGAAAGTGATGCAGGAACTCCAGACGATCAATCTCACCGAATTCGAATGTCTGGCGCTGAACAGCCCGCTGAACCTCGCCGACGGGCACGCCCGGCAGGCGCTCACCGCGAGCCAGGCGCGGATCATCGACGACCTGCCCAACCTGTTCGCCAAGGCCGCGGCGCGGGCTCCCGAGGAGGTGGAACTGGACGCCTGCCGCGCCTACCTGGGCCTGCTCGGCCAGCACAGCCACCCGGTCGGCGACGGCCGCGTGTTCGCCTGCTACTCCTCCTCGGTCGCCATGGAGATCTTCGCCAGGGCCCTGGCCCAGAAGGGCGAGGCGGTCGCGCTGATCCACCCGACGTTCGACAACATCCCCGACATCCTGCGCGGCGTGGGCCTGAACCTGCTGCCCCTGGAGGAGGACGTCCTGCACGGCGGCGACCTGCCCCGAGCCCTGCTCGACGCGGTGAGCTGCGTCTTCGTCACCACGCCCAACAACCCCACCGGGCGCGTGCTGCCGGAGGAGCGGCTGCGCGCCCTGGCCGCCCAGTGCGCCGAGCACGACGTCGTCCTGACGCTGGACACCTCGTTCCGCGGCTTCGACCCGCGGGCCCACTACGACCACTACCGGGTGCTGGAGGACAGCGGCTGCCGCTGGATCGTCATCGAGGACACCGGCAAGCTGTGGCCCACGCTGGAGCTGAAGATCGGCTGGCTGGTGACCTCGGCCGAGCCCGGGCTGCCCGTCGCCAAGGTCTACTCCGACATCCTGCTCGGCGCGTCCCCGCTCGTGCTGGCGCTGGTGCAGCGCTTCGCCGAGGACGCCGCCGACGGCGGCCTGCCCGACCTGCACCGCTTCATCGCCGGCAACCGCGCGCTGGTGCGGCGGTCACTCGCCGGCCTGCCGGACGTGGACTTCCCCGACCCCGGCAGCCGGGCCAGCGTCGAACGGGTCCGCCTCGGGCGGCGCTCGGCGCTGGAGGTGTGGTCGGCGCTGCGCGAGCACAACGTCTACATGCTGCCCTGCCAGAAGTTCCACTGGGCCGACCCGTCCGAGGGCGACCACATGCTCCGGGTGGCGCTCGCCCGTCCGGCCGCCTCACTCAGCGAAGCCGCCCGAGCCCTCCGCCTCGTCCTGTCCCCCCGATGACCCCCACCCCCACCACCCCCGGCCCCCGCCCACCCGGCACCCCCGCCCCGGCACATTCGGTCGGCGGCCCGGCCTCGGGATCCGCAGTCGGCGGCCCCGCGTCGGCGCACGCGGTCGGAGGCCCCGCCGCCTGGCTGGTGCGCACGGCTGGTTCCGGTGCCTCGCGGGCGGGCGCGGACGTCGCGGACGTCGCGTCTCCGGCGGGTGGCCGGGCCGGGCCGGGGTCGCACGGGCTGCGGTGGGAGGCGGGCGTCGTGCAGTCGGTCGTGCCGCCCGGCACGACCGACCTCGGGCCCGGTTACCTCGGCCCCGGCCTGCTGCCCGTGGACCTGCTGGCGGAGGCGTACGCCGAGGCCATGGCCACCTACGGCGCGGCCGCCCTCGCGTACGGCGACGACCGCGGCGCCCTGGCCCTCCGCACAACGCTCGCCCGCCGCGCATGCGGTGCCCCGGAGCCTCGCGGTAGCTACGCACCTCGCGGTTCCCCTGCACCTGGCGGCTTCCCCGAGCCCGGCGGCTTCTCGGCACCTGGCGGCTTCCCCGCACCTGGCCGCTTCCCCGAGCAGGGCGGTTCCTCTGGGGCGAGCGGTTCTGCCGCAACCGGCGGCTCTTCGGGGCTCGGCGACAACCCGGGGCCCGGCGGTTCGTCCGGGGCCGGGGGATCTTGCGGGCCGGACGGCGTGCTGATCACCGCGGGCACCTCGCAGGCGCTTCACCTGCTCGCCACCACCCTGGCCCGGCCGGGTGACGCGGTGCTCGTCGAGGACTCCTGCTACGACCTGGGCAGGCTCATCCTCACCGACTGCGGCCTGCGCACGTACGGCGTGCCCGGGGACGCCTCCGGCATGGATCCGCAGGCCCTCGACGCGGCCCTGACCCGCACCCGTCCGGCCTTCGTCTACCTCAACCCCACCTTCCACAACCCGACCGGCCGGGTGGTGCCGCTCGCCCGCCGCCGCGAGCTGCTGGCCGTCGCCCGCCGCCACGCGACGACGATCGTCGAGGACGACGCCTACGCCGACCTGCGCCTCGACGGCGGCGCCGGACCACCAGCCCTGGCCTGCCTGGACGGGCACCAGGGCGTGATCAGACTGGGCACCTTCTCCAAGTCGCTGGCGCCCGGGCTGCGCCTGGGCTGGCTGACGGCCGAGCCCGCCATGGCCGACCGGCTGGCCGTCCATGGCGTGTTGCAGAGCGGCGGCTGCCCGAACCACACCACCTCCCTCGCCGTGGCCACCCTCCTGGAGCGGGGCCACTACGACCGCCACCTGCTCTGGCTGCGCGAACGCCTGCGCGAACGGCGCGACGCCCTGGTGGACGCCCTCACGGCGCGGCTGGACGGCGGCTTCGCCCTCGACCGGCCCGCCGGCGGCCTGTTCGTGTGGGTGCGCGCCGACCGCCCGGAAGCCGGCCTGCTCGCCGCCGCCCGCCGCGCGGGCGTCCTGGTCGCCGCCGGCTCCCGCTTCACCTCCGCCCCCGGCTCGACGGCGTCCCGGGGGAGGGGAGCGGCGGGCGCCGTACGGCTCGCGTACGGCCTCAACACCCCCGACCAGCTCGCCGCCGCCGCGAAACGGCTGGCCGCGGCCTGGAACGCGATCCCCCCGGAAACCTGAGAACCGGCCCCCAGATGATCCGAAACCTATCCCCTCACGGAAGAGGACCCGCCCGATGACCGCCCTCCCGCACACCGCACCCGAGCCGCCACCCACCGAGCCCCCGCCCACCGAGCCCCCGCCCACCGAGCCCCCACCCACCGAGCCCCCGCTCGCCCGGCCCCCGCACGGGTACACGCTTCCGCTCTCGCCCTCGGGCCGGGCGGCGATGGTCACGCCGCCGCCCTGGCACTTCTCGGGCGACGTCATCATGGCCGACTACCGCGTGGACCCCGGGGCCGCGGCCCGTTTCCTGCCGCCGGAGCTCACCCTCGGCCCCGATCCGGGAGCGGCCGCCGCGGTGTTCGCCGAGTGGCAGTGGTGCTCCGCCGACGGCGCCGAGCTGGCCGACCCCGCCCGCTGCCGGTTCACCGAGTTCCTGATCCTGCTCGCCTGCGAGTACCGCGGCCGCCCGCTGGCCCGCTGCCCGTACGCCTGGGTCGACGAGCCGGTGCCGCTGGTGCGCGGCTGGATCCAGGGCATGCCCAAGCAGTTCGGGCAGGTGCACCAGATCAGGCCGGCCCGGGTCGGCAGGGCGGGACCGAGGCTCGCGCCCGGAGGCCGCTTCGACGCCGCGCTGTCGGCGGGCGGCAGGCGCGTCGCCGAGGCGGCCGTGACCATCGAGGGCCGCGCCGAGGGGCCACCCCGCCTGCACACCGTCCCGCTGGTGCACACGCGGCTGTTCCCGGCCTGGCTGCCGGGGGAGGAGCCGGTGACGCGGCTGGTGACCTCGCAGGTGAGCGACGTGGAGTTCTCGGACGTCTGGACGGGACGCGCCGAGCTGCGCTTCCCCGACGTGCCGGACGCCGACCTCGCCCAACTGGCGCCGGTCGAGGTGGGCCGGGGGTACGTGTTCTCGTACGCCGAGACGCTGCACCACGGCCGGGCGCTGGAGCCCGCGTAGACTGTCGTTAACGGAACGCCATTCGGTCGTCAACTGAAGTTAATTCCTCTGGTATGCTGGCGGCAGCATCCCCTTCTCCACCCAGCCGCCTGCGTCCATCCGGCAGAGGAAGCATGCCCGACACCCCATCCGATGGACGCCGTACTCTGGCGGCCAAGCTGGACCACCTGTTCCGCACGGTCCACCCGCGAGAGGGCGGCGAATACAGTTTCGAGGACGTCGCCGACGCGCTGCGGGCGGCGGGCGGGCCCACCATCTCGGGCACGTACATCTGGCAGCTCCGCAAGGGGCTGCGCGACAACCCCACCAAACGCCACCTCGAAGCGCTCGCGGGGTTCTTCGGCGTCCCGCCCGCCTACTTCTTCGACGACGAGGCCGCCGAGCGCATCGACGCCGAGCTGTCGCTGCTCGCCGCCATGCGCGACGCCTCCGTACGGGGCATCGCGCTGCGGGCGGCCGGCCTCTCGCCGAAGAGCCTGACCGCGATCAGGGAGATGATCGAGCGCGTACGCGAGCTCGAAGGACTGCCCAACGCCGCCGAGAGCGACACCCCGGACAAGTGACCCCTCCCTAGGAACGGCACCGGACCGGGCGTCGGCCTCCGATGACGGGGCACAGGCCGGTTCCGCCCGGCGGCGAGGGGTCAGAAGGACGGATGCGTGTGCACCCGTCGTCCCTCCACGTAGGTGGCCAGGACGGTGATGCCGCCCAGGTCGCCGGGGGAGACGGCGAACGGGTCGGCGTCGGTGACGATGAGGTCGGCGAGCTTGCCCGGCTCGATGGTCCCCGTCCGGGTGTCGAGGTGGTTGATCCGGGCGGTGCCGATCGTGTACGCCGACAGGGCCGCCGCCACCGTGAGGCGCTGCGCGGGCAGGAACGGCTGTCCCGATCCGTCGGGCAGCATCCGGTTGACGGCGACGTGGATGCCGAGGAACGGATCCGGGCTGCTGACCGGCCAGTCGCTGCCCGCGGCCAGGGCGGCGCCGGAGCGCAGGAGGTCGCCGAAGGGGTACTGCCAGGCGGCGCGCCGGTCGCCGAGGAAGGGAATGGTCAGCTGGTCCATCTGCGGCTCGTGGGCCGCCCACAACGGCTGGATGTTGGCGGTGACCTCCAGGGCCGCGAAGCGCGGCACGTCGTCGGGATGGACCACCTGCAGGTGGGCGATGTGATGCCGGTTGCCCTTGCGCCCGTTGACCTTGAGCGCCGCCTCGAACGCGTCCAGTGCCTCCCGGGCGGCCCGGTCGCCGACCGCGTGCACGTGGACCTGGACCCCGACGGCGTCCAGCCGGGTGACGTGGGCGCGCAGGTCCTCGGGGGCGACGAAGCTGATGCCGCTGTTGCCGGTCCGGCATCCGCAGCCGTCCAGGTAGGGGGAGGTCATGGCGGCGGTGTAGTTCTCCGCCACGCCGTCCTGCATGATCTTCACGCTGGTGGCCCTGAACCGCCCGGTGGTGGTACGGCGGGCCAGCAGTTCGGGGATCTGCTCCTCGCCCCGGTCCCGGTCCCACCACAGGGCGCCGACCACGCGCCCGGTGAGCAGCGAGGCTTCGGCGGCTGCGGCGTAGGCGCGCTGGACCTCCGGGCTGACCATCGCGTCCTGCCAGGCCGTCACTCCGGCCTGGTGCAGGCGTCGCTGGCCCGCCTGGAGGCCGCGGAGCAGGTCCTCGTCCGTGGGTTCCGGCACGTGCCTGCCCACCAGGGAGGCGGCGCCCTCGTGCAGGGTTCCCTGGGGGGTTCCGTCCGGTTCGCGCTCGATGCGCCCGTCGTTCGGGTCGGGGGTGCCGTCGTGGACGCCGCACAGCCGCAGGGCCTCGGTGTTGACCCACGCGCCGTGCCCGTCCCTGTTGGTGAGGTAGACCGGCCGGTCGGGGACGATCTCGTCGAGGGCGATCCGGCTCGGCGTGCCGCCGGGGAACCATTCCATCGACCATCCGCCGCCGGAGATCCAGCGCGCCTCGGGATTGGCCGCGGCGTACGCGCGGACCGCGGCGAGGGCGTCGGCGGCGTCGCCCGCCTCGTGCAGGTCGCACCGGGTCATGGTGAGCCCGGCCAGCACCGGGTGCACGTGGGCGTCCTGGAACCCGGGGAGCAGGGTCCGTCCGGCCAGGTCGACGACCTCGGTCCGCGGGCCCGCGAGGTCGCGGATCTCCTCGTCGTCGCCGAGGGCCAGGATCAGCCCCTCGCGCACGGCCACCGCACGGCTCGGAGCGCCGGCCATGGGACGCACCCGGCCGTTGACGAACAGGATGTCGGCAGAAGTCATGGAACTCTCCTCAGAGCTGCGGGCGGGTGGGCCACGGCAGGACGCGTTCGACGGCGGCGCCGATGTGGAAGACGGTCGCGTCGTCGTAGCTGCGGCCGACGATCTGCACCCCGGTCGGCACGCCGTACGACGACAGGCCGGACGGGACGTTGAGCACCGGGCAGCGGCTGGCGACGTTGAACACGGTCGTCAGCGAATACTCCAGGTAGTGGTCGAGCTGGACGCCGTTGACCGTCAGCCCGGTGTGCACGTAGTCCTCGCCCGCGGGCAGGGCGGCGGCGCCGGCGGTGGGGCAGATCAGCGCGTCGTACCGGTCGAGCAGGTCGCCGATCACGGCGTAGATGCGGCCCTCCAGCTCCAGCCCGGCCAGGAAGCCGTCCCGGGCCAGCGCGGCGCGGGCGTCCTCGGCGAAGGCGAGGGCGTAGGGCGTGAGCTGGTCGCGGTGCTCGTCGGCCACGCCGGCGACCATGGGGCCGAAGATGGCGCCGAAGTGGATGAAGGCCGCGCGCATGACGTCGGCGCGGTGCAGCGGCACCTCCACCTGCTCCACGACGGCCCCGGCGGCGGCCAGCGCGTCGGCGACCGCGCGGGTGTTGGCCGCGACGTCCGGCTCGATCTCCCAGTTCCCCAGGTCGGGCGAGTACGCGATGCGCAGCCCCGCGACGTCGCCGAGGCGCTCGGGGACGTACACGGCCGGGCGGATGGAGACGACGTCGGCCGGGTGCGGCCCGACGATGACGTTCTGCAGGAGCGCGCAGTCGGCGACGGTGCGGGCCATCGGCCCGTCATGGCAGTAGTGGTCCAGGTTGTACGGGGGCATCGCGGGCACCCGCCCGTACGGGGGCTTGTACCCGACCGTGCCGGTGGCCGCGGCGGGCAGGCGGATCGAGCCGCCGATGTCGGACCCCGTGGCGAGCGTCGCGGTCCCCGACGCCAGGGCCGCGCCCGAGCCGCCGGAGGAGCCGCCGGGCGAGTAGTCCAGGTTCCAGGGGTTGCGGGTGACGCCCCACAGCCGGGAGTGGGTGAAGGCGGCGCAGCAGAACTCCGGCGTGGTGGTGCGGGCGTGGACGATCCCGCCGGCGGCGACGACGCGCTCCACGACCGGGTGGGTGGCGTCGGCGACGAGGCCGGCATGGGCCAGGGAGCCGTCGCTGGCCCGCCTTCCCGCGATCGGCTGCTCGTCCTTGGTGGCGACCGGCAGCCCTTCGAGCGGCCGCGGCGACCCGTGGAGGTAGGCGTGCTCGGCCTTCCTGGCCTGGTCGAGCGCCTCCTCGAACATCGTCTCGCTGAGCGCGTTGACCCTGGGCTCGACGGCCTCGGCCCGCTCGACGACCGCGGTCATGAGCTCGACGGGCGACAGGGCCCGGGTCCTGAACAGTTCCAGGGCCTGCGTGGCGGGCAGGTGCGCGAGGTCGCTCACATGATCTCCTGAAGGGCGCGCCGGTCGGCGGCGATCTGTACGGGGTCCCAGCCGGGCCGCGGCACGGAGTGCAGCAGCAGGCGGGTGTAGGGGTGCCGGGGGGCGGCCAGGACCTGCTCGGTCGGCCCGGCCTCGACGACCCTGCCGCGGTACAGCACGACGATGTCGTCGGCCGCGTGCCGTACCAGGGCCAGGTCGTGGGTGATGAACAGGTAGGCGATGTCGAGGTCGCGGCGGATCCGCGTCAGCAGGTCGAGGATCTGCGCCTGGATGGACACGTCGAGCGCAGAGGTGGCCTCGTCCAGGATGAGCACCTTCGGCTCGGTGGCGAGCGCGCGGGCGATGGCGACCCGCTGGCGCTGCCCGCCGGACAGCCGCCTGGGCAGCGCGGCCGCCTCGCGCTCGCCGAGCCCGACGCGTTCCAGCAGCTCGTCGCGGCGGGCTCGGCGGGCCTGCCGGTCCATGGCGAAATGCAGCCGCAGCGACTCCTCCACGCATTCGCTGACGCTGACGCGCGGATCCAGGGAGAGGTAGGGGTCCTGGAAGACCATCTGGATCTCCCGCGCCCGTGCCAGCCTGGCCCGGCGCCCCCTCGGGACGCGCGAGCGGTCGCGGCCCTCGACGCCGATCCGTCCCGCGTCGGGGATCTCCAGGCCGACGAGCATGCGCGCGGTCGTCGTCTTGCCCGATCCCGACTCGCCCACGACGGCGAGCGAGCCGCCCGCCCGCAGCGAGAAGGAGACGCCGTCCACGGCGGTCTTTCCGCCGAACGCCTTGCGCAGCCCCTCGACCTCCAGCACGTTCTCAGTCATGGACCGGCTCTCCCGCTCTCAGGCACGCCACCTGGGCGTGCTCCAGGGTCTCCAGCTCGGGCCGCCGCTCCCGGCACCGCTCGACGGCCAGGTGGCAGCGGGCCGCGAACGCGCACCCGTCCGGCGACTCGGCGAGCGACAGGGGCCTGCCCGGCACGCCGCGCGGGGGCTCGGGCGACTCCAGCCGGGGCGTGGCCGCCAGCAGCCCGGCCGTGTACGGGTGGCGGGGCCGGGCGAAGAGCTCGCCGGTGGCCTGCTCCTCGACGATGCGGCCCGCGTACATCACGTAGATGCGGTCGCAGATGGCCGCGGCCAGCTCCAGGTCGTGGGTGACGAACAGCATGCCCATCCCGCGCGTGCTTCGCAGATGCGACAGGATCGCGATGACCTCGGCCTGCGTGGTGACGTCCAGGGCGGTCGTCGGTTCGTCGGCGAGCAGCAGGTCGGGCTCGGCGGCGAGCGCCCCGGCGATCATCACCCGTTGCAGCATCCCGCCGGAGAACTCGTGCGGGTGGCGGCGCAGCGCGCCGCGCGGGTCCTCGATGCCCACCGCCTCCAGCAGCCCCTCCGCGCGATCGAGGGCCCGCCGGTACGGCAGGCCGCCCGCCCGCAGCCCCTCGGTGACGAAGTCGCCGATCCGCCGGACGGGATTGATCGACGCCCGCGGATCCTGGAAGATCATCGCCATTCGGCGGCGGCGCAGGTCACGCAGCCCCGCGGCGTTCTGCGACAGCACGTCCTGGCCGTCGACCAGGACGCGCCCGCTCACGGCGGCCCGCGCGGGCAGCAGGCCGAGCACGGCCCGGCAGGTGACGGACTTGCCCGACCCGGACTCGCCGACGAGCCCGACGGCCTCGCCCTGGGCGACGCGCAGCGACACCGCGTCCAGGATGGGCCGTGCGGCCTGGCCGGGCGCCGGCCGTACGGTCAGGTCGTCGATCCGGAGCATCAGCGCTCCCTCCCGGAGACGCGGTCGGCGATGCCCTCGCCGACGATGCTGAAGGCGACCACCGTGACCACGACGGCGGCGCCGGGGACCAGCGCGGGCAGCATGGCGCCCTGGAGCAGCGCGGACGCGCCCTCGTTGATCATGGCGCCCCAGTCCGGGACGGGCGGCTGCGTGCCGAACCCGAGGAAGGAGAGCGCCGCGAGGTCCATGAGCGCGTAGCCGAAGTTGATCGCCGACTGCGCGAGGATCAGCGGCACGACGTTCGGGACCAGGTGTTTCAGGCAGATGACCCAGCCGGGCCAGCCCTGCACCCGGTAGGCGTGGATGTAGGGACGCGACATCTCCCGCAGGGCGACGCCGCGCGCCAGCCGTCCGACGTAGGGGGTGTACGCGATGCTCATCGCCACGACGGGCGCGGTCAGGCCGGGCCCGAACATGGCCACCAGGCTGATCGCCAGCAGCAGCGCGGGGAAGGCGAAGACGAAGTCCATCGCGCGCGACAGGACCGCGTCGGCGACCCCGCCGGTCCAGGCGGCGAGGACGCCGAGCAGGGTGCCCGCCACCGTCGACAGGGTCACCACCAGGAGCGGGCCGAGCAGCCCCGCCCGCGCGCCGAAGATCAGGCGGGACAGGACGTCGCGGCCGGACTGGTCGGCCCCGAGCAGGTGATCGGCGCTCGGGCCGCTCAGCGCGGCGGAGAAGTCGACGGCGAGCGGGTCGTGCGGCGCCACGACCGGCGCGAGGATCGCCACCGCCACCAGGACGGCCAGGACGGCGACGCCGGCGACGGTCGTCCTGTCCGCCGGGAGCCGGTATCGGCGGTGGAGGGTCACGGCTGTCAAGGGGACTCCTTCGCTACGCCCTGCGCAGGCGCGGATCAATGGCCGGTTGGACCAGGTCGACCAGCAGGTTGGCGCCCGCGAAGACGACGACGATCAAGGTGGTGACGGCCTGCACGACCGGGAAGTCCTTGACGGTGACCGAGCTGACCAGCAGTTGCCCGATCCCGGACAGGCCGAAGGCGGTCTCCACGATCGAGGTGGCGACGAGCAGCCCGGCGATCACCGTGCCGGTGACCGTGCTGATCGGCCCGAGCGAGTTGCGCAGGACGTGCCGCCGGATCACCGCGCTCTCCTGGACGCCCCGCGAACGCGCCACCTCGACGTGCTCGCGGGCCAGCTCCTCCAGCATGGACGCGCGGGTGACGCGGGCCAGCAGGCCGGCGAACGTCAGGGCGAGCGCGGCAGCGGGCAGGGTCAGATGCCAGAGCCGGTCGGCCGGCCCGTCCCCGTTGCCGAAGGCGGGGAACCAGCCGAGCTGGACGGAGAACAGCGAGATCAGGCCGATCGCCGCGACGAACGAGGGGGTCGCGGTGGCCACCCCGGTGCCGATGAGGACGACCCTGTCGAGCGGGCCCGGCCGCAGCGCGGCCAGGGCGCCGAGGATCAGCCCCGCGACCACGATGAGCAGCCCGGCGTAGCCGACCAGGAAGAGCGTCGTGGGCAGCCTGGCCAGCAGCAGGCCGGTCACGTCCTGCCGGAACTGCACCGAGCGGCCGAAGTCCCCGGTCACCGCGCCGCCGACCCATTTGAGGTACTGCGTGAGGAACGGGTCGTCCAGGTGGTACTGCGCCCTGATCGCCGCGATCGCCTCCGGGGACGCGGAACGCCCCTGGGTGAGGAACGAGGCCGGGTCGCCGGGAGCCAGGTAGACGGCCGAGAAGACCGCGAACGAGGCCCCCAGCAGGGTCGCGACCAGTCCGGCGAGCCTGCGGCCGAGGAAGGCGGCCATCAGCCGGCCGACCCGAGCGCCGCGGCCCAGGGGTAGACGAGCTGGGTGATGCCGGTGGGCGCGCCGGTGAGCCGCTTGTTGAGGAACATGCTGTGCGGCACCTCGTACAGCGGGATCCACACGAGGTCCCGGACGGCGATCTCCTGCAGCTCGGCGACCACGGCGGCGCGGGCCGCGGGGTCGGCCTCGGCGCTCGCCCGGTCGACGAGCCTGTCGTAGCCGGGGTTGGAGTAGCCGCCGTAGTTGGCGAAGTTGCCGGTCTGCAGGATCCCGTAGAACTCCAGCGGGTCGGGGGTGGAGTCGTACCAGATGGTCATGACCAGGTCGATGCCCTCGCGGGCCTTGGGGTCGGAGAACAGCGCGGAGTAGGCGTCGGGGGCCACCGCCTTCTGCTCGACGTCGAGCCCGATGGCCTGGCCCGCGGCCTGGACGGCGTTCGCGATGACGCCGATGTCGGGGGCCATCGTGCTCGTGGCGATCACGATCTTCCGGCCCGTGCCGCCGGCCTCCTCGACCAGCTTCCTGGCCGCTTCGAGGTCGGTGTCCAGCTCGGGGAGCTCGGCGTAGTACCGCTCGGCGGCCTCGGGGGCGATGCCCCACGCGCCGCGCGCCGCCGGCGCCTTGGCCGGGGTGGCCACCCCGGCCACGCTGGCCTTCAGGATGGCCTTGCGGTCGAGCGCCATGGACAGCGCCTTGCGCAGCCTCAGGTCGCCGAGGGTGCCCTTGAGGTCGAGCGGGATGAGGCTGACGGCGGCGGTGTTGGGGCCGAAGTACAGCTTGCCGCTGGAGGCGGCGCCCAGGCGGGTGAAGCCGGTGGTGGGGACCAGGTAGCTGCCGTCCGCCTCGCCCGAGAGCAGGGCGTTGACGCGGGCCGCCGGGTCGGGGATGAAGACGTTCCGCACGGTCGCGGCCCTGGCCTTGAGCGCGGCGTCCCAGTAGCCGTCGAAGCGCTTGAGGGTGATCGCCTGGCCCTTGTCCCACTTGTCGAGCGAGTACGGCCCGGTGCAGTTCACGCCCTTGTCCGGGGTGCCGTACCCGGTGCCCTGGCGGGCCAGGAACGCGGCGCTCTCGATGGTCCCGGCCGACGTGCCCATCTGCTCGTTGAAGAGCTGGTCGGGCTTCTTCATGTGGACGGTGACCTCCATGGGGCCCGTCTTCTCCACCGACTTGACGTTCTGGTAGGACGAGACCCAGTACGACCCCACCTTCGGATCCATGTGCCGGCGCATGCTGGCGACCACGTCGTCGGCGGTGAGCGGCGAGCCGTCGTGGAAGCGGACGCCCTCGCGGATCGTGTAAACCCAGCGCCCGGGGTCGGGGGACTCGGCCTTGCTCGCGAGCCCCGGCTGCACCTGGAAGCCGGGCGTGATCCGCATGAGCTGCTCGCACACGTTGGCGAGCACGGTGTTGGGCGGGTAATCGAAGGCGTAGGCGTAGTCGAGCGACTGCGGCTCCGCGTAGAGCGCCCAGGTCACGGCGTCCACCGGGCCCTTGGCCGGCGGGAGGTCCGCCGTGACGGTGAAGGCGCCGGCTCCGGCCGCCTTCGGCGCGGCCGGGCCGCCGCCGCAGGCAGCGGCCGCCAGCACGGTCAGCGCCGCGGCGGCGAGACGAGCGGTACGCATCGGACCACCTCTTCCTCGTGCGGGAAAGTGCCACGAGTATTGGTGAAGGAACGTTCCTGCACAAGACACTGAAGGAACGATTCAGCAACGGTGGGCGAGGTGGCGGAACGGCTGACATGCTGCAAAGATCGCACCCATGGAACAGCCAGAGCGTAAGGTCGGCGCGCGCGTGCGCCTGGTCGACGTCGCCCGCGCGGCGGGGGTGTCCAAGACCACCGTCTCGGACGCGCTCAACGGCGCGGGCCGCCTCCCCGACGCCACCCGCGAGCACGTCCGGCAGGTGGCGCGCCGGCTCGGATACCGGCCCAACGCCACGGCGCGGCGGCTGCGCGCCGGGCGCTCACGCCTGCTCGGCCTCGCCGCCCGCGAGTTCGTCGAGCATCCGTGGTTCTACACCGAGCTCGCCTACTTCGCCCGGCTGACCGCCGCCACGACCCGCGCGGGCATGACCCACGGATACGGCGTGGTGCTGCTTCCCACCACCGGCCCCGACGACTACTGGACCGACCTGCCGCTCGACGGCGTGTTCGTGGTGGATCCGGTCGAGGGGGATCCGCTGGTCGGGGACTTCCTGGCCGCGGGGGTGGCCGTGGTCTCCGACCGCAGGGCCGTGGCGGGGACGCCGTGGCCATGGGTCGACTTCGACTACGGCGCGGCCCTGCGCGGCGTGCTCGACCACCTGGCGGCGGCGGGCGCCCGGCGGATCGCCGCGGTCGGCGCCCCGACCACGGCCTGCTACCACCGCGACTCCGTCCGGGCCTACCTCGACTGGAGTGCGGAGCGGGGCCGCGTCCCGTTGCTGGCCCAGCTCCCCGGGCCCGGCTTCGAGCCGACGCTGGCCGCGGTGGAGAGGCTGCTGAGCGATCCCGAGCCGCCGGACGCGCTGGTCGTGCTGGTCGAGGTCAGCCCGTCCCTGCTCCTGGACAGGATCCGCAAGCTCGGCAGGTCGGTGCCCGGCGACCTGCTGCTGGTCTGCGCGACGGAGGACCCCACGGCGCCGTTCACGGACCCGCCCGTCAGCACGCTCAGCTTCCTGCCGGTCGAGACGGCCGACATCGCGGTCGGGATGCTCGTCGACCTCATCGAGGGCCGCGAGGTCGCGGGCGGCCGGCTGCTCCAGGCGAGGTTCGACGTCCGCGCCTCCTCCGCTCCCCGCTCCCTGGCGGGAGGCTGATCACTTGCGGGCCGGGCGCAGGGTCGTCCAGGCCAGGGTGAGGGCGGCGCGGAAGGCGTCGGCCTGGTCGGGCGACAGGCCCGAGACCATGTGGTCCTCAAGGCCGGCGGCGGCCTCGGCGTAGGCGTCGAGGAGCGCCCGGCCCTCGTCGGTGAGGTAGAGCAGCAGTTCGCGCTTGTTGCCCGGGTTGGGGGAGCGGCGGATGAGGTGACGCCGGTCGAGCGCGCCGATCAGGTCGGCCATGGCCTGCGGGGTGACGAAGGAGTCGCGGGCGAGCTGGGCGGCGGTGATCCCGTCCTTGTGCTGCAGAACGGTGAGCGCCGTGTACTGCGGCGTGGTCACGCCCGAGTCGCGCAGCATCTCGTCCAGGCGCGACTTGATCGCCAGTTCGAGCCGTTTGACGGCGTACAGCAGCGACGGGGTGGGGCGGGGCGGGGCGCTGGCCATGGCGAACAGTATCCCAGCCAGGCATTGACAGGAAACCTGATGATACTTCAGCCTTCTTCATCAGGATTCCTGTCAATTGGAGAGCCTGTGACCCCTCCCTGCCCTGACCTGCCCCCATCACTGGCGCTGGAGCGCCACGGGGACGTCGCGGTGCTGTCGCTGAACCGGCCGGCCAAACGCAACGCGCTGGACGAGGCCACGATCGCCGGGCTCGGCGCCTTCTTCGCCGCCCCGCCCGCGTGGGCCAAGGCCGCGGTGCTCGCCGCCGAGGGCGCGCACTTCTCCGCCGGGCTCGACCTGGGCGAGCTCACCGTACGGGACGCCGTCGGCGGCCTGCACCACTCGCGCGGGTGGCACGAGGCGATGAGCCGCATCGACCACGGTGTCCTGCCGGTGATCGCGGTCCTGAAGGGCGCCGTCATCGGCGGCGGCCTGGAACTGGCGGCCGCCGCGCACCTGCGCGTCGCCGAGGAGTCGGCGTTCTTCGCCTTCCCCGAGGGCAGCCGGGGGCTCTTCGTGGGCGGCGGCGCCTCGGTCCGGGTCTCCCGGCTCATCGGAACCCAGCCGATGATCGACATGATGCTCACCGGAAGGGTCCTGACGGCCGCGGAGGGCGAGGCCCGCGGCCTGGTCGACTACCGGGTGGCCGAGGGCGGCGGGGTCACCGAGGCCCTCGCCCTGGCCGGGCGGGTCATCGGGAACTCGCCGATCGCCAACTACGCCGTCCTGCACGCCCTGCCGCGCATCGCCGACGCCGATCCCGAGACGGGGCTGCTGCTGGAATCCCTCATGTCGGCCGTGGCGCAGAGCAGCACGGAGGCCAAGGCCCGGATACAGGACTTCCTCGACGGCCGGGCCGCCAAGGTCGGCCGTCCGGGAGCCGCCCGATGAGCGCCGCCCTCCCCCCGGCGGAGCCGCTGTACGTCCCCGGCCCCGAGCAGATCGCCAGGGCGCACGCCACCGGCTTCATCGGCTGGCTCGCCCGCGAGCGCGGCGTGACCGTACCCACCTGGGACGAGCTGCGGCACTGGTCGGTCACCGGCGTCGAGGACTTCTGGGCGGCGGTGTGGGACTACTTCGAGATCAAGGCCCACACGCCCTACGACACCGTCCTGGCCGAACCGGGCATGCCCGGCGCCCGCTGGTTCCCTGGAGCGACCCTGAACTACGCCGAGCACTGCCTCGGCACGCCCCAGGACGCCGGCCAGGTCGCGGTCGTCGGCCATTCCCAGACGCGGCCACGCGTCGAGCTCACCTTCGCCGAGCTCGCCGAGCAGGTCCGGCGCGTCCGGGCCGGCCTGCGGCGGCTCGGCGTGCGGCGCGGCACCCGGGTGGTCGCCTACCTGCCCAACTGCCCGGAGACGCTGATCGCGTTCCTGGCCACGGCGAGCCTCGGCGGCGTCTGGGCGAGCTGCGCCCCGGAGTTCGCCGCCCCCGCCGTGGTGGACCGGTTCGGCCAGATCGAGCCGGCCGTCCTGCTCGCGGTGGCGGGCTACACCTACGGGGACAAGCAGATCGACCGGCGCGAGCAGGTCCAGGCCATCCGGGACGGCATCCCCTCGCTGGAGCACGTCGTGCACGTCCCGTACGGCGGGCTCGGCCTGCGCGACGCCCTTCCCTGGGCGGAGCTCGCCGCGCCCGGCGACGAGGCGCTGCGGTTCGAGCCCGTGCCGTTCGACCACCCGCTGTACGTGCTGTTCTCCTCCGGCACCACCGGCAAGCCGAAGGCCATCGTGCACGGCCACGGCGGCATCCTGCTGGAACACCTGAAGAACCACGCCTTCCACTGGGACCTGGGTCCCGGCGACCGGCTGCTGTGGTTCACCACGACGGCGTGGATGATGTGGAACACGCTGGTCTCGGCGCTTCTCGTGCGCTCGTCGATCGTGATGATCGACGGCAACCCGCTCCACCCCGACCTGCGCGCGCAGTGGCGGCTCGCGCAGGAGACCGGCGCCACCCTCATGGGCGCCAGCCCCGGCTACCTGATGGCCTGCCGCAAGGAGGGGGTGCGGCCGGGCGAGGAGTTCGACCTGTCCCGGCTGCGGCAGCTCGGCGTGGCCGGCAGCCCCTTCCCCGCCGAGGGCTTCCGGTGGGCGGCCGAGCAGCTCGGCCCCGCCGTCCTGCTGAACGTCGGCAGCGGCGGCACCGACGTGTGCACCGGTCTCGTCCAGGGATCGCCTCTGCAGCCCGTGTGGGAGGGGGAGATGTCCGGGCCGAGCCTCGGGGTGGACGCCAAGGCGTTCGACGAGCGCGGCGACGTGGTGGTCGGCGACGTCGGCGAGCTCGTCATCACCGCGCCGATGCCCTCGATGCCGGTACGCCTGTGGGGCGACGACGACGGCCGCCGGATGCGCGACACCTACTTCAGCCGCTATCCCGGCGCCTTCCGCTTCGGCGACTGGTGCCGTTTCTCCGCCCACGGCTCCTGCGTCATCACCGGCCGATCGGATGCCACGCTCAACCGCGGCGGCGTCCGGCTGGGCACCGCCGAGTTCTACCGGGCCCTGCAGGACGTCGAAGAGGTCACCGACAGCCTCGTCGTCCACCTGGAGAGCGACGACGGCGGCATGGGGGAGCTGATCCTGTTCGTCGTCCTCGCCGGCGGACTCGCCCTGGACGACGCGTTACGCACCCGCCTGCTCGCGCACATCCGCGCCACACTGTCCCCGCGGCACGTGCCCGACGCCGTCATGGCCGTCCCCTTGGTGCCCTACGGACGGACCGGCAAGAAGCTCGAAGTGCCCGTCAAGAAGATCCTGCTGGGCGCCGCGGCCGACGAGGTCGCCTCGGCCGGCTCCCTCATGGACCCGGCAGCGCTCGACGCGTTCACCGCCGTCGCCCGCGACCGCGCGAGGCGGGCGTGACCGGCCCGGCGGGCCAGCCGGTCGCCGTCATCGGCACGGGCGTCATCGGCGCCGGATGGGCGGCGCTGTTCCTGGCCCGCGGCCTCGACGTCACCGCCTTCGACCCCGCCCCGGACGCCGAAGAACGGCTGCGGGCCGCCATCGACCTGGCCTGGCCCGCGCTCACCCGGCTCGGCCTCGCAGACGGCGCCTCCCGCGACCGGCTGGCCTTCACCGCGACCGCCGGTGACGCCGTCGCCGGAGCGCGGTTCGTCCAGGAGAGCGGGCCCGAGGGCGCCGACCTCAAGCACGCGCTGCTGGCCACGCTGGACGAGGCGGCCCCGGCCGGCACACCGATCGCCAGCAGCTCCTCGGGCCTGGTGCCCAGCCGCCTGCAGGAGATGTGCCCCGCGCATCCCGAAAGGGTGCTCGTCGGACATCCCTTCAACCCCGCCCACCTGATCCCGCTGGTGGAGGTCGTGCCCGGCGAGCGCACCGGCCCCGCCGCCACCCAGCAGACGATGGACTTCTACCGCGCCGTCGGCAAGCGGCCGGTGCTCGTGCGGCGCGAGGTTCCCGGGCACCTCGCCAACCGGCTCCAGGCTGCCCTGTGGCGGGAGGCGTACTCGCTGGTGGAGCGGGGGGTCGCGAGCGTCGCCGACATCGACGCCGTCATCGCGCACGGCCCCGGCCTGCGGTGGGCGCTGCTCGGCCCGCTGGTCAACCAGCACCTTTCGGGCGGGCCCGGCGGGATGGCGCACACCCTGCGCCACCTCGGCCCGCCCGCCCAGACCTGGATGGACGACCTCGGCACGCCGCGGCTCACGCCCGAACTCGCCGCCCTGCTCGTCGACGGCGTGCGCGCCGAGCTCGACGGCATCGACCAGGCAGCCATGGCGGCCGACCGCGACGCGCTGCTCGTCGCCCTGCTGCAGGCCAAGCGCCGGCACCACGCCCTTCCCTGACCCGCCGAGAAGGAGAAATGATCTACACCCCGCGCATCGACCCGGACGCCATCGCGGCCCTGGACGTCCACGTCCACATCGAGGCCGACCACCACGGCCGCCTCTCCCTCGACGCCGAGCTGATGGAGGCGTCGGCCAGATACTTCAAGGCCGGCCAGGACCGCACCCCGACGATCGACCGCGTCGCCGCCTACTACCGGCGGCGGAACATGGCCGCGGTGGTCTTCACCGTCGACGCCTCCACCGAGCTCGGCCACCCGGCCCTGTCCAGCGAGGAGATCGCCCGGCAGGCGGCCGAGCACGCCGACGTCCTCATCCCCTTCGGCTCCGTGGACCCGCGCCGCGGCCCGGCCGCCGTCGTCCAGGCCCGGCGGCTCGCACAGGATTTCGGCGTGCTCGGCTTCAAGTTCCACCCGAGCCTGCAGGGCTTCGCCCCCAACGACCCCGCCTGCTACCCGCTCTGGCGGGCGCTGGAGGAGCTGGGAAGCGTCGCGCTGTTCCACACCGGCCAGACCGGCATCGGGGCCGGCCTGCCCGGCGGGCGCGGCATCAAGCTCCGCCACTCCGACCCGATGCTGCTCGACGACGTCGCCGCCGACTTCCCCGGGCTCACCATGATCCTCGCGCACCCGTCCGTCCCCTGGGTGGACGCCTCCCTGTCCATCGCCGGGCACAAGTCCAACGTCTACCTCGACCTGTCCGGCTGGTCGCCGAAGTACTTCCCGCCGCAGCTCGTCCGCCAGGCCGCCGGGCCGCTGCGGCACAAGGTCCTGTTCGGCTCCGACTACCCCGTCCTCACCCCCGACCGCTGGATGGCCGACTTCGCCGCCCTGGACGTCAAGGACGAGGCCAAGCCGCTCATCTACAAGGAGAACGCCCTGCGCGTCCTCGGCCTTGCCGAGGGCCCGTCCCGCCTTGATGCCGCCGTCACGGGCTGAGACTATCGAGGCGATGGACGACGCCGAACGTCTCGCGCTGACCGTGTTGTGCGGCGAACTGCCGGAGTTGCGTGCCGAATGCGCGCGCCAGTCCGAGCGCCACCGGCGGCTGCTCGCAGCCATCGAGGCCGCGGCCCGCGCGCGGCGGCCGATCATCCCCATGCTGGGGCAACTGCTCGGCGGCGACGGCTCCGGCGCCCTGCGCGCCCTCGGCAGCGCGTTGCCGGGCGGCGGCGACGGCCGGGCGCACGAGGAGCGGTTCGGCTGCCCGGACGGCGCGTGCGACCGGCTGGAGACCCCCCTGCCCGGCGGGCCGATCCCGGTGTGCCGGGTGACCGGCACGCCGATGCGGCCCGGGTAGCGGTCGTGGGAGACTTCTTCGCCGAGCTGGCCAAGAAGCTCGCCGAGCGCTGGGTCTCGCTGCTGCTGCTTCCCGGCGTGCTGTTCGTCGCCGTCGCGGCGCTCGGCGTCCGGCTGGGGCATGCCCACGCCCTCGACGTGGAGCTGGCGGCGAGGGAGATGGTCGCGTTCTCCGAATGGTTCGCCCGGCGGCCCGCGGGCGGTCAGGTGGGCCTGCTGGTCGCGGTCCTGGTGGCGACCGGCGCGGCCGGGCTGCTGGTGCAGGCGATGGCCGGGGTGACGCGGACGGTGTGGCTGGGCCGGTGGCCGTGGCCGTTCGGCGGCCTGCGGACCACGCTCGTACGGCGAAGGCGCGACCGCTGGCACGCGCTGCTGACACGACGCCGCACGCTCACCCGGGCCCACCCCGCCGAGACCAGGACCCCTGATCAGCAGGAGCGGATCGACCAGGCGGCGGCCAGGGTCAACCGGATGGCCCTGGCCGAGCCGGGGCGGCCGACCTGGCTGGGAGACCGGATCCACGGTGCGGAGGCGGTCGCACGCGACCGCTACGGCCTCGACCTGCCCTTCGTCTGGCCGAGGCTCTGGATGGTGCTGCCGGAGGCCGCGCGTGCCGATCTCGGGAACGCCGGCACCGCGCTGGCCACGGCGGTCGCCGTCGCGAGCTGGTCGTGGCCCCTGGCCGCCCTCGCCTTCGTGTGGTGGCCGGCCGCCCTGGTCGCGATCGTGGTCGGCGCCGCCGGCTGGGTACGCGCCCGCGCCGCCGTGGCCGAACTGGCGTCGCTCGTCGAGTCCGTCGTTGACCTGCACGGCCGTACGCTCGCGGTGGCCCTGGGCGTGGCCGAGGAGGGCCGGGCCGGGCCGCTCACCGTCGAGGAGGGCAGCCGGGTCACCGCTGTGGCACGGAAAGGACGCTGAGGTGGGGATCTTCGGTGCGCCGCACGGCTTCCGGCTCTATCTGATCGCCCGCCGGATCCGCCGCCGCCTGGCGGCCTACGAACGTACCGGTGACGGGCGGACCGTGCTCGGCGAGGACGCTCTCGCGGACGCGCTGCGGCTGTGGCACGGCGCGGTGCGGCGGCCGCCCTCGGAGATGACCGGCTCGGAGCGCAGACGGCTGTTCAAGGCGCATATCGCCATCGGATGGCTCTTCCACGCCCGCTGGGTGGCCACCGAGTCGAACTTCGAGCTGTCCCAGGCCGTCTTCCACCTGACACCGGTCGCGCACATCCCCCGCGCGGTCCCCGAGCTGCTGCGGACGCTGATCGGGCCCGGCGCCGACCCCGACGTCCAGGCCGGGACGGCGGCGGCCATGCTCGCCGAGGCGCACACCACGTCCGAACCGTCGTACCTGACCGTCGTCATCACGCTGCTCGCCCAGGCGGCGGCCGGGACGCCGTCCGGCAGCCCGGGGCTGCCGCTGCTGCTGATGAACCTCGGCGTCGCCTGCCGCGAGCGCTACCAGCGCCAGGGCGATCCCGGCGATCTCGATGCCGCGGCCTCGGCCACGGAGGAGGCGCTGAGCCTGGTGAGCGAGCAGAGCGGCGAGTGGTTCGCGGCGGCCGCCAATCTGGTCGCGGTCTACGAGCAGCGGTACGAGCTGCGTGGCGAGGTGGCGGATCTGGACGAGGCGATCCGGCTGGGGGATCACGTCGTGGACACCGCGCCGAAGGATCATCCGGTGCTGCCGGTCGCGGTCTCCTACCTGGGCATCGGGTACCAGCTGCGGTACCTGAGGGACGGCGGGCTGACCGACCTGCTCCGGATGATCACGCTGAGCGAGGCGTCGGTCGAGGCCACCCGGCCGGACGATCCCGACCGGCCGGGACGGCTGAACAACCTCAGCATCGCGTTGCTCCAGCGCCACCGGCGGCTGGGTGACGTGGCGAGCCTCGACCGGGCCATCGAGCTGTCGGAGGAGAGCCTGGCGTCGGTGCCCGCCGATCACCCCGAGCGGGTGATCTACCTCAGGCAGCTCGCCGCCGTACTGGCCCGGCGTCACGAGCACGGCGGGGATCCGGGGATGCTGGATCGCGCGATCGAGGCCGGCGAACAGGCGCTCGCGCTGGCGTCCGGCGGCGCGGACCTGGCCAAGCAACTGGCGGACCTCGCCCACGGCTACTTGTGGCGGTACGAGCGCGACGGCGACGCCGCGGACCTCGAACATGCGGGAGAACTCGCCCGCAACGCCCTCCAGCGGCTGCCGGACGGCCACCCCGCCACCGCCGGGATCATCTCCGTGACCACCGACGTCCACTCGGCACGCCGCGCCGCCGGCTCACCCCCGATGACGGTGGACGAGCTGCGGCGCCTCGCCGAGCGGGCCCGCGGCGCCGTCCGCTCGGTGCCCGGCCACAACGTCCACGCCTTCACCCGGCTGGCCGCACTGGCCGCCGACCTCGGGGAGCCGTCGCTCGCCGCCGATCTGTACGACGCGGCGATCGCGCTGCTGCCCGCCGCGGTCTCCAGGCGCAACTCCCGCGTCGACCAGGAAGAGCGGGCCGGCGAGTACACGCACCTGGTGGGCGAGGCCGTCGCCGCCCACCTGGCCGCGGGCGACCCGGCGGGGGCCGTCGCCGTGGCGGAACAGGGCAGAGGCGTCCTGCTGGCCGAAGAGGCCGACCTGCACGCCGACCTCGCCGAACTGGAGGCCCGCGAACCCGGGCTCGCCGCGCGCTTCCGGGACGTCCGCGACAGGCTTCGCACGACGTCACAGGTGCATCCCGGCGGCGTGATGGTGCTCACCACCGAACTGGTCGACGACCGCACGCGGCTGTGGGCCGAGTACGACGACCTGATCGAGGAGATCCGGCGCGGGGCACCCCGCTTCCTCGCCCTCCCGGACCTGGACGAACTGCGCGCCGCGACGGAGGGCGGCGCGGCGGTGCTGGTCAACGCGGCACGCACCCGCAGCGATGCGATCATCATCACCGCCGACGACCTCGTCCCGGTCACGCTGCCCGGCCTCACCTGGGACGACGTGGCGCGGCACGTGGCCGAACTGGTCATCGCCATGCAGGCGTCCGCGGACGGCACGCTGACCGGCGCGCTGCGCATGCAGAGGGTGGTCAAGGAGACCCTGGAGTGGCTGTCGGCCACCATCGCCGGGCCGATCGCAGCGGCCCTGCCCGGCGTGGACCGGGTCTGGTGGCTGCCCGTCGGCATGCTCGGCGTCCTCCCCCTGCACGCGGCCCTTCCCGGCCACGTGGTGTCCTCCTACGCGCCGACGCTCCGCGCGCTCGCCCTGGCCAGGTCGCGCACGCCGGCCACGGCACGCCGCCAGCTCACCGTCGCGGTCACCCGATCACTTGAGCTGCCCGCCCTCAGCGGTACGGCCGAGGAGGCGAAGGCCCTGCACCGGCGCCACCCCGGCGTCCTTCTCGTGGACGAGCACGCCACGACCGGCCGGGTGCTGGCCGAGCTGCCCGGCCGCACCTGGGCCCATTTCGCCTGCCACGCGGCCACCGACGTCGAGAAGCCGTCGTTCGGCGGCCTCGTCCTGCACGACGACCTGCTGCCCGTCGGGGCCATCGCCGCACTGGCCCTGGACCAGGCCGAACTGGCCTACCTGTCGGCCTGTTCGACCGCCTTCAGCGGGATCTTCCACGCCAACGAGTCGATCCATCTCGCGTCCGCGTTCCAGCTGGTCGGCTTCCGCCATGTCGTCGGCAGTCTGTGGCTGCTCGACGACGCGACGGCCGCGGCGGTGGCCCGCGCGTTCTACCGCGAGCTGCCCGGACCGGCCGCGGACGACGCCGCCCGCGTGCTGCATCGCGTCATGCGCGACCTGCGCCGCACCCACCCGGACAGGCCGGACCTGTGGGCGGCACTCGTCCACCACGGCCCGTAGCCATCCGCGCAGGCCGGCGGGCGTGCTCTCAGGCGGCCGGTGATCGCGCGCCCGGTGTCACGGACGCGTCAGGTGAGCGGCTTCCAGAAGTCGCAGCGGTGCTCGCGGCCGAGGTTCACCTCGCCGATCCCGTCCGGGCCCGGGGCGAGCGACAGCACCTGACCTCCGGACGGGTCGTAGGGCGGCCAGCGGGTCGCCCGGTCGCCGTTGGGGTCGCCGGTGCGGGCGAAGCGGGTCCAGTAGCCGATCATGTCGTCGGAGAGCCGCCGCTGCTCCGGCGACAGGTCACGGCCGGCGTACGCGCGGGAGAACAGGTACTGGAGCTCCCCGGCGTGGTAGGCGCCCGTCGGATAGCGCTGCGGGGGAGCCTCCTTGAACCAGGGGGCCGTCCGGTCCGAAAATTCGTAGGCGTAGGTGGGCACGTGCCGGCCGAGCAGCCGGTTCGTCTCGACCGCGGGGCAGGCCCAGGCCCAGTCGGTGAGCGTGCTCGCCATCGCCCAGCTCGTCGAGCCCTTGTAGTCGCTCAGCGGGTAGCGGCGGATCACCTTGGCGGTCCGCTTGCCGTCCAGGCCCAGGAACGTGCCGAGCACGCCGGGGTAGTCCTTGGCGGCGATCGGGCCGCCCGCCTCGGCGTCGAAGCCGACCTGGAAGGTGACGTGCTCGTCCCGGGTGATGCCGTGCATGACCGGCACCTTCGCGAACTCGCCGGACCTGAGCAGGCGTACCGGATCCTGGGGGAGCACCCCGGCGCCGTAGGCCGGCGCGAGCCCGCGCGGGCCGACTGCCTTCAGCAGGACGGACACCGGCTTGGCCCGCAGGCAGGCGGCCGCCGTGCCCGGGTCGGCGCAGCCGGCCGCGGCGGCGATCTCGACGGCCTGCCGCTCGGCCTGCGCCCGCGGCTTGGGACGCCAGGTCTCCGCGTCCGGTCCGGCCGTGCTGGGCGCCCACGGCCAGCGCAGGGTGCACGGCCCGCTCTGCAGGATGACGCGCTGGAACAGCCCCCGCGATCCCGGGGCGGTCAGGTGGACGCAGCTCGACATCCCGCCGGCGGACTCCCCGAACAGGGTGACGTTGCGCGGATCGCCGCCGAACGACGCCGCGTTCGCCCGCACCCAGCGCAGCACCGCCTGCTGGTCCTCGATCCCGAAGTTGCCGGACCCGTGCCGGGCCGGACCGCCGTTCAGCGCGGGGTGCGCCAGGAAGCCGAGCGCGTTGAGGCGGTAGTTGAACGTCACCACCATGACGTCGCCCTCGGTGGCCAGCCGTTCGGCGCCGTAGATCGCTCCGGAGCCGCCCAGGAAGCCGCCACCGTGGATCCACACCATGACGGGCAGCTTCGCGGCGGCGTGCCGCGGCGTGGTGACGTTGAGGTACAGGCAGTCCTCGGCG
The DNA here is from genome assembly GCF_044465525.1 of Nonomuraea sp. NPDC049646. Lineage (NCBI taxonomy): Bacteria > Bacillati > Actinomycetota > Actinomycetes > Streptosporangiales > Streptosporangiaceae > Nonomuraea > Nonomuraea sp. NPDC049646. The sequence goes on along the minus strand of NZ_JBITLU010000001.1, from coordinate 842,979 downwards.
GTGCTCGGCTTGTCGCCGATGAAGTCCATGACCTGGGCGCACGCGGGGCCGGGGCGGGTCGCGGCGCGCACCCCCGTCCACGCGGCGGCGGGTCGCGGCGATCCCCATCTCAGCGCGCCCACAGGCGGCGCCGCGTACGGGATGCCCTGGAAGAGGCGGTATTTCGCGTGCAGCGCGCCCCGGACGAGGCCCGTCTCGATGCGGACCACCGCCGGATCCGCACCGGCCCGGCGGTGGCTCGCGGCCGTCGCGGGTGGAGCTGTGGCGAGCGCGGTGACCAGGCAGGCGAGCACGGTCACGGGCGCTCCAAGGACGTTTCTCATGGAATTCCTCGAAGTGGGGGGATGGGGGAGTCCCGGCTCAGGAGGCCGGAGAGCCGATCGCACCGGCCGCGACGGCCGGGCCGCGGTCGTGTGCGGGGTCAGCAGCGTGGCGGGCGCTGCGCAGGAGGCTGATGCTGACGGCGAGGGTCCACACGCTCCACAGGGCGCCCATGCTGGCGGTGGTGCCCCAGCCCTGCGCGCTGTAGAAGTCGGCGGCGTCGTCGCCGAAGTACACGGCGGGCAGGAAGGCGAGGTTGATCGCGGCGAGGACGTGGGCCGAGCGCGCCACCCAGCGCGGCAGCAGGCCGAGCCGGGACACCGCGATCCCCAGGGCGATCAGGAAGAGGCCCATGAGGAGCCTGGAGACGGCCCCCTGCATGAGGTACTGGGCGCCGGCGAAGGGTCCTTGTGTGGTGGTGTCGATGTCGTGGCCCACCGTGATCGCCGCGCCCACCTCCATGGACTGCGGGACGAACACCATGGCCACCCACAGCAGGCCGGCGCTCTGGACGACGCCGGCGAGCCAGCGGTAGGACGGGCCGACGTGGCGGATGAGCTCGCCGAGCCCGAGGAAGTGGACGACGTAGACCGTGCAGCCGGTGATGCCGAGCAGGCTGCGGGTCAGGACGTCCCAGTCGGGCGGGGTCTCGTAGATGAAGTACAGCGGGACCTGGACGACGATCAGGATGCTTGCGACCAGGCCGAACAGGCCGGTGTACCTGCGGATGGCGGTCTGGGACACGATGGGTGCCCTCCTCACGAGAGGCGACATAAACAAAACTGGGATCTCGTTAACTCGCTCTCAAAGTAGCCGCGCGACCGCACTAGTACAACCCCGGTTTTCTTAGTTGCTCATTTCAACGGTTAAAGGAAACCGTGGTTGCGTTAGACTTGCTTCTCGGAGGACGGCAATCACGCGAGCAGAGGAGCCTGCCTTGTCCGAGGACCGCCCGGCACCGGGGACGATGCGACCGCGCGGGCGTACCGAACGGGTGCGCGCCGCCGTCCTGGCCGCCACCCGCGCCGAACTGGAGGCCCACGGGTACGCGGACCTGAGCATGGAACGCGTGGCCGACATCGCGGGCGTCGCCAAGAGCACCGTGTACCGGCGCTGGCGCGATCCGGTGGGCCTGCTGGTCGAGCTCATCGCCGACCTGACCGTCTCCGAGGTGCCGCTCCTGGACACCGGGTCGCTGGAGGTGGACCTGCGCGGGCTCGCGGTCGGCATCCACCGCTTCTACAGCGACCCGGTCTGGCGTCCGGCGATGCTCGGGCTGATCAGCGCGGCCGTGCTCGACCCGCGGGCGGCGCAGGCCCTGCACGACTTCTTCGAGACCCGCAACGACATGGCCGCCGAGTCGGTGCGGCACGCCATCGAACGCGGCGACCTCCCGCCCGACACCGACCCGGTCCAGGTGATCCGATCGGTCGGCGCGCCGTTCTACTACCGGATGCTCGTCAGCCACGAACCCATCGACGAGACCGTCGCCGAACAGGCCGCGGCGGCCGCCATCGCCGCCGCGAAGGCCGGAGCGCATCCGATCAGGCCGCCCCGGGGGGCCTGACGGGCGAGACCGACGCCCGTACGGACCCGCGAGATGCGCGGCCGCAGGGAGCGGGCGCCGTCGGAGGGGGTCGGCGCGTCCGGGTCGTACGCCGTGACGGCGTAGCTCTTCGTCCCCTCGGGAGCGCCGCTCCGCGACAGGTGCGGCGAGACGTCCTTGCCTCCCGGGAGGCCGGCGGACATCTCCTCGGCCGGCCGGCGGGCGCCGTCGGCGAGCGTGGTGCTGGTGACGGTGAAGGGCGGCACGTGGGGGAGGCGGGCAAAGGGGTTGTTCACGTCTGTTCCTTCATGGAGGTGGCGGGATCCGGCCCAGCGGCACGAGGTGAGCCTGGCCGTCGTGCGCGAGGCCCTGGTGCAGCTGGTGGGCGAGGGCATCGCGGTGCGGCTGCCCAACCGGGGTTCGCCGTCCCCGACTTCTCCGACCGGCGGTGGCAGCAGATCGCGGAGGCCCGCCGGACGGTCGAGCCGGTCATGCTGCGCCTGGCGATCGAGCGTGGTGACCTCGACCGGGAGGCGCGGGCGCGGGCGGCCCACCACCGCCTGGCCCGCCCGTCGCCGTACGTGCCCGAGGAGGGCGAGTACTACACCGGCGCGTGGTCGGAGGCGCACCGCGTCTTCCACCGGACGCTGCTGGACGGGTGCGGCAACCCCGTGCCGCTGGACGCGTTCGACCGGCTGTGGACGGCGGGTGAGCCGGCCCGCCGCTGGTCGGCGCGGCGCACGCCCGGCCGCGACGGCGCCGCGGAGCACCGCCGCCCGGAGGAGGCGGCGCTGTCCCGTGATGCCGACACCGCCACCGAGGTGCTGACCCGGCGCCTGACGCTGACCGTCGCCGCCCTCACGTCCGCACCTGATCAGGGCAGGTGACCGGCAGGTCGGCGACGGGTTCCGTTGACGCCTTGAAACTTGCGTTATAGCCTCTAACTAACAAGAGTCTATGTAACTTCCTTGTGGAGGCGTCATGTTCCTCGGTCGTTCGATCTCTCGCCGCCGGGTCAGTGCGCGCGCTGTCATGGTTGCGCTCCCGCTGGCCATCGCCGCCTTACCGGCCCAGGCCGCCGCCATCGCCCATGGCTTGCCTGGTTCCTCGCTGACCTGCCAGGGGAAGGGCGTCGACCCGGCTGCCGAGGCCCGCCACCGGAGTGAGATCTTCATCCAGGCGCCGCTGCGCACGATCTGGAACCTCCAGGCCGATGTCGAAGCCTGGCCCTCATGGCAGAAGCCTGCCGCTCCCATGACCGTGAAGCGCCTGGACGCCGGCCCGCTGCGCAGGAACTCCCGGTTCCAGGCGACCGTCCACCTGCCCGCCGACCCGCCGGCCCCGCCCGGCACGGTGGTCATCACCTCCGTGGTCCGGCAGCTCCAGTACGGCACGTGCATGCGCTGGACCGGACCGGCCGACGGTCCCGGCTTCCACATCGACGGCGTCCACGTCTGGAACTTCGTCAAGGTCCGCGGCGGCGTCCTCGTACGGACCGAGGAAAGCCACACCGGCCCGCAAGCCGACCCCAAGTCCGACATGGGCCTTGAAACCTGGCTCAATGACCTGAAAACCGCCGCCGAGGCAGCTCTGCGGTAACGCGGCAGAGCGCGCCTGATCGGCCAGGAAGAGAGCTCGTCTTCCTGGCACGGGTCAGCCGTTCATGAGCTGGGTGAGGCGGTCCCAGGCGGGGGACGAGGCGCCGGGCTGGGATTGCGCGGCCAGCCGGGCGATGGCGGGGTCGGGGACGCGGCTGGTCTCCGAGCAGCTGTGGTGGCCGGCGAACCACTTCCGGGTCCGGTCCGCGAGGACGGGAAGGCGGGGATCGTCCGCGGCCCAGTCGTAGGCGGCGTCGTGTTCGAGGTAGAGGGCGCGGAACTCGGGATCAGCCATGAGCTCGCGCTTTTCGGCGATCCACAAGGAGGCGTCCTCGGGGGAGGCGGTCTGCATGAGGATCCAGCCGCCGCGCTCCAGGCTTGTCTGGCGCTCGCTCACGCCGAGCCGGCGCAGATCGTCGAGGTGGTCGGCGACCTCCGGGGAGACGAAGAGCCGGTCGCCGCCGCGCAGCTGGGCGAGTTGATCGCGGGTTCGCAGCAGCTGCGCGATGCGGTCTTCGAGGTCGTGGTCGATCTCGGCGATGGCCGCCGCGAGCGCGTCCGGGTCGGCGTCGAGAAGATCCTTGACGCGGGCCAGCGGCACGCCCGCATGGGCCAGGGTCCGGATCTTGACGAGATCGATGGCGTCTTCGGCGGCGTAGCGCCGATAACCGGAGGAGTCGCGGTCGGGCTCGGCGAGCAGACCGCGCTCGTGGTAGTGCCGGATGGCTTTGACGGTCACTCCGGCGTAGTCCGCGAGCTGGCCGATCGTGAGCATGCTGGACATCCTTCCACTTCGGCGGGCAGTGATCAGACCCGGCGGGTCAGGCGGCCGCCGCCGTTGCGGAAGCGCGCCTGGCCGTCGCGGACGTCGTGGTAGGAGACGAGCAGCAGCCGCAGGTATCCGTCGAACGTCTCCAGCGGGTAACCGGCGGGCGCGAAGAGGCCCGGACGGATGGGCACGTAGCGCTGCGGCGGGGCCGAGGTCGTGCCGCCGGCGAACTCGGTGAAGATGCGTTCCTGCGTCTCGTCCGCCGGTTCGTAGGTCGTCCGCTCCTCCAACTGGCCGTCGGCGATGCTGACCTCGATGCGGAGCTGGTTGGAGCGGTACGTGCCCACGTACGGGGTGAGGTCCACCTCCTCCGCCCCGGTGATCAGAGCCGGGATCCGGACGCCGAGATGCTCGCTCAGCAGCCACTGCAGGAGCTGGTCCTGCAGCATGATCGCCCCCGGGCTGTTGCCGAAGGCCGTGAGGACCAGGTCGTGCTCGGGCAGGACGCACAGGATGGACACGCCGCCGGGCGACGCGCCGGACATGGCCAGGACGGTGGTCTCGCCGAACGGGTACAGCACCCAGCCCAGGCCCATCGGCGGGGTGTTCGGGGACGCCATGTCGTACGAGACCTGCTGCATGAGCGCGGTCGACTCGGCCGACAGCACGCGCGCGCCGGAAGGCGACACCCCACCCGCGAGGTGGGTGCGCCCGAAGGCGAGCAGGTCGGCGACGGTGCCGATCGGCGTGCCGCCGGCCGGTCCCCAGGTGTCGGGCAGCGTGAACATGGTCGTGGGCTCGGCCGTCATGGTCTCGGGGTTCAGGAAGTGGCCGACCGCCGTGCTGCGCAGGATGGCCTGCGCGGCGGAGGCGCAGGAGTCGTTCATGCGGATGTAGCATGCGCTACATCCGCGGGGCAGGCTGCTACGGTCGAGCCATGGATCGTCGTGCCGAGCTGGCCGAGCAGGTGCTGGACTACGTGCTCGAACACGGTCTCATCGGGTTGTCGCTGCGTCCGCTGGCCAACGCCCTCAACACCAGCGACCGCATGCTGATCTACCACTTCGGCAGCAAGGAACGGCTTGTCGGCGCCGCCCTCGAACTCGCGCAGCAGCGGCTGGCCGCGGCGGCCGAACCGCCCGGCGAGGCGGTGCGCAGCGTCGCCGACCTCGTCAGGCATGTGTGGTCCAGCCTCGCGCACCCGAGCGGCACGCGGACCACCCGGCTCTATCTCGACCTTTCCGTCCTCGCAGCCAAGGAACCCGAACGCTGGAGGGCCGCCGTCGAACAGCTGCGCGGGCCGTGGCGCGAGCCGCTGCGAAGCGGCCTCCTCGCCCTGGGCATCCCGGCGGACGAGGCCGAGCCGCTCGCCGACCTCATCCTCGCCACACTCGACGGCCTGGCACTCGACCGCATGGTGGCCGCGGACCCGGCCCGCGCCGACAACGCGGCAGCCGCCTTCGCCGGCCTGCTGGACCGCCACCCCGGCTGACCGCCGAAGCCCCGGCCGGCAGGCGGATTCCATCCTGACGGGCGGTACCTGGTTCACCCCTGGGGGTGAGGCCGGACGATTCCGCCCGCCCTACCTTCGAGTTCGTGCGTTTCCTACGTCTCAAACCTCCCAACGTCGTCATGCTCGCCGGCCGGACAGCCCCGGCCTGTGCCGGGACCACTCGGCGAGCTGCATCCTCGCGCCCGCACGAAGCGAGGTCATCATGACCGCGTCCGCCACGCGCTCCAGATCAGCTGCTGTCGACGTCACGTGGTTCTTCACGATCGCCGTCCTGCTGTGTTTCGCGCTGTCCGTCCCGATGGTCTTCCGGCTCGTCCCGACGGACGTCTACAACCTGATCACGCCGATCCTGCAACTGACCCCGCTGCTCGCGGCGATCATCATGTGGCTCGCCCGACGACCCGGAACGTTCCGGGAGACGTTCGCCGTCAGGTGGCGCGGCACCCCCAAGTGGGCCGGCGTCGGCATCGGCCTCATCGCCGCCATCGCCGCGATCCAGACCGCCATCGCACTGGCATTCGGGATCTGGCAGCTCAACCCGCTGGACGAGATCTCCGCGGCGACCATCTGGATCGCTCCGGTCTTCCTCATGCAGTCGGCCTTCGCCATCGGCGAGGAGTTCGGCTGGCGCGGCTGGCTGGCGACGCGCGCCGCGGCATGGGGATTCTGGCGGCTGGCCCTGGTCAGCGGTCTGGTCTGGATCGTCTGGCACCTGCCGGTCCTCGCCGTCATCGGCGATCGGTCGACCTGGGACATCGTCGTCTACTTCGCGGGCATGCTGCCATGGGCGCCGCTGTTGCTCGCACTTCGGTGGCGGTCGGGGAGTGTCTGGCCCGCGGTCCTGACGCACGGCGCGATCAACAGCGTCCGGGTGTACCTGCTGCAGTCCGTCCCCGCCGCAACGGATCACCTGCTCATCGAAGTGACCGGCTGGGTGCTCACGCTCGCCGCCGCCGTGTGGCTGATGCGTCCGAGCCGGACGCAGCTCGTCCGCGGGTCTGTCGAAGGTTAGGCCGAGGCTAAGCCGGCCACTCACGCCCGCCTGACCGGGCGCGGCCCATGCCACCGGTGGCGATCCGCCGCAGCGGCCGGCATGGGCCAGCAGGGTGCGGGGAAGGTCAGGGAGCTGTCGATGTGGCGCCGCCATTCGTCGGCCGTGGGGGTGTTCCAGGTGACGGCGCAGATGCGCTTGATGTCCTGGCCCAGGTCCATGTTCCACAGTCTGATCACCTGGTCGCCTCCGCCGCTGGCCAAGGTCTGGCCGTCCGGGCTGGAAAGAGCGCGGCGAGGGAGTCCGCGAGTGGATCAACGAGATCCCCGCGGCGGGGAGGGGGCTGTCGCCGCCCGCTCCGCGCGCCGTCGCCTCGATCCACGTCAGCACCAACCCGCCTGTCTGCGCAGTTCCGTCGCACGTCACGCGGCGACGTGCGAGGTGTCGTTCCGGGGGCGAACTGCGGCGCGGTCCAAGGTGTCGCGCCGCGCACGGCCGACGAACCGCGCTCCCACCATCCCCATGCGGCCACGGTTTGTTCGAAGAATCCGACAGTCTTCCGCCGGCGGGCCGCCGGTGTCCGCGGCTCGGTCCTCGCAGCCCGCTCGACGCCGCTCTCCGCGATGGGCTGTGGAAGCGTTGAACGTAGTGCATCCGCCGCGTGTCGGTGCGATGCTTCGAGCATGGACGCGTTTGACCAGACGGCCGACGATGTCCCGGCGCTGGGCGCCGAGGCGGTGGCGGATGCCCTTGACGTTCTGGACGATCTGCTGGAATGGCGGCTCGCATCCGCACGGTGGGAACGCGTGCGGGACCTCCTCGACGCCCTCGCGGCCGCACTGCGCTCGCACGACCCGGAGGCGGCTCAGGAGGCCGTGGCCGAGCTGGAGCTCGCGGGCCCGGTACGGGTCACCCGCATCGGCACCAAGCCACTGCTCCCCCCGTCCGAGGATGTGCGGGATCGCCGCAACCGGCTGGTGCACGCGCTGGGGGAGGTTCGCTCCGGTCAGCGGAGGGACGGTGAGAAGCCCGGCACGCGGGGGAGGGACGATGAAGAGCCCGGCGCTGACTGATCAGGAACTGATCGTCCACGTCTTCGCCCCGGTCGAGGGACCGTTCGCCGCCGAGGGCTACGAGCAGGTGCGCGAGATCTGGTCGAGGTGCCGCCGGCGGCTGGGCACCACGCTCCCCGTCGCCGGGACCGGCCTGCTCACGACCCTGCCTCGCACGCTGCGGCCCAACGCGCCGGATCGCGCCCTCGCGGCGCAGGAGGACCCGAGGGCCGACTGCCAGATCATCGCCCGGCAGATCCACGACGTGCTGAACCTGTCCTTGGTGTTCGCCTCTCCGCTGGACGCGGCCGACCGGGCCGCGCGACTCGGCTCGCGAACCTCCAACGGCTGGGTGGAATTCGATCGCTGGTGGGAGGAGCTGTCCGGCGGCGGCACCGGCGCACTGCTCGGTTCGGCCCGCATCTACCAGGCGAAGCACCAGGAGCAGCCGATCTCCGCGCTGGGCGACGCCGTCCGGCTGGGGCTGCCCGCGGCGGAATGGCGGCCGGACTGGGACGAGCAGCGCCACGAGCGTGACGGTTTCCTTCTCTGGGAGACGGGGGCCGGTGGCGACGACCGTGCGGAACGGCGTCTCGTCATCCTCGCCTCCCCGGATCGGGACGCCGAGCTGAGCGCGTGGACGTGGAGCCGCGGGGACGTCAGCCTGCCGCCGCTCGCCCGTCACCTCATGCATGCCGCCAAGGTCCGTTACCAGCTGCGCATCTGGGGCGACGGGGAACAGACCAGTTCCCTGGAGCGGGAGACGGACGCCCGTATCAGCCGGATCCAGCGTCTGCTGCGGGATCGTCCGGCGAGCCCGGAGCTGCTCCTGGAGCTGCGAGAGCTGCGTGTCAGCATGGCGGATCTGGCGACGACCGGCGCTCAGCTCGACAAGATGCGGCACACCGTCACCATCGCGCTGGACAACATGACCAAATCGCCCGGCGAACCGCTGCCCGGTGACCTCGAGCTGGCCGAGTGGTTCATCAGGGAGTTGCAGGACGCGGGCCGCTACGCCCGGCTGACCCTGTCCAACGCCAGAAGCATCGAGGAGATCGCGCGGAGCGAACCGCCGCGACAAGCGGAACCCCCTCCTGGCCGCCCTGTCCGAAGCCGGGATCCAGGCGAGCGCGAGCTGGTCCGCATGGGGTTCGCGGTCGATGTGGTCGAGTACAGCGCCAGGTCGGGGCCCGGCAAGAGAGATGTCCAGGACCGGATGGCGGCGCTGTGCCAGCAGGTTCTGGACGACCTGGGCGTCGACGTCACCACGACCGACCGGCAGGACACCGGCGACGGGATGAACGTGTTCCTGCCCCAGGACCTCGAACTGCACGACACGCTCCCCCGGCTCCTCCACGCCTGGCGCGACCGGCTCGCCGCCGACAACCGGCGCTTCTCCGACCGGATGAGGTTGCGCCTGGCGGTGGTGCTCGGGCCGTTCGGGATAGCCGCGATCGGCTACTCCGGTCCCACCATCATCGAGGTCAACCGCATGCTCAACAGCGAGTCGCTGCGTGAGGTCGTGCGCGACAATCCGGAGAGCGACGTGGTCGCCGTGATCGCGGACGTGCTCTACAGGTACGTGGTGCGCGAGGGCTACCTGAACCCCGAGAACTTCCGCCGGTGCCGGGTGGAGAGCAAGGAGTACGCGGCGGACGCGTGGTCGTGGGTGGGGCGTTGAACCCCGGGCGATGGCGCGCCGACCGTCAGCGATCCTTGACGGCCTTCGCCGTGCCGCAGAACCCTTGAGACCACCATGCCCTGGAGACGCCGATGGTTCGTGACCTCGTTCAGGTGGACGCCATGCTGGCGCAGGTGACCACACTGGTCGACGCGCACCGGTTGCCCGAAGCCGAGGCCCTGCTCAAAGCACTGCTGGAGAGGCTGGACGAGCTGCCCGCCGACCGGCGCGTCCGCGTGCTGCTGGAGTGGGGCTGGCACCAGGGGGCCGTCCAGCGCAACGACGTGGCGCGCGCCGCGCTGGCCGAGGCCGTCGCCCTCGCGGAGCGGTTGGGGGAGCCCAAGCTCCTGTGCGAGGCGCTGCGCGAGGCGGCGATCGTGGCCCGCTATGACGGCGACTACCTGGCTGCCGACCGGCTGCTGGAACGTTCCGAGCAGGTTGCCCGGAAGGGGAACGACGATCTGGAGGTCGGGTACGCGCTGGTGCAGAGGGCCAAGACCGCCCACCTCGACGGCGACTTCGTCAAGGCCCGCGGGTTCCTGCTGGAGGCCCTGCGCGCCGCCGAGCGGTGTCCGCCCGGTCCGGCGGCCGAGCTTCTCCTCGCCGGGGGCCGTGGCGAGCTGGCGCTCTCGGCACGGCTGGCGCGCGACTACGACACCGCCCGCGATCTGCTCGTCCAGTCCTTGGAGGGATATCGCGGCCTCGGGCGCCGGGTGGGAGCCGCGAACGCGGAGCGTGAACTGGGCGCGGTGCTGGCGGAGGTCGGCAAGAGGGAGGAGGCGCGGCGGCACTACGCCGCCGCCTTCGCCGGCCACCTGCGGGCCGGTCGCCGTTTCGGCGCCGCCCAGGTGGCTCGCCGCATGGGGAACCTCGACATGACCGACGTCGCCGACGACCCCGCGGTGGCGGCTCGCGTACGCCGCAGATTCGCGCAGTCGCTGCGCCTGGGGGGTGGTGAGGCGGGCAACCAGGTGCTCACCACCCTGGGCCTGGCTCAGCTGGCCCGCCTCGAAGGCGACCTCGACGCGGCGGAGGAGCTGCTCGACGACGTCGTCCAGATGTACAGCGCCATGGGCGGCGGCCAGAACATCGCCCGCGGCCTGTCGCAGGCCGCCCTTGAGGCCGGACTCATCGCTCGTGGGCGCGCGGACCGCCCCACCGCGATCATGCGGTTCCGCGAGGCGCTCGCCGCCCTGCGGGTGAGCGACGACCCGGGCGCAGCCGGTCTCGTCCACTACCATCTGGCCACCGAACTGATCCTCGCGGATCAGGTGGACGAGGCCACCCGCCATGCCGTGGCCGCATTCGAGCTGGACGAGGAGCACGGCCGGCGGCTGCGGGCGCCCGATGAGCGCCGCTCCTTCTACGAGTCCCACCGGCACACGTACGGGCTGGCCCTGCACTGCGCCGCGCGGGCGGGGGACGGGCGTACCGCTCTGAAGGTCGCGACCGCGGCCCGGTCGGACGCGCTGGCGGCGTTCGTGCGCGCCGGAGCCACGTTCGCCCCCGCGCTGCGCGAGCTGATCGGGGAGATCACGCTGAGGAGGGCGGAACTCCGGTCGCGGGACGCCCGCCCCGAGGACGCCGACCGGCTTCGGGAGCTGTACCGGCGCCTGGAGGACGAGACCTCCCGCCAATTACGGCAGACCGTCGAGGGCGGCGCCGACCTCGACGAGATGATCGCGAGCCTGCCGGAAGGCGGCCACGCGCTGCTGGTGGACGTCCTGGAGGAGGACGACACCTTCTGCCACCGCATCTGGGTGACGTCCGAGGGGGTCCGGGCCGTCGAAGAGGTGATCATGCCGACGGGTGTGCGGCGGCACCTGGACGCCTACCACCAGGCTCAGGACGAGATCGCCTGGCAGCCGCAGGAGACAGAGCTGGCCGAGCTCGGCCGGACGCTCGTCCCCGGCGAGCTGGCGGAGACGCTGGCTGCGGGCGCGAACCCGCCGCTGATCGTCTCCACGGGCAGCGTCCTGGGGCCGGTGCCCGTGGCGGCCCTGATGATCGACGGCCGGTACCTCGCCGAGCTGGCGCAGATCTCCGTGGTGCCGTCGCTGGCCCTGTGGTCGGCGTTACGGGCGCGTCCTCCCCGCCGCGGCCGGGGAACGCTGGCCTTCCTCGATCACGGCCTGCCCGGCTGGCGGCGGGAGAAGGACGCGTTGCGGTCCATGCCGGGCCCGGTCGAGCTGGCCGGGCAGCGGGAGCTGCGCGACCGGCTCGCGGACGCGAGCGGCTACGCGGCGGTCGTGCTCAGCGCGCACGGCGCGGAGCCACGGTCCGGGGACGACGGCCCGTCGCCGCACGCCGGCCTCGCGCAGGCCGTCGAACTCGGCCCCGACGACCTGCTGACGGCGGCGCAACTGCTGGGCTGCCGGTTGCCGGACGCGTTCATCACCGCATCATGCTGGTCGGGCCGGCTGGCCGTACGGGCGGCGGTCGACCCCCTGGGCCTGCCGACGGCAGCGTTGCTGGCCGGCGCGCGGTGGGTCCTGGCCGGGACCGTGGACATCGGCAGCACGCCGACCGCTACCCTGCTGCGGACCTTCTACGAGCTCCTGCGGGCCGGCATCCCGCCCTCGGCGGCGCTCCAGCGGGCACAGCTCGACTACCTCCGGCGGCGGTCGTCGCCGGCGCCGGGAACCTGGGCCGGGCTGACCGTCATCGGCGACGGTCTCTCCCCTCTGCTGCCGGAGTCGTCGTGATCTTCAAGCGGAGGTCGGCCGACAGGGCCGTGCGGGCCGGCGAGGACGCCTACTTCGGCGGCGACCTGGACACGGCCGCAGCCGAGTTCGGCCGCGCCCTGGAGCTGTGGACGGCCCTCGCGCCGGGGTCGGACCGCATCGCCGCCTGCCTCAACTGGCTGGGACGCGTCCGCCAGGATCAGGGCGAGCTGGACGCGGCCGAGGACCTGTTCACCAGGGCGTTGCGGGCGGAGGGCGAGCGCACGGACGACCCGCCCGGCACGCCCGAGGCCGGCAACGCGCTCAACAATCTGGGCCGTCTGGCGTTCGCGCGCGGCGAGCACCGGACGGCCGTCGCGCTCTACCGGCGAGCCGTCGCCATCTTCGAGGACGGCGGGCGGCCGACGGCCGAGTCGGCGGTCATCGTGAACAACCTCGGTTCCGTGCACGACGCCTTGGGGGAGTACGACCAGGCGCTGTCCTGCTACCAGGAGGCACTGCGGCTCGCCGGGGACGACGCGCCCGCCTTCGTCGCCACCTGCCTGAACAACATCGGCGGGGTGCATCACGTACGCGGTGACCTCGATCAGGCGCTGGCCGCCTACCGGGAGGCGCTGGAGTTGTGCCGTCGCGCCCGCCGTCCCGCCGCGGGAGCGACGGTCCTGGCCAACCTCGGCCATGTCACCCTGGACCAGGGCGATCACGCGGCTGCGCGGCGCTTCTACGAAGCTGCGCTGGAAACCAGCCGGGCAGTCGACGCCGGGTCACTGCAGACGGCGAACGCGCACGTGTCGCTGTCGCGGGTGCTGCTCGCGGACGGCGATCCGGACGCGGCGAAGCGGAGCGTACAGCGGGCGATGGACATCGCGGTGGCCTCGGCCCCCGGCTCCGCGACGCACGCCGGAGCGCTCGGCGCGCTGGGCCAGGCGTACCAGTTGTCCGGAGACCTCGGCCATGCCCTCGAAGCGCACCGGCAGGCTCTGAAGCTGCATCGCGATCTCGCCGAGCGCTCGACCGGGACCGCCGTCGCGCTCAACAATCTCGGCGCCGTCTATCACGACATGGGTGACCTGCGGCGAGCCTTGAGCTACTACGAGCAGGCCCGTGACCTGCAGCACGCCCTGGCTCCCGCCGCGGTGGCCACCGCCAGCACACACAGCAACGTCGGCTCCGTCCTGCGGACGCTGGGGGAGACGGACGCGGCGCTCTCCGCGTACCGGACGGCTCTGGACATCGATCAGCGCGCCGCGCCGTCATCCCGCGAGCACGCGACGGACCTGACCAACATCGGCGGGGTGTACGCCGCCCGTGGTGACCTGGACGAGGCGCTCGACCACCTCACCCGGGCCTACCAGGCCGACCGGGACCGGCTGCCGGACTCGCCCGCGGTGGCGGCCTCGCTCGCCAACCTGGCCTGGGTCCGGCACCTGCGCGGTGAGGACGACGAAGCCCGGCGACTGGCGGAGCGGGCGCTGGAGATCGACCGGCGCCGCGTGCCCGGCTCGGACCGGGTGGCCGGCGACCTCATGCTTCTCGGGGAGATCGCCAGGGCCCGCGGCGACCTCGACATCGCCGCCGAGAACCTCAGAGAGGCCGTGAACCTCAGCGAGGCGCTGCGCAACCGGTCCGGTACGACGTCGAGCGCCCGTGAGCCGGCGCTGACCGAGCGGCACATCGCCTACCACAAGCTGGTGGCCGTCCTGCACGCGCGGGGCGAGCACGCCGACGCCTTCGACCAGGCGGAGCGCGTCCGCGCGCGGACGACGAGCGACCTGCTCGCCGAGCGCGGGATCGATCTGACGCCTGCCACGGACGAGCAGCACGCTCTCGTGGCCGACGACCGGCGGCTGCGGCACCGGCTGTCCGCGCTCCGCAAGCAGTCCGCGTACCACGGCGAGAACGGCGTCGAGGCCGAGATCCAGCGGGTCGAGGAGGAGCTGGAGAGCGTTCTGACCCGCCTGCGGAAGGTGTTTCCCGGATACGCCGACCTACGTGCGCCCGACCCGCTCACCCTCGGGCAGGCGCAGGCCGTGCTCGGTGACGGCGAGGTCATGCTCGCCTACGCGGTGACGGGCGACATGGTGTTCGGCTGGTCGGTCACTCGCACCGGCTTCCACATGGCGGAACTGCCCGTCTCCCCGGCCGGTCTGGCGGAGCTGGTGGACACGGCCACGGCGGCGTACCGGCGCGGTGAGCCGGGCGGCGACGCCGAAAGAGACGCGCAGGAGGAGCTTGCCCGGCTGGTGCTGCGCCCGCTCCTGCCCGGCGGCGCGGGCCGGGGGCGACGGATGATCGTGGTCCCCGAGGGCCGGCTGGCCTACCTGCCGTTCGAACTGCTCCCGCATCCGGACGGAGGCCACCTGACCGACCACAGCGTGGTGTCGTACGCGCCTTCCGCCACCGTGCTGAGCCAGCTCCGCGGGACGCCCCCCGCACAGGCGGGCAAGATGTTCCTCGGGTTCGGCGACCCCGTGCTGCCGGACCCGGGCGGTGAGGCGGCGCAACCGCTGTGGCCGGGGACGGACGAGGCGTTCTCCCGGTTGCCCGGCACCCGCCGCGAGCTGCGTGCCATCGCCGAGGTGTTCGGCGACCTCGCTCGGGTGCGTCTCGGGCCGTCCGCGACCGAAGCGGCGGTCCGGCGGGAGGCGCCGGAGTACCGGTTCGTCCACTTCGCCACGCACGGCGTCCTGGATGACGTCAATCCGCTCTACTCGGGACTGGTCCTGTCTCCTCCGGCGCCTGAGGAACTGGCGGACTTCGACAACCTGGACGAGGTCCTGCAGATGCACGAGATCTTCGACCTCAGGCTGCGCGCCCAGGTCGTCACCTGCTCCGCCTGCGACAGCGGACTGGGCCGGATGCGCGCCGCGGAGGGCATGGTGGGGCTGAGCCGCGCCCTCCTGTACGCCGGGGCGCGGAACGTCGTGCTCACGCTCTGGCCCATTCAGGACGCGCCGGCCCGGCGCCTGATGCGGCGCTTCTACGAGGAACTGGCGCGCGGCCGACCGGCCGCCGAGGCGCTTGCCGTCGCCAAGGCCGCGGTCCGGCGCGCCCACCCGCGGGTCTACCGCGACCACGGGACGTGGGCGCCGTTCATCGTCATCGGCGCCGACTGATCCCGCCGGCCCCGGTGAACTCGTCTGTTCCGCATGCGAGAGGTCCGACAGGGCATCACGCGCCCAGGCCGCGCGCGAGCGGTGTCGCTCCCGGCGCTTGGGGTGCACCAGAGCAGGCGCTGGCGGTCGTCCTCGCTGAAGAGGCCGAGGCAGGTGAGGTCGAGCAGGCCGACGGCAGGGGGGACGATCCGCTTGCGCTCGTCCCTGCGCACCGCTGATGGAGGTGACCTCCGCCCGCGCGTCGGCGCAGCCCGTCGTACGGGCCCAGCCAGCCGCGTCGTCCTCATGTTCGACGTTCCTTCAGGTGGCACCGAAATCAGGCTGATCCGCCGCGCGGGGAATCTGTCGACGTGACGGTAGTTCGGGAGTATCGATCTCCGGGGCTGTCTGGATACCGTTGGCGCATGCGATGGCGTGGCAAGGCGCTGGATGTCCTGCTGGTGACGGCCGCCATCGGCTTCGACGTCCTGACCACGTGGCAGACCTGGGGGACCGCGGCGGCGCCCGTGGTGATCTGCGGCGCCTTCTCCGTGCTGGCCGGGGCTCCCATGGGGTTCCTGCGGCGGTGGCCGGTGGCGGTGGCCGGCTACCTGGCGGGGCTGCTCGTCCTCACCGACCAGCTCGGCGCGTTCACCGTCAACACCGTGCAGATCCTGCTCCTGGCGGCCCTCGGCGTCGTCGCGCACAGGGCGCGGCCGCTCACCGTGTCCTGCTCGGCCCTGGTCGTGGGCGCGGCCACCCTGGTCAACCTGGCCGATCCCGGCCACCCCGTCACGGCCGGCGCCTGGTGGTACTGCGCCGCGGCCGTCGTGGTGCCCGTCCTGATCGGCGTCTACCTGCGCGGCCCGGCCGGACGCCTGCCCGAGCGCGACGTCACTCCGGACGTGCTGCTGGCCGGCGGCGGGCTCACCCTGACCGTCCTGAACACCTGGACGGGCTGGGACACCGCCGGCGGGCCGGTCTGGGTCACCGCGTCGGTGGTGGTGCTCGCGGGCCTGTCCCTGGGCGTCGCGCGGCGGCTGCCGGGGCTGGTGTTCGTCCTTCAGGTCGTCCTCATGCCGCTGGCCGGCCGGTACTTCGAGGAGGCGACGGCCACCTGCGTCATGCTCGTCCTCGTCGCCCTGGGCGTGTTCGCCATGCGCGTGGCCTCCCGGCTCTGGACGATCGTCGTCTACCTCGTCGCCGTTCTCGTCGTCGCCGCCTTCACCGCCGCGCCGGCCGACGCCGGGCCGGGCGCCGAGGGGCGGCCGATGCGTGTCCTGGCGCTGATGACGCTCGTCGTGGCCCCCGTGGCGAGCGGCCGCTACCTGCGGGCCCGGCAGGCCGCGAGCCAGGCGGAACGGCTGCGCCTGCGCGAGTCGCGACAGCGCGCGCTGGCCCAGGTGCGCGCCGACCAGCTGGCCGAGCGCGAGAGCATCGCCCGCGAGATGCACGACATCGTCGCCCGCCACGTCGGCGCCATGGTCCTGCGGGCCGGCGCCGCCCGCCACGCCGACCCCGGCGGGCCCTCCGGCCAGGTGCTCACCGACATCCGTGACACCGGCCACCAGGTGCTCGAAGACCTCCACGACCTGCTCGACCTGCTGCGCGACCCCGGAAGGCAGCCCGGCCCGCCGGCCGACCCGGCTGCCGTGATCCGCCAGTCGGCCGAGCGCATGAGCGCGGCGGGGCTGCTCGTCGAGCTCGACCTCGGCCCCGAAGTGGCGCGGACGCCTCTGCCGGCCCGCGCCGCGGCTGCCAGGATCGTCCAGGAGGGGCTCACCAACGTCCTCAAACACGCGGGGGCGGGCACCCGGGTGCGGGTCAGCCTTACCGCGGCCCCCGGCGGGCTGGCCGTCGAGGTGCGCAACGGCCGTCCGCCCGCCGCACCGCTCGGCCTGCCCTCCTCCGGGCAAGGGCTGCGCGGCGTCCGCGAACGCGCCCACGCGCTCGGCGGCACCCTCACCGCCGGCCCGGACGAGGACGGCGGCTGGCTGCTGACCGTCCTGCTGCCCACCGGGCACGCGTCGTGATCCGCACGGCCTGGAGATCGGGCGATCCGCGGTTCAGCCGGGCGATGACCGCACGATGCCGTCGACGAGAGCGGCCAGGCGGTCCGGCTGGGACAGGAACGGGCAGTGGCCGCTGGTCAGCCTGCGGATCTCGGCGGCTCGGGCTGCCATCCGCTCCTGCAGGACGGGCGGGAGTGCCCGGTCCCGCTCGGTGATGACGTAGGTGGAGGGGATGTCGTGCCAGCCGGCCGCGCCGGTCTTCTCCGTGAAGGACCGCGCGCTCTGGTTGACCAGGCGGCTCATCTCCCGCTCGGCCTCGGCGTCCGGCAGGTCGCCGTAGAACGAGGTGCGCGGCTGGTCGATGAGGGGGAACAGGCCGCTCGTGTCGTCGGGGTCCGGCAGGCCGTGGAGGGTGCACAACGACTGTCCCCGGTCCGGCACGTACGCGGCCAGGTAGATCAGCCGCTCGACGTTGCCCGCCCCGGCGGCGGCCTCGGTCGCCGGGATGCCCCCGTAGGAGTGGGCCAGCAGCACGATCGGGCCCTCGACCGCGGCCAGTTCCGCGGCCAGCACGGCGGCGTCGTCGTGCATGCCGGCGGTGGGACGTTCGCCGGCGCTCGGGAGGGCGGGCGCGCGCGTGGCGTAGCCGAGGGCGTGCAACTCGGGTTCGAGTCTCGTCCAGGTGCTCGGCCGGTGCCAGGCGCCGTGGACCAGCATCACGGTGGTCATGAAGGGACTCCTGGGCTCCTAGGGGGTCGATGGGTGATGCGTTCTCCGGTCGTGGCCGACGTGCTGCCGGAGCCGTCCTGGCGGAGTCGGCGCAGCCGGCCACGGCCGTATCCTCCGACGTGCGCGAGCCGAGGTCGAGACCGATGAGCGGGCGCGGCCGGGTCAGGGCCCGCCAAGGGGTCCGCGACGGACCGCGCGGTCCGCATCCTGGACGCCGGGCGGGTGGTCGAGCAGTCGCAGGATCTCGCCGGACAGAAGCTCGTCCGGGCCCTTGAGTGCGTCGGCGAGCTTCGTGTCGGTGCAGAAGATCATCTCTGCGGCGACGTTGTCCTGCACGATCCGGGCGACGTTGTCCAGGGCGACGGCGATCGGCTCGGAGGGCAGCTCGGCCGTGGAGATGTCGATCAGGTGGGTGCCGGCCCGTGCCGGGTCCATGAACCGCTTGATGATGACGGAGTTCTGGTTCAGGGAGGACGTGGTCCAGATCGTGAAGACGACGACGTACAGGTTCTTCCAGGCGTTGTCGCCGAGCTGCCCGCGCCAGCGGGTCATGACGTCCGTGACGCCGTCGATCTGCGCCTTGGACGCCCAGTACATGTTGGTGCGGATGTTCGGGTACACGCTGCCCGAGTAGTCCTCGAAGGAGTCCAGGTCGAAGGAGCGGCTCCGGGTGGCGTCCGCGATGAACTCGCGTGATCTGTCGAGAATGTTCGCGCACGACTGCTGAAGGCCGGGTGGAAGTCTCGCCTCGTCGAGGTGCCGGCGGGCCGTGTCGATCGTGGCGGCGACGTCCTTGAGCGGCTGGATCCAGCCGTCCTCCGGACCCTTGAACGCGACCATGTCCAGGTCGTGCGGATCGATTCTGGCGCTCTGGAACGCCGGGACCTGCTTGGGCAGGTAGGGGGCGATGACGGTGAAGATGCCCAGCGGGAGGTGGGCGATCGACTTCGCCAGCTCGTAGAGCTCGTCGACCGGGTGCAGCGACTCCACTGCCCGCCCGTTCGAGACGAGGCTGTACCGGCCACCCCGATGGTCGTTCTGGACGACGACGACCGGGCTCAGGTGCTTGGCGAGGTCGGCCTTCAGTGCGGCGTAGCTCCGCCGCGTGCCGGCGTTGACCGCACGGATCGCGTCGCGGGCCGGCCCTTGTCCGGCCGCGTCCGGCGGAGCGGCGACAGCACGCGCGACGGGCAGGACGGCGCCCCCGAGCAGCGTCGTCGCACCGGCTGCGGTGGCGGTGCCGAGGAATCCTCTGCGGGTGACCACTGGCTGACCTGCCTCTCTGGAGCCGCTGTCCGGGACCGGAATGTTGACGTAATGTTTGTGCATGCTAACGGTAAGTAGCGGGCCTGTGAGGTCTCCAGGCCGGGACATGCGAGTTCTCCCGAGCGTCCGGCCGGTCGTGTCCGCCTCGCGCGGGCCTCGGTTCGCCGGGCGGGCGATCGGCGGCCTTGCGCTGCTCGTCGCGATGGTCGCCGCCTTGCTCGGCCCGGCCGCGACCGGCGCGCGCGCCGCGATCGGGATCACCAAGTGCACGGGTTCCCAGACGGTGACCTACAGCCCCGGCCTCACCGACCAGCCCAGGGAGGTGACGGTCAGCGGGAAGGCTCCCTTGATCGAGTGCGCCTCCAGCAGTGATCCCAGCATCTTCCAGGCCACGTCGGCCTTCTCCGCCACGGGGACGTTCTCCTGCACCTCCGGCACGAGGACCGGGAGCCGGATGATCACCTGGAACAACGGCAACACCAGCACGCTGTCCTCCACCTCCACCGTCTCGCTCAACGGCGCGGAGAGCATCGTGCTGATCAAGGGGGTGGTGGTCGACGGCGAGTTCGAGGGGGCGCGGTGGACCGGCACGTTCACCATGTTCAGCACGAAGCCCCAGGCCTGCCTCACCGCGCAAGGGCTCACCGGCGTCTCCGGCCCGCTCGCCCTGAGCATCGGCCCGCTCTGAACCGTCCCGAACGCGAGGCGGGGGCCTTCGGACACCTGCCGGCGGGTCAGCAGGGCTGGAGGGCGGGCAGGCGGCCCTGGAAGTAGGCGGCCGGTGTGACGCCCATCAACGTACGGAACTCGGCCGTCATGTGGGACTGGTCGTAGTAGCCGGTGTCCGTGGCCAGGTCGGCCCAGCGGCCGCCGGCGCGACCGAGGGCGAGGGCTTTGCGGACGCGTTCGATGCGTTCGTAGCGTTTGGGCGACAGGCCGACGGCGTCGGCGAACAGGCCGCGCAGGTGACGTTCGCTGACGGCGAGGTGGCGGGCGAGCGCGGGCAGCGGTTCGCGCCGTGCGCCCGTACGACCGCGCAGCGCCCGGACGGCGGCCTGGACCAGTTCGCGTCTCGTCCCGTCCGCCGAGATCCTGGCGGGCAGCGCCGCCGCCAGATGCCGGAGCACCAGGCCGTGGTCGCCGCCCGCGCGCCTCAGGGCGGCGACCAGCGGCGCGCAGGAGGCGCCCCACAGCTCCCCGAGGGGGATCACCCGGTCCACGACCTCGCTCACCGGGACGCCGAGCAACGGCCGGCCGGCGCCCGGACGCAGCCGCAACCGCAGGCAGAACGGCAGGTCCTTGCCGACGTGGTACGAGGCACGGGTGCGCGGGCCCATGACGAGCAGGTCGCCGTGCCCGGCGCGGGACGTACGGAAGATCAGGGACGTGCCGGGGTCGGGGAGGTGCACCAGCGGCGGCCGCCCGCCCGCCGCGGGATCCTCCGCCCTCAGCGCGCTCACCGCCTCGACCAGCGGGCGCAGACGGTCCGGCACGGTCATCGGGACCTCGATGCTCATGACCCCACGGTAGCCGCGCCGCGGGCTGCGCACGTGTGCCGAAAGTTCCTATCAAGGCTGGTGGGCGGGGCGGCAGAGTGATCCGCATGATTGTTGTCACGGGTGCCACGGGCACGGTCGGCGGTGAGGTGGTCCGGCTGCTGGCGGGCCGGGGCGAGCGGGTCCGGGCGATGACGCGGGAACCGTCGAGGGTCGCGATGCCGCCGGAGGTGGAGGTCGTACAGGGGGATTTCGACGATCCGGGGTCGTTGGCCGGAGCGGCGCGCGGCGCCGGCGCCGTGTTCCTGCTCAGTGCCCCCGGCCCCTGGCTCGCCCGGCATGACGAGGCGATGGTCCGGGCGGCGCGGGCGGCGGGGGTGCGGAAGGTGGTGAAGCTCTCGGCGATCGGCACGGGAGAGGAGCACGGCGGCGCCGGGGTCGGCGACTGGCATCGGGCCGGAGAGCAGGCGTTGCGCGCGAGCGAGCTGGACTGGACGGTGTTGCGGCCGTCCAGCTTCGCCTCCAACGCCTTGAGGTGGGCCGCGCAGGTCCGGCTCGGGCGGCCGGTGCCGAACACGACGGGCCGGGGCCGGCAGGGGGTCGTCGATCCGCGGGACGTCGCGGAGGTGGCGGTGCGGGCGCTGACGTCCGACGAGCACGTGGGGTCCGTTCTCACGCTGACCGGGCCCGAGCTGCTCAGCGTCCCGGACATGGCCAGGACGCTGGGCGAGACGCTCGGACGGCCCGTCGAGACGGTGGACGTGCCGCTGGAGGTCTACCGCGCGCAGCTCGTCGCCGCGGGGATGGATGCCGGGTTCGCCGACGTCGCGGTCGACGGCTCCCGGCTGGTGGCGCGGGACGGCAACGCCCGGCTCACCCCTGACGTCGAGCGGGTGCTGGGACGTCCCCCTCGCACGTTCCGCACCTGGGCGGCCGATCATCTCCGGTGACGCCGGCCGCCGGGTCAGGGCGAGCGCGCCGTCACCTGTTCCAGGCCACCAGGAACTCCGCCAGCGAGATGCGCCCGTCCACGTCCCCGTCGCGCTCGTCCGAGACGTGGAAGATCGAGTCGAGCTCGGTCGCGGTGACCTCCTCGCCGCGGGCGGTCATGGCGAGCGCGAACTCCTCGCGGGTGATGTAACCGTCCCGGTCGCGGTCGAACTCCCTGAACGTGGCGGCCGGGTCGTCAAGGTCTGGCATCGGTGACCTCTCCTTCGATGTACTGACAAAGCAACATCGAAGCACAAGCCCGAACCCGGGTGAGGGACGACGGGCCGAAAAGCGCTCACGGCCCCGCCCACCTCCGCGAGGACCCGGCCTGGGCGGCGAGGAGCTCGGCGTACCTGACCGTGCTGAGGCGGTGGGCGATGACGACGCGCGCCCGCCGGGCGGTGGCGAGGACCGGACCGCCCGGCGCCGGCGACCGGGTTCTTTCCGGCTGTTACGGGTGTCCCGGCATGTCGGGCAGCTCCCAGACCGGGGTGCCCGAGCACGGCACCAGTTCGAGGACGGCTCCCGCGGTGGTGCTCCGGTCCTCGACGGCGACGCATCTGGAGTTGCTGACGGACACGATCTGCTGCCCGTCCCCCGACGGACGCAGCTCGAACTGGTAGTCGGTGAGCAAGGGCGCGCACGAGCCGCGGGTCAGGGGGTACTGGATCCCCGCCCTCGGGATCCCGACCTTGAGGCACTGCTCTCCGGACGGGTCGGAGATCTGGTAGGTCTTCGTCGCCGTGCGGCGGAACAGCAGCCGCTGGTTCGTGCCGCACACCGCCTGGACGACCTGCGTGCCGGAGAAGGACAGGCACTTGTCGGAGTGGCCGGCGACGGCGGTCGAGGTGAAGTCCCGGTCCGTCAGCCCGGACCGGAGCTGGAGGTAGGCGGGCTTCTTGGCCAGCTTCTCGTCCAGAGGGTGGGCCGCACCCCAGCCGGAGATCCCGGACGGCACCCACGAGTACTTGTCGGTGAGGCTCCACATGGTCAGGGACACGCAGCGGGCGACGGCCAGGCACGCGGTGGCGGCCCGGCGGTAGACCTCGCCCTGGGCGGCCAGCTTGTCCGCGTCCACCGGCAGCTTGAGCCGGACGTCCAGCTCGGTGACGGCCACGTCGACGCCGAGCGTGGCGAACAGCTGCAGAGTGCTCTTGAGCTGCGTCAGCGGCAGCGTGCCGGGGATCGGGTCCTGGATCATGGAGTGGGTCTGGAAGCCGACGCCGTCGATCGGCACGCCCTGGGTCCGCAGGTCGTGTACGAGTTTGTAGAGGCCGTCCCGCTTGGGGGTGCTCCACTCGGCGCCGAAGTCGTTGATGTAGAGCTTGGCGGCGGGGTCGGCGGCCCTGGCCCACCGGAAGGCGTCGGCGATGTAGCCGGGGCCCAGGCGCTTGAGCCAGATGGACTGCCTGAGGGTGCCGTCCTCGGCGAGGACCTCGTTGACGACGTCCCACACGGCCACCCGGCCGGCGTAACGCTTGACGGTGGTCTCGATGTGCCGCTGGAGCGCGCCGCGCAGTTCCTGGTCGCTGAGCGAGCCGTCGCTGACCCAGGTGGGCAGGCCGCCGTGCCAGACGAGGGTGTGACCGCGGACCGTCTGCTTGTTCTCCTGGGCGAAGGAGACGACGGCGTCCGCCTTGGCCCAGGTGTACACGCCGCGTTGGGGCTCCACGTTGACCCACTTCATGGCGTTCTCGGGGGTCACGCTGTTGAACTCGTACTTGAGCTTGTCGCGGTAGCCGTTGTCGGTCTCCAGGGCGCGGTCGTTGACGGCCGCGCCGATGCGCAGGTTCCGGGCCGCCGCCACGGTGCGCAGGGTCTCCTCGGCGGCGGAGGCGGGGATGACGGCCGTCGCCAGGACGCCGAGCAGAACGGCGCTCATCCCGGCGAGGGACAAAAAGGATATTTTCATCTCTTCTTTCGCTAATTGGCTCACGAGCTGGCAGCTCGTCGTGTGTGAGGGGGGCCAGGAGGCCGGGGGCCGGGGCGTCGATCAGGAAGCGGGCCGGGCAGGTGCCGTCACGCGCCCCGCCTTCCATCGCGCCCGTGACGGACCGGGCACGACCGGTGAGGGCCGGTCCCCCCACCAGGCCGACAAAATAGGGCAATCCGCCCTCGATTCGCCCTCGTCCACGCCTCGAACCGGCCTCGCCGCCACGTCCCCCCGGGTCTCTGCACCGGCGCTCGGTGATCAAGGGTGAAGCATGATCGCCAAGGCCTGGTCCGGCATCTTAGGGCCGACGGACGTCCGGGCGGAAGACGCCGCAAGGGCCACGGCGGGAAAGGACCCCGGCGGCGCCGCTGCCCGACGCGGGCCGGGGGAGCGCGCGTCTCTCAGCGGCCGGCCGGGTCGTCGGCGAGCAGGGGTTCGAGGGCGCCGAGGGCCGCGCCGACGCAGATGTCGCGCAGCTGGTCGCGCGGGCAGGTCTCGCGGGTGAGCCAGTCGACGCAGAGGACCTGGACGAAGACCAGCCAGCTCTTCAGGACCCCGGAGACGGCCTCGCGAACGTCGTCGCCCGCGAGCGGCAGGACCGCCAGCAGCCTCGCCCGCAGCGCGTCCAGCTCGTTCGACATGATCGTCTGGATCACCGGATCGCCCGCGAGGACCCGGTTCGCGGCCAGGACGGCGTTGCGGTTGGCCACGAAGTAGTCGAGATGGACGTCCATGCCCTGCGCGAGCTGCTCGCGCAGCGAGTGGGCGGGGTCGAGCCGCGTCTCGGCGAGCAACCGGTCGGCGGCCTGCTGGTAGACGGCGGCGAAGAGGGCCTGCTTGCTCGGGAAGTGCCGGTAGAGCAGCGCCCGTGACACGCCGGCCTGCTCGGCGACGTCCTCCATCAGCACGTCGGCGTAGGGGTGCGCGGCGAAGAGCCGGGCGCCGACGGCGAGGAGCTGGGCGTGGCGCCCGTCAGGGGTGAGTCGCCGGCGTGGAGGCATGGCCCCAGTCTAGTTGACACGCGTCTACTAGTGCGTGCACCGTTAGTAGACACATGTCAACCAAGGCGGGAGAGATCATGGTCAAGGCGCTCCGTACGCTCGCGCAGCTGATGGGGTGGGCCTGCGTGCTGATCGGCCTGCTGCACGTGGCGCTCGGCAACGCGGCGATCCCCGGCGCCGCTGCCGCGGGGCCGACGATCGACAGCTGGGGCCGGTTCATGGGGGCCGCCTTCGCCGGCTACGGGCTGGCGTGGGTGTGGGCGGCGCGGCAGCGCCCGATCCCGGCCCGGGTGGTGCGATGGCTGGCCGCCGTCTTCCTGCTGGGCGGGGTGGGACGGCTGCTCTCGCTCGCCGTGTCCGGCCGCCCGCACGGGTTCCAGATCGTGCTGACGGTCGTCGAACTCGTTCTGCCGCCGGTCCTCTTCTGGCTCGCCGGCAAGGACGAGCGCGCCCGCCCGGCCTGAGCGGCGGGCTCAGCCCCAGGTCGCCCGCTGGAGGATCGCGCCGAGCCGGCTGTCGCTCCACTGGTCGAAGACGAGGATCTTCGACTTGGGCAGGTGCCAGATCCGCTCCTGGTAGGAGACGCCGGTCCGCTTGGCCGACTGCGTCGTGCAGCCGACGCGCCAGACGCGGTAGGCAGCCTTGTGCCCCGCGCCGACCGGGCGGATGCCACGGACGACGAGCTTGCCGGGGAAGTCCTCTATGTAGCGCTTGTCGGGTGCGCAGCTCGCCAGCCCGTTGCCCGGGTGGTACGGCTCCTCGGGGTCGTAGGGGTTGCCGTGGCGGGCCAGGGAGATGCCCTCCGGCCCGACGAGGTAGAACCCGCGGCACTCGACGGCGAGCCGGTCGCAGCCGCTGGTCCTGACGTGGATGCCCCACCTGTCCGCCTTCCCGGCCTTCCAGGTAGCGGGGATCTGGAGCGTCATCCCGCGGAAGGTCAGCGGCTTGGTCGCCGCGCTCTGCGCGGGGGCGCCGGTGAACAGGAGGGAGGCGGTCACCACCAGGGTCGTCAACATGATCCGAAGGCTAGGAAAGCCCGCTTGTGGCTCGGCTGCAACGCACTTGGAGCGCGCTCGTACGGCCTGGACCCCGGCGCCGTCCCGCGCCGTGCGCATCGTGCGGCGTCGCACGATGCGCTGCGGCTGCTGCCCTTCCCGGTCGGTGACGGCTAGTCGCGGCCGCTGCCGCGGTAGAGGTTCAGCTCGCCGTCGAGTTCCAGCGCGAGCACCGTGGCGTGCGGGTCGATCGCGTGCGCGGGGGGCGCGTCGATCCACAGGACGCCGGGCACCCCGTTGAGCTCCCCGGTGATCGAGTGCCCGAGCTCGCAGTCGGCGCCGACCACCCTGGCGCGCAGGACGGTGTTGCGCAGCCCGCGCACCGTCACCGTGTCGCGGGGCGGGTCGAAGCAGGTCAGGTACAGGGTCCTGCGGTCGGCCGACAGCGTGCTCGGGCCGTAGTGGTGGCCCGCCGGCAGGCCGGCGGTCGTGCCGTACACCGCCTCGGCGTGCCGTTCGATCCACGCGCCGAGGCCCTTCAGGCGGTCGGCCTGCTCGGGCAGGATGCGGCCGTCGGCGGTCGGGCCGACGTCGAGCAGGAGGTTGCCGCCCGCGCCGATGGTCTCGGTGAAGTAGCGGACGAGGTGGCCCACGGGCTTGTGGTTGGTGTCGTGCGGGCGGAAACCCCAGTTGTCGTTGACGGTGAGGCACAGCTCCCACGGGCCGTCGGGCGGCGTGATGGGGACGCCCTGTTCCGGCGTCGCGTAGTCGCCGCGCGAGAGCATGCGCGCGTTGAGCACGGTCCGCGGCTGTACGGCGAGGATGCGGTCGGCGAGGGCGTCGATGCCCCACTGCTCCTCCGAGCGTTCCCATTCGCCGTCGAACCACAGCAGGTCGGGCCGGTACCGCTCGACGAGCTCGTCCACCTGGCCGTCGCGGTAGGCCAGGTAGCGGGCCCACGCGGCCGGGTCCTCCCGCCCCTCCGGAGGGGTCACGTAGGGGCTCGGGTGGGCCTCCGGGCCGATGACGCTGGGGTAGTCGGGGTGGTTCCAGTCGGAGTGCGAGTAGTACAGGCCGACCTTCAGCCCGCGCTCGCGCAGCGCGTCCGCGAAGGGGCCGACCAGGTCGCGGCCCGCCGGGGAGGCTGTGACGTTCAGCTCTCCGTACGCGCTGTCCCACAGCGCGAAGCCGTCGTGGTGCCGGGTGGTGAGCACGGCGTACCGGGCTCCGGCCTGGGCGAACAGCTCCGCCCACGCCGCGGGGTCATAGCCGTCCGCGGTGAATCCGCCGAGCTGGGCCAGGTAGGCCTCACGGGAGATGTCGCCGTAGTAGAACGACCAGGACTCAGCCACTCCTTCGACGGCGTAGAGGCCGTAGTGGACGAAGATGCCGAGCTTGGCGTCGGGAAACCAGGGCTGCATGGGCACGGGGGGATCCTTCTCCGGTTCTTACCATTTCCAGGGCGGCGTCGAGGCGCTGGAGAGCGTCTTGCCGCCCAGGGCCGAGGCGTAGAGCTGTTCCATGACCGAGGTGGCGGCCAGGCCGCCCGCGCCGGTGATCGACGCGCGGTCCTTCAACGCGGAGGGGACGATCGGGGGCGCGGGCCGTACGGTGCACAGCCTCTCGACGTGGCGGCGCAGCGGGTCGAGAAAGGTGTCGCCCGCCTGGACGTTGCCGCCGCCGACCACCACGATCTCGGGGTCGACGGTGAGCACCAGCGCGGCGATGCCGATCGCGATGACGTCGGCGAACCGGTCGACGGCGGCCACGGCGAGCGGGTCGCCCGCGGTGGCGGCGTCGAACACGCCCTCCCTGCTGACCCGCCGGCCGTCGGCGAGCTCGACGTCGTGCAGGTGCTGCTGGGCATGCTCCCAGCCCATCTGCGGCAGCGCGCCGATCTCGCCGGCGGCGCCGTTCGCGCCTCGCACGACGGCGTTGTTCAGGACGACCCCCGCCCCGGTGCGGTTGCCGGAGTGCACGTAGACCATCGAACCGGCCTCGGCGGCGCTGCCCTTCCACGCCTCGGCGAACGCGGCGAGGTTGGAGTCGTTCTCGACGGCGATGGGGCACTCGAAGGACGCCGCGAAGGCGGTGCGGACGTTGAGCCCCTCCCAGTCGTCGAGGCCGCGCGTGACGACGTCCTGGTAGACGACGGCGGGCACGGACACCCCCATCGCCCACACGTCGGCGCGCCCGCGGCCCTGCGCGGCGAGGAGCCGGTCGACGACCTCGACGGCGTCGGCCAGGACGGCCTCGGGCGGGTCGGCGGCGGAGACGGTGACCGACCGGCTGGCCAGCACCTCGCCGTTCAGGTCGGCGAGCTCGGCGCGGGTGGTGTGCTGGCCGATGTCGATGCCGGCGACGACGGCCGCGCCCGCGTTGAACCGGTAGCGGTTGGCCGGGCGCCCGGCTCCGGTGGGGGAGAGGGGCTCGACGCTCGTCACCCAGCCGAGGGTCACGAGGTCGCCCACCACCGTGTCGGCCGCGGTCTTCGACAGCCCGACGACCTGGGCGATCGCCGGGATGGTGAGCGGCTCATGGCGGATCGCCTCGATCACCGCCAGCGAATTGATGCGGCGCAGGCGCGACTGGCCTGCGGGCTGGCGCAGCAGGCTCGCTTCACGTCCGGTCAGCACTCACGTGGCCCTTTCGTTTCCTGGGACGTCTTCCATTAAAACACAAAGTGTATTTATTATTGCCAACCGTGCCTCCCAGCAAGAAGGGACCATCCATGCGCAATCGCGCCATAGCCGTCGCCACCTGCGCCTCCGCCGTGCTCGCCCTCGGCGCGTGCGGCCAGAAGCTCCAGGACGCCGGTTCGCCGGCGCCCGCCGGCGCCGAGCCCGCGAGCCTCCTGTATTGGGGCAAGTGGGCGAAGGGCACCCCGCAGGCGAACCTGTTCGAGAGCGTCATCGCCGACTACACCCGGCAGACCGGCGTCAAGATCGACGTCCAGTGGCTCGCACAGGGCCAGGAGCAGCAGGTCAAGAACGCCGTCGCGACCGGCGCCGGTCCCGATTTCTTCGACACCGCCATCGACCACACCGCCGAGTTCCGCGCCGCCGGCGTGCTCGGCGACCTGGCCCCGATCTTCCGGACCAAGATCCCGGGCGAGGGCAGGACCATCGAGGAGGTCCTGCCGAAGAGCGTGCTCAAGGCCATCAGCGACGACAAGGGGTACGGCTTCGTCCCGCACAGCGTCTTCTCCATCGGCCTCTGGTACGACTCCGCCAAGTATCCCGACTTCGCCCCCAAGTCGTTCGACGAGCTGCTGGAGATCGCCAAGAAGGAGAAGGCGTCCGGCCGCGCGCCGATCGCGCTCGACGGCTCGGTCAACGCCTACAACTCCTTCTGGATCCACCAGATGCTGCTGTCCACGGCCGGCCCCGGCATCCTGCTCAAGCTCGCCGCCGACCCGGCCGCCTGGGACCTGCCCGAGGTGAAGCGGGCGGCCAAGGCGCTGGAGTCGCTGGTCAAGGCCGATCTCTTCGAGCCCGACCACATGGCCACCAAGTTCCCGGCCGCGCAGAACGCCTGGGCGGCCGGCAAGCACAGCTTCATCCTGAACGGCTCCTGGCTCGGCAGCGAGACCGCCTCGCTGCGCGCCCCCGCGGTCAAGCCCCGCATCATCGCCTTCCCGCCCGTCGACCCCGCCAAGGGCGCGGTGGCCACGGTCGGCGCGCTCGGCTGGGGCGTGAACGCCAGGTCGAAGAACCAGCAGGCGGTCGCCGACTTCCTGGCCTTCGCCATGCAGAAGAAGTACATCGACCGCATCGGCACCGACGCCGCCAACATCCCCTCGCGCGCCGACTCGCCCGCCCCGGTGGAGCTCCAGCAGCTGCAGGCGTCCATCCGCGACGCGGAGCAGGTCACGCTCGACGGCGACGGCGTCTCGACCGTGCGGCCCAAGTGGCTGGCCGACGTCTTCCTCCCCCTCGACGACAAGTTCGTCGCCGGCAAGCTCAGCGCCGAGGAGTTCCTGGCCGAGGGCAAGGCGAAGACCGCCGCCATGAACGGATGACCGTGACCGTGTCCGACACCGCCCTGCGGGCTCCGTCCGCGGACCGGCGGGCGAAGGCGGCCCGCGGCGCGCTCCAGGGCGAGCGCCGCCGGCTGTACCTGCCGATGCTGCTTCCCGCACTGATCGCCTACCTGGTCCTCTTCGTGCTGCCGTCGTTGTTCGGCGTCGTGCTCAGCTTCGCCGAGTGGTCGGGGCTGGGGACCGAGCTGTCCTGGGTCGGCTTCGCCAACTACGTGTCGGTGGCCGGGAGCGAGCTGTTCCGTGCCTCGTTCGTACAGACGCTGGGCCTGACGCTGGTCGTGGGCCTGGCCCTGTTCCTCATCGCCGGCGCCTCCATGATCGTATTGCGTACGGCCCGCGGCAGCGCGTTCATCCGGGCGGCCGTCTTCCTGCCGTTCATGATCTCGCCCATCGCCGTGGGCCTGGCCGTCTCGTTCCTGTTCAACCCGGACGGACTGATCAACACCGCGCTGGGCGCCCTCGGCCTGGCCGAGCTGCGGCAACCCTGGCTGGCCCCCGAGCTGATCCTCAACGTGATCATGGCCGGGGTGGTCTGGAGCGCGGCCGGCTTCTACGTCGTGCTGGTGATGTCCGCGGTCGACGGCATCCCGCCGAGCTACTACGAGGTGGCCAGGATCGAGGGCGCCGGCGAGCTCCAGCAGTTCCGCTACGTCACGCTCCCGCTGACCAGGGACATGCTGGCCATCGCCGCCTCGCTCTGGGCGATCGCCGGCATCAAGACCTTCGAGATCGTCATCGCCTTCGTCGGCACGGCGGGCACCCCGCCCCCCGAGGCCAGGACCCTCGCCGTCGAGCAGTACCTCCGGGTCACCGGCGGCCGTGAGGGCGGACTGGCCCAGCTCGGCGAGGCCGCGGCGATCGGGATCGTGATGACGGTGATCACCGCCGTGCTGATCGTCCTGTCCCGCCGGATCCAGCGGCGCGAACGACTGGAGCTGGCGTGATCCGCGCCGGGCTCGCCCTGATCAGGGCGCTGATCTGGGCCTGGGTGCTGTTCAACGTCGGCATGGTGGTCTGGGTCCTGCTGAACTCGGTGAAGAGCTCGCGGGAGATCTTCGACAACCCGGCCGGCCTGCCCGCCACCTGGATGTGGGAGAACTTCGCCACCGCGTGGTCGGACTCCGGGCTCGGCGCCGCCGCGATCAACTCGGTGGTCCTCACGCTCGTGTCCGTCGCGCTCATCATGGCGCTGTCCATCCCCGCCGCCTACGCGGTGGCCCGGCTGGGCGGGCGCTCCAGCGGTCCCGTCGCGACCTTCTTCGCGGTGGGCATGAGCATCCCGTTCCAGGCGTTCGCCGTGCCCATGGTGCTCATCGGGGCGGGGCTGTCCCGGTTCATGATCGACTGGGTCACCGGCGCCTGGGACACGCGGATCACCGTCACGCTCTTCTACGTCGTGCTCAGCCTGCCGTTCAGCATCTTCGTGCTCATCGGCTACTTCCGCTCGCTGCCCGGCGACGTGGAGGAGGCCGCCGCCCTCGACGGCGCGTCGCCGTTCCGCACCTTCCTGCAGATCATGGTGCCGCTGGCCAGGCCCGGCGTCACGACCGTGGCCGTGCTGAACGCGCTCAGCCTGTGGAACGAGACCGTGATCGTGCTGATGCTCGTCCCCGACCAGGGCGCGCAGACCCTCAACGTCGCGCTGCTCAACTTCTACTCCAACATGCAATACACCTCGAACTGGGGTGGGCTCTTCGCCGGCGTCGTCATCGTGGTGCTCCCGATGATCGCGACCTATCTCTGGTTCGGCCGCCGCATCGTCAACGGCATGACGCAAGGCATCGGCAAATGAGAAGAAACGGATCTCCCATGCACGCAACGGTCGGACTCATCGGCGCCGGTGGCATCGCCAACGCGCACCTCCCGGCCTGGCTCGACCTCGGCCACGACGTCGTCGTCCACTCGATCGCCGACGACGCCGAGGCGCTGACCCGGCGCCACGGGGGCGGCCGGACCGTCCCCAGCCTGGACGCCCTGTTCGAGGCGGCGGACGTCGTCGACATCTGCACGCCGACGCACACTCACTACGAACTGGCGCTCGCCGCGCTCGGTCACGGCCTGCCGACGATCTGCGAGAAGCCGCTGACCCGTACGCTCCCCGAGGCGGAGGACCTGGTCGCCCGCTTCGCCGCCGCCCGGGTCCCGCTGTTCCCCGCGCACGTCGTCCGCTACTTCGCCGAGTACGCCGAACTGCACCGGGCCGTCACCCGCGGCGACATCGGCGACGTCGCCGTGCAGCGGCACACCCGCCAGGGCCGCAGCCCGGCCGGCGGCTGGTTCCTGGACGAGGCGCTCTCCGGCGGCGTGCTGCTCGACCTCATGATCCACGACATCGACATGGCCCGCTGGATCGGCGGAGAGGTCGAGCGGGTCTTCGCCCGCACCCACGCGGTCGGCGGCAGCCAGAGCACCCAGGCGTTCCTCACGCACGCGAACGGCTCGATCTCCGTGCTGGCGGCGACCTGGACCACCGCGCCGATCGAGTTCAGGACGCTGTTCGAGGTGGCCGGCTCGCACGGGCTGCTGCACGCCGACTCCGACGAGCGCCGCCCCTACCGCTACCAGGGCGACGCCGTGCCCGCGCCCGACATCCTGCCCCCCTTCTCCCCGCTGACCAGCCCCTACCGGGCCGAGATCGAGGACTTCGTCCGCTCGATCGCCACCGGTGTCCCGCCGCGCGTCACCGCGCTGGACGGCCTCGCCGCCATGCGCGTCGCCGACGCCGTCGCCCGCTCGGCCGCCGAAGGCCGGCCGGTCGACCTCAAGCCCCTGGAAGCCGCATGAAGATCGCCCTGCTCTCCTTCGCCCACCTGCACGCCGCCGAGTACGCCGCCGCGCTCCTGCGCCGTGGCGACGTGGAGGTCGGCGCCTACGCCGACGGCCACGACGGCGTCCCGGACGGCGTCACCGTCTTCCCGACCGAGGACGACCTGTGGGCCTGGCGGCCCGACGGCGTGGTGATCTGCGCCGAGAACACGCGGCACCGGGAGTTCGCGCTGCGCGCCGCCGCCCAGGGCGTGCACGTGCTCTGCGAGAAGCCGCTCGCCACCTCGCCGGCCGACTCCACCGCGATGCTGGCGGCCGCCCGCGCGGCGGGAACCGTCCTCATGACCGCCTTCCCCGTCCGCTTCGCGCCGGCCTACGCCGACCTGCGGGCCGCGGTACGGCGGGGCGACCTCGGCCGGATCGTGTCGATCGCGGCCACCAACTGCGGCGGCGTCCCCACCACCAGGGACTGGTTCACCGACCCGGCCGACAGCGGCGGCGGCGCCCTGACCGACCACGTCGTGCACGTCGCCGACCTGCTCGCCGACCTGCTGGACGACGACCCGGTCGAGGTCTACGCGATCGCCAACTCCATCCCCAACCCGGGCAAGGCCGTCGAGACCGCCGGGCTGGTCTCCCTGCTCTACCGCGACGGGGCCATCGCCTCCATCGACTGCTCCTGGTCGCGCCCGCCCGGCCGGCCCAACACCGGCGACCTGGTCACCCTCACCGTGATCGGCACCGAGGGCGTGGCCGACATCGCGCCCTTCTCCGGGGTCCTCACCGGATGGAACGACGGCCCGCTCGCCCACGGGTACGGCGCGCCGCTCGACGACCTGCTCATCCGCGCCTTCCTCGACGCCGTCCGCGACGGCCGGGCCCGCCAGCCCGACGCCTGGGCGGGCCACCGGACCGTCGCCCTCGTCGAGGCGGCCTACCGCTCCCTGCTCGACGCCGCCTCCGTCCCCCTGGAGATCCGATGATCCGCCACGTCCTCGCCGCCACGACGACCGCAGCCTTACTGGTGGTGCCCGCGCACGCCGCCTCCGCCGCCGGACCGGTTGCCGGCCGTACGACGGTGACCTTCGCCGACACCCACGAGATCCTGCACGGCAACCCGTACACCGGCACCGCGTTCGACGTGAACACCCACCGGACGCCGGGCACGCCCGGCTACACCTTCACCAACGACCCGGGCATCACCGACTTCATCGAAGGCAGGAAGAAGATCCCCGCCGACGCCGACGTGGTCCGGCTCCAGATCGCCTGGGCCGACTTCGAGCCCGACGACGGCGTCTTCGTCTGGGACCGCCTCGACGCGTTCATGAAGCGCGTGAACGAGCAGGGCAAGACGGTCGAGTTCCAGCTGCTCATGTCGGAGGCGCCCGACTACAGGAACGACCCGGGCGTCTTCCCGTACGAGTACCCGCCGGCCTGGCTGTTCGACAAGGCCGGGGTGCCCTTCCGGATGGCGCCGTACAACGACCACTTCTCCAAGCAGCCGATCTACCACAACCCGATCTACCTGGACCGGCTCAAGCGCGCCGTGGACGCCTTCGCCGGCCGCTACGACGGCGACCCGGGCGTGGCGTGGGTGGACCTGCGCGCCTTCTCCCTGTTCGGCGAGTGGTCGGGCTGGAACGACGCGATGAACTTCCCGTGGCCCGACAACGCCACCCGCGTCTCGACGCTCCGGGCGATCCTCAAGATCTACGACGACGCGTTCGACAAGTCGATGGTCATGATGCAGAACGCCGGCGCGGAGGTGAACAGGAACGACCCCGACGCCGACACCCAGGCCAAGCGGTTCCACGTGTACGGCTACGACCAGGCAGGCACGTTCGACAACTGGGGCGTGCG
This sequence comes from Nonomuraea sp. NPDC049646, assembly GCF_044465525.1. Taxonomy (NCBI): domain Bacteria; kingdom Bacillati; phylum Actinomycetota; class Actinomycetes; order Streptosporangiales; family Streptosporangiaceae; genus Nonomuraea; species Nonomuraea sp. NPDC049646. Next base: position 808,639 of record NZ_JBITLU010000001.1, on the reverse strand, counting down.
GTCCGACACGGTCAACGCCGGCTTCGTCTGGCACAACTACGGCGACACCGCGCAGGCCCCGTACGTCAACCGCAGGCTGCGCCGCGACATGATCCAGGTGTCCGAGGGCTCCAACTGGGACAACCCCACGATCATGCTGAACAACCCCCGGCTGTTCGTGAAGAACTCGCTGGAGGGCTACCACTCCAACCTCCAGGGCATCAACAACACCGGCTTCGAGAACTGGCAGCCGATGAAGGACGCCTACGGCGAGTGGTTCGAGACGCTGGCGCGCTACACCGGCTACCGCTTCCTCATGCCCACCGCGACGTACGACACCGAGGTCAGGCCCGGCGGCGAGTTCCGCATCTCGCACACCTGGACCAACGGCGGGGTCGGTTTCAGCCCCCGCCGCTACCCGGTCGAGGTGCGCTTCACCGACAAGGCCACCGGCCGCGTCGTGTGGCGCGGCACCGACGCCGCCCTCGACCAGACCAAGCTCTTCAAGGGCGACGTCCGCCAGATCGACTCGGCCTTCACCCTCCCGTCCGACCTGCCCGAGGGCTCCTACGACGTGGCCGTCGCCATGCTCGGCCAGGACGGCAGGCCGCGCATCGAGCTGGCGATGCCGGGCGGCGAGGACAAGGTCTACCCGATCGGCGCCGTCCGGGTCGCCGCGGGAGCCGGGCAGGCCGGGCGGCCGGCGTCCCCGCTGACGCAGTTCACCATCCAGAACGAGGACTACACCGCGGCGAGCGGCGCCTACGGCGTCGAGGCCCCGCCCGAGGGCGGCCTCGGCGCGCTCTACATGGACGCGGCCGGCGAGTACGCCGAGTACGACAACGTCGACGTGCCCGCCACCGGCACCTACCGGGTCGAGTTCCGGGCCTCCTCCGAGGAGGCCAACCACCTGAAGGTCGAGGTGGACGGCAAGGAGGTGACCACCGTCAAGGTGCCGGACTCCGGCGGCTACAACACCTACAGGACCTTCGAACGGCAGATCCCGCTCACCCAGGGCCGTCACACGATCAGGCTCACCCGGCCCGACGGGCGCTGGTTCTTCCTCAACTGGATGCGCTTCACCCTGGAACGGCCCGAGTCGATCACCCTCCAGGCCGAGTCGGCGACCGAGCAGCAGGGCACCGAGAACACCGCCCTCACCGACAGCGACGACGGCACCCCCGGCGTCACCTCCGTGGACACCGGCGACTGGTCGCGCTTCGACGACGTCAGCGTCCCCGCCGACGGCAAGTACCTGCTGCAGCTTCGCTACTCGACCGTCAATGACAAGCCGCTGACGTTCCGCGTCGAGGTCGACGGCGCCGAGGCCACCGGACCGCTGAGCCTGCGCCCCACCGGAGGCGCGCTCAGCCCGCGGACCGAGGACTTCGTCCTGCCGCTGACCGCGGGCCGGCACTCGGTCAAGGTCGTCTGGATCGAGGCCGGCGGCGGCGTCGTCTGGAACTGGCTCCGGCTCGACCTGCAGGGCACGTCCGAGCAGACCGTCGAGGCCGAGCACTGGACCATGCAGTGGAACACCGACCAGGAGTGGAACTGGAAGGGCGCCGACACCGGGGTCGTCACCGAGGGCGGCGTCGTCGGCGGCATCGACCCGAAGGACTACCTGCGCTACGAGAACGTGTTCGTCCCGGACACCGGCATGTACAAGGTGACCTTCAAGGGCTCGGCCGCCCAGGACACCACGTTCAGGTTCGAGGTGGACGGCGACCGCAACACGGTGCTCGTCCCCAAGTCCGCCGACGCGAACGTGACCACCTGGGTCAAGATGTCCGCCGGCCTGCACACCCTCCGGATCGTGAGCGAGGGCAGCGGGCTGGAACTCGACAGGTTCACCCTCACCGCCTCCACCGCCGCGATCAAGGCGCTCGACGTCGCGGGCGCCGGCACCCTCAAGGTCGGCGAGCCCGCCCGGCTGTCCGTCGCGACGGTCGGCGCGGACGGCACCCGCACCCCGGTCACCGAGGGCGTCACCTTCAAGAGCTCCGACCCGTCGATCGCCACCGTGGACGCGGACGGCCTCGTCACCCCCCGCAGCTGGGGCGCCGCCACGATCACCGCGATCCACGACGGATTCTCCGGCGAGCACAGGATCACCGTCACCGACCCGAAGGTGGTGCTCACCTACGTCAACGACACCGACAAGCGCATCGCCTACCCCGCGGACGACTTCACCTACAGCCCCGACCGCGGGATGGGCGACTACGGCGACGACGTCCACGCCGGCTGGCGCGCCGGGCAGGCCGTCGAGTTCGCCTTCACCGGCACCGGCATCAGCCTGCTGTCCGAACGCTACTCCGACATGAGCACCATCGACGTCTACGTCGACGGCGAGCTCAAGGCCACCGTCGACTGCGACTCGCCGATCCGGCTGGCCGCCCAGCGGGTGTTCCAGCTCACCGGGCTGCCGATGGGCGAGCACACCATCAAGGTCGTCAACGGCGCGGACAAGTTCATCGTCATCGACGCGTTCGTGGTCGAGACGCCCAACACCTGGAACGGCGCCGAACTCGGCGTCGGCAACGTCAACGCCAAGTCGGTGACCCTGACCTGGCCGTCCGTGCCGGCCGCCACCGGCTACGCGGTCCTCAACGGCGGCACGGAGGTCATGCGGGTGACGGGGACGACGGCTCGCGTCACCGGGCTCCGGGGCCGCACGAGCTACACCTTCACCGTCCGCCCGCTGGCCGCCGACGGCACGACCCTCCCGCTCGAACTGTCGGCCACGGTCCGCACCAAGGGCTGACCGTCCTGGCTCGAAGCGACCCGGCCGGGCCGGCCGGGTCGCCGGGTTTCTGCGCGCCCGCGCATCGGGCGTGGATCGCCTCCAACCGGTCTCCGACGTCCGACGTTCATTAGGGCGGAAGGAGTCGCATGGACAAATATGAGGGATTCAGGGAGTTCGTCAGCGCCCGCCAGCAGGCGTTGATGCGCACCGCGTACCTGCTCACGGGAGACGCCCACCGGGCTGAGGACCTCCTGCAGACCGTGCTGACCCGGATCGCCAGGCACTGGCCCAAGCTGGCCAGGGACGGAAACCCGGAGGCGTACGCCCGCCGGTCTCTGGTCAACGAGCACGTGTCCTGGCTGCGGCGCAGGCGTACGGACATCCTGACCAGCAGCCCGCCGGAACGGGCCTACGACCCGGAGTCCGCCGGGCTGCACCGGATGGTCCTGCAACAGGCGCTCGTCCGGCTGACTCCACGGCAGCGCGCCGTCCTCGTGCTGCGTTTCTACGAAGACCTCAGCGTCGAGGAGACCGCCGAAGCGCTGAACTGCTCACCTGGCACGGTCAAGAGCCAGACCCACTACGCCCTGGGCCGTCTGCGCGTCCTCGCGCCCGAACTGGCCGATCTGTTGTCCGAAATCGATCCGGTGGAGGTGCCGCGATGACGAGGTTCCGTGACGAGCTCGACGCGATCGCCCGGCAGGCACCCGACGTCGATCTCGCCGAGGCCGCGCTGCGCGGCGCCCGGCGTACGCGGACGACCCTGATCAGCGGCTCCGCGGTCGCGGCCGTCGCCGCACTGACGCTGGCCGTCACCCTTCTCGTCAAACCCGGTGGGCCCGCCGACGTCGGCGCCGTCCCGAGCGGTACGCCCTCGTCCGCTCCTACCTTCCGGGGCATCCCCGCGGGGCCGACGCCGTCGCCGGAGGACCTCGTCCCCGTCCGCGCCGTGCTGCCCGCGTCCGGGGTGGGGCCGGTGCGTTACGCCTACTACGACTTCTGCCAGGACGCGTGGAAGCCCGGCGGGGACAACGCGCCGGTGGCCGACGAGACGTGCCTGCAGTGGAAGGTGGTCCTGCAGGACGGAACCCGGTACCGGGTCGCCGACGCGCTGAGCGTCTACACCGACCAGACCAGGAAGAACTACATGAACACCGCCGCCCCGCTGGCCATCTCCCGCGACGGACGTCGCATCGCCTACTACGCCCCCGCGCGCGAACGCTTCACCGTCCGCGAGCTCGGCACCGGCCAGGTGTGGGAGATCCCGCAGGTGGTCAGGCGCAAGGCCATGGTCAAGGGCGGCGGGCTGATCACCTTCTCGCCGGACGGGCGCCGGCTCGGCCTGAACCTGGCCGGCCTCCCCCAGGTCGTCGTGGACGTGGAGAGCGGGCAGGTCGTCGAGCAGGTGCCCAAGGGCTGGAACTTCCTCTATCCCGCCGACGAGGGCGTGCCCCTGGTCGTGGAGCACGAGGACGGCCGGTTCGGCGTGCTCTCGGACGGCGAGGTGACGGTCTTCGCCGAGCCGAAGACCTGGGCGCTGACGGGAACCGTCGGCCCGGACGGCACGACCGTGGCCATGCTGACCGGCCCGGCGGCGCGGGGAGAGACCGTGTCGAGCGCCGACCCGTACGACAAGGTCGTCACCGTGGACCGGGCGAGCGGCCAGGTCAGGTCCGAGGTCAGGCTCGATCGGGCGCAGCGGCTGAATCCGCACCGGCTGGGGTACTGGCTCAACGAGCGCGAGGTCCTCGCCCTGGGCGGCACCGTACGCGATCCGAACTCCGACCGGTGGCCCGACCTGGGCGAAACGGTCCACGCCATCGACGTGACCACCGGCAGGATCCGGACCCTCGGCACCTACCGGCTGCCACCGTGGGGCGGCAGCGTCTCGGCGCCCGGCTTCCCCAGCGGCTGACCCCCAGGACGACAGCGGCCGGGGCGACGGCCCATGGCGTAGATTTCGTCGAACGTCCGTTTGATCACGAAGGGAGTGACGGGGAACAGTGGAAGCTCGCCGCCCCGGGAACGTGCGTCAAGTGGGGCGGCTATGCCTTCGGCTCCCGTACGAGCTGGAATTCCGACTGGTCACACTGCGGCTGACCGACCGGAAGCGCCCGGCGCGAGCCGCGCCGGGCGCCGCAAGTGATCGAACCCACCGCCCGCTCACCGGTGTTCGCGGTAGGTCGGGGTTCAGTCGTGGAAACGGCCCTCGCGCGTGTACTTGCAGGAAAGGCAGTCCGGGTCGGAGCCCCAGGTGTCGTCCTGGATGACCCTGCGGTAGCGGTTGACGAGCCCCTTCTCGACGTGCTGCTCCTGACCCGGGTACACCACGGTGTCACTCTGCTCCGCCCACTTGCTGAGGACGTTGTTGAAGTAGAAGAGCCGATGGCGGGCGGCGATCTGGGGCGGGTTGCCGGCCGCGGCACAGTTGATGAGCCAGCTGTCGGCGTGCACGTACTTGCCGCCGTAGCTGGAGGAGTAGGAGTCCCTGGGCAGCATGCCGGGGTGGCCCACGTCCCGCCAGTGGTACCAGGGGTAGTAGGTCTTGTTGCAGTTGACCGCGCCGGACATGGTCGGGACCGCGGGGGCGGCGAGGCCGTCGGCCTCCACCGGTTCCCCGGTGACCGTCCGACGCTGGAGCTCGGCAGGCAGGGGCTCGGTGCCATGGGCCTCCACCAGCCGCTGCGGGACCGCGACCGAGACCGGGGTGATCTTCAGGTAGGTCTCGAGGAAGCTGTCGCCACGGTCGCGGACGAACAGGCCGGCGCGGCCGATGAAGGCGGTCTGGACGATGCCCACGTCGCCGGAGGGCCGGCTCTCGTTGAACTCCACGGTCAGCCCGTTGCCGTAGCGCAGCATCGCGAGCTTGACCTCGGTCTCCGCCTCTTCGGCGATCGGCGCCGCCCGCAGCTCCTCCGCTGTGGGCTCGCTCATGGCCTTCGTCGTGGCGGCGGCAGGGGCGGTGGCAGGGGCGGCGGCTGTGGCCGTGGCTGTGGCGGTGAGCATGAGGACGCCGGCGCTCGCCGCGAGCAGGCCTGGAATGACTCTCACGATCTTCTCCTCGTTGTTCGGGACCGGGAACAACGGTAGAAATGGATCTTTCAGTTGCCTTAAAGTCCAGCCCAGCAGATACTTCTCGCTGTGACGGCGACCGAGCCTCTGCTGGCACGAGCGCAACTCACCGCCCTTCTCGACCGGATCCCGCGACACCGGCTCACCGTGGTGACCGCCGGTCCGGGCGGCGGCAAGACCTCGGCCGTACGCGGCTGGACGCGGGCCCGGCCTGATCACCCGGTCGCCTGGCTGACCTGGGCCGACGACGCCACCCTGATCGAAGAGATCTGTCAGGCCCTGGGCGCGCCCGCCGGCTGGATCCGCTCCGCCGGGCTCGCCACCGAGCTGGCCGCCGCCGTCTGCCGGCCGACCGTGCTCGTCATCGACGAGGTGGAGCGGATCCAGCCGGGCACCCCCGGGGCGCGCCTGCTCGAAGAGCTCTGTCACCACGGCGGCGACGACCTTCACCTGGTGCTGATCTCCCGCTCCGCCGTGCCCTTCCCGATCCAGCGCATGCGCGGCCTGGGCCACGTCCTCCAGGTGTCGGCCGAACAGCTCGCCTTCACTCCCGCCGAGACCCGCGCGCTGTCCTCGATCGTTCTGGGGACGGACGACCTGGCGGATCAGGTGCACGAGCTCACCAAGGGGTGGCCGGTCGCCGTACGGCTCACGTTGAGCTGGCTGAGCGGCCTGCCCTCGGTGGACCGTGCCAGGCGGATCGCTGCCACGCCGGTGTTCGACTATCTGGTCGAGGAGGTGGTGAAGGACGAGCACGAGGAATTCCTCCGCGCGACCGCCCGGCTGCCCTGGTTCACTGACGAGCTGTGCCGGGCGATGGGGGTCGCCGTCTCCCGCGAGGAGCTGCGCGCTCTGGCCGCCCAGCACATCCTGATCACGCCCTGCGATCAGGGTTATGCGGTGTCGACCCTGGTCCGGGAGTTCATGGGCGAGGCCGGACGGAGGTCGGTGGCGGCCCATTGGTACGAGTCGCATGGATTCGTCCGGGAGGCGCTGGCGGTTTGTGACGACCCCGTCCATCGGGTGGCGATGATCGAACGGTGGCACGCGTCGCTGCTCGCCGAGGGGCACGCGGCTGAGCTCGTCCGGGCCTGCGCTGCCGTGCCGGCGGGGTCGCGGACGTGTGCCGTGGACATGGCCGAGGGGCAGGCACGCCAGGTTCAGGGGGACTGGGCCGGCGCGCTGGAGTGCCTTCGCCGTGTGGATGCCACCGACCCGGCGGTGGCCTGGCGGATGGGGATGATCTACTACCAGCGGGGGGACTACAAGGCGGCGTTGTCGACGTTCGAGCTGGCCGGCGGCTTCGACGGCTCGGCGTACCCGTCGCCCTCGTCGGGCTCCTCCGACCGGGCGATGTTGCTGGCCTGGTCCGCCAGCGCCCGCTGGCTGGTCGGCCAGAGCGCGGAGGCGGCCGAGCTGGCCGGACAGGCCCTGGCGATGGCCACCCTCTGCCAGGACGAGCGCGCCGCCGCCTGCGCCCACACCGCGCTGGCCATGGTCACCCACGACGCCGGCGACGGGGCCGGAAGCGAACGGCACAGCGCCCTCGCCCTCGCCGCCGCGGAGAGCTCGGGAGACCTGCTGCTGTCGGCCCGCGTCCTGGCCAACCGGGCCGCGAGCCGCACGGAGGAGGCCCGCTACGAGGAGGCCATCGCCGACTCCGACCTCTCGGTACGGCGAGCCGACCTGGTCGGGGACCCCGTCCAGACCGCGATCGCCCTGCACAACCGCGCCGAGGCGCTCATGGGCCTGGGCAGGCTCGACGAAGCCCTGGCCGACTTCCAACGCGCGCGCGACATCTTCGGCCGGGTGGGCAGCGACAAGCTCGGCCACCCGCTGGCGGGGCTCGGCAAGGTCCATCTGGAACGCGGGGAGCTGATGCATGCCCGGATCGGCTTCGAGAACTCCCTGAAGCATGCCGAACAACTCCGAAACGCCCATCTGACCCAGACAGCCCTGGCCGGACTGGCCCGCGTCCACGCGGTCGACGATCCGGCGCTGGCCGTACAGCTGGCAGAACGCGCGGTCGCGGCAGGCGGCGGCTCCAGCCGGGTGGACGCGCTCCTGGCCGCCGGCTGGGTCTGGGCAGAGACCGGCGACCGGGCCAAAGCCGGCGCCTACGCCCGATCCGCCCACGAGGCGGCTGTCAGCCGCCGCGACGGGGCCAGGATGGCGGAGGCCCTGGAACTGTCGGCCTTCACCGTGGCCGAATCCCCGGGCGAGCGGGCGGACCTGCTGGCCTCCGCGGCGGAGATCTGGGCGCGGATCGGCAGCCCTGTGGACATCGCGCGTAACGCCTTCGCCCGCGCGCGGCTCAACGGCTCCGGCCTCGACGAGGCCGAGCAGGAGCTGCGCCGCGTCGGCATCCGCGGGCCGCACAGCTCCGGCGCCGGCCTGCTCCGCGCGATCACGCTCCTCGACCACGACGCCGTGCGGTTGTGCCTGCTGGGCGGAGTACGGCTCAGCCGCCGCGGCGGCGCCGTCGAATGGCAGTCCCGTAAGGCGCGCGACCTGCTGACCTGGCTGGCGTGCCAGCGCGGCCGCACGGTCGCCCGGGAAGCGGCGATGGAGATCCTTTGGCCGGGTGAGGAGCCCGCGTCCTGTTCCAACCGGCTTTCGGTCGCTCTGTCCACCGTGCGCTCGGTCCTGGATCCGCAACGGAAGTTCGGGCCCGGGGAGTTCGTACGCGCCGACAAGTACAGCATCCAGCTTGTCGGACTCCGTACCGATGTCGAGGAGTTCCTCTGCGCCGCCGCCGAGGCGCTCGCCGCCGGGGACGAGGATCTGCTTGTCGCGGCCGAGGCCCGCTACACCGGGGACGTCTGCGAGGACTCTCCTTACGCCGAGTGGCTGGTGCCTCTTCGTGAGGAGGCTCGCGCCGTGCACCAGGCCCTGCTCCGCGAACTGGCCGCACTCGCGGAGGCGGCCGACGACCCCGACCGGGCGGTTCGCTACCTGCTGCGGCTGCTCGAACGGGACGCCTACGACGAGACGGCCCATCTGGACCTGGTTCGAACGTTGACCAAGGCCCGCCGCCACGGTGAGGCCCGCAGACGCTACCGGCTCTACGCCGAGGCGATGAGAGAACTCGACGTGGAACCGGCCCCGCTCAGCCTCACCTGACCCCCGCAGGGGCCGCGACCCATACTCCGTGATCAAGATGCTCCTTCGGACGGGAGCGGCGGCACTCGCCTCAGCGGCTGCGGGCAGCGACTGGAACGGCTGCAAGTCGGGCAATGTCCGCCTCTATGGCGGCGGCCCGATCCCGAGCTACTTGACGTATCAGACGCCTCGCGACAGATGCCGATGCGGTCGCCAGGCGGGCACGGGCGCAGTTCACCCACCGAAGGGGACGAGAGGGGACGACATGACCAAGACGACGCTCAAGCTGGCCGCGATCGGGTTGCTGACCGCGGCCGGGCTCGCCCTGGCCGCCGGCCCGGCAGCCGCCAAGAACCCTGGCCCAGCTCGGGCGGGATCGCCCCGATGGGCGACGACTTCTGGCCCGGCACCGGCGGCTGAGGTCTGTGCGGGCGTCCCGGCGCGGAGCTTGGCCGGGCTCCGCGCCTGACAAGGGCGCGAGGCAGACGCGCGTGCACGGGCCTCGTCATCCTCGCGTTCCGCGACCCGTCCACATGCCCCGCGGCTGCTTTGTCTGCCTGGGCGAGCGCTCGTCGCACCACGGCCAAGCTGTCGACCGGCGGCAGGCGAGCTGTGGCGAGGCGTGATCGTGGCAGCCTTTCAGGAGCCCTGCCACCACGGCTGCGTGCCTTCCACGGCGATGAACTCGTGGAAGTCCATGTTGGCGATCTCCAGGTTGGCCGCCATCGATCCGACCATGCGGCAGGGGAGGACGGCGATCTGTCCCGGGGTGTCGTACAGGTCGACGACGGTCAGTGGGCGGCCGGGGTCGGCGAAGGTGCGGGCGTCGGCGAGGATGACCAGCGAGAGGTCGTCCGTGCCCGGAGGGACCAGCGCCGGGACCTGACCGGGCAGCAGACCCTCGAAGGCCCGGTCGTCGACGACCGACGCCGTGAGCGGATAGTGATCGACGTCGATCGCGTCCAGGTCCAGGTCCGCGCCGATCCAGCCGTCTTCGTCGGCGCCGCCGAGCTCGGTGAGCAGGGCCCGCCAGCCCTGCTCGTCGTCGAAACAGGTGCGGACCAGCAGTACCCCGGTGGGCAGCGCCGGGAAGGGCCGATGCGGTACGGCAGCCGGTGTGGGGAAGGCCGGGCGGCCGCCGTCTCCCTGGTACAGGCCGTACACGTCCATGTCGCGTACCAGATGGTCGAATTCGAGTGTGCCGTCCAGCAGAGCCGCCAGGACCTCGCCGAGCCGGGCCGGCGACACCCGGACGCCGCGGCCGGGGGTCGCCGCCAGGTCCACCAGCAGCAGCCCGTCGCCGTACACCGCCGGAATGTCCACCAGGACGGCGACCGGGCCGCCGTCGGCGACCAGCGCCGGGACGTTTCCGCCGCGCAGGGACTCCCACCTGCCGTCCTCGACCGGCCGCAGCCGCACCCCGTCCCCGACGACGAGCATGTCGCCTTCCCGGCGGCCCCCGATCTCGCCGGGCAGCCCGCCCCATAGGTCCGTGTCGTCCTCGTGGCACACGCGGAGCAGCAGCACCTCGCCGGTCTGCGGCTGGGGAAGTTCGGGAAAGGACATGGCTCTCTCCTGCGAAGGGGGACGAACAGCTCATCAGCATCGCAGGCCAACGGAGGTCTCGGACTCCCGGCGGTCGTCGTGGCTGGGGTTGACAAACGTCGGTGACCGGCCGACGATCACCGGGAATGCAGACGTGCAGCCGGGCGAAGAATGGCCGCGGTCGCATTCCATCGATTCTCGCCATGGCATTCTTCGTCGCCTGGTTCGCCTTTTCCTGAAGGTCGCAAGTTCGAGCCGGGCAAGAGGCCTGAACGGACGACCAAAAAGATGACAGGGAGAGACGTGCGACCAAGAATGCTCCGCCCAGCCGTGAGATTACGTGCCTGGGCACTGCTTCCAGGCCTGCTGCTCGGCGGCCTCGCCCCGTTGCCCGCTGCGGCACAGGCGGCACGGGACGGCATCGCGCCCGTCGCCGACACCTACGTGGTGGCCGAGGCGCCGGGAACCGTCTACGGGACGTCGGCCAAACTCGCGGCCTCCAACTGGAGCACGCCCTGGCACAGTCAGGCGTACCTGAAGTTCTCCGTGCCCGCCCCGCCCGCCGGGCAGAGCATCGCCTCGGCCCGGCTGGAGATGCTCTACCAGAAGACCGACCAGCAGGCCGGCGTCACGGAACTGCGCTCGGTCGCCGACAACTCCTGGACCGAGTCGATGACCTACCCCGTCCGGCCCGCGCCCGGACCCGTCGTGGCCACCGCCACCCTGCCCGCGCCGGGCGCCACCAGCATCGGCTTCGACGTCTCGGCCACGGTGCGCGCGGCCGGGACGTACTCCTTCGTGATGACCAACCCGAGCGCGGAGTCGGCGACCGTCGTGCACTCGCGCGAGGCCGGTGACCTGGGCCCCCGCCTGATCCTCAGCTACACCCGGCCGACCCTGTGCGGAGCCTCCTTCGCCGCCGAGACCGGCGAGACCTACCAGCAGGCGCTGGCTCGTGAGGACACCCTGTTCGGCGGGCTGAAGGCGGTACGCGTCTTCTACGGCGGCCTGCCCGACCCCTGGCCCGGCAAGCTGGACGCCGGCAAGCGGCCCATGGTCATCTCGTTCAAGGCCGCCCCCGCCGCGATCGTCGCCGGAACCCACGACGCCGCGATGCGCGCCTGGTTCGCCGCGGCACCACGCGACCAGGACATCTACTGGACCTACTACCACGAACCCGAGGACAACATCAGGAACGGCGAGTTCACCGCCGCGGCCTATCGTCAGGCCTGGAGCCACCTCGCCGCGCTGGCCGACGAGGCGGCCAACCCCCGTCTGCGAGCCACGCTCATCCTGATGGGCTGGACGGTGGACCCGGCCTCAGGCCGCGACTGGCACGACTACTACCCCGGCAGCGCCGCCATCGACGTCCTGGCCTGGGACGTCTACAACTACGACAGCGTCGCCGCCAAGGGCCAGTACCTCACCCCGGCCGCCCTGCTCGACCGCACGTACGCCGTCAACCAGGCCGAGAACCTCCCGCACGGCGTGGCCGAACTCGGCAGCCACATCGCCGCGGGCGACGACGGCACGCGCCGCGCCGCCTGGGTCGGCCAGATGACCGCCTACCTCACCCAGCACGCCTCCTTGTGGGCCCTGTACTTCGACCTCGACTGGTCCACAGGCGACTACCGTCTGCGCGACCCGGGGGGCCGTGCCGCCTGGACCTCCTTCTGCGCCTGACGATCCCGCCGCCGCGGGACGTCACGTGAGAGTCCTCGGCGGACCGGGAATCGCCACCCTCTTCTAATGGTTAGTGAGCTTTGCGGCCATTAGAAGAGGGTCGCTCGTCCGGCACGACCTTCGAGGAGGAGCCCCATGCCCCGCTTCCCGTACCAGTGGCACGACGACGGCGGCCGGCGGTCCGCCCCCGACGCGGCCCGCCGTGAGGCCGGCGACGACGTCGCCATCGGCGAGACCGACCGCGCGATCTCCGGGCCGCGGCGATGACCAGCAGGTTCGCCCAGCTCGCCTTCACGCAGGACGTCCAGCGGCACCAGCGCGAGCACGGCAGCGACGGCGCCTACCGCCGCCTGCTGGAAGGACCGCAGGACCCCGACCGGATCGGCGAGAACGAGCGGGCCTTCATCGAGACCCGCGAGAGCTTCTACCTGGCCAGCGTCGGCGAGACCGGCTGGCCCTACATCCAGCATCGCGGCGGGCCGCCCGGCTTCCTCAAGGTCCTCGACGAGCGGACGATCGGCTTCGCCGACTTCCGCGGCAACCGCCAGTACATCACCGTCGGCAACCTCGACCACGACGACCGGGTCTCCCTGTTCCTCATGGACTACGCCCACCAGGCCCGCATGAAGATCCTCGGCCGCGCCCGGGTGGTGGAGGGCGAATCGCCGCTGGCGGTGGCGGACTACCGTGCCAAGGTGGAACGCACCGTGCTCGTCACGGTCGAGGCCTTCGACTGGAACTGCCACCAGCACATCCCGCAGCTCTTCCCCCGCCAGGCGGTGGAGGGCGCGCTCACCTCGATGCAGGACCGCATCGAACGGCTGGAACGGGAACTGCGCGAGGCCCGCGGCTGACCGTCGAAACCACGCCGACCACGACCGTGGCTTCCCGGCCGTTCAGCAGAGTTCGCGGTACGGGGCGTCCGGGATGCAGCGGGACCAGTCCGCCCGGGACGGGGGGCCGCCCACGCGGCTGCACAGCAGGACGGCGGCGCGGGGGCCGTCGGCGACGTAGGCGAACAGGGCGCCGTCGCCGGTCAGCGCGTACAGGGTGCGGCCGTCGGGGGAGAAGGACAGAGCGAGCACGGGGCCCGGGGTGCCGCCCCGGCGTGCAGCACCTTGACCGCCACCCGGTCACCGGCCGGCCCGTACGCCTCGAACACGACGCCCTGGCCGCCCGCACCCAGACGTCCAGCGCGGGTGTACCCGCCGATGCGCCCGGCGTCGCCGCCGAGGAGCGGGCTCCAAGCCACGACCCATTGTGTGCGCGCGGCCGTCACGAACGTCAATGCCCGGCCGTCCGGGAAGAGCCGGGCGATCTGCCCGCTTGTCCGTGAGGGCGAGCCGGTCATCGCGTGCCATTAAGCGCCGACATTTCCACATCTGGGCGATATTCAGATGTGCTGCGGCGCGCTGATCGCTAATGTGGGGACCAGCTTCGCGAGACCCGGACAGGCGCGGGTCGAATGGGCGTCGGTTATCTTTCTCCAACAAAGAACCCGCCGGTGCCCGTCACGCACATCCGCGCCTTTCCGGGCCGCGCGAGGCCGGTCAGGTCTGGTGTCGGCACGGGTCGAATCTCGTCGGTTATCGCCTTCTAAGCCGGTGGTTGCGGGTTCGAATCCCGTCACGGACTTCGGTTCGTGTAGCTCAATGGCAGAGCACCGTAACGGCCGGCGGGTCCCCCATATCCGTGCCGATTCCAGACCTGATCACGCGTCAGCCTTGCCGGCGGTACGGGTCGAATCCGATCGGTTATCGATTCTCATTCGAGTCGTCCGGGTTCGAGCCCCGGCGGCCCGCACTCGCGGGCCGTGGTGTAACCGGCAGCACGCTGAGACCGGTCGGAACCTCCACATCCGTACCGCCGGCAAGGCTGACGCATACGGGCGGGGGAGCGAGTCGAAGCTCGTCGGTTATCGGAACAGGTCGTCGCAGGTTCGAGTCCTGCCCACCCGGCCGGCAACGCCGGGTGGTAGCTCAGCCGGAAGAGCGCCTGTCATAAAAGACCGGCGGACATCACCACATCCGCTTCCCTTCGTCACATCCGCCCTCGGGCGGGTCGAAAGGAAGGAGCCGACGATGGCGCATGACCCTCTCGCGAACGTTTCGGCGATCGCGACCCCGCAGACGCAGCCGATCCCCGGCCGTGCCGGCCAGGTGACGAACGCCGCCGGCGGCCACGCGTTCGCCAAGGACGTGTGGCGCAGGCTGGAGGACTTCCTCATCCTCGGCACCACCGGCGGCACCTACTACGTGGGCGAGAGCAAGCTGACCGCCGACAACGCCGGCGTGCTGTTCCAAGCCATCGCCGAGGACGGTCCGCGCGTCGTCAGGCTGCTCACCGACATCTCGACGGCCCGGCCGCCGCGGGCGCCGAAGCAGCGTCCGGCCCTGTTCGCCCTCGCCGCCTGCTACGCCGCGGGCGACGCCGACACGCGCCAAGCGGCCAAGCGGGCGCTGGCGAAGGTCGCCCGGACCACCGACCACCTGGCCCAGTTCTTCGGCTACTACAAGAACCTCGGCGGCAAGGCGACCGGCCGAGGCACCGCGCCGACGACGGGCCGGAGTCTGCGCACGGCGCTCGGCTCCTGGTTCCTCACCGGTGAGGCCGACGCGGTCGCGTTCAAGGCGTGCAAGGCGGCCCAGCGCAGGACGCCGCAGGGCGAGGCGTTCGCGCTGCGGGACGTGCTGCGGATCGCCCACCCGGTCGCCGACACCGACCAGCGCAGGACGCTGTTCGGCTGGATCGCCGGCAACGTCTCCGATGACGAGGCGCGCGACGAGCTGCCCGCCGTCGACCGGTTCCTGACCGCGAAGGCCGTCACCACCGCCGAGGACGCCGTGCGGGTGGTCACCGAGGCGAAGGTGCCGTGGGAGTTCCTGCCGGACTCGGTCCTGAAGGAGCCGTCGGTGTGGGAGGCGCTGATCGAGACGGTCGGCCTGACCGCGCTCATCCGCAACCTGGCCCGCATGACCCGGCTCGGCACCCTCCAGCCGATGGCGGCGGCCACGTCGCGGGCGGTGCTCCGGCTCACCGACCGGGAGGCGATCCTGCGCGCCCGCATCCACCCCATGGACGCCTGGCTCGCGATGCGCGTCTACGCCTCCGGGCAGGCGCAGCCCGGCCCGCGTGCCGACCTGCACACCTGGCAGCCCGTCCCGGCCGTCCTCGACGCGCTGGAGGAGACGTACGAGCTGTCGTTCGGCGCGGTCGAGCCGTCCGGGAGGCGGCT
This sequence comes from Nonomuraea sp. NPDC049646, assembly GCF_044465525.1. Classification (NCBI taxonomy): domain Bacteria; kingdom Bacillati; phylum Actinomycetota; class Actinomycetes; order Streptosporangiales; family Streptosporangiaceae; genus Nonomuraea; species Nonomuraea sp. NPDC049646. The sequence goes on along the minus strand of NZ_JBITLU010000001.1, from coordinate 793,277 downwards.
GCTGGTCGCCGTGGACTCGTCCGGGTCGATGAGCTGGGGCGGCGGGGTACGGGTGGGCGGTTCCCCGATCGGCTCCCCTTACGAGGTGGGCAACGCGATGGCGGTCATGCTGTCGCGTATCGAGGAGGGAAACCTGCACGTCATCGACGTCGACACGTCCGTGCACGCCTCCAAGGTGACCCCGCGCACGAACCTGCGCCAGATCGCCTCGTGGCAGCCGTCGGGCGGCGGGACGGACCTGTCGCTGCCGTTCACGTGGGCGCGCGACCAGCGCATGGAGGTGGACGGCATCGTCGTCCTCACCGACAACGAGACCTGGGCGGGAGCCTCCCACCCGACGCAGGCCCTCGACGCGTACCGGCGCACCGTCAACGCCGACGTCCGCGTGGTCGTCGCCGCGATGACGCCCGCGGGATATTCGATCGGCGATCCCAAGGACGACGGCGTCCTGAACGTGGCCGGCCTGGACGCGTCGCTCCCGCTCATCGTCAACGGCTTCATCCGCGCCTGAAACCACGAAAGGCGTGACGCGTCACCGTTCCCCGGAAATGAATGCCCCGGCCAGGAGAACATCCCCGGCCGGGGCATTCTCCCGCGCGGCGACGCCGTTGCGCCGGCAGTCAGCCCGGACACCCGCGCGTCCGAATCTCACTACGAGTTAGCCAGCGACCACGGCACAAGCCTGGTGATCTAAGCGCGGCCGAACAGGTCGCGGATGTACCGAGTACTTCGCGGCAACCGGCGGGCCGACTCCTCTTTGTCGTCCAGATCCCACTCCTCATCCGAGGGATTGGGCAATGAGTCGAGAACATGGCCACGAGCCTCAAGAGCGGCGGCCAGGGATTCCCAATCCCTGCCTGTCGCCTGCTCCCACGCCCGGAGGGCCACGTAACCCAACTCCTCGAACTCCGGCCGATCCTCGTCCGAGCGCCGAACGCGGTCACGTTGCATGGCGTTGAAGCGTCGAACCTCAGGAACGTCCATGAGGGTGTCGGGGTCGCTGGTCACTCGTTCGAAGGTCTCCCGGCCCAGGCTGATGACCCAGAAATAGAAATACCAGACGCTGTCCAATCCGCCTACCAGGTGCAAGGTACGCGCCGCGCCCCACATCAGATAGGTGTCCACCTGGCATCGGGCCACCTCCATCCATGAAGCGAAATCGAGGATGTCCTCCGCGGAACGCCTCACCAATCGCTCATGGAGCCATTCCAGGCGCGCCTCCCTCCCGGCGGTTTCTCGCGCGGACTCCTCGATCAGGTGCCAGAACTCGTCGATGTCCATGTCGGCTGATCTTCACATGACCCGACGACATTTCGCCGGCTCAGGGCGTCGGCCGACGCAGATCACTCTCCCCGGGGGGTTGTTCCTGAAAAAATCTCCGGTGGACGGACGACCCGGTGACGGCGTGCCGTGGGCTGGAACGCTGCCGGGACGTGAACACGGAGGTGCGATGGACTTGCCGCGCTGGCCGGAGCCGCTGCGGCCGGGTGATCCGCGCTGGGCGGGGGCCTATCGGCTGGAGGGGCGGCTGGGGGTGGCGGGATGGGGCAGGTGTTCCTGGGACGCTCGCCCGGCGGACGTCCGGTCGCGGTGAAGCTGGTGCGGCCCGACCTGGCCGACGATCCCGGGTTCCGGCGCCGGTTCGCCCTGGAGGCCGAGGCCGCCCGCCGGGTCGGCGGGTTCTGCACCGCCCAGCTCGTCGACGCCGACCCCCAGGCCGACCCGCCTTGGCTGGTCACCGCCTACGTTCCCCGCCCGTCCCTGCAGCAGGCCGTCGATGCGCACGGCCCGATGCCCACGGAGGCGGGCACCGTGTTGGGCGCGGGGCCGGCCGAGGGGCTCGGCGCGATCCACGCCTGCGGCCTGGTGCACCGCGACCTCAAGCCGTCCAACGTGATCCTCGCCGCCGACGCCCCCCGCCTTATCGACTTCGGCATCGCCCGCGCACTGGACGACACCTCCCACACCCTCTCCCACGCAGTGGTCGGCACCCCGTCGTTCATGTCCCCGGAACAGGCGCGAGGCCGCGAGATCGGCCCGCCCAGCGATGTGTTCTCCCTCGGGCTCGTCGCCGTCGCCTTCAGCCCGGACGGCGCCACCCTGGCGGTGGCCGACAAGGACGGCATCCGGCTGTGGGACGCGGCGACCGGCCGGGCCAAGGCGACCGTGACCGACCGCAGGGCTGCCGCACTGGCCTTCCACCCCGACGGAACCTCCCTGGTCTCAGGAGGCTGGTTCGTGGACGCCGAGGGCTGCCGGCTGCGGCCGGTCGAAGGCCCGTGACCGGGTCACGGAAGGGCGTCCGGTGCCGCCGGCGGCGTCAGCCTGACAGCCGGGCGAGGGCCAGGGCGTGTGCCCGGTCGAGGGAGTCCGCGGCGGCGCAAGGGACGTCCGGCTGCACGCCGCTGCCCTCCCAGTTCGTGCCCGAGACGGGGTTGACGGCGCGGCCGGTGGGGACCGTGGCCTCCAGGTGCGGGTGCACGGTCCAGCCCCTGCACGGGTGCGCGCCGCCGCGGGTGGGCTCGCCGACGACCACGGCCCGGCCGAGCTGCTGCAGGTCGTAGGCCAGTTCCTCGGCGGCGGAGAACGTGGCGCCGCTGGACAGCACGTACAACGGCTTGCTGCCGCCGAAACGCGCGCCGGGGACGTGCGGCAGGCTCCAGGACTGGTCGCTGCGCCCGCCGCCGCGCCAGTGCATGGTGTTGAGGTGGGTGCGCTCGTCCAGGAGGTAGCTGCAGACGAAGGCGACGGTGTCCGGGTCGCCGCCCCGGTTGCCGCGCAGGTCCACGATGAGCGCCCGGGCGCGGGAGGCCAGGGTGAGGGCGGCGCTCAGCGGTTCGGCGGCCCAATCCAGCGGGAACAGCATCGGCGCCAGCTCCACCACGGCGACCCCTCCGTCGAGCAGCTCCACCCGGGGCGCGCCGCCCAGCGAGGTGTCGTAGTCGCGGCGGATGGATTCCAGGGTCGCCGCGCCCTGCTCGGGCGACACCGGGTCGGCGTGGTGCTTCAGCCTCAGGTGTTTGTCGCCGTTGACGGACTGCAGGTCCGCGGTGACCAGACGGGCGAGTTCCGCCGCCTCGCCGACGTCGTAGGCGCCGTCGGCGAGACGTCGTCTCAGCAGGGCGGCGAGCTGCTCGGCTGTCTCGGGGAAGACGTAGTGCTCGGTCAGCAGGCGGGCTGTCTCGTCGATGACGGGGGCAGGCCGAAGGTTCGTCAGGGGCGTCATGGCGGGAAGTAGAGCACCGCCCTTCGGCAGACGTCAAAGAGCATGCATGTGCAACGCGGCGCGGCCCAGACTCCCCGTGATCCGGCGCCCGCCGGCCCCTGATCGCCGCCGGTCAGTGGCCGTCCGGGACCGGGCCGTCCATCAGGTGGTTGGCTCGGTCCGTACGCAGGTGGAGGGCCGTGCGGCCCATGCGTTGCGTCGACACCAGGCCCGCACCCCGCAGCGCGTTCAGGTGCTGTGACACCGCGCTCGGCGTGACGCTCAGCCGGACGGCCAGGGCCGCGGTCGTCAGGGGTTCGGCCAAGGCGGCGAGGATCAGCGTTCTCGTGTGGCCGAGCACCGGGATCAGGCCCGTCAGCGCCGGCCGGGGCGACTCCCACAGCAGGCCGACGCCCATCGCCGGATAGCGGATCGACGCGGCGGCGACCGGGGCCTTGTCGACGCCCACGTCCGGCCAGTTGAAGACGCTGGGCTGCAGGACGAGGCCATGCCCGCCGGAGTCCACCGTGTGCGCGGCGTGCGGGGTGCGCCGGCCGTGCACGACCAGCTGGCCGTCGTCCCAGGCGAGGTCGCGGTGCAGCTCGGCGAACAGCGCCTGCACCCCGCCCTCGACCAGGGTCAGCGCGCGCCGGCCGATGTCGGCCTCCAGCACGGCGCGCATCCGGCCCCAGTGTGGCGCGATCAGCAGCTCGTGGCAGCGACGCAGCGCCTCGGCCAGCCGCGGCAGGACCGCCGCGGGCTCGGGGGCGTCCTCGGCCGGCATGCCCAGGACCGCGCCGTACTCCTGCCGGAAGAAGTCCTCCCGCGTGGCGCGTACCAGGTCCAGCTCCGCCGCGATGGACGGCAGGCGCTGAGCCGGCGCCGGGAACAGGAACGACGGCAGCGGCCCGGCGATCAGCGCGCGCAGCAGCGGCAGCTCGCTCTCGCGCGCCAGCAGCGGGCGCGCCCGGCGCACCCAGGGCCGGTGGACGGCATGACCGCCCGTGCCGAACAGGATCCGCAGCGCCAGCACCGTCTCGCCCAGCGGCGAGACGGCGAAGCGCACCTTCGCGACCGACGCCGCGGTGAACCTGATCTCGACCGCCATCCGCCCTCATCATGTAGCTGTGGCTGAACGATAGCCGAGGCGCGCGGCTTCCCCGCAGGCTGGCGGGCATGGACTTCTTCACCGCCCACGACGGCGTCGAGCTCGCCTGCCACGCATACGGCGACGGCCCCCCGGTGGTCTGCCTGCCCGGCGGGCCGATGCAGGCCGCCGCCTACCTCGGCGACCTCGGGGGCCTCTCGGCGCACCGGCGGCTGATCATGGCGGACCTGCGGGGCACCGGGCGGTCCGCCGTGCCGCCGGACACCGCCTCCTACCGTTGCGACCGCCTCGTCGACGACGTCGAGGCCCTGCGCGAGCACCTTGGGCTCGACCGGATGGACCTGCTCGCCCATTCCGCGGGCACGAACCTGGCCGTCCTCCACGCGGCTCGCCATCCCGAACGCGTCGGAAGGCTCGTGCTGATCGCTCCCAGCGTCGCCGCCGTCGGCATCACGGTCACTGAAGAGGTCCGGCGGGAGACCGCCCGGCTGCGCGCGGGGGAGCCCTGGTTCCCGGGGGCGTTCGCGGCCCTGGAGCAGGTCATGTCAGGGCAGGCCAGCCGCGACGCCTTCCGGGCCATCGCGCCGTTCTGGTACGGCCGCTGGGACGAGACCGCCCAGGCGCACAAGGCCGCCGAGGACGAGCAGCGGAACGACGAGGCGGCAGCCGTCTTCGCCGCCGAGGGCGCCTTCGACCCCGACGCCACCCGTGCCGCGCTCACCCGTCTCGCCTCGCCGGTGCTGCTGCTCGCGGGCGAGACGGACCTGAACTCCCCGCCCGCCGCGGTGGCCGAGCTCGCCGCGCTGTTCCCGCACGCCGAGCTCGTCGTGCAAGCCGGTGCAGGGCACTTCCCGTGGCTCGACGACGCCGGCCGGTTCGTGGCCACGACCTCGGCGTTCCTGCGTCAGGCGCCCATCCGGCCGGAGAGCGCGCCCGTCGCCGCAGTCCCTCGCGGCTTGTCCGCAGAACCGGCTCAGCGGCGCGGCGCCCCGGGGGCCGCGTCCCCGTCCGGCGGGAGGTCGAAGGGCGCGGGGGAGTGGCCCGCCCAGATCCGGCGGGAGACCTCCTCGGGGTAGGGCAGGGTCGCCGGCTCGGCGTCCAGGACGCGGGTCAGCCGCAGGCCGGGCCGGTGCGCGGCCCATCCCGCCTCGCCGGTGGTGACGAAGCGGACCCATGCCTCCTGGAGCTCGCGGGAGAGCGCGACGGCCTCGGGGGCGGGCTCGTCGCCGAGGAGCTGCGCGCCGACGGGGCTGTCCGGCGTGCCGAAGGCCAGGGGGACGTCGAGGCTGTGGCAGGCGCCCAGAGCGCCGCCGAGCGCCGGGGCGGCCCAGCACAGTTCGAACAGGTACGAGCTGCCGCCTGCCACGGCGTTCGCCTCGGCCAGCAGCTGTGACGGCATGCGGAAGAGCGCGTCGGAGTACACCGTCTCCACCAGCTCCTCCGGCCCGGCCTGCGGAAACCCGTCGCGGTACGCCTGCGGGCCGTGCGGCCGGGGCGCGAACAGGTCCAGGGCCGCGTGCGCGTCCTGCTCGGTGAAGGTGCCCTGCCGTCCGCTCATGACGCTGAACAGCCGGAACTCGTCCCGGGTGTGACCGGCCAGCAGCTCGATCCCGTCCGCGCGCCCGCCGGTCAGCGCGGACCAGGGCGTCTCGGGCAGCACCTCGCCGTCGACGACGGGGCACAGGGCTGTGCCGGTCGCCGCTAGCCGTCCCCAGCTCTCCCGGTGGGCATGGAGGCCGGCGTTGAAGGAGGTGAGCTCCGCGGCCAGGCGCCAGGGGTCGGTGTCGCGCAGGGCCGCGGCGGTGGGGGCCGCGCCGAGCCGGTCCGCGAGCGCGGCGGTGACCTGCCGGGCCAGCGCCGGGGTGCTGTGCAGCCCCGGCACGGAATGGGCGACGGCCCGCCGGAACAGGCCGCGCGCCGGTTTCATAGTCAGCAGGGCGGCCACCGACCCCGCCCCGGCGGACTGCCCGGCCACGGTGACCCGGCCGGGGTCGCCGCCGAACGCGGCGATGTTCCGCTGCACCCACTCCAGCGCCGCGACCTGGTCCAGGAGCCCGCGGTTGGGCGGCGCGTCGTCGAGGAACGCGAAACCCTCCGCGCCCACGCGGCTGTTGACGGTCACCACGACGAGCCCCGCCCGGGCCAGCGCCGCCGGGTCGTACATCGGGTCGCTCGACGCCGCCGAGACGTAGCCGCCCACGGGGAGCCACACCAGCACCGGCAGCCCGGCCGCGCCCGGATCCGGGGTGCCGACGTTGAGCGTCAGCCAGTCCGTGCCCTGCGGCGGGCCCACGTCGACCGGCAGGGACAGCGGCGCCGCGGGGCCGAACTCCGCCGCCTGCCGGGTCCCGTCCCAGCGGCGGGGCGGGGCGGGCGCGGCGAAGCGGAGCGCGCCGACCGGCGGCCGGGCGTACGGGATGCCGCGGAACACCGCGTGCCCCCGCCGCCGGCGCCCCTGCACCACGCCTTCCGCGGTGCGCACCCTCGGCTCTACCGACATGACGGCTCCTTCCTCGAAACGGACCCCCATGGTTATAGGTCAAGTGTATTATGTCAACTGTATGGAAAAAGGCTGACGAGGGAGAGGCCCGCGATGCCGAAACAGGTGGACCACCGCGAACGCCGCGAAGCGATCGCCCGCGCGCTGTGGCGGGTGGTGGCGCAGCACGGCGTCGCGCACCTGACGACCCGGGTGGTCGCGCAGGAGGCCGGCATCTCCCTCGGGCAGCTCCAGCACTACTTCGCCTCCCGGGCCGCCATGCTCTCCTTCGCCATGGACCTCGCCTCCGAGCAGACCTCGCTGCGCGTCGAACGGGGCCTCGCCCGCCTCGGCGACCGTCCGCACCCCCGCGACGTGCTGCGGCTGACGCTCGCGGAGATGCTGCCCCTGCACGCCGACGCCCGCGCCACCAGCCGGATGAGCGCCGCCTACGTCCTGGAGGCGCTGCACGACGAGGCCGTCCACGAGCAGGCCCGCCGCGGCCTCCTCCAGGGACGGGCCCTAGTCGAGCGGCTGGTCCGCCAGGCGATCGACGACGGGCACCTCGCCCCCGGCCGCGACCCGGCGACCGAGACGAACCTGCTCCTCGCCCTCACCGGCCTCACCCCCCTCCTCGAACTGGACGTGATCACTCCCGAGGACGCTCTCACCACCATCGACCTGCATCTGGACAGGCTGTTCGCCGACGGGACCCGGTGAGCGCCCGCCGGGCGCCGGGGCCGGGCGGGTTGTGCGCGAGACCTTGAGCGGGTGATGCTGGGGCGGCCCCGGAGCGGAACTTCGATGTGGAGGCCCATGGACGTGGTCAGCTTCGCCGACGTCCCACCGCAGGAGCGGTTCGCCTACTGGCGCGAGATGAGCTCGAAGATGTGGATGCCGCTGGACGCGTCCTGCGAACCGGGCCGGGAAGACGCGTTCCAGGCTCACGTCGCGCTCGGCGGCATCGGCCTCGTGCAGGCGACCCTGCTGACCGCGCCGTCGCTGACGATCCGGCGCACGCCCCGGCTGATCCGCCGCTGCGACCCCGAGACCTTCTTCGTGACCTGCGCCGTCCGGGGTCACGCCGGCGGCGGGCAAGCCGGTCGGCAGGCGGAGCTGCAGGTCGGGGACCTGATGCTGCGGGACAGTTCGCAGCCCTATGTGACCACGTTCGGGTCGAGGGGCCCCGCCGGCGGCCAGGTGCTGTCACTGCAGTTCCCGCGCTCCTTGCTGCCGCTGCCCGAGCGGGGCCTGCGGGAGCTCAACGCGGTGCCGATCCGGGGCGACCGGGGGATGGGCGCGCTGGCCTCGCAGTTCCTGCTCCAGTTGGCCCGGCGTCTGGAGGAGTTCAGCCCGGCCGAGGCGGCGCGGGTCTCCACCCTGACCCTCGACGTCCTGACCGCCGCGCTGGCCGGCGCCCTGGACGCCCGCAGCGCGGTGCCGCCGGGCAGCCGGCGACGCGCGCTGCTCGCCCGGATCCACGCCTTCGTCCAGGCGAACCTGGGCGAGCCGGACCTGACCCCGTCCGCCATCGCCGCGGCGCACCACATCTCCCTGCGGTATCTGAACAAGCTGTTCCACGCCGAAGGACACACCGTGGCCGGCTGGATCCGCGAGCGCCGCCTGCGGCAGTGCCGCCGCGATCTCGCCGAGCCGCACCTGGCCGGCCAGCCGATCAGCGCGATCGCGGCCCGGTGGGGGTTCACCAGCCCGGCGCATTTCAGCCAGGCGTTCCGCAGCGCCTACGGGCTGTCGCCGAGCGAGTTCCGCCGGCAGTGCACGCAGTAGCGCACGCGGTAGTGCGCGCTGGCTGAACATCCGTGCACGCAGCCGAAAGCCCTGCTCCGGCCGCGGCGGGCATGCTTTTGCCTGGCAGGCAGCACGCCACGGGAATTCCATGAGCAGAGGAGAAACCCCCATGAAGACAGCGGGAACGTTCAGGAAGGGCCGCCTGCTCGGCGCCCTCCTGACGATGGCGACCGCCCTCGCGGTCACCACGACGGTCGCGAACCCACCTGCCTCGGCCGAGGTCACAGACGCCCGGAAGGCGGCCGGGATCAGCAGATGCCTCGGGCTCTGGGCCCAGGACGGCAGGATCAAGCTCCAGCACCAGAGCCGGTGCGGCCCCAACGGCTTGTACCACATCCACGTCTGGAGCCCTGGTCGCGACACCAACAGCGGCACCTACACCTACAGCGGCGTCGCCCTGACGTTCAACAACCCCTGGCCGGTGCCCGCGGGCACCAACATCTGCGCCGAGCTCTGGCACCACGAGCCCGGCGGCGGCTATTCGAGCTGGGGCCTGCCCTGCGACAGGATGTGACGCCGGGCTGAACCGGCACGCGAGAGGCGGCTGCCCCGGTGGCCGCCTCTCGCTCGGCGCCGGCCCGTCAGCCGGACGCGGGGGAGTCACCGCCGGGAGGCACCACCGCCACCGGGCACGCCGCGTGGTGGAGCACCCCGTGGCTCACCGACCCCAGCATCGTGGAGGCGAACTCGCCCAGCCCGCGCGAGCTCACCACGACCAGGTCGGCCGCGGACGACGCGTTCCTGAGGGCGGCGACCGGATGATCGCACACCTGCTCGTCGACGATCCGCACGTCCGGGTTCCCCTCCCGCCATGGGACCACCTTCTGGACGGCGTCGCGGGCGTGCTCCTCGAAGCTCTCGCCGAACGTGCTGTAGGCGGAGGCGTAGGAGGACAGGATCGGCGGACGCCAGGCGTAGAGCACCAGGAGCTCCGCGTCCTGGGCGCGGGCCTGCTTCAGGGCGTACTCCATGGCGGCCGGTGAGCGCCGGCCGTCGAATCCGACCACGATCCGGCCGTGGCGCAGCGTGGCGGCCTCCCGGACGACCACGACCGGGCACGCGGCGTGCCCGGCCAGCGCCAGGCTCGTGGAGCCGAGCACCATCCCGGCGAACCCGCCCCGCCCCCTGCTGCCCAGCACCAGGCTGTCGGCCTCCGCCGACTCCCGCACCAGGTCGTGCACCACCGGGTCGGGCAGGATCTCCGTGCCGACCTCCATGCCGGGAAACAGGCCGCGCACCCGGTCCGCCGCCGATTCCAGCATCCCGGCGCAGTATTCGGCCGTCCCGGCGTCGCCTGCCCACGGCTCGCACACGTGCACCAGGCGCAGGTCCAGCGAGCGCCTGCGGGCGTCCGCCGCGGCCCACTCGACGGCCGCCATCGAGGGCGGAGAGCCGTCCACGCCCGCCACGATCCGTCCAGCCATCTTCCGCCTCCCCCGAGCCCCTGCCCTTCCCCCTACCCCGAAGCCACCCACCGTCATGTCTGGCCTGCCGTGCGTTCTCCGCCGGCGGGGAAGTGGAAGGCGCGGAAGAGCTGGCCGGGGCACACGTCGTCGCTGATCCGGACGCGGTCATGACGGTCCTGGCCTTCCTCCTCGGCCCGTTCCGGTGGCTCGAACCGGGCTTCTGGGCGGCGGTCTGGCCCTTCCGTCAGATCCTGCGGTTGTTCGCCTGGATCGGGCGGGTTCTGTCGGCGTTGGGGGATCTGTAGCGGCGGCGTGCGCGGCCGCCGGCCCCAGCCGGGGCACAGCCCGGCTGGGGTCTCCTGCCGTGCGGTGGGCGTCAGCGGCTCATGGGACCACGGTCACGGTGAGGGTGGCGGTGTGGTCGAGGGCGACGCCGTCGGCCAGCACCGTGATCGGGTACGTGCCGGACGCGGTGCTCGCGCCGGCCGTGACGGTCAGCGTGGAGGTGGCGCCCGTGGTGATGCTCGCCGGGCTGAAGGAGGCCGTCATGCCCGCCGGAAGCCCCTTGGCGTACAGCGAGATCTGCTGCGGGGCGCCCGAGACGACGGCGCTGCCGACGGTGACGCTCACGCTCTGCCCGGCCTGCACGGTCGCCGCGGCGGGGCTGACCGCGACCGAGAAGTCGCACGTGAACGGCTCACCGGCCCGGACGGGCACGCGGACGGCGTTCCACGCGGCCTTGACCGTGTTGTACTCCAGGCACGACCCCGGGAACATGTCCAGGGCCGCCTGCAGCGAGGCGCGGCGGGCCATGGTGTGCGGCCAGGCCGAGGTCTTGCGCAGCAGCGTGCCCATGTAGATCTGGCCCGCCTTGCGCGCGCCGAGCCCGACGATGGAGGAGGAGTCGCAGGTCGGGCTGGGCGGCTGGCCGTTCGCCGGGTTGCTGCCCTCGGCCAGCAGGTAGAACCAGTGGTTCTGGACGCCGGCCCCGACCTGGGGCGGCATCGACGGCACCGCGCTGCTGAAGCAGTCGGGGTGACCGGGGATCAGCGACGGCTTGTACATGTAGCGGATCGGGCCGTTCCCGTCGACGTCGACCTCCTCGCCGACGGTGTAGTCCGGCGGGTCGAGGGTGGCGGGCTCGTTGGCGTACTGCTCGGTCAGCGCGCCGAAGATGTCGCCGGTGGACTCGTTGAGTATGGCCTTCTCGTTGTCGCCGAGGTCGAGGCCGGGCGTGGTGGCGAAGACGGAGTGGCCGTACTCGTGCGCCACGACGTCCATCGCGGTGAGCTGGCGCCGGTTGTCGGAGGTGTGGCCGAAGGCGGCGTTGACGCCGTTCCAGTAGGCGTTGACGTCGTTCAGGCCGACGCGGGCGGGGTAGCCGTCGCCGGAGCCGTTGAAGCCGTTGCGTCCCAGCCAGGACTTGAGCATGTCCCATTCGGTGTCGATCGCGAAGAGCGTGTCGACGCAGGCGGTTTCGAGGTTGGTGCCGCTGCCGTTGCCCCAGAAGTCGTCGGGCCCGGTGAAGGCGGCGCCGTTCGGGCCGCCGCAGCGCACGTTCCGCCGTACCGGGTCGATCATGGCGAAGGACGAGCCGGTCGCCATGGTGCCGATGGTCACCGGGTTGCCGTTGTAGTAGCTGTTGCCCACCCCCTCCTTGACCTCGTCGGACTTCAGGACGACCGCGCCGGTCAGCGCGTCGACGAAGACGTGCAGCCTGCTCTCCCTGCCGTTGACGGCGCCGTGCACGAGCACCTCGTAGGCCAGCCGGCCGCGTCCCTGCGCCATGACCACCAGCCGGGGCGTGCCGATCGAGGACACCCGGGGAAGCTGGCTCCTGGCCACCCGGGCCGCTTCGGCCGCGCCGAGCCTGGGCGTGGTGGCCACGTCCAGGGGGCTTTCCTGGGAGACGGAGGTGCTCACGACCTCGCCGGTGGCGGCGCTGACCACGACGAAGTCGCCGCCGTAGACGGGCAGGCCCGCGTACGTGCGGGTGTAGGGCGTGTAGCGCAGGCCGCCCTGCCCTTCGATCGGGCCCTGCCGTACGTACGCGTCCTCGGGCGAGCTGTGGAGCAGTGCGGGCCTGGCCTTCACCAGGAGGTCGGCGGGATCGCCCTTGGAGGCGTCCGCCGGAGCGGGGACCGAAGTGGCCACGAGCACGCAGACGGCACTCGTGACCAGGGCTAACACGGCATTGCGTCTCATGGGGTCGCTCCTCTTGCGCCGCTGGGCGATCGATGGGGTCACCTGCATTTGAGTTGATGAACTACAGGAGGTCAATATCGAGGTAAATAGGCGGAAAAATCGGGATTTATGGGCTTTTTTGGGGTGGGTAACTGGCGGAGCCGGACGCGGGCTGCACGTATCTGAGGCACGCCGGACCCGCTCGGGAGGGGCAGCCACACACATCCCCAGGAGGCGTCCATGCCAAGGATCGGGTTCGAATGGCAGTTCCAGCGTGACGAGCTGAGGTTTCTGGCGGAGACCAAGAACGGCTGGCAGACCGAGGCCGCCCTGCCGTCCAAGGGACGCGTCTGCTCCTGGCAGGACCCCGGGGTCGCCGTCGAGTCCGACGGCGGCGACGTCGAGATCATCACCGACCCGGTGACGACGTGGGCCGACCTGCGCCGTCAGCTCGTCTTCATCGGCGAGCTGATGACCCTGCTGACGGGCCGTTCGTCCGACGCCACCAAGCTCCCCGGCACGTTCCTGCGCTCCGACGAGCAGGAGGGCGACACGACGACCGGCTCCAGACGGTCGAGCAGGGCCCGGACGAGCACCAAGACGCAGGCCGTGCGCGTGGCCCAGGGACACCTGCGGCCCCACGACGACATCCAGCCGACCGACGCGCTGCACTTCGTGCCGGGCACCAACATGGGCAACGTCCTGGCCGTGTCCCTGGCGGCGCCCATCAAGCGGTGCGACTTCGACTCCACCGGCAACCCGGTGATGACGACCGTCTACGCCAAGGGCGACGTGCTGGGCCTGACCGCCGGCAGGGATCTCGCCCACGGCACGGCCCAGGCCACCCTGGACGTGCAGCTGGCCGAGCTGCCCGCCCGGCTCGGCGTGCTCGGCTTCGATCCGAGCGCCCAGGTGGGCGCCTGGCTGAGGGGACGCCACCAGACGCCCAACCTCATCGGGTTCGTCACGCTGATCCAGTACATCCTGTGGGTCTTCGCCCATCAGAACCTCACCACCGGCGACGGGCCGAAGGCGGGCTTCGCGCTGCTGCCGCGCACGAACCTGCGCTCGGTCTACATGAACGCGCTGACGGACGTGGAACGGTCCGCCTTCGACGCCATGGTCAACGCCCTGTCCGACGGGGACAAGAATTCCCGGGTGTGCCCCCGGCCGTACGGGCTGGGCGGGCGGCAGACGTATGACAACCAGCTCACCCTGTTCTGGTGGCTGCGCTCGATCCAGGCCGGCGACCCCGGCCAGGGCGACGAGACGCTGGCCGTCCACATGAGCGGCGACGGCCCGCGCGGCATCGCCTACGACGCGATGTCCCCGCCTCGCGGCTACCCCGCCCACGAGCCCTTCGCCGGACGGCCGGCGGAGTGGTTCACCTACTCCATGGGGCAGAAGACGACGCCGTACAAGGCGACGCACGTGGTCGTGGAGTACCGGCAGACCGACCTCTTCGGCCTGAAGAACGGCATGGGAACGTACGAACAGTTCGTCACCGCGGCGATGGACGCGGCCCGCAGCGCCGGCCTGGACATGCCGCACTGACGGCCCCCGGACCAGCCGGAACGGCTCAGGGGCGGGCGGGGCGGCAGGAATGTCGGGCGGCTCCGTTCTCTCCCGGGCAGGTTGAGCGGGGAGAGCGGGCTGCGGGCCGGTGTGTCGCCCTGAATTTAATCTACATTGTAAAGGCGTCCGGCTCGGCGGCTACGAGGCCAGGTCGCCGCAGCCGCCAGCGGCAGGGTGACCCGCTGGGAGGTCGCCCAGGCCGACGAGGCGGCCCGGCGGTTCTACCCGCGCATGGGCGCCACGCTCGTCGGCAAGAAGATCGGCTGCTCGCAGCCGAGGTGACCCTCCGCACGACGCTCTGTCCGTGTCGGGAACGCCGACCGCTCGGCGCGGGCGGCCGGTAAGGTCAGCCTGCATGTACCCGGTCACGATCTCCTCCCCGAGGCTGGCCCTGCGGGAGTTCGTCCCGACGACGTCGACGGGCTGCTGGCCGGCTGTCGGGACAATGCGCCGGTGCTCACGGCTTCAGGTATCCGGCGGCGACCAGCCCCGCGAAGGCGATGTCGGTGTCGGTCATCTGCCCGCTGAGCACGTGCTGGACGAACGCGTCCACCGGCATCAGCACGGTCTCGACGAACTCGCCGTCACCCGGCCTCGGCTCGGCGACCCTCCGGCATCCGCGGGCCAGGACCGCGTGGCGGCGATGCGAGGCGTACGACGCCAGGAAGGTCTGCATGACCACCTCCAGCGTCGCGGCTTCGTAGCCGGTCTCCTCCAGCAGTTCCCGCGCCGCCGCGGCCTCGACCGGTTCGTCCTGGTCCGCGTTTCCGCCTGGCAGTTCCAGCAGTACGCGTCCAGGCCCGGGCCGGTACTGCCGGGCCAGCACCACCTGCTCGTCGTCGGTGAGGGCGACGACCGCGACGGTCGCGCCGCCCACGAGGATGTCCCACACGTCCTCGTTGCCGTCCGGGTAGCGGTAGCGGCGGGCGCGGACCTCCAGGAATCCGGCCGGCTCGTCCAGTTCACCCGTCTGCGTCCACTCGCTGACCCTGGCATCACCCATAGGCCAAGCCTATGGATCAACAGGCCCTCAGCGCGGACGCCGTCGCCGTGGCCCGCAGACTCATCCGGAGGAAGAAACGAGATTCACTGTGTAGTCCACGACGATTTTTGCGTCGACATCTTCTGTGAAGGCGTGATAGTTGCACTCGATCGTCTGGAAGCCGTCGATCTCGTCGAAGCGTACCTTGCGGTTGTAGGGGCCTTGATAAGGAAGGTCTTCGTCGAGAAACGCTATGTGTTCTTCCAGGCTCTGGTTGAATACCAGCATCTGGTTGAGATGCCCGTCGGTCTCCTGGTCGAAGTGCGAAACCGTAAGCCGCTTCGTGACGTTGTAGGTGAGGCTCTCGCCTGGCTTGATGCGTGTCGCCCCGCTCGGATGCATGGGTTCTTCGAGGTTCAGGCGCAGATACAGGGATTCGGCCTCGAAGGTTTGCTCGTCGTCCGCAGCGCGGACGATCCTCGCGGTTATGCCGCCTTTCGGCGAGACGCTACGCGTGCCTATGTTGTGAATGGTCGCCAAAGAAACGTCGATTGTTTTGGTGGCCATGATGTCCTCGCCGCTACATCGTGCAATCGATCCATGTCGTACGGTAGCCACGTACCCAGCCGGCGGCGTCGGCAAAGACGTAGGCCGGGCTCTCCTGAGCGAGGCGGGCCTGGGAGGGGGCTCGGGCGGGGCCGTGATGCCGAGGTGCGTCAGGCTCAGATGCCCGAGCGGAGCTCCGTCGGCGATCTGGTTCCGGGTCGAGCGTCCCCGCAAGCCGGTCCGACGGCCTCCGTGGCGTCGGACCGGACTCTTTTCCGCTGGATCACCGGCGGATGCGGACTACATGGCGCAGTTTTCCTTTCTCCACTGGATCCGGGTGACGGTCACGGGGGAGCTGACCGTTTCGTATCCCGCTGCGGGGTGAATGCACTGCGAGACGGCGGTGCCGCTTGAGTAGACGTAAGAGACAAGGACGTGGTCATACGGGGAGGCCGTGCTGTTGTTGAAGAAGGCTCGGATATTTTCGTACTGGCTGTTGGCCGGGGTGACCGGCCCCCAGTCTTCGTCGCCGGTGACGATCATCTGCCCATCTGCCGTATACAGGCAGAAGTAGCCTCGCGGGCAACTGTCGATGGGGCCGGGAAGGGGGGCCGCGCTCGCGGGTGACGCGAACGCCGGTCCCGCCAGAAAGAGGGCGGCGACGACGGCTGCCGGGATGAGTCTTTTCAGCATGAGTTCTCCTCGCCTTGTTGCCTGAGCAAGCCCAGGCTGGGGAAGGGCCGCCTGCCGAGCGGGTAACGGCAGGCGGAGGCCGGTCCGGGTGGCTGGTGGAGTGTCCACTGGGGCCCGGCAGCCGCGCGAGGCCGAGTTCGAGTGCGTGGCCGCTGAGCTCGGCACGGCGCACACCGCATCACCGTCGGCCCCCCACCGGACGGCCAAGCCGACGACCGGGCCCGGTTGGGACGGTCCGGGGCGCGGCCCCGGCAGTCCGGTCGGACGGCCTCCGTGGCGTCGGACCGGACCGGTTCAGCTGGACTGTCGGCGACGCCCGTTACAGGGCGCAGTTTTCCTTTCTCCACTGGATCCGGGTGACGGTAACGGGGGAGTCCACCGTCTCGTGCCCCGCCCCGAGGTCACCGTCCTCCGCGCGGTGAATGCACTTCGAGTACGCGGCGCCGTTCGAGTAGACGTAAGAGACAAGGACATGGTCATAGGTGGCAACCACGCCGTTGTTGAAGAAGGATCGGACGCCCTTGTACGGGCTGTTGGCCACGCTGACCGGCCCGTAGTCCTCGCCACGGCCGATGCTGATCTTCGTGCCTTCGGAGATGACCTCGGTCGAATACATGCAGAAGTCTCCGGCCGCGCACCCGTACGCCTTGTAGGAGGAAAGGGCTTCCGCGCTCGCCGGCGACGCGAACGTGAGCCCAGCCAGAGAGGCGGCGGCGACGGCTGCCGGGATGAATCTTTTCAGCATGAGTTCTCCTCGCTTTGTTGCCTGGGCGTTCCCAGGTCATGAAAGGGGCGGCCCGCCGAGCGGATAACGGCAGGCAGGGGCCAGTCTTAGCGGCTGCTGCATTGTCTGGAACCCCGATTCGCCACCTGAACAAAACTTGATCAACTCGCACTGCGCTGGGTACGTTGTGCTGGTTTGCCCGTATTCGGGGATATGGGGGATCGTGTGGGACGTCGTGAACGGCCGGTCGATCCGGCGGACGGCCCGGTAGCCGCCTTCGCCGTGGAACTGCGCAAGCTCCGCCAGGAGGCGGGCGGGCCGTCCTATCGCGCGATGGCCGCCCGGGTGCCGTGCTCGGCCGCGACGCTGGCGCAGGCCGCCGCGGGAGACCGGTTGCCGACCCTGCCGGTCACGCTGGCCTACGTGCAGGCGTGCGGCGGAGACGTCGAACAGTGGCGGACCCGGTGGGAGCAGGCTCTGGCCGCGACCCGTGAGGCCACCGGCCCGGGCGGGGATCCGGGGCGGGCGCCGTATCGGGGGCTGGCCAGGTTCGAGACGGCCGATCAGGCGTACTTCTTCGGCCGGAGCGCGCTGGTCGAGCGCGTGGCCGAGCTGGTGCAGGCGCATCGCCTGGTCGTGGTGGTGGGGCCGTCGGGCTGCGGCAAGTCCTCGTTGCTGCGCGCCGGGCTGGTGCCGAGGCTGCGCCCGCGCGGGGTGCGGGTGGTGACGCCGGGCGCCCATCCGCGGGAGACGCTGGCGGAGGCGGCGCTGGCGGGGGCGTCGTTGCCGAAGGCTGGTGGGGAGATCGGTGGGGAGGAGGTGATCGTGGTCGACCAGTTCGAGGAGACGTTCACGCTGTGCCAGGACCCAGGCGATCAGCGGGCGTTCATCGACGCCCTGGTCACCGCCGGCACCGACGACCGGGGCGGCCGGGTGGTGCTGGCCGTCCGCGCGGACTTCTTCGACCACTGCGCCCGCCATCCCGCGCTCATGGAGGCCGTCCGGGACTCCACGGTCCCGGTCGGCCCGATGAGCCGATCGGAGCTGCGCGAGGCGATCACCAAGCCGGCCGCGGCCGCCGGACTGATCGTCCAGCGCGAGCTGACCGCCACCGTCATCGAACAGGTGGCGGGCGAGCCCGGCGGGCTGCCGCTGATGTCGCACGCCCTGCTGGAGACCTGGCGCCGCCATCACGGCAAGGCACTCACCCTGGCCGACTACGAGGCCACCGGCGGCATCCACGGCGCCGTCGCCCACACCGCCGAGAACCTCTACGCCGACCTCACCCCCACCCAGCGGCTGCGATTACGCGAGCTGCTGCTGCGCCTGGTCACACCGGGGGAGGCCGGCGCCCAGGACACCCGCCGCCCCGTGCGTCGCGCCGAACTGCTCACCGGCGACCCGCACGACCCCGGCCCCGTCCTGCTGGAACGACTGGCCGCCGCCCGCCTGATCACCCTGGACGACGACACCGCCGACCTGGCCCACGAGGCGCTGCTGACCGCCTGGCCCCGCCTGCGCTCCCGACGCCACGATCAGCGCGAACGGCAAGGTCATGGCGCTGTGCGTGCCCGGCGCGCCGGTACAGCTGTGGGACCTGGACGACGGCCACAAGATCACGGCGTCCTGGGCGCCGAGGCTGTCGGCCGAGCAGTGCCGGGAAGAACGCCTGTTCCTCGCCCCGGACGGGCAGCACCTGCTGCTGGCCGAGGACGGCCAGGTCCGGCAGTGGCGTCTGCCCGATGGCGAAGAGGCCCCCGCCCTCCCGGCGCCGGACGTGTATGAGATCGGGTTCAGTCAGGACGGCTCCTTCCTGGCCACGGCCGGCAGGGACGAGCTCCTGGTATGGCGGTCGGGCCAGGCCGGCGAGCTGCTGTTCCGGCACCCTCTCGGCGGCGAGCGCGCGTTCGACCTCAGGATCGACCCCGCCGCTGACCGTCTCCGCTACCTGGCCGGGGCGCTCACCGGTCTGACCACCGTCCGCACGCTGCGACTCAACGCCGCCTTCGACAGCGGCCGGCGAGACGACCTCGCCACGGGCGCGACCTTCAGCCCCGACGGCCGGCGCCTTGCCCTCACGTACGCAAACCGCGTGGAGTTGCGTGACGGCGCCGGCGGACAGCGCCTTCCCGGACCACCGCCAATGCCCTGTCCGGCGACCACCTCAGGACGGCCCGGATGCCGCGCCGTCGCCGCCTTCCGGCGTGACGGCCGGCTTCTGGCCTACGGCGACGTCCTTCAGGCCCCGTGGCTGAAGGCATGGCTGTGGGACCTCGACAGCCGGCGCGTCAGCGCGAGCTCGCCTCTGCTGCCGTCGGGACAGGATCTCGCCTTCGCGGGCAACAGCCTGCTGATCAGCGGCGTGACCTTCGCCGGCTTTCCCCCTGGCATCACGACGACCGCCGTCTGGGATCCGATCAAAGGCCGCATCTCCGCGACCGTGCCCGGCATCACCGGCCGCCTCGCCGTCGATCCCGCCGAGCGACTGCTGGTCACGACGCAGGGGCAGATCGCCGATCTCACCACCGGAACACCGGCGCGCCGTGAGGGCGGGACCGGTGTGGCCGGCGCGCTGGCCTTCAGCCCTGACGGACGTTTCCTGGCCGTCGGCAGCGGGGGCGGGCAGACCGCGCTGTGGGACGGCACAGCGCAACGACACCTCGGCACCCTGACGTCCACCGCCCTGGCCGCGGACGTCAGCGCGCTCGCGTTCTCCCCGGATGGGCGCGTGTTCGCCGTCGGGATGACCAACGGCGCGGTTCAGCTGTGGGACACCGACACCCGGCAGCCCATCGGAGCGCCCATCGCCACTCCTGGCGGCACCGTCCTGGCCATGAGCCTGCGCGGCAACGCCCTTCACGTCGCAGCTGAGCGCATCCCGTACCAGCGCTTCGACCTCACCCCGGAGGTCGCGGCCGCCAAGGTCTGCGACAGGGCGGGTCAGGGTCTCACGCCGGAGAACTGGGCCGCCTATTTCCCGGGACATCCCTTCCAGTCCACCTGCGGTCGTGACGCCGGGTGAGGGTCCGCGTGGGTCAGGTGTGGACCGGCTCGTCGCCGGTGAAGGTGGCCGCCTGTGGTGCGGCGGTGAAGACGGTACGGAGTTCGGTGAGCAGGTCGTCGAGCGTGGCGCCCGGTGAGGCGGTGGTCCAGCCGCGCAGGGCGGCGTGGAAGGCCGCCACCAGCAGGTCGAGCGCCAGCCTGGGCCGCTGGTCGCGGTCGCCGAGGCCGAGCCGCCTGCGCAGGGTCGTCTCGAAGGCGGCGCTGGTGCGGTCGCAGAACTGCAGCCCGTGCGCGGCGATGGACGGCGTACGCTGCGACAGCTCCTGACTGAGCCGCACGCGGGTCACCCATTCCGGCCCCTCCGCCGCCATCCGGCGCACCGCCGCGAGCATCGCCTCCTGCAGCACCTCCAGCACGGGACGGCCGCCGAGCGGCGCGTGCTCGACGTCGTCGAGGAGCGCGGTCCACAGTGCCTCCAGCGGGGCGGAGGCGACCTCCTCCTTGCTGGCGAAGTTGCGGAAGAACGTGCGCTTGGAGACCTCGACCTCCGCGCACAGCTCGTCGAGGGTCACCTGGTCGAAGCCGCGCTCGGTGAACAGCGCGAGCGCGGTGTCCACCAGGGCGGCCCTGGTCTTGAGCTTCTTGCGCTCGCGGAGCGGCAGCAGGTCGGCGGTCATCGTCCCCAGTGTATCCCGAGGGCATATGCCTCCTATAGGCTTATGCCACTCAGTGGCACTTTGGAGGATGTCGTCATGCGCGCTCTGATCGTCGACCGTTCCGTTGCCGGTGGCCTGCGGGTGGGGCGGGCGCCCGACCCGGTGCCGGCGCCCGATGAGGCGCTGGTCCGCGTCACCGCCACGTCGCTCAACTACGGCGAGGTCAGACACGCCCTGCAGGAGGCGCCCGAGGGCACGGTGCTGGGCTGGGACGCCGCGGGGGTCGTCGTCCAGGCCGCGGCCGACGGCTCGGGGCCCGCCGCGGGCACGCCCGTGGTCACGCTGGGCCCGGACGGCGGGTGGGCCGAGCTGCGGGCCGTCCCGGCCGACCGGATCGGGGTGGTGCCGCAGGGCGCGGACCCCGGCGCGATCAGCACGATCCCGGTCGCCGGCGCCACGGCGCTGCGCGCGCTCGACCGGCTCGGGCCGATCCTGGGGCGGCGCGTGCTGGTCACCGGCGCGACGGGCGGCGTCGGCCGGTACGCCGTGCAGCTCGCCCGGCTCGGCGGCGCGTACGTCATCGCCGCCACCGGCGACCCGGACCGGCACGGCGACGGGCTGCGCGCGCTCGGCGCGGACGAGATCGTCGCCGCCCCCGCCGAGAGCGGCGGACGGCTCGACGGCGTCCTGGACATGCTCGGCGGCGTCCCGCTGGTCGAGGCGTTCGACCAGCTCACCGAGGGCGGCACGCTGGTCGCCGTCGGCCATTCCACCGGCGAGGGGGAGAGCTTCCCGTTCGGCGCGCTGTTCGGCGGGCCCGACCGCCACGACCGCTCGCTCGTGACCTTCCACCTGCTCTACTGCCACGGCCTGCACCGCGACCTGACCTGGCTGGCCGGACGGGTCGCGGGCGGCACGCTGAGCCCGGAGATCACCTGGCGCGGCGGCTGGGACGACGCCGCCGAGGCGGCCACCGCCCTCCTCGACCGCCGCGTGCACGGCAAGGCGGTGCTCGACCTGACGTGAGAGCGGGCCGGACGAGTGAGGCGGAGAGCCTGCACGGGGTCCAGGGTCTCCCGGGGAAGGGGGCCGGGTCCCCGGAAAGAAAGGTCCGAGGTCTCCAGAAAGAAAGCGGAAAACTATGACATGTGACCTCCAGCTGGGCCCGTATCCGTGCGACGGTGCAGGTGGAGGTGGTGGTCATGACGACGACGATGACGATGCCGCAGGCGTTCGAACAGGCCGCGAGGAGACACGGCGTGCCGGAGAGCGTCCTGCTCGCCGTCTCGTACATGGAGTCGCGCTGGGACTGCAACGGCGGCAAGCCGAGTACGGCCGGCGGGTTCGGCCCCATGCATCTCACCGACGGCGCCATGCTGCGCACCTCGCGGCACCACCACATCGACGGGGAAGAGGACCCGCGCGGTGACGACGCGCGGCCCGTGCTGCGTCCCGCCGAGCCGGCGGAGCGGCCGGGCGGCCTGCCCGCGTCCCTGCACACTCTCGAACGCGCCGCCGAGCTGACGGGGGAGAGCGTCGAGCGGCTGCGCAAGGACCCGGCGGCCAACATCGACGGCGGCGCGGCGCTGCTCGCCGACTACCAGCGCGCCCTGGGCGCGCCGGCGAGCGCCGACCCCGCCGACTGGTACGGGGCGGTGGCGCGCTACTCGGGCGCCACGGCCGAGGAGATCGCCGCGAACTTCGCCGACGAGGTGTACGAGGTCATCCACGAGGGCGCCACCCGCATGACCGACAGCGGCACAGAGGTGCGGCTGCCGCCCTCTCCCGAGGTGTCCCCGGTGCGGTCCTGGCTGACCAGGCTGGACCTGCCCCGCCTGGCCGGCGCGGACGCCGTGGAGTGCCCCGACTCGCTGTCCGGCGAGTGGATCCCGGCGCCGTACAGCGAGCTGCCGGCCGGCAAGTACGGCAACCACGACATCGCCGACCGTCCCACCAGCCAGACGATCCAGTACATCGTCATCCACGACACCGAGGAGCTGTACGACAAGACGCTCGACCTCGTGCAGGACCCGAAGGAGATGAGCTGGCACTACACGCTGCGCTCGCACGACGGCCATCTCGCCCAGCACGTGCACACCAAGGACGTGGCCTGGCACGCCGGCAACTGGTACGTCAACGCCAAGGCGATCGGCCTGGAGCACGAGGGTTTCCTCGCCGCCGGCGGCACCTGGTACACCGAGGCGATGTACCGCACGTCGGCCAAGCTCGTGCGGTACCTGGCCGACCGGTTCGGCGTCCCGCTGGACCGGGCCCACATCCTCGGCCACGACAACGTGCCCGGCCTGCTGCCGGACAAGGTGCAGGGGATGCACGAGGACCCCGGCCCGTACTGGGACTGGGCGCACTTCTTCGACCTGCTGGGCGCTCCGCTGAGCCCCGACGGCGACGCCGGCACGGCCACGGTCATGATCCGGCCCGACTACGACACCAACCGTCCGCACTACATCGGCTGCGACAAGGACCATCCCGAAGCCGACTGCCCGGCGCACGGGGCGGGCTCGGTCTGGCTGCACACCGAGCCGCGCGAGGACGCGCCCCTGGTCAAGGACATCGGCAAGCATCCGACGGGCGAGTCCACGTTCAGCGTGTACGACCACGCCGCCCGCGCCGCCACCGGGCAGCGCTACGTCGTCGCCGATCGGCAGGGCGAGTGGACCGCCATCTGGTACCTGGGGCAGAAGGCGTGGTTCCACAACCCGGAGTCCGCGCCCGTGGCCGTGCCCAGCCGGGCCCGGACGGCGACGCCCCGCCCCGGCCTGGACTCCGTCCCGGTGTACGGCCGCGCCTACCCGGAGGAGGCGGCGTACCCGCCGGACGTGGAGGCGCAGCCGCTGGTCCCGCTGCAGTACACGTTCCCGGCCGGGCAGGCGTACACGGTCGGACTGACCACCACCGGCGAGTACTACAAGGCGACGACCTTCGACACCACCCAGCACCGGGTGGTCCGCGGAACCCAGGAGTACCACCAGATCCAGTTCGGCCACCGCGTCATGTTCGTCAGGAGCGAGGACGTCGTGGTGACCGACGCCTGAGCCGCAGCCGCGGCCCGGAACCGGATCAGCCGATCGGCGGCGCGAGGTACTCCAGCGCGTAACCCTCGCCCGAGGGAGTGACGCGGGCGACGCCGGGTGAGTCGAGGTGGGCGCCGGCCACGAAGTGGTGTGGCCGGCTCAGCCTTTCGAGCAGCGCCGCTCGCGCGGCGCGGGCCCGCGACTGGTCGCCGTCGAGCTCCCAGGACACCTCCGGCTGATCGAACTGCAGCGTGGGGACGTGCACGGTGTCGCCCCAGACGAGCAGGCAGCCGGCGCCGCTCCTGATCTCGTAGACGGTGTGCCCGGGGGTGTGGCCCGGCGTCGGGAGCGCGGTGGCCCACTCGTTGATCGCCGCCTTCTCCGACACGGGCACGACCCGGTCGCGGATCGGCTCCAGCCGCCGCCCGGCGAAGACCGAGGCGTCGCCCGCGCCGATCCACACGCGCTCCAGTTCCGGGAACGCCTCCGAGCCGTCCGGCGCGATCAGGCCGCTCACGTGGTCTTCGTGGTTGTGGGTGATGGCCGCGTCCGTCACGTCCGCGCGGTCGAGGCCCGCCTCGTCGAGCGCGTCGTAGATCAGCCCCATGGTGGGGACGTGCCAGGCGTCGGACGCGCCGGTGTCGATGAGCACCGACCGCGTGCCGTCGGTGACGTAGAAGGCGTTGACCGACAGCCGCAGGTTGCCGCCGGCCAGCGGGACGGCGGCCGGCAGCTCGCCGAGCGGGCGCCCGCCCTCGTCGCGCAGCCGCGTGGGCGGCATGTCGATGTACCCGTCGCGCAACGCGATCACCCGCAGCTCGCCGAACTCGAACGTGGCGTGGAGCCGGCCACCCGAACTGAAACGCATGGAACCTCCGTCATGTCGGGCGCGCATCGCCCGTCTTCGATAGAAGACTCTATCTTCTTTAGAAGAAACCCTACACTGTGGGACAGCGAGGTACCGATCGATCGAGGAGCACGGTGGTCGAGAAAGACGGAAACGCGGCCGAACCGCAGCACGGTGACGACCTGGCCGGCGCGTTCGGCGTCAACGTGCGGCGACGTCGCGAGGAGGCGGGGCTGACGCTGGAGCAGCTGTCCGCGCAGTCGTCGGTCAGCCGGGCGATGTTGTCCAAGGTCGAACGCGGTGAGAAGAGCCCGACGATCGGCGTCGCCTCCAGGATCGCCCACGCCCTGGACGCGTCGCTCTCGGACCTGATCGGCGCGCCGGCCGGGGCCGCGTCCGGCGTGGCCGTCGTCATGCGCAAGGACCATCGCCCGGTGTTCCGCGACCCGGAGACCGGCTTCGAGCGGCACATGGTGTCCGCGGCCCCGGGCGCGGGCGGAGCCGAGATGGTCTTCCACCACCTCCCCGCCCAGGTGTCCACCGGGCTGCTGCCCGCCTATCCGCCGGGTACGGAGAAGCAGCTCGTGGTGCTCGAAGGCACCCTCACCGTCGCGATCGGCGGGATCAACGAGACCCTGGAGACGGGCGACTCCCTGTTCTTCCAGGCCGACGCCGACCACGGCTTCGCCAACCGGACGAACGCTCCCTGCGAGTACATCATGTTCATCTCGCGCCGGCCCTGATCGCTCAGCCGGGTCCCGCGTACGCGGTCTTGAGGGCTTCGAGCAGCTCGGCGGGTGGCGTTCCGCGGCCGGCGGTGAGTACGGCGGCGAAGGCCCTCTCGACCGGCCTGCCGGGTGCGGCCGAGGCCAGATCGACCAGGACCGCGGGAGCCGGCCCGGCCGCCTCGTGGGCCAGGCGCAGGGCCAGGCGCGTCTTCCCGATGCCCGCGGGCCCGGTCAGGGTCACCATGCGGGCCTCGGCGACCAGCCCGGCGAGGTCGCGGAGCTCGCGCTCCCTGCCGACGAACGACGACAACGCCCTGGGCAGGGCGTGCGCCCGGCTCCGCAGCCGCGCCGCGCGCTCGACCAGGTCCCGCCTGGCCGGATGGCCCAGCTTGCGCAGCAGGGACGACACATGGCTCTCCACGGTCCGCTCCGACAGCCTGAGCCGGTCGGCGATCTCACGGTTGGCCAGCCGGTCGCCGACCAGCCAGAAGACCTCCGCCTCCCGCCTGGTGACCCCGGCGGACCGTAACGCCTGCGGCAGAGCGGCGTCCTTCATGACGCGACCATCCCCCGGGAAGAGCTCCGTACTGAGCACGGATGTGCCGGCTTCGAGCGTGAGGTGTGATGGCGGAAGCCTCCTGGAAGGACCCGCGCATGGCAAGCTCCGTCAGCGAAATGATCGCGCACGCCCGCGCACGGGTGCCCAACCTGTCGGTCGCAGAGGTGGCCGAGGCCCTGGAGTCGGGCCCGGTGACCCTGATCGACCTGCGCGAACCGGGCGAGGTCGCCCGCGAGGGCAGGATTCCCGGCTCCGTCCTCGCGCCGCGCGGCATGCTGGAGTTCTGGGCCGATCCGGTCAATCCCCACCACCGGCCCGAGTTCGATCCCGCGGCCACGACCATCCTGTACTGCGCGTCCGGCGGCCGGTCCGCGCTCGCCGCCCTGGCGCTGCGGGAACTCGGCTACGCCGGCGTCGCCCACCTCGACGGCGGGCTCAACGCCTGGAAGGAGCACGGCCGTCCCGTGACCCTCCAGGCCGAGGGGGGACGCCGGTGACGGCGGACGCGCTCGGGGCGGCGTTCGCGCGGGCGCTCGCCGCCAAGGACCGCGACGCGCTGCACGCCCTGCTCGGCGACCCGATCGACTTCAGGGCGCTCACCCCGGGAGCCCACTGGGACGCCGACGACCCCGGCGAGGTCGTGGACCGGATCGTCCTCGGTCAGTCGTTCGGACCCGGCGACGACATCGAACGTCTCCTGCACGTCGCCACCGGCCGCGTGGGCGACAGGGAACACCTCGCCTACCGCCTCCAGGTGCGTACCGGCTCGGTCCGCTACCTGGTCGAACACCAGGTCTACTACAGCGTCGCCGGCGAGCGCATCGCCTGGCTGCGTATCCTCTGCTCCGGCTTCCGCCCCGTCCCGGACGGGGAGCCGTCGGCGGACGGTTCCGGGAGAAGGGCCGGCTGACCGGCGAAGGTCCGGCGTCCGTCTCCAGCCGGGTGACGGCCGATCTGAGCCCTCCGGCCGTCCTGAGCCGTCAGAGCATCGGACGCGGGTAGCCGGTCGGGGGCGTGTCCAGCAGCCACGGCTGGTGGACGTGGGCGGCCGGCACGCCGGCGAGCTCGGGCACGTACCGGCGCACGTAGTCGCCCGCCGGGTCGAACCGCTGCGCCTGCCGCAGCGGGTTGAAGGCGCGGTTGGGACGCGTGTCGTTGCCGGTGCCGGCGATCCACTGCCAGTTGCCCGAGTTGTTGGCCACGTCGCCGTCGAGGAGGTGCTCGAAGAAGTGCCGGGCGCCGGCCCGCCAGTCGATCCCGAGGACCTTGACCAGGTAGGCGGCCACGATGAGGCGGGCCCGGTTGTGCATCCAGCCCTCGGCGAGGAGCTGGCGCATGCCGGCGTCCACGATGGGCAGCCCGGTCATGCCCTCCCGCCAGGACTGCAGCGCGTCCTCGTCGTCGCGCCAGCGGTGGCCGCGGGGGCGGTAGTCCTCCCGGTTGATCCGCGGGAAGGCGTACGCGACCTGGTGGTAGAAGTCCCGCCAGCACAGCTGGCGGACGAACGGCTCGCTGGCCGCGGCCAGGTGCGCCAGCTCCAGCGGAGACAGGCAGCCGAACCTCAGGTACGGGCTCAGGCGGGAGGTGCGGTCACCGGCCAGATCGTCGTGGCCGTCGGCGTACCCCGGCAGGGCGCGGCGGATCCACTGCCGGGCGCGGTCGCGGGCGGCGGTCTCGCCGCCGGGCACGGGTTGCGGCCGGGCCGGGTCCGGCAGCCGCCCGGCGTCGAGGTCGCGGGGCGTCGGCACGTGGCGGGGGGCCGCGAGCAGGGGGCGGCGCCGGTGCCGGCTCCAGGCGCGCCAGTACGGCGTGAAGACCCGGTAGTGATCCCCGCCCCCGGACGGCGTGAGCGTGCCGGGCGGCACCACCGTCACCCCCGGGAAGAGCTGGTAGGAGAGGCGTTCGCGGGCCAGCCGGTCCTGCCTGCGCCTGGCCAGCAGGCTGACGTCGGCACTGGCGAAGACCGCCTCCGCTCCCGTCGCGTGGACGAGCTTCATGGTCTCGGCCACGACGTCGCCGTGCCGTACGAGCAGGTCCCCGCCGCGTGCCCGCAAGGAGGCCCGCAGGTCGGCCAGGCACTCCAGCAGGAAACCGCGGCGGCGGCCGGCGGGGACGGCGTCGTCCAGCACGAACAGGGGCAGCACGGCGCGGGCGCGCTCGCAGGCGGCCGTCAGGGCCGGGTGGTCGTGCACCCGCAGGTCCCTGTTGAGCAGGACGATCACCGTGTCCATCGACGGTCCCCTCACGACGGGACGGGATGCGGTCGCGGGAACCTCAGCCATGCCTCACAGATGCCCCGCCTGCCCCACCCGCACGCGCGCGGGGCACCGCTTGCGACCCGACCGCTCTGGCATGAGGCCCGGGGGACGGGGAAGGTGCGGGGACATGGCACTGTGCCTGGTGACAGGGGCGACGGGGTACATCGGCGGGCGGCTGGCGCCCGAGCTGCTGGCCGCCGGCCACGACGTGCGGTGCATGGTGCGCTCGGCCGGACGCCTGCGCGACCTGCCGTGGGCGGAGCAGGTCGAGGTCGTCGAGGCCGACGCCACCGACGCCGAGCGCACCCGCCGGGCCCTGGACGGAGTGGACGTCGCGTACTACCTGATCCACGCGATGGGGACGAGCGGCCGGTTCGCCGAGCGGGACCGCCTGGCGGCCCGCACGTTCGCGGCCGCGGCGGCCGAGGCGGGCGTGCGGCGGATCGTCTACCTGGGCGGGTTGACGGCGGACGAGCGGCTCTCGCCGCACCTGTCGTCGCGGGCCGAGGTGGGGGAGATCTTCCTGCGGGGCGCGGTGCCGGCGGTCGTGCTGCGGGCCGCGGTGATCATCGGGTCGGGGTCGGCCTCGTTCGAGATGCTGCGCCACCTGACCGAGCGGTTGCCGGTGATGACGACGCCGCGCTGGGTGCGCAGCCGGACGCAGCCGATCGCGGTGCGGGACGTGCTGCGCTATCTGGTGGCGTGGGCGCGGGTGCCGGGCACGGTCAACCGGGGGTTCGACATCGGCGGCCCTGATGTCCTCACATATGCCGACATGATGCACGGCTATGCCGCGGTGGCCGGGCTGCCGCCGAGGCTGATCATTCCGGTGCCGCTGCTCACCCCCCGGCTGTCGAGCCTGTGGGTGGGGCTGGTCACGCCCGTCCCGGTGAGCATCGCCCGCCCGCTGGTGGAGTCGCTGCGCAACGAGGCCGTGTGCGGCGAGCACGACATCGCCCGCCACGTGCCCGACCCCGAGGACGGGCTGGTCGGCTTCCGCCGGGCGGTGTCGCTGGCGCTGATGAAGATCAAGGAGGCCGACGTCGCCACGCGCTGGTCCTCGGCGTCCACGCCGGGCGCGCCGAGCGATCCGCTGCCCACCGATCCCGACTGGGCGGGCGGGAGCCTGTTCGTGGACGACCGCAGCCGGGCCGTGCAGGCGAGCCCGGAGGCGTTGTGGCAGGTGATCGAGGGCATCGGCGGACGTAACGGCTGGTACTCGCTGCCGATGGCGTGGCAGCTCCGGGGCCTGGCCGACCGGCTGGTGGGCGGGGTCGGGCTGCGGCGCGGCCGGCGCGATCCGGCCCGGCTGCGGGTCGGCGACTCGATCGACTTCTGGCGGGTGGAGGAGGTGCTGCCCGGACGGCTGCTGCGGCTGCGCGCCGAGATGCGGCTGCCCGGACTGGCCTGGCTGGAGCTCGGCGTCATCCGCTCCGGCGGCCGGACGATCTACACGCAACGTGCCGTCTTCCATCCGCACGGCCTGCTCGGCCATCTGTACTGGTGGGCGATCTCGCCCTTCCACGGCCTGATCTTCGGCCGGATGCCGGTCAACGTGGCCGCCGCGGCCCGCCGCCGGGACCGGCACCCGTGCGGTCAACCCGGCGAACGGGGCTTTCAGGCTCGGTGATCATGACCACAAGCGCGTCAAGGCGGCCGGCGGGAAGATCCGGGAGCGGATCGGCGACGCCGCCCTGGTCGTCGAGCACCTTCTGCGGGAGGCGGGAGCCCTCGGCGCAATGGTCGGCCGACCGGCCCCCTCGAGGACGAGCTCCACCATCTGGGCCATGTCCTCCGAGGCGCGCGCGGGGTCCCGGCCGGTCCTACGGTCGTGAGGGCCCTCCGCTGGGAGGTCGACATGGTCGGACGGGAACCGGTCCGCATCGGTGCCTTCACCGTGGGGTGGGAGGGGCACGCGTCGACATCGGCACGTTCCCCATCGTGCGACGACCGTAGCCGAGGACCGGCCCCGGCAGGACGAGCCGTGGCCGGAAGGCCTCCGGCCTTCGTCATCAGGATCGCGGTCCCGATGCGGGCGTGCCTACGCGGCGTCCAGCTTGACCTCGTTCAGCCGGCCCGTGGCGACGTCGTAGACGAACCCGCGGACGGAGTCCTTGTGCGGGATGAACGGGTCGGCGTGGATGCGCCTGGCCGACTGGCGCACGTCCGCCTCCAGGTCCTGGAATGCCTCGGCGGACCAGTCGGGCTTGACGCCGACCTCCTGGTAGATGTCGTGCTTGAAGCCGTCGTCGGTGAAGGTGAGCATGCCGCAGTCGGTGTGGTGGATGAGGATGATCTCGCGGGTGCCCAGGAGGCGCTGGCTGATGGCCAGGCTGCGACGCTCGCCGGCGGTCACGACGCCGCCGGCGTTGCGGATCACGTGCGCGTCGCCCTCGCGCAGGCCGAGCAGGCCGTAGACGTTGAGCCGGGCGTCCATGCAGGCCACCACGGCCACCCCTCGGGCGGGCGGCAGCGGCAGGTCGCCGGAGTCGAAGGCGGCGGCGTAGCGTTCGGAGTTGGCGATCAGCTGGTCGGTGACGCTCATGGGGGACGTCCTCCTGTCACGTGCCGCTGCTCGCGGCCGTAGCCCACATTTCCTACTGACTGTACATGTTATTTCCGCGCTGTGGAGTCCCTGCGGCGGTCGGCGACGGCGGAGGCGGACAGGAGGGTGGCGGTGGTGAGGGTGCCCCAGAGGGCGGCCGGGCCGTGGGAGGCGAGGGCGGTGATGACCGCCGGGGAGACGGCGAGGCCGAAGCCCGTGGAGAGCTGGAAGCGGGCGAGGGCGCGTCCCAGGAGATGGGCCGGCGCGAGGGCGGTGACGAGCGCCGTCGCGCTGCCGGCGTAGGTGATCTCGCCGATGGTGCAGAGCACGGACACCACGGCGACGGCCGGGACGCCCCAGCCCGGCCCCAGGGAGCTGGCCGCGAGGAAGCCGAGGTAGGACGCGGCGAGCACCACGCCGGCGAGGGCCAGCACGGTCCGCCGGGAGAAGTGGGACAGCAGGACGGTCACCGGCACCTGCAACGTGACCACCAGCACCGTGTTGGCCACGAAGACGGCCGCCGGCCACACCGGGGACGCGTGCATCTGCGTCACCAGGACCAGGGGCACCGCGATCTCCGGGACGTTGAGGCAGAAGACGTACACCACATTGGCGGCCAGCAACGCCCGCATCCGGGGCGCGGACCCACCGCTCATGTCCCCGCCCGGAACAGCGCCCGGAACAGCGGCCGGAGCAGCGCCCGGGACAGCGGCCGGAGCGGTGGCCGGAGCGGTGGCAGGGCGGGCGCGCAGGCGCACCGACCACGCCAAGGCCGCCGCCGCGACATAGGCGACCCCGGTGACGGCCGCCAGCGCCTGCAACGCGGTGGCGCCGCCCGCCAGGCACGCGGTGGCGAGCAGGGCGCCCACGCCCAGAGCGGCGTTGCGCAGGGCGCGGCCCGCCGCGAGGGCGGCGTCGCGTTCGCGGCCGTGGGCGACCGTGGCCACGAGGGCCGCGTGGGCGGCCGGCCAGGACTGGTTGCCGATGCCGAGGAAGAGCGCCGCCGTCGCGAACAGCCAGACGTGCCCCGCCGGGGCGGCCAGCAGCAGCGCCACGCCCAGCACCCGCACCAGCATCGACGCCGCCACGACCGCGCTGCGTGCGCCCCGGTCCAGCCATCGGCCGACCGCGGGCATGCACACCAGGCCCACGACGACGCCGGCCGTCATGGCGACGCCGGTGACCGGCGCGGACAGCCCCAGCACCGTCACCCCGTAGAGCAGCAGGAAGGGCCGCAGCAGGCCGGTGCCGAGCGCGTCCACGGCCAGGGCGACGGCGTAGCGGGGGCCTCCGGAGGCGCGGACGAGGGCACGCGGCCGGATCTTGGTGGTGGATGCCATGGCGTCAACCATGCGTTCGGCCGCCGCGGGTGGCTCCGCCAGTTGACGGACATCGTCAACCGACGCGGTCGCCGGCCGCCCGGCCAGGGATGATGTGGGGATGACGCTGAGGATCGACATCGGCGGGCCGCCGTCCGGGCGGCTGCGGTTCGCCGCCTCCCCGCTGGCCGAGCTGACCGCGATGCTGCACGTGCTGGCCGAACCCGGGCATCACCCGCAGCTCGCCGGCTGGGCCGGGGACGTCTGGGCCGGGCTGCGGCCGGAGCTGGCCGAGCGGCTCAGGGAGGCGGAGTTCCTCTGGCGTTCCTCGCGGGCCGACTTCCTGGTGCCCGCGCGTCCCCGGCCGACCCTCGCCGAGGAGCTGGACGACGTCGACCGGATCGACGACGAGACCTACGTGACCGCCGCGCTCATCACCACCTGCGGCAGCAACCGGGTGCACTTCGCCGCGCCGTCGCCGCTCAGCGACGCGACGGCGCGCGAGCGGGCGCTGGACCTGGCCCAGGCCCGCGGCGCGCTCCAGGAGGCGTTCGCCGAACGGCTGCTCGCGGACCCGGCCGCCGTGCGGGCGCGGGTGCGCGACACCCTCGAACAGTGCGCCGAGGCGTTCTTCGACGTCGCCTGGACGGGCGTCTCCGCGCAACTCGCCGCCGACCTGCGCCTGAAGAACGACCTGCTGAAGCGCCAGGGCATCGGGGCGGCGCTGGCGTCCGTCTCCGGCGCGATCGCCCTGGCGCCGGACGGCGACCGCATCATCGTGGACAAGCTGCAGGACAACGCCATCACCGCCCACGGCGCCGGGGTCACCTTCCTCCCCAGCGTCTTCGGCCGCCCGCACCTGGTGGTGGTCCACGCGCCCGGCTGGCAGCCGGTGGTGCAGTACCCCGTGGCCGAGGCGGAGCCGTCGGAGCCGGTGTCGCTGGAGACGGTCACGCTGCGGCTGGAGGCGCTCGCGCATCCGGTGCGGCTGCGGCTGCTGCGCACCCTGGCCCGCGGCCCGCACACCACCGGCGAGCTGGCCCACGCCTGGGAACTGACGCCTCCGGAGGTCTCCCGCCACCTCGCCGTCCTGCGCCGCGCGGGCCTGCTCACGTCCCGGCGGCACGGCCGTTACGTCCGTTACACCGTCAATCTCCCCGACCTGACGGCGCTGGGCGCCGACCTGCTGACGGCCGTCCTGCGCTGAGCGGCTTCCATGAGGACGTCATCCGCACACCCGCGCGCCGGGCCGCAGGACCCCCAGGTCGGCCCGGCCGAGCAGCCGCGCGGCCCGCGAGGTGGCGGCCCGGAGCACGGCCAGGGGCGTCATCCCCTCCGACACCGGCACCACGACCTCCCGCCGGCCGTCCTCGAACGGGACGGTCCCCGCATCGGTGCCAAGGCGACGGGGACCTGGCCCGACAGCAGGCGGCAGGCGTTGCGCTGGATGTCGTCGGCCACCGGCGCCACCTTGTCCCGGGCGCCCGCGCGCACGGCCCGGCGGATGCGCGGGGCTGACGAAGCCGCCGGTCGCGGCGAACTTGATCCAGTGGGCGCCGAGCCTGCGTTCGATCCGCACCGGAACGGCCGCTCAGGGCGCCGCCGGGGGGCGGGCCGG
This sequence comes from Nonomuraea sp. NPDC049646, assembly GCF_044465525.1. Taxonomy (NCBI): domain Bacteria; kingdom Bacillati; phylum Actinomycetota; class Actinomycetes; order Streptosporangiales; family Streptosporangiaceae; genus Nonomuraea; species Nonomuraea sp. NPDC049646. The sequence goes on along the minus strand of NZ_JBITLU010000001.1, from coordinate 760,001 downwards.
GTCACCGGGAGCCCGCCGGCGCGGGGACGATCGCGACCGGGCACGCCGAGCGCCGGATCAGCCGAGCCAGCCCCCACGGCCGCCGCCACGGCCGCCCCCACGCCGGCATCCCCGCCGGACGCCGGGACCCCACCACGAGCAGGCGGGCCGCGACCGAGGCCGCCAGGAGGGCGGAGCGGGCGTCCCCGTCGCAGCGCTGCTCGTGCACCCGCACCTCCGGATGCAGCCGCCGCCACCCGCCGAGCGAGGGCCCGGCGGCCGGGCCGGCGCGCAGGACGCGCAGCCTGACGCCGTGCGCGGACGCGGTCCGGAAGGCGTAGCCGAGGAGGGCGTCCGGCGCGGGCCCGGGCTCCAGGAGCACGACGACGTCGTCGTACGGACGCGCCGTCGCGCCCTTGGCCACGACCACCGGCGCGTCGGCCCTGGCGGCCAGCGCGAGCGCGACCGAGCCGAACAGCAGGTCGACCACCTCGTTGCGGGGACGGTGGCCGATCACGATCTCGACGGCGTCCCGCCCCGCCTCGCGCAGGACGGCCGCCGGCGCGCCGGGCGCGACGTGCGCCGTGACCGCCGGGTGCCGCCGCCTGCCGCGGACCCGGGCCAGCGCGTCGGCGGCGACCCCCACGGCGATCTCGTACGCCGATTCGACGATCATCGGAGCGGCGAACGCCTTGGCCGCCGGAGGCCCCGCGAAATATCCGGCCAGATCCATGGCATGCACGATCCGCAACGGCCTGTTCCGGCGGATCGAGTCCTCCGCCGCCCATTCCAGGGCGACGGACGAAGGCCCGGAGACGTCGGCGCCGACCACCACAGGAGCCCTGTCCGACGGCCCGTCCATGGAAATTCCTCCTTCGTCGCGCGGCATTGCCGACGATTCGCTGCCACGCATTCCTGACATGGCCCTGAATCCGCGCTGACATCCGCCGCACGCCTGTCGATTCCCCCGGAAGTCGCCGTGCGATCTGCGGGGCGACGGGTAATGGCGCGCTACCGGAGCACGTCCCCTCTAGCTTTCTCAAGGTGAAATGACATGCGCGTCGGAATCGTCGGAGCCGGTCTGTCGGGGCTCACCCTGGCCTGGCTCCTGGCCGACAGTTGCGAGACCGTGGTGCTCGAAGCCCGTGACCGCGTCGGCGGCACGATGCGGTCGGTCCGCGTCCGCGCCGGCGGCGGCGAGGCGACGCTCGACCTCGGCGCCCAGGACATCTCGCCGGACCTGTTCCCCACCCACCGCAGGCTGCTGGAGCTGCTGGGGTACGCCGACGACCAGTTCGTGGACCTGCCGGCCTCGCTCACCGTCCTGAAGGCGGGACGGCGGGAGCCGCTGCTGGTCAGCCCGCACACCCCGGAGCCGTCCTGGCCCCGGCACGAGCGGCTCGGCCCGGCGTGGCAGGCGGTCGGGACCTTCCTCCAGCGGGCCGCCGAATGGGACAAGGAGGACGTCAGCTGGGAACGACCGCTGGCCGACCTGGTCGAGCCCCTGCCGGTGAGCCAGGAGATCAAGCGGGACGTGCTGTACGCCCGCCCGGCCTTCCTGTTCTGCTGCAGCCTCGAACAGGCCATGACCCTCTCGGCCCGCGCCGCCGTCGCCTTCTACGTCAGCACCTCGGGCGAGCCGAGATGGCAGCAGCTCCTCCCGGGGCTGGAGAGCACGGCCTGGGCCCTGGCGGCGCGCGCCCCCGCCGCCCGGATCAGGACCGCGGCCGGGGTGCGGCAGATCCGCCGCGCGGACGGGCGCTACGAGCTCCTCGACACCGCCGGCGAGCGGCACGTCGTGGACGAGCTGGTCCTCGCGGTGCCGCCGTGGGAGGCGGTGCGGCTGCTCGGGCCGCTGGCCGGCGCCCAGGAGGTCCGGGACGTCCTGGGCTGCTTCGAGCCGGTGGACACGACGTACGCGCTGCACCTGGATCCCGCGTACCTGCCCGAGAGCCGCGCCCACTGGTCGACCAGCGCCTTCGAGGTGCACGACGGCTGGAGCGAGAGCACCGACTGGTTCGGCCCGTCCAGGGGCGTCGAGGTCTTCAAGAGCCAGCTCACCCACCGCGACCGGCTGCCGAGGCAGGTGGTCCTGCGGGAGGACTACCGGCACCTGCTCATCACGCCCGCGGCCGTCCGGGCCCAGCGCCGCCTCGACGCGCTGCAGGGACGGGGCGGGCTGCACCTCGCCGGCCAGTACACCACGTGGGTCTCCAGCCAGGAGTCCGCCGTGCGGTCGGCGGTCGCCGTCGCCCGCAGGCTCGCGCCGCGCTCGCCGCGCCTGGCGCAGCTCCTGTCCGCCTGACGCGGGACAGGCCCCAATCAGACAAACCCGACCCAGGCAAGGAGGTATGTCATGCGTGCCGTGCGGTTCCATCATCACGGTGACCCCGCCGCCGTCCTGTCCGTGGACGACGTGCCCGTCCCCGTCAAGGGACCGGACGACCTGCTCGTACGGATGACCACCCGGCCGATCAACCCCTCCGACCTCATGTACGTGCGAGGCGAGTACGGACGCGAGGCGACGTTCCCCTCACCGGCCGGGTTCGAGGGCGTGGGCGTGGTGGAGCGGGCCGACCGGGCGGGCACGTACCGCGAGGGCGCGCGGGTCGCCGTGGCCGCCACCGGCACCTGGCAGGACTACGTCAGCGCCGCGCCCGCCGAGCTGATCCCGGTCCCGGACGCCATGCCCGACGAGGTCGCCTGCCAGCTCACGGTGAACCCGTTCGCGGCGCGCCTGCTGGTGGACCAGCTCGACGTGCCGCCCGGCGGATGGCTGCTGCTGTCGGCGGGCGCGTCGGCCGTCTGCCGCATGGTCCTGGCCTGCGCGGCAAGACGCCGGATCCGGTGCCTGCACCTGGTCAGGCGGCCGGAACAGGTGACGCCGCTGCGCCTGCTGGGGGCGGACGAGGTGATCGACGTCTCCGCCGGCCCGTGGGTGGACCGGGTGCTGGCCCTCACGTCAGGCGGGGCGGACGCCGCGATCGACTCGGTCGGCGGCCAGGTGGGCCGGGGCCTGCTGGACTGCCTGCGTCCCGGTGGCCGGCTGGTCGTGTTCGGGGCGCTGTCCGGCGAGCCGATCCCGCTGCCGTCCCGCCGGGTCATCTTCTCCTCCCTCACCGTGAGCGGCTTCTGGCTGCCCGAACGGCTCGCCGCGCTGGACCCGCACGACCGCGCCCGCCTCACCGAGGAGGTGGTCGCCGACCTCGCGGACGGCCGGCCCGGCGTGGACGTGGCCGGCCGGTACGCGCTGCCCGAGATCCGGGCGGCGGTACGGCACAGCGCCCGGACCGGCGGCGCGGGAAAGGTGCTGCTCACCGAACGACGACCGGACGCCCCCGCCCCGGGGCCGGCCGGCGACCCCCAACCCGAATGACGGAAAGGGACATCATGAACGACCTCATCATCCCGTGCATCGACGTGGCCGGCGGCAGGGCGACGCCGCCCTCGGGGATCGCCGGCCTGGCCGACCCCGCCGACGCCGTCGAGATCGCCTCGGTCTACCTGCGCGACGGCGCCGGCCCGATCTTCGTGGACGTGCAGGAGCCGTGGACGGAGCACGAGACGTTCCTCCCCCTGATCCAGGCGCTGAGCGGGACGGGCGGCACCTTCTGGGTCACCGTGGACAACGGCTACATGCCCTCCATCGAGGCGGCCGAGGCCCTGCTGGCGGCGGGCGCGGCTGCGGTCGGCCTGAGCACCACCTCGGTGGAGCACCCCTCGGTCCTGCACACGCTCGTGCAGCGGCACGGCTCCGGCCGCGTGGTGGGCGTCATGAACGTCGCCCGCGCCGGCGACGGCCGCTGGAACGTCGCCATCCGCGGCGGCGAGCAGGAGACCGACCTGGACGCCGTCGTCTGGGCGAAGATGCTGGCCGACCTGGGCGCCGGCCGGCTGCTGGCCAACAGCCTCGACCAGGAGGGCACCGGCAACGGCTACGACCTGGAGATGACGCCGGCCATCGCCGCGGCGGTGGGCGTCCCCGTCATCGCCTCGGGCGGCGCCGGCTCCGTCGAGCACCTGTACGAGGGGCTCACGACGGGCGGCGCCCGGCACGCCCTGGTCAACAACCTGTTCCACAGCGGCCAGGCCACGATGACCCAGGCGCACGAGTTCCTCGACAAGGGCGGCCTCAGGAACCCGGAGGACGGCGTGGAAGGCGCCGCGGAATGACCGCCGAAACGCTGATCAAGGAACTGGCGCGGGCCCGGGAGCAGTCGCCGCCGCCCAACCCGCTGCTCGCCCTGGCGGCCGACGGCCGGGCCACCGTCGGCCACCTGCGCCGCCTCGTCGCGATCGAGCGCTCCTACCACCATGCCGAGCTCGTGGCCTACGGCGAGCTGCTCACCCAGTTCCCGCACCCGCCGGCCGCCGGTTTCCTGCTCAAGGTGGCCGGGCTGGTGGACGAGGCGCGGGCCGCGCTCGCCGTCGTGGCCGAGCGCCTGGGCGAGCCGCCGGACGTCGGCGACGACCTGGCCGCGCACGCCTTCTGCGGGTACGTCTCCTGGCTGGCCCTGCACGGCAGCCAGGCGGCCATGGCCCTGTCGCTGTACTCGGCCCCGGACGGCGTCTACTACGGCGGCGCCGTCGAGCTGGTGCGGCTGCTGGGCGAGCGCGGCGTGACGGTGCCCGAGGAGTTCACGGCCTACTACGGCAACACCCCCGACCCGCTGCTGTCCGAGGACGCCGCGGCGGTCGTGGACGACGGCCTGGCCCGGGGGGACGACCCCGGCGAGGCCCTGCGCGCGGCCCGGCTGTGCGACAGGTACATGGCCCTGCTCTGGACGGCGGCGGCCCGCACGTGAGGGGACGACCCGGGCGCCACGGCAGGAGCCCGGCATGACCGCCCCGGTCCGGGCCGACGTGCACGTCCGCCTGGCCCCCGGGGTGACGACGCGCGACTTCGAGCGAAGGCTGCGCGAGATGAGCGGCGTGGTCGGCGCGCACGTGGTCGTCGGCGACTTTGACCTGACCGTACGGGTGGCCTGCGAGGACGGCGGGCAGCTCCGGCGGACGATGGCGCGCCTGCGCCAGGCCGGCGCCCGGGACCTCGCCGCCGAGCTGATCGTCCGCACGCTGCTCGGTTAGGCCGCGCCGCGCGGCAGCCGGATGTCAGGCCCGCGTCAGGCCCTTGTCATGGCCCCGGGGAACGCAGACAGGTTCGCACAACAGAAAGGCTTCACCATGACCGCCATCGCAGACCTCACCCTGGCCACCTCCGCCGTCACCGAGCTCCAACGGCTGCGCGACCGCACTCCGGTCGGCAACCGCCTGCTGGACCTGGCCGAGGTCGGCGGGCTCACCCTGGAGCACCTGCGCCGGCTCGTCGGGATCGAGCTGCAGTGCCACATCGCCGAGCTGGCCGCGTACGGCACCGTGATCGCCCGCTTCTCCGACAGCCCCGTCGTCGGCCTCTACCTGGACGTCGCCCGCCTGGTGTACGACGCGCACCCCAAGCTGCTGGCCTGCGCCCGCCCGCTGGGCATGGACCCGGACGCGGCGGGGCGGTGGCCGTCCGGGCCCGACGCGCAGGCGTTCAACGGCTTCGTCTCGTGGCTGGCCCTGCACGGCGGCCAGGCCGACAACGCGCTGGCCCTCCACACGGACATGACGGTCTACTTCCCCGGCTGCCAGGCCCTGCTCGAAGCGGTGCGCAAGCAGGGGCTGGAGGTGCCCGAGGAGTTCGTCGCCTACTACGAGGGCGGCCAGTCCGACGAGCTGGAACGGCGGGCGCTGGAGGTCGTCGAGCACGGCCTGCGCGACGGCGAGGACAAGGCCACCGCGATCTCCCGCGCCCGGCAGATGGAGGAGCACATCGGCAGCTTCTGGAAGGCAGCCGCGCACACCGGCTGAGCTGGAGAGGACCCCGCATGAGCCTGAAGGAATGGAACGACACGGCCCGCCCCTACCCGCGCGACGCCGTGCTGCCCGAGCTGTTCGACGCCCAGGCCGCCCGGACCCCGGACGCGCCCGCGCTGACCGGCGGCGGCCGGACGCTGACCTACCGGGAGCTGGCCGGCCGCGCGGACGCGCTGGCCAGGGTGCTGCGGCGGCAGGGCGTGCGGGCGGGGACGCCGGTGGCCCTGCCCGTGGAACGGTCGGCCGAGGCCGTCGTGGGGATCTGGGCCGTGCTCAAGGCGGGCGGCGCGTACGTCCCGCTCGACCCCGAGGACCCGCCGGCCCGGCTGCGCGAGCTGACCCGGCGGCTGGGCGTCGAGCACGTCGTGACGCGCGCCCACCGGCCTGCGTCGCCGGACGCGCGGCACGTGCTGCCGCTGGACGGGCCGGTGCCCGAGGCCGGGCCGCTGCCGCCGCAGGTGGCCTCGGCGACCGATCCGGCCTACGTCATCTTCACCTCCGGGTCCACCGGCGTCCCGAAGGCGGTCGCCGTGCCGCATCGCGCGGCCGTCCGGCTGGCGACGGGCACCGACTGCGCCGCGTTCGGCCCCGGCGACGTCGTCCTGGCCGCCACGAACCCGACGTTCGACGTGTCCTGCTTCGAGATCTTCGGGGCGCACCTGAACGGCTCCCACCTGGTCGTGCCCGAGTCCGAGGCGTTGCTGTCGCCGCCGGACCTGGCCCGCGAGCTGCGCGAGCGCGGCGTGACCGTGCTGTGGCTCAGCGCGGGCCTGTTCCACCAGCTCGGCTTCGCCGACCCCGGCATGTTCTCCTCGCTGCGCTACCTGGTGGCGGGCGGGGACGTGCTGAACCCCGACTGCGTGCGCGGCGTCCTGGCCGCCGGCCCGCCCGAGCACCTGGTCAACGGCTACGGCCCCACGGAGAACGGCACGTTCTCCACCGCCCACGAGGTGACCGGGCTGCCGCCGGACGCCGACCGCGTCCCCATCGGACGGCCGATCGCCAACTCCACCTGCTACGTGCTGCGCGAGGACGGCAGCCCCTGCGAGCCCGGCGAGGAGGGGGAGCTGTACGTCGGCGGCGACGGCGTGGCGCTCGGCTACGTGGGCGACGAGGAGCGCACGGCCGAACGTTTCCTGCCCGACCCGTTCCTCGGCGGGGACGCGCGCATGTACCGGACCGGCGACCGGGCGGTCTGGCGGCCGGACGGCGTGCTGGAGTTCCTGGGCCGGCTGGACCGGCAGGTCAAGGTCAGCGGCCACCGGGTGGAGATCGGCGAGGTCGAGTCGGAGCTGGCGGCCCATCCGGAGGTGCGCGAGGCCGCCGTGACCGTCCAGGAGTCCGGGCGGGGGGACCGGGCGCTGGTGGCGTGGGCGGTGCCGCGGCGCGAGGGGGACCGGCGGTCCTTCGCGCTGCGGGTGCGGGCGTTCCTGCGGGACCGGTTGCCCGCGTTCATGGTCCCCGGCCGGGTGGCGGTCGCCGACGAGCTGCCGCTGAACAGCAGCGGCAAGGTCGACACGCGCGCCCTGGCCGAAGCCGGCGACCCGCCGGCCGGTCCCGCCGACCCGCCGCGTGGCGAGGACGAGCGGTGCGCGGCCGAGGTGTGGGCGGCCGTCCTCGGCACGCCGGTGGAATCCCGCGCCGACGACTTCTACGAGCTCGGCGGCACGTCGTTGCAGGCCGTCCAGATCGTCACCGCGCTGCGCGCCCGTCCCGGCATGGGCGGCCTCCCCGGCCCCGCGCTGGTCCGCGCGCTGCTGGACTCGACGTCGCTGGAGGGCTTCGCCACGCGCATCGCCGCCCTGCGCAGGGGGGCCGACGACGGCGGCGGAGGCGAACCGGCCGTGGACTTCACCCGGGAGGCCCGGCTGGACCCCGGCCTCCGCTTCGGCCCGGCCGACCCGGCGCCCCCTCGCGAGATCCTGGTCACCGGCGCGACCGGCTTCCTGGGCGCCTTCCTGGTCCGGCGGCTGCTCGACGCCACGGACCTGCGCCTGTCGTGCCTCGTACGGGCGGCGGACGCCGAGGACGGGCTCCGCAGGATCGGCGCGGCCCTGCGCGGGTACGGCCTGCCCACGACGGACCTCGGCACGAGGGTGACCGCGGTGCCCGGCGACCTCGCCCGGCCCGGCCTGGGGCTCACGGCGGCGGAGTTCGACGGGCTCGCCGGCCGCACGGACGCCGTCCTGCACGCCGCCGCCAGGGTGAACTTCGTCTATCCCTACGCCCGGCTCCAGGACGCCAACGTCGGCGGCGTGCGCTCGCTCATCCGCCTGGCCGCCCACGGCGGGCGCGCCCGCCCGTTCCACCACGTGTCCACGGTGGACGTGCTCGCCGCCGCGGACGGGCCGCTCACCGGCGGGCGCGTGCGCGAGGACGATCCGCTGCCGCGCCCGGAACGGCTGCGGCAGGGGTACGCGGAGACCAAGTGGGTGGCCGAGGCACTGCTGGCCGAGGCCGCGGGGCGCGGGCTGCCGGTCGCCCTCTACCGGCCGTACGAGATCACCGGCAGCCGGGACCGGGGCGTGTGGAACACCGGCACCATGATGGCCGCCGTGATCAAGGCCATCGCCGAGACCGGGCTCGCGCCGGACGTGCCGCTCCGGCTGGACTTCGTCCCCGTGGACTACGTGGCGCAGGCCGTCGTGGCGCTGCTGACCGGGACGCCCGCGCGCGGCCGGGTCTACCATCTGGCGAACCCGCGCCCCGCCGCCCTGCCGCTGCTGGTCGAGCGGCTGCGCCGGCACGGCTACCCCGTCCGGGTCATCTCCCGGCAGGACTGGGTGCGGGAGATGGAACGTCTGTGCGCCGCCGACCCGGCCGCGCCGCTGGCCGGGTACCTCACGCTGGTCACCGGCGAGGAGGCCCCCGACGGCTCGGTGGCGGCCCGGCAGCTCACCGGCGCCCTGCCCGAGCCGGATCTCGCGAACCTGGCCGAGGCGGCCCCGGACGTGCCGGCCGCCTGCCCGCCCGTGGACGCCGCACTGCTCGACCTCTATATCGGTTGGCTGCGCGAAACCGGCTACCTGAATCAGAGCACAACAGCACCCCGGGAAACACATTCTCCGCGCGGTTCACGTGGGTAAGTTAATATTTACAGGAATGCCTGCGTGGCGGCGCGGCACAATCGATGCGGGCGATGATGATCTCATTTGACATTCTGGGCCCATTGGAAGTCAGGGTCGATGAAGACCGGATCCAGATAGCCGGCCCGAAAAAACGCTCGTTGTTCGCCGTGCTGCTGCTCCGGCACGGCGACGTCGTTCCGGTCGAGGACCTGGTCGCCGAGTTGTGGCGGGGCGACCCGCCCAGGCAGGCGGCGAACGCGCTGCACGCGCACGCGTCCCGGTTGCGAATGTCCATCATGCGCTGGCGGGAACGCCACGGTCTGGAAATATCGCTGCAGACCCGCTATCCCGGATATTGCCTCCAGGTTCCGGCCGACGCGATCGACGCCGTGCGCTTCGAAAAGCTCGACGCGGCGGCGAACACGCTGAAGTCGGCCGAGCCGGACAAGGCCGTCGCCCTCCTGCGCGAGGCGCTGGCGCTGTGGCGCGGCCCGGCGCTGCAGGACGTGCCGCGCGGCCCGATCAGGGACCAGGCCGCGCAGCTGCTGGAGAGCCGCCGGATGCTGACCACGGCCAGCCTCATAGAGATCAACCTCGAACTGGGCCGGCACGTCGAGATCATCCCCCAGCTGGAGGCGCTGGTGCTGCAGAACCCCCTCGAAGAACGGCTCTATTCCCAGCTGATGGTCGCGCTGCACCGCGCGGGCCGTCCCGCCGACGCGCTCGGGATCTACCAGCTCGCCCGCGTGTCCTTCGCGAAAGAGATCGGGCTGTCCCCCTCACCCGCGCTGGAAAAGCAAATGCTGGCCATTCTCAATCGATCCACCAAATAGCCCGACCAGACAAGGAGAAATCGATATGAAGACCGACCGCAGGCTCGACGCCGGCTCCCTCGTGCGGGAGATCGACCGGCGGACGGCGGAGAACCCGATCGACAATCCGATCGCCGCGAAATTGCGTGACGGACGGTTCACGCCGGCGGATCTGCGGCGGCTGCTGGAATTCGAGGTGCGGCTGAACCGCACCGAACTGGCCGCCTACGCGCTGGCCTCGTCCAGATTCACCGGCCGGCCGGAGGACGTGTACTGCCTGCAGCTCCAGGAAATGGCGTCGCGCGCCCGGAAGAAACTGCTGGACTGCGCGCGCGTGCTGCCCATCGAGCCGCGCACCGGAGCCGACGGCCAGGCCGAGGGCTTCACCGCCTACGCCTACAGCTCCTACCTGAGCTGGCTCGCGCTCAACGCGAACCGGGCCGGTCTGGGCGCCGCCTCCCTGGTGGACGTCCGCTCGTACTTCTCCACCTCCGACGAGCTGGGCGCCTGGTTGCGCGGCCCCGGCTCCGGCGCGCCCGAAGAGGCGGTGGCCTTCTACGGCGGCGAGCCGGAGGGGCTGAGCGCGTCGGCCGTCGCCTTCATCCAGGCCGGCCTCGACGCCGGCGACGACCCGGACGAGGCGCTGCGCCTCAGCGACGTGATGCGCGACGTCATGGGCTACTTCTGGCGGTCGGTGTCGACCGGCTGACGCCCCGGCGACCGGGCCCTGCCCGCATCCCTACCCCCGGCCCGTGTCCAGCGGGCCGGCGACGAGGGCGGTCAGGGCCTCGGGCGTCGGATGCTCCTGGACGGCGGACACCGGAAGCCGGACGCCGCACACCTCCTCGATCCGCTGGACGATGCGGGTGGCCGCCAGCGAGTGGCCGCCGAGGTCGAAGAAGTCGGATCGGGGGCCGACGTCGTCCACCATGAGGACCTCACGCCAGATCTCCACCATGCCGGTCAGGGGGATGGTCATCGTCCGCTCCTGTTCTGCTCCTGCGCCAGCCTGCGCCGCACGCCGGGCCGGTCGATCTTGCCGTTGGGCGTCAGCGGGATCGCCGGGCCGGGCACGACCCGGGTGGGGATGGCGCTCTCCGGCAGTTCCGCCGACATGAAACGCCGCAGTTCCCCCACGGTGGGGCAAGGCCCGGACACCACGACGAGCGCGCCGAGTGCACGCGTGTCGCCGACGGTGGCGACGGCCGCCTGGCGGACGCGCGGATGGCGCAGCAGCGCGGCCTCGATCTCGGCGGCCTCGACGCGGACGCCGCGCACCTGGAGCTGGCCGTCGTCCATCCGCCCCTGGAACTCCAGCTCGCCGCGGGCGTTGACGGTCGCCAGGTCGCCCGTCCGGTACCAATGGCCGGGAAGGCCGGGCAGGGTGACGAAGCGGCGGGCGGTCTCCTCGGGCCTGCGATGGTAGCCGAGCGCGAGCACCGTACCGCCGATGTGGATCTCCCCGGCGCTCCCCGCCGGCACGGGCCGCCCCCGCGGGTCCACCAGGACGACGCGAGCGCCGTCGATGGGCCGGCCGATGGGCGGCAGGCCCGAGTCCGGCACCCGGCCGACGGTGTGCCAGGTGGCGCAGACGGTCGCCTCGGCGGGCCCGTAGTGGTTGACCAGGTCCCAGCCTCGGGGGAGCCGGCGCAGGCGCAGCGCGTCGCCGCCGGTGAGCATCGTGCGCCAGGGGATGTCGTCGTCGGCGTCCAGCTCGACGATCATCTCGGCGAGCGGGGTGGGGGCGAACAGGATGTCGATCGCCTGCTCGCGGCCGAACTCGACCAGCTCCGCGGGGGAGACCCGCACCTCGTCGGGAGCCACCACGAGCGTGCCACCGGCGCACAGACAGGGCCAGATCTCCCAGACGGCCGCGTCGAAACCCAGGCCGGCGGTGTGCAGCTGGCGGGTGCGCGGGCCCGTCCGGTAGGTGCGGTGGTGCCAGGAGACCAGGTTGGCCAGGCTCGCGTGGCCGACCAGGACCCCCTTGGGCGTCCCGGTGGTCCCCGAGGTGTGCACGATGTACGCGGCCCGGGACAGGGGGCGCCGGGACCCCGTCCCGCCCCGGTCGAGCTCGCCAGGCGTGCGGCCCGAGCGGCCGGACACCAGGATCGTGCCCGGCCCCAGCTGGTCGAGCAGCGCCCGTTGCCGCCGCCGGGGGAGCGCCCCGTCCATGGGCGCGTACGGGCGGCCGGACAGCATGGCCGCCAGCGCGGCGACCACGAAGTCGCGCCCCCGCGGCAGGCGCACGCAGACCGGCGCGCCGGGCGGGCCCGCCCGGTCCAGGGCCGCGGCGCCGCTGACGGCGCGCCGTAGCAGCTCGCCGTACGTGAGGCCGCCGCGGTCGTCCTCGATCGCGACGCGGCAGGGATGGGCGGTGGCGATCCGCGTCACCATGTCGGGCACGGTCACGTTCATGGGCGGCTCACCTCTCGCGTGATCGGGGGCAGGACGTCCTGTACGGCGCGGGCGATCGCGGCGGCCCCCTCGTCGGTCAGCACGCTCCAGTGGTCGCCGGGGATCGGCCGCACCCGTACACCGGCCGGGTACAGGGACGACAGCCACCGTTCAAGCCACCGGCAGCGGCGCGGCGATGCGCCGGCCCGCAGGACGACCGCCGGGCAGGGCGCCGGGCGTGGGCGGTGACGCAGGAGCGCGCGCAGGTTGCGGCGGTAGACCCCGGCGAGGTCGAACCCGTCGCCGGACGCCTCGACGAGCCCGGCGATGCGCCGCCCGGCCCCGGTGGCGGCCCCAGTGTCGGCCCCAGTGTCGGCCCTGGTGGCGGTTCCGGTGGCGTCGGGGCCGGGGCGGCGGCGGGCACGGCGCAGGTGGCGCAGGTGGCTCAGCGCGTCGGCCAGGTGGCGGGGATGAGCGCCCACGGGGATGCCGGGCCCTGGTGGCGGATGGCCGTCCACGCAGATCAGGAGGGCGACCGGGTCACCGTCACGGGTCAGTTGCCTGGCCATCTCGTGGGCCACGACCGCCCCCATCGACCAGCCGAGCAGGACGACGGGCCGCCCGTCCGGCCGTGTCCGCCGGAGCTGTCGCACGTGGGCGGCGGCCAGGGCCTCGACCGTGCCGGGGTGGTGGGTCCCGGGGACGAGCCCAGGGGTGTCGAAGGCGTGGCAGGTCCGGCCGGTCAGGGCGGCGGCCAGCGGCCGGTAGGCGAGAGAGCTGCCCGACGCGGGCGGTACCAGGAAGATCGGGTCGGGCGACGTGCCACGGGCGAGGAGCGTGGGCCGGTCGTCCGGCTCGTGGTCCGGCCTGTCGTCCTGCTCGTCATCGGTGGAGGGCCGGTCGGCGTGGTCGAGCAGCTCGCCGAAGGCGCGGCGTCCGGCGAGGTCGAGCAGATGGCCGAAGGTGGGGCGTTCGGCGAGGACGCCGACCGGGACCTCGGCCCCCAGCCGCTCCCGCGCCGCGGCGGCCAGCCGGACCAGGCCCAGGGACTCGCCGCCCAGCCGGTAGAAGTCGTCGTCGGGGGAGACGGCGTCCACGCCGAGCGCATCCCGCCACAGGTCCTCCAGGGAGGTGCGGGCGGCGTCCGGACGGTCGCGGGTGGTCGCGGGCGGCAGGAGCGGGGTGGCCTCGTCCGGCGTGACCGGGTCGAACGGCGGGGCCGGGAGCGGGCGCCGCCAGGCCCCGGCGTCGTCCCGGCCGTGGTCGTCCACGTCCGCCCAGTTCACGGGGGCGCCGTGGGCCCACAGGGAGCCCAGCGCGTCGAGCACGCCGGTCCGGTCCGTGCCGTGGCGGCCGGGGAGGGCGACGGCCGCGAGATCGGCGTTCCAGAACGGATGGCGTCGCAGGGAGCCCGTCGTCGCGGTCCCCGCGCCCAGCTCGGCGAACAGCTCGGCCGGGCCGGACAGCAGGTTGCCCACGCAGGCGCGCATCCGGACGGTGCCGCACAGCTGCGCCGCCCAGTAGCCGGGATCGGCCGCGGTCCCGGCGTCCAGGGGCTCGCCGGTGAGGCCGGACAGCACGGTGAAGTCGAGGCCGCCGCGCACGGGCGTCCGGGCGACGGCCCGCGACAGCGCGTCGGCGGCGGCGCGCATGGACAGGGAATGGAAGGCGTGGCCCGTGCGCAGCGGCGCGTGTGCCACTCCGACCGCCGCCAGCTCCGCGCGCAGCCGCTCGACGCGGTCGCGCGGCCCGGCCAGGATTGTGCGGCCGACGTCCTCGACCGCCACCGACAGGCCGGTGTCCCGCCCGAACCCGGGCACCGCCTCCGCCACCCGGTCGAGCGGCAGATCGACGGCCAGCATCCGGCCGGGCGGGCAGCCGCGCATCGCGGTCGCGCGCTCCGCCACCAGGACCAGGGCGTCCTCGAACGTCCACAGCCCGGCGGCGGCCACTGCGGTGTACTCGCCCAGGCTGGAGCCCAGTGCGGCGACCGGCCGCAGTCCCCAGTCCATGAGCTGGCGCGCGATTCCGTAGCCGAGCACGAACAGGTTCACCTGCTGGACGAGCGTGTCGCCGCTGTCCCGGCCCAGGACGTCCGGGTCGAGCCCGAGCCGCTTCGCGAGGACGGTCCGGGCGCGCGCGTCGGCCTCCCGCACGGCCGGCAGGCAGGCGCGCAGCGCCTCGGCGACGCCGCCGGACCGCGGGCCGCCCTGACCGGGGAACAGCAGCGCGACCCGCCCGGCGTCCCGCGCCCGCAGCGGACTGGTCTCCCTGGCCAGCTCACGGACGGCCGCTTCCGGCGTCTGCGCCACCACCGCCCGCCGCAGGGGCAGTTCGCGGCGGCCGAGACTTAGCGTGCGGGCGGCGTCTGGCAAGGAGGGGGCGTCCGCGGCGCCGAGCCGGTCGGCGAGGTCCTTGCGGTAGGCGGACAGGGAAGGCCCGCTGTGCGCTGACAGGCACAGCACCCGCGGCCCAGGAGGGGGCGTGCCCGCCGTCGGCGCCGGCGGCGAGGCGAGCACGACGTGGACGTTGGTCCCGCCCATGCCCAGCGAGCTCACCCCGGCCAGCGCGGGGCCGGGCCACGGCCGCCGCTCCGTCACGACGTGGAAGGGGCCGCTGTCCAGGCCCAGGTCCGGGTTGGGGCGCTCGAAGTGCGCGCTCGGGACGATCTCCTCGTGCCGGAGCATCAGCGCGGTCTTGATGAGGCCCGCGACGCCGCTCGCCGCGCCCGCGTGCCCGATGTTGCCCTTGACCGAGCCGAGGCCGCAGAACCCGGCCCGCCCGGTGCGCGCCCGGAACGCCTGGGTCAGGGCCGCCACCTCGACGGGGTCGCCGAGCCGGGTCCCGGTGCCGTGCGCCTCGACGTAGGACACCTCGGCCGGATCGACACCCGCCGCGTCGAGGGCGCGCGAGGTCACGTCTCGCTGCCCCTGCACGGACGGAGCGGTGAAGCCCACCTTGCGGGCGCCGTCGTTGTTGACCGCCGACCCGCGGACGACCGCGACGATCTCGTGCCCCTCGCGCAGGGCGTCCTCCAACCGCCTCAGCACCACAACGCCCACGCCGTCGGCGGGCACGGTGCCGCGGGCCCCGGCGTCGAAGGGGCGGCAGTAGCCGTCGGGCGAGAGTACGTCGCCCTCGGTATGCCGGTAGCCGCCCTCCGGATGGACGCCGATGCGCACGCCCCCGGCCAGCGCCACGTCGCACTCGCCGTCGCGCAGGCTGCGGCAGGCCAGGTGCACGGCCAGCAGCGAGGTCGAGCACGCCGACTGCACCGTGATCGCGGGCCCGCGCAGGCCGAGCTTGTAGGCGACCCGGGTGGCCAGCATGTCCTTGTCCCAGGCGGTCTCGGGAGCGCCCTCCTTGACCAGCGGAGGGTCGCAGCCGGCGAAGACGCCGATCGCGCCGTCGAAGCGGGCCGGGTCGAGGGCGGCGTCGTCGAGCGCGAGCGAGACCGTCTCCAGGAACACCCGCTGCTGCGGATCGATGGACGCCGCCTCGGCCCGGCTGTAGCCGAAGAAGCGCCAGTCGAAGAGGGCCGCCCCCGGCATGACGCCGTACGCCGCGACGAACCCGTCACCGGACGGGTCCGCGCCGCCGGGCGGGCTCGGGCGGCGCTCGATCGTGTCGGCGCCGGTGCGCAGGTTGTGCCAGAACCGCCGCACGTCCGCCGCGCCGGGGAAGCGGCAGGCCATGCCCACGATGGCGATCAGGTCAGGCATGCCCGCCTCCTTCCACGGCCGCCGCCACGCCGTCCGCGGCCAGGCGGGCGGCCAGGGAACGCACGGTCGGGCAGGCGAAGAGCACCGTCACGGGCACCTCGGCGCCGAGCTCGTCCTCCAGCCGCACCTGGACGCGGGTGAGCAGGCCGGAGTCGCCGCCGGCCTCGAAGAAGTTGTCGTCCACGCCGACCCCCGGCAGGCGCAGCACCTCGCGCCACACGCCCAGGACGTGCTCCTCCAGCGCCGCCGCCCGCCCGGCCGGGCGGACGGGGCCGTCCGCCCGGGGCGGGGCGGCCGCCGACGGGCCGCCGGGTCTCAGCGGCGTGGTCCGGCCCCGGGCGAGGTCGTCCAGGGCCGCGGCGACCAGCTGCGCGAGGCGGGCCGCCGCGCCGTCGTCCAGCAGGCCGCCCCGGCAGGTGACCGTCCCTTCCAGGCCGCCGTCCGCGGTCGTCCAGACCGTGATCATGACGGGGTGAGCGGCGTGCGGCCGGATCTCCGGGAAACGCATCCTGGTCAACGGGTGTCCGCCCAGTTCGGCCGGTTCGTCGGCGTCGCCGGTCTCGAAGGCGAGCAGGACCTCGCAGTACGGCGCCGCCTCCAGCCGCCGGGCCGGACGCAGCCGGGCCACGACCCGCTCATAGGGCACGTGCTGGTCGTCGAGTGCTTCGGCGAGCTGGTCGTGCAGGACGGCGACCAGCTCGTCCGGCGTGCCGGCCGGCTCGGCGCGGGAACGCAGGACCACCAGGTTGACGCACGGCCCGACGGCCTGGGCGAGCGCGGGATCGGCCCGGTTCTCGGCGGGCACGCCGAAGGTGACGTCGTCGCGTCCGGTCCAGCGGTGCAGAGCGGCGGCCACGGCCCCGGCCACCACCGTGAACGGGGTCGCCCGCAGCCGCCGCCCGGCGGCACGCAGCTGCTCACCCCGCACCGGCGGCAGCGGAACCATGACGGGCTTGTCGCCGGGATGTGCGGACGGCCGCAGGATCGTGCCCGGCGCGCCGGCGAGACGCCGTTCGGCGCGGGCGAGCGCGGCCTCGTCGTCCCCGGCGAGTTCGGCCGCCGCGACGCCGCGGAACTGCGGCCCCTCCCACGGCGGCGGCGCGTCGCCCGCCAGCGCGGCGGCGTAGCAGCGGCCGAGGTCGCGCACGAGGATGCGTACGGAGCCCCCGTCGGTGACCAGGTGGTGCTGGCGCAGCACCAGCACGTCGTCCCCGGCGGCCGGGCGCAGGACGGCCAGGTGCAGCAGCCGTCCGGCGGCCGGGTCCAGAGCGGGAGCCCCGGCCGCCCACCGCGCGACGTCGTCCTCGGACACCTCCCGCGCCCGGATCTCCCGCACGTCCACGTCCGGCTGCCATGGTTCGCCGACGAGCCGGCGCAGCCCGTGCTCGCCGGAGCGGAAGCGGGTGCGCAGGATCTCGTGCCGCCCGGTCAGCTCGGCCGCGGCCCGGCGCAGCGCGTCGTCGTCCAGCCGCCCGGCGGCCCGCCAGGCGACAGTCTCGTGGTAGGAGCCGGGCAGCAGGCGGTCGGCCAGGTGGATCTGCCGCTGGGTGGCCGTGGCCGGCGTCTCGTCCGCGCCCGTCTTGCGCAGGTCGGCGGCTTTCTCGGCGAGCGCCCGGACGTCGAGCTTGCCGTTGGCGGTCAGGGGCAGCCCGGGCACGGTCGCGTAGGCGTGCGGCATCATGTACGGCGGCAGCCGCCCGGCCAGGTGGCCGCTCAGCTCGTCGGGCGCCGGCGGCGCGCCCGAGAGCACCAGGTAGGCCACGATCCTGCCCTCGGAGCCGCCCTCCAGCCGCACGGCCGCGTCGCCGACGCCGGGGTGCTCGCGCAGCCGGGCGGCGATCTCGCCCGGTTCGATCCGGTAACCGTGCCACTGGAACTGGTCGTCCACGCGGCGCAGGTAGAGCAGGCCGCCGTCGGGGCCGCGGCGGGCCAGGTCACCGGTCCGCAGGAGCACGTCCTCGCCGAACGCGTCCTGCACGAACCGTTCCCGGTCGAGCTCCGGTCGGCGCAGATACCCCGCGGCGACGCCCGCTCCGCCGAGCCACATCTCGCCGGTCGCGCCCTCCGGGACGAGCCGCCGTCCCGTACGCGGGTCCACCAGGCGCACGCTGGTGTGCGGGAGGGGGTGGCCGATCGGGCTGACGTCCCGCTCGCAGTCCTCGGCGGTCACCTCGTGGACCGTGGCGTGGATGGTGGCCTCGGTGATCCCGTACAGGTTGACCAGCCGGGCGTGCCGATGGCGGCGGCGCCATTCGCGCAGGCGGGGCGGGTCCAGCCGCTCGCCGCCGAACAGCACGTACCTCAGGTCCGGCAGCGGTACGGGGTCGGCGTCGTCCACGGCGACGAGTCGGGCGAAGGCCGACGGCGTCTGGTTCAGGACCGTGACGCGCTCGCGCAGCAGCGTCTCGCGCAGTGCCCGGGGGTTCTGGACGTCCCCGTCCGGCAGGACGACCAGCCGGCCGCCGGTGGCCAGGCAGCAGAAGATCTCCCAGACCGACATGTCGAAGGCGCAGGAGTGGAACTGCGCCCACACGTCGTGGGGCGAGAAGCCGAAGGGGAAGTGCGGGCCCGAGATCCGGGCCACCACGTTGGCGTGGGTGACCAGGACGCCCTTCGGCTGCCCCGTCGTGCCTGAGGTGTACAGGCAATAGGCGGGCGACGATCCGGGGACCTTCGGAAACGGGCCGGTCCCGGCCGCTGCCCGGAGGGCGTCCAGCGTGACGGCGCTGTCCTCCCCGGACGGGGTGTCCTCGACCAGCAGCCGGCTGCGGCTGTCCTGGACGATGAACGAGGCCCGCGAGCCGGGATGGCGGGGATCGATCGGGACGTACCAGGCGCCCGCCAGGAGCGTGCCGAGGATGGCCGCCACGGTGGCGGGGGCGGGCGGGAGCCTGAGCGCGACGGGATCTCCCGGCCGTACCCCCATCGTGGCCAGACCGCCGGCGATCTCTGCGGCCCGTCGCCACAGCTCGCCGTACGTGACGCGCTCGCCGTCCCCGACGACCGCCATCGCGTCCGGCTGCGCCTCGACCTGCGCCCGGACGAGACCGTGGATGGTCCCTCCGGACGCCTGCCGCCCCGCCGGTCGCGGATCTGGGGGTGTCACGAGGTCGAGGTCGCCCAGCCGCAGGTCCGGTGATCCCTCCACCGCGTCCAGCAGCGCGCCCAGGTAGCCGGCCAGCTGTCCGACGCGTTCCGCTGCCGGGCGGGGGCCGGACACGCCCAGCCATGCCCTTGGCCGGCCGTCCTCCAGGGCCAGGCGCACGTGCAGCGGGCCGGGTGCGTCCCGGCCGGGATCGGCCGTCCGTACCGTGAGGGTGTCCGGCGATGGGGAGAGCGCGGGGCACTGCGCCACCTCCCGGCACAGCACGGAGAACGGGACGTCCACTCCCACCCGTACCTCGACCGTCCGGGCTGAGCCGTCGCCGGGGCGGTGCAGGGCGAGCCGCACGCCGCCGTCCGCGCCGTACAGGGACAGCAGCGCGGTCAGGCCCGCCACGAGCAGGACCGCCGGCTCCCGCGCCGCGTCCGGCGGAACGGTGACCGGCCGTTCCACGGTCGTCTCGCGCACTCCCGGAGAGGCGTCGCCGCCCACCTCGGCCAGGAATGCCTCGATCCCTTCCTGCGGTCGTCGTGTCACTGGGAGCTCCCGTTCGACTGGTCAGATGGTCGCGTGAGCGGCTGCTCGCGTGACCGTGTGCCCGCCGGATTCCGCGGGCCAGGCGGCCGCCCCTACCCGGCCCTCCGTGGGGGCACACGGCGACCGCCGCGCACGTCAGAGCCCTGTCACAGCACGATCAGCCCCACGTCAGACCCGGTTGGCAGAGGGGAGGCGGACGCACGTCCCATCGACGACGGGAGAATCATGTACACCGACTTCGAGCCCACCCCCCTGGCCGGCCAGGCCGTACGACGGCTGCGGCAGATGCGGGACGACAACCCCGTATGCAACCGGTTCCTCGAACGCATGGACGACGGGACGCTCACGATGGACCACGTCAGGCAGCTCGTGGGCGTGACCCACAAGTGCCACCAGGCCGAGATCGCGGCGTTCGCCACGCTGATCGCCCGCGATCCCCACCCGCTCGCGGTCGAGTTCTTCCACGACATGCTCGGCCTGATCCACCGGGCCCGGCCCAAGCTGCGCAGGGTGATGGCCGCCCTGGACCTCGACGAGGAACGCCTGCGCCACTGGCCTGCCGACCCCGCCGCCTATCAGGTCGCCGGGACGTGGGGCTGGCTCAGCCTCCTCGGCACCCAGGCCGACGCCGCGCTCGCGCTGTACTGGGACATGGTCCGCTACTTTCCCGACAGCGACGATATGCTCGCCCGCCTGCCCAAGACCGGGCTCGACGTGCCGGAGGAGTTCGTCGTCTACTACGGCGGCGGGCAGTCCGACGAGCTCGAACGGCAGGCGCTGGCGGTGGCCGAGCACGGTCTGCGGCGGGGGGAGAGCGCGGACGACGCCGTGTTCGCCGCCCGCCTGATGGAGGAGAGCATCGGCCAGTACTGGGCCGCCGCGGCCGCCGGCCCGCAGGAGCCGCGGTCCTGATCCCGGCGATCCCTTCTCGGAGGCGCGGCTCTCGGCCCCGCGACCTGGACCTTCGTGCGCCCCACCAGGCGGCGCGGGCGGCCCGTGCCGGCGCGCGCCGTCACCGTCTTGTGCGGCGGCACCGTCTTGTGCGCCACCGTCTTGTGCGGCGACGACTAATGCGGTGGACTCGCTTGATCACGACAAACCGCGGGTGTGCGCCGGCGGCGGGCCAGATCCCAGAAGGGACACGCAAGAATGAAGTTATCGCGGAGCGGCCAGAAGATGTCTGACATGTCGGGCCTGCGCAGCATCATGGAGGACGTCGCGACCTCCACCGCCTCGGGCGCGTCCGACTGGCTGAACCTGAGCATCGGCAACCCCGCCCAGATCAAAGAGGTCATCGACGCCTGGCGGGACCTGACCGCAACCGTCGTGGCCGAGGACTTCGCCGCGACCAGCAGCCGCTACGGGCCCTCACGCGGCATGCCCACCCTGGTCGAGGAGATCGTCACCGCCTTCAACGCCCGCTACGGCTGGGGCATCACGGCCGACAACGTCGTGGTGGGACCGGGCAGCCAGATGCTCTTCTTCATCGCCACCGCGCTGTTCTCCGGCCAGACCGCCGACGGCTCGTTCCAGCGCGTGGTCCTGCCCATGACCCCCGACTACCCCGGCTACCTTGGCCTGTCCACGGACCCCGACGGCGTCACCGGCATCGCCCCCGAGATCGAGCTGACCGGCGAGCGGTCCTTCCGCTACGCCTTCGACTTCGAGGCGTTGGAACGCTGCCCCGAGATCGGCATGCTCCTGCTGTCCAGTCCCAGCAACCCGACCGGCCGCAGCATCGACGGCGACGAGCTCGCCCGGCTGCTCGACGTGGCCCGCCGCCGTGACGTGCCGCTGATCGTCGACCACGCCTACGGCGCCCCCTTCCCGCGCGTCGCCGCCTCCCGGGTGGGCCCGCAGTGGGACGACCACCTGATCAACTGCTTCACCCTGTCCAAGGCGGGCATGCCCGCCGAACGCGTGGGATTCGCGATCGGGCCGTCCCGCTACGTCCGCGCGATGGTGTCGTTCATGGCCAACTCCGTCCTGCACGCGCCGCAGCTCATGCAGCGGGTGGCGGCCAGGGCGCTGTCCTCGGGGCTGCTGGACCGGCTCGCCGCCACGGTGATCAACCCGTTCTACCGGGCCCGCCGCCTGTACGCCGAACGCCTGCTGGCCGACCTCCTGCCCGAGTCCGTCACCTGGCGGCTGCACGCCGGGGAGGGCGGCATGTTCTGCTGGCTCTGGATCGATCACGACTGGTTCGACGACATGGCCCTGTACCGGCTGATGAAGACCAAGAAGGTCTTCGTCGTCCCCGGCCGCCACTTCTTCGCGAACCCGACGCCGGACGCCACGGCCGCCTCCCACGCCAGGCGGTGCTTCCGGATCAGCCTCACCGCCGACGAGCACGTGATCGCCGAGGGCGTCGGCAGGATCGCCGAAGGTCTCCTGGAGCTGCGGCGCAGCTCCTGAAGGCCCGTGCCGCCCGGACCTGCCGCTCATGAGCCCGGGCCCGGCGCGGCCCCGCCGCCGTGACGCCGCTACCCGGCCAGGCCGAGCCCGCGGACCAGCACGGCGGCCGCCTTGGCGATCACGCTGTTGTCCATGGTCGCGGCCGGGTCGGTGCGATGGGTGAAGATCGCGATGATCACCGGCGCGCCGGAGGGCGGCCAGGCGACGGCGATGTCGTTGCCCGGCGCGTACGCGCCGGCGCCGCCCCCGGTCTTGTCGCCGACGACCCAGTCCCGCGGAACCCCGGCGCGGATGCGCTCGGCGCCGGTGACGCTGGCCCGCAGCCAGCCGTTCAGCCGCTGCCGGTCCTCCGGGACGAGCGCGTCGCCCAGGCTGAGCTTGCGCAGGTTGCGGGCCATGAACGCGGGCTTGACGGTGTCGCGCTTCTCGCCCGGCTTCCAGTCGTTGAGCTCCGGCTCCCAGCGGTCCAGGCGCCCGGCCGGGTCGCCGAGCGAGCGGTAGTAGCGGGTCAGCCCCGCGGGTCCGCCGATCTGCTTGAGGAGCACGTTCGCCGCGGTGTTGTCGCTGGCGGTGACGGCCGCGTGGCACAGGCGGTCCACCGTCATGCCGTTCCTGACGTTCTCCGGACGTCCGCTGATCGGCGAGTTCACGACCACGTCCTTGGCCGTCCAGCGCAGTGTGCGGTCCAGCAGGCCGGGGTCGCTCGTCCGGGCCTTGTCCAGGATGGCGCCGCACAGGACGGCCTTGAAGGTGGAGGCGCCGGCGAACCGTTCGCCGCCCCGGTAGGAGAGGGTCTTCCCGGTGCCGGTGTCGATCGCGTAGGCCCCGATCCGTCCCTGGTAGGAGGTCTCCAGCGCGCGCAGTTCCTTCCTGACGGCGGCCTGGCCGCTCTCCGGCCGCGCGGCGTCGGCCCCCGCCGGTCCCGCGACGGCCGCCACCGCCGTGCAGGCCGCGAGCACGGAGGCGCCCAGCCTGGTGCGCAGCCCGCCATGACGAACGTGTCTCATCCCGACTCCCCGATCTCGATCTTCCTGAGCGCGACCAGAAGACCAGAGGCGGCAGCGGGATGTCCAATAGCGATATGAGACCCGAAGCCATAGGGATTCGGATATTCACCCAGGTGATCGCACCTCAGAGCTCAGGCGACGATCCCGGCCAGCTCCGCCCGCGAGGAGATGCCCAGCTTCGGGAAAGCCTTGTAGAGGTGGTAGCCGACGGTGCGCGGGCTGAGGTACAGCCGGGCCGCGATGTCGCGGTTGGACGCGCCCGTGGCGGCCAGCCGTACCACCTGCCTCTCCTGCGCCGTGAGGACGCTGAGCGGGTCGTCCGGCCGGCGCGGCGCGGCGGGCACGTCGCCGGTGGCGCGCAGCTCCGCGCGGGCCCGCTCGGCCCAGAGCGCCATGCCGAGCCGGTCGAAGGTCTCCAGCGCGGCGCGCAACTGGGCGCGGGCGGCGGCGCGCCGGCGCGCCCGCCGCAGCCGCTCGCCGTAGAGCAGCCGCGTGCGGGCCTGCTCGTGCGGCTGCTCGCCCTGCTCGTGCGCCCGGACGGCCTGCTCGTACAGGTCCTCGTCGTCCTCGACGAGGGCGCGGCAGCGCAGCGCCACCGCATCGGCGGACGGCACGCCGACGCCGGCCGCCCATTCCAGGTAGTACGCCAGCGGCTCGCCCGCCAGCTCGGGCTCCTTGGCCCTGACCGCGGCCTCGATCCGGTCGGGAGCGGAGAAGACGGACACCGGCGCGTCGGCGGCCGAGATCTTCTCCAGGATCCGCAGCGACGCCTCCGGACGGCCGAGCGCGAGCTCCAGCCGCCCGAGCCCGGCCACCGCCACCGCCTCGGCCGTGCGGAGCCCGCACGCTCTGGCCTGTTCCAGCGCGGCCGTGGCCGCCGCCCGGCAACCGGGCTCGTCGCCCAGTTCGCCGCGCGTCACCGCGAGCAGCGCGGCGAGCACGACGGCTCCGTTCCGCTGCCCCAGGTCGCCGACCACCGCGAGGCTCTCCTCCAGCCGGGACGCCGCCTCGCGATACCTGCCGAGCAGCATCTGCGCCTCCATCCGGATCTCCACCGCGACGGTCAGCCAGCCCCCCATGTCGTGCGCCCTGCACTCGGCCTCGACGCGCGCCGCGACGGACTCGGCCAGGCCGTAGCGCCCGATCGGCGCGCACAGCCCGGCCATGAAGGTCAGGCCAGGCACCTGAAGCCCGGACAGATCGGGAGCCAGCACCAGCCCCCGCATGAGCGGGACGGCCTCCGACAGCTCGCCGTTGGCCAGTGCGGACAGCCCGAGCGCGCCGCTCACCAGCGGAGACCCCACCTCGGGCAGTGCCCTGAGCAGCTTCGCCGCCCGCGCCGCCAGGCCCGGGTCACCGGCGTACCACGCGCAGCGCATCGCCTCCACGAGCAGGTAGGCCGCCCGTTCCGCGTCGAGCGGGGCGACCCGCTCCGCGCCGGCGATGATCAGCTCGCCGGCCGTGGCGGGGCTGCCCTCCTCGAACTCCCGATGGGCGCGCACCTGGGTCAGGTGGGCGAGGGCCAGCGGGTTCCTGATCTCCTCGCTGGCCCGGCCGGCCAGCGCGCCCGCGCGGGCGAGTTGTCCCGCGTCGCTGGCCGCCACGGCCGCGGCGGCCAGCCGGGCCGACCGCCCGGCGGTGCCGGGGGTGAGCTCGGCGGCCCGTTCGTAGGCCGCGGCCATGGCCGCATAGCCCGACCGCGTGCGCGCCCGCTCGGCGGCCGACTCCAGCTCGGCCGCCACGTCCTCGTCGGGCGTGGTCGCCGCCGCGGCCAGATGCCAGGCCCGGCGGTCGGCGTGCTCGCCGCCGTCGAGCGCCTCGGCGAGCGCGCGATGCACGGCCAGCCGCGACGTCAACGGCGCGCTCCGGTAGGCGGCGGCCCTGATGAGCGGGTGCCTGAAGGTCACCGTGGCCCCGTTCACCGTGACCAGCTTGGCCTGCTCGGCCGTCTCCAGGTCCGCCAGCCGGGCGGAGAAGGACCGCGCGGCGCGCAGCACGATGCCGAGGTCGCCGGTGTCGTCGGCGGCGAGCACGGCGAGCAGCGTCCGCGCCGTGCCGGGCAGCGCCCTGATCTGCTGCTGGAACGCCTCCTGCACCCGGCCGGCGACCGGGATCGCGGTGAACGGGTTCGGCTGCCCGGCCTGCTGCTCCGCGGTGAACGCGGACGGCAGTTCGAGGAGCGCGAGCGGATTGCCGCCCGCCTCGGCCAGGACGCGGTCACGCACCTTCGGCGCCAGGTCCCCGGCCGACTCGGCCAGCAGCGCGACGGCGGCCTCGCGGTCGACGCCGTCCAGCCACAACTCGGGCAGCCCCTGCGGGTCGAACTCCTCCCGGCCCGCGAACACCAGCGCGACGCCTTCCGCGTCCAGCCGCCGCGCCACGAACGTCAGGGCGTCGGCCGAAGCCCGATCGAACCACTGGGCGTCGTCGACCAGGCAGAGCAGCGGCCCGTCGTCCGCGATCTCGGCGAGCAGGCTGAGCAGGGCGAGCCCGACGAGGAACCGGTTCGCCGGAGCCGCCGCGCCCAGCCCCAGCGCGCCTCGCAGCGCCCCCGCCTGCGGTTCGGGCAGCGCGCCGATCCGGTCGAGCTCGGAGCGCAGGAGCAGGTGCAGGGCGGCGTACGGCAGCTCCGCCTCGGACTCGATGCCGACCCCGTGCAGCACCCGCACGCCCGCGGCGCGCTCGGTCAGGTGGCCGAGAAGGGCGGACTTCCCGATGCCCGGCTGCCCGCGCACCACCAGCACCCCGCTGCGCCCGGACCGGGCGTCCGCCAGCAGCCGGTCCACCTGCGCCTGCTCCGCAGCCCGCCCATACAACATGGCCGAAAATCTAGCGGAACGGACATTTGCCCCTTCCGGGTGGTGGTGGTGAGCAATGGCCGTGACCTGGCGCTACCGTCACGATGACAGATTCGGCGCGCCACCGGCCTGCGTAGCTTCGACGGCAGCAGGGATGACGGCATCCCGCACCGACGAAAGGATCTGATCATGGCAGCCCTCGCCGCCGCGCCCACCGCCGCCGCCGGCTCCAAGTTGCTGCGTTTCGCGCTCAGGCAGGACGCGATCGGGTCGGGCGCCAACGGGCTCCTCTTCCTGGCCGTCGCCGCGATCTCCGGCTCGATGTTCGGCCTGCCCGCCGCCCTGCTCGTGCCGGCCGGCGTGTTCCTGGTGGCCTACGCCGCGAGCCTTCTCCGCCTCGCCGCCCGTCCGGTGGTGAGCAGGGCGGCGGTGATCGCGGTGATGGCGGTCAACGTGGCATGGGTGGCGGCCAGCGCGGAGACGCTGATCGCCGGGTGGTTCCCGCTGACCGGGCTGGGCGTCGCCTACGTGATCGTCCAGGCGGTGGCGGTGGCCGGTTTCACCGGCCTGCAGTTCGCCGGCCTCCGCAGGGCCTGAGATGGCGACCATGCCTCTGGACGGACTCGTCCCTGCGGCCCTGTGAGATCCCCGCGACGAGCTGGAACGCTGGTCCGGCTCGACCGGCATCGTCGTGGAGGTCTGGGCGCTGCCCGCCGGGCCCCTGCCCGGCGGCGTCGCGGAGCTCGTCCGTGCCACGATCCTCGACGTGCTGGACGGCCTGGCGGAGGACGGCTCGGTGCGGTCCGTGGGCGTCGCGCTCACCGCGAACGCGCGCGGGCTGCGCCTGACGGTCAGCGGCGACGGCGCCGGCCTGCTGCCGGAACGGCTCGCCGATCGCCTGCGCGTCCGGCGTGCCGGTTTCGCTGCGCTGGGCGGCGGGCTGTCGGCGAACGCGGTCCCCGGTGGCGGCGTCACCGTCAGCGCGGCGCTGCCCGCGAGCGGATCCCGCGCCGCCGGTGCCTGCGGGGCCACGGCGTTCCGCTCGGCCCGGTGACCGTCCACCGCGCGGGGATGATGGGATCGGTGCCATGCCCACAGTGATCACCGGCCTCGACCGGTGCATGCAGGCGGGGACCCTGCTGCCGGCGGTGTCGGCGATGACCGAGTTCGGCTCGGCGCTGCATGTCCTGCGCGACCCCCGTCACCACGGCCTGGACGACTGGGCGGCGAAGATCCTCACGGCGATGAGCCCCGGCCTGGCGGCCTGGACACGATCGTGGTGGTGGACGGCGCAGGCCATCAGAGCCACGCCGTTCGTCACCCCCGAACCCCCGGCGGACAGCTTCGACGACCGGCTCGCACAACTGGACGCCATGCCCGCCCGGGAGCTGGCGGGCCAGTTGCTGCGGCCGATCGCGCCCTCGGGCGACCGGCAGGTCGCGCTCCGGTGGTCGCGCGCCCGGGATCCGGCGGTGGCGGCCCGCGTCGAAGCGCTGGTCAGGCGTCCGCGGGAGGCGGCCGCGGACTTCCTGTCGTTCCTGCGTCGCAGCCGGCAGGAGTGGTTCGAGGCCGAGTGGACCCGGATCCGGCCGGCGCTGGCCGGGCGGGCGCGGCGCTTCGCCGACCTGGCGTCCCGGCAAGGGCCCGGCCCCGCGCTCGCCGCCCTCGACCCCGCCGTCGAGCTCGCCCCGGCCGGGGTGGCCGTGCGCATCGCCAAGATCCAGGCCGCCCGTCATGACGTGTCCCGGCGCGGGCTGGTCGTCGCGCCCAGCACCTTCATCCGTCCCCACCTGTACGTGGCCGACGTTCCCGGCCGGCCGCTCCTTGTCCTGCACCCGGTCGACGCGGGCCTCCCCGTGCCCTCCGCCGCCGTGGTGCGGCGACGACTGGAGGCCCTCGCCCACCAGGGCCGCCTGGAGGTCGCCCGCGCGATCGCCACCGAACCGCGGACGGCCGGCGAGATCGCCATGTTGTGGAACGTGGACCCGACCCAGGTGAACCGGCACCTGCGCGCCCTGGCCGCGGCGGGACTGGCCACCACGGCCCGCCAGGGACGGTTCGTGCGGTACCGGCTCGCCGCCGGCGTCCTGGAGGAGCTCGGCAAGGACGTGCTGTCGCTGCTGCTGCGCTGAGCACGATTGATCGCATCCGTCAGCCCGCTGGCCGGACGGTCGCGGTGGTGCTGAAGTCCTCCCAACCACTTCATCGAGGGAGAACCACCGTGACGATCCTGTCCCCGGAAGAGGCGATCGGCCGCCTGAACGCCGATCGGGACCTCCTCCTCGCTCGCGTCACCGGACTCAGCGAGCAGCAGCTCGACGCCGACCACCTGGTGGATTCCGGGCCGCTCGGCGACTTCTGCCGGTCCCTGCACGACCTCATCGCGCACGTCCTGATGTGGGACGAGATCAACCTGGCCGTGCTGACCGAAGCCGCCGCCGGCCGGTCGCACTGGAGCCTCGATCCACGCTGGGAGGACCCCGCCGTCGGGCGGGCGCTGAACCTCGGCGGCGTGGAAGCGGGCCGGCGCCTCCCCGCGTCGCTGCTCCTGCACCGGTTCGGGGCGGTGCACGACGCCATCCTGGCGGACCTGAGCCGGTACGGCTCGGGGTCCTGGGACGCGTCCGGGCTCGGAGCGGTGGTGCAGAGGGCGTGGACCGTGCCCGGGAACCCGGCGTACTGGCACGCCGCCATCCACCTCCGCGAGCTGCCGTCCGCCCCGCTTGCCGCCGGCCACCGGCCGGGAGGATGAGAACGGTGGGCAGAGCGGTGGTGAACCGGCCCGCGGCGGCCTCTACTGGGCGCCCGGGACGGGCGTGCACGGCTTCACGGGGGTGCCCGCCTGGGCCAGCCACGCGCCGAGTCGCCAGGGCATCTGCGGGTCCCTGTTGTCGCGGAACTCCACCACGAGCGTCTCGTCCGGCTTGATGTACTGCGGGAAGATCTCGATCGTCCGGACGGACTTCACCCGGGTGGCCTTGTACGATCGCGACCCTTCCACCAGTGAACGCAGCTCGCTCGCGTTCGAAGCGGGTTCCCCGCCGTAGGCGCGGTCCGCGCCGGTGAATCGCGGGCCCGCGCACTGCGTGGCCGGGGCCAGGAAGGTCACGTCGGCCTTGATGCCCACCGCGTCGAGCTTGGCCTCAAGACCGGCGGGATCGCGCAGCTCGTTGACGGTGACCTCGACCGTGCCGTCCGGGCCCCTGGTCACCGCGTGGGCGGCGGGCCCGGTTGCGACGATCAACGGCGTGACGGTGAGTGCCGCCGCGACCCCGGCCGCGACCAGCAGCCGAGGGCCGGTGACGACGCGTCGCCGCGGGTGCATCCTGCGGAGCAGCCGCTGCCGCGCGCCGGCGAGTTCGGCCGGGGTGGCGGGGGGAACGGTCTGCCACATGGCCTTCAGGGCGTCCATCGGCGTTCTCCTTGTTCACTCAGGGCTTGCCGGATCCGAAGACGGGCCCGGTTGAGTCGCGAGGCGACGGTTCCCGGCGGGATGGCCAGCGCGTCGGCCACCTCCTGGTAGCTCAGTTCGGCCCAGGCGACGAGCAGCAGCACGTCGCGATCGGCCGGTGCGAGCTCCATCAGGGCCAGCGCCAGCGGGCGGTTGACGGCCAGGGTGTTGACCCCGTCCTCGACCCGGGAGCCGGACAGCTCCGCGGGGTGCACGCCGCTGCGCACGTAGGCGCGGTAGAGGCTCATCTCGGTACGCCGCCGCCGGCCGATCAGGTTGGAGGCGATGCCGTACAGCCACGGTCGGGCGTCGGGGCGATTCCTGTCGTAGCCGCCGCGGTGCTGGAAGGCGGCCAGAAAGGTGTCGGCCACGACGTCCTCCGCCTCGCTGGGGCCCAACCGTCTGGCTACGTAGCGGTGGAGGAGCGGCGCGTGCCGGTCGAACAACGTGGCGAAGATCTCGGGTTCGTTCAGCGACCTCTCGATGAGGAGCGCGTCGTCGACCTCGACTGCTTCGCGAGGGATTGTCATGCATACCGACCTTTCCTGGCGTATGCGGTCACCCGTACTTACCGCCCCAGGCCGAATTCCTTCACGGGAGAACGCGGTCGGCACGGGTACGAAGCGGTTCGACGATGCATCCGGAGGGCCAGGTGCGCGCGCATCGCCCCCACCGAAAACCCGACGCATCCCAGTGACCACCGAAAACACTGATACGAGGTGCAGGCGTGGCAGACGGACAGGTACGACTGCTCGCCATCTCGGCCCAACCGCCGACGTACGCCTGCGCCACGTTGCGAGCGGTGACGGGGGAGAGACGCCCCTGCTGCCCTCGGTGATGATGAGCCAGGCGGCGCTGCGGCCCAGACCGAGGCTCCGCGCCCGCAGGCACAGGACCACGGACAGCATGTTCTCGTCGCTAACAGCAGCAACGTAAAGCCGCGCTACAGCGGCGACGGCAGCAGGGGGCAGTGACGGTGACGGCGACGGCAGGGGTCAGTGACGGCAGTAGGGCCAGGGGCGGTAACGCCCGCGGACGCCGCCGCCGGACGGCAGCCGCTGGACGGCCTCTGGCGGGCCGACGGTCACGGCACCGTCTTCGGCATCGGCCAGGGGCGGCTCACCACCTACGACACGACGGCGATCAGCTGCCTGCGCGGAGTGCTCTCGGCGGAACAGACGGCGCGGACCCGGGACTCGGCGCCCTTCACGGCCCGGGAAGGCGGGCGGCGGATCGTCGTCGAGACGCGGGGGCCCGGCCGGGCGCGGCTAGGGTATGCGGGCAGCGTCGGCGCCATCGACCTGCGGAGGCTGCCCCGCCTGCCCCGGGCCTGCGCGACCCCGACGCCCGCTGACCCGGTGCAGGTGTTCGACGTCTTCTGGACGACCTTCGCCGAGAACTACCCGTTCTTCGCCACCAAGGGCGTCGACTGGCGAGCCGTACGGGACCGGTACCGGTCCAGGATCGGCCCGAGCAGCGGGGACGAGGAGCTCTTCGCCGTCCTGCGCGACGTCCTCAAGGAGCTCGGCGACGCGCACACCGCGCTCATCGCGGGCGGCAGGCAGTTCGCCAGACCGTTGCGTCCGGGCACCAGGCAACTGGACGGGGTGCCGGCCTTCATCGCCTTCAACGAACGCGTCCAGAAGTTCGTCGAGAAGAACGACACCCGCAAACCCCTGCAACAGTGGGGACGAGGCGTGATCGGGTACGCCGACCTCCCGGACGGCCTGGGCTACCTGCGGCTGGGCGCGTTCGACGGCTACGCCGACGGCGGCTACGAGCCCAACGCGGCCGAGCTGGACCGGGCGCTCGACGAGATCTTCACCGTGTCCCGCACCTCGGGGCCCGGCCGGCTGCGCGGTCTCGTCCTCGATGTGCGCGTCAATCTGGGCGGCTACGACGCGCTCGGCCTGCGGCTCGCCGCCAGGCCGACCGGCAGGCCTTCCAGGCGTACGCCAAGCAGGCCCGCAACACCCCCGGCGATCCGCCCGGGTTCACCCGCCCCCGGCCGGTGCGCGTACGGCCGGCGACCGCCCCGGTGTACACCGGCCCGATCGCCCTGCTCACCAGCAGCCTGACCATCAGCGCGGGCGAGACCTTCACCCAGGCCATGACGGGACGGACGCCCCGGCCCGAGCGGATCGGGGAGAACACCCAGGGAGCCTTCTCCGACTTTCTGTGGCGGAAGCTGCCGAACGGGTGGAGCTTCGCACTGCCCAACGAACGTTTCCTGACCCGCGACGGGACCTCCTTCGACGTCACCGGCATCCCGCCGCACCTGTCCGTTCCCGGCGTCCTCAGCGACGAGGAACTGAACGGCGACCACGACGCCGCCTTCGCCAAGGCCCTCTCCTACCTGACGAACCTCAGGCGTCACGGATCTTCGTGACGAAGCCCCTGGTCATCAACCACACGGCGAAGACGAAGCTCTGCAGGGCCAGGGGCGCATTCATGGCCAGGTAGAGCGGCGTGACGACGTCGACCACGCCGAGCAGGACCAGGAGACTCGCGGACACGGCTGCTGCGATCGCCAGGAATCCCCACCCGGACAACCATCGTGGGACAGATCTCGACCGCCACAGAATGTGGAACAGCAGCAGGTCTCCAAGGCTCAGCGCGACGATCAATGCGACGTGATTGACCAGGTCGCGAGCCGTCCACAGTAATTCGCCGACGACCTCGATGCTGGATGCTGCCGCGGCGTCGGCTTGGGTGAGTTCCTGGCCCAGCACGAGAAACAAGGGCAGGAGGATGACGCCGATGAAGTGGAACGTCGCCGCGATCAGTCTGAACCCGAGAAAACCCAGACTGAGTGCTTCGTTCTCCGCCCGTAAAATCGGATACAGGTACAGTGCGAACCCGACATAGGACGGGATCATGACCGTCTGAGCGACTGCGCCGAGGATGACCTGGCCCTCGTGTGCGGAAATGAGCACAAGACGGCGTGGTTCGTCGACGGCGGGAACGACGCTCAGCGCGCCGGCGATCATACCCAGGATGACCAGGGCGCCGGCGATTGCGGTTGCCCGCCTGTTGGTGTGCACGATTGTGGTCCCGAAAATGTCGTGGTGGTCAGCGTGTGCGCAGGTCCATGCGCAGGAATTCGGTGATGCGGAGCACCTTCGGCGGGCGCGCCACCTTGTCGGGAAGGGCCTGGAACGCCTCGTCCTTGCCGACAAGGCGCGGGGCGGTGAGTTCCACCTCCCTTCCGTCGGCCCGGAGGCGCGCACTTCTGGCCGCCAGGACGTTCTGCACCCAGTCCGAACGCGATCCGTACACCAGGACGAACAGGTAACCGCCGTCGACGGGATGGGCGTCGAGCGGCGTGCGGTACGTGGCGCCGGAAACGCGGCCGACGTGAATCAGCACCGGCCATTTGCCGCCGGCTATCGCGCGGGGGTTGAACACCTTCTTGTTGACGCGCCCCCACCATTTCGGCATCGGCATGGAAATCTCTTTCTCTCGACACGGACCAAGTGCATCAGGGGAGCCTTACACCAGTAAGGCCACTTACAGGTGTAAGGCTGGCTTACGCTCGTAAGGCTGTCAACCCGTCCACACCCCGGAGCCGTCATGCCGCCGCAACCGCTCAGCAGAGCCCTCGTCCTGGAAGCCGCGATCCGGGTCGCTGATCGCGGCGGCGCGGAGGCGATCACGATGCGCCGGGTGGCGCAGGAACTGGGCGTGGAGGCGATGTCGCTGTACCACCACGTGCCGAACAAGGACGCGATCCTCGACGGCGTGGTCGACATGGTGTTCGCGGAGATCAAGCTGCCGGGCGCCGAGGGCGACGACTGGCGCGATGCCATCCGTACGCGAGCCGTCTCCGCGCGCGCGGTCCTGTCGCAGCACAGCTGGGCCCTCGGGCTCATGGACTCCCGCCGCGACCCGGGGCCGGCGACGCTACGCCACCACGACGCCGTCCTGGGCGTCCTGCGGGAGGCGGGGTTCACGCTTGCGATGGCCGCGCACGCCGTGTCGCTGATCGACAGCTACGTCTACGGGTTCGTCCTGCAGGAGACGAACCTGCCGATGACGACGCCGGACGACGTCGAGGACGTGGCCGGCGACCTCCTCCGGCAGTTGCCGGAGGATGAGCTGCCGTACCTCACCGAGATGATCCGCGACCACGCCCTGCGCCCGGACTACGACCACACCAGCGAGTTCGGCTACGGCCTCGACCTGATCCTGGACGCCCTCGAAGCGCGCCGGAGCGCCCGGCGCTCGGGCGCATCGGGCTGACGTCCTCGGTACGGGCGGCGAGCGGGAGCGCCACAGGGGCGCCCGGCCGCGTCGGACAGTGCCGTCGCCCGGTCGAGCGCGAGGGGCTTGGACGGGTCCGGCTGGGGCGATGGCGGGATCAGTGGCGGTGGTGGTTGTCGGGTTGTGCGGGGTCGCCGGGGTGTTCGAGGCCCGGCACCAGGCGCAGGCGGTGGGCGCGGGCGTGGTCGAGCCAGCGTACGAACGCCACTCTGCGCGCGGAGTCGAGGAGGCCGTCGGCGGGCGCATCTCGGTTCGCCGGGACGGGGGCGTGGCAGGTGACGAGGGTGGCGGTCCAAGGGCCGGCCGTCACCGTCTGGCCCGGTACGGCGGCGGCCAGGGCTTCGGCCAGGGCGACGGGCAGCGAAGCGGGGTCGGCGTCGAACTCGCCGTCCGGGGTGCGTAGCCGCCATGCCGGTCCGGTGGGCGGTCGGGCGGTGGCCTCCCGGTACGCGGACGCCTCCGACGCGGAGACGGTGACGTCGGCGGTGACGGCCTCGTAGACGGCCCGGACGGCGGCGCTGCCCTCGTAGGCCGCCGCCGCGATCGAACCCAGCTCGACAGCCGCCCGCTGGTCGAGCCGTACCGCGATGACGTCGGTGGGGGGCTGGTCGGGCCGTGCCCCCATGGCGTCGGTGGTGGGTTGGTCGGGGCGGGGTGGTGGGGGCTGCTCCAGGGGGAGTCCGCGGGCTGTGGCCTCGGCGGCGCACAGTTGCTCGGTCAGCACCACCTGGGCCACCCAGCGCGTGAGCTGCCGGTCCTCGGCCGTGCCCGGTGCCGGAAGCGCCGATGACCTCGGTCCGTCCCGCAGGGCTGCGAGCCGTCGGTCCAGCTCGGAGCGGGGGAGCGGGCGGCCGTCGAGCCACCCGAGCACCGGCCCCACACCAGGCGCGACCGGCTCGCCGGTGACGGGCGCATGGGCGGAGGTCGGATGGCCGACGTGAGGCGGGTGGGCGGAGGTGGGGTGGTTCGTCTGGGGGGTGGGGGCGGGGGGTTCGGGGTGGGAGGAGGGAGGGGTGGGGTGGGGAGTGGGGGTCATGGGGTCACCAGCAGTTCGACGGTCGGGGCGTACTGGCAGCGGCCGAACCACATGACCTTGCCCAGTGCCCACGCGGAGCCCGGGGCGGCGTCGCGGGGTGCGGACACCTCGAACTCGGCGACCGTGCTCTCACCGGCCGCCAGGACGAACCCGCGCACCGGGGCGGCGATCAGGTCCCACGTGCCCCAGGGCGATACGACCTGCAACTCGCCCCGGATCTCACCGTTCGTGCGATTGTGCAACGCCAGCCCCAGCACGGCACGCCCGCCGGGAGCGACGCGCACCGACGGCGTCGTCACGCCCACCGACAGGCCGGTGTCGCGGCCGGGACGGTCCTTGCTGCCCTGCGCGGCCACCCAGTCCTCGGGGACGTCACCGGGCACGGGCAGCACGCCGGGCAGCTCGCCGGACAAGCCGTCGGACAGGTCGCCGACGGCGATGGTGACCACGTCCTCGACGGTCTGGCCGTCGTGCTGGATCCGGGCGGCGACGAAGTACAGGCCGGGCTCGACGCCACGGGGCGGGGTCACGGTGACCGGGAACCGTACGTGCCCGCCCGCCACCAGCCGGTACGGCCGCCGCGTCAGACCGGCCGTCCAGCCCTCGGGGACGAGGATCTCCACGGCTCCTTCCACGTCGGCGTCGAGCAGGTGCGAGGAGAGCACCACCGACAGGTCGGCGGGCTCGCCCTCGGTCCGCACCAGGCCCGGCGACGCCGTGACGCTCACCGGCAGGTAGCCCATCGGCGCCGGCCCCCGGTTGTGCAGCCAGTACCGCGCATGCACCGGCTGCGCCACCTCGGCCGCGGGCCCCAGCACCGCACCACCGCGGGCCGCCTCACGCAGCGGGAGGGCGGCCTCGGTCGGCGGGCCGGGCACCGCCGGCAGGCCGGGGACGGCGATCACGGTGGCGACCTCGGCCCCGTCCAGGGCGACGGCGCCATGGACGGGGCCGAGCCGCCGTTCGAGCAGGTCGGCGCGGTGCGTCTCGGTGAGGGCGAGCGCACCGGAAAGGACGGCGTCGCGGCCGAGCCCGGTGGACTCCATCAGGCGCACGGTCACCCCCGAAGCCGGGTCCGCCGCGGCGGCCGACCCGTGCGCGGTCGGGTTCCCGGCCGGCTTGACGGTGCCGACCAGCACCTCCCGGGCCGGCTCGACCTTCAGGTACGACCGGGTCGGCGGCAGCGGCCCCTCGTGCGGCTCGGCGAGCACGGCGTACAGCGGATGGTTGAACTCCTGCCCCCGGGCGGGCAGCGTCAGCGCGCGCCAGTCGCCCTCGCCGGAGACCAGCGCGTAACGGAACTCGTGGGTCCAGTGCATGAGCTGGAAGCCGGCCCCGTCGGGCAGCGTACGGCGGGGCGGGTCGATCCACACCCCGGACGGCCACCCGGTGCACGAGCGCATCAGCGACAGGTGCAACGTGCCGGCCGGATCGACGGCGAAGCCCGGCAGGCCGTAGGTGAGCAGCGCGACGGTGTGGCCGGTGAGCAGCTCGGACTCCGGGACCTCGCCGGGGCAGGCGGAGCTCACGCGGGCGTCGGCGAGGTCGGCGGCCAGCGCGGCGGGGTCGGTGGTGACCAGGGCGGGCAGCGCCCGCAGGTCGCGCAGGTCGGCGTTGGGCCGCCAGACCTCGCGCAGCGGCCGGGCGGCGGGCACCCAGACGCGCCCGTCCCGCTCCAGGACCTCGGCATAGGCCGGGCCGGCGCGGTCCAGCAGCTCGCGCACCGCGTCGTTCTCCCGCGGGCCGCCGATCATGATGCGGAAGTCGGGGAGGTTGGAGTCGACGTCGAGCCAGCCGTACCGGGACCAGTCCGCACCGGCCGTGGTCGCGGTGACCCCGGCCCTGACCAGCGCGACCAGCAGCTCGCGCACCTCAGCGCCGTCGTCCCGGCCGGGGACGATCGCCTGTGCCGCGCCGAGCGCCTGCTCGTCCGGAGAGTGGCCGTCCGGGCCGGGGACGACCACCTCGGCCACGCCGAGCGCCCGCTCGCCCAGCGGCCGGCCGCCGGGGCCGGTGAGCGTGACGCGGGCGGTGGAGCCCAGGCCGAACCAGGTGTTGGCGGGGTTGTCGAGGGTCCACGGCGCCTCGGCGGCGTCCACGTCGGGCAGGGCGAACCCGCGCCCCACCACGGCACCGGCCACCTCGCTCACCGGCAGCGCGCCGGGCAGGTCGGCCGGGAAGCTCAGCCGCAGCAGCCGGTCCGCGCCCCGGTAGTCCAGGACGCGGGTGGTCAGGTCCACGTGGTCCACGCCGTCCCAGAGCGTGACGGTCTGCTCGTAGCCGATGCCGTCCACCGTTCCGGTGATCACCAGGCGCTCGCCGAGCGGGCAGGTCTCGCGCCGCACCTGGGCCGCGCCCTCCGCAGCGCCGACGACCGGGCCCTTGGGCACCAGGTGCCAGGGGCCCTCGCCGAAGTCGGGATGGGCGGGGTACTCCTCGTAGACGCGCAGCTCGTTGCCGACGCAGCCGGGCCGGAGCAGCTCGCGCCCCGCCTTCTTGTCCAGGACGGCCGACAGGCAGCCGCCGCGGCCGGGGTCGGCGGTGACGCGGTAGCGGGCGTTCTCGACGGTGACGCCGGGCGCGGGCGTCCATGCGGACGCGCCGGGCCGGGACGGTCCCGGGAGGAGGCGCCAGGTGCGCCACCCGGTGGCGGGCACGTCCTCGGCCAGGAAACGCAGGGTCCCGCGGTCCACGACGCACGGCACGTCCGCGCCGGCATCGTCGAGCACCCGTCCGCCGTCGATCCCGGCCGGCAGCCGTACGGCCACCGGCGCCGACCGGTCGAACGACAGCGTGTTCGCCACGACCACCGCGACGCCTTCGCCGCCGGTGTCCACGCGGGCGACGAGCGAGGCTAGCGAGACGTCGCGCACCGCGCCCGCCAGGTCGTACGCCTCGCGCCAGCCGGACAGCAGGTCCAGGTAGACCTGGTCGGACTCGCTGCCGGTGATCGCGTCGTGGTGCGCCCCGTAGGCGAGCTGCCGCCACACCTTGTCCAGCGCCGCCTCGGGGTAGGTCCCGAGCCCTTCGAGCGCGGCGAGGGTGGCCAGCTTCTCCGCGTCCACGGCGGCCACCTCGCCCGCCCGCTGTGCCTGCTTGGTGTCGATGTAGGAGACGTCCTTGCCGGTGTAGACCGGGTTCATGTCGCGGGTCTGCGGGCTGGGACGGCGTCCGGTGGCCGCCAGCTCGGCCCGGACCGCGTCGAGGAAGTCGCGCGGGGTGCCGCAGACGAAGCGCGGCCAGACGTAGCGGGCGTTCCAGGAGCGGTGGATCTCGGTGACCCACTTGTTGGGCGGGGTGTAGTCGGTGCCCACGGGCAGCAGCAGGTTCCGCGTCGCCCCGACCGGCTTGAGCTTGCGGTACAGCTCGTACACGGCCTGCTCGGCGCTCGCCAGGTCGGCGGCGGAGTCCATCCACCAGCCGGCCGAGTAGTGGTGCGGCATGAAGTGCGTCAGCACGCCGAGCCCCGACGGGGCGATCCACTCGAACTCGCTCGGGAACTGCATCACCCGGGCGTCGTCCTTGGCCGCGCCGAAGTTCTTCTGGATCGGCCCCCACTGGTGGAACGGCCCGCGCGCCCACGCGCTGCCGGTCAGCCCCGCCGCGGCCAGGTATCCGGGGAACTGCGGGTCGTGCCCGAACGCGTCGAGCTGCCACGCCGTCGCCGGATCCCCGCCGAGGATGTCGCGCTGGTAGCCGATGCCGTACACGATGTTCCTGATCGTGACCTCGGCGCCGGTCAGGTTGGTGTTGGGCTCGTTGTACGTCCCCCCGACCAGCTCGACCTGCCCGCGCTCCATCAGCAGCCGCAGGTCGGCCCGGCGCTCGGGATGGACGTCGAAGTACGGCTTGAGATAGTCGATCTCGGCCAGCACGAACTTGTAGACCGGGTCGCGCAGCGCCAGGTCCAGGTGCGCCTCCACCAGGGCGAACCCGTTGCGCTCCCACAGCGGGCGGGTGGTGGCGTCCCCGGACAGCAGCTCCCACGGGGAGGTGTAGGCCGCCTGCGTGTTCCACCACACCGGGTCGTAGTGGAAGTGGGAGACCAGGAACATCGTCCAGCCGGGCTCGGCCACGACCACCACGGCCTCGGCCCGCGCGCCGCCCGCCGTCACCACGACCGGCAGCTCGGCCCCCGGGACCGGGTCGGCGATCTCCAGCGGGACCTCGACCTGGCCCGAGCCCTCCGCCTCCCCGGACACGCCCGGGCCGGTGACGGTGACCTGGGCGGGCGGGCCGTCGAGCGTCACGCGCAGCACCTGGCGCGGGGCGTGCTCGGCGCCCGCGAACAGGTCCGTGGACTCCACGGAGACGATGGTGACTGACACGGGTGTCCTCTCTGAGTCGGTGATCACATGGTCGGCCTGGCGTCACTCCGGAGTGAGGACGGTGCCGATCCCCCGGGCGGCGAGGTGGCCGGGGTCGTCGGCGCGGTCGCCGGCCACGATGGCCACGGGCCCGGCCTGGCGCAGCCGGACCCACGCGGCGTGGAAGGCGCTGCCCGGCGCGACCTCGGCCCGGCGTCCGGGCTCGGTCCGCAGGTCCACGTCGCACCGCAGGGCCGGACGCGGCGCCTCGGCACGGCCGCGGCGCTCGTCGATGATCGCGGCGAGCTCCTTGGCCGCCGGCTTGGGACGGTGGTCCACGGTGAACAGGCCCAGCTCGTACTCCCGCTCGGGGAAGTCGGAGAGGGAACGGTCCAGGTCGTGGGAGCACCACCAGGTGACGCCCCACAGGGCGGGGTTGGCGGTCACCGCGTCGAGCGTGCGGCGGACGAACTCGGCCGTCCGGGCCTCGGGCACGTCGGGCCTCGGCACCCCGATCTCCTGCAGCCAGACGGGCCTGGCCGGGTCGAGCGAGGTGGCCGCGGCCAGCTCGACCAGGTAGTCGGCGTGCGAGACGGTGGCCGGGCCGAGCGGGCCGTCGATGGCGGAGACGCCGTTGAACACCCAGGAGTGCACGGTGGTCAGGTCGCCCAGGTCCACGTTGTCGGCGGGCAGGAACGGGTGCTCCGGGTCGTACCAGGTGGCGTCGTACAGGGAGTGGAGGGCGAGCAGGCCGGGCGCGGCCGCGCGCACGACGTCGATCAGCTCGGCGGCCCACGCCGTGGACGCCTCGGGGGTGGTGGCGTTGCTGGGGTAGAGGTTGTTGACCTCGTTGCCGAGCGTGACGGCGAACACGTTGCCGCGCGTGGCGACGGCGCGGGTGAGCCGGTCGGCGTAGGCGGCGACGGCGTCGCGCGCGCCGCGGTCGGTGAACAGGCTGCGCCGGTGCCAGGTGAGCACCCAGGACGGCAGGAAGTCGAAGCTGGACAGGTGCCCCTGGAGCAGGTCCACGGCGACGGACAGGCCGAACTCGGCCGCGACGTCGATCACGGCCAGCAGGTCCGCCACGCCGCGCTGCCGGACCAGCCCCGGGTTGGGCTGGATCCACGGCCAGATCGGGAACACGCGCACGTGGTCCAGGCCGATCGAGGCCAGGTCCTCGAAGTCGCGGCGGACCGCGTCGAGCGACAGGTCGAGCCAGCTGTGGAACCAGCCGGCGGAGGGCACGTAGTTGGCGCCGTGGCGGATGGGGTCGAGCAGGGGCACGCGTCCTCCGGGGGTCGTACGATCTCCCGGCGGAGCCTAAAGCGATTTAGTCGCCCTGCCAAGTCCCCGGCGCCGCCGTGCTCTCGCGGACGGTCAGCCGGGGGGTCTCGGTCTTGACGTCCTTGCGCTGTCCGGGGTCGGCGATGACCTCCAGCATCACCTCGGCCAGCCGCTTGCCGAAGGCGAAGGTGTCGCGGGAGAGCGCGGTGATCGCGGGGTGGGTGATCCGCGTGAGCACCGAGTCGTCGAAGGCCACGATGGACAGGTCGTCGGGCACCTTCACCCCCATCTCGCCGGCCACCCCCAGCCCGGCCAGGGCCATCACGTCGCTGTCGTAGACGATGGCCGTGGGCCGGCGGGGCCGCGACAGCAGCGCGCGCGTCGCGGCGGCGCCCTCGGAGTCGCTGAAGTCGGTGTGCACCGACACCGCCTCCTCCAGGGCCAGCCGCCCCGCCCGGTCACGCAGCGCGCGGGCGCGCCGCTGGGTGTGCCGGAACGCCGGCAGGCCCGCCACGTGCGCGATCCTGCGGTGGCCGAGCGCGGCCAGGTAGTCCACGATCGACAGCATGGCCTCCCGGTCGTCGGCCCAGACGCTCGACAGCGACCCGTGCCTGCCCGGCCCGCCCAGGACGACGGCGGGCACGCCCAGCTCCTCCAGCACGGCGATGCGCGGGTCGCGGACCATGAGGTCCACCATGACGAAGCCGTCGACCCGGTGGGCGGAGGTCCACTCGCGGTAGATCTCCATCTCGGCCTCGGCGTCCTCCACGATGAGCAGTTGCAGCGCGACGGCCTGGGCCGACAGCCCCGACTGCAGGCCGGACAGTAACTGGGCGAAGAACGGCTCCACGCCGAGGGCGCTGGCGGGCCGGGCGATGACCAGGCCCACCGCCTCCGCGCGGGCCCCGCCCAGGGCGCGGGCGGCGCTGTGCGGACGCCAGTTCATCTCTTTGGCGACCTGCAGGATTCGCGCGCGGGTGGCCTCTCCGACCCCCGGGCGGCCGTTGAGCGCGAAGGACACCGCGCCCTTGGAAACCCCGACCCGCTCGGCGATGTCGGTGATCGTCGGTCGGCGCACCACTGCTCCTTCACGAATTCGTCTCAGCTATTGACACACGAGTCTAGCCAGGTGAATAGTCCCGCAACTAGAGCGATTTAGTAACCAAGGAGAGCGCCATGCGTAGGTACTGGACGGGACCGGCGGTGGCAGCCGTCATGGTCGTCTCGGGCTGTGGCCTCGGCGGGTCCGGCGAGTCGGGAGCCGCCGCCCCGACCGCCGCGGCCACGGGAGAGGTGAAGGGCACTGTCAGCCTCCAGACGTGGGCGCTGAAGCCCAAGTTCACGGCGTACGTCGAGGGCGTCGTCGCCGCCTTCGAGAAGAAGTACCCCGGCACGAAGGTCGAATGGCTCGACCAGCCGGCGGACGCCTACTCCGAGAAGGTACTCAACCAGGCCGCCTCCGGAACACTCCCGGACGTCACCAACCTGCCCCCGGACTTCGCCAGGCCCCTGGTCCAGCAGGGCATGCTGCTCGACGTCGCCGCCGCCGACCCCAAGCTCGCCGACGAGTACGTCGCGGGCGGCATCGAGGCCTACACCTTCCGCGGCTACCCCGGCACGTACGGCTATCCCTGGTACCTCAACACCGACGTCAACTACTGGAACTCGGAGTTGATGAAGAAGAACGGCCTCGACGCGGCCAAGCCGCCGACGACGTTCGACGAGCTGGTCACGCAGGCCCGGACCTACAAGGAGAAGTCCGGCGGCAAGACCTACCTGATGAGCCGCCGCCCCGAGCTGGGCGACCTGGCCCAGGCCGGCGTGAAACTGCTGTCCGACGACGGCAAGAGCTTCGTCTTCAACACCCCCGAGGCCGTCGCGGTGATCGAGAAGTACCGGGCCGCCTTCAAGGAGGGCTTACTGCCGCGCGACGTGCTGACCGACACCTACGCGGGCAACGCCAAGCTGTTCAACGAGGGCACCGTGGCCTGGACGACGGCCGGCGCCAACCACATCATCGCCGTCAAGACCGACAACCCCTCCCTGGCGCCCAAGGTCGTGCCCTCGACCGCGATGGGCACCCCGCCGCTGTACGTGCAGGGCCTGTCGGTGTCGAAGAAGAGCAAGAACCCGGCGGCGGCGATCGCGCTGGCCCGCTGGGTGACCAGCGCCGAGAACCAGGCGGCGTTCGCGCACGAGGTCAGCGTCTTCCCCAGCACCAAGGCCTCGGCCGGCGACCCGTTCTTCACCCAGAGCGACGGCACCAACGCCGGCGACGCCAAGGTCATCGCCTTCAGGTCGCTGGCCACGGCCAAGATGCTGCAGCCGGTCGAGGTGACCGACGCGATGAGCAAGTTCGTCCGCCAGCAGATCGCCCTCGCGCTCAACGGCGACGTCTCCGCCAAGGAGGCGCTGGACGCCGCGGTCGCCAAGTGCAACGAGCTGCTCAACCAGTGATCACCCCCGCTCTCCCCGCGCAGGGCGCCCTCCGCCGCCGGCTCACCCCCTGGCTGCTGGTGGCGCCCGCCGCGCTGTGGCTGCTCGTCTTCAACGTCTGGCCCTCGCTGAACACGCTGGTGCTGGCCTTCACCAACGCCAAGCCGCTCAGCGGCGGGCACTTCACCGGGCTGGCCAACTTCGGCCGCATGCTCGACGACGACCAGCTCGGCGACGCGCTGCTCAACAGCGTCGTCTTCATGCTGGTCTGCCTGCCGGTGCTCACCCTGCTGCCGCTGCTGCTGGCGATCCTGGTGCAGAAGAAGATCCCCGGCATCACGTTCTTCCGCACCGCCTTCTACACCCCGGTCGTCGCCTCCGCCGTCGTGGTCGCGCTGATCTGGAGCTGGCTGCTGAGCGACCGGGGCCTGATCAACGGGCTCATGCAGGCGCTGGGCGTGCTGCAGGGGCCGCTGCCGTTCCTGACCGACCGGTGGCTGCTGGTCCTCAGCGCCATCACCCTGACGGTGTGGAAGGGGCTGGGCTACTACATGATCATTTACCTGTCGGCGCTCGGGAACGTGCGGCGCGAACTGCACGAGGCCGCGGCCGTGGACGGGGCGGGGGCCGTACGCCGGTTCTGGAGCGTGACGGTGCCCGGCGTGCGCAACACGATGTTGCTGGTGTCGGTGCTGGTCTCGGTGTCGGCCCTGCGCGTGTTCTCCGAGCTGTTCGTGCTGTCCAACGGCACGGGCGGCCCCGGCGGGCGGGCGA
Organism: Nonomuraea sp. NPDC049646; assembly: GCF_044465525.1. NCBI lineage: Bacteria > Bacillati > Actinomycetota > Actinomycetes > Streptosporangiales > Streptosporangiaceae > Nonomuraea > Nonomuraea sp. NPDC049646. Next base: position 716,753 of record NZ_JBITLU010000001.1, on the reverse strand, counting down.
TGTCGCTGGTCATGCTGATCCAGATGTACAGCCGCGGCTTCTACGGCCACTTCGGCTACGCCTCGGCGCTGAGCATCCTGCTCTTCGTCATCACGATCGGCCCGATGCTCCTGCTGACCCGGCTCAACAGGAAGGCGGACTGACATGGCGGCCATGAAGGCGAGCGCGCCACCCGCCGCGACGGCCCGGACGGCCCGCCCGGGGCGGCACGGCCGCAGCCGGGGCCGGGGCGGGTTCGGCGCCACCACGCCGGGCGAGCTGGTCCTGCGGTACGCGCTGCTGCTGCTCGTCCTGGCGATCACGATCCTGCCGTTCCTGTGGCAGTTGTCCACCTCGCTCAAGGGCCCGTTCGAGGACGTCTTCGCGCAGACCCCGAGCTTCGTCCCGCACCAGCCGACGCTGGAGAACTACGCGCGCGTCGCGGACACCATCCCCGTGTGGACGTACGCGCTCAACTCGGTGATCGTGGCGGTCATCGTGGTGGGCGGCAACGCGGTCGGCGCGACGCTGGCCGGGTTCGCGCTGGCCAGGCTGGAGTTCCGGGGCGCCAAGCTGCTCCTGGTGCTGTTCCTGTCCACGCTCGTGCTGCCGGGCGAGGTGACGATCGTCTCCCAGTACGTCACCGTCCGCGGCATGGGCCTGGCCGACACGCTGCTGGGCGTGGCGCTGCCCGGCGCGATCGGCATGCTGAACGTGCTGCTGATGCGCACCGCCTTCCAGGCCATCCCCAAGGAGATGGACGAGGCGGCCGTCATCGACGGGGCGACCCCCTGGCAGCGGCTCGTCCGGCTGGGGCTGCCGAACGTGCGCGGCATGCTGAGCGTGATCACGATCTTCGCGTTCATCGGCGCGTGGGACGACTTCCTGTGGCCGCTCATCGTGCTCAACGACCCCAAGAACTTCACGCTGACCGTCGGGTTGCAGTACCTCAACGGCACGTTCAGCGCCAACCCCCGTCTCATCGCCGCTGGGACAATGATCTCCTTCCTGCCCATCGTGCTCCTGTTCGCCTCGCTGCAGCGCTTCTTCTTCCGTGGCGTCGCCGAGGGCGCGATCAAGGGCTGAGCCGGTTCCGAGAACGAGGAGTCTCTCTCCATGCATGACGACCGCACACTGGTCGAAGCCCGTCTCAAGCGCGTGCTGGACGAACGTCTGCGCCCGGCCCTCTACCCCGAGTCCGTGCCGATGGACGTGCGCGTCTGGACCGCGCCGGGCGAGCCCGTCCCCGTCGCCGAAGGGCTCGCGGCTCCCACCGAGCCGATCGCGGTCGGCGCGGCGTGGGGCGCGCCGTGGGCGACGAGCTGGTTCACGGTGACCGGCACCGTCCCGCTGTCCTGGACGGGCCGGACCGTCGAGGCGGTGCTCGACCTCGGCTTCGACGAGAACATGCCCGGCTTCCAGTGCGAGGGCCTGGTCTACCTGCCCGACGGCACGCCCGTGAAGGGGCTCAACCCGCGTAACCAGTGGGTGCGCGTCGGCGCGCCGGTGACCGGCGGCGAGCAGGTCGAGCTGCGGATCGAGGCGGCCTCCAACCCGGTCGTGCTCGACTACAAGCCGTTCGTGCCCACCCTGCTCGGCGACAAGGAGACGGCGGGCAGCGAGCCGCAGTACCGGCTGGCGCGCATGGACCTGGCCGTGTTCGACGAGACGGTGTGGAACCTGATCCTCGACCTGGAGGTGGCCGGCGAGCTGATGCACGAGCTGCCCGCGGACAGCGGCCGCCGCGCGGAGCTGACCCGGGCGATCGACCGCGCCCTGGACGCGATCGACCTCCAGGACGTCAACGCCACCGCCGGGGCGGCCCGCGGCGAGCTGGCCGGCGTGCTGTCCGCGCCCGCGGTGCCCTCGGCGCACCGGATCAGCGCGGTCGGGCACGCCCACATCGACTCGGCCTGGCTGTGGCCGCTGCGCGAGACCGTCCGCAAGGTCGCCCGCACGGCCGCCAACATGACGGCGCTGCTGGCCGACGAGCCGGAGTTCGTGTTCGCGATGTCGCAGGCCCAGCAGTGGGCGTGGCTCAAGGAGCACCGGCCCGAGGTGTGGGCCAAGGTGACCAAGGCCGTGGCGGCCGGGCGGTTCGTCCCGACCGGTGGCATGTGGGTGGAGTCCGACACGAACATGCCCGGCTCCGAGGCCATGGCCCGCCAGTTCGTGCACGGCAAGCGCTTCTTCATCGACGAGTTCGGCGTCGACAACGAGGAGGTGTGGCTGCCGGACACCTTCGGGTTCGCGGCCGGGCTGCCGCAGATCATCAAGGCGGCGGGCTCGAAGCGGCTGCTCACCCAGAAGATCTCGTGGAGCCGGACGAACACGTTCCCGCACCACACGTTCCTGTGGGAGGGTATCGACGGCACGCGGGTGTTCACGCACTTCCCGCCGGTCGACACCTACAACTGCTCGATGACCGGCCGGGAGATCGCGCACGCGGCCCGCAACTTCAAGGACAAGGGCGTCGCCCGGCACTCGCTGGCCCCCACCGGCTGGGGCGACGGCGGCGGCGGCACCACCCGCGAGATGGTGGCCAAGGCCGCCCGGCTGCGCGACCTGGAGGGCTCGGCCACCGTCACGTGGGAGACCCCCGCAGGCTTCTTCGCCAAGGCCGAGGCCGAGTACCCCGACCCGCCGGTCTGGGTGGGCGAGCTCTACCTGGAGCTGCACCGGGCCACGCTGACCAGCCAGGCCAAGACCAAGCAGGGCAACCGGCGCAGCGAGTCGCTGCTGCGCGAGGCCGAGCTGTGGGCGGCCACGGCCGTCGTCCGGGCCGGCGCGCCGTACCCGTACGAGCAGCTCGACCGCATCTGGAAGACGGTGCTGCTGCACCAGTTCCACGACATCCTGCCCGGCTCGTCCATCGCCTGGGTGCACCGCGAGGCCAGGGCCACCTACGCGGCGCTGGCCGAGGAGCTGACCGGCCTGATCGACGACGCCCAGCGGGCGCTGGCCGGAGACGGCCCCCACGAGCTGGTCTTCAACGCGGCCCCGCACGCCCGCAACGGTGTCCCGGCCGGCGGCGCGGCCCCGGCCGCACCGGCGACCCCGGCGGCCGTGGAACCGCGCGAGGGCGGCGGCTTCGTGCTGGACAACGGCCTGCTCAGGGTCGAGGTGGACGGGCGCGGCCTGATCGTCTCCGCCTACGACCTGCGGGCCCGGCGCGAGACCCTGCCTCCCGGCCAGGCCGCCAACCTGCTCCAGCTGCACCAGGACTTCCCCAACATGTGGGACGCCTGGGACGTGGACGAGTTCTACCGCAACACCGTCGCCGACCTCACCGCGGCCGACGAGGTGACGGCCGGCGAGCGGCCCGGCTCGGTCCGCGTCACCCGCTCGTTCGGCGGCTCGTCCGTCACGCAGGTGATCGCGCTGGACGGGCGGCGGGTCGACATCGCCACCGAGGTCGACTGGCACGAGACGGAGAAGTTCCTCAAACTGGCCTTCCCCCTGGACGTGCGCGCCGAGCGCTACGCCGCCGAGAGCCAGTACGGCCACGCCTACCGCGCCACCCACACCAACACGAGCTGGGAGGCGGCCAAGTTCGAGGCGTGCAACCACAAGTTCGTGCACCTGGAGGAGCCCGGCTGGGGCGTGGCCGTGGTCAACGACTCCACCTACGGCCACGACGTGACCAGGACCGTGCGCGAGGACGGCGGCACCACCACGACCCTGCGGGTGTCGCTGCTGCGCGCCCCCCGCTTCCCCGACCCCGAGACCGACCAGGGCAGGCACACCTTCCGGCACGCCCTGCTGCCCGGCGCGACGATCGGCGACGCGGTCCGCGAGGGCTGGTTCCTCAACCTGCCCGAGCGGGTGCTGACCGGCGCCGCCGAGGTGGCGCCGCTGGTCACGGTGGACGACGACGCGGTCGTGATCACCGCGGTCAAGCTGGCCGACGACGGCAGCGGCGACGTCGTGGTGCGCTTCCACGAGTCGCGCGGCGGCCGGGCGGCGGCCACGCTCACGGCCGGCTTCCCCGTCACCTCGGTGACCGTGACCGACCTGCTGGAGCGCCCGCTGGCCGAGCCGGAGCGGCCCGGCCGGTCGATCCCGGTGACGTTGCGGCCGTTCGAGCTGGTCACCCTGCGGCTCGGCCGCTGACCGCGCGTTCCCGGTGAGGGGCACCCGTCGGGGTGCCCCTCGTTCGCGTCCGGGTCAGGGGGTGTAGACCGCGGAGCTCCCGTACAGCTTGTTGGTGAACGCCGAGATGTAGGAGGCGGTGTTCGCCGAGGTGAGGTTGTAGGTGAGGTAGACGCCGTACCCCTCGTTGACCGTTCGGCGGGCGAGGGACGCGGCGGTGGACGAGCCGGTGCCGGTGAACGACACGGCGGCCGGCGACAGGCGGGACTTGGAGGTCGGGCCGTTCGGCACGGACCAGGTGCCGTACCAGGGGTTCCAGGCGTAGTCGAAGGTGTTGTTGATGCTGACGCCGTTGTAGGACAGGCGGTCGGCGGCCGGGCCGATGTCGTACAGCGTGATGAGCTTGTTCGGCAGCTTCTGGCGCAGGGCCTTGACCAGGTAGACGAAGGAGTAGGCGTTCGGCTGGCCGGTGCCGTTGTTGCCGTACTCGGCGTACTCGTCGTCGAAGTCGATGCCGTCGAGCCCGTACGTCGTCACCACGTCGGCCAGTTCCTGGGCGAAGGCGTCGGCGGCCTGCTGGGACGGGAAGTTCGCGAAGCCGGCCCCCTGGTGGTTGCCGAGGATGGACAGCAGGACCTTGACGCCCTTCTGCTGCAGCGGGCGGACCTCGGTCGCGACGTTGTCGAGCACCCGCTGCACGTTCTCGTTGCAGTGCAGGTAGGCCTTCGTGCCGTCGTAGTTGATGTTGGCGGCGAAGATGACCGCGATGTCGAACACCTGCGCGCCGCCTCTGGCGAGCGTGTACTTCGTGACGTTGGTCATGCTCTCGCTGTTGACCTCGATGTAGACCACCGAGAGCGGGCCGGTCTTGGCGGCCGTGCGGCGCTCGGCATGTGCCGCGGTGGGTAACGCGGCACCGGCGGCGGCCGCGGCCAGCGCTGACAGCAGGGTCCTTCTCCGCATGAGCGGTGAACTCACGATCGGCTCCTCAGGGCATGGGGGGATGATTTGCTATATCGGTTAAGTCCAGTCCACTCGTTCTGGCGACGCTGCGGGAGGGCTGGAGATAAATCGGTATAGCGCCTCGATCATCGGCAGCCCGGGGCCCGCTGTCAAGGTGTCGCCGGCGCGGAAAAGACGTCGCGGACGCCGGAGATCTTGGCGGTGATAATGTTCTATACATCCAAATATTTAGATGTATGGAGTACGAATGACGAAGGTGCTGATTGTCGGTGCCGGCGCGCTGGGGCAGGTCTTCGGGGCGTGGCTGGCCGCGGGCGGGGCCCGGGTCAGCTATCTCGTGCGGCCGGGCCGGGAGGGCTGGGAAGGGGGCCCGCTGTACCGGCTCAGGCGGGGGCGGGCGCCGGTGACCGAGCGGATCGAGCCGCACGAGGTGCGCAGCGAGCCGCCCCGCGAGCGGTGGGACATGGTGTGGCTCTGCGTGGACTCCCCGGCGCTGCGCGGCGACTGGACGGCCGCGCTGCGCGCGGTGACCGGCGCGGCCACGGTGGTCACCATCGGCCAGGACCCGGGCGACCTGCGCACCCTCGCCGGGATCTGGCCGCGGGAGCAGATCGTCCAGGTGACCCCGACGCTGCTGGCCTACCAGGCGCCGCTGGAGCGCGAGGTCCCCGCGCCGGGAGTGGCGTACTGGGTGCCGCCCGGTACGGCGACGGGCGTCACCGGGGCGCGCGCGCCGCAGGTCGTCGCCGCGCTGCGGGCCGGCGGCGTGCGGGCCAGGCGGGTGACGCGGGCCGGCGCGGGGGAGCTGACCGCCGCCCGGATGATTCCCTACATCGCCGCGCTGGAGTCCTCCGGCTGGCGGCTGCCCGCGTCCGGCACGCGGTTGCGGGGCGCCGCCGCGGCCGTCAGGGAGGCCGTCGCGGTGGTCTGCGCCCAGCACGGGCTGCGCGCTCCCGTCGCCGTCCCGTCCTGGGCCGTGGGGCTGGCGTTGCGCGTGCTGCCCCGGCTGCTTCCGTTCGACCTGCGCCGCTACCTGGAGACGCACTTCACGAAGGTGGGCGCGCAGACGCGGCTGATGCTGGACGGCTGGATCGCCGAAGGGTCCGCCAGGGCGTTGCCGGTCGGCCGCCTGTCCGCCGTGCGCGACTCGCTGCCCGCATGAGCGGCTCGATCGAGGCCCGGGACGTCCTCGCGCTGTTCGCGCGGACCCGGCCGCTGTTCACCGCCCTGGGGGACGAGCGCAGGCAGGAGATCGTCGTCCACCTGCTGGAGTCCGCGTCCCCCCGCAGCGTCGGCGACATCGCCGCGCACCTGGAGCTGTCCCAGCCCGCCACCTCCCACCACCTCAAGATCCTGCGCGACGCGAATCTGGTGACGGTCCGGCGCAAGGGCACCCTGCGCCTGTACGACCTCAACGCCGACGCCTATCCGGAGCTCCTGACCCCCATGCGCGACCTCATCACGTTGATCATCTCGTGCGCCTCCGACCTGGGCGAACAGGCGGGCGGCCACTAGCGGTCGACGACCGCCCGAGCGCCTGTCACATCGGGACCGGCTGTCCCGTCCTCCCAGTGCTGTCCATCCGGCTGAGGAGACCCCCGTGACACACCACCACGGGCGACGGGCGAAGGAGCAGGGGCGATGAAGGCACTGCTGGCCGGGGCGACCGGCGCGATCGGGACCCCGCCGCTGTCGGCGGCCATGGAACGCGGCGGCGCTGGGCAGGCGTACAACGTCGTGGACGACCGGCCGATGAGCTGGCGCGACTTCCTGACCGCGGTCGCCCGCGCGCACGGGACGCCGCGTCCCGTCGTGATTCCGAGATGGCTGGTCAGGCTGACCGTGCCGTACCTGGGCTGCCTGCTGATGGACACCACGACGCGGGTCTCGCACGCCAAGGCCACCCGGGACCTGGGCTGGATCCCGGTGCACCGCAGCGTGCCCGACGGGCTGAAGGCGCGCTGAGCACCCGCCCGGCCGGTGCCCTCCTCTCGCAGAGCAAATCCACGAAAGGGACATGACATGACGAACGGCTACAGCAGGCCGGCCAGGATCTTCGTCCAGGCGGCCGTGGCGGTCGGCGCGCTCATGATGCTGGGCTTCGGCGTGTGGATGCGCCTCGACCCGGCGGGGTTCGCGGTCTTCGCCCGCTTCCCCAATCACGTGCACTTCCTGCACGACGCCGGGGTCTTCCAGATCGGCATCGGGCTGACGATGCTGAGCGCGCTGGTGTGGCGCGACGTGCTGTCGGTCGTGCTGGTCGGCTTCCTCGTCGCCAACACGCTGCACGCGGTGAACCACGCGGCCGACCTGGACCTCGGCGGCAACCCGGACAACTGGTGGCAGCTCGCTCTGGTCTCCCTGCTGACGCTGGCCGGGCTCGTGGTGCACCGCCGGCAACTCGGCCGCCGCCGTGAGCGGTGATCCCGGCCCGCCGGGAAATGCCGATAGTTTGCGACAACCCGCGCGACACGACATGAAGGAGCGTTCATCGTGACATCCCAGACGGTTCCCGCGCCTGACCCCCGAGAATGGGACGCCGCGCTGGCCGATGCCTTCGCGATCCTGCTGGGCAGCGAACCGGCCGCCCACCCTGCCGCCGGGTACGGCGTGTACTACGCCTCGGACACCTTCGACGAGTTCCTGTTCCCCAACCCCTGGGCCACCCCCGCGGCGCTGTCCGACCGGAAGGCCAGGCACCTTCCGGACTCCGACGGCGAGCACCCCTTCTCTCCCTGGACCTGGCGGTTCGACCTGAGCGAGTCGCTGTTCCGGTTCGAGGCCGAACTCGTGGCGGGAACCGGGGCGTGGGGTGACGGCGGGCACAAGGGCCCGCGGCCGTTCGACGACGCCTTCGCCGCCGGGCTGCGGGCCGTCTCCTGGGTCGACGAGGCCGACGGCGTGCTGGTGCGCGGCGCGCTGCTGGGGCCGCTGCTGGACCGTCACGGCGTCGACCTGACCGGCCGGCAGGCCGAGAAGCTGAACGGCTGGCTGAGCGTGCTGCTGCGGGTCGCCACCGACGGCACCCTGGACGACGCGATGCGGGCCGCCACGTTCACCGAACGCGGCCCCGGACACCTGGTGTCGATCTCCGACAGGGGACGCCCCCGCTCCGCCGCCGAGCCCTGGGAAGAACGGCTGGGCGCGGTCACGCACCCCGCGCTGCGCGACCACCTGCGCATGCTCTGCCTCGGCGAGAACGACGCGCGCAGCGAGGGCGGCTTCTACTGCGACGCCGGTCAGTGGCCGTGGTCCGACGTCGTGGAAGCGGCCGGCTGCACCGTCGTCGCGGGCTGGGGGTTCGGCGAGTCGCAGGCCGGCACCGCCGTCGTACGGTTGCCGGACGAGCCGGGAACGCGCTGAGCAGGCCGGTCCGAGCACGGGCGCGGCCGCCGGGGCCGAAACGGCGTCGCGCCCGGTGGCACCTGCGGGCTAACCTCCCCATGACTGCTCAGGGAGCCCGCACGATGACCGCCACGCCTCTGCTCGACCTGCACCGCTCGCTCGACCGCCGCATGCGTCCCGAAGACGTCGCGGACCTGATCTCGCTCGCTCTCGACGGCTCGCTCTCCTCGCCGGAGCGGCTGACGCTCGATCGGGCGGCCACGCGCTCCCAGCGGCGCCGCGGCCACGTCAGCTCCATGACGGAGGAGTTCGTGCGGCCCCGGGGCGGCGGGCAGCAGCTCGCCGCGGTGGCGCGGCTGTTCACCCACCCGGAGTGGACGGTGCGGAACGCCGACGACCCCGTGTCGCTGGCGGAGGTGGCGCGGCTCGCCGGGCAGGAGATCGGGTGGAGCCCGGACCGGGCCGACTACAAGTACGACCGCCTCAACCGGGCGGCCCGGCGGGAAAGCGGCATCGACCTGCCCAAGCGGCAGTACAACCGGCGGTTCCGCGCGCTCGGCCGCCTCTCGGCCAAGTCCGCCAAGCTCAGCGACGGCCAGGAGTTGCGGCGGCTGGTGCTGGTCGGCCGCGGCGGTTTCGCCGCCGGCATCTCCTGGGACAGGTTCGCCGCGGATCCGGACGCCGCCTGCTTCGTCGCCTACTTCACCGCCCGCCGCAACCTGCGCCGCCAGTTCGCCCTGCACGGCAAGGACAACCCGTTCGACGACGTCGCGCGGACGCTCCTGGCCCGCTGCGAGAAGAACCCGGACACCGACTGGGCAATGATCGCGCTCGTGTACGCCAAGCCGTCCGTCCTCGCCCGGCTGTCCGACGCCGACCGGGGGGAGATGCTGGGCGCCTGGTACGCGGTCATGCGGCAGTGCGCGCAGCGGCTGGAGAAGGCGTGGCCGGCCCGTCCGCCCGACCGGCAGTCGATGGTGGTGCGCCGCGGCGACGACTCCTCCACCTGGAACACCGTCGCCCAGGCGTACAACGCGGCCCGCGCCGGCTGGCTGGCCTGCCTCCAGTCGATGGACGCCCTGCCGCTGCTGGACGCGGCCTGCCCCGGCAAGGCGATGCGGCTCATGGCCGCGGACCTGGCCTGGTGGCACCAGCGGACCGGCGGCGGCCTGAACCCGGACACGAAGGTCTGGGCGGCGCTGCCGCTGCCGTGGGAGGTGCTGTCCGGGCGGGTGACGTGCACCCGCGCGGATGTGGAGCGGGCGTGCCGGGAAGCGGGGCTCGACCCGGCGGAGAGCGGCTGGACCGCCGGTCCCGCCGGGCACCGGGTGGCGCGGTTCGCCCCGACGCCGGAGCTGGTGCACGGGGTGACGATCGCCGATCCGGTGTGGGCGTCGCTGCTGCGCCGGGCCGGAGTGTTCAGCGGCAGGCGGATCAGGCCCGACCTGGCCGACGACGCCGCTCACGGCCTGGCCGCCGGCGTGGTCGTGTCGGATCTCCCGTCGCCTCCGATTCCGGGTGGCGAGGACGAGCCCTGATGCGCGATGCTCGGAGGATCTCGCTGTAGCTCAGTGGTAGAGCGCCCGGCTCTTCGGACCGGGTGGACGCTGGTTCGAGCCCAGTCAGCGAGGCGTCCAGCAGGCCGGCGAGGCTGGCGGGGGTCGCATCCAGGCCCGGCTCCGGCGAACGCGCGCCGCCCTGCCCGGAGCCCTTCATGACTCCTGTCATGTGCAGCCGATGACAGCCGGGACTGACCCCCGCAACCGCGTCTCGATCATGCTGGGGCCATGAACATCCGGACGCTTGGAAAGAACGCCACGGCCGCCGCCCTGACCGCCGGAATGGTGCTGGCGGCCACCCCGGCCCAGGCCGCAGTGGCCGCCCCTGCGCGGGAGACCGGGCTCGACCGGCAGGCGCTGCGGCAGTCGCTGGACGCCGTGCACGAGGCCGGGATGTACGGCATCTACTCGACCGTCCGCGACGGCGAGCGCGGCTGGCGGGGCGCCTCCGGCGTGGCCGACGTCGCCACGAAGCGCCCCGTGCGCCCCGGCATGCTGCACCGGGTCGGCAGCATCACCAAGACGTTCACCGCGGTGGCCCTGCTCCAGCAGGTGGCCCGCGGCGCCGTCGAGCTGGACGCCCCCATCGCCCGCTACCTGCCCGACGTGGTGCCGGGGGAGCGCGGCCAGAAGATCACCGTGCGGATGTTGCTCAACCACACGAGCCACATCGCCGACCACGTGGGCCCGGCCTTCCCCTCGCTGCTCCGGGGCACGTTCGAGAGCCTCGACGACAACAGGTTCCGCACCTTCACCCGCCGGGAGCTGGTCGAGCTGGGCCTGGCCGCCACGCCCACCGGCGAGCCGGGCGCCACGCCGGGGATCTACTCCAACACCAACTACCTGATCGCCGGCCTGCTCCTGGAGAAGGTGACGGGCGAGAACGCCGAGCGGTACATCACCCGCAACGTCATCCGCAAGGCGGGGCTGCGGCACACGTCGTTCCCGCGCACGCCGGTCATCCCCGGCCCGCACTCCAAGGCGTACGAGTCGATGTTCGGCTTCATCGACCCGCCCAAGGACTACAGCGTCTACAACATGTCGTGGATCACCACGGCGGGCGCCGTCGTGTCCACGATGGAGGACCTCAACCAGTTCTACCGGGTGCTGCTGCGCGGCGGCCTGATCGGCCCGGCCGAGCTGGCCGAGATGCAGAAGACGGTGCCCGTGGCCGGGGTGTCGGGGGCCTACGGCCTCGGCATCTACGCCACCGACCTGCCGTGCGGACGGTTCTGGGGGCACAGCGGCGGCGTCTTCGGCATGGCCACCGACTCCTACACCAGCCCGGACGGCGCCCGCCAGCTCTCCATGGGCGTCAACCGCACGAAGTACCAGAGCCTGGACGAGAACGGCAACATCGTGATCAGCCCGATCGACTACGCCACCGTCGACTACCTGCTGCTCGGGCTCTGCGGCGAGAGCGCGGCGCGCACGAAGGCGGCGCAGCCGCAGGTCGTCCCGTTCGCCGTGGACCGGCTGGTCTCCGTCAAGCGCTAGCCTCACGTCCCTCGAAGGGCGGCCGGACCCGCTCCAGGACGGCCGGCGCCCGGTCGTGTCAGCGGCGGCGTCAGTGCGGTGACGGCCCCGTGTCAGGGCTCCTCGCCAGGGTTGACCCATGAACGCCGGACCGGAACGGATCCGGCGGATCGACCACCGCGACAAGGAGACACGATCATGGCAATCGGCGGGAACGGCTTCTCCGAGCAGGGGCTGCGCAGGCTGCGCGAGGTGCTGGCCCGGCACGTCGACTCCGGGCGGATCCCGGGCCTGGTCGCCCTGGTGAGCCGCGGCGAGGAGACCCACGTCGAGGCGCTGGGCACGATGCGGCACGACGGCGGCGCGCCCATGCGCCGCGACACCGTCTTCCGGATGGCCTCCACGTCCAAGCCCGTCTCGATCGCGGGGGCCATGGTGCTGCTGGACGAGTGCCGGCTGCGCCTGGACGACGTGGTCGACCCGTGGCTGCCCGAGCTGGCCGACCGGCGCGTGCTCACCAGCCCCGGCGCGCCGCTGGACGACACCGTCCCGGCCAACCGGCCGATCACCGTGCGGGACGTGCTGACCTCCACCTTCGGGCTCGGCATGGACTTCACCGCGCTGGGCAAGCCGATCATGAACGCCATCTTCGAGCGGGGCCTCACCCCGAACCTGCCGGTCGAGATGCCCGGGCCGGACGAGTGGATGCGCCGCCTGGGCGAGCTGCCGCTGATGTACCAGCCGGGCGAGCAGTGGCAGTACCACATCAGCAGCGACCTGGTCGGCGTGCTCGTCTCCCGGGTCACCGGCCGGCCGTTCGAGGAGTTCCTGCGCGAGCGCGTCTTCGAACCGCTCGGCATGACCGACACAGGCTTCCACGTGCCCGCCGACCAGATCGACCGGCTGCCCGCCCTGTACGCCCCCGACCCGGTCACCGGCGAGTTCCTCGTCTGGGACGAGCCCGAGGGCGGACGGTGGAGCACGCCGCCGGCGTTCCAGGGAGGCGGCGGCGGCCTGGTCTCCACCGCCGACGACTACCACGCCTACTTCCGGATGCTGCTCAACGGCGGCACCCACCAGGGCACCCGCATCCTGTCCCGGCCCGCCGTCGAGCTGATGACCACCAACCGGCTCACTCCGCAGCAGAACGACGCCCGTACCGCCCTGGCCAGGAACAACGTGCACATCTCCTTCGGCCAGGGGCAGCAGGGCGGCTGGGGCATGGGCATGGCGGTGCGCACCTACCGCGGTGACTACGCCCCGGTGGGTCAGTTCGGCTGGGACGGCGGCAGCGGCACCTCGGCCTACGCCGACCCGGTCAACGGGCTCACCGGCATCCTGCTCTGCCAGCTCGGCTACTCCGTCCCGAACCCGGCCCACGTGATGAACGACTTCTGGACCACCCTCTACCAGGCCCTCGAAGACTGACCCGGGACGGCCGACGAGCGCGCTGACCGGCGGTGCAAGCGCGGGGGCAGCCCCGCGCAACAGCGGTCCTCTTTGCTGAGGCTGTCCGACGTCAGTCTCACAAGGGGGACCCATGACCAGATCGGTGACCGGAACCGGCAGAGCGGCCGGGGCGGCCGGGGCGGCCGTCGCCGCGAGCACTCTGCTGCTCGCGATGGCATCGCCGGCGCAGGCCGCGACCGACATCAAGCTCGACTGCCACACCTACGGCGGCACGGCGCTGCGGTACGAGCTCGACGCGACCGCCACCTTCGAGAACCTGCCGGGCGGGGGCCGCGCGTGGCACAGGCTGACCTTCCGCGTCAACCACGGCGGGTCCACGACCGTGGTGAAGATGCGGATCAGGGACGGCTACCGCAACGCCTGGGCCTTCGAGCGCACCGTCGAGCCGGGCACGACGTACACCGCGCTGCCGCTGGTCGACGGCGGGCGGCCGCTCGTCACGAACACCGGCCGCAAGGACGACCAGGTCGTGTTCGCGGCGTTCTTCGCCACCGCCCAGGAGCCCGCCCCTCGCTGCGTCGTCCGCTCGGCGCCGATGTAGCCGTTGCGCCCATGGGGGAGCAGCGGTGCAACATTCCGGCAACCGCGGCCGCGTAGCCCTGGTCCTGAGGACGACGGCACGGAACGTCGAAGGAGGCACCGAGGTGGCATCCCAGCACACCCCCGATCAGCGAACACCACCCACCCCACACCGAACAGCCCCGCGAAGGCCCGACGAGGGGCTGTCACGAGAGCCGGGTGAAGACGCGCCACGGGAACCCGCCGAGAAGGCGCCCGGAAACGGCGGTGAAGTGCCGGGAGACGGTGGGGAGGCGCCCGGAGGTGATGGGGAGGCGCTTGGAGGCGGTGGGGGGCCGGTGGAGATCCGGCCGCCCGGCCGCCGGTTCCTCGCCACCGGCTCGGCGGCGGCGCGGGCGTGACGTGGCCCGCGTCGCGTCGCGGCGGCCCCCGGGCGTGACGTGGTCCGCGTCACCTCGCGTCGGCCCGCCGGGCGTCACGTCGCCGCCTCTTCGGTGGCGGACAGGGCCGTGGCCACGGTTCGGGCGATGGTGCGGCGGCGGCCGGTGGTGTGGCGGGCCTGGTAGGCGTCGGCGCCCAGGGCCGTACGCAGGCCGGTCTCCAACGCGGCGAGGTCGGCCGTCTCGCACGGCGGCACGGGCGCCGAGATCGTCTCGCGGATCGCCGCGGCGCCGCCGAGCAGTTCGGCCGCGGCGGCGTGGGAGCCGTCCAGGTGCAGGGTGCGGGCGATGGCCTCCACCACGCTCGACGACCGGCACAGGTCGCCCAGGCGGTGCTGGACGTCGAGCGCGCGGCCCAGCCGCCGGGCCGCGGCCCCGAGGTCCGCCCCGGACGACCCGGCGCCGGTCAGGTCGGCCAGGTCAGCCAGGGCCAGCAGGTTGTCGGCCCAGCCGAGCCCTTCGGGGAAGCCGACGTCCTCGAAGAGCGCCAGTGCCTCCAGCAGCAGGTCACGCGCGTGTGCGGGGTCGCCGTCGTACAGGTCGCAGGCGGCCAGGTCGAGCAGGGTCCAGCCGATGCGCTCCTTGTCGCCCAGCCGGACGAACTCGTCGTGCGCCTCCCGTGCCCAAGCCCGCGCCTCGGTGAAGCGCCCGGCCAGCCACGAGGCCAGGGCGAGCAGCTCGACCTGGAACGCCTCGCCCCACGCGTCCCCGGCGGTCCGGTACTCCTGCCGCGCCTGCTCGTGGGTGCGCAGGGCGCGGTCGAAGTCGCCGGTCTCGCGGGCGATCTCGCCGAGCATGCTCAGCGCCCGCGCCACGCCGGCCGCGTCGCCGAGCCGCCGGCACGCGGCCAGGGCGCGTTCGGCGTACCCGGTGGCGGGCGCGTAGTCGCATTCGTAGGCGGTCAGCGTCGCGGCGCCGCCCAGCGCCTTGGCCACGTACGGCTCCGGGGCGGCCCCGGCGTGCCGCAACGCGGTCTCCAGCCAGTGGCGGCCTTCGGAGTAGTGACCCCGCAGGTGGCAGTAGCGCCAGACGGCCCCCGCGATGCGCAGCGCCACCTCGTCGGCCGCGCCGTAGGTGCACGCGGCGCGCAGGTTGTCGTGCTCGGCGGCGATGCGGTCCAGCGCCGCGCCGAGCCCCGGCCCCCTGAGCTCGCCCTCCGCCTTCTCGGCGAAGGCCAGGTAGTGCTCGGCGTGCCGCCGCGCGATCAGGTCGCGCCGCTGCGGGGTGAGCTCCCCGGCGGCGAACTGGCGGATCGTCTGCGACATCCGGTACCGGGCGCCGGCCGGCGTGGGTTCGACGGTCAGCAGGGACTTGTCGACGAGCCGTCCCAGCAGGTCGAGAACGTCGGGCTCGGCCGAGACCGCGGCGGCGGCCGACAGGTCGCAGCCGCCGGGGAACACCGACAGGGCGCCCAGCAGCTCGCGCTCGCCGGCGTCGAGCAGGGCGTGGCTCCAGTCGATGACGGCCCGCATCGTCCGGTGCTGCGGCGGCGAGGTGCGCGGGCCGCCGGTCAGCAACGTGAAGTGGTCGTGCAGCCGTTCGGCGATCTGGGGCAGCGTCAGCACCCTGGCCCGGGCCGCGGCCAGCTCCAGGGCCAGCGGAAGCCCGTCCAGGTCGGCGCAGATCAGCGACAGCGCGGCCCGCTGGTCGTCGTCCAGGCGGGCAGCGGGGCCGAGCCCGGCGCGTTCCAGGAACAGCTCGGCCGACGGCGGCGCGCCCAGCGGCGGCACCCGCCACACCAGCTCGCCTCCCACGCGCAACGTCTCCCTGCTGGTGGCCAGGATGTGCACCGACGGGCAGCTCGTGAGCAGCTCGTGCGCGACGGCGGCGCAGGCGTCGGCCAGGTGCTCGCAGTTGTCCAGCACGAGCAGCACGCGCCGCGTCCCCAGGTGCTCGGCCAGCGCCCGCAGCGTGGAGTGGCCGCCGGCGGCGTGCACGCCGAGCAGGTCGGCGATCGCCGGCGCCACCAGCTCGGGGTCCTCGACCCGGGCCAGCTCCACGAAGTGCACGCCGTCGAAGCCCGCGTCCACGGCCGCGTCCAGGGTCGCTTCCATGGACAGGGCCACGGCCATGGCCAGGCGGGTCTTGCCGACGCCGCCCATGCCGGTCAGCGTCACCAGGCGGTGGCCTTCGACGAGGGGACGCAGCTCGGCCAGGTCCGCCGCACGTCCGACGAGCCGGGTGATCGGAGCCGGGACGCCGGTGCGCCCGCCCGCCGGGACGGCCGGCGCGGCCGTCACCTGCCGCACGACCGGCGCGCCGCCGGGGGGCAGCAGGTCCTCGGCGGCGAGCCGGCGGCGCAGCACGTTCGCCTCGATCGCGCGCAGCGCGGGGCCGGGCTCGACGCCGAGCTCGTCGTCGAGCACCCGGCGGGCCCGCTGGAAGGTGGCCAGGGCGTCGCCCTGCCGTCCCGACAGGGCATGGGCGATCATGAGCAGCTCCCACAGGTGCTCGCGCAGCGGATGCTCCACGACCAGGTGCTCCAGCTGCTCGGCGGCGGCCCGGTGCAGCCCGAGGCGCAGCCGCGCGGTCAGGACGTCCTCCGTCGCCGACAGCCGCATCTCCCTGAGCCGCTCCATCTCCCCGTGCGCCCAGCCGTGCACCTGGCAGTCGGCGAGCACGTCGCCCCGCCACAGCTCCAGCGCGCCCGCGAGCACGCCGGCCGCCCGGTCCGAGACCTCCTCCGCCAGCAGCCCGCGCCCGAGCAGCACCTCGGACTCGAAGACGGCGGCGTCGACCTCGCCGGGCACGAGCGCCAGCCGGTAGCCGGGCGCGCGGGTCTCCAGCACGCCGGGCAGGCCGGCCTCGCGCAGCCTGCGGCGCAGGTGGGAGATGTAGGTGTGCAGCGTGCGCACGGCCTCGGCCGGCGGCTGCTCGCCGTACAGGCCGTCCACCAGGCGTTCCACCGACACCACCCGGCCGGGCGTGAACGCCAGCAGGCCGAGCACCGCGCGCAGGCGGGATCGTGGCAGGCCGGTACGCCGGTGTCCGGCGACGAGCTCGACGGGTCCGAGTACGGCCACGCGGATGTTTGCGGCCACCGGGTGCTACCTCCGGGCAGGGGGCTGACATCGTCGACGACGAGTAAAGGCGCCGGGGTCTGTCACGTCCTCAGGGAAACCCCTGAACCCGCGGGACGTTTTCCCCGAGGATCATGCTTTGTTACGCTCCACGAGCCGTGACGGGACGATGCCCCAACCGTCCCGGCGGCGCCGAGGGGCGGTTCCACGGCAGGAGAACATGGGCGAACGCCTCCTCGGAAGAGACGCCGAGCTGGACTCGGTGCGCGCATGGCTCGATCTTCCGCACGCCGGCCCCCGCATGCTCATGATCAGCGGCGCGGCCGGCATGGGGAAGACGTCGTTGTGGACGGCCGCGCTGTCCGCCGTCAGGGCCGGCGCGGGCCGGGTGCTCGCCTGCCGCCCGGGGGAGACGGAGACCGGGCTGATCTACTCCGGCCTCGGCGACCTGCTCGACGGCCAGCAGGACTCCGCGGCGGTGCGCGCGCTGCCCGCGCCGCTGCGGGACGCGCTGGGCGTGGCGCTGCTCTGGCGGCAGCCCGGTCCCACGCCGCCGGACCAGCGGGCGGTCGCGCTGGCCGTGCTGCACCTGCTCAGACGGTACGCCGACGAGGGGCCGCTGATCGTCGGCGTGGACGACCTGCAATGGCTCGACCCGTCCACCGAGGCGGTGCTCGGCTTCGCGCTGCGCCGGCTGGAGCAGCCCGCCGGCGTGCTGGCCACGGTCCGCACCGGCGCCGGCGACCTGTCCCGCCCCCCGCTCGCCCACGCCGTGCCCCCCGACCGGGTCGACCGGCAAGAGCTCGGCCCCATGGACGCCGACGCCATCGGCGCCCTGCTCACCGCCCGGTACGGCCGGCCGCCGCGGCCTGCCCTGCTGCGGGTCGTCCACGAGGCCGGCGGCGGCAACCCGCTGTTCGCGCTGGAGCTGGCCAGAACCCTGGACGACCGGCTCGACCCCGATGCGCGGCTGCCCGTCCCGGAGAGCCTGCGGCACCTGCTGCGCACCGCGATGGACGGCCTGTCGGAGGCGGCGGCCGAGGTGGCGCTGATGCTCGCCTCCGCCTCCCGCGCCCACGCCGGGCTGCTCGACGGACTGCCCGCCGCGCACGAGGGCCTGGCCGAGCTGGTCGCCAGGCACGTCGTCGTCACCGGCGGCCCGGTCCCGCGCTTCGCCAACCCCCTGTACGGCGCCGCCGTCCTGGAGTCGGCCGGAGCGGCGAGGCGGCGCGAGATGCACGCCAGGCTCGCCCGTACGGCGGCCGGGCCGGAGGAGCGGGCCAGGCACCTGGCGTTGGCCGCGACCGGTCCCGACGCGGTCGCCGCCGACGCCCTGCACGAGGCGGCGCGGGCGGCGGTGGCGCGCGGGGCGCCGTACACGGCGGGCGAGCTGGCCGAGTGGGCCGCCCGGCTCACCCCGTCCGAGCAGGACGACCTGGCCACCAGGCGGCGGATCGAGGCCGCGGCGAACCTGATCACCAGCGGCGGCGCGTCCCGGGCCCGCGCGCTGCTGGAGGACGTCGCGCAGCGGTGCCCGTCCGGGCCGGTCAGGGCCGAGGTGCTGTTCCTGCTGAACCGGGCGATCTTCTGCGAGGGGGACTACGCCGGCGCGCTCGTCCCCAACCAGCAGGCCAGGCTGGAGGCGGGGGAGTCGACCGAGCTGCTCGTGCCGATCCTGGCCGACCTCGCGTACTCGCGCATGCACGTCGGCCACCTGGCCGGAGCCGCCGGGCACGCCCGCGAGCTGCTGGCCGTGGCCGCCCGCACCGGGGACGCCGCCCTGCGCGACGAGGCCACCATCGCCACGATCACCATCGAGTTCATGCGCACCGCCAGGCCGCCCGCCGCGGTGCCCGAGCCGTCCTACGACAACCCGCTGGACCGCTCGCCGTTCGCCGCCCTGCACGTGGCCGGCTACCTGTACCGCTCGCTCGGCGACCTGCCGGCGGCGCGGGCGGCGCTCGACACCGTCCGCACGGCGGCGGTGGCGGCCGGCGTGGAGGCCTACATCCCGTCCGCGCTCATGTGGGCCACCGAGGTGGAGTGCCTGGCGGGCGACCTCGACGCCGCCGCCGAACGCGCCGCGCTCGCCCGCCGCGCCGGGCAGGAGACCGGGACGCCGTCCACGTCCGCCCTGTTCACCGAGGCGCTGGTGCTGGCCCACCGGCGCGAGCTGGACCGGGCGCGGCCGATCGCCGAGGAGGGGCTGGCCGTGGCGTTGCGGTCCGGCATGGGCACGGGCGCGCTGTGCCTGCGGGCCCTGCTCGGCTTCGTCGAGCTGGCGGCGGGCGACCCGGCCGAGGCGGCACGGCACCTGGAGCACATGGAGCAGGCGGCCACGGCCCTCGGAGCGGCGCTCGAAGTGGTGTGCCCGACCGCGGTGTGCGACCACGTGGAGGCGCTGGTGGCGCTCGGCCGCCTCGACCGGGCGGCCGAGCTGGCCGAGCGGGCCGCCAGGTCGGCGCGGCTCATCGGCCGGCCGCTGGCCAGAGGGGTGGCGGGCCGGGCCCGCGGCCTGCTGCTCGTCGCCACGGGCTCGCCCAAACGGGCCGCCGAGGAACTGCGCGCCGCCTGCGCGGAGTTCACCGCCGCGGGCATGCCGTTCGAGCTCGCCCGCACGCTGCTGGCGCTGGCCCAGGCGCAGACGCGGCTGCGGCAGCGGGCCGCGGCCAGGCAGAGCGCCGAGCGGGCCGCCGCCGTCTTCGCCGGGCTCGGCGCGGACCGCTGGGCCGAGGCGGCGGCGCAGCCCGTCCGCCCGGCCGAGCCGTACGGGCTGACGCCGTCGGAGGGACGGGTGGCCGTGCTCGCGGCGCGCGGCCGGTCCAACCGGGAGATCGCCGAGGAACTGGTGATCGATGTGAAGACCGTGGAGACGCACCTGTCCAGCGCCTACCGCAAGCTGGGCGTGCGCGGCCGCACGCAGCTCGCGGTGCGGTTCGGCGACGACGCGGGCACGGGCCGCGCCTGACCGCTCACCTGTGCCGGGCCGCGGCGGTCAGCTCGCGCAGCCGGGCCAGGAACGCCTGCCCGGCGGGCCCGGTGTCCAGCGGCAGCAGGTACGAGCTGGCCTCCGACGACCCGAACCAGCGCGCCTGCACGTCGACCCCCGCGGCCCGCCCGTCCGGCACGGGGCCGGCGACGTGCAGCGACACGTCCGCCAGCCGGGCGCCCAGCCGCACCTGCGTGCCCCGGTCGGTGACGGTGGCGATCACGATCACGCCCGGCGTGACGACGGCCGCCGTGGTGAACGGCCCGATCTCCAGCCCGGCCGCCCTGGACGCGGCGCCGAACAGCCCGTTCAGCAGGCCGCGCCGCCCTCGGCCCGGCTGCGGGACGGGGACGCTGCGGGTCTCGCAGCACACGTCGGCCGTCTCCGCCAGGTCGCCGAGAAGCTGCTGCGCGGCGTAGTCCGTGACCGCGGCCCGCAGACGGTCGTCCAGGTCGTCCACCGGGCACAGCCGGGTCGCTCGGGTGTGATCGAGGCTCATGACGCTCCCCTGATGAGGTCGGGCAGGTGGGCGCCCAGCGGCGTGCCGGCCAGCAGCCGGGCGGTGAGGTCGGTGTCGAAGCCGCTGAAGTGGCCCAGCAGCCAGGAAGCGTACAGCCCGTAGGCGTCGAAGTAGCGCACCTCTCCGTCGCCGCCGGTCACGTACCGGTAGGCGGGGACGCGGCCGGCCTCCACCGCGGCCGCGTCGAGGGCGCAGCACGGGACCGGGCGAGGACGGGAGTTCCCGCCCGGCCGCCACACGACCGTCTCCGTGGACGGCCCGTGCGCCGGGTCGAACAGGCACGGCGGGCTCTTCCCCGCGTCGGGGTCGAGCCGCCGGCCGGCCTCGGCCAGCGCCTCCGTGCACGCCGCGCCGGACGCCCTGAGCCGGTCGCGGACGAGCGCCCACACCGCGATCGGCACGGCGACCACCGCGACCGACAGGACGACGATGACCGTCATCTCGGTTCTCCTTCCAGGCTTCAGCGGCCGGCGGCGGGCCACAGGTACGTCTGCCGCCAGTCGGGGATCGGCTCGCCGGCCCGGTGCCCGGTGCCGAGCAGCAGGTAGACGCAGGCCGCGACCAGCGCCGACAGCAGGAAGCCGACGTCCAGGCCGCCGGTCAGGCCGACCAGCGGGCCGGTGTAGAGGGGGCTGTCGGCGTCCAGCAGGCCGACGGCGGCGCCGGCCAGCCAGGCGGCGCAGGCGCGCGGGTTCCAGCCGCCGGCGTACCAGTAGCGGCCGCCCGACAGGCTCTTGTTGTGCACCTGCAGGTCCCGCACGTCGTACACCCGTCCGCAGCGCAGGTGGCCGATCAGCGCGATGACCGCCCAGGGCGTGGCCAGCACGGTCAGCACCACGACGAACCCGGTCACGGCCTGCTCCACCCCCACCGTGGAACGGCCGGCGAACACCAGCCCGACCGTGAGCGCCGTCGCCACCGCCGCCCCCGCCGTCCTGGACGTGCGCGGGAACAGGCCGTGCAGCTCCAGCCCCATGTTGTACAGCGGCACGCCCGCCGCGCCCAGGCACCCGGCCACGCCGGCGAACAGCAGCAGCGGCACGTACCAGGCCGGGGCCGCCCGTACCAGGCTCTCCAGGTACGCGCTCCCCGCCCGCGTCGAGATCGCCACGAAGGCGCCGAACAACGTGGGCGCCAGCAGTCCGCAGAACAGCCCGGCGGCCGACGACCACACCACGCTCGCCGCGCTGTGCCGTCTGGGCGACAGGTAACGCGTGTAGTCGCCGATGATCGTGGCGTAGGCGACCGGGCCGCTGATCCCGGCCGTGACCAGGGCGAGAATCCACGCCGATGCGCCGCCCGGCCCGTCCGCGACGGCCGCGGACCAGGACGGGTCGAAGCCCGGCGCGTACGCGACCACCCCGGTGGCCAGCACCAGCGCCATCGGCGCCACCAGCAGCGCGCTGATCCGGGAGATCAGCTCGAACCCGCCGACGGCCAGGGCCGCCACCAGCACCGCGATGCCCGCGTAGGCCGCCGCGCGGGCCGCCTCGCCCGGCATCGCGCCGCTCACCCGGGCGAGGACGACCACGACGGCCTCGCCGCCCGTCCAGATCGCCACCGCCGTGTATCCCAGGGACAGCAGCAGCCCGATCAGCGAGCCCACCAGCCGGCCGCGCACGCCGAAGTGCGCGCCCGCGGCCACCGTGTTGCTCGTCCCGGCCCGGAAGCCCAGCAGCGCCAGCGGCGCCGCCGCCAGCAGGCCGAGCGCGGTGCCGGTCACGGCGGCCGCGACGATCTGCCACCAGCTCAGGCCGTACGTGACGGGCAGCCAGCCGAACACCGTCGCGCTGAGCGACAGGTTCGATCCCACCAGCACCCACGTCACGCTCGCGGGGCGGGCGGTGCGGCGATGCTCGGGCATGGCCGAGACGCCGTGCCGTTCGATCACCCTGCGCTGTTCCATGGCGGCCGTCCCTTCCGATCGCGGTCCGGACCACGATCGGCGGAGCCGGTTGCGCGCCGGTCGACGCCGGGCTTGCCGGTGGCGGGCAAGCGGGCGGCAACACGACGGCAACATGACGGCAGGACCCGTCTCGCCCTCCGGAACGGTCCTACAGCGCGGCCACGGCGCTCACTCGTGCGGCCACAGTCCGGCCAGGCGGGCGATGCGCAGACCGGCGTGCAGTTCCAGGCGGACGGCCCCGTCGGTGATGTCGCAGCCGATGACCTCGCGGATGCGGTCGAGCCGGTAGTAGAGCGTGCTGCGGTGGACGCGCAGCCGCCGTGCCGCGCTCTGGACCTCGCCGCCGCTGTCGAGGTAGCCCTCCAGCGTCGCGGCGAGCTCGACGCCGTGCGGCGCGGCCAGCAGGCGCCGCACCCCGTCGGGGAACTGGCTCGGCGTCAGCCGGTCGAGCGGCAGTTGCAGGAACAGGCGGTCGAGGCCCAGCTCGTCCCAGAAGACGCGCTTGCCGTACCGCTGCGGATCGAGGCGCGCGGCACGCTGGGCGAGGCGGGCCTCGTGGTAGGAGTCGACCGCCTGCGCCAGCGACGGCTTCACGCTGCCCACGCCCGCCACGACCGCCTCCAGACCCGGCCCGGCGAGCGCGCGTTCGAGCCTGTCGTGATTCACCGGACGCGGGAAGAGCACAATTCCCTCGGCCCCCAGGACCGCGCCGACGATTTTCACCGTGGTCGATCTCGTGGTGAATTCGAGGGTCGCCTCGACGGCCAGCCGGGTAATGGATCTGGGCGCCGACTCAGGGGCCCGGAGAACGAGCACCGAATAATGCTCGACATCGTCGATGAGATTGTCCCGGACGAGTTTCCCGGCCGCCTCCGCGCGTTTCTCCGGCGATTCTCCGAGCAATTCCGCGAGCAGCTGACGGGAATTCTCGGTGCCGTGCCGGCGGTCGGATATGCGCAACGACAGCAGCGCGCCCATTTCCGGCGCGGCCGATTCCAGCACCGCGAGGTCGTCGGCCCGCGGCGTCTCCCGGTCCTCGACGTAATAGACGTAGCCGAGCAGTTGCTGCTCATGGCGCAACGGCAGCACGACCAGCTCGCCGTCGTCCTGGGGGACCCGGACGCCGTGCCTGGCCTGGCGCAGCCGATGCTGCTCCACCAGCGGCTTCGTCAGCGGGGCGGTCGAGCCGGCGAGCAACCGGGCCAGCCGGGCGAGCCGCGCGTCGGTGTCGTGGACGCTGAACGCCGCGGTCCTCAGGTCGCGATCGACCACCACGAGCGCCACGCCCAGGCGATCGGCCAGATCTTGCACGGCGTCATCAAGGCTCACCGGGGTTGCTCCTCTCCTGCGACACAGCGTCGGATCGGCGCCGACAACTAACGACAGATCGTACGAAGCGCATCAACGTGGTGTCCGTCTACGGTGGTGCGACAGCGCACAAGTTAGCAATGCGAGGGGTGCGAGTGGCAAGCCCGCCGTCGCCCCGCGGGCCGATCACAGCCGTCCGCCCGATCAACAGATCATGCCGGGCAATGCCCGTACAGCACGGGAAGGAAACCATTCCAGTGACCGAGCGCACCGTCGAGACCAACGGCTATTCCACGTTTTTTCTGGAAAGCGGCGACGACAACCGCGAGACCGTGATCCTGCTGCACGGCGGCGGCCCCGGCGCCAACGCGGTGTCGAACTGGAGCGGCTTCATCCCCGCACTCGGCGACGACTACCACGTGCTGGCCCCCGACCTCGTCGGCTACGGCCGCACCGACCATCCCGAGGACATGCCGGGCAGCCTGACCGGCTGGATGCGCATGCGGGTCGAGCAGGTGCTCGCCCTGATGGACGCCCGCGGCGTCGAGCGGGCGCACCTGGTCGGCAACTCGATGGGGGGCGCCCTGGCCATGCACCTGGTGATGACGGCGCCGCAGCGCTTCGCCCGGATCTCCCTGATGGGCAGCGCGGGCGGGCACTCGCAGCCGACGCCCGAGGTCATGCGGATGGTGTCCTTCTACAAGGACCCGACGATCAGCGCGCTGGAGAACCTCACCAGGTGGTTCGTCCACGACGAGGACGCGCTCGGCACGTCGATCGCGGAGATCACCGAGACGCGTTACCAGGAGGTCATGCGGCCCGAGGTGCGGCGGTCCTTCGAGCGCTTCTTCTCCTCCTCGCCCGCCGAGATGGCCGTGCCGCCGTCGGCGCTGCGCCGTATGCCGCACCCGTTCCTCATCGTGCACGGCCGCGAGGACCGGTTCGTCACCCCCGACTCCAGCGTCTTCCTCCAGCAGCACCTGCCCAACGCGCAGCTGCACGTCTTCCCGCACTGCGGCCACTGGGTGCAGATCGAGCGCGCCGCCGAGTACGCGGCGCTGCTGCGGGGCTTCCTCACCGACGCGTTCTGACCTCGTACGACAGGAGACATCAGGCATGGACATCAAGCAGCTCGGCTACCTCGGCCTGTCCGCGCGCGAGCCGGACGCCTTCACCGCCTACGCCACGGACATCCTCGGCATGCAGCGGGTCGCGGGGGAGGACGGCGCCACCCACTTCCGCATCGACGACGTGCACCACCGCATCACCGTCGAGGCCGGCGAGCAGGACGGCGGCGCCTACTACGGCTGGGAGGTCGCCGACGCCGGCGCGCTGAGCGCCGCGCTCGACGAGCTGAGCGACCACGGCGTCGTGGCCCACCAGGCGACCCAGCGCGAGCTGGAGATCCGCCGCGTGGCCGGCATGGCGCACTTCCTCGACCCGGCGGGCAACCGGGTGGAGCTGTTCCACGGGGCGTCGGCGGGCGAGGGGCAGTTCACCTCGGCGCGGGACATCGAGCGGTTCGTCACGGGCGACCTCGGCCTCGGCCACGTGGTGCTGGCCAGCCCGGACGTGGCCGCCCAGCAGCGGTTCTACACCGACGTCCTGGGCTTCAAGATCAGCGACACGATGCGCAGGCCGTTCCAGGCCACGTTCCTGCACACGAACCCGCGCCACCACAGCATCGCCTTCGTGGACGGCCCGTTCTTCGGCATCCACCAGCCGTTCCTGCACCACTTCATGCTCGAGGTCCCCGACATGGACCAGGTCGGGCGGACCTACGACCTGGTGCTCGACCGCGACGTCCCGGTCACCATGACGCTCGGCCGGCACAGCAACGACCAGATGTTCTCCTTCTACGCCGAGTCCCCGGTGGGGGTGCACACCGAGTTCGGCAGCGGCGGCGTGCTCATCGACGACGCGACCTGGCAGGTCACCGAGATCCCCGGGCCCGACCTCTGGGGCCACCGGCACTGACGTCCCCCCTTCTAGGAGCCATTGACATGGAAACCCTCACCCCCGTCGTGGAGACGGACGTGCTGATCGTCGGCGCCGGCCCGGCGGGCGCCACCGCCGCGGCGCTGCTCTCGACGTACGGCATCGCCAACGTGGTGCTCAACAAGTACGCCGGGGTCTCGAACACGCCGCGCGCGCACATCACCAACCAGCGCGGCGTCGAGGTGCTGCGCGACCTCGGGCTGGAAGGCGAGGTGACCAAGAACGCCACCCCGCAGCACCTGATGGGCGAGCACGTGTACGCCACCAGCCTGGCCGGCCAGGAGCTCGGCCGCCTGCGCACCTGGTACACCCACCCGCACTTCAAGGCCGAGCACGACCTGGCCAGCCCGTGCTCGGTGTGCGACCTGCCGCAGCACGTGCTGGAGCCCATCCTGGTCAACGCCGCCGCCGCGCGCGGGTCGTCCGTGCGCTTCAACACCGAGCTGCTGACGTTCACGCAGGACGACGACGGCGTGACCGCCCTGGTCAAGGACCGGCTGACCGGCCAGGAGTACGGCATCCGCAGCAAGTACCTGATCGGCGCGGACGGCGGCAACTCGACCGTCGCCGCGCAGGCGGGCCTGCCGCTGGTCGGCAAGATGGGGCTCGGCGGCTCGATCAACGTGGTGTTCGAGGCCGACCTCACCCGCTTCGTCGAACACCGTCCGGGCGACATGTACTGGTTCATCCAGCCGGGCGTCGGCCACGACGGCAACGGCATCGGCGTGCTGCGCATGGTGCGCCCGTGGACCAAGTGGGTCGGCGTCTGGGGCTACGACGTCGAGGCCGGGCGGCCCTCGCTCACCGAGGAGGACGGCGTCCGCATCGCCCACCAGCTGATCGGCGACGACCAGGTGCCGGTGAAGGTCGAGTCGATCTCCACCTGGGCGGTCAACGACGTCTACGCCGCCGACAACATGGCGGGCCGGGTCATCTGCGTCGGCGACGCCGTGCACCGGCACTCGCCGATGAACGGCCTCGGCTCCAACACCTCCATCCAGGACAGCTACAACCTGTGCTGGAAGCTCGCCATGGTGGTGCGCGGCGAGGCCACGCCCGCGCTGCTCGACAGCTACCGGGACGAGCGGCTGCCGGTCGCCAGGCAGATCGTCCAGCGCGCCAAGCGCAGCGACGGGCTGATGCCGCAGCTCTTCATGGCGCTGCGCCTGCCGCCCGCCTCCGGCGCCGAGGAACTGCGCGCCGCCCTCGACGGCCTGCTCCCGCCGACGGCCGAGGGCGCCGAGCGGCGGCAGGCGTTCGACGCCGCGATGCAGGCCACGATCATGTGCTTCAACACGCACGGCGTCGAGACCAACCAGCACTACGCCTCCGGCGCGATCGTGCCCGACGGCACGCCTGAGCAGTCCGCGCCGCGGGACGAGGAGGTCTACTACTTCGCCTCCACCCGTCCGGGACGCCACCTGCCGCACGTGTGGCTGACCCGGGACCAGCAGCGCGTCTCCACCTTCGACCTGTGCGGCCGGGGCCGGTTCACCCTGCTCACCGGCGTCGGCGGCGCGGCCTGGCGGGAGGCGGCCGAGCGCGTCTCGGCGCGGCTGGGCGTGCCCGTCCGGGTGCGGTCGATCGGCCGCGGCTGCGACTACGAGGACGGCTACGGCGACTACCGCGCCCTGTCCGAGGTCGGGGAGGACGGGGTGCTCCTGGTCCGTCCCGACCACATGGTGGCCTGGCGGTCCGCGTCGATGGCGGATGATCCGGAGGCGGCGCTGAGCGCCGTGCTCGGCCGGATCCTCGGCCTGGCGACCAAGGAGTAGCGGGCCATGCGCATCGCGGTGGCCGGCGGCGGGCCCGGCGGGTTGTTCTTCGCCGCGCTGATCCGGCAGGCGGACCCGTCGTCGGAGGTGACCGTCTTCGAGCGCAACCGCGCCGACGACACCTTCGGCTTCGGGGTGGTCTTCTCCGACCGGACCCTGGAGGCGATCCACGAGGCGGACCCCGTGCTGCGCGCGGCCCTGGCCGAGCACGGCAGGCACTGGGACGACATCGAGGTCCGGCTGAAGGGTGAGCGGATCAGGTGCGGCGGCAACGGCATGGCCGCGGTCGTCCGGCGCACCCTCCTCCTGCTCCTGCAGGAACGGGCCCGCGCGGTCGGGGCGGACCTGCGCTTCTCCACCGAGGCGCGGCTCGCCGACCTGACCGGCTACGACCTGGTGGTGGCCGCCGACGGGGCCTCCTCGCGGATCCGCGAGGAGCTCGGCCCCGGCCTCGGCTCACAGGTGGAGACCGCCGCGGCCAAGTTCATCTGGTTCGGCACCGACCACCTCTTCGACGGGCTCACCTTCGTCCACGAACGCGGCCCCGACGGCGTCTTCGCGGTGCACGGGTATCCGATCTCCGACACCATGTCGACGTTCATCGTGGAGACCGACGAGGCGTCCTGGCGGCGGGCCGGTCTCGACGCGTTCGACGAGAGCCTGCCGCCCGGGGAGAGCGACCTGCGCTCGAAGGCGTACCTGGAGACGTTGTTCGCCGAGCACATCGCGGGCGGCCGGCTGCTCACCAACAACTCCCGCTGGGCCAGTTTCCGCACCCGCCGCACCCGCCACTGGCACACGACGGCCCCGCGGCCCGTCGTGCTGCTCGGCGACGCCGCGCACACCGCGCACTTCTCGGTGGGCTCGGGCACCAAGATGGCCATGGAGGACGCCGTCGCGCTCGCGCGGGCGCTGGCCGACCACCCCGGCGACCTGGCGGCCGCGCTCGCGGGCTACGAGCGGGCCGCCCAGCCGCCGGTCCGGCACATCCAGGACTCCGCGCGGCCCAGCCTCGCCTGGTGGGAGAGCTTCGGCAGCTACCACGACGCCCTGGAGCCGTGGCAGTTCGCCTACCACTTCCTGTCCCGCAGCATCTCCGACGCGCGCCTGGCCAGACGCGCGCCGCGGTTCGTCGCCTCGGCCCATCGCCGGTGGCGTGACCTGCACGGCGCCGCGCCCCTGGAGACGGGCTTCGAGGCCGCCGGGTGGTCGGCGTCCGGACGGCTGCTCGACGTCCTGCCCGGCGCGGACGGCGCTCCCGCCGCCGTCCGGGGGAAGAACGATCTGCCGCTCTCGGCGACGCCGCTGCCCGGCGCGTGGGGCGCCCTGCTGGAGGCGCCGGACGCCGAGGACGGCCTGCTCGACCTGTCCGGGTTCGCGGCGGCCGGGGCGACCCTGGTCGCCGTGCACGGCGGCACGGCCCTGACCCGTACCCGGCTGTGCGAGGAGGCACGGATGCGCGCGGGACTGCCCGCCCTGCTGATCGAACCGGAAGCCGACCGCGACCGGGCGCTGACCACGGTCCTCTCCGGCCGCGCGGACCTGGTCGGAGTGCTCTCATGAACGGCCTCGGCCCCGACTGGGGGGCCCGCGAGGGCGGCCTCGGATCCGATCGGAGTGCGCACGTCGGCGGCCTCGGCCCCGACCGGGGTGCTCGCGTGGGCGGTCTTGGGCCGTTGTTCGGGCCGCGGGGTGTCGCGGTCGTCGGCGCGTCCAGGGACCCGGGCAAGCTGGGCGCCGCCATGGCCCGCTCGCTGTCCGGTTTCGGCGGGTTCCTGGCGCTGGTGAACGCGCGCGACGACGCCATGTACCCCTCCGTCGGCGCCGCCGCCGCGGCGGGCCCCGTGGATCTCGCGCTGCTCTGCGTGCCCGCCGCGGCCTGCGCCGGCGTGCTCGCCGAGGCGGCGGACGCGGGCGTGCGGGCCGCCGTCGTGTGCGGCGGCGGGTTCGCCGAGGCGGGCGGCGCCGGGATCGAGCACCAGCGACGGCTCGCCGCCATCGCCCGTGACACGGGCCTGCGCCTCCTCGGCCCCAACACCAGCGGCTTCCTCGCCCCGCACGCGCGGCTGACCGCCAGCTTCGTCCCCGGCGCCCACCGGGTGCGGCCGGGCGCCGTCGCCGTCGTGGCCGCCAGCGGCGGCGTCAACCACGCCCTGGCGTTCGCGCTGACCGAGGCGGGGCACGGCGTCAGCCTCGCCGTCGGCCTCGGGAACGCGGCCGGCGTCACCGCCCCCGACGTCCTCGACCACCTCGCCGACGACCCCCGCACCGCCGCCGTCGCGCTGCACGTGGAGTCGGTGGCGGACGGGCCCCGGCTGGTCGAGAGCGTGCGCCGCCTCACCGCGACCCGGCCGGTCGTCGCCCTGGTCGTCGGCCGCCACGACGTCGGGGCCTTCGCCGCCTCGCACACGGGGGCGCTGGCGACCTCCTGGCGCACCACGCGCGCCGCGCTGGCCCAGGCGGGGGCGGTCCTCGTGGACGACGAACGCGAACTCGTCGACGCCGTCGGCGCGCTCGCGGTGACGCGGGCCCGCCCGTGCGCCGACCCGGGGGTGGGGGTGGTGACCGCCCAGGCGGGTCCCGGCCTGCTGCTCCTCGACGACCTGCGCGGACGCGGGATCCGGGTGCCCGAGCTGGCTCCCGGCACCCGGGAGACCCTGGCCGGGCTGCTGCCGCCGCTGACCTTCCAGCGCAACCCGGTCGACACCGGCCGTCCGGGGCCCGAGCTGGGCGCGGTGCTCGCCGCCACCGGCGCCGACCCCGGCGTCCACGTCGTCGCGGGGTACGTCCTGCACGAACCGGACGCGGCCGACGTCGTCGCGGCCGTCGCCGAGGGGCTGAGCGGCGGCGTCCCCGTCGTCCTCGGGCTGGCGGGCACCGGCGACGACGTCGTCCGCGACCGGGCGGCCCTGCGCGGGTCGGGCGTGCCGGTGGCAGCCGACGCCCGGGGCGTCGCCGCCGCCACCGCCGCGCTGCTGGCCGACGCCCGCGCGCGGACGCCCCGCCCGGCCGCCTCCGCCCTCTGGCGGGCCCCGGCCGTCCCGGCCGCCCGGTACGACGAGCACACCGGCAAGGCCCTGCTCGGACGGCTGGGCGTGACGACCATGCCCCGCCACGCCTGCGCCGGCCGGGCCGCCGCCCACGCCGCCTTCGGCTCCCTCGGGACGGCGGCGGCCGTCAAGCTGCTGGACGCCGACGTCCTGCACAAGACGGAGATCGGCGGCGTGCACCTGGACGTGTCCACCCACGCCGAGCTGGACGCCGCGCTCGACGCCCTGGACGCGGCGGGCGCGCGCCGCTACCTGGTGGAGGCCATGGCGCCGGCCGGCGTCGATCTGGTGGCCGGCGCGCGGCGCGACCCCGTCTTCGGGCCCGTGGTGCTCGTCGGGCTGGGCGGCACGGTGGCCGAGGCCCTGGCCGACGTCGCCGTCCGGCTCGCCCCGCTGTCTCCCGGCGAAGCCGCCGGCATGGCGGCCGAACTGGCCGGGCGGGCCCTGCTCGCCGGGTGGCGTGGCGGCCCCGTCCTCGACCCCGAAGACCTCGGCACGATCGTCTCCAGGCTCGGCGACCTGCTCGTCGCCAACCCGCTCCTGGACGAGATCGAGGTCAATCCGCTCCGGCTCACGCAGCGAGGTCTGATCGCGCTTGACGCCGTGATCCTCACCAGGAAGGCCGACGATGCCCGCACCGATCACTGAGCACACCGTGCCCTGGCCCGACGCCGACGTCACCCGATTCACCGAGCAGGGCTACTGGGCCGGGGTCGCGATCGGCACCCTGCTGCGCGAGGCGGCCGACCGCGATCCGGACGCCGTCGCGCTGGTCGACGGGCCGAACCTGCGCCTCACGTACGGCGAGCTGGCCGATCGCGCCGACGCCGCCGCCGTGCGCCTGCGCGACCTCGGCATCGCGCCGGGCGAGCGGATCGTCATGCAGCTGGGCAACTCGTGGGAGTTCGTCGTCCTGCTGCTGGCGTGCCTGCGCGCGGGCGTCGTGCCGGTGATGGCGCTGCCCGCCCATCGCCGGGCCGAGCTGACGTATCTGGCCGTGCACGCCGAGGCGGTGGCGATCGCCGTCCCCGACCGGAGCAGGGACTTCGACCACCAGCGGCTCGCCCACGACCTGGCGGCCGACGTGCGCGCCGCCACCGGGGCCGGATGGCGGGTGCTGGTCGCCGGGGACGACGTCGCGCCCGGCAGCGTCGACCTGCGGGCCCTGTGCGGCCCGCCCACCGGCCGGACCGGCTTCGACCTGCCCGCTCCCTCCTCCCGGGACGTCGCCGTCTTCCTGCTGTCCGGGGGCACGACGGGCCTGCCCAAGCTCATCGCCCGCACCCACGACGACTACGCCTACAACGCCCGGGCCAGCGCCGAGGTCGCCGGCGTCACCAAGGACTCCGTGTACCTGGTCAGCCTGCCCGCCGGGCACAACTTCCCGCTCGCCTGCCCGGGGATCCTGGGCGTCCTGCTCGCCGGGGGCCGGGTGGTCATGCTGCCCTCGCCCGAGCCGGTACGGGCCTTCGCCACGATCGAGGCGGAAGGCGTCACGCACACCGCGGTGGTGCCCGCGGTCGCCGGCCGCTGGCTGGAGCGGGCCGCCCAGTACGGCGCCGGGCAGCTCGCCACCCTGCGGGTCGTCCAGGTCGGCGGCGCCCGCCTCGTGGACGAGCTGGCGTGCCAGGTCGAGCCGGTGCTCGGGGCGAGGTTGCAGCAGGTGTTCGGCATGGCGGAGGGCCTGCTGAACTTCACCCGCCTCGACGACCCCGCGCAGACGGTGTGCGGCACGCAGGGCCGTCCCCTGTGCCCCGCCGACGAGATCAGGATCGTGGACGAGCAGGACCGGGACGTGCCGGACGGCCAGGCGGGGCTGCTGCTCACCCGGGGCCCGTACACCCCGCGCGGGTACTACCGGGCGGCCGAGCACAACGCCCGCTCGTTCACGGGCGACGGCTGGTTCCGCACGGGTGACATCTGCCTGCGCACCCCCGAGGGCAACCTCGTGGTGGCCGGTCGCGACAAGGACATGATCAACCGGGGCGGGGAGAAGATCTCCGCCGAGGAGATCGAGAACCTCGTGTACCGGCTTCCCGCCGTGAGCCAGGTCGCCGCCGTGGCCATGCCGGACCCCGTGCTCGGGGAGCGCGTGTGCGTGTACGTCGTGCCGCGGGCCGGGGCGACGGTCACGCTGGAGGAGATCCGGGCGGGGATGGAGCGCGCGGAGGTCGCCCGCTACAAGCTGCCCGAGCGGCTGGTCGTCGTCGAGGAGCTCGCCTGGACCAAGGTCGGGAAGATCGACAAGAAGGCCCTCAGGACCGACATCGCCGACCGCCTCAAGGCCGAGCCTCCCGGCGGCGCCACCGGGTGAGCGCCGCCCCCGCCGCCCCCGCCGCCGCTCCCGGTGCGCGTTCCCGGGGGTGCGGTGCGTACGGTCGGCGAGCGGTCCTGCTCGGTGCGTGCTCCCCGGCCGCGTCGCGCCATGTCAGGCCCGGCGCGGCGGCTCCACGGACTTATTGCGTGACCGAAATCCCGATAAATACGGGCTTGTGGTGGATTACGGCGCTCGGGAAGGATGCTGGGAGGCGGACGGTGATCCCGTCCGATCGCAGGCGAGACGAAGGACGCCGGATGACCCAGGCCGACGCGGTTGCATCACTCGTGGAGCGCAGGTTAGGCCGCGCCCTCGACCCCGACCTCAACTTCTTCGAAGCCGGTTTCGACTCGCTCGCGCTGGTCGAGCTGCACGAGGAGATCACCGAGGCGCTGGGCCTGAAGCTGCCGGTCACCGCGATGTTCACCCACCCGAACCTGCGTGCGCTCTCGCACCTGATCGCGAAGGGCCAGACGGCCGCCCCGGCCCGGCAGGACGGCGTCCGCCGCCGTCCGCTGGGCGGCAGCCGCCGCGACGTGCGCGCCAGGATCCGCGAGGAAGGTCGGTGACCTCGCACGAACAGCCCGTCGCGGTGATCGCGGTGGGGCGCTTCCCGCTGGAGCCGGGGGCCGCCGAGGAGGCCGGGCACGATCCAGGAGCGCAGGCCGTCGGGGTGTTCGGCGGGGTGGGCAAGGCGTGCGCGGCGCTGCTGGCCGGGGAGTGCGAGCTCGCCGTGACCGACGCCGCCGAGCTGCCGCCGGGAACGCTGCGCGGCACCCTGGTCCTGCGGCTGCTCGACCGGGCGCTGCTCGACGGCGACCTGGTGCACCGGGTGATCTGGCCCGACGACCTGGCGGTCGAGGAAGGCTACCCGCAGGTGCACGCGCCGGGCGACGGCCGTCCGCGGGTCGTGGTGTGGTCCGGCCGCACCCGGGAGGAGGCCGAGTCGGTACGGCGCGGCCTGGCCGGCTTCCTCGCCGGGCTGCCGGAGGACCGCTACGCCGACGTGGCCGGCACCCTCCAGCAGGGACGCGTCCACCACCCCGTGCGCGGCGCGGTGGTCTGCCGCAGCGCCGCGGAGGCCGCCCGCGCGCTGGGCCGGGAGCACGCCTACGAGCAGGAGCCGGTCCGCCCGGCCCTCTCCGCCGAGACAGCCGGCCTGTACGGCGTGGAACCGGTGTTCACCGAGGCCGTGGACGTGTGCGAAGAGGTCCTCGAAGCCCGCGGCGTCCAGGCGTCGCCCGCCCTCACCGCCGCCTACGGGCTGGCCGCCACCCTCGCCGCCTGGGGCGTCCTGCCGGACGTCCCGGACCCGGCGGCCCTCGCGGACGACCCCGCGCCGCACGACACGCTCGCCGCCCTCACGCGGGCGAACGCCGGGGCCGAGGTCGAGGCAGGCCCCGACCGGGCGGGGTTGCTGGCCGCCGTGGCCAGGTTCTGGACGGGCGGCGGCCGGGTGGACTGGGCCGCGCTCGACCCCGACCATCCGCTGCAACGCGTCCCCGTCCCGCGGCCGCAGCCGGAGCTGCCCGCCTCCGTGGAGGAGCCGCGCCCGCTGTCGGCGGTGCCGTACTCGTTCTGGGTGCTGGAGCAGCTCGCGCCGGACAGCGGCGTGTCGAACCTGGCGGTGGCGCTCAGGTTCGCGACGCCGCTGCGCCGGCTGCCGCTGCAGATCGCGGCGAACCGGCTGGTCAAGCGGCATCCGGCGCTGCGCCTGCGGTTCCCCGTCGTGGACGGGACGCCCGTCCGGCACCTGGTGGCGCCCCAGGACGCCCAGCTGAAGGTCGAGACCCGGGCCACGACGGAGGAGACGCTGGTCGCCGACCTGCGGTCCTTCCTGGACGAGCCCTTCGACCTCGGCCGCGACCTGCTCATCAGGGTGGGACACTTCACCCTGCCCGACGGCGCGGGCACCGTGGTGTGCCTGGCCGGCCACCACATCATCATCGACGGCACCTCCATGCAGCTCCTGGTGGAGGAGCTGGGCCGCTTCTACGACAGCCAGACCGGGCACGGCCCGCTGCCCCCGGAGCTGGCGGGGCCCGCGCCGATGCTGGAGCCGGGGGAGTCGCCGGAGGAGTCGATCGCCTACTGGCTGGACCGGCTCGACGGCGTCGACCCCGACGCCATGGTGCTGCCGGGCAGCCGGCACTCGCCGGGCCGTCCGACGTTCGCCGGGCACACCTGCTCCTGGCAGGTGGACGCCGAGACGGTCGCGGCCCTGGACGAGCTGCGCGCCAGGCTGCGCACCACCGGCAACATCGTGCTGGCCACCGCCTTCCTGCTGACGCTGCGCGGGCACGGCGCCGGCCCGGACCTGGTGGTCGGCATGCCGGTCAGCACCAAGACCGGCGAGGAGCACCGGCGCGTCGGCTACGCCGTGAGCACCCTGCCGCTGCGCGTCCGCGTCGAGCTGGACGACGACTTCGAGCAGGTCGCCAGGCGCGTGGAGGAGGCGTTCGCCGAGGGCGTCGAGCACGCCGGGGCCTCGGTGGAGGCGGTGCTGACCCGCCGCGGGCACGGCACGGACGACTGGCGGGTCCCGCTGTTCCGGCACATGTTCAACTACCGGCCCTGGAGCGACGAGAAGGTGCACATCCAGGGCGAGGTGCCCGGATACGTCGACGACCTGATCGACCGCAGCCGCCTGGACATGCAGTGCAACGTCATCCAGGAGCCGGACCGGCTCACCGTCCGCATGGTGCACAGCACCGAGGTGCACGACGAGGACGAGATCGCGGCGTTCACCGCCAGGCTGTGCGCGGTGGTGCGGCAGGCGGCGCGCGGCGGCGTGCCGGACGGGTTCTCCCCGGCCGACCGGGCGTTGCTCGACCGGATCAACGACACGGGCCGCACCTGGCCGGGCACGCTGGCCGGGCACATCCTGCCGGGCCCGGCCGTGGCGGTGCGCGAGGGCGGGCACGAGGTCACCTACGACGAACTGCTGGGACGCGCGGCCGCCGTCCGCGACCTGCTGCGCGAGCGGGGGGTGGGCGACGGCGACGTCGTCGCCCTGGCCCTGGGACGCTCGGCGGACCTGGTGGCGGCGGTCCTCGGCGTGTGGCAGGCCGGAGCGGCCTTCCTGCCCCTGGACGTGCGGCAACCGGAGTCGCGCCTGGCCTACCAGGTGGCCGACTCGGGGGCGCGGCTGGTCGTCGCGGCGGGCAGCCCGCACTGGGCGGGCGGGACGCCGGTCGTGCCGATGCCCGGCACGCCGGGGGAGCCCGGACCCGCCGAGGCCGGGAACATCGCGTATGTCATCTACACCTCCGGCTCCACCGGACAGCCCAAGGGCGTGCAGGTCACGCACGGGAACCTGACGAACCTCGTGCTGGACTTCGCCGACCGGCTGGGCGCGCCCACCAGCGTCCTGTGGTCCACCACCACCTCCTTCGACATCTCCTGGCTGGAACTGCTGTTGCCGCTGGCCTCCGGCGGCACCGTGGTCGTGGCCTCCGACGAGGACCAGCTCCAGCCGGGCAGGTTCCTGGAGCTGATCGCCGCGAGCGGCGTCCAGGTCGTGCAGGCCACCCCCACCGCGTGGCGGCTGATCGCGCCGGAGGCCGGGCGCGAGCTGGCCGGGCGCACGGTGCTGTGCGGCGGCGAGCCGATGCCCGCCGTCCTGGCCAGGGACCTGCTGGAGCTGGGCTGCCGGGTGTTCAACGTCTACGGGCCGACCGAGACGACCATCTGGTCCACCGCCGCCGAGCTGCGCGAGCCGCCGTCCGACCCGGTGCCCGCCGGGGAGCCGCTGGCCAACACCCAGATCTTCGTCACCGACGCGGCGGGCCGCGAGCTGCCGCCGGGCGTGCCGGGCGAGCTGTGCGTCGCCGGCGCGGGGGTGAGCGCGGGCTACCTCGGCCGTCCCGAGCTGACGGCGCAGCGCTTCGGGCACCACGGCCGGTACGGCCGGTTCTACCGGACCGGCGACCGCGCGCGCATCCGCCACGACGGCGGGCTGGAGCTGCTCGGCCGCGACGACCGGCAGATCAAGCTGCGCGGCCACCGCATCGAGCTCGGCGAGGTCGAGGCCGCGCTGCACGAGCACGAGGCGGTGCGCACGGCCGCGGTGATCCTCGACGGCGACCCGCAGACCGACGGACGGCTCGCCGCCTTCCTGGAGGTCACCGGCGAGCCCGCCGAGGAGGAGCTGTGGCGCTTCGCCAGGACGCGGCTGCCCGACTACGCCGTCCCCACCCGGTACGTCGTCACCGGCAGGCTGCCCACCACGGCCAACGGCAAGATCGCCTACCGCGAGCTGAAGGTGCCCGACGAGGGCCGCGCCCCGGCGCGCGAGGCGGGCGACGGGCTGGTCCGGCAGGTGGTGGCGCTGTGGAGCGAGGCGCTGAACCGGCCGGGGCTCGGGCCGCACGACAACTTCTTCCTCAACGGCGGCCACTCCGTGCTGGCCGTCCGGCTGATCGGCCCGCTGGAGGAGCTGGCGGGCCGCGCCGTCTCGGTACGGGCCGTGTTCGACCATCCGACGCCGGCCGAACTGGCCCTGCACCTGGGGGAAGCCCGATGACGCCGTGGTACGTCCAGGTCAAGGAGGGGGAGCGGGCGCTGATCGCCTTCCCGCACGCGGGCGGCGGCCCGGCCTCGCTCGGCGAGCTCGCCGGGCACCTCCCGCCCGAGGTGGGCCTGTGGTCGGTCAACCTGCCGGGACGTCAGGCCAGGCTCGCCGAAGAGCCGCGGACCGACCTCGAAGGGCTGGTCGACGACCTGGCGCGCGACCTGGCCGGATGGCGGGAGCCGTACACGCTGTTCGGCTACTGCAGCGGGGCGCTGCTGGCCTTCCTCGTCTGCCGGCGCGTGGTCGAGCTGGGCGGGCGGCCGGAACGGCTGGTCGTGGGCTCGTTCGCCGCGCCGGACGTGACCCTGCTGCTGCGCCGCCTGCCGTCGTTGCCGTCGTGGCTGTTCTGGGAGCAGCTGATCGAGCTCGGCGGCGTCCCGCCGGAGCTGGCCGACCGGGAGGCGCTCTGGCCGGTGCTGGAGCCGGCGCTGCGCGCCGACTTCGGGCTGCTGGCCGGCTACCACCACCGGCCGGGGCCGCCGCTGCCGGTGCCGATCTCCGTCCTGTACGGAGCCAGGGACGCCTCGCTGACCCGGGGCGGCCTCCTGGGCTGGCGGCGGCAGAGCGTGCACAGGCCCGCGTTGAAGGAGCTCGACTCCACCCACTGGCTGGCCGAGGAGACCCCGGACGCCCTGGCCGCCGCGATCGTTGAGGAGATGGGATGCGCCTCGGTTACAGCATGAGCTACTGGGGCGGCGCGGGCCTCGGCCCCGCCGACCACCTGGCGCTGGTCCGCGAGGCGGAGGCCCTGGGCTATTCGTCCGTGTGGGCGGCCGAGACCTACGGGACCGACCCGGCGAGCCTGCTGGCCTGGATCGCCGGGCAGACCGAGCGGATCGCGCTCGGCACCGGCGTGCTGCAGATGTCGGGACGCAAGCCCGTGGTCGCGGCGATGACGGCGGCCACCCTCGACCAGGTCTCCGGCGGCCGCGCCCGGCTGGGCGTGGGACCGTCCGGCCCGCAGGTGGTCGAGGGCTGGCACGGCGAGCGCTTCGAACGGCCGCTGGCCCGCGCCCGCGACTACCTCCAGGTGGTGCGCAAGGCGCTGGACGGCGAGCCGGTCCGGCACGAGGGGCCCACGATGACGCTGCCCCTGCCCGGCAGCGAGGGCAAGGAGCTGACGATGGCCGTCGCGCCGGTGCAGGAGCGGCTGCCGGTCTACCTGGCCGCGATGGGCCCGAAGACCGTCGCGCTGGCCGGCGAGCTGGCCGACGGCTGGCTGGCCATCCACTTCCCGCCCGACCACCTGGCCCGCATGGCCAAGCACCTGAACGGCGCGGACCTGGACGTCGCGCCCATGGTGCTCACGCTCGTCGAGGAGGACCAGGAGCTGGCCTACGACATGATGCGGCCCATGCTCGCCCTCTACCTCGGCGGCATGGGCTCGCGCCGGACCAACTTCTACAACCGCCTGGCCGCCACGCTCGGCTTCGAGCAGGAGGCCGCCCGCATGCAGGAGGCGTTCCTGGACGGGCGGCAGGGCGAGGCCATGGCGATGCTGCCCGACGCGCTCGTCGACGCGATGACCATGTGCGGCCCCGCGGGCAAGGTGCGCGAGCGGATGGCGGCCTACCAGGAGGCGGGCGCGACCACGCTGATCGTCGGCCTGGTCACGCCCACCCGGCGGCTGCGCAGCCGTCAGCTGCGGCTCATTGCGAGTCTGGCTGCGGCATCCCGATGAGCTTGGCCAGCGGCGACCAGGCCATCGCCGCGATCGGCACCAGCGCGCCGACGGCGATGACCGCCCACAGCGTCGTGCGCGTCCCCACGGCGCCGGCCAGCAGGCCGGCGCCGAGCGCGCCCAGCGGGGCGGGGATCAGGCCCAGGGAGTAGATCGAGGCCACCACCCGGCCCTGGAGGTGCGGCGGGGTGACCGTCTGCACCAGGCTGGTGTTGGTGACGAAGAAGATCTGCGAGCTGACGCCGCTGACCAGTTGCGCGACGACGAGCATCGCGACCGACACCCAGACCGGCCCGACGGCCAGCGGGATGAGGAAGAGCGCCAGGTTGCCGTACACCATCGACCACACCAGCACCTTGCCGATCGCGTAGCGGCGCATCACCTTGACGGCGACCAGCGCCCCGATGATCGCGCCCACGCCGCCGCCGGCCAGGATGCTGCCGAACCAGGCCGCGGGCACGCCCAGGTCGCGGATCACGTACAGGGCGTAGATCGAGTTCATCGAGCCCAGGATGAACAGCGAGTACACGGCCGAGGAGACGGCCAGCGGCCGGATCAGCTCGTGCCGCATCACCCAGCCCATGCCCTGCCAGATCGCCTTGTGCACCTGCCCGGGGGTGCTGTCGTCCGGCTCGGGACGGGCCTCCGGCCGCTTGATCAGGGACACCGCGATGGCGGAGGCCAGGTACGACACCGCGTCGATGATCAGCAGCGCGGGCGCGGCGAGCACCTTCAGCAGCGCGGCGGCCAGGCCGGGCCCGAACGTCTGGGCGGCCGACTCGGTCAGCTGCAGCTTGGAGTTGCCCTCCATGAAGTTCTCCCGCGGCACCAGGAACGGGAAGTAACTCCGGTAGGCCGTCTGGAAGAGCGTGCTGAGCAGGCCGAGCGCGAAGATGACGCCGTAGAGCCAGGTCAGCGTGAGCAGGTCGGCGAACCAGGCGACGGGGATCAGCATCAGCAGCACGAAACGCGCCACGTCCGTCCAGATCAGGATGGGCCGCTTGCGCACCCGGTCGGCCAGCACGCCGAACAGCAGGAAGAACACCATCGGCAGCCGCAGCAGGAAGCCGACGACGCCCATCTCCGCCTCGGAGGCGTTCAGGACGGTGACCGCGATGACGGGGAACGCGAAGAGGCTGATCGCCGAGCCGAACTGCGACAGGCTCTGGCCCGCCCACAGCCGCAGGAAGTCGGGGTGCTTCCACAGGCTCGTCTGCTCACTGGTCGGGGATGCCATGATCCATCCACCTTCTGATCTCGGTGGCCGCTCCGGCGACCAGGGGTTCGTACAGGATGGGGACGCGTTCCTCGGGGATCGCGACGTGGGCGAGCCGCCCCTTGGCGACGGAGGGCCAGTTGCCGTCCTCGCGCCTGGGCGCGAAGAGCGCGACGTCGCCGTCGTAGGGCTCGTGCCGGAAGCCGCCGACCGCGTGCGCGTTGGCCCGGAACACGGCCAGGTAGCGGCGCGCCTGCTCGACCTCGGCGGTGTCGGGCGCCAGCCGGTCGGCGGCGGAGGCGGCGCCCATGACCGTGAGCAGTTGCTCCTCCGGCGGCCGGGCGGCCAGTTCGGCCGGGTCCAGCCCGAGGGTCTCCTCGGGGCCGCCGGCCAGCGCGTGGAACAGCAGGACCGTGTCGTCCTCCAGCGACGCCTCGGCCACGGGCTCCTCGGCGTTGGCGTAGAGCAGCACGACCAGCGGCACCTGCTCGCCGCGCTCGCGCAGCCGCCGGGCCACCTCCAGGGCGATGTTCCCGCCGATGCAGAACCCGCCCAGCACGTACGGTCCCGCCGGCCGCACCTCCAGCAGGTCGGCCATGTAGGCGTCGGCCATCTCGGCGAGCGTGGCGTGCGGCTCCTCGCCCGGCACC
Source organism: Nonomuraea sp. NPDC049646 (assembly GCF_044465525.1). Lineage (NCBI taxonomy): Bacteria > Bacillati > Actinomycetota > Actinomycetes > Streptosporangiales > Streptosporangiaceae > Nonomuraea > Nonomuraea sp. NPDC049646. The sequence continues at coordinate 675,907 of NZ_JBITLU010000001.1, read as the reverse complement.
AGCCCGCGCGCGGCGATGGCGTACACCGGCTGGTCGGGGCCGAGGCGGCGGGCCAGCGGGTGGTAGCGGAAGACCTGCCCGCCGAGCGCGTGGATGAAGAAGATCGGCGTGCGGTCGCCGTCCGGGTTGAGCGGCACGACGTGGCTCGGCGGCGCCAGGTCCCCGGGCTGGCGGAGCACCCTGGCCAGCTTGCTGATCGTCGGCGCGGTCAGCACGGTGCCCACGGGCAGGCTCCGCCCCAGCTCCTGGCGGATGCGGGCGGCCAGCCGCAGGGCGCTCAGCGAGTGGCCGCCGAGCTCGAAGAAGTCGTCCAGGATCCCGGCCGCGGGCACCTGCAGCACCTCTTCGTAGAGCGTGGCGAGGCGCGCCTCCACCTCGTCGCGAGGCGGCACGTACGGCCGGCCGCCCGCCGTCTCCGGCGCGGGCAGCGCGGCCCGGTCGAGCTTGCCGCTGCGGGTGAGGGGGAGGGCGTCCAGGCTCACCCACCGGCGCGGGATCAGGTGGTCGGGCAGGACGTCCTGGAGGTCGGGCACGTCGCCCACCACGTAGCCGACCAGGCTGTGCCCGTGCGCCGTGACGGCCGCGTCGCGGACCCCCGGCTGGGCGCGCAGGACGGCCTCGATCTCGCCGGGTTCGACGCGCATGCCGCGGATCTTGATCTGGTGGTCGGTGCGGCCGAGGTATTCGAGTTCGCCGGTGGGTAGCCAGCGGGCGAGGTCGCCGGTTTTGTAGAGGCGTTGTCCGTTGGGTGCGGGGAGGAAGCGTTCGGCGGTGAGAGCTGGTTTGCCGAGGTAGCCGCGGGCGAGTTGGACGCCGCCGATGTGGAGCTCGCCGGGGGTGCCGATGGGGACGTCCTGGAGGTGTTCGTCGAGGACGTGCAGGGTGGTGTTGTCGATGGGTTTGCCGATGGGGACGGTGGGTTCTCCGGGCTGGCAGGGGTGCCAGGTGACGTCGACGGCTGCTTCGGTGGGGCCGTAGAGGTTGTGGAGTCCGGGGATGTCGTGGCCGGGCGGGAGGGCTTCGCCGGAGCAGATGATCCGGGGTGGGAGCTGAATCCCTTCCTCTTCCAGGAACGCCTGCAACATCGAGGGGACGAAGTGCGTGGTGGTGATGTTCTCGGTCTTGATGAGGTCGCGCAGGTAGGCGGTGTCGCGGTGGCCGCCGGGCCGGGCGATGACCATGGTGGCGCCGGTGATGAGGGGCCAGAACAGTTCCCAGACCGAGACGTCGAAGGTGGTGGGTGTCTTGTGCAGGACGCGGTCGTGCGGGGTGAGCTGGAAGGTGTCCTGCATCCAGCGCAGCCGGTTGACGATCGCGCGGTGGGAGACGCCCACGCCCTTGGGCCGTCCGGTGGATCCGGAGGTGAAGATGACGTAGGCCAGGTTGTCCTCGCGCACTGTCGGCGGCGTGAAGCGGTCTCCCGGATCCGCGCCGGTGAGCACGGTCGAGGCCCCCGCGTCGGCGAGCATGCCGCGCCGCCGTTCCTCGGGATCGGCCGGGTCGAGCGGCAGATAGGCGCCGCCCGCGGCCATCACGCCGAGGAGCACGACGGGCAGGTCCAGGCCGCGTTCCATGCAGACGCCGACGGGCTGGTCCACCCGCACGTCCAGCCCGGCGGCCACCGCGCGGGCCCGGTCGGCCAGCTCGCGGTAGGTCAGCCGGTCGCCCTCGAACACCAGCGCCGTCGCGTCCGGGGTGCGCTCGGCCTGGGCGAAGACCAGCTCGTGCAGGGTCCCGCCCGGATGCTCCCGGTCGGTGGCGTTCCACCGCGCGAGCTGGGCCGCGTCCTGCGGCGAGACGCCGGCCTCCCCGGACAGGGCGCGGAGGTAGTGGTCCCGGATCGCCGCGATCTGATCGGCGGGGAACTGCGTGGTGTCGTAGGAGATGGTCAGCGTCAGCCCCTGGCCCGGCGTCCGGACGAAGGCCGTGCTGAAGGCGAAGTCGGTCTGCTCGAAGAAGTCCTGGCCCTCGATGGGCGTGGCGGCGGCGCCGTTCACGTGGAAGTCGCGGAAGTCCACGTGCGTGTCCAGCAGCCGCGCGCGACCGCTGGCCCGCTGGATCTCGAAGAGCGGGAAGTGCCGGTACGGCAGCGCCGCCACCTCCGCCCGGAAGACCCGCTGGACCAGGTCGGGCGCGTCGGCCCGCACCCGCAGCGGGACGGTGTTGAGGAACAGCCCGAGCACCTCGTCACCGGCCTCGCTCTCCGGACGGCTGTGCGTGAGCATCCCCGTCAGGACGTCCGGATCGCCGGTGAGCAGGGCCATGACGCGCACGTGCGCCGCGAGCACCACCGAGCGCAGCGGCACCCGGGCGGCGGCCGCCTGCTCGGCCAGCGCCTTGGCCAGGTCGGCGGGGAGCGCCGTGGCGAGCACCGCGACCTCGCGCGGCCCGCCGGTGGGGTAGCCCGGCATCCGGGGCAACCGGCCCTCCGGCGCCTCGGCGATCGCCTCCCGCCAGAACTCCGCCGCCTCCGGCCGGGCGAGCATCGCCTTCTCGGCCGCCACCAGGTCGCGGAAGCGGGCCGCCGGCGGCTCCACCGGCAGCCCGGGGGTCGCATAGCGTGCCAGCAGCTCGCTGACCAGCCTCGCGACGCTCCAGCCGTCGAGGATCGCGTGGTGGAAGTAGACGGTCAGCGCGAACCGGTCGGCCTCGGGCCGCACGTGGACGCGGAGCAGGGGAGCCCGCGTCCAGTCGAACGGCCCGTACTCCGGCTCGCCGCCGGAGACGGTCAGCGGGATCTCCGCGCGGTCGTGCACGAGCTGGACGGGCTCGCTGAACCCGGTCAGGTCGAAGGACGTCCGCAGCACCTCGTGCCGGGCCGACAGCTCGTCCAGCGCCCTGACCAGGGCCCTCTCGTCGAACGTGCCGCGCAGCGTGAGCGTGGTGTGGTCGTGGAAGGTCACGCCGTCCAGCTCGCTGTGGTACAGCATCCCGGCCTGGAGGGCGCTGAGCGGGTAGGCGTCGATGATCATCGCGTGAGCCTCTCTCTGTCCGCCACGCTGAGCAGGTCGAAGGCTCCCGCCGTGGTCTCCGGTACGGCCTGCCGCGGCCGCAGCACGGCGGCCAGTTCGGCGACCGCCTGATGGGTGAACAACTGCTGCAGTTCCACGTCGTAGCCGGTGGCGCGCAGCCGGGCCACGACCTTGAGGCTGCTGATGGAGTCGCCGCCCACGGCGAAGAAGGTGTCGTGCCGGCCGGCCCGGTCGAGGCCGAGAACCTCCTGCCAGACCTGCGCGACGGCGATCTCCGCCGCGCCGCGCGGCGGCTCCCACGGCAGGTCGGCGGGGCGGTCGGGCGCGGGGAGGGCGGCTCGGTCGAGCTTGCCGTTGGCGGTGACGGGCAGGCGGTCCAGCCGCACCCACGCCGTCGGGATCATGTAGTCCGGCAGCGCGTCGGACAGGTCGGGGACGTCGCCGACGACGTAGCCGACCAGGCGGCCGTTCACCAGCTTGGCCGCCGCCGCCGTCACGCCGGGTTGCTCGCGCAGCACGGCCTCGATCTCGCCCAGCTCCACGCGCATGCCGCGGATCTTGATCTGGTGGTCGGTGCGGCCGAGGTATTCGAGTTCGCCGGAAGGTAGCCAGCGGGCGAGGTCGCCGGTTTTGTAGAGGCGTTGTCCGTTGGGTGCGGGCAGGAAGCGTTCGGCGGTGAGGGCTGGTTTGCCGAGGTAGCCGCGGGCGAGTTGGATGCCGCCGATGTGGAGCTCGCCGGGGGTGCCGATGGGGACGTCCTGGAGGTGTTCGTCGAGGACGTGCAGGGTGGTGTTGTCGACGGGTTTGCCGATGGGGACGGTGGGTTCTCCGGGCTGGCAGGGGTGCCAGGTGACGTCGACGGCTGCTTCGGTGGGGCCGTAGAGGTTGTGGAGTCCGGGGATGTCGTGGCCGGGTGGGAGGGCTTCGCCGGAGCAGATGATCCGGGGTGGGAGCTGGATGTCCTCTTCTTCCAGGAACGCTTGCAACATCGAGGGGACGAAGTGCGTGGTGGTGATGTTCTCGGTCTTGATGAGGTCGCGCAGGTAGGCGGTGTCGCGGTGGCCGCCGGGCCGGGCGATGACCATGGTGGCGCCGGTGATGAGGGGCCAGAACAGTTCCCAGACCGAGACGTCGAAGGTGGTGGGTGTCTTGTGCAGGACGCGGTCGTGCGGGGTGAGCTGGAAGGTGTCCTGCATCCAGCGCAGCCGGTTGACGATCGCGCGGTGGGAGACGCCCACGCCCTTGGGCCGTCCGGTGGATCCGGAGGTGAAGATGACGTAGGCCAGGTTGTCCTCACGCACCCGCACCACGGACGCCGGGCCCGGCCGCACGTCCGCCGCCGTGACCATCAGGTCGGCGCCCGCGTCGGCCAGCATGCCGCGCGTGCGCTCCGCCGGGTGGGCCGGGTCGAGCGGCAGATAGGCGCCGCCCGCGGCCATCACGCCGAGGAGGACGACGGGCAGGTCCAGGCCGCGTTCCATGCAGACGCCGACGGGCTGGTCCACCCGCACGTCCAGCCCGGCGGCCACCGCGCGGGCCCGGTCGGCCAGCTCGCGATAGGTCAGCCGGTCGCCCTCGAACACCAGCGCCGTCGCGTCCGGGGTGCGCTCGGCCTGGGCGAAGACCAGCTCGTGCAGGGTCCCGCCCGGATGCTCCCGGTCGGTGGCGTTCCACCGCGCGAGCTGCTTCCGCTCCTCGTCCGGCAGGATGTCCAGGCGCCCCACCGGCACGTCGGGGGAGGCCACCACCGCACGCAGGAGCGCGGCGAACCGCCGCGCCAGCCGCTCGATCGTCTCCGGCCGGAACAGCTCGGCGTTGTAGACGAAGCGGCCCTCCAGCAGGTCGCCCCGCTCGGCGGCGTAGAGCTCCAGGTCGAACCGGGTGGTCGTGCTGTCCGGCTCGAAGCCCTCGCCGTCGCCGCGATAGCTCTGCAGCGCGAACAGCACCTGGACCAGCGGCGGGCGGCTGACGTCGCGTTCGGGGTCCAGCTCGGCGACCAGCTTCTCGAAGGGCAGCTCCTGGTGGCCGTAGACCTCGATCGCGCCGTCCCGCGTCCGGCGCAGCAACTCGGCGAAGCCGGGGTCGCCCGCCAGCCGCGCCCGCAGCGGGAGCAGGTTGACGAACAGCCCGACCATGTCCTCGAACTCCGGCCGGGACCGTCCGGCCACCGGCGACCCCACCGCGAAGCCGGTCGTGCCCGACCAGCGGGCCAGCAGCACCTGGAAGGCGGCGAGCAGCCCCATGTAGAGGGTCGCCCCCTCGGCCCGGCACAGCTCGCGGAAGGCCGCCACGTCCAGCTCGACGTCGTGCCAGCCGCCGCGGAAGGTCTGCCGGGGCGGGCGCGGCCGGTCCAGGGGCAGGTCGAGCACCTGCAACCCGTCCAGCTCGGCGCGCCAGAACGCCAGGTCGCCGGCCAGCCGGTCGCCGCTCAGCCGCTCGCGCTGCCAGGCCGCGTAGTCGCCGAAACCCAGCCGCGGCCCGCTCTGCGGCGGTGTCAGCAGCTCGCGGAGGATCAGCTCGGCCGACCAGCCGTCGGCGACGATGTGATGGACCGCCACCAGCAGCGCGTGGTCGTCGGGCGCGAGCCGTACCAGGGTGGCGCGCAGCAGCGGGCCGTCGGCCAGGTCGAAGGGGAGCGCGGCGTCGGCGCTGAGCACCTGCCTGGCAGCCGTCTCGTCCGGCACGTCCACGACGCGCAGCGGCACCCGCACCCGGTCCGCCACCCGCACCTCCGGCCGCCCGTCGGTGCCGGCCGGGAAGGTCATGCGCAGGCTCTCGTGCCGGGCGGCCACGGCGTCCAGCGACTCCCGCAGCCGTCCGGCGTCCAGCGGGCCGCGCAGCCGGGCCGACACGGGCAGCACGTACGCGCTCGTCCCGGGGGCGAACTGCTCCATGAACCACAGCCGCTCCTGCGCGAACGACAGCGGCGGGTCGCTGCCCTCGGCGCGTCGCGGGATCTGCTCGGCGGCGCCCAGGCCCGCGATCGCCTTGCGGAAGCGGGCCTGCACGCGCGCGTTCCGTTCATCCACGCTCGTCGGCCTCCTCGGCCAGGTGTTCCAGGGCCGCGGCCAGCAGGCGTGGCGTCGGGTGGGTGAAGGCCAGCTTGAGCGGCACGTCCAGCTCGATGGCCGCGGCGATGCGGGCCGTGGTCCTGGTGGCCAGCAGCGAGTGGCCGCCGAGCTGGAAGAAGTCGTCCAGCGCGCCCACCCGCTCCAGCCCCAGCACCTCGGCCCAGACCAGGCAGACGAGCTCCTCGGCCGCGCCGGCCGGCGGCTCGTAGGCGGCGCCGCGCGGGCGGCCCGGCGCGGGCAGGGCGTCCCGGTCGACCTTGCCGCCGGGGGTGAGCGGGATGCGGTCGAGCGAGACGATCGCGCTGGGCAGCATGTGCGGGGGAAGCTCGGCGGCGAGGTGCTCGCGTAAGGCGTCCCCGGCGTCGTGGACGGCGTAGGCGATCAGGCGGTCGTCGTGGACCACCACCGTGGCCTGCCGCACCGACGGGTGGGCCAGCAGCGCCGACTCCACCTCGCCCGGCTCGACGCGGTAACCGCGCACCTTCACCTGCCGGTCCAGCCGGCCGAGGATCTCCAGGCTGCCGTCCAGGCGGAAGCGGGCCCGGTCGCCGGTGCGGTAGAGACGCGAGCCGCCGGGGCCGGGGACGAACCGCTCGGCCGTGCGGGCGGGCGCGCCCCGGTAGCCGCGGGCCAGGCCGCTGCCGCCGATGTGCAGCTCGCCCGCGACGCCGGCCGGCACCGGGAGCCCGTCGGGGCCCAGCACCTGGAGCGTGGTGCCGGGCAGGGCGACGCCCACGGCCGGGCGGCGCAGCGCCTCCGAGGGGTCCATGTCGGCGGTGGCGGCGATGATCGTGGCCTCGGTGGGGCCGTAGCTGTTGACCAGGCGCACGCCCTGGGGGCCGGACGCGTACCAGGCGGCCAGCGCGGGGCCGGGCAGCGGGTCGGCGCCCAGGATGACCAGCCGCAGGCCGGGCGGCCACTCGACGCCCATGGCCACCAGCTCCTGCCAGTACGACGTGGGCAGGTCCAGCACGGTGAGCGCGGCGCCCTCCGGCGTCTTCAGGAAGTCCGGCAGCGGCTCGTCCGGGCACAGGACGAGCTCCGCGCCGGCGGCCAGCGCCGGGTAGATCTCCTCGGCGTGCGTGTCGAAGCTCGGCGAGGCGAACTGCAGGACGCGGTCGCCCGGCCCGAGCTCGTAGTGGCCGCGCATCCAGCCCACCCGCGACGCCAGCGCCTCGCGCGGCACCTCCACGCCCTTGGGACGCCCGGTCGAGCCCGAGGTGTAGATCACGTACGCCAGCGAGCCCGGCCCCGCGGCCTCGGCGTGCGGCGCCTGCGGCGACTCGCGGAGCTCGTCCTCGTCCAGCACCAGGGCCGCGCCCGCGTCCGCCGCCATCCACCGCAGCCGCTCCGGCGGGTACGCCGGGTCGAGCGGCAGGTAGGCCCCGCCCGCCCGGCCGACGGCGAGCATCCCGGCGATCAGCTCGATCGAGCGCCCGGCGCGCAGGCCCACGACCGTGTCCGGGCCGACCCCGGCCGCGGCCAGGCGTCCGGCCAGGGCGGCGGCCATGGCGTCCAGTTCGGCGTAGCTGACCCGGCGGTCGCCGTGGCTCACCGCCGTCGCGCCGGGAGCCAGCCGGACGCGCTCCTGGAAGAGGTCGAGCACGTCGCGCGCGGGAGGTTGCGGGGTGTCGAGGACCGGCGGCCGGTCCTCGGGCAGCAGCATGGCCGCGCGCAGCGCGGACAGCGGCGTGCCCGGGTCGCGCACGACCGCCTCCAGCACCCGCTCCCACCGCCGCAGCAACCGCGTCGCGGTCTCCTCCTCGAACAGGTCGCTGGCGTAGGACAACATCGCCCACAGGGAGCCGTCGAACTGGGTGACGTCCAGCATCAGGTCGAACTTCGCCTGGGTCGCGCCCGGGTCGAACATCTCCGCCTCGATGCCGGGCAGCGGCAGGGCGCCGGCCTCCTTGTCCTGGATCACGAACATCGCCTGGAACAGCGGCGTCGTGCTCAGGTCGCGGCGGATGCCGAGGTCGTTGAGCAGGCGTTCGAAGGGGATGTCCTGGTGCGCGAACGCGTCCAGCACCGTCGCCCTGGTCCGCGCGAGTAGCGTGCGGAAGGACGGGTCGCCGGACAGGTCGCCGCGCAGCACGAGCGTCTCGGGGAAGAAGCCGACGACGTCCTGGAGCTCCGGGCGGTCGCGGCCGGCGATGACCGAGCCGACCGTCAGGTCCTCGGTGCCGCAGTGCGTGCCCAGCAGGAGCTGGTAGGCGGCCAGCAGGACCATGAACAGCGTGCCGCGCTCGTCCCTGGCCAGCTGCTCCAGCCGGGCCGTCAGCTCGGGGCCGATGCGCCGCGCGCAGTAGTCCCCGCTGGCCACCCGTACGGCCGGCCGCGGCCGGTCCGTGGGCAGGTCCAGCGGCTGCACGCCGTCGAGCTTGGCGCGCCAGTAGTCCAGCGACTCCCGCGCCGGCTCGCGGCCACGCTGCCAGGCCGCGAAGTCGCGGTAGTCGATCGACGGGACGCCCAGCCCCGCCGCGTTCCCGGTGTAGCAGGCGGCCAGCTCGGAAAAGATGATCTTCAGTGACCAGCCGTCGGCCACCATGTGGTGCAGGACCAGGCAGAGCACGTGATCGGTGGCCGACAGCGTGATCAGGTGCACCCGTACCAGCGGCCCCGTGGCCAGGTCGAACGGCGTGTTGGTCAGCTCGGCCACGATCTCCGTGGCGCGGGCCTCGCGTTCGGCGGCGGGCAGGTCCGCGAGGTCCACCAGCACCGGGTCGAGCTTCAGCTCCGGCTCCACGACCTGGACCGGGCCGCCCTCCACCGCGGGGAAGCGGGCCCGCAGCATCGGGTGCCGCGCCGCCACGGTGGACAGCGCCCCGGCCAGGTCGCGGACGGACAGCTCGCCGCGCAGCCGCTGCACCATGTACATGTTGTAGGAGGCGTCGGCGGGGTCGAGCCGCTGCAGGAACCACAGCCGCTCCTGCCCGTAGGAGAGCGGCGCCGGCGCGTCCGGGTCGCTGCGCGGGGGGATCCCGGCGGGCCGGGCCTTCGGCTGCCGCTGGAGCCTGCGCTCCAGCGCCGCGCGCTGCTCCGGGCTGAGGCGGGCCAGCCGCCCTCTCACCTCGCTCATCCGTCCGCGTCCTCCGCCAGGAGATCGTCCAGCTCGACGTCGCCGAGCTGGAGTTCCAGCACGGCCAGCGCGTGCTCGGCCACCGTGGTGAGCTCGAAGCAGACCCGCAGGTCCATCTCGATCCCGTACGCCTCCCGATACCGGGTGATCAGCAGGACGGCCAGCAGCGAGTGCCCGCCGAGCGCGAAGAAGTCGTCCTCGACGCCCACCCGGTCACGGCCGAGCAGCTCGCCCCAGAGCGCGCACAGTTCCTCCTCCAGCGGCGTCTCCGGCGCGACGTAGGTGGTGCCGAGATCGCTGCGGCCGGGCCCGGTGGGCGACGGCAGCGCGGCCCGGTCGAGCTTCCCGCTCGGGCCCACGGGGAACTGGCTGACCTGCACGAACGCCTGCGGCACCAGCGCCGCCGGCAACGTGCGGGCCGGCCCGGTCCGCAGCTCGTGCGACAACCGGCTCGGCTCGCCCGTCCAGTCCACGTAGGCCACCAGCCCGCGGCCGCCCGGCGCGTCGTCGCGCAGGGCGACGACCACCCCGCGCACCCGCGGGTCCGCGGCCAGCGCCGCCTCGACCTCGCCCAGCTCGACCCGCCAGCCGTGCACCTTGACCTGGTCGTCGATGCGGCCGAGGAACTCCAGCTCCCCGTCGGCGCGCAGCCTGGCCAGGTCGCCGGTGGCGTACAGCCGCGCGCCCGGCGGGCCGTACGGGTCGGGGACGAAGCGCTCGGCCGTCAGCCCCGGCCGTCCCGCGTAACCGCGGGCCACCTGGACGCCGCCGATGTGCAGCTGCCCTGGCACGCCGACGGGCAGCGGCTCCAGGCGCTCGTCGAGCACGTGCAGGCGGCAGCCGGGCATCGGGCGGCCGATGGGGATCACCGTCTCGCCCGGACGGCAGGCGTGCCAGGAGACGTCGACGGCCGCCTCGGTGGGGCCGTACAGGTTGTGCAGCTCCACGCCGGGCAGGCGCTCGAAGAAGCGGGCCGCCGTCCTGGGCGGCAGCTCCTCGCCGCTGCACACCACGCGCCGCAGGGACGTGCACGACTCGATGTTCGCCTCCTCCAGGAAGAGGGCGAGCATCGACGGCACGAAGTGCATCGTGGTCACCTCGTGCCGCTTGACCAGGTCGCGCTGGTGAGCCGGGTCGCGGTGGCCGCCCGGCCGCACCGGCACGAGGCAGGCGCCCTGCAACAGCGGCCAGAAGAACTCCCACACCGACACGTCGAAGCTGGTCGGCGTCTTCTGCATCACCACGTCGCCGGCCGTCAGGCCGAACGTCTCCTGCATCCAGGCGAGCCGGTTGACGATGCCGCGATGGGTGTTGACCACGGCCTTCGGCCGGCCGGTCGAGCCCGAGGTGTAGATCAGGTACGCGGCGTCGTCCGGCCCGGTCACCGGGTCGAGGTCGCCGGAGCCGAGGTCGTGGTCGTCCTCCAGCAGCACCGTCTCGACCGGCCCGAAGGACGGCAGGTGGCGCTGGGTGAGCAGCACCCCCGCGCCGGAGTCGGACAGCATGAACTCCAGCCGGTCCCGCGGGTACTCCGGGTCCAGCGGCACGTACGCCCCGCCCGCCTTGAGCACCGCGAGCAGCGCGACGACCAGCTCGGGCGAGCGTTCCGCGCAGACCGCGACGGGCCGGCCGCGCTCCACGCCGATCTGCCGCAACCGCCGGGCCAGCCGGTTGGCGCGGCCGTTGAGCTCGGCGTAGGTGAGCGTGACGTCGCCGAAGACCACCGCGGGGGCGTCGGGGGTCGCGGCGGCCCGGGCCTCGATCAGCGTGTGCAGGGTGCCGGGCCCGGCCTGCGGGCCGCCGTCCCCGAGGGCCAGGACGCGCGCCCGCTCGTCCGCGGCGAGCACGGGGAGCTCGGGCACCGCCCGGCCGGGGTCGGCGGCGGCCGCCTCGACCAGCGTGCGCAGGTTCGCCTCGAAGCGTTCGATCGTCTCGGGGTCGAACAGGTCGGTGGCGTACTCCAGCCGGGTGTGCAGCAGCCCGTCGCGCATGTTGACGTCGAGCTGGAGATCCACCTTGGCGGTGCCGTTGGCGATCTGCCCTTCGTTGGTGCGGATCGCCAGGTTGAACATCACCTGGTAGATCGGCGGCACGCTCAGGTCCCGGGCCGGCTGCAGGTCCTCCACGAGCCGCTCGAACGGCAGCTCCTGATGGTCCAGCGCCTCGGCCACCGTCGCCCGCACCCGCCCGGCCGCCTCGCGGAAGCCGGGCGCGCCCGACAGGTCCACGCGCAGCGGCACCGCGTTGACGAACATGCCGATGACCGGCTCGGTCTCGGGCAGCAGCCGGCCCGCGACCGGCGTGCCCACCACGATGTCGTCGATCCCCGACCAGCGCGACAGCACGGCGGCGTACGCGGTGAGCATCACCGTGAACAACGTCGTGTTGAGCTCCTTGGCCAGCCGCTCCACGCCCGCCGACAGCTCGGGGGAGTAGACGCCGAGCCGGATCCCGCCCCGGTAGCTGCGGCGGGCCGGCCGCGGCCGGTCGCCCGGCAGGGCGAGGTCGGCGGGCACCCCGGCCAGCCGCTCCCGCCAGTGCACCAGCTCGGTCTCCAGGAACTCGCCGGACAACCTGCCGCGCTGCCACACGGCGAAGTCGGCGAACTGGATCGGCAGCTCGGGCAGCTTCGGCGGACGGTCCTCGCCGAGCGCGTCGTAGCACTCCTCCACCTCGTCCATGAAGACCATGGACGAGACGCCGTCGAAGATCGTGTGGTCGAAGACGACGGCCAGCCGCAGGTCGTCCTCGGCCAGCTTGACGTGCCTGCCGCGGTAGAGCGGCGCCCGTTCCATGTCGAAGGGCAGCACCGCGTCCGCCTTGGCCAGGCGGGCCAGCTCCGCCTCGGCGGCGGCCCGCGGAAGGTGGCTCAGGTCCGTCTCGGTCAGCGCCGTCGGCGGCGCGCCGGGGTGGACGATCTGCACGACCTGCCCCTCCCGGAAGTCGAACGTGGTGCGCAGCGCCTCATGACGCCGCACCACCAGATCGATCGCCCGCTCCAGCCGGCGGGGGTCCACCGGCTGCCTGGCCGCCATCGGCATGACCATGCCGATGTTGTAGACGGCCAGATCGGGCTCGAAGCGCGAAAGGAACCACATCCGCTCCTGGCCGGAGGAGGCGGGGAAGGCATCACTCACTGTCCATGGCCTCTCGCAGACTCTTCGGCCGCATGTCGGTCCACACCTGCTCGATGTGAGCCAGACAGGCGTCCTTGGTGCCGGAGAAACCGGCGTCGTACCAGCCGGAGGGGTTGTCCCGGCCGGCCGGCCAGATGGAGTACTGCTCCTCGTCGTTGCGTACGACCTTGGTGTCCGTGCCGGTCTCTGTGCTGGTTACTGTGCTGGTCTCTGCGCTCATGCGGAACTCCGGGGGAGGCGGGGGATGGTCTGGGTGGCGGGCCCGGCCGGGGCGGGCTCGGGGGCGGCGGCCGTGGCGGCTTCGATCAGGGCGGCGACCCCGGCCACGGTCGGCTCCTCGAACAGGTTGCGCATCGGCAGCCGCACCCCCAGCTCCTTGCGGATCAGGGCGATGAGCTGGACCGCGATGAGCGAGTTGCCGCCCAGCTCGAAGAAGTCGTCGTCGACGCCGATGTGGTCGCCGCCGAGCACCTCGCCCCACAGGCGGGCGATCGTGGCCTCGGCGTCGTTGCGCGGCGCGACGTAGCCCTCGGCGGGCGCCTTGTCCTGCCGGTCGGCGACCGCCGCCGGGTCGAGCTCGCTCTCGACGGTCTCCTGGGTCAGCGAGCCGACGCCGGCGACGAGCTCGGCCACCGTACTGGCCGCCACCACGACCTGGGGGCCGAGCGGGGCGGCGAGCAGCCGGCGCAGGGAGAGGGCGCCGTCGGCCGGCCTGATGCCGGCCACGTCGTCGGCCGCCGCCGGCGAAGCCGCCGACGAAGCGGCCCCGGCCGGGGCGGCGACCTGGGACCCGGCGCTGGAGCGGACCCCGGAGACCACGGCCTCGGTGTCGATCCTGCGCAGGACGTAGTCGGAGATCTGCACCAGCACCGTGCCGTCGGGCGCGATCAACGTGACGTCGACGACCAGCACCTCGTCGGTGTCGGTGCTGGTGATGCGCAGATGGCTCCAGAACGCCTCGGGCAGGCCGCCGAAGACGGTGATGCGGCCGTAGCCGAGCGGCAGGTAGTGGCCCTCGACCGCGACCCAGCTGAAGGTGGTGGCGGCGTCGAGCAGGGCCGGGTGCAGCCCCCACCGGTCGAGGTCGGCCATCAGCACGTCGTTGGCCTCGAACAGGCCGAGCGCCTCCTGCTGCCCGACGTGCGTGGCGGTCAGCGTCCGGTGCCAGTGGCCGCCCAGCGTGAGCAGGCCCGACAGCGGGACGCCGCCCTGCTCGTCCGCCGAGGAGACGCAGCGGTCCATGATGGCGCGCAGGTCCACGCGGTCGGCGGGCGGCGGGCTCACCTTGGCCGCCGTGCCCCTGGCGTGGCTGCGGTGCGAGCCGCCGATGATGCTCTGCACCTGGAACTCGGCGCCGTCCGCCTCCGGGGTGAAGAGCACCCTCACCTCGGCGGTCGCGCCGTCGGCCACCGACAGCGGTTCGACGAACACCACGTCCCGCAGCTCGATGACCCCGTCGCCGGGCAGCACCGCCTCGGCGGCCGTCCTGGCCAGCTCGACGTGGCCGGTGCCGGGCAGCACCGGCACGTCGGCGATGCGGTGCTCGTCCAGCACCCAGTGCGTGGCGGGCGAGAGCGTGCCGCTGCACCAGTCGAGCCCGCCGATCTCTCCGGCGTGCCGCGCGTCGAGGACCGGGTGGTCGAGCGCCTTGATCCGGTCGCCGCGCTGCAAGGCGACGAATCCGGCGGGCGCCGCCGTCTCCACCGCCATGCCGACTTCCAGCCATCTGCCCCAGTTGACGCTGACGACCTGGGCGGCGTTCCAGCCTCGTCCGGCGCGGGCGTGCGCGTCGAGGAAGTTGTTGGCCGCGCAGTAGTCGATCTGCCCGAACCCGCCGGCCACCGCGGTGATCGACGAGCAGAGCACCACGGCCTCCAGCTCCAGGTCGCCGAACGCCTCCTGGAGCGCCAGCGTGCCGAGCAGCTTGGGCCGGAGCACGGCCTCGGCCGCCTCCCGCTCCTTGATCTGGGCCATGCCGCCGCCGGGCAGGCCGGCCGCGTGGACGAGCACGTCCACCCGGCCGAAGGCGGCCAGCGTCTCGTCCCTGGCGCGGCGCATGTCCGCCGGATCGGTCACGTCGGCGGCCAGGGTCAGCACCCGCGCCCCGGCGGCCTCCATCCGGCCGATCGCCTCGGCGGCGCGCGCCTCGCGGGCCGACCGCGGCGGGCCGCCGGGCAGCCCGCTCCTGGACAGCAGGACCAGGTTGACGCGGGCCCGCGCCGCCAGGTCCTCGGCCAGCGAGATGCCGATGCCGCCCAGACCGCCGGTGATCACGTACACCTGGCCGTCGCGCGGCTCGCCCGGCTCGCTGTCCACCTCGACCTGCTCGTATCCGAGCAGCCACCGCTTCCCGCCGCGCAGGGCGACCGGGGCCAGCAGCCCGGCCTCGCCGGGCTCGGCCGCGCGGCCCAGCTCGGCGGCGAGGCTCCGCGCCGCCGCCGGCCGGTTCGCCTCACCGTCCGGCACGTCGATGTGCCGGACGCGCAGCCACGGCGTCTCCAGCGGGACGACCCGGGCGAAGGCCGCCAGCGTCGCGTGCTCCGGCCTGGTCAGGTCGCCGCCGACGACGTCCATCGTGCCCGCGGTCACCAGGTCGAGCTGCACCCCGCCCGGAGGCTGGGCCGCCGACAGCGCCTGCACGAGACCCAGGACGCCGAAGAAGCCGCGGTCCTGCGCCGCCCACGTCTGCTCGCCGCCGGTGAGCGCCCAGGCGTGCACGATCCGCTCGGGGATCTCGCCGACCGCTTCGAGCAGCGCGTCGTAGTCCTCCCGTACGGCCGGCCGCACCGTGAAGTGCCCGTCGAAGGCGCCGAACGCGGCGCCCGGCCGCACCTCCAGCACCTCGGCCCCGGAGGCGCGCAGCGCGTCGGCCAGCGCGGCCGAGCCCTCGTCCACGAAGGCCAGGCAGCGCGTGACCGGCGACGGCGTCCCCGGACGGGCCGGCGCCTGGCGCCAGACGGGCACGCCGTACCACCGCTCGGGCGGCAGGGGGCCGCCGGCCTGCTGCGGATGGGCGACGCCGCCGGCGAAGGCGCCCTGCGGGTCGGGGTCGATCCAGGCGCGCTGCCGCTCCCACGGGTAGCCCGGCAGGGAGACCCGGAAGCCGGGGGCGCCGAAGTCGTTCAGCTCGATGCCGTGCACCCACAGCGCGCCGACGGCCTGCGAGAAGACCGCGACGTCACCGGCCCGGTCGCGCGGGCCGGGCAGCGACGGCAGCGGGGCGATCGCGCCGGCGGCGAGCTGGGTGCCCGCCAGACCGCACAGCTGCCGGCCCGGCCCGCACTCGATCATGATCCATTCGCCGTCGGCCAGGAGCGTCGAGACGCAGTCGCCGAAGCGGACCGGTTCGCGCACGTGCCTGGCCCAGTAGGACGGGTCCGTGGCCTCCGCGGCGGTGATCCAGGTGCCGGTCACGTTGGACAGGAACGGCAGGCTCGGCGCGGCCGGCCGGGCCGCCGCGACCAGCTCGCGGAACTCGCGCAGCATCGGCTCCATCATCGCCGAGTGGAAGGCGTGCGAGGTGCGCAGCCGGGTGCAGCCGATGCCCTCCTCCTCCAGCATCTCGGCCAGCTCCGCGATCGACTCCGACGGGCCCGACACGACGCACGTGCCGGGGCCGTTGACGGTGGCCACCGAGACGTCGTCGGGCAGCATCGGCGCGATCTCGTCGGGCATGAGCTGCACGGCCAGCATGGAGCCGGGCGGCAGCGCCTGGATGAGCCGGCCGCGCGCCGCGACCAGCCGCATCGCGTCGGGCAGGGTGAAGACGCCGGCGATGGTGGCCGCCGCGTACTCGCCGATGCTGTGGCCGATCATCGCGGCCGGTTCGACGCCCAGCGAGAGCCAGAGCCTGGCCAGCGCGTACTCGACCGTGAACAGGGCGGGCTGGGTGAGCGAGGTCTGCCGCAGCGCCTCGTCCGCCTCCTCGCCGGTGGCGAAGATCTCCTCGCGCACGTCCAGGACGGCCGCGCACTCGTCGACCGCCTCGCGGAAGATCGGCTCGTTGCGGTACAGCTCCGCGGCCATGCCGCCGTACTGGGCGCCCTGGCCGGAGAAGAGGAAGGCGACCTGCGCCGGTCGCTTCGGCTTGGCGCCGGTGACGATCCGCCTGGGGTCGGACAGCGCGGCCACCGCGTCGCCCGGCGAGGTGGCGACGACGACGGCCCGGTGCTTGAGCTCCCGGCGGCCCACGCGCAGCGTGAACGCGGCGTCGGCCAGGTCCGTCTCGGGGTGCGCGGCCAGGTGCGCGGCCAGCCGCTCGCGCGCCGCGGCCAGCGCCGACTCCGTCCTGGCCGACAGCTTCAGCAGGTGGGCGGGCCGCTCACGGGGCAGCGACGGGCGCGGCGGGGCCTCCTCCAGCACGGCGTGCGCGTTCGTGCCGCCGATGCCGAACGAGCTGACCCCCGCGCGGCGCGGGAAGTCGTCGCGCTCCCACTTCGTCGGCGAGGAGACGACGTAGAACGGGCTCGCCGGGAAGTCGATCTTCGGGTTGGGGCTCTTGAAGTGCAGCGTCGGCGGGATCAGCTTGTTCTCCAGCGCCAGCACCGTCTTGACCAGGCTGGGGATGCCGGCCGACTGGCCGAGGTGGCCGATGTTGCTCTTGACCGAGCCGATGCCGCACCACTGGGTGTCGCTGGTGTGCTGGGCGAACACGCTGGACAGCGCGGCCACCTCGATCGGGTCGCCGAGCGCCGTGCCGGTGCCGTGCGCCTCGACGTAGGTGACCGTACGGGGATCCACGCCGCCGACGCCCAGCGCCTGCGCGATCACCGCGGCCTGGCCGTCCAGGCTGGGGGCGGAGAAGCCGACCTTGCCCGCGCCGTCGTTGTTGATCGCGTTGCCCAGGACCACCGCGCGGATGTTGTCGCGGTCCTCGATCGCCTCCGACAGCCGCTTCAGCACGAGCACGCCGCCGCCGCTGCCCCAGGTCGTGCCGCCGGCGTCGGCGTCGAAGGAGCGGGTGTGCCCGTCGGGGGAGACGATGCCGTCCTGGTCGTAGATGTAGCCCTCGCCCTGCGGCAGGTCCAGCATGGCCGCGCCGGCCAGCGCCATGTCACATTCGCCGTTGCGCAGCGCCTCGCACGCGATGTGGAAGGCCACCAGCGCGGTCGAGCACGCGGTGTGCACGGTGTAGCTGGGGCCGCGCAGGTCGAGCTTGTAGGAGGTGAGGGTGGCGCAGTAGTCCACGTGGTTGCCCACCATGACCGCCAGCCAGCCGGCGTTCTTGTGCGCCTGGGCGTTGCTGCGGATGTTGCGCCACTGGTAGGTGTCCGTCCCGGTCCCGGCGTAGACGCCGATCTCGCCCGGGTAGCGGAACGGGTCGTAGCCCGCGTCCTCCAGCGCCGTGTGCGACAGCTCCAGGAACAGCCGGTGCTGCGGGTCGCGCACCTCGGCCTCCCTGATCGACATGCCGAAGAACGCCGCGTCGAAGCCCTCGTAGTCGTCCAGCGTCATGGCGGCCGGCACGAAGTTCGGGTCGGCCAGCAGGCTCTCCGCCGTGCCCAGCGCCCGTTGCTCCTCCAGGGTGTACGTGGTCAGCGACTCGACGCCGTCGGCGAGGTTGCGCCAGAACTGCTGCGCGTCACCCGCTCCCGGGACTCGGCACGACAAGCCGATGATCGCGATCGGCTCGGCCGTGGGCTCGTCCGTCATGGGGCAATCCCCTTCTCGTTGCGGTTCCTCAACCTGTCTCGCCGTGAGGCCAGGCGGCGCGCCGCCCGGTCCAGTCCCGGACTGCCGCCCGCGCCATCGAGATGCGCGGCCAGCGTCCGGATCGTGGGATGCCTGAACAGCTCGGTGATCGGGATCTCGCGGCCGGTCGCCGCCCGCAGCCGGGCCTGCACCGCCGCCACGGCCAGCGAATGGCCGCCGATCTCGAAGAAGTTGTCGTCGGGGCCGAGCCGCGGCACGCCCAGCACGGCGCGCCACACCTGGGCGACCGTCTTCTGGGTGGGGCCGTCGAGGCCGCCGCCGGTCTTGGGCTGCTCGACCGGCCGACCGCGCAGCGCGGCGCGGTCCACCTTGCCGTTGGGCGTCAGCGGCAGCGCGGGCAGCGTCACCACCTCGCTGGGGACGGCGTGCTCGGGCAGCGCGCCGCGCAGCTCGTCCAGGAGGCGGTGCGCCGCCAGCCCCGGCCGGGCGGGCACCACGTAGCCGACGAGCGTGCCGCCCTCGACCCTGGCCGCGGCGGCGCGCACGTCCCGGCAGGCGGCGAGCGCGGCCTCCACCTCGCCCAGCTCGACCCGGAAGCCGCGCACCTTCACCTGGTCGTCGGCGCGCCCCGCCGGGGTGATCGTGCCGTCGGGGTTGCGCCGGCCGAGGTCGCCGGTGCGGAAGCGGTCGCCGGTGAAGCGGCGGCCGGTCAGCGCCGGATCCAGGTAGCCGTCGGACAGGTGGCGGCTGCGGACGACCACCTCGCCGAGCTCGCCCACGCCCGCCCGCCTGCCGTCCGGCGTCACCACGATGATCTCGCTGCCCTCGACGGGCCGCCCGATCGGCACGACCTCCGGGTACGGCTCCGCGAGCTCGTGCCACGCGTGCGCCTGCGGCGTCTCGGTCGTGCCGTAGAAGGCGACGATCCGGGCATCGGGCAGGAACGCGCGCAGCCGGGCCGCCTGGACGCCGGTGAACAGGTCGCCGCCCACCCCGGCCAGCCGCACGTCGGGCAGCGTGCCGCCGGTGCCCGCCAGCATCGCCGCGAGCTGCGGCGTCAGATGCAGGACGGTGATCGCGTGCTCGCGCAGCCAGGTGACGAGCTTGCCGGGATCGCGGACCAGCTCGTGGTCGGGCACGAACAGCTCGGCGCCCGCCACGGCCGGCACGAACATGTCGCGCAGCGCCGGGTCGTGGGCCGGTCCGTGCAGGAGCGCGAACCGGTCGCGCGGCTCGACCGCGAAGGTGCGGACGTACCAGGACAGGAAGTGGGCCAGCGGCCGCTCGCCGGTGACGACCGCCTTGGGCTCGCCCGTGGTGCCCGAGGTCATCGACAGGTAGCCGGGCCCCGGCAGCGGGGCGCCGCCCTCGCGCAGCTCGATCACGTCGTCCCGGAGCACCGCCCGCGCTCCCGCGGCGGCGATCTGCCGCTCCTGGACGGCGGCGGGATAGGCCGAGTCGATCACCACCCACCGGGCCCCCGCCGCCAGCACGCCGAGCAGGACCCCCGGCAGCTCGGGCACCCGGGAGGCGACGACGGCCACCACGGCCCCCGGCTCGACCCCCGCGCTCCGCAGCGCCGCCTCGGTCCGCCGCCGCGCCCCGGCGTGCGCGTCGCCGGCCAGCTCCAGCAGGCCGGGCCCGTCCCAGGCCGGCAGTTCGGCGTCGGGGGGCTCGGGGCGCGCCTGTCCGGTCAGCGACTCGCCGAGCAGCTCGACGTAGCCGTCCACCAGCGCCGTCATGCGCTCGGCGGAGAACAGGTCGGGGTTGTAGACCAGCTCCAGCGCGTAACCGCCGCGCTGCTCGCCCACGTACATCGTCAGGTCGAACAGCGCGCCCGGCAGGCCCGGCCGCAGCGTCTCGCTCGCGCAGCCGTCCAGGTCCAGCTGGGCCTGCGCGAAGTTGTACATGTTGAACATGACCTGCGTGATCGGGTTGCGGCTCAGGTCGCGCGGCAGCCGCAGCGACTCCAGGAGCTGCCCGAGCGGCACGTCCCGGTGCCTGATCGCGGCGTTCAGCTCGGCCGCGCACGCCGTCACCTGCTCGGCGAAGCCGCCACGGGGGCGCAGCCGCAGCGGCAGGACCTGCACGCACATCCCCACCAGCGACTCGAACGCCACGTGCGGCCGGTCGGCGTAGGCCGCGCCCACCACCAGGTCGTCCCGTCCGGCGAGGGTGGCCAGGCGGCGCGCGAAGGCGGCCAGCAGCACCGCGTACGGGGTGGTGCCGAGCTCGGCCGCCAGCTCGGCCACCCGGCCGGCCAGCTCCGCGTCCACCTCGCCACGGACGGCGGCGCCGCGGAAGGTCTGCGCGGGCGGCCTGGGCGCGTCCCTGGGCAGGTCCAGCACCAGCGGGGCGTCGTGCAGGCGCTCGCGCCACCAGCCCAGCGCCTGGCCGTCGCCGTTCGCCCGCAGCCAGCGCACGTAGTCGGCGAACGTGTGCTCGCCCGCCTCGACCGGCTCGCCGCGGTAGGCGGCCGACAGGCCGCGGAAGAGCACGTCCTGCGACCAGCCGTCGAACACCAGGTGGTGCGCGGTCAGGCAGAGCACGTGCTCGTCGGGGGCCGGCCGGAGCAGCCGCGCCCGGAACAGCGGCCCGGCGGCCAGGTCGAACCGTTCCCGCGCCTCCTTCTGCAGCGCCGCGTCCAGATCGGCGGGGGAGAGGTCGTCGATCGGCAGCGGCACCTCACCCGGCGGCGCGACCGTCACGTCGGGGATCCCGTCGCGCGAGGCCACCCGCCAGCGCAACGCCTCGTGGGCCGCCACCACGGCGGTGAGCGCCCGGCGGAGCGCGGCGACGTCGAGCGGGCCCCGGATCCGCTCGGCCATCGCGATGTTGTGCGCGGCCGACTCGGGCGCGAGCTGCTCGACGAACCACATCCGGCGCTGGGCGGGGGAGAACGCGGCCGGGCTGCCGGTGGGCGGCGCGGCGGCGGAGGCCCGCTCCGCGCCCGCAACGAGAGCGCGCAGCGCGCCGTAGGTCCGGCCCTCGTAGACGTCCTGGACCGAGACCACCCGGCCCAGCTCCGCGCGCACCGCGGCCACCAGCCGCATGGCCCGCAGCGAGTGGCCGCCGCGCTGGAAGAAGTCGTCCTCGTCGTCCGGGACGGGCGCCTCCAGCACCCGCGCCCAGATCCCGGCCAGCCCGCTCGCCGTTCCCCGCTCCCGCTGCGACTGCGCCCGCAGGGCGGCGAGGTCCACCTTGCCCGAGGCGTTCAGCGGGAGGAGCGGCAGCCGGACCAGCCTGGTCGGCAGCATGTACGGCGGCAGCCGCACCGCCAGGTCCTCGCGCAGGGCGGCCAGGTCGGGCGCGTCCTGCGGCGTCACGTAGGCGACCAGCTCGCCCGCGTAGTCCACCACCGCCTGCCGCACTCCGGGATGGGCGCGCAACGTGGTCTCCACCTCGCCGATCTCCACGCGCTGCCCCTGGACCTTCACCTGGCGGTCGAGGCGGCCCATGAACGCGATCTGGCCGTCCTCCTGCCAGGCCACGTGGTCGCCGGTCCGGTACAGCCGCGCGCCCGGCTCGTCCGAGAACGGGTCGGGCACGAACCGCTCGGCCGTCAGCGCCGGCCGGTCCAGGTAGCCGCGGCTGACCTGCGGGCCGCCGACGAGCAGCTCGCCGGGGACGCCCGGCGGGCACAGGTTCATGTCCTCGTCCACGATGTAGGCCCGGCAGCCGGTCAACGGCCGGCCGATCGGCAGCGGCCGCTCCCACACGCCGCGGAACTCGCCGCCCACCACGACGACGGTCAGCTCGGTCGGGCCGTACAGGTTGTGGAAGCGGGTGTGCGCCGACCAGCGCGCCACCTGCTCGGGCGGGGGCGGCTCGCCCGCCGTCACCACGTCCCGCAGGTGCGGCAGCCGGCTCGGGTCCACCAGCGGCAGCAGCGCGGGCGGGAGGTAGCCCCAGGTGACGTCGTGGCCCTCCAGGAAGTGCTGCAACCGGGCCGGGTCCACGCGGTCCTCGTCCGGCACGAGCTGCACGCAGCCGCCGACGGTCAGCGGGAGCACCATGTCCATGATCGAGGCGTCGAAGCCCAGCGCGGAGAAGGCCATCGAGCTGCAACTCGCGTCCAGGCCGAAGCGCGCGACGGTCGCGGTGACGAAGAAGACGGCGTTGGCGTGGCTCACCACCACGCCCTTGGGCCGTCCGGTGGAGCCGGAGGTGTAGATCACCCACGCCGCGTTGCCCGCGACGGCGCCGCTCTCCCGGGGCTCGGCCGGTCCCGGCTGGAAGGCGTCGACGAGCGTGGCGGCGCAGCCGTCCAGCAGCTCGTGGCCGCGCTCGTCCACGACGACCACCGCGATCCCGGCGTCCTCCAGCACCTCCTCCAGCCGCTGGCGCGGATGCCCGGGGTCCAGCGGCACGTACGCGCCGCCCGCCAGATGCACGGCCAGCACCGCCACCGGCATCAGCGGGGTGCGGCGGGTGCACAGCCCCACCCGCGCCTCCGGCCCGACGCCGAGCTCGCGCAGCCGGCCCGCCAGCGCCCACGCCCGCTCGACCAGCTCGGCGTAGGTGAGCACGTTCTCCCACTGCCGGACCGCCGGGGCGTCCGGGGTCCGCGCGGCCTGAGCCGTGATCAGACTGCTGAGGAGTGTCATCCTGCGGCCTCCACACCCGGCCGGACCAGCCGGCCTCGCCGTACCGTCTCGAAACGCAGCAGGAAGCCCGGCGCGCGCACGGCGATCGCGGCGATCGCCCGGCCCAGCGGCAGGTGCGTCACCCGCCACCCCGCCAGCCACTCCGCCTCGGCACCCGTCTCAGCACCCATCTCGGCGCCCATTTCTGGGCCCATCACTGGGCCCGTCTCTGGGCCCGCTTCGGGGGACGCCTCCGGCACCCACGCCCGGCCCGGACGCTGCCCGGCGAACCCGAACCGCGCCGGATCCACCCGCCGCCCGTCGCCGGACGCCTTCAGCAGCGCCTCCTTGGCCGTCCACGTGCGCAACGCGCTGTGCAGCCGCAGCTCCTCGGGCAGCGCGGCGAACTCGGCGCGCTCCCGCTCGTCCAGCATCCGCTCGAAGAACGTCTGCTCGTCCGCCGGCGGGCGCAGGCGCTCCAGGTCGGCGCCCACCTCCCGGCCGGTCGTCAGCGCGACCAGCACGAGCCCGCCCGACCGGGCGACGCTGTAGGTGAGCCCGGTCCCGCCGTACGGCAGGCCGCCGGACCGGCCGGGCGGCTCGGCGAGGCCGGGGTCGGCCCCGTACTCCCTGAGCAGCCGCCGCAGCAGCACCGACCTGCCGACGAACCCGCGCCGCCCGTCCTCCTGCCGGAACCGGGCCGCCCGCGCCGCCTCCCGCGGCGACAGCTCGTCGAGGGCCGCGCACATCTCGGGCAGCTCGTCGAGGTCGGCCAGCCACACGTGCACCTCGTCGGCGGCGATGGCCCGCTCGGGGCCGGCCGCGATCGTCCGCGCCACCTCCTCGCCGTGCGTGGCGAGGAAGAGGTGCGCGGCGTCGAGCGTGTGCAGGCGGAAGGCCGAGGAGGTGTGGCGGGCCCAGGCGAGCATGCTCGGGTGGGCGACCTCCCGGTCGTGCGCGCCGGCGAAGGCGACGATGGGCACGTCCAGGGGCTCCTCGCGGGTGTAGCGGTAGCGGCGCAGCCAGTCCATGTCCGTCCGCAGGGCGGGGATGAGCAGGGCCTTGACCTCGGGCTGCGTCCGTAACTCCGCGGGCGCGCCGAGCCGCAGGATCACCTCGTCGACCAGGTCCTCGTCGCCCAGGCCCGTCCACCGTCCCAGCGTCTCCTGGCGCTCCGGCGGGTGCGCGGCGCCGACGTAGAGGCATTCGGGCGCCCGTACGCCCAGCCGCCGCAGCTCGCGGACCACCTCGAAGGCGACCCGGCCGCCCATGCTGTGCCCGTAGATCGCGTACGGCGTGCGCTGCCGGGCGACCTCGGCGGCGACGGACCGGGCGATCAGCTCAGGGGAGAGGGCTCCGGGCTCGGCCACCCGGCCCTCCCGGCCTGGCAGCATGGCCACCCGTACGTCCAGGATGCCGTCGAACGCCTGCCGCCACGCCCAGAAGGCGGTGACGTCCCCACCGGCGTAGGGGAGGCAGAAGAGGGTCCGAGCGCCGGGCGGGTATCGCGTCAGCGAGGCGAACGGTGTCTCGGACAGCGGCTGTTCTTCTGGCATCGCGACGCGAAGTCACCCTCCGGCAGGTCTGCCGCGCCGGGCGAGGTCGTCGCGCGGGCAGCAGGAAAGACGGGCCGCTCGTCAGGGTTCGACCCGGCGAGGGGCGGCTCACGGCTGAAGCCACGCCATTCCTATTATTTTGTCCGAAAGTCAGTCAAGGGATGAAATTTAAACCAATGATGGAATGCTGGTTTCGGGCATCGACAAAACCGGCTTCCGGTGGGTGTGTCTACGGACGGCGGACCTCCCCGGCTGGGCTGATGATCTCTGCCTGCCCTCGCGTTCTGGGGTTCTGCCACCCTGCGTGATGATCTTGTCCCTCTATGGAATGCCCGTAATTAGGGTTTCGGTCCTGACGTTTGACGGGGTCCCCGTCCCTATTGACTGATTGAGTCGGGTCCGATTCTCCATATCGGTCAGATCGGCGGTCATCCCGCTGGCAGTGGCCCCGCGGGGTGCTGACATCCGCCTGCCCCCGTCGTGTCAGGGCCGGAATCAGGAAGACCTCCCCGTGCTCGGCGCGCACGGGGAGGTCTTCGGAACGCCGCGATTCCGGTCTCAGCGGCGGGCGGGCGCCTCGCCCGGCCTGACCGCTCCCGGCTTCACCACTTCCGGCCTCACCGCTTCGGCCGGAAGTAGTGCCGCACCATGTAGGCGGTGACCTGAGCGCCGATCTTCGCGCCCTGCACGTCCGCCGTGCGCGTGTGGATGCCGCCCCACACGCGGGCCTCGATGACCTCGGCCAGGGCGTGGGAGAAGCCGCGGAAGCTCCTGGTGGTGCCCGAGTCGGAGCTGTGGCCGCTGAAGGGGATGTCGTCCCTGCCGAAGAAGTGGGCCAGCGCCGACATGCTGGCCGCCGTGAAGCACGTGTGCCCGGAGGTGTAGTCCGGGTGCGGCGGGGTGACGAGCAGCGGCGTCCAGTCGGGGTCGGCCGCGGTACGCGGGTTGCCGTCGGTGTCGGCCAGGCGGATCGCCGTGACCGGCCGCCAGAAGGCCCACGCCGCCTTCTCGTTGTAACAGGCGGTCGTGGCGTCGGCCTCGGCCAGGTCGACCATGGCGAACATGCGGGCCGCCTGGAGCGGGTTCAGGCGCCGCGTCGTGGCGAGCTGTCGCTTGATCTCCCATTCGGCCAGGTGCCGGTCGTGCCACCAGATCGCGGCCTGCGTCTGGTCCGGCGTCCTGACCGTGCTGTCCGCCCCGCCGATCCGCTTCAGCTCGTTGATGTCCTTGGCGTAGCGGGAGCTGGTCAGCGCGGGCGGCCCCGAGGTGCGGAACATCGACGCGCTGGGGATGAGGAACGGCTTGAGGTCGCCGACCCAGGCCCCGTCCGAGGCGTTGGTGGGCGGCGTCGGCCGCCACTGGCCGGGCCGGGTGCCGATCGGCCAGGTCTGGTCGCCGAACGCGCCGTCGTTCTCCCTGGCGGCGATCATCGCGGCCGCCGCCTGCTCGCCCACGGCGACGCCGCGTCGTTTCGCGTCGCCGTCGGCGATCGTGGCGAGGTATTCGTCGTACTGGGTCGTCAGCCGGGCCTGCTGGGCGGGGAAGAGCTTGTTCAGCACGCGGAAGGCCGCGGTGGCGACGGCGGCCTCCGTCGACTCCCCGCCGTCGGCCTGGGGCGCGGTCAGGTACGGCTGGTACGGGGTGCCGGCGATCGCGTTCACCGCGTCGTAGACGGCTCCGTGCACCATGGCGAAGCTGCGCGCCTGGACCTGCGGCTGCTGGCCGGCGACGTCCCAGATGGCGGTCTGGGCGTTGCGGTCCCAGACGACGACCGCGTTCTCGGGCGGTTGCGGGCCCGACGCGTACGCGGCCGACGAGCCCGGTCCCGCCGGGATGACGGCGGCGATGACGAGGACGGCCAGCCATCGTGCGATGACCGGCCGTCGCCTACCAGGTGATTGAGGCATTTGTGAAAATTACTATGTCGTCTCCAGGCCGTTAAGCGGCCGAATGAGCGAAAACCCGATAACGACACACCTGAAAAGCGGCCCTCGACTCCACCGCTGGTCGGCGCGGTCATGACCGTTCATGTTCCGCCGCGGACAGCACGCCGGGCGCGATTCTCCCGCACGGCGATGACATTCGCCGCGATGAGCAGCCCGGAAGGGACGATCGCGGTGATGAAACCGCTCATCCCGATCAGGCCGACGCCGACGGCCCCCCAGGCGAGGATCGCCCAGCCGACATATCCGGGAACCGGCTGCCCCTGCCGTCCCGCCCGCGCCACCAGCAGGCCCAGCAGCGCCAGCACCACGACGAACCCGCCGGGCAGCGCCCAGAAGACGGCCTGCGACTCGCCGTCCGCGCGGCCGTCGCGCAGGTCTCCGGCGAGCCAGCCGGCCCAGGGGGCGAGGGGCGCGAACACGGCGACGTGCGCCAGGGCGATGAAGATCATGGCTCGTCCGGCCCAGATGGTGAGCCGGCTCGGCGGTGTGGCCCTCGCGAGCGGGGAGGAAGTGCTCATGCCCGCCAGCCTTTCGCCGGGGCCGTCCGGTGTGCTCCCCCGCGAGGGGGAGGCCGCTCCCTCTCCCGGGGCGGTCTCCGGCGACCGGCCACCGCCCCGTCCGCGGCGGGCCCGATCAGCTCTCCGGCCACGCGGTGAGGACGGCGGCCAGCAGCATGTCGTCGTGGCCGGACGGCACCGCGCGCAGGTCGAGCAGGCAGCGGCCGCCCTCCACCCGGGCGAGCACGGGCGGCCGCGCCCGGCGCAGGGCGGCGGCCGCCCGCCGGTCCAGCGCGACGGCGGCGCTCGGCAGGGACACCCCGGGCGCGCCCCCGCCGCCGACCACGCTCCCGCTGTCGACGGCCTCGGCCTCGATCCCCTTGTCACGCAGCCGGGCCGCCAGGTCCTCGGCGCGGGAGCGCAGCGTGGCCTGGTCGGCGTGCAGGCTCTCCCAGGTCGGCGTCGGCGGGCCGGCGACCGTGGCCTCCAGCGCCGCCAGCGTGACCTTGTCCACCCGCAGCGCGCGGGCGAGGGGATGGCGGCGCAGCCGCTCCACCAGGTCGGCGCGGCCGAACAGCAGCCCGCACTGGGGGCCGCCGAGCAGCTTGTCCCCGCTGGTGGTGACGAGGTCCGCGCCCTCGGTCAGCCAGCTCGTGACGTCGGGCTCGCGGGGCAGCAGCGGCTCATGGGTCAGCAGCCCCGAGCCGGCGTCGGCGACGAGCGGGACACCCCGCTCGCGGCACAACGCCGCCAGCCGCGACACCGGGACGTCGGCCGTGAACCCCTCGATCCGGTAGTTGGACGGGTGCACCTTCAGCACCAGGCCCGTCTGCGGCCCGATCGCGCCGGCGTAGTCCGCGAGGGCGGTGCGGTTGGTCATGCCGACCTCGCGCAGCCGGGCCCCCGTGGAGACGAGCAGGTCGGGAAGGCGGAAGCCGTCCCCGATCTCGATGAGCTCCCCCCGGCTGACCACGATCTCGCCGCCCGCCGCCAGCGCGGTGGCCGCCAGCGCGAGCGCCGCCGCGTTGTTGTTCACGACGTGGACCGCCTCGGCCGCGGGCACCGCGGCGGCCAGGGCGGCCAGCGCCGTACGTCCCCGCCTGCCCCGGCCGCCCGTGTCGAGGTCGAGCTCGACGTCGGTGACCCCGGCGGCCAGCTCCACCGCCTGGCGGGCGGCGTCCGACAGCGGGGCGCGGCCCAGGTTGGTGTGCAGCAGCACGCCGGTGGCGTTGATCACCGGCCGCAGGCCGGCGGCGGAGGCGGGCAGGGCCGCCAGCGCCGCGGTCAGGACGTCCTGCGGCGCGAGCTCTCCCTCCCTGGCCCGCCGCTGCGCCGCGACGATCACGGCCTTGACCCGGGCGTGGCCGAACCGCCGCCGGGCCTCGGCCAGCCGGGGGTCGGCGAGCAGCGTGTCCGTCCGCGGGATGGACCGACGATGGTCGGTCATGCCAGGGACGTCCGATTCGGCGTGGGAAGCACGATGTCTCCAGGTCTCGTACCGGGGCCGATCAGGCATCATATGATCAACCGCCAGAAAACCGATCATGACGGCCTTGATCGTCCTAAGGTGTGATCATGAAGAGGCTCACGCAGTACGCCCAGGGCGGCGGCTGCGCCTGCAAGATCCCCGCGGCGGACCTGGAGTCGCTGCTCGGCAACGCGCGAATGCCGGTCCCGCGAGAGCCCGAGGCGGAGCTCGTGGTGGGGCTGGAATCCGGCGACGACGCCGCCGTGGTCCGCACCCAGGACGGGTCCGTGCTCATCAGCACGGCCGACTTCTTCACCCCGGTGGTCGACGACCCCTACGACTGGGGCCGCATCGCCGCGGCGAACGCCCTCTCCGACGTCTACGCCATGGGCGGGCGTCCCGTGGTCGCGCTCAACCTCCTGTGCTGGCCGCCCGACCTCCTGCCCTACGACCTGGCCGCCGAGGTGCTGCGGGGCGGCGCGGAGGTGGCCGCCCAGGCGGGCTGCCACCTGGCCGGCGGGCACAGCGTCGTGGACGCCGAACCCAAGTACGGCCTGGCCGTCACCGGCGTCGCCGACCCCGACCGGCTGCTGCGCAACGACGCCGGGCGGCCCGGCCTGCCGCTGTCCCTGACCAAGCCGCTCGGCCTGGGCGTGCTCAACAACCGGCACAAGAGCACCGGCGAGGTGTTCCCGCACGCCGTGGAGACCATGACCCGGCTGAACGCGGACGCCTCGCGCCGGGCCGTGGCCGCCGGGATCCGCTGCGCC
This sequence comes from Nonomuraea sp. NPDC049646, assembly GCF_044465525.1. Classification (NCBI taxonomy): domain Bacteria; kingdom Bacillati; phylum Actinomycetota; class Actinomycetes; order Streptosporangiales; family Streptosporangiaceae; genus Nonomuraea; species Nonomuraea sp. NPDC049646. The sequence continues at coordinate 647,173 of NZ_JBITLU010000001.1, read as the reverse complement.
ACCGACGTCACCGGCTTCGGCCTGCTGGGCCACCTCCACAAGCTGGCCCGCGCCTCCGGGGTCACCGCCGTGCTGCACGCCTCGGCCGTCCCGATGCTGGACGGCGCGGCGCAGGCGGTGAAGGAGGGGTTCGTCCCCGGCGGCTCCCGGCGCAACCTCGACTGGGTGGCCCCGCATCTCGACCCCGGCGACGTCCCGGAGGAGACCCTGCTGCTGCTCGCCGACGCGCAGACCTCGGGCGGGCTGCTGGTCGCCGGGGAGATCCCCGGCGCCCCGGTGGTCGGCGAGCTGATCGAGCACACCGGGCACACCGTCGTCATCCGGTCCTGAACGGGGCCGGGTTCGCGTTCTACGCGGGAGTTCGACGCCTTCCGCAGGTTTATGATCTCTTCCGGAGGCGTTTGGGAGTCTGGTGATCCTCCTGGTCTTCAAAACCAGTGGCGCCGAGCATCTCGGCGCGGCGGGTTCGATTCCCGTCCGCCTCCGCTGATCGGCGAATCGGGGGATGGTTTGCGCACGGATCGACCCGCCGCGGAGCCCGCGTGCACGTGATCGCGACGGCCGGGCACGTCGATCACGGCAAGTCGACGCTGGTCCGGGCGCTGACCGGCATGGAGCCCGACCGGTGGGCCGAGGAACGCCGCCGCGGCATGACCATCGACCTCGGCTTCGCCTGGACCACGCTCGGCTCCGGGGAGCGCATCGCGTTCGTCGACGTCCCGGGGCACGAGCGGTTCGTCACCAACATGCTGGCCGGGGTCGGGCCGTGTCCCGCGGTGATGCTGGTGGTGGCCGCCGACCAGGGCTGGCAGGCCCAGTCGGCCGAGCATCTGGCGGCGCTCGACGCCCTGGGCGTACGGCACGGCCTCGCGGTCGTCACCCGGGCCGATCTCGCCGACCCCGGGCCCGCCCTGAGGCAGGTCCGCGAGCACCTGGACAGGACCGGCCTGGCGGGGATCGACGGCGTGGCCGTCAGCGGACGCACCGGGCAGGGGCTCGGCGAGCTGGAGCAGGCCCTGGCCCGGCTCGCCGCCGCGCTTCCCGCGCCGGACACCGAGGACGCCGTCCGGCTGTGGATCGACCGGGTGTTCACCGTCACCGGGGCCGGGACCGTCGTCACCGGAACCCTGACCAGGGGCACCCTCCGCGTCGGCGACGAGCTGGAGACCGGCGGGCGGCGGGTCAGGATCCGCGGCCTCCAGACGCTCGGCGAGCAGGCGGAGCGCGTCCCGGCGACCGCCCGCGTCGCCGTCAACCTGCGTGGCGTCGACCGTGCCGAGCTGTCCCGGGGCGCGGCGCTGCTGACGCCGGGGGCGTGGCTGCCGGCCCAGGTCGTGGACGTGCGGCTGAACCCCGCCGTGGAGCGCCGCAGGCAGGAGGCGCACCTGCATCTCGGCTCGGCCGCCGTTCCCGTCCGGGTCCGCTTCCTGGGGCCCGACACCGCCCGGCTCACCCTCGGCCGTCCGCTGCCGCTCAGGGTCGGCGACCGGGGCCTGCTGCGCGACCCCGGCAGGCAGGAGATCGTCGCCGGCGTCCAGGTGCTGGACGTCCGGCCCCCCGCGCTGCGGCGCCGGGGGGCCGCGGCCGCCAGGGCTGCCGCGCTCGGCGAGGCGCCGCTGCCCGACGCCGCGGCGCTGCTGCGCTGGCACGGGCTGCTGACGGGAGGCGACCTGCGGGCGATGGGCTGCCCGCCCGCCGGGTCGCCGGTGGCCGGCGACTGGCACGCCGACCCCGGGCACTGGTCGTCGCTGGCCCGCCGGCTCGCCGAGCACGTCGCGCGGCGGCCCGCGCTCGATCCGGGGATCACCGTGGACGCCGCCGCCCACCTGCTCGGGCTGCCCGACCGGCGGCTCGCCGAGGCGCTCGTCAGGCCGCCGCTGGTGGTCGAGGGTGGGCGGATCCGGCCCGCCGGCGGGTCGCTGCCGCCCGCGATCGCCAGGGCGGTCGCGCAGCTCACCGCCGACCTGGCCGAACGCCCCTTCGACGCCCCGACGGCCGAACGCCTGGCGGAGCTCGGCCTCACGGGCAGGGCGCTGGCGGCCGTGCTCCGGTCGGGCGCCGTGCTGTCGATCGGGAAGAACGTCGTGCTCATGCCCGACGCCCTGGACAGGGCCGCGGAGACGCTCGCGGGACTGCCCGCGCCGTTCACCGTCAGCGACGTCCGGGTGGCCCTGGCCACCAGCCGCCGCGTCGCCCTTCCCCTGCTGGAGTGTCTCGACGCCCGGGGGATCACCCGGCGCGTCGACAACGACCGCCGGACCCTGCTCCCGCCCCGCTGACGCCGGGCGGAACCCGCGGGCCGCCTAGGGCCTGTTCAGAGTTCAGATCATGTGGTTGAGGTGAGGAGTCTTAACCACATGATCGAGCCCCGGAGGTAGAGGCCGGCCTCAAAGCTCTCCGAGGCTTTGTCGTAGCGGGTCGCCAGGCCACGCCACGTCTTGACCTTCTGGAAGCAGCGTTCGACGGTGTTGCGCTGCCGGTAACGCTCCGGAACGAAGGTGACGGGCCGCCCACCGGCCGACCCCCTCTTCCTCCGGTTGGCCTGCTGGTCACTCTTCTCCGGGATGACCGCGCTGATCCCACGGCGACGCAGATAGGCCCGGTTGGCCTTGGAGGAGTAGGCCTTGTCCGCAGCCACCGCACCAGGGCGGGTCCGTGGCCGGCCCACCGGCCCGGCCACGCGAACCTTGTTCAGAACGGTGGTGAATTGCGGGCAGTCGGCGGCCTGCCCCGGTGTGACCACGAAGACCAGCGGTAATCCGGCGCTGTCGACCGCAGCATGGATCTTGCTGCTCAGCCCGCCTCGGGATCGGCCGAGCGCGGCCGCCTCCGCCCTCGCCTTACGGCGTCGCCGCAGGACGACGCGATCATCCGTCGGCGACGCGTCGGCATCGGGTGTGGCCTGCGAGCCATCACCCGCAGTACCGGCGGCTGCTCCGGGAGCGGAGCCCCCTTTTCCTCGGTCAGCGCCTGCTCCAGTGCATCCAGAGTTTCTCCGGCGACCGCCAGCCCGGCCGAGTCCTGATGCGCCCGCACGATCGTGGAGTCCACACTGACCAGTTCCAGCCCGACCTGTCCTCGCGAGGCGGCCTCGGCGATCAGCGCGTCCATCAGCTCCTGGAACACTCCGGCTTTGGCCCAGCCGTTGAACCGGGAATAGAGGGTGGACCAAGGCCCGTAACGTTCTGGCACGTCACGCCAGCCGGACCCGGTGCGAAACCGCCACAAGATCCCGTTGAACTGGTCGCGCACCCGCCGTGGCAGCGGCCCGGTCGCCGCCACCGGCAGATGCGGCTCGATCAAAGCCCACTCGGCATCGGTCACATCGAAGCGCGCCACATCCGAGTTCTACCAGCCACGGCTAGCCCGTCATCACCCCTCACCTAGATCCGAACTTCAAACAGCCCCTAGTGCCGGGCCCCGCCCGGCAGGACGACGGCCGCGAGGCCGGGCACGTCGAACAGCGGACGGTCGCCCGACGGGGAGAGCACCGCCAGCTCCTGCCTCCCGCGGACCTGGTCCTGGGGCACCTGGACGACGGCGAAGCCCCCGTCCACCGGCCCGACCGGGAACCGCCCGGCCGCCAGCGGCAGCCGGGCCACCCGCCGGCCCGTGACGTCGAACTCCAGGACGGTGATCCGGTCGCCGGAGTACTCCAGGGTGAAGATCCGCTCGCCGCTCACCTGGACGGACAGCCCGTGGTCGGCGTCGCTGAGGACGCCCGCGCCGGACGTCAGGGCGAGGGGGCGACCGGCGCCGGCGTGCTCCAGCGTGACGCGGTCGAGCGGCGGCCTGTCGTGCCGGCCGGTGTCGAGGAGGAGCGGCTCGCCCGACGGCAGCAGGCCCACCGGCTCCCGTCCGGGCGGCAGGTCGAGCTCGCGGGCGCGGCCGCTCGGGAGCTCCAGCGTCCGGTAGGAACGCACGTCGCCGCTGGCGTGGTAGCCGACGATCAGCCGCAGGGAGTCCGCCGACCACGCCCATGGGCTGTACGCGCTGTCCGCGCCGCCGCCGGACGGCGGTTCGAGCCGGTGGACCGCAACCCCGAGCAGGTCCCGGACCTCGTACCCGCCCCTGACGGGTCGCCCGAGCCAGCGCCCGTCGGGGGAGAGCGTGATGTTGCCGGGCGGGCTGACGGTCCGCGCGCCCAGCAGGAACTGCCGGCCGTCGGCGAGCAGCAGGAAGGTGGGGCACTGCGACTGGCAGGCCGTGTACACCAGGACGCCCCGCCCGGCGGGACCGGTGGCGGGCAGCGCCGGCGCCTGGGCGGGCGGCTGGACGGTGCGGGGCGGCGCGGCCACCGTCACGGAAGCGTCCGGACCGGCGGGCGGACGCGCCTGGAGGACGGCGAGGCCGCCGACGGCCATCATGACGACGGCCGATCCGGCGGCCAGCACCCCGCGGGCGCGCAGGGTGCGGAAGGCCGGGCCGGTTCTCAGACCGCGGCGCCCCACAGCGCCAGCCCCATCAGCAGGACCAGCGCCGCCCGGCCGAACGTGCGGACCGACGCCCGCTCGGCGGTGCCGAAGCACAGGCAGGGAGCCGCCTGCTCGCCCATGACCAGAAGATACGTCTGCGCCACCGTGAACGACAGGCCCAGACCCGTCCCGGCCACGCCCACGAGCACGTCGCCGGCGACGGGAGAGAAGGCGGCGAGGGCGACGAGCGCCTCCACGGTCACCACCGTGAAGGCGCCCGCCCGGGCCACCCGTCCATGGAGCCCGAAGGCCGCCAGGCCGCTCCGGAAGGCGCCGAGGTTGCGCGCCTTCCCGAACGCCGCCAGCACCAGGACGAGGCCCAGCCCGTAGCGGGCGACGAGGGCGATCATCCGATCACCAGCATCGCCACCACGGGCACCGCGAGCACGACGAACAGGACCTTCATCTTCGGCAACGTGAAGTAGAACGCCGTGTCCGCCTCCATCCGGTCCCGCGCGAGGGCGAAGGTCAGGAGCATCATCGCCCGCGCCGCCGCGAAGCCGGCGCCCGCCAGGAGCGCCTCCTGCCAGGACGCCAGGAACAGGATCGCCACCGCCATGATGTGCGGCAGCCCTGTCGGCGAGTACGTGCGCATCCCCGTGCCCATCTCGGCGCCGAACTGCACGGCGCCCCAGAAGGGAATCCTGGTGACGAACTGCGGCACGAGCCGCGCGTTCTGGAGCAACGGGAAGGACAGCACGTCCAGCTCGCGCAGCAGGAAGATCACCGCAGCCGCGGCGACCATGATCTGCAGAACCACTGCGGGGAACGGAGCCCGCAGCACGGAGCCGACGACCACCAGCACGAACGTGACGGCGCCCGCTCCCACGAACAATCCGGCGATGAAGCCGGCGACATCAGCACCCCGCCGGACCGACGAGGACAGCACCCAGGCGCTGTTCAGGCTTCAAACGGAGCCCGAGAGGGAGAAGCCGGCGACGAGGGCGGCCACCAGCCAGGTGAAGCCCTTCGTGTCCGCGCCCGCAACCCTCAGGTACAGCACCAGGGCCTCCGCCGCCACGATCAGTGCCAGTCCGGGCACCAGCAGGCGGACGGATTTTCTGGTGGCGGAGTCGCTCATGGACCCGGGTCAGATCGCCGTACGGCAGATGGAGAAGCGGGAGACGTTGCCGCCGCCGCAGTCGTGGTACTCGTACCAGCCGTCGGAGCACATGCGGCGGGTGCTGGTGGTGCCGCCGCCGTACCACTTCCAGGCGTTGTTGCCGTCGCAGCTGGAGGGGTTGTGGGTGTAGCGGAGGTTGTAGCAGGTGCCGGACGCGCCGTCGTTGCGGTGCCAGGAGCCGGAGCAGTTGCCCGAGTAGAGCGCGGAGGAGGGCACGCAGACGGAACCGGCGTCGGCGAAGCCGTGGCAGGTCTCCCACGCGGTGTAGGCGGCGGCCGTCGCGCCGCGCGGCTTCGACCAGGGCAGCAGGTCGAGGACGCCGAGCCCGGTCGCCACGGCGGCGCCGGTGGCGATGCCGAGCACGCGGCGCCTGCTCCAGCCCTCGCGCGTGGCGCCCACCCGCGTCGGCAGCGCCTGCTCGGGCATCTCCTCGGCGCTGGGTATCTGGTCGAGTATCGAGGTCCGCTTCTCGGCCTTCACAGCTTCACTCCCTTTCTGTTGGCAACCGCTCGCTCGACGATCTCCGTGAGCGCCTCTCCCGACCCGACGGGAGCCGTGAACACCACGACGCCGTTCTCGTCCACGACGAGCAGGGCCGGGCTGTAGGGCACGCTCGCCGCGCGCCAGATCGCCGGGTCCTTGATCACCCGGATGGAGCCGGGCAGGGACTTGTCGAACCCGGGGTCGTCCGACAGCACGGTGAACGACAGGTCCGAGGGCAGGCCGGCCGCCATCCCGGCGGCGGCGAGCAGGACGTCGTCGCAGATGGAGCAGCGACGGTTGACCTTGATGACCATGGTCGTGGCGCCGGGCACGCCCAGCCCGTTCGCCTGGGCCTCGGCCCCGGCCGCGGCGAAGCGCACGCCGACCCCGTTGTAGGTGGCCAGTTCCAGTTCGCGTACCCGCCGGTAGAGTCCGGCGCCCGCCGCGAACAGCAGGGCGACCAGGACGGCCAGGATGATGACCACCGCGGTCAGCGGTTCCACCTCAGGCCCGCCACTCGACGCGCTTGACCTTGTTCAGGAAGTCGGCGGCGGTCTCCGGGCTGCCCGCGGCCGAGCGGGCCGCCACGCCCGTCTTGTTGTAGCTCGGGGCGTTCCAGGGATGCAGGGTGACGATGGCGGTGTCGGTCACCAGGAGGAAGGGCGCCACCGAGTCGGACGGGGGCGCGGGCAGCCGCCACAGCTCGCCGGAGGGCGCTCCGTAGCCCCGCCACTTGGGAATGCGGTTGATGCCCGCCTGCTTCGACTCGACCGTCATGGTGCCGACGCCCGCGATCGAGATCGCGTAGAGCTCCATGGAGACGTCGAACCGCTTGCCGCCGTCGGCCACCATGCCATCGGGCGTGTCCTGCCACGTCACGCGGCTGAACATGTCGACGATGTCGGACGACTCCCACTCGGGGGAGTAGAAGAGCCCGTGCGCCATGTGCCAGGGGCCGAGCCAGGCGGCCCATCGGGCGTCGGACGGGTCCTCGCAGTCGTAGACGACGACCTCGCCGCCCGCCAGGGAGAAGCGCTCTCGTTCGCGTCCGCGGACCGAGTTGACGCCTGCCGTCAGGGAGGAGAGGGGGGCCAGTTCGAGTCCCCAGGTTTCCGCGGTGGTCTTCCGCGACCCGTATTTCGGGGTGTAGCGGACGTGGCCCGTCCAGGCGGCCAGCGAGGCGGCCTCGGCGTCCTCGACCTCCAGTTGGAGGAGAGAGTTCTTGACGGTACGAAGAGAGGATAAATGCGCCATTAAGCCCCAGCCTTTCGTGGCAGATCGCGGGCGCTAGATCATTTGGCTCGAAGCCTTACACGCGCCATCACCCAGGTCAAGACACAAGATCCACCCGTTTCTCCGCCCGTAAATTCGGGAGAAAGGTGCCATTACGGCCGGTCACTTCAGCGTTGACAAATGGCCATATTTACGTCATCAACGGGGGCGCGGTGTGGCTCCTCCTCCCGGCATGGCGGCGAGGACCAAGGTCCTTCGAGCGACGGTCGTAGGGCACTGCCGGCGGAGCGCGGAAAACTGTGCGATGGAGGCGCGGAAGAGAACGACGAACCATCGCTGAAAGGGGATCGTCATGGCCGCCACGATCGACCGGCCCGTCACCTGCACGGGCATCACCGCCGCCGGACGCCGTCCGGTCGAGTACGTCTGGGCCGTCGCCCGGATCGCGATCGGCTGGATCTTCCTGTGGGCGTTCCTGGACAAGACGTTCGGGTGGGGCTTCGCGACCCCTGCGGGCAAGGCGTGGATCGCGGGCGGCAGCCCGACGACCGGCTTCCTCAAGGGCACCGGCGAGAACGCGCTGGGCGGCCTGTTCTCGAACCTGGCCGGACAGGCGTGGGTGGACTGGCTGTTCATGGCCGGTCTGGCGGGGATCGGCCTGGCGCTGGTCCTGGGCGTCGGCACCCGGATCGCCGCGGTCGCCGGCACGCTCATGCTGACCCTGATGTGGGCCGCCGAACTCCCGCTGGCCAACAACCCCTTCATGGACGAGCACATCATCTACGCCATCGTCCTGATCGGCCTGGCGATGGCCGGCGCGGGCGCCACCCTCGGCCTGGGCAACCTGCCGATCGTCCGCCGCAACGCCTGGCTCAGGTAGTGCCCGGCAGCAGACGCCCGCCCCGCACCCGGGGTGGGCGTTCCGCCGTCGTCACGGCACAGGGACGAAAGCCCCGTCAGGTGAGTGCCTTCGGCCCCACCGCCCGGGGACGTTCGCTCCTGCGTGGACCGGCCCCGCAAGGAGCAGGATGGAGACAGGGGCAAGGAGGTACACCATGTCGATCGAGGTCAAGGACGTCATGGGCCGGGTGGCCATCGCCGTGCTGGCGGACGCGTCGTTCGCCGACGTCCTCAACGCGATGAAGCGGTACGCGGTGGGCGCGGTCACCGTGATAGACGCCGACCGGCGCCCGGTGGGCGTGGTCTCCGAGGACGACCTGCTGCTCAAGGAGATCGACCCGGTACGGCACAGCGTGTCGATGTTCGAACCCCACCGCCGGCGCGACGAGCACCACCGGGCGACGGCCGTCACCGCGGCCCAGCTCATGTCCACCCCGGCGATCAGCGTCACGCCGGGCACGTCCGTGCGCGAGGCGGCCAGGATCATGCACGACCGGCGCATCAAGCAGCTCCCGGTGATCGACCCGGCGAGCGGGCGCATCGTCGGCACCCTGCACCGGCGCGACGTGCTGCGCGTCTTCGCCCGTCCGCGGGCGGAGCTGGAGGCCGACGTCCGAGCCGTGCTCCCGGCGTCCGGGGCGATCTCCGTGGAGGTCGAGCAGGGCGTGGTGCGGCTCGGCGGGCGGGTGGCACGCCGGTCGCAGGCGATCGCGGCGGTGGCGGCCGTCCGCGGCGTCGAGGGCGTCGTCGACGTCGTCAGCGAGGTGAGCGCCGACCACGACGACCTGGTCACCGTTCCGCCGCTGCGATAGAGCGGGGAGCCGCCCACTCGGCGGGGGTTTGCGTCGTTCCGTCGGGATGCCAGACTGATCGTCATGGAAGGCGCGCACCGTCCTTTGATGCCGCAGATGCGGCTCGATGAGCTGCTGGCCGAGCTGCAGGTGCGGCTCAGCGCGGTGCTGGCCACCCGCGACCGGGTGCACGCGCTGCTGGAGGCCGTGGTCTCGGTGGGCAGCGACCTCGACCTGGAGACGGTGCTGCGCCGGATCGTCGAGACGGCCACCAAGCTGGTGGACGCCAGTTACGGGGCGCTCGGCGTGGTCGGCGAGGAGCAGACGCTGCTGCAGTTCATCCCGGTGGGGCTGAGCGAGGAGGAGATCGCCCGCATCGAGCACTGGCCGCACGGGCTCGGCCTGCTCGGCCTGCTGATCAAGGACGCCCGCCCGCTCCGGCTGGGCCGCATCTCCGACCACCCGGAGTCCTACGGCTTCCCGCCCGGCCACCCGCCGATGGGCACCTTCCTCGGCGTCCCGGTACGCGTGCGCGACGAGGTGTTCGGCAACCTCTACCTGACCGAGAAACGCGGCGGCGGCGACTTCGACGAGGAGGACGAGGCCATCGTGATCGCGCTGGCCACCGCCGCCGGCGTCGCCGTGGAGAACGCCCGCCTGTACGAGGAGTCGCGCCGCCGCGAGACCTGGTTGCAGGCGTCCTCGGAGGTGACCACGAGCCTGCTGTCCGGCGCGGACCCGCACCAGATGCTGACCGTGGTGGCCGCCCGCGCCCGCCAGATGACCGACGCCGACCTGGTCCAGGTGCTGCTGCCGGACCCGGCGAAGGAGACGCTGATCGCCCGGGTCGCCGAGGGCGAGGGCGCCGAGGGGCTGCGGGGGACCGTCTTCGAGGTCGCGGCCACGCTCGCGGGCGACGTCTTCACCCAGGGGGAGCCGATGTCCGACGCGGACCTGCGCAGCGCCCCCTACCCGGCCTCGCCGCTGCGCCGGCTGGGCTACGGCCCCGGGCTCATGATCCCGCTGGGCGCGGCGCCGGACGTGCGCGGGGTGCTCATGCTGGCCAAGCGCGGCGGACGGCTGCCGTTCAGCAGGGCGGACCAGCAGATGCTGCACGCGTTCGCCGGTCAGGCGGCCCTCGCCCTGGAACTGGCCGAGGCCCGCCGCGACGCCGAACGGCTCGGCCTGCTGGAGGACCGCGACCGCATCGCCAAGGACCTGCACGACGTCGTCATCCAGCGCCTGTTCGCCACCGCGATGACGCTGATGAGCACCGTCCGGCTGGTCGAACGCCCGGAGGCGGGCAAACGGCTCCAGCACGCCATCGACGAGCTGGACGAGACCATCCGGCAGATCCGCTCGTCCATCTTCGCCCTCCAGGGGCCGGTCGAGGGCGCGGCGCCCGGCCTGCGGGGCCGGATCGTCGAGCTGGTGGAGGGCGCGGGCGGGCACCTGGGGTTCATGCCCGGCCTGCGGATGGAAGGGCAGATCGACACGCTGGTGCCCGAGGCCGTGGCCGAGCACCTGCTGGCGGTGTTGCGCGAGGCCCTGTCGAACGTGGTCCGCCACTCCCGCGCCGGCCGCGCCGAGGTGTCCGTCGAGGTGGCCGCCGGGGGCCTCACCCTCGTGGTCTCCGACGACGGCGTCGGGCTGGACGAGCCCGGCCGCCGCAGCGGCCTGCGCAACATCGAGGAACGCGCGAGCGGCCTCGGCGGCACCTCCGAACTGGAGAGCCCGCAGGGCGGCGGCACCCGGCTGCGGTGGCACGTCCCCCTCTGAGCCCGCGCGGGCAGGTCGCGACCGCCGCACCTTCGCCCAGCTCGACCTGCTGCGCTCACGGCCAACCTGGTCGTCCACCGGGGTCGTACGGCCCCGGCGGTGAAGGCGGGTCTCGACGCGCTGCTCGCGGGCCTGCGGTAGCGGCGATCTCCCGAAGGGCGTCTCTCAGGGCGTCCGGTCGCGTTTGCGGAGGCGTCCGAACCAGGCGGGGACGTCGTGCTCGTCGTCGAAGCCGCGGGCCACCACGATGTCGGTGGAGGAGTGGAGCAGGATCGAGGCCACGATGGTGACGGCGACGATCTGGAACACCTGCTGCGCGGCGGCGATCCCGGAGGCGAGCACGAGCAGCCCGTACACCACGGACGCGAACCCCTTCGGGCCGAACCAGGCCACCGCCGCCTGCTCGCGCACCGTCAGCCCGGACCGCAGGAACGACAGCCAGATCGCCGCCGGCCGCGCGACCACCAGTGCCAGGATCGCGAACAGCCACCCCTGCCAGCCCACCGAGCCCAGCAGCGAGGGCGTGATGAGCGCCCCGAACACCAGCAGCGCGGCCAGCTTGAAGATCTCCGCGATGAGCTCGCCGAAGTGCTCGAACGATTCCCGCTGCCGTTGCCCAAAGGTCGCCACCGTGATCCCGGCGGAGAACGCGGCCAGGAACAGGTTGCCGTGCGTGGCCTTGCCCACGGCCAGCACCAGCAGGCCGATGGCCAGGGCGTTGAGCGGTTCGTAGGCGGTGGAGGCGGCGAACCAGCGGGTCTGCTCCAGCTTGATCGCCGTCCACGGGATCGCCACGCCGATGAGCACGCCGAGGCCGAGCTCCAGCCCCAGCTCGCCGAGGTGCAGGTCGGCCGAGCCGGCGGCGATCGCCAGGAACAGGATGACGAACGGCAGCGCGAGCCCGTCGTTGACGCCGGACTCGACGTTGAGCAGTTGCCGCAGCCGGGGCGGCACCTTCTCGTTGCCGACGAGGGCGGCGGCGAACACCGGGTCGGTGGGGGCCAGGATGGCGCCGATCAGCAGTGACTCGACCCAGCCCAGTCCGAGCAGGTAGTGCGCGCCGGCGGCGGTGATGACCAGGGTGAGCGGCAGGCCCCAGCCGAGCGCGCGGCCGGGCAGCCGCCACGCGCTGCGCAGCTCGGTCCAGCCCACGCGCATGCCGTCGGTGAACAGCACCGCGAACAGGGCCAGCTCGGCCAGCGTGGCCACCAGGTCGTCGCCGGGCCTGAGCGAGACGACGCCGAGCACGCCGTCGCCGAGGACGAACCCGGCCACCAGGAACAGCGCCGCCGTGGACAGGACGGTGCGGTGGGCCAGGCTGGACAGCAGCACCGCCAGCAGCAGCAGGCCCGCGAACGCGGTCAGCAGGGCGCCCGTCACGCGGGCCGCGCAGAAGTGATCATGAAAGGGGCTCCGGTCGTCGTCGTACACATTGCCGACCAGACTTCCCGGCGCACCCGGCGATCACCCTAACAGCTCCGCCGGGCGAGCCTCAGCCCAGGGACTCCAGGACCGTCACGGCGCGGTCGAGACCGCTCTCGGCCCGTACATGCACGCCGTCGGGCAGCTCGGCGGCCTGGATGCCGCCCCCGCACGCCCGCCGTTCACGCGGCGGGGCGGACGTCCGCGAGGGAGACCGGGGAGAACGTCCGGTCGAGGCGGGTCACCTCCAGCAACCGCAGGACGGCCGGCGTCACCCCCGTCAGCCGGAGGCTGCCGTGGCGGGCGGCCGCCAGGTCGCGCGCGGCCACCAGCGCGGCCAGCCCGCGGGCGTCCATGAAGGTCACCCCGCTGAGGTCGAGGACGAGACGCGTGCCCTGCTCGGCGAGGGCGGCGGCGATCCGGGCGCGGAACCCCGCCTGCGTGGCCAGGTCCAGGTCGCCGGAGACCTTCAGCACCGCCCGCCTGCCCGTGCGCGGCCGCGCCTGAGAACCCATGTCCGTCTCCTTACCTTCGGCGGGCGGCCGGTGGCCGGCGTTCGTCAGCGGAAGCACGATGCCCCCGACGCGAAGCTACGAGAACGACGGCCGCCTGGATAGGGCCCAAAGTCCCGCCTCCGGCAGCCGAAGGCCCGAGGCCGGCCGGGCGGGCCCCGGACGGACGGCGCTGAGGACCAAGGTCCTTCCAGCGGGGGGCGTACGACACTGACCGGCAGCGCTCGCCCGCAGTGGAATAGGGGTGAGACGAGGACGTACACCCCCCACCGAAAGGGAGGCCCGCCATGGCCACCACCATCAACCGGCCCGTGATGGACGTCGCCCCCGTGAAGGCGGCGCGCACCCCGGTCGACTACGTCTGGGCCGTCGCCCGGATCGCGATCGGCTGGATCTTCCTGTGGGCGTTCCTGGACAAGACGTTCGGGTGGGGCTTCGCGACCCCTGCGGGCAAGGCGTGGATCGCGGGCGGCAGCCCGACGACCGGCTTCCTGAAGGGCACCGGCGAGAACGCGCTGGGCGGCCTGTTCTCGAACCTGGCCGGACAGGTCTGGGTGGACTGGCTGTTCATGGCCGGCCTGGCGGGGATCGGCCTGGCGCTGGTGCTGGGCGTCGGCACCCGGATCGCCGCGGTCGCCGGCACGCTCATGCTGGCCCTGATGTGGGCCGCGGAACTCCCGCTGGCCAACAACCCGTTCATGGACGAGCACATCATCTACGCGATCGTCCTGATCGGCCTGGCGATGGCCGGCGCGGGCGCCACCCTCGGCCTGGGCAACCTGCCGATCGTCCGGCGCAACGCCTGGCTCAGGTGAATCGGACCCGCCACGGGCCCACCCCTCGGCGGAGGGGTGGGCCCGCGGCATTTCACGAGGTGACCGCCAGGAGGTCGCCGCGCCGTCAGCGCTGCAGCGTCAGCACCCCCGGCCGGTAGGGCAGCAGGCCGTAGTCGCCGCCCGAGCTGGGGCTGCGGCCCTGGTAGAGCAGTTGCAGGTTGCACGGGTCGACGGTCATGGTCTGGTCGGCGCCGGTGCGGACCAGCTCACCGTGGCTGATGTCGTTCGTCCAGGTGGCGCCGCTGTTGGCCTTGCCGGCGAACGGGTTGCCCTCGGTCGCGGCCTGGGGCGTCCAGGAACCGTTCAGGCTGGTGGCGGTGAACGAACGGAAGTAGCGGCCCTGCGCGCCGATCGCCTCGACGAGCATCAGGTACCGGCTCTGGCCCTGGAGCTTGTAGACCTGGACGGCTTCGAACAGGTTGTTCGTCGTGTCGCTCATGACCACGGTCGAGGCCGTGCCGAAGCTGCCGGGGAAGTTCCCGATGGGCATGCTCGCCCGGTAGATCTTGCCGTTGTCCCCGGCGAAGAACAGGTACATGTTGGTGCCGTCGCCGATGACCGTCTGGTCGATGGGCCCGGTCCCGGACCCCGAGATGCTTCCGGAGAAGAGCGTCTGCGGCGCCGACCAGCTGTTGGGGTTGGCGGGGTCGCTGGAGGTCCGGTACGAGAAGGCGGGCCCGCCCCACTGGTAGGCCAGCACCCAGACGTTCTTGGGGGCGAAGAAGAACAGCGTGGGCGCGACGGCGGAGAAGGACATCGTGTTCTGGGTCGCCGAGGCCATGTCGGACCAGCTGGCGAGCGGGCTGAAGCTCATCGACCCCCACTTGGTCCCCGTGTCGTGGGTCGTGGCGTAGACCAGGTGCCGCCCGTTGTAGGGGGCGACGGTGAAGTCCTTGAGCGAGACCCAGCCCGCCTTCGGGGTCGCCAGCGGGCCGGTCGAGGTCCAGCGGTAGGTCGAGGGGAGGTCACACATGCCGGGGTTGCCACCGTCCGTCCGTACGAGTTGCCATTGCTGGTTGGCGCCGCCCCAGTCGTCGTACTGGACGATGTTGGCGCCGTCGGCGGTGGAGGCTCCTTGGACCTCCAGGGCCTTGTTGCTGTGGCGGGAGATGAGCCTGACGTAGCCGTCGGGGCTGTCGGTGAGTTTCCATTGCTGGTTGGCGCCGTTGAGGTCGGTCCATTGGACGATCGAGCCGCCGTTGGCGGTGGAGAAGTTGTAGACGTCCAGGACTTTTCCGGAGTGGCGGGACTTGATGCGGTAGTAGCCGCCGCCGGAGTCGACGAACTGCCATTGTTGCTGGTTCTGGTTGTTCCTGGTCCATTGGGTGATGCGGCCGCCGTCGGCGGTGGACAGGTTGTAGACGTCCAGGGCCTTGCCGCTGTTGCGGTTGACCAGGACGTACCAGGCGTTGGTGTCGACGGTGGCCGCCTCGGCGGGCGGGCTCGCGACGAACAGGCTCGCCAGCAGGACGGCCAGCGTCGCGAGGACGGTCAGGGGGCTGTGTCTCTTCACCATGAGCTCCGATGCCGTGTCAGGGGGTGGTCAGGTCGAAGCGGCGCACGGTGACCGCGCCGCCGAGGGACTTGGTGGCGTAGTTGAAGATGCCGAAGCGGTAACCCATGAAGAACTGCCAGGCGTTGTTCAGCGTGAAGGCCGGGCCGAGCGGCACGAAGGCGCTGCCGTCGGTGCTGTAGGAGAAGCGGGCCTGACGGCCGGACCCGGGCCGGATGTCGGCGTTGACCCGCAACCAGATCCGGCCGCCCGGCACGCTCGCGCTCGCCGCCTCGGCGCCGGTGCCGGTGGTCTGCCACGAGCCGTTCATGGTCAGGCCGTTGGTCATCACGACCCGGCTGACGCCGTTGTCGCGTTTGACGCCGATCCAGGCCGACTGGTCGCGCAGCATCGCCAGCCCGGCGCGGTCGCCGTCGGCCATCTGCGAGGGGTCGAGCTCTATCGTCGCCGTCGAGGACGGGCCCTGGATGCGGTGGGTCAGCGTGTTGCGGGCGTTGTACAGGTCGCCGGTGACGGTCGCGGTCTGCAGGCGCAGGCCGTTGCCGGTGGAGAAGCGGCCGGTGTCGGGGTTGTGGTTCCACTCCCAGCGGGGGCCGAGCGTGGCGGAGGTGAAGGTGTCCGGGCCGATCATGGACGTCACGGTCCGGCTGGTCTGGATGTTCGGCTTGGGGTAGTTGACGCCCCAGCCGCCGTTGACGGTCCGCACGACCGGCCAGTCGCCGGTCCAGCTGATCGGCGCCAGGGCCGGGACGCGCCCGCCGGGGTAGGCGTCGACGAACGCCATGTAGTACCAGTCGCCGTCGCGGGTCTGGACGAGCCCGCCCTGGTGCGGGACGCCGCCGCCGGCGACGGGGCCCGGCAGGTCGAGCAGGACCTGGCGCATCTCGTACGGGCCCCATGGCGAGGTCGAGCGGAGCACGTACTGGCCGTTGGCGGGCCGGGTCAGCCAGATGTAGTAGTAGCCGTTCCGCTTGTAGAAGCGGGAGCCTTCCAGGGTGCCGACGTTGCTGGGCGTCTGGAACACCTGCTGCGCGCGCACCTGGCTGAGACCGTCGGCCGAGAGCTGGGCCACGCTGATGGTGCTGTTGCCGTAGGCGACGTACATGGTGTCGTCGGAGTCGACCAGCAGGCCGGCGTCGTAGTAGCAGTTGTTGATCTGCGAGCGCTTGGTCCACGTGCCGTCCACGGCGGAGGCGGTGTAGACGTAGGTGCGGTTGAACTCGACGCAGCCGAGCCAGTAGAAGGTGCCGTTGCCGGGCCGGTAGTTGAAGGCCGAGGCCCAGATGCCCTTCACGTACGCCCGGCCGCCGTTGAGGTCGTAGGCGCCGGAGCCGAAGTCGAGTCTCGGCACGGAATGCCCGGCGTACTCCCAGTCGACCAGGTTGTAGGACCGCAGGATCGGCGCGCCCGGCGAGTAGTGCATGGTCGAGGCCGAGTAGTAGTAGGCGTCTCCCACCCGGATGATGTCGCCGTCGGCGAAGTCCTGCCACACGACCGGGTTGGCGTAGTCGCCGCCGCCGCTGCCGGTGACCGGGACGAGCTGCCATTGCTGGTTGGCGCCACCCCAGTCGTCGTACTGGACGATGTTGGCGCCGTCGGCGGTGGAGGCTCCTTGGACCTCCAGGGCCTTGTTGCTGTGGCGGGAGACGAGCCTGACGTAGCCGTCGGGGCTGTCGGTGAGTTTCCATTGCTGGTTGGCGCCGTTGAGGTCGGTCCATTGGACGATCGAGCCGCCGTTGGCGGTGGAGAAGTTGTAGACGTCCAGGACTTTTCCGGAGTGGCGGGACTTGATGCGGTAGTAGCCGCCGCCGGAGTCGACGAACTGCCATTGTTGCTGGTTCTGGTTGTTCCTGGTCCATTGGGTGATGCGGCCGCCGTCGGCGGTGGACAGGTTGTAGACGTCCAGGGCCTTGCCGCTGTTGCGGTTGACCAGGACGTACCAGATGTTGGTGTCGACCGTCGCGGCCGACGCCTCCTGGGCGGTGAGCAACACGCCCACGAGAAGCAGGACCGAGACAGCCGCGAGCACCCGTCTCACAGGAACCTCCAGAGGTTGTCGTCGGAGCCGTCGTCGTCGGCGAGCACGACCTGCGCGCCCTGGGACGTGCCGGCGACGCCGAGCACCCGGCCGCCGCCCGCGCACTGGATGCGGAAGGCCGCCCCCGCCCCGTGCCGCAGCCGCCAGCGGTGATCGGCGGTGCCGTTGTCGGCCCACTGCACGACCCGCGAGCCGGCGGCGGTGCCCATGTTCTCCACGCCCAGCACCTTCTGGCTGTGGGAGTTGCGCAGCCGCAGGTAGCCGCCGGTGTCGGCGACGGCGGTCCACAGGTGGTCGGCGGTGCCGTTGTCGCCCCACTGGACGACGAGCGCGCCGTCGGCCGTGGACATGCCGGTGACCCCGAGCACCATCCCGGTGCCCACGTTCTGGACGCGCCGCGCGCCGTTCGGCAGGAACCGCCACTGGTTGTCCGGGCTGCCGTCGTCGGCGTCCTGGACGACCTGGGCGCCGTTCGCGGTCGAGCCGTTCAGGACGCCGAGCAGCTTGGAACTGTTGACGTTGCGGATCTTGACGGAGCCGTCGCCGGCGTCGGTGACCGTCCAGCGGTGGTCGGCGGTGCCGGTGTCGCCCCACTGGAGCACCCGGGCGCCGGCGGCGGTCGACATGTTCTCGACGCCGAGCACCTTGCCGCTGTGCGCGTTGCGGAACCGCAGGGCGCCGCCGTCGACGACCGGGATCCAGTCGTGGTCGGCGGTGCCGCTGTCGGTCCACTGCAGCGCCAGGCCGCCGTCGGCGGTCGACATGTCCTTGATGCCGAGGACGAGCCCGCTGGCCGCGTTGACCAGCCGGAAGCTCGCCGCGCCGGTCCCGCCCTGGACGTTCCAGTAGACGACGTAGTTGTGGCCGACGGCGTCGTGGAACGGGCCGAGCCGCACCGGCGCGCCGTCGGCCGTGGCCGTGAAGGCCAGGGAGGAGCCGCCGGTCCGGGTGATCGAGGAGGGGTTCAGGGCCGGGGCCGAGGACAGGGCGGTGTCGCCGTAGTCGCCGGACAACACGACCGGACCGTAGGTGACGGCCTGCACGCCGGGGTTGTCCGGGGCGGCCTTCATGACCACCCGCATGGGCAGGCGCACGGTCACGGTGTCGCCGGACGACCACGACCGGGTGAGGACGGCGTAGCCGCCCGGCGCGGCCGCGACGTCCTGCCGGACCCCGTTGACGCTGATCGTCGCGCCCTGCGTCCAGGCCGGGATCCGCACGCGCATCGTCCACGATCCGCTCACGTTGCCGGTGACCTGCAGCGACGTGGTGTCGCTGACCGGATAGGAGGTGGTCTGGGTGACCGTGATGCCGCGCGCGCCCCAGTCGAGGACGGAGGGCACGAACAGGTTCACGAACAGCGTGGTGTCGTCGTGGAAGTAGATCGAGTCCATCAGCTTGGTGTTGGTCTCGATCCCGGTGCCCTGGCAGCACCAGAACGTGCCGTAGTCCGTGCTCCAGGTGCCGCCGCCCCAGGCCGGTCCGACGCCGCGCCGTCCACCGGGGTTGAGCGGGGTGAAGTAGGTGACGTGCCCGTGCGCGTCCGCCGGGTTCTGCTGGCCGAGCAGGTGGTTGAGCAGGGCGTTCTCGTAGTAGTCGAAGTAGTCGGCCCGGTCGGGCGACATCAGCCACAGCTCCCGGGTCAGTTTGAGCATGTTGTAGGTGTTGCACGCCTCGCCGGTGTCCCTGGTCAGGTAGGAGGCGATGGCCCCGGGCGCGCGGAAGTGCTCGGCCTGGCTGTTGGAGCCGTTCACGTACGTGTGCGCGCCGACCGTGACGGCCCAGGCGTTGACGGCGATGTCGCGGTAGCGGGTGACGCCCGTCGCCTTGTACTCGCGGGCCGCGCCGATCCACTTGGGCACCTGGGTGTTGGCGTGCAGGCCGTTGAGCCGGTCCTGGCCGGCGGCCAGCGGGTCGAACACGGCCGCGTGGTCGAACCGCTGGGCCGTGGCCAGCCAGCGGGGGTCGCCGGTCGCCTGGTACAGGTCCGTCAGCACGGCGTTCATGCCGCCGAACTCGGTGCCCAGCATGGCCTGCAACTGGGCGGCGGACAGCCGCGACGTCCGGGCGTCCACCCAGCCGGCCAGGGCCAGCAGCACGGTCCTGGCCTGGGTGTCGCCGATCAGCCGCCAGACGTCCAGCAGCCCGGCCAGGGTCTTGTGGACGCAGTAGTAGGGCACGTTGCCGTTGGTCAGCGTGCGGTTCTCCAGGGCCGTGAAGTCCGACTCCGGGAAACCGGACAGGTAACCGGCGGTGAACCCGGCGGCCGGGTTGTTCGCCTGGCACCTGGCCAGTTCCGCCACCATGTACCGGGCCTTGTCGCGGCAGGCGGTGTCGCCGAGCACGGCGTACGCCTGCGCCCACGCCGTCAGGAAGTGGCCCTGGGCGTGCGACCGGAACGGGAAGCCGGGCGCGTCCCAGCCGCCGTTGGACGCGGCGCCGCCGGTGGAGAGGCGGTGGTTGGCGCGGAAGACGTACAGCAGCCGGTCGACGTCGACGAAGCGCAGGTAGGCGAGGGCGCGGTTCTGGTTGTCCAGCAGGCGGCCGGAGGTCAGCCGGACCTGGCCGAGGTCGAACTCGTAGGCCGAGACGCCGATGTCGGGCCTGCTCCAGGGGACTGCGGCCAGGGCGGGGGACGCGCCGGCCATCCGGCCGACGACGGAGAGCGCGGCGGTCGCGCCCGTGGCCTGGAAGAGCTGACGGCGGCTCAAGGACATGCGGAGCTCCTTGGGATGGGGGGCGGTGAACGGCCGGGGCCGGTCACGGGGTCAGCAGGTCAGGGCCTTCGAAGGGCCGTTGCCTGGTCGCTCGGCGCGTTGTTAGCGCTAACAACCGGCCGATCGGGTCGCTGTCGCTTCCCGTGCCGCCGGTTGTGGCATGTCAGGCCTCCTTGGGTGGGCCGGGGTTTTGTTAGCGCTAACATCGCCCTGCCGGTGGGGTGACTCCGTTTCGGGGAGTACATCCGACCGTCCGTTCCGGCGTCAATGGGAGAAGCGCCGGCCGAACCGGACTCTGCCCTGCGGACGCCTTCCCGCCTGGAGTTCCGCCTCCACGGAGCCGGTGTCGCGCTGCTCGTCGTCGTGAAAGTTTCACGGCAGACGCCTGGCGCCGACAGGGGGAGGGGCGCGGGCGGCGGGTGGAGCCGCGCCGGGGCGCTCAGGCCCCGGCGCGACGGGCCGGTGAAGCTCACGCGGCGCCCGCGTTGTAGGTCCACTTCTGGTTGCTGCCGCCCCAGCACGTGTAGAGCTGCAGCCCCGTGCCGTTGCCGGTGCCGCCGCCCACGGCGTCCAGGCACAGCCCGGACTGCACGCCCACGATCGTGCCGTCGGAGTTGACGCGCCACTTCTGGTTGTCGCCGCCCCAGCAGGAGTAGATCTGGATCCTGGCGCCGTTGCCCGTGCCCCCGGCGTCCAGGCACTTGTTGCCGTACACCTTCAGTTCCCCTGCCGAGGTCTGCGTCCACTGCTGGTTGCTCTGGCCGTTGCAGTCCCACAGCTGCACCGCGGTGCCGTCGGTGGTACTGGCGCTGGGCACGTCCACGCAGCGGCCGGCGGCCGTGCTCCTGATCTGCCCCGCGCCGCCGCCGGGCGGCGGTGTCGTGCCGCCGCCGTTCAGGGCGTTGAGCACCGCCGTGTAGGCGGGCTTCTTGTTGCCGTTGCCGTCGAAGAGCAGCGGGGTGGCGCCGGAGCCGAGCCAGGAGTCGCTGTCGCGAACGCCCCAGGTGGTGATGCCGGCGCACCGCGGCACCGCCAGGCAGTCGTTGACGACGCTGGCGTACGTGGTGGCCGAGCCGCCCTGGATGTCCAGCTCGGTGATCTGCACGTCCACGCCCAGCGCGGCGAAGCTCTGGATGGTCGTGCGGTAGTTGCTGTTGTACGGGCTGTTGCCGTTGAAGTGCGACTGCAGCCCGACGCAGTCGATCGGCACGCCCCGGGCCTTGAAGTCCTTGACCATGTTGTAGACGCCCTGCGTCTTGGCCCAGGTCCAGTTGTCGATGTTGTAGTCGTTGTAGCACAGCTTGGCGGCCGGGTCGGCGGCGCGCGCGGTGCGGAAGGCCACCTCGATCCAGTCATTGCCGGTGCGCTGGAGGTTGGAGTCGCGCCGGCCGCCGCCGCTGTCGGCGTAGGCCTCGTTGACCACGTCCCAGGCGTAGATCTTGCCCTTGTAGTGGGCCATGACGCCGTTGATGTGGTCGATCATCGCCTGGCGCAGCGAGCTGCCCGACAGCGACTGCATCCAGCCGGGCTGCTGGGAGTGCCAGGCCAGGGTGTGCCCGCGCACCCGCTTGCCGTTCTGCACGGCCCAGTTGTAGACCCGGTCGCCGTTGGTGAAGGTGAACTGCCCGCGGTTGGGCTCGGTGGCGTCGATCTTCATCTCGTTCTCGGCCGTCACCATGGAGAACTCGCGGTTGGCGATCGTCGTGTAGGCGGAGTCGCCGAGTTTGCCCGCGGCGATGGCGGTGCCGAAGTAGCGGCCGCTCTGCGCGGCGGCCGCGCCGAGCGTGCTCGCCGCGGCATCGGCGGGAAGCGCCGTCGCCAGTGCCGTGAGCAGGCCGAGCGCGCCGATCGCGCCGGTGATCAGTGCCCGGCGGCGCGCGCCGGGCGGCCGTCCTGCGGCCGGTGGGGACATGGCGTTGACACGCATGCTGGAGCCTCCGTACGCGAATCAGGGGGAAGGTCGTGCGGACGCACTTCGGAGGGGTGCGCCCAAGACGCTCGGGGAGCGGGTGGGGAGGAGCCGGGCTCGGGCACTCAGTGTGTGGATCTGGCCGAAAGTTGTCAAGATTCGGGTAAAACTTTCGGAGTCGCCCTGCCGATGGAGGCAGGCCGTCCAGGACCTCCACCTGTCGAAAGTTTTCGGCCGGCGGGTCGTGAAAGTTTCACCGCGACGCTCGTCCGGGAGTGAGCGCGTTCGGGTCGGGTCGTTCGAGGTGGGGGCGCGTTCCCGGCCGGCGCGGGCTTCGGGGGGCTCTTGACAGGGTTGTCCGGCTCGTATTTGCTCCGTCCCGCCAGCACCGCGACTTGTTAGCGCTAACACACGAACAGGCGGAACCATGAAGCGAAGAAGGCACGCGGGCATCGGAGCCGCTCTGGCGGCTGTGATCACGGCGGCGGTCACCGGTCTGTCCATGCTGCTGGTGGGCGCGCCGCAGGCGTCGGCCGCGGTCCTGACCGAGGTGACGAACTTCGGGACGAACCCGGGCGGCCTGCGGATGTACCTCTACGTCCCCGACAGGGTGGCCGCCCGGCCGGGCGTCCTCGTGGCGATGCACGGCTGCAACGGCTGGGCCCCCGGCTTCCACCAGAGCACCGAGTTCGCCTCGCTGGCCGACCGGTACGGCTTCGTCGTCATCTACCCGCAGGCGAACAAGAGCGCCAACGGCCTGTCGAACTGCTTCGACGTATGGTCGAACGAGGCCCTGCGGCACGGCGGCGGCAGCGACCCGGTGTCGATCGTCTCCATGACGAACTACGTGCTGCAACGCTACAACGGCGACCCCGACCGGGTGTACGCCACCGGCTTCTCCTCCGGCGCGATGGAGACCGGCAACCTGCTCGCCACCTACCCCGACGTGTTCAAGGCGGGCGCGCCGTTCTCGGGCGTCCCCTACGGCTGCCTCGGGCCCGCCGGATGCGGCGACAAGACGCCGCGGCAGTGGGGTGACCTGGTCAGGAACGCCTACCCCGGCTACGCGGGGCCCCGGCCGCGCGTCATGGCCTGGCACGGCACCGCCGACTCCGTGCTGCCGTACACGATGTTGCAGGAGCAGGTCGACCAGTGGACCGACGTGCACGGCCTGAGCCAGACGCCCGCCTCCACCGACAGCCCGCAGCCCGGCTGGACCCGGCGGGTCTTCGGTTCCGGGCAGGTCGAGGCGTACACCGTCACCGGCGCCGGGCACGACCTGCCTCATCCCGGGATGGCGGCGCTCGCCGTCCACTTCTTCGGCCTGGACGGCGGCTCGTCCACCACGACGCCGACCCCGCCGGCCGCCGGGCAGATCAAGGGGGCCGGCTCGGGGCGCTGCCTGGACGTCCCGGGCTCCGCCACCGCCGACGGCACCGCGGTCCAGCTCTGGGACTGCAACGGGCAGGGCAACCAGCAGTGGGCCGCCACCTCGGCCGGCGAGCTCCGGGTCTACGGCGGCAAGTGTCTCGACGCGGCCGGGACCGGCAACGGCGCCAGGATCCAGATCTACTCCTGCTGGGGCGGCGACAACCAGAAATGGCGCCTGAACCCCGACGGCACGATCGCGGGCGTGCAGTCAGGGCTGTGCCTGGACGCCGTCGGCCAGGGCACCGCCAACGGCACCCGGCTCCAGCTCTACACCTGCCACGGCGGAACCAACCAGAGGTGGACCTGGACGCGATGACCACGACGTGAACCTGAGCGTGTCGTACGCCGGCAGGATCGCCGGGTGCCGGGACCGCTCCTTGCCGACCTCGACGTACGCGGCCCGGTGGGACGGCTCCAGCCGCACCCCGATCCGGCCGGCGGGCTCGATCGGGCCGCCGGTCGGCAGGCACACCTCCACCGGGCCGTTCGAGTCCGCGCCCACCGTGCCGTGGAAGACGGCGAACGGCGGCCCGGACAGGCAGCCGCCGGCCGCCCCCGCGGGGCCGTCCAGCCGCAGCGCCTTGAGCGTCAGGTCGGACCGCGCGGCGAACTGTCCAGTGGTCATCAGATCGGGCACCGCCCGAGTATGGATCCTGCCCCTGGGGCGGACCCAAGGCCACCGAGTCCCTTGCCGGAGTGGGCGTCCTGGGCTGGCGGCGGCCGGGTGATCTTCCCGTTCTGCGGCATCGGTCGCGTTCGGCAGGCATGCGGGATGGCCGGTTCTCACGGTGACGGCCGGACATGTCTGACCCGTACGACGCCGGGCACCGTGCGGGCCAGCACGCCGGCGATGTGGTCGGCCTGCTGCCGGGACGGACCGCGCAGCTCGGCCACGCCGTCGCGGACGGCGACGTCCCAGCGCGGGCCCGCCGGGTACTGCTCGCGCAGCGCGGCCTCGACCTCCTGGCGCAAATCTTCGTCGGGGCGGGCGAGCATGGCCATCAGGTCACGGCGGCTGACCATCCCGGCGATCCGCCCGCCGGTCACGACGGGCAGGCTCTTGACCCGCTCGCGGACCATGAGATCGATGGCGACGGTGACGTCGGTGGTCTCGGTGACGGTGACGACGTCGCGGCTCATGACGTCCATGACCTGGCGGGGCGGCGGCTCCTCGGCCGCCGCGACCGGGCGGACGGTCGCGCGGGGATCGGGCTCGAACTCCCCCCGCAGCAGGTCCAGCTCGCTGACCACGCCCACGAGCCGGCCGTCGTCGCCGACGACGGGCGCGGCGGTGATGTCGTGGCCGTGCAGGACCCGCACGGCCCGCCGCACCGGATCGGTGTCGCGGACGGTGACGGCCGGGCCGCTCATGACCTCGCGGACGAGCATCGCTGTCTGGCCTCCCACTCGGAGTCGTCGGTCTTCCCAGGTCAGCTTGCCACGGCGGTCGTCCCCGCGGCCCGCTCCGCCCGGGGTGGCGGCCTCGCGGCTCTCCCATCACAGCGCGCGGTGCGGCCCGGCCGGTAGGGCCGGAAGTCCCGAACGGCCTCCGCGCCGCCACCCGGCCCCCGGAACGGACTTAGGGTCATGGGCATGGCCGACCCCATTCTCGTGCTGAACACGGGATCCTCCTCCATCAAGTACGAGCTCGTCGATCCGCACACCCGCGAGCGCGCCGCCCGAGGGCTGGTCGAGCGCATCGGGGAGGAACGCGGGCGGATCACCCACCACGGCGGGGACGGGCCGCCGTACGTCCGCGAACGTCCCTTCCCCAGCCACGGGGACGGGCTGGAGGCGATGCTGGCGGCGTTCGCCGCGGCGGGGCCCGAGCCGGCGCCCGTCGCGGTCGGGCACCGGGTGGTGCACGGCGGCACCCGGTTCACCGAGGCGGTGCTCATCGACGACGACGTCATCGCCGCGATCGAGGAGCTGGCCCCGCTCGCGCCGCTGCACAACCCGGTCAACCTGACCGGCATCCGGCTGGCGCTCAAGGTGTTCCCGGACGTGCCGCAGGTGGCCGTGTTCGACACCGCGTTCCACCGGACGCTGCCGCCGGAGGCGTACACGTACGCGGTGCCGCGCGAGTGGCGGGAGCAGGGCGTGCGGCGGTTCGGCTTCCACGGCACCTCGTGCGCGTACGTCTCCCGCCGCGCCGCCGCCGTCCTGGGCCGCGACCTGGCCGGGCTCAACCTGATCGTGCTGCACCTCGGCAACGGCGCCAGCGCCACGGCGATCTCCGGCGGGCGCAGCGTCGACACCTCCATGGGCATGACGCCGCTGGAAGGGCTGGTCATGGGCACCCGCTCGGGCGACGTCGACCCGGCCCTGGCCGCGTACCTGGCCCGCACCGGCGGCCTGGACGCCCAGCAGGTGGAGCACGAGCTCAGCCACCGCGGCGGCCTGCTCGCGCTCACCGGCTCCGGCGACATGCGCCAGGTACGCGCCCGCGACGACGACGAGGCCAGGCTGGCCCTGGAGATCTACACCCGGCGCATCCGCAAGTACGTCGGCGCCTACCACGCGCTGCTCGGCTGCCGGGTGGACGCGATCGTGCTCACCGGCGGCGTCGGCGAGCACGACGCCGCCACCCGCGCCGCCTGCCTGGCGGGGCTGGAGCGGATCGGCGTCGCGGTGGACCCCGCGCTCAACGCCGCGCGGGCGTCCGGCGAGCGCCCGGTGTCCGTCCCCGGCGCCGAGGTGCCCGTCCTCGTCATCCCCACCGACGAGGAGTGGGAGATCGCCCACCAGACGTTCGCGCGGCTGACGTCGCGCTGACCGGGCCGCGCTGACCGGGCCGCGCTACGCGCCCTTGTCGGTGCTCCGGTTGAAGGCGGGAAGCGTGGTCAGGTCACGGGCGGCGGCCAGGTGGGCGGAGAAGTTCGGGTCGAGCAGCCCCAGGAGCACGACGGCCCAGGCCACGACGGCGATCATGGCGCCGTCGTCGAAGGGGGCAGGAAGCCTGAGGCCCAGCCGGTCGGCGGCCACCAGGCCGGCGGCCGGGAGCAGGGCGATCACCAGCGTGCGCACGGTCTCCAGGACGCGGGCGTGCCACGTCCGGCGGGTGGCCTCGGGGGTGGTGTCGCGGGTGGGGAGCCGGTCGTACTCGCCCGTGATGACGGTGCGGGTCAGAGCGGCGACACGGGCGCGGAGGTCGTGGTAGGCGGTCGGGGACGGCAGCGCCACCCCCAGCTGGAGGTCGATGACGGCCCTGGACGCCTCGACCGCGCGGGCGCGGACCACGGCCCTGGTCAGCGGCGTCCCGCCCCGGGCGGCGGTCGGGATGCCGACCCGCAGCAGGAAGGAGACCTGGCCCAGGAGGGCGAGGATCTCCCTGCGCGTCCCCGGCGGGAGCTGCCCGCGGCGGTCGGGCTCGGCGCGGGCCAGGATGGCCGCCAGCTGCTCGAAGAGCGGCTCGGTGGGCGAGGCGCGGGACTCGCGGTCCCACTGCCACATCACCACCTTGACCGGGATCATCCCGATGACCAGGGCGCAGCACACGGTGCCGATGCTCTGGGGGATCGGCATCCATCCCCGGCTCGCCAGGTCGACCGCCCACGCCGGGCCGGTGGCGCGGCCGAGGAACAGGACGGCCGGGAGGCAGCCGATTCCCAGCATGGTGATCAGCGGGTCGAGGAGGTAGCGGAAGAGCGGGCGGTGCCGCCGGTTCTCGATCCAGACGGAGACCCAGATGAAGACCGTGAGACCCGCGACCGCCAGGAAGATCTTCTGCACGGAGGTGACGGAGAACACCGAGACCACGAAGACGACGGCCGCGCCGAGCATGGGCAGCAGGACCCAGGCGCTCACGCAGTCCTCGACGTGCTTGCGCCGCACCGACCAGCGGGCGGTGGAGGCGGCCACCGCCCGGTAGCGGCCGCGCAGGGACGCCGGGTCGTCGGCGGGATCCAGGCTCCGGGCGAAGACCGGCCAGGTGCCGTCCAGCTTCTTGGCCAGCGCGAACATCTCCGCCAGCTGGGGTTTCTCCAGCAGGTCGCCGGTGCGGGCGGGCGCTGCGACGGGGGGAACCGCTTCGTCGGTCATGAGGACGTCCTCACGTTGAGCGGGCTACTGCGCGAGGAGGGGGCGCTCATCGACACTACAGAGCGTGGGGAGGGTGGGCCGGTGGCGTGACCGGATCGTGCCAGATCTTCTCCCCGCGACGCCGATGAGGACCAACGGCCCTGCCGGGCGGGACTTCCTCCTCCGGCGCCGCGCCGACGCCCGTAGGAGCCTGAGGGTGAGAGCTTCGACCGGTGAAGGAGATGCGCGATGAGCACTCACATCGTCGTCGGCGTGGACGGGTCCGTCCCGGCGACCGGAGCGGTGGAATGGGCGGCCGCCGACGCGCGGCGGCGGGGCCTGGACCTGCGTCTCGTGCACGTCGGGCCGCAGTGGCTGCACGAGGCGGACCCCGGGCACTGCGCCCGCCTGCTGGAGGAGGCCGCCGACCGGGCCCGCGCGCTGGCCGGCGACGTCAAGGTGACGACGGAGCTGCTGTCCGGGAACGTGGCCGGGGAGCTGATCCGCGAGTCTGCGACGGCCGCCGGTGTGGTGCTGGGCAGCCGGGGGCTCGGCGGGTTCGCCGGGATGACGGTCGGCTCGGTGAGCCTGGCGGTCGCCGGGCACGCGTCGGGGCCGGTCGTGGTCGTCCGCGCCCCCGCCCCCGCCACCGAGCACGGCAGGGTGGTGGTGGGCTACGACGGTTCGCAGGACGCGCACGCGGCCATGGAGTACGCCGTCGAGCAGGCCAGGGCCCGCGGGGCGCGGCTGCACGTCGTCTCGGCCTGGCAGATGCCCGTCTTCTCCCCGTACGCGGTCACCTACAACAGCCTGATCCAGGACCTGATGCGCGAGGAGACCGGCGCGGCGCGCGAGCGGGTCGTGCCCTGGCGGGAGGCCAACCCGGACCTGGTCATCACCGACGAGCAGCCGTGCGCCCACCCGGTCACCGCCCTGACGCAGGTGGCCGGCTCGGCCGACCTGGTCGTGGTGGGCTCGCGCGGCCGGGGCGGGTTCGCCTCCGCGGTGCTCGGCTCGGTCAGCCACGGCGTGCTGCACCACGTGACCTGCCCGGTCGCCGTGGTCCGGCCGGGCGAGGAGGAGGGGTCATGAACGGAACGCCGACCGCCGGGCAGGTGATGAGCCGCGTCCTGGTGGCCGTCAAGGCCGAGGAGTCGCCGCTGATGGCGTGGGAGCTGATGCGCCGGGCCGGCGTGCACCACCTGCCGGTCATGGACGGAGGGCGCCTGCTGGGCATCCTGACGCGGGAGTGCCTGGCCGCGTCCTGGTCCGGCGGGCCGCAGGAGCAGGCCGGCCGCGAGGTGCGCGACCTGCTCGGCGGCGCGCGCACCCCCCGGGTGGGGCCGGGCACCCCGCTGAGCCGGGTGGCCGCCGCCATGCTGGACGCCGACGTGGACGCCGTGCCCGTGCTGTCCGGCGACGGCCTGGTGGGCCTGATCACCGCCCGGGACGTCCTGTCGGCGGTCGCCGGCCGGATCGAGCCGCGCCCCGAGCCGAGCGAGGTGGTGACCGGGATGTTCCACCTCGAACCCATCCTGCCCGGGACGGCGGGAGGCGTGAGATGAAGGCCCTGGTCGTCTACGAGTCCATGTACGGCAACACCGAGCGGATCGCCCAGGCCGTGGCGGAGGGGCTGGCCACCCGGATGCGGGCCGAGGTGGCCGAGGTCGGCACGGCCCCCGCGCACGTGGGGGACGAGGTCACCCTGCTGGTGGTGGGCGGCCCGACGCACGCCTTCTCCATGAGCCGGGCCGCCACCCGCGAGTCGGCCGCCCAGCAGGCCGCCGGACCGCTGGTGTCGCGCGGCAGGGGCGTGCGCGAGTGGCTGGCCACGCTGAGCACGTCGTCGGCCGGGCTCTGCTCGGCGGCGTTCGACACCCGCGTGGCCAGGCCCCGCCTGCCCGGCTCGGCGGGGCGGGCGGTCGCCAAGCGGCTGCGCCGCCTCGGCGTCCGGCTCGCCGTGCCGCCGTGCAGCTTCTACGTGACCGGCACGCAGGGGCCGCTGGTGCCGGGCGAGCTGGAGCGGGCCAGGCAGTGGGGCGAGAGCCTGGCGGCGTCCTTCCCGGTGCCCGCGTCCTGACGGCCCGCCGGAGAGCGGCGCCCGGCGGTTCCCGCCGGGCGCCGTTTCAGTGCCGCTCGGGCGTGGGGGACGGGTGCAGGATCCGGTCCAGGCGGGCGGCGGCGTAGCCGAGCGTGGACAGCGCGACGACGACCAGCAGGTCTCCCGGCGCGAGCGGCCGGGTGCCGAGCAGCTCGCGCAGCGGCGGCAGGTAGACCCCGGCCAGTTGCAGGACGAACGCGCCGCCCACGGCGAACAGCAGCATCGGGTTGGCCAGGGTGCCGGGGCGGGTCCGGGTGCCCAGCGCCACGCCGAGCTGGGTGGCGCCGAGGGCGAAGAAGGCCATGCTCTGCCAGGGCCGCCCGGTCATCGAGCCCCAGACGGCGACGCCCAGCGTGACGGCGGTGAGCACCACGGCGATGCGGACGACCCGCTGCCACAGGCCCGCCCCCATGATGCTCTGACCCGGCGGACGCGGCGGCTGCGACATGGTTCCCGGCACCGTCGGCTCACCGCCCAGCGCCACGCCCGGCAGGCCGTGGGTGAGCAGGTTGATCCACAGGATCTGCGCGGGCAGCAGCGGCAGCGGCAGCCCCACGAACGGGCCCAGCAGCATCACCGCGATCTCCGCCGCGCCGCCCGACAGGCCGTAGACCAGGAAACGGCGGATGTTGGCGTAGACCCGGCGGCCCTCCTCGACGGCCGCCACGACGGTGTCCAGGTTGTCGTCGGCGAGCACGAGGTCGGCGGCCTGCCGGGCGACCTCCGTGCCGCGCCTGCCCATGGCCACCCCGATGTCGGCGCGGCGCAGCGCCGGGCCGTCGTTGACGCCGTCGCCGGTCATCGCCAGGACCTCGCCCCGGCCGCGCAGGCCCTCGATGATGTCGAGCTTCTGCTCGGGGGTGGCCCGCGCGTAGACGCCGGCCGGGCCCGCGGCGAGCGCGCCGGGCTCCCGGCAGTCGACGACCCGGTCGAGGACGCGGTCTAGGACGCGGTCGGCATCGCCGATGATGCCCAGGTCGGCGGCGACCGCGCGGGCGGTGCCCGGATGGTCGCCGGTGATGAGGACCGTCCTGATCCCGGCCCGCGCGCAGTCGGCCACGGCCGCGGCCGCCGCCGCACGCGGCGGGTCGAGGATCGCGACGAGCCCGATCAGCCTCAGCCCCTCCTCCCGCACGGGATGCGGGACGGCGTCGAGGTCGGCGGCGGCGACCGCCAGCACGCGGTAGCCGTCCCGGGCGAACCGGTCGGCGCGTTCGGCGGCGCGGGCCGACAGCTCCGGGTCGCCGGTCAGCACGTCCGGGCGCAGCAGCGCCTCCGGGGCGCCCTTGCAGATCAGCCGGGCGCCGCCGCCGGGCAGCAGGTGCACCGTGCTCATCCGCTTGCGGTCGCTGTCGAAGGGCAGCTCGGCGACCCTGGGGAACCGCTCCTGGAGGGCCGCGCGGTCGAGGCCGAGCCGGGCGGCGGCGGCCAGCAGCGCGGCCTCGGTGGGGTCGCCCAGCGCGGTCCATTCCTCCCCGCTCTCCTGGGGCGGGCGCAGGCGGGCGTCGTTGCACAACGCGGCGGCGGTCAGCAGCGCGGCGAACTCGTCCGGGTCCTGACCGGCGGCGAGCCCGCCGTCGGGGGCGTAGCCGGAGCCGGTGACCGGGGCCTCGGCGGCCGGGGTCCACAGGTGCCGGGCGACCATGCGGCCCTCGGTGAGGGTGCCCGTCTTGTCGGTGGCGAGCACGGTCACCGAGCCCAGCGTCTCCACGGCGGGCAGGTTGCGGACGAGCGCGTCGCGGGCCGCCATCCGGCGGGCGCCCAGGGCCAGGCTCAGGGTCACGACCGCGGGCAGCGACTCGGGCACGGCGGCGACCACCAGGCTGATCGCGGTCACCACCATCAGCTCGACCGGCTGGCCGCGGACCAGGCCCAGGGCCAGCACCAGCGCCGACAGCACCACCGCGACGCCGGCCAGCAGCCGTCCGACCCCGACCAGGCGGCGCTGCAACGGGGTGAGGCCGGCGCCCTTGACCATGAGCGCGGCGATGCGCCCGCTCGCGCTCGCCGCGCCGATCGCGGTGACCACCGCCCGGCCCCTGCCGCGCGCCACGACGGTGCCCGAGGAGACCGTCGCGCCCGCGTCCTTGTCCACCGGGACCGACTCGCCCGTCAGGGCCGACTCGTCGACCAGCAGCGCCGCCGACTCCACCACCTCGGCGTCGGCCGGGACGATGTCGCCCTCGGCGAGCACCAGCAGATCTCCGGCCACGACGTCACCCGCGGGGATCTGCCGCTGGTGGCCGTCGCGCACCACGCGGGCCTCCGGGGTGGCCAGCTCGGCCAGGGCCGTGATGGCGCGGTCGGCGCGCACCTCCTGCGTCACGCCGACGGCCGTGTTGACCACGATGACCAGCGCGATCACCGCGGCGTCCGTCCAGTCGCCGGTGCCGACGGTCAGCGCCGCCGCGATCAGCAGCACGATGATCAGCGGATCGCGGAGCTGGGTGACGACGCGCCGCCACAGCGGGGTGGGCGGTTTGCGCGGGAGCAGGTTGGGGCCGTCGCGTTCCAGGCGTACGGCTGCCTCCGCCGACGACAGGCCAGAGGACGAGGGCGTCACGGGTGTCCTTCCTGCCCGCCCTGGCCCTCGGGCCGGCGGAGTCGCTGCGAGGTGTCTTCAGGATCTAGTCTTCGCCCTGCTCAGGGCGGTAAACGTGCAGGTCGTCCAGCTCCCCCAGCCTCGGGGGACCGGCCGGACGGCGGCAGGGTCGAAAGTCACCGGAAGCAGGGCCTTCGGCACTGTTCCGCCCCGGGCTCGTGGGCGGAACGTGGAGGTATGAGCATTCGCCTGATCGTGGCCGGGACCGACGGCACGGAGGACTGCGCGGCCGCGCTGCTGTGGGCCGCCGACGAGGCGGGCCGCCGCGGGGCGCGGCTGGTCGTGGTGCACGCCTGGGAGCCCGCGAACGAGCACAGGGCGCCGTACGCGCCCTGCCCGTCCAGGCCCGCCGGGTTCGAGGAGGCGCGCGCGAGCGCCGTGCTCGATCAGGCGGCCGCCCTGGTCATGGACCGGTTCCCCGGTGTCGCCGTCGAGGCGCGGCTCGTGCGGGGCCGCCCCGAGACGGCGCTCGCCGACCACGCGCGCGGGGCCGGCCTGCTGGTCCTCGGCTCCGCCGCGCGGCCCGCCGAGGACGCGCGGCTCGGCGCGGTGCTGCTGTCGTGCCTGCGCCGGCCGCCGTGCCCCGTGGTCGTGGTGCAGGCCACGGCGACGGACGGCGGGACGCCGTCCAGGCCGCCGGCCTTCGCGGGACGGCATCGGGGAAGGTCCTTCGGCCCTGGCCCGGCCGACCTTCGGCTCTTCGGGGGACGGCGGGAGGCCGGGTCTCATGGAAGGTGACGAAGGAGGGAACATCATGATCGTTGCTGGAGCCGACGGCTCGGTGGCCTCGCGCGCCGCCGTCGCATGGGCCGCCGACGACGCCTTCCGCATGCGGCTGCCGCTGCGGATCGTGCACGCCGTGGACCGCACGCCGTACCAGATCCACCGGTTCTCCCCCGGCTGGGTGCCCGACCTGCTCGCGGACGAGGGCGAGCGCATCCTGCGGGAGGCCGAGGCGCTGGCCCGGGAACGGCAGCCGTCCGTCGAGGTCACGACGCAGGACGTCGAAGGGCTGCCGGCGGTCGTGCTGCGCGGGCAGGAGAAGGAGGCCGCCGAGATCGTGCTCGGCAGCCGCGGCCTCGGCGGGTTCGCCGGCGCGCTGCTGGGCTCGGTCGGCACGCACGTCGCCGGGCACGCCCGCTGCCCCGTCGTGGTGGTGCGCGGCGACCGGCAGCAGGTGCGCGGCGAGGTGGTGGCCGGGGTGGACGACTCGCCGGAGTGCGAGCCCGCCCTCGCCTACGCCTTCGAGCAGGCCCGGCTGCGGGCCGCCACGCTGCGGGTGCTGCACGCCTGGCAACTGCCCGTGCACGCGTTCGCGCCGGAGGCCGCCTACGCCATGGACGAGGTCCGCGCGGCGCAGCAGCAGGTCGTGGACGACCTGGTGAAGGTGTTCGCCGCCGACTACCCCGAGGTCGTCGTCGTGCGGGAGACGCCGTCGGCGCACCCCGTGGACGCGCTCACCGCGGCCTCCGACCACGCCGACCTGCTGGTGGTGGGGTCGCACGGGCGCGGCGGGCTGGGGTCGGCGCTGCTCGGGTCGGTCAGCCGCGGCGTGCTGCACCACGCCCGCTGCCCGGTGGCGGTGGTCCGGCCCCAGGACTGACGGCACGTCGCCGCGTCGGCACGGGCCTCGGGACGGGCGTCGGGACGGGCGTTGGGACGGGCGTGGAGCGCCTTTGCCTTTGTCTTGGCGGCGGGCCGGTTACCAGAACCAGGAGGAGGCCGAGCGGAAGGCCGGGACGCGGGATGACTCGGACGGTGACATGACCGGACAGGGCGCGCTGGACGTCGCGGTCGCGGCCGCGCTGCCGGTCGACGACGTCATGGCCCGGCTGGGCGGCACGGACGGCGGCCTGACCCAGGCCGAGGCGGAGCGCCGCCTGGCCGCCGTGGGCCCCAACTCCCTGCGCACCCACCGGGCCCGGCGCCTCGCGGTGCTGGGCCGCCAGCTCCGCTCGCCCCTGCTGATCCTGCTGGCGGTCACCGCCGCCGCGTCGTTCTTCCTCGGCGAGCCGACGGACGCGATCATCATCGGCGTCATCCTGACGGTCTCGGTCGGGCTGGGCTTCTTCAACGAGTACCGGGCGGAGAAGGCCGCCGAGGCGCTGCACTCCCAGATCCGGCACCGCTGCCTGGCCCTGCGGGACGGCGCTCCCCGGCTGGTGGACGTGGTCGCGCTGGTCCCGGGCGACGTCGTCACGCTGCGGCTGGGCGACATCGTCCCGGCCGATCTGCGGCTGGTGTCGTCGGCGGGGCTGGAGTGCGAGGAGTCGGTGCTGACCGGCGAGTCGCTGCCCGTGGCCAAGGCCGTCGAGCCCGTCGGGCCGGACCGCGCGCTGGCCGAGCTGGCCAGTTGCGCGCTGATGGGCACCGTCGTGCACGCCGGGTCCGGCGCCGGCGTGGTGGTGGCCACCGCCGGACGGACCGAGTTCGGGCGCATCGCGCTCCGGCTCGGCGACCGCCATCCGGACACGGAGTTCCAGATCGGGCTGCGCCGGTTCTCCATGCTGCTGGTGCGCGTCGCCGCCGCGCTCACCGCCGGGATCTTCGTCGTCAACCTCGTGCTGCACCGCCCGGTGCTGGACGCGCTGCTGTTCTCGCTCGCCATCGCCGTCGGCATCTCCCCGCAGCTCCTGCCGGCCGTGGTCTCGACCAGCCTGGCCGCCGGCACCCACCGGCTGGCCCGGCACCGGGTGCTGGTCAAGCGGCTGGTCTGCATCGAGGACCTGGGCGACATCGACGTGCTGTTCACCGACAAGACCGGAACGCTGACCGAGGGGCGGATCAGCTTCACGCGCGCGCTCGGGCCGGACGGCGGCCCCGACGACCGCGTCCTGGAGCTGGGCCTGCTGTGCAACGAGGCCGTCGTCAGCGGCCAGGACGGGGAGCCGGGCCGGTCGGCGAGCGGCAACCCCCTGGACGTCGCCCTGTGGGACGCGCCCGCCGCCGCCGCGCTCCGGCCGGGGCCGCCCGGCCGGCGGCTGGCCGTCGTGCCCTTCGACCACGAGCGCAGGACCGCCTCGGTCCTGGTCGAGGACGGCGACGGCCGGATGATCGTCACCAAGGGCGCTCCCGAGGCCGTGCTGGCGCGCTGCACCCCGGTCGCCGACCGGGCCACGGCCGTGCTGGAGGCCGAGTTCGCCGCCGGCAACCGCGTGGTGGCGGTGGCCACCCGGCGGCTGACCGGCGACGCCGCCCGCCGGACCACCCTCAGCCAGGCCGACGAGCACGACCTCACCTTCCGCGGCCTGCTGGTCTTCCTCGACCCGCCCAAGGCCGGCGCCCGGCAGGCGCTGGGCCGCCTGGCCGGCCTCGGCATCACCGTCAAGGTGCTCACCGGGGACAACCCGGCGGTCGCGGCCAAGCTCTGCGCCGACCTCGGCCTGCCCGGCGGACGGGTGCTGACCGGCCAGGACGTCGAGGCCGCCGACGACGCCCGGCTGGGCGCGCTCATCGACCAGGCCGTGGTGTTCGCCCGGGTCAGCCCCGAGCACAAGGCGCGCATCGTGCGGGCCCAGCGGCGCAACGGCCTGGACGTGGCCTTCCTCGGCGACGGCGTCAACGACGCGCTCGCGCTGCACGCCGCCGACGTGGGCATCTCCGTGGACGCGGCCACCGACGTCGCCAAGGACGCCGCCGACGTGCTGCTGCTGGAGAAGGACCTCGCCATCCTGGCCGACGGCGTCATCCAGGGCCGGCAGATCTTCGCCAACACCATGAAGTACGTCCTGATGGGGACGTCCAGCAACTTCGGCAACATGTTCTCCGCCGCCGCGGCCTCGGCGTTCCTGCCGTTCCTGCCGATGCTGCCGTCCCAGATCCTGCTCAACAACCTGCTCTACGACTCCAGCCAGCTCGCCATCCCCACCGACAACGTCGATCCCGAGCAGCTTCGGCGCCCGTCCCGGTGGGACGTGTCGTCGATCCGGCGGTTCATGCTGTTCTTCGGGCCGGTCAGCTCGCTGTTCGACTTCGCCACCTTCGCCGTCATGCTCGGCGTCCTGCACGCCGGGCCGCCGCTGTTCCGCACCGGCTGGTTCGTCGAGTCCCTGGCCACCCAGGTGCTGGTGGTCTTCGCGATCAGGACCAGGCGGGTGCCGTTCTTCCGCAGCCGTCCGAGCCTGCCCCTGGCGGTCGCCGCCCTGAGCGTCGTGGCGCTCGGCGCGGTCATCCCGGTCACCCCGCTCGCCGGCGCACTGGGCTTCCAGCCGCTGCCCGGCCCGTTCTTCGCAGTGCTGGGCCTGATGGTGGTCGCCTACCTGGCCCTCGTCGAGCTGGCCAAGCGCCGTTTCTACCGGGCCGCCCCGGAGACCCTGGCCGGCGGCGGGCGCACCGCCGCCCACCCGACGCACCGCAGGGCCCACCGGTTCAGCACGGTGGCCGCCGCCCTCGCCGCCGGACGTCCGCCCTCCGCCCCCCGAGAAGGGGACCAAGGTCCCTAGGGCGCGGGAACGCTTCGGGAAATCATCGTCATCATGACGACGATGCAGCACATCGATGCCTACTGGCGCGCGGCGAACTACCTGTCCGTCGGGCAGATCTACCTGCTGGACAACCCGCTGCTGACCGAACCGCTGCGCCCGGAGCACGTCAAGCCGCGGCTGCTCGGTCACTGGGGCACCACCCCCGGGCTGAACTTCTGCTTCGCCCACCTCAACCGGATCATCGCCGAACGCCGGCAGGACATGATCTACATCGCCGGTCCCGGCCACGGCGGGCCCGCCGCCGTCGCGCACGCCTGGCTGGAGGGCTCGTACTCGGAGAAGTACCCCGAGGTCTCCCAGGACGCCGCCGGGATGCGGCGGCTGTTCCGCCAGTTCTCCTTCCCCGGCGGCATCCCCAGCCACGTCGCGCCCGAGACCCCCGGCTCCATCCACGAGGGCGGCGAGCTGGGCTACTCCCTCGCGCACGCGTTCGGCGCGGCCTTCGACAACCCGCGCCTGGTGGTCGCCTGCGTCATCGGCGACGGCGAGGCCGAGACCGGCCCGCTGGCCGCGAGCTGGCACTCCAACAAGCTGCTGGACCCCTACCGCGACGGCGTCGTGCTGCCGATCCTGCACCTGAACGGCTACAAGATCGCCAACCCGACCGTCCTGGCCCGCATCCCGCAGGACGAGCTGGTCAAGCTCATGGAGGGCTACGGCTACCGCCCCCACCTCGTCGGCCCCGACCACGAGGAGATGGCGCGCACGCTCGACACCGTCTTCGACGAGATCGCCGCCTACAAGGAGGGCCGCCTGGAACGCCTCCCCATGATCGTGCTGCGCACGCCGAAGGGCTGGACCGGCCCGCGCGAGGTGGACGGCAAGCCGGTCGAGGGCACCTGGCGGGCCCACCAGGTGCCGCTGTCGGGCGTCCGGGACAACCCGGCGCACCTGGCGATGCTGGAGGAGTGGATGCGCTCGTACCGGCCGCAGGAGCTGTTCGACGCCGAGGGCCGCCCGGCGCCCGTCCTGCTGGGGACGGTCCCCGAGGGGCCGCTGCGGATGAGCGCGAGCCCGCACGCCAACGGCGGCGAGCTGCTGCGCCCGCTGGCGCTGCCCGACTTCCGCGACCACGCGGTGGAGGTCAAGTCACCCGCGGCGCAGTCGACCGAGCCGACCCGGGTGCTGGGCGCCTTCCTGCGGGACGTGATCGCCGCCAATCCGCACGACTTCCGGCTGATGGGCCCGGACGAGACCGCCTCCAACCGGCTGCAGGCCGTCTTCGAGACGACCACGCGGGCCTGGAACGCCGAGGTCGAGCCCACGGACGAGAACCTGGCGCCGGGCGGCCGGGTGATGGAGGTGCTGAGCGAGCACCTGTGCCAGGGCTGGCTGGAGGGCTACCTGCTGACCGGCCGGCACGGCCTGTTCAACTGCTACGAGGCGTTCATCCACATCATCGACGCGATGTTCAACCAGCACGCCAAATGGCTGCAGTCGGCGAAGAGGATCCCGTGGCGGCGGCCCGTCGCCTCGCTCAACTACCTGCTGTCGTCGCACGTGTGGCGGCAGGACCACAACGGCTTCAGCCACCAGGACCCCGGCTTCCTCGACGTCGTGGTCAACAAGAAGGCCGAGGTCGTGCGGGTCTACCTGCCGCCGGACGCCAACACCCTGCTCTCGGTGGCCGACCACTGCCTGCGCTCGCGCGACTACGTCAACGTGATCGTGGCGGGCAAGCAGCCGGTGCTGGACCTGTTCACCATGGAGGAGGCCGTCGCCCACTGCACCCGCGGCCTGGGCGTCCTGCCCTGGGCGTCCTCGGACGAGGGGGCCGAGCCGGACGTCGTGCTGGCCTGCGCGGGCGACGTGCCCACCCTGGAGACGCTGGCCGCCGCGGCCATCCTGCGCGAGCACCTGCCCGAGCTGAAGGTGCGCGTCGTCAACGTGGTGGACCTGATGCGGCTGCAGCCGCCGTCGGAGCACCCGCACGGCCTGCCGGACGCCGAGTTCGACGCCCTGTTCACCACCGGCAGGCCGGTCGTGTTCAACTTCCACGGCTACCCCTCGCTGATCCACCGCCTCACCTACCGCCGCACCGGCCACCCCAACATCCACGTGCGCGGCTACAAGGAGGAGGGCACCACGACCACGCCGTTCGACATGGCCATGCTCAACGACATCGACCGCTACCACCTGGTCATGGACGTCATCGACCGGGTGCCCGGCCTGGGCGCCACCCAGGCGCACCTGCGCCAGCGCATGGCCGACGCCCGGCTGGCGGCCCGCGCGTACACCCGCGAGCACGGCGAGGACGCCCCCGCCGTCCGCGACTGGACGTGGTGACCCGCGAAGCGCGCCGGCCCCGCGCGGCCGGAAAAGGCGGGCCAAGGTCCCGTCAAGAAGGGCCGCTCCACCACGGGCGGCCGGCCTCGCGGGACCGAGGCTGAATCCCAGCGACGTCTGAAGGGATCACGGACATGGATCGCATCGTGCTCGGCTACGACGGCTCGGACTTCTCCGTCCAGGCCCTGGACTGGGCGCTGGACGAGGCCGAGCTCAGGAACCTGCCGCTGACCGTCGTCCACGCCTGGCAATGGCCGTACGGCGAGGCGGAGGAGGAGGCCAAGGCCCATCTGCGCAAGGCGGCCGAGCACGTCCTGTGGCACGGGGCCGAGTGCGCCCGCTCCACCAGCTCGGGCGTCCGCGTGGAGACCGACCTGTACGAGGGCCCGGCCGCCCAGCGGCTGGTGGAGCTGTCGGCCGACGCCACGCTCGTCGTGGTCGGCTCGCGCGGGCTGAGCGCGCTGCCCAGGGTGGTGGTCGGCTCGGTGGCCGGGTACGCCGCCGCGCACGCCGAGTGCCCGGTGATCGTCGTACGCGGGCCGGGGCCGCTGCCCAAGGCCACCCGTCCAGGCCCGGTCGTCCTGGCCGAGCGGGAGCCGGACGCGGCGGTCGTCGAGTTCGCCTTCGCCGAGGCGGCCATGCGCGGGCTGCCGCTCGCGGCCTCGGCCGACCTGGGGGAGTGGGCGGCCCGCCGGCCGGAGGTCCACGTGGAGCAGGGCGAGCCGCACGAGCGGGCGACCCTGGTCGTGGTCGGCCGGCCGCGCGCCGCGCATCTCGGCACCGCGAGCTCCCTTCCGCAGCACGCGCCCTGTCCGGTTGCGGTGGTGCCGGGCGACCGCCCCTGAGCTCCCCGCGTCACCGGGACGCGGGCGGCATCCGCGGGCTCAGCACGGCCGCGGGCGTCACCGCGACCGGGCACCGGGACTCCAGCAGGGCGGCCTGCGTCACGGCTCCGAGCAGCAGGCAGGGAGGGGCCTCGTTCCCCCGGTTGCCGAGCACGAGGAGCGTGGCGTCCTTGGAGGCCTCGATCAGCACGCGCTGGGGGCGTTCGGTCAGGAACTCGGTGACCACCGTCACCTCGGGGCGTCTGCGGGCCAGGTGGGCGACGACCTCGCGGAAGCGGTTCTCCGCGCCTTGGCGCAGCGCGTGCGAGTCCACGAAGGGCAGCGGCTCCTGCCAGGACGACGACCCGCAGTCGGCCCAGCAGCACAGGGCCGTCACGGTGCCCTCGCGCAGGGCGGCCTCGTCCAGGGCGAGGTCGAAGGCGGCCAGGCTGGCGGGTGAGCCGTCCAGCCCGGCCACGATCCTGACGTCCTGGCGGGCGGGCGGCTGGAGCGGCG
This sequence comes from Nonomuraea sp. NPDC049646, assembly GCF_044465525.1. Lineage (NCBI taxonomy): Bacteria > Bacillati > Actinomycetota > Actinomycetes > Streptosporangiales > Streptosporangiaceae > Nonomuraea > Nonomuraea sp. NPDC049646. The sequence goes on along the minus strand of NZ_JBITLU010000001.1, from coordinate 607,178 downwards.
GCCGGACGACCACGACCGGCGTGACGCTGTGCGCGGGCACCTGGACGGCGGCCGACCCCACCTGAAGGCCCTCGAACCCGCCCTGCCCGCGGGAGCCGAGCACCGTCAGCTCCGCCTCGCGCGCGGCCTCCAGCAGCACCGCCGACGGGGTGCCCCGGCCCAGGAGCGGCTGGACGTCCAGCTCCGGCGCCAGTTCCCTGGCCCGCCGGACGCCCTCGTCCACGACGCCGAGCGCCACCGGCTCGACGTGCCGCATGATCTCCTGGGCGACGGGCCTGGGCGCGTAGGGCCAGTGCAGGGCGTGGCAGACCAGGACGGGCAGCCCGCGCAGGCGCGCGTCGGCGACCGCCCAGTGCAGCGCGTGGCGGCTCTCGGTCGAGTCGTCGTACCCCACGAGCACGGGCCGGCCGGCGTGTGCGTCGATCACTGCCGCCTCCGGGAGCGGAATCTGTCCGGTTACCTGCGCGGATGAGCCTTCCCGGGACCGGCGGGCCGAGCCCCACAGGCGGGGAAACTCTTGGTCTGGCCTGCTTGCCCGTCGCGTGCCGCGGCCCGAAGTTGGAGGGGACAGCGGCGATTTTTGGTGTGTTTACGCCCCTTATATCCGTTATGGCGGGTATGGGGACGTCGAAGGCGCGAAGGAGGCAGGATGCGCGGACCGATCGTGGCCGCGGTGGACGGCTCCGCGTCATCGACCGCCGCGGTGGAATGGGCCGCCGGCGACGCGCAGCGCAGAGGGCTGCCGCTCCGGCTCGTGCACGTGTGCGAGCAGTGGGTGCTCGGCGTGGACGGCGCCCGGTACTGCATGGGCGCGCTGGAGGCGGCGGCCGGCAGGGCCCGCGCGATCGGCGGGGGCGTCGAGGTCACCGCCGAGATGCTGGCGGGCAACGTGATCGACGCGCTGATCGTCGAATCGGCCGCGGCCGACAGCCTGGTGCTGGGCAGCCGGGGCATGGGCGGCTTCGCCGGCATGGTGCTGGGGTCGGTGGGCAGGGCGGTGGCCGGGCACGCCGCGGGGACCGTCGTGGTCGTCCGCGGGGTGGTCGCCGTCCGGCACGACCTGGTGGTGGCCGGCGACGACGGCTCGGCGGCGTCGCGGGAGGCCATGGCCTACGCCGTCGAGCAGGCCCGCGCGCGCCGCGCCCGCCTGCACGTGGTCTACGCCTGGGAGGCGCCGGCGGTCTCGCCGTACTGGGCGGCCTACAGCCACCTGCTGGCCGACTCCTTCGAGGAGGAGGCCAGGGCGGCCCAGGCGCGGGTGAACCCGTGCCGGAGCGAGAACCCCGACGTCGTGATCACCGACGAGCAGGTGCGCGGGCACCCCGTGGCCGCGCTCACCGAGGCGGCCGCCGCCGCGGACCTGGTCGTGGTCGGCTCGCGCGGGCGGGGCGGCTTCTCCTCCGCGGTGCTCGGCTCGGTGAGCCACGGCGTGCTGCACCACGCGGCCTGCCCCGTGGCGGTGGTACGGCCGCGCGCGGAGAAGGGATGACGGGACCGGCGGCGGGCCGGCTCCGGAGGAGGAGGGGGCGTCATGGCCGGTGTGATCGTGGTGGGGACCGACGGCTCGGCCCCGGGCGCCGCGGCGGTCGGATGGGCCGCCGACGACGCCGCGCGCACGGGCGCGCAGCTGCGGATCGTGCACGCCCTGGACCGGCAGCCGTACGCCGTCACCAGGTTCCCCGACTACGGCCAGGGCAACTACCTGCTGATGGCGGCGGCCAAGGTGCTGGAGGCGGCCGAGACCGCCGCGCGCGCCCGGCAGCCGTCGGTGCGGCTGCACGCCGAGGTCGTCGAGGGGACGCCCGCGGCCGTCCTGCTGGACCAGGCGCGGCAGGCGGACGAGGTGGTCATCGGCAACCGGGGGCTGGGCGGGTTCGCCGGCGCGCTGCTGGGGTCGGTGACCATGCACGTGGCCGGGCACGCCGCCTGTCCCGTGGTGGTGGTGCGCGCCGAGGGCGGCGGGCCGGTCGGCGAGATCGGCGTCGGGATCGGCGACTCCGACGTCTGCGAGCCGGCCATCGGCTACGCCTTCGAGCAGGCCAGGCTGCGCGGCGCCCGGCTCAGGCTGATCCGCGCCTGGCAGATCCCCGTGCATGCCTTCGCCCCCGAGATCGCCTACGACCTGGACGAGGTCCGCGCCGCCCAGCACGAGGCGGTCCGCGCCCGGACGGCCGCATGGCGCGAGAGGTGTCCCGAGGTGACGGTCGTGGAGGACGTCCAGAGCGCGCACCCGGTCGAGGCGCTCACCGGGTCGCCCTGCGACCTGATCGTGGTCGGCTCCCACGGGCGGGGCGCGTTCGGCTCGCTGGTGCTCGGCTCGGTCAGCAGGGGAGTGCTGCACCACGCCCGCTGCGCCGTCGCGGTGGTCCGCCCCTAGAGGTCGTCCCTGGTCAGGAGGGTCGAGAAGCATGCAAGCTGGAATCATGAGGCAAAACCTGCGCTTCGGACGGGTGGCGGGCATCCCCGTCGGCGCTCACTGGTCCGCGTTGGCCATCGTCACGCTCGTGGCGGTGGGACTGGGCTCCGGGGTCCTGGCCGTCGCCGCCCCGGGCGCGGGCAGGACGGCGTACTGGGTCGCCGGCGCGCTCACGGGGCTGCTGCTCATGGCCTCCCTGCTCGCGCACGAGCTGGCGCACGCGCTGGTGGCCAAGCGGTGCGGCATGGAGGTGGAGTCCGTCACGCTCTGGGCGCTGGGCGGCGTCACGCAGTTCCGCGACGAGGCCAGGACGCCCCGGACCGAGGTGGTGACGGCGGCCGCCGGCCCCGCCGCGAGCCTGCTGCTCGGCGGGCTCGCGCTCGCCGTCACGGCCGTGCTGCCGCCGGGGGTGCCCAGGGCCGCCGCGGCGTGGCTGGCCATGATGAACCTGGTCCTGGGCGTGTTCAACCTGCTGCCCGGCAGCCCCCTCGACGGCGGCCGGGTGCTGCACGGCCTGATGTGGAGCCGCCACGGCGACCGCGCCCGCGCCGACGCCGGCGCCGCGCGGGCCGGTTACGCGATCGGTCTCATGCTGACCTTCACCGGGTTCGTCGTGATCTGGGTGTGGAACCCGCTGGGCGGGATGTGGGTGGTGATCACCGGCTGGTACATCGCGGGCGCGGCCCGCGGCGAGATCATGAGCAGGGCGGCCCGGCGCGGCCTCGGGGGAGTGCGGGTGCGGGACGTCATGACGGCCACGCCGGACCTGGCCCCCGCGTGGCTGACCGTGCAGGGGCTGGTCGACACGGTGGTGCTCGGCTCGCACCAGTCGGTCTTCCCCGTCGTGGGGTTCGACGGGGCGCCGCTCGGGGGCGTCTCGCTGGAGACCCTGCTCGCCGTGCCCGCCGAGCGCAGGGGGGACACCAGGGTGGAGACGCTGGTGGCGGCCCAGCGGCCGCCGCGCGTCCTGTCGCCGGACGACGACGCGGCCGCCCTGCTGGAACACCCGTCCCGGGTGGGCGGCCTGTCGGCGGTGGTCGTCGAGGGCGGCCTGGTCACCGGCATGATCACCGACGCCGACCTGGGCAGGGCGCTGCAACAGGCGCTGCTGCGGCCCGCCGCCCCCGTCTGACGCGGGTCCACGGCGGCGGCCGGTTCACAGGCCGTGGATGCGGCGGCCCGTGACCTGGTGCGGCACGACCCGGATGTAGAGCTGACGCTCCCCGCCCGCCCAGGGCGTGACGCCCGCGTCGGCCAGCTTGGCGACCTCGTCCTCGGGCACGTGGTGGGCGGGCCCCTGGATCAGGACGCTCCAGCCCTCCTTGCGCACCTCGTCGATCCGGTCCACCTGGAAGCCGATCATGATGTCCACGCCCTCCAGGCCGGTGCGCAGGTCCTGGTCCATGGGGCCGCCGCGGGACGTGCGGAACAGCACGGCGCCCTCGTGCAGCCGGTAGTTGACGGGCAGCACCGTGGGCCCGTGCGAGCCGTTGAACGCGATCCGCCCGATCCCGCCCGGCGCGACCAGGCGCAGGCACTCCTCGGGGTCGAGGACCTCCAGCACCGGCTCGTCCGGGCCGGCGCCGGGGCCCGGCGGACGGTCGCGGCCACCGCCCAGCAGGTCCTGCGGGGTCGTCCCCAGGGCCGTGGCCAGGCGGGTCACCGTGTTCCTGTCGGGGATGCCGAGGTGGCCCTCCAGGTACGTGACGTACCCGGGGGACATGTCGGCGCGCTCGGCCAGCTGGTCGACGGTGAGGCCCAGCCGGTCGCGGTGGTAGGTCACCCGGCGTCCGAAGTCGCCACTGTTCGTCATGATCATCTCCTTCTCCGTGAGGACGAGGCCCGCACCGCCCGGCACGGGGACGCCGTCGACCCGCGTGCCGTCGTGGCCGGCCTCGATGGTGATCCGGCGGCCGCGGAACAGGACCGGCAGCGAGAGCGTGCCGAGCCGTCCGGGCAGCAGAGGGTCGAGGAGCAGGCCCTCGGGCCTCGGCTCCAGGCCCAGGTAGCAGCGTTGCAGCATGTCCACGGTCCCGGCCATCGCGCCCAGGTGCACGCCCTCGGCGGTGGTGCCGCCCTGGACGTCGTGCACGTCCCCGACCAGCGCCTCGGCGAAGAACTGCCAGGAGCGCGCCCGGTCGCAGCGCGACAACACCCAGGCGTGCACGACCGCGCTCAGCGTGGAGCCGTGGCTGGTGCGGTCGAGGTAGTAGGCGGTCGTGCGCGGGATCAGGCCGGGGTCGGCCGGGTAGCCGAGCCGGTCGAGGATCGCCAGCAGCTCGTCCGCGCCCAGCAGGTAGAACAGCATCAGCGTGTCGGCCTGCTTGGACGCCTTGTACCGGTTCACGTCGTCGCCGTCGGCCTCCAGGGCGCGGTCGAGGCGGCGGACGCCCGCGTACCGCTCCCAGTCGAGCTCGGCGAGCCCGGCGTAGCCGGTGAACTGGCTGATGACGCCGTCGTGGAAGTCGACCCGCATGCGGCGGGTGATGTCCTCCCACCGCGCCGCCTCCCGCTCGCCGGCCGCGCCGAGCCGGAGGGCGTGCCGCAGCAGCCATACGGTCATGACGTTGGTGTAGGCGTTGTTGGCCAGGCCCGGTTCGGCGGCGCCGGGGTAGGCGGTGTGGTACTCGTCCGGGCCCATGACGCCGCGGATCTCGTACCGGCCGGAGACGGGGTCGAGCACGGCCAGCGAGGCGAAGAACCGCGCGATGCCGATCAGCAGGTCGGCGCACCACGATGGCATGGAGCCGGTGGCCAGGCGGTACTGCCACACGTTGTAGGCGATGGCGAGGCCGACGTGGCGCTGCAGGTGGGAGACGTCCGGCAGCCAGCGCCCCGAGTCGGGGTTGAGGTGGTAGGTCTGGGTCTCCTCGCGGCCGTCGCTGCCGCTCTGCCAGGGGAACATCGCGCCGTCGTACCCGGCCGACCGGGCCGCGGCGCGGGCCTCGGGCAGGCGGCGCCACCGGTAGCGCAGCAGGCCGCGGGAGATCTCGGGGAAACGCAGGTTGAGCCAGGGCAGGACGAACAGCTCGTCCCAGAACACGTGCCCCCGGTACGCCTCGCCGTGCAGGCCGCGCGCGGGCACCCCGGCGTCGAGGTCGGCGGTGTGCGGCGACAGGGTCTGGAGCAGGTGGAAGATGTGCAGGTGGACGATCTGCGACAGCTCGGGCCCGTCCACGTTCAGCTCGGCCCGCTCCCACAGCCGCTCCCAGGCCGCGGCGTGCGCCTCCAGCAGCTCGGCGAAGCCCGGGGCCGTGGCCGCGCGGCGCAGGGCGGCCGACAGCGGGTCGTGCACGGCGGGATCGCGCGAGGTCAGCAGGGCGACGACCTTCGTGAACGTCACCGGCGTGCCCGCGGCGAGCGTCAGCACGTGCTCACTGGCGACGTGGTCGGGCTCCATGGCGGGCGAGCCGGGGGAGGGGGCGTCGGCGCGGGCGGCCAGCGCGACGGTGACGCGGGAGGAGCGGGTGGTCGCGGTCAGCCAGGTCAGCCCGTCGCGGTGGCCCGTGGCGTGCTCCGTCAGGTGGTCGCCGCGCAGGTCGCGGTAGCGTTCGACGCCGCTGTTGGTGACGCGTCCGTCCAGCCCGGCGCGGACGCGCAGCGGGCCCGACCAGTTCTCCGCGGTGAAGGTCGTCTCCAGGGCGGCCAGGGCGGGGTCGGCCATGGAGACCAGGCGGCGCTGCCGCACCCGGGTGATCCGGCCCAGCGCGTCGCGCCAGCGCAGCTCCCGCCGCAGCACGCCGTGGCGCAGGTCGAGCTCCTGGGTGTAGCCGAGCAGGTCGGCCAGCTCCGGGCCGAACCAGTCCTGGCCCGGCGTGGCGAAGTCGAGCGGCAGCCAGTCGGGCAGGTTGACCAGGTCCTCGTTGACGACCGTCCGGCCGCCCACCTGCGAGGCCAGGCGGTCGTAGCAGCCCGCGTGGTAGGTGCCGGGCGTGCGGATCCGCCCCTCGGGCGTGGCGCCGCGGGTGGCGAAGCGGCCGTTGCCGAGCGTGCACAGCGCCTCGCGCAGCCCGGCCGAGGCCGGGGCGAAGCCCTCGTACGTGAGCGTCCACGGGTTCATCGCGAGCCCGCGCACCAGGTCAAGGCGGCCATGACGATGACGCTACCCACCTGCCTTCCCCCAAGACAGGGACGTTGGTCCCTCCTTCCGGGGGCGTACGGCACCGAATCGGGCCCGATGGCGTTCCGGACGTGCCGAGGGCGTCGAGAATGAGTGGCATGACGCGAGCTGTGTATGTCGCCGCCGGCGAAGCGGGAAGCAACAAGGGGACCGTCGCCCTGGGGCTGGTCGAGCTGCTGTCCCGGCAGGTGGGCAGCGTGGGCGTGTTCCGCCCCGTGGTACGGGCCGGGCGCGAGGACGGCCTGGTCAACACCATCCGCAGCCGGTTCCAGCTCGCCCTGCCCTACGAGGCGTGCGCCGGGGTCACCTACGACGAGGTGCACGCCGACGTCGAGCGGGCGGCCGGCGACATCGTGGCCCGCTTCCGCGCGCTGGCCCGGCGCTGCGACGCGGTCGTGGTGGTCGGCACCGACTACACCGACGTGGGCGCGCCGACGGAGTTCGGGTTCAACGCCCGGCTGGCCGCCGACCTGGGCACCCCCGTGATCAACGTGGTGAGCGGCAGGGGCCGGACGGCCGCCCGCACCGCCGCGGCGGTCGAGGTGTCCTCCAGGGAGCTGGCCCACCATCACGCCCAGGAACTCGCGGTCGTGGTCACCCGCTCGACCGGCGGGCCGCTCACGGTCAGCCATGCGACGCCCGTGTTCGTGCTGCCGGAGACCCCTTCGCTGCGCGCGCCCACGGTCGCCGACCTGCTCGACGCGTGCGACGGCTGGTTCTTCCTCGGCGAGCGCGACGGGCTCGGCCGGGAGGCGAGCGCGCTGATGGTGGGCGCGATGTCGCTGCCCGGCATCCTGGAGCGGCTCACCGAGGGCGCGGCGGTGATCATCCCGTCCGACCGGGCCGCCGCGCTGCTGCCCGGCCTGATCGCCGCGCACACCTCGCCGGGCTTCCCGGCCCTGTCGGCGGTGGTGCTCACCGGCGGCACGGAGCTGCCCGGCCCGGTGGAACGGCTGCTGCGCGGCATGGAGATCCCGCTGCCGGTGATCGCCACCGGTCACGACACCTTCGACACCGCGACCCGGCTGTCGGCCGTGGAGGGGCGGTTCACGCCCGAGGCGGGCGGCAAGATCGACGCGGCGCTGCGTCTGTTCGCCGAGCACGTGGACGGCCCGCTGCTGCTGGAACGGCTGGACATCGCCAAGACCGACGTCGTCACGCCGTTGATGTTCGAGTACGAGCTGCTGGACCGGGCCCGCGCCCGGCGCAGGCACATCGTGCTGCCCGAGGGCGAGGAGCCGCGCATCCTGCGCGCGGCCGACATCCTGCTGCGCCGGGACGTGGCCGACCTCACCCTGCTCGGCGACGCCGAACGCATCAGGGTCCAGGCCGCCCAGCTCGGCCTCGACCTGGCCGCGGCCAGGGTGCTCAGCCCGTTCGACCCGGAGCTGCGCGAGCGGTTCGCCCGCGCCTACGCCGAGGCGCGGGCGCACCGGGGGATGACCGTCGAGCTGGCCCGCGACACCGTCACCGACGTCTCCTACTTCGGCACCCTCATGGTCCACGCCGGCCTGGCCGACGGCATGGTCTCCGGCGCGACGCACACCACCGCGCACACGATCAGGCCGGCGTTCGAGATCCTGCGGCTCGGGCTGGTCTCCAGCGTGTTCTTCATGTGCCTGGCCGACCGGGTCCTGGTCTACGGCGACTGCGCGGTCAACCCCGACCCCACCGCCGAGCAGCTCGCCGACATCGCGATCGCCTCGGCCGGCACCGCGGCGATGTTCGGCGTCGAGCCCAGGATCGCGATGCTGTCGTACTCGACGGGCACCTCGGGCGCGGGCGCCGAGGTCGACAAGGTGCGCGCGGCCACCGAGCTGGTCCGCGAGCGGCGTCCCGACCTCCAGGTGGAGGGGCCGATCCAGTACGACGCCGCGGTGGACCCGGCCGTGGCGCGGGCCAAGATGCCCGGCAGCCAGGTGGCCGGGCACGCCACCGTCTTCGTGGTGCCCGACCTGAACACCGGCAACAACCTGTACAAGGCCGTCCAGCGCAGCGCCGGGGCGGTCGCGGTGGGTCCGGTGCTGCAGGGGCTGCGCAGGCCGGTCAACGACCTGTCCAGGGGCGCCACCGTGGCCGACATCGTCACCACCGTGGCGGTCACGGCCGCCCAGGTGCGCGACGAGCCGCCGTCCCCCTGAACCGTCAGCCGGCGCCTGAGGCGCGCCACCGGCGGGCGGCCAGGGCGGCGGCCGGCACGGCCACCAGCCCCGCCCACGTCACCGGATGGCTCCAGACGGCGGCGTCGACCTGCTGCACGAGCACGAACACGCCCATGACGACGACGAACCAGCCGAACGCCGTGCGCAGCGCGTCCTGCGGGATGCGGCCCGCGAGCCGGCCGCCGGCCAGGCTGCCGATCACCGCGGACGCCGTCACGATGAGGGCGAGACGCCAGTCGATCGCGACGCCCGCCAGGTGCCCGGCCAGTCCGGCGAACGACTTCATCGCGATGACCAGCAGCGAGGTGCCGACCGCGACGCCCATCGGCAGCCCGCCCAGCAGGGCGAGCGCCGGGACGACGAGGAAGCCGCCGCCGGAGCCGACCAGCCCCGTCACCGCCCCGACGACCAGGCCCTCCACCGCGATGTGCGTCAGCGGCAGGTCGCCGTGGGCGGGCCGCGCCCGCTTCCTGGGGTTGCGGGGCCTGCGCAGCATCGCCACCGCCGTGGCCAGCATCATCAGGGCGAAGGCGACGAGCAGCGCCGTGCCGGGGACGAACTCGGCGAGGCGCCCGCCGCCGTACGCGCCGGCCATGCTGAACGCGCCGAAGAGCAGGCCGGTCCGCCAGCGGATCCGCCGGGCCCGCGCGTGCGGGACCAGCGCGGCCAGGCTGGTGACGCCGACGACGAACAGCGAGGTGGCGATCGCCTCCTTGGTGTCCTGCCCGGCCAGGAAGGCCAGGATCGGCACGGTCAGGATCGAGCCGCCGCCGCCCAGCACGCCGAGGCTGACCCCGACGAGCAGCGACACGGCGACGATCAGCACGGTCACGGGGTGCTCCGCAGCTCCGCGAGCACCGTGCGGATGTCGGTGCGCGGCCCGCGGTTGTAGGGCAGCCTGGACAGCAGGACGCCCATGGCACAGGAGTTGCTGACGGCCGCGTACGTCAGGCCGGCGCCGACCGCGGTGCCGATCAGGTGCGCGCCGGGCAGGAAGATCCCGGCCAGGCCGGTGACCAGGACGACGGAACCGGCCACGAGCCGCACCTGGCGCTCGATGTCCCACCGCTCGGGCCCCCGCTCCAGGGACGCGCCGGCCGTCTCCCACGCGACGATGCCGCCCTCCAGGACGCGCAGGTTCGGCAGCCCGGCCTCGGCGAGGGCCTGCCCGGCCTGCGCGGCCCGCGCCCCGGAGCGGCAGACGAGCACGACGTCCTCGTCCAGGTGGGCCAGCAGCTCGGCCCGGTGCTCGCGCAGGGTGTTCAGCGGCACGTTGTACGAGCCGGGGATGTGCGCCGTGCGGAACTCGCCGGGCGTGCGCACGTCGAGCAGGCGGGGCGCCCGCCCTTCCTGGACGAGCCGCTGGAGCACGGTGGGGGTGAGGACGGTGGAGGTGTTCATGGATCTATCCTTCGCTGATACCCCGGGGGGTATCGTGGAGACAAGCGTGTGGGACGGGGACAGGGGAACGGTCCGGTCAGACGCCGGCCGGCTCGGCCGACAGGGCCCACGCGGCGTAGCCGCCGAGCACGTCGGAGACGTCCTGGAAGCCGCGGTGCCGCAGCAGGCTCGCCGCGACGGAGGAGCGGTGCCCGCCCGCGCAGTGCAGGACGACGGGCCGGTCGGCGGGCAGCTCGCCGCTGCGGGCGGGCAGCTCGCTCAGCGGGATGTGCAGCGCGGCGTCGATGAAGCCGTTCGCCTCGCGCTCGCCCGCGGTGCGCACGTCCACGACGACGGGCGGGGCCTCGCCGGCGAGCGCGGCGCGCAGCTGCGCGGCGGTCAGGCGGCTGGCCGGGGCGACCTCGGCGGCCAGGGCCACCAGCGCGTCGTCGGGGTTGCGCAGGTAACCCGCGACGCGGTCGAAGCCGATCCGGGCCAGGCGGGTGACGACCTCCTCCTCGCGGTTCTGCGGCGCCATGACGACCAGCTCGGCGGCCGGGTCGAGCACCGTGCCCGCCTGCTCGGCGAAGCGCCCGTCGGCGGGGACGTTCACCGAACCGCGCAGGTGCCCGGCGGCGAAGTCCTGCGGGTCGCGGGCGTCCACCACGACCGTGCCGGCGGCGCGCAGCCCGGTGAACCCGGCGAGGGTCAGCGGAACCGGGGCCGCCGAGGCGTCGTAGCGGGCGCGGTCCCTGCGGTTGAGGTCGGCGTCGTAGGCGAAGTAGCCGGGCGCGGCGGGCTGCCCCGCGGTGACGAGCGCGACGAACGTCTCGCGGTCCATCGGCGCGCACGCGTAGTTGGTGGCCCGCTGCTCGCCGATGGTCGACTGCTTCTCGGTCGAGAGGTTCTTGCCGCAGGCCGAGCCGGCGCCGTGCGCGGGGAAGACCCGCACCTCGCCGGCCAGGCCCATGAGCTTGTTCTGCACGCTGTCGTACAGCATCGCGCCCAGTTCCCCGGGGGTGACGCCGACGGAGGCGAGCAGGTCGGGGCGGCCGACGTCGCCGATGAACAGGGCGTCGCCGGTCAGCACCCCGTACGGCACCCGGTCCTCGGCGTGTTCGTAGACCAGGACGCTGATCGACTCCGGGGTGTGGCCGGGCGTCTCCATGATCTCCAGGGTGACGTCGCCGAGGGAGATGCGCTCGCCGTCCGCGAGCTTGCGGATGGGGTACTCGGTCTCGGCGCGCCGGCCGTAGCCGATCCAGGCGCCGGTGCTGTCGGCCAGCTCTAGGTGGCCGGCGACGAAGTCGGCGTGGAAGTGGGTGTTGACGACGCCGACGACGGTGAGGCCGTGCGCGCGGGCGTCGGCCAGGTACTCGGAGACGTCCCGCCGGGGGTCGACGACCACCGCTCGGCCGGTCCCCTCGTCGGCGATCATGTACGACGCCTGCGAGAGGCAGTCCAGGTAGTACTGGGTGAAGAACACGGCAATCCCTTCGTGAGGAACGCGGCCAGTGGGTTGATACCCCCGGGGGTATCGCTACCCGACAGTAGGTTCTCCTCGGAGAGGATGTCAAATACCCCCCGTGGTATTGCCAACGATACCTGGGGGGGTATGGTGACCTGGACATATCCACTCGTCCCAGGCACGAAGGGACCCCCGCCGTGCAGAACGCCTCCGCGCCCGCCCCGGCCGGGCGCCCGCCCGTACGCCTCGGGCTCCGGGCCAACGCCCTCCAGTTCTCGCTGCTGGTCGTCGTCAACGTCGCCGTCGGCGGCCTGGTGGGCCTCGAACGCACCACCGTGCCGCTCATCGGCGCCCACGTCTTCGGCCTGACCAGCGACCTCGCCGTCTTCTCCTTCATCGTCGCCTTCGGGCTCACCAAGGCGGTCACCAACCTGGCCGCCGGAGCCCTGACGGCCCGGTTCCGCCGCAAGCAGCTCCTGGTGGCCGGGTGGCTGATCGGGATCCCCGTCCCGTTCGTCCTGGCCTGGGCGCCCTCCTGGGGGTGGATCGTGGCCGCGAACGTGCTGCTCGGCCTCAACCAGGGCCTGACCTGGTCGATGACCGTCAACATGAAGATCGACCTGGTCGGGCCCGCCCGTCGGGGGCTGGCCACCGGCCTCAACGAGGCCGCCGGGTACACCGCCGTCGGCGCCACCGCCCTGCTCACCGGCTACCTCGCCACCCGGCACGGCCTGCGTCCCGTCCCCGAGCTGGTCGGCGTCGTCTTCGTCGTGGCCGGGCTGGCCCTGGCCCTGCTCGTCCGCGACACCGCCGCCCACGTGGCCCTCGAACTCGACCGGCACCCCCGGCCCGCCGGCGGGGACACCGGTCCGGCGGCCGCGTTCGCCCGCACGTCCTGGCGCGACCGCTCGCTGCGCGGCGTCAGCCAGGCCGGGCTGGTCAACAACCTCAACGACGGCCTCACCTGGGGCGTCTTCCCCCTGCTGTTCACCGACCACGGCCTGGGCCTGGCCGCCGTCGGCCTGATCAAGGGCCTGTACCCGCTCCTGTGGGGCGTCGGCCAGATCCCCGCCGGGCACCTCGCCGACCGCCTCGGCCGCAAGCCCCTCATCGTCACCGGCATGCTCGTCCAGTCCGGCGGGCTCCTCCTGGCCGTCGCGCCGCTGGGCGACGCCCTGCTCGCCGGGGTCCTGTCCGCCGTCGTCCTCGGGCTCGGCACGGCCATGGTCTATCCCGCCCTCATCGCCTCGGTCTCCGACCACGCCCACCCCTCCTGGCGGGCCAACGCCCTGGGCGCCTACCGCTTCTGGCGCGACGTCGGCTACGCGGCGGGAGCCCTGGTCGCCGGGGTGCTCGCCGACGTGCTCGGCCTCGGCGCCACGGTCGTCGCGGGGGCCGTCCTCACCGCCGTCTCCGGCCTGCTCGCCGCCCGCTGGATCACTGAAAGCAGGGAGGGTTGACGGGGGGCTGACGGCGGGGTCGTCGCAGGTCAAGCGCGCTTCAAGGTGCGGTCGGCATTGATCGCGCGGCCGGGGACGGCGTAAGCACCCTTTGATCCCCTCCTGGTTACAGTCCGTAGTGATCGGCTCGCTCTGGGGGGAAGATGAAGAGTGTTCGCGTAGTCGCCGGCAGGCTGGCGAAAGTGTTGTGCGCGGGGCTGCTCGCGGTCCCGTCGTCCCACCTGGTCGTGCCCGATCCGTCGCCGGACACCTCGGTGGTGACGGTGCGGACCGGCGGCGACCGCACCGGCGACACCACCGTGGGGCCGCTGGCCGGGGTCGAGCTCGGCCTGTTCGCCGCGCCCGACGCCGACCTCCCGGTCGACGCCGACTGGGGGGTGTGCGTCTCGGACGGCGACGGCGACTGCAGCTTCGTCGTCCCCGGCACCGAGCCGGGCGGCGACAACGCCGGCGCCCGCTTCTACGTCAAGCAGATCTCCGCCCCCGGCGGCTGGTACACCAACCCCGAGCTGCGCACCGGCCGCGGCAGCGGGTCGAACTCCGTCGCCACGCCGTACGTCTTCCAGACCCCCGCGCTGGAGAGCGGCACCACGTACTCCTCCACCAGCGACTTCATGATCAACAACACCCGCGCGGACGCCACCGCCTCGACCGGGATCTGGCAGCAGTCGCGGGTCAACCCCCGGCCCGACCTGACCTGCGGCCTCGACGTCGCGCTGCTGCTCGACCTGTCGGCCTCGGTGGGCAGCGCGCTGCCCGACCTGAAGGAGGCCGCCGACACCTTCACCGACGCGCTGACCGGCACGCCGTCGCGGATGGCGCTGTTCACCTTCGACCGCAACTCGCCCAGCGCGGGCACCACGAACAACCCCGAGCTCATGCCGGTGTCCACCGAGGCGGGCGCCGAGGCGTTCAAGAACCAGTACGCCGACTGGCAACTCGGCAGCGGCACCAACTGGGACCGCGGCCTGTGGGCGGTCGCCGAGGCCGCGCCGCGCTACGACCTGCTGGTGGTGCTCACCGACGGCAACCCCACCTACTACGACACCCTGCTCGGCGACGGCAGCAACACCCGCATCGCCGAGGTGGAGGCCGGGATCTTCTCCGCCAACGCGGTCAAGGCCGAGGGCACCCGCGTGCTGGCCGTCGGCGTCGGCAACGGCGTGACCGGCCTGACCGCGCTCAACCTGCGCGCCATCTCGGGCACGACCGCCTTCGACGGCTCCAACGCGGCCGCCGCCGACTACTTCCAGACCAGCGACTACGCCGCCGCCGGGCAGGCGTTGCGGGAGATCGTCCGGGCCCAGTGCGAGGGGTCGCTGTCGGTGATCAAGCAGCTCGTCCCGGCCGGCAACACCGGTGAGGACGTCACCGGCGCCACCCCGGCCGGCCCCGGCTGGGACTTCACCGCCGAGACCACCACGCCGGGCATCGGCGGGCTGCCCGCCACCGAGTCGACGACCGGCGACGGCACGGGATCGGTCAACTTCGACCTCACCTTCAGCCAGACCCCGTCGGCCGACGTCACCGTCACCGAGGCCCAGCACCCCGGTCACACCCTGGTCACCCAGGACGGGCGCAACGCCGTCTGCCGCCTGATCGACACCGGCGTCGAGGTGCCGGTGACCAACAGCGGCGGTCTCGGCTTCACGGTCGAGGTGCCGAGCGACGCGGCCGTCAGCTGCACCGTCTACAACCGTCCGCCCGCGCCCACCCCCAGCCCGACCCCGACGCCCACACCGACACCCACGCCCACGCCCACTCCGACGCCCACCCCGACGCCGACGGTGACGCCGACGGTGACGCCGACGCCGACCCCGACGCCCACCCCGACGCCCACGGTCCCGCCGACCGTCACACCCACGCCGACCCCGACGCCGAAGCCCACGCCGACGCCGAAGCCCACGCCGACCCATCCGGGGCACTGCCACGGCGGGCATCCGTACTGGGACCACTGCGAGGAGCACCCGGGCTGGCACGACGTCTGCCACAAGTCGGCCTTCGGCTGCCCGCAGCCGCCGGAGTGGCCCCACCCTGACGAGGCCTGGAACGAGGAGTGGTAACCCGCAGGCAGACGCGTTCCCGGCACAAGGATTACCCGCGCCCTCGCGTCGGGACGCCGGCCGACGGGCAGCACCTGGGAGGGGCGGCTCGGGAACGGGGGGCAGGCGATGAGGGACGAAGCAGGCGGCGGGCCGGCGAGCGTGCGCCGTCGCGAGATGCTGGCGATGCCCGTCGCCCTGGCCTGCGGCTCGGCGGTGCTGACCGGCTGCGAGTCCGCGCGGCCGGCCCGCGGCGCCGCGACGGCCAGCCCCGCCCCCGGCCCTGAGCGGGCCGGGGAGGTGCCGGTCACGCCGCCGGAGGACCTCATGCGCGAGCACGGGGTCCTCAAGCGCGTCCTGCTGGTCTACCGGGAGGGCGTCCGGCGGATCGGCGCCGGGGAGCGGGTGCCGGCCGGCCCCCTGCACGCCGGCGCCGAGGTCATCCGCACGTTCATCGAGGAGTACCACGAGCGGCTCGAAGAGCGTTACGTCTTCCCGCGCCTGGTCGGGGCCGGCAAGCTCACCGACGTCGTGCCCGTGCTGATCCGGCAGCACCGGCGCGGACGCGTCCTGACCGGCCGCATCCTGGACGTCACCGCGCGGCCCGTCCCCCAGAGCGCCCGCCGCGGCCTGGCCGCCGACCTGGCCGCCTTCGTCCGCATGTACGAGCCGCACGAGGCCCGCGAGGACACCGTGGTCTTCCCCGCCATGCGGGCCGTCATCCCGCCCAAGGAGTTCGCCGAGCTGGCCGAGAGGTTCGAGGACGAGGAGCACCGCCGGTTCGGCGCGGCGGGCTTCACCGGCGTGGTCGCGCGGGTGGCCGACATCGAGCGGGCGCTCGGCGTCTACGACCTGGACCAGTTCACCCCCCGAGGCTGACCCCGCTCGTGGTCGCGGCGCGCTCGCCGAGCCTGCCGTCGTCCATGGTCAGGACGGTGTCCACCTGGTCCAGGGTGGCCAGGTCGTGCGTGACCATGACGGTGGCCAGGTCGTTCGTCCTGGTGAGGCCGGCCAGCAGGGAGACGATCCGCTCGCCCCGATGGCGGTCGAGCGCGCTGGTGGGCTCGTCCACCAGCAGCACCTCGGGGGAGTTCATCAGGGCGCGGGCGATGTTGACGCGCTGGCGCTCGCCGCCGGACAGCTGGTGCGGGCGTTTGTGCTCCTTGCCGCCCAGGTCGACGGCGAGCAGCAGGTCCCGCGCCCGCGGGCCGGCCGCGCGCGGGGACTCGCCGGCCAGGTGCGCCATCACCAGGAGCTGGTCCAGCGCGGTGAGCGAGGGCAGCAGGTTGGCCTGCTGGAACACGATGCCGACGTGGTCGCGGCGGACTTTGGTGCGGGACGCCTGGCCGGCCGCGGAGACGTCCTGCCCGGCGATGACCACGCTGCCCGCGGCGGGCGTGATCAGGGTGGCGGCGACGGCGAGCAGGCTCGACTTGCCCGAGCCGGACGGGCCGACCACCGCGGCGAACTCGCCCGCCGCGACGGCCAGGCTGACGTGGTCGAGCGCGGTCAGCGTCCGGTCGCCGTCGGGATAGGTCAGGACGACGTCGGTCAGCTTGAGTGTCATCGGGAGGCTCCCAGGGCGGTCAGCGGGTCGACAGAGGTGATCTTGCGGATGGCCAGCGCGGCCCCGGCGGCCCCGAGGACGATCAGCACGGCGACCGGCGCCACGGTGGTGGCCGCCGACAGCACGAACGGCACCGTGCCCTCGGCCAGCGCGCCGAGGCCCGCGCCGAGCAGGCCGCCGGCGCCCGCGCCGCCCAGCAGCACGATGACCGCCTGGGCGAGCGCGTCCCGCAGCAGGTAGCCCGAGCTCGCGCCCAGGGCCTTCAGGACGGCGACGTCGCCGCGCCGCTGGATCGTCCAGACGGTGAAGAAGGCCCCGATGACCAGGGCCGAGATCGCGAACAGGAACCCGCGCATGAGCTGGAGCGACCCGTTCTCGGAGGAGAACGAGCCGATCGCGGCGGGGGCCTGCGACAGCGGGACGGTCGTGGTGCCGAGCCGCGCGTCGGCCGCGGCCAGGCCGCCGGAAGGCAGCGCCGTGCCGCTGTCGGGCAGCGCCAGGACGGTCGCCACGCTGTCGGCGCCGGCCTGGCGGCCCATCTGCTCCCAGTCGCCGATGCCGAGCCAGACGACGGGCGTGTGGCTGTAGGACGCCTGGCCGCCGACGCCGGCGACGGTGAAGTCCCTGCCCGCGATCCGCACCGTGTCCCCGGCGCCCACCCCGGTGTCGGCGGCGAGCGCGGCGGAGAGCACGACCTTCCCGGCGTCCACGGGCCGCCCCTGGGCGAGGACGCCGCCCGGCTGGACGCCGAAGAGCGCCACCCCCGCGCTCTGGTCGCCGTCGCCGTGGCCGAGCCTCGACATGGAGACGCCCAGCCGCTCGGCGGCGCCGCCGGTCGCCCGCCGCCACTCCTGCCAGGTCCGGTCGGTGACGCGGCTGTCGGCGAAGGACGGTTTCCCGCCGCCGGCGAAGACGAGGTGCCCGGCGGGCAGGCCCTCCACGGCCGAGATGTTCTCCCGTGCCAGCCCGGCGGTCAGGCCGGACAACATGGTCACCAGGAGGGTGATGAGGAAGACGACGGCGCCCATGAGAGCGAACCGTCCCTTCGCGAAGCGCAGGTCTCTGAGCGCCACGAACACGGCGCGTCCCCCGTTGCGGTTGAAGGTCAGGTTGACGTCCTCCAGCGTGCGGGCCGCCGGATCGGCCGCGCATCGTGCATGCGGTCCGCCCGTAATACTTCTTTCGGACGATTTGTGGCGCAGGGCCGTCGCATACGCTTGGTGAGAGATGTCTGACTATCCGTTCCCGCCCGCCCTCCGCCTGCTCCGCTGGACCGTCCACGGCACGTTCGCGACCCTCCTGGTGATCGCGCTGGCCGGCGTCGCCGGCACCGGACGGCTCGCGCCGACGCTGGGCGGAGCGCTCCTCGGCGCCCTCTACGCGGCGGGCATCGCCATCGAGGGACGGCTGCCGCACTTCGGCGGGCCGACGCACCTGCTGCTGGGCCGGATCTGGCTGGTGCTGACCACGGCCGGGTGGGCGCTGCTGGCGCTGGCCGCGCCGCAGTTCGTCTGGCTGGCCTTCCCGCTCTTCTTCGCCTACCTGCACCTGCTGCCCCTGGCCGTGGCGCTGCCGGGCGTGGCGGCGCTGACCGCCGCGGCCGTCCTGGCCGCCGCCTGGCACGAGGGCCGGCTGACCGCCGCCCTGGTCATCGGCCCGACGATCGGCGCGGCGGTGGCCACCCTGATGGCGATGGTCTACAAGGCGCTGCACGCCGAGAGCGAGCAGCGCCGCCTGCTGATCGACGACCTGGTCCGCACGCGGGGGAAACTGCTCCAGGCGGAGGGCGACGCCGTACGGCTGGCCGAGCGGGAACGCCTGGCCAGAGAGATCCACGACACCCTGGCACAGGGCATGTCCAGCATCATCCTGCTCCTGCGGGCGGCCCGGCGGGACCTGGCCGACGACCTCCCGGCCGCCGAGCGCCGCATCGCCGAGGCGGCCGACGCGGCCAAGGAGAACCTGGAGGAGGCCAGGAACTTCGTCCGCGGCCTGGCCCCCGCGGCGCTGCGGCACTCGTCGCTGGCCGCCGCGCTGCGTAGGGCCGGCGACTCCGCCGTGGCGGGCACGCCCATCCAGGCGCGCTTCGAGGTCTCCGGCACCCCCGCGCCGCTGCCCGCCGACTACGACGCGACGCTGCTCCGCGTCGCCCAGGGCGCCCTGGGCAACGTCAGCCGCCACTCCGGCGCCGGCCACGCCGGAGTGACCCTCACCTACCTGGACGACGTGGTCATGCTGGACGTGTACGACGACGGCCGTGGCTTCGACCCCGGCCGCTCGGCCGGCTTCGGCCTGCGCGCGATGCGCGAACGGGTGAGCGCCCTGGGCGGCAGCCTCACCGTGGAGTCGGCCCCCGGCGAGGGCACGGCCGTCGTGGCGACCCTGCCGCTGCCGCCGCTGGAGGGGCCGTGATCCGGATCGTCCTGGTGGACGACCACCCCGTGGTCCGCTCCGGCCTGCGCGCCATGCTCGCCGGGCAGCCCGACTTCGACCTGGTCGGCGAGGCCGCCACCGGGCAGGAGGGCGTGCGGCTGGCCGCCACGCTCGCCCCCGACGTCGTGCTGATGGACCTGCAACTGGGGACGGGCATGCACGGCAGCGAGGCGACCCGCCGGATCGTCGCCCTGGACGGCCCCCGCGTCCTGGTGCTCACCACGTTCGACACCGACGCCGACATCGTGGCCGCCATCGAGTCCGGCGCGACCGGCTACCTGCTCAAGGACGCCCCGTCGGAGGACCTGCACGCCGCCATCCGGTCGGCCGCCGCGGGCGCCAGCGCCCTGGCGCCGAGCGTGGCCGCCCGCCTGCTGGGCCGGGTCCGGGCCCCCGACGCCACGCTCAGCCCGCGCGAGCTGGAGGTGCTCGGGCACGTCGCCGCCGGCCTGTCGAACCGGCAGATCAGCAAGGTGATGTTCCTCAGCGAGACCACCGTCAAGACCCACCTGGCGCACATCTACACCAAGCTGGACGTGGACTCCCGCACCGCGGCCGTCGCGGCGGCCTCGAAGCGGGGCCTCATCCGCTCCCCGTGAGCCGGGCGCGGGCGTCGGTCAGGGGGTGACGATGGCGAAGGCCGGCTCGGGCTGCTCCAGCAGGGAGACCAGGCGCCGCAGGACGGTCAGGTCGCCGTCGTGGTCGAGCCCCTTGCTGTCTGCACCGCCGTCGCCGGAGAGCAGGGTGAGCAGGCGCTGCCGGGTGAGCCGCAGCGTCAGGTCGGCTCCGTCGCCCGACGGTGACCGCTGGTGGATGAGGGCGCCGTTGGACATCGTGGTCCGGTGGCGTTCGTCCAGGTCGGTGAGGTGCCAGTCGATGGCGAAGCGCTCGTTCCAGGCGTCGGGGCCGTTCACCCGGACGGCCAGGGAGTCGAAGATCTGCTCGCTGGACAGCGCGGCGAGCAGGTCCGGCGAGGTGGTGTCGGTGGCGCCCGGTGCGGGGCCGTCCTTCAGCTCGGCCGCGCCGGTGAGGTAGAAGTTGCGCCAGGTCGCGTTCTCGGCGCCGTGGCCGAGCCGGGTGTAGACCTGGGCCAGCAGCCTGCGGGCCGAGGCGTCGTTCCCGTCGGCGTACACGGCGTGGTTGAGCAGGGTCGCGGCGAAGCGCAGGTCGCCCTCCTCGACGTAGCGGCCGGCCAGGGCCACCACGGCCGAGGTGCCGCCGAAGGACTCGACGTAGCGGCGGGCCAGCTCGACCGGCGGGTGCTCCCACAGGTGTGCGGGGTTGCCGTCGAACCAGCCCAGATAGCGCTGGTAGACGGCCTTGACGTTGTGGCTGACCGAGCCGTAGTAGCCGTGGGTGTGCCAGACCTGCTCCAGAGCGGGCGGCACCTGCATGACCTCGGCGATCTCGGGGCCGGTCAGGCCCTGGTTGAGCAGGCGGAGGGTCTGGTCGTGCAGGTAGGCGTACAGGTCGCGCTGCTGGGACAGGAAGGTGACGATGTCGTCCCGGCCCCAGGTGGGCCAGTGGTGTGAGGCGAAGGCGACGTCGGCCCGGTCGGCGAACAGCTCGACGGCCTCGGTCAGGTAGCGGGCCCACACCCGGGCGTCGCGGACCAGCGCGCCGCGCAGCGTGAGCACGTTGTGCAGGTTGCGGGTGGCGTTCTCGGCCAGGCACAGGGCGCGGTGGTCGGGGAACAGGAAGTTCATCTCGGCGGGGGCCTCGGTGCCCGGCGTGAGCTGGAAGACGACGCGGACGCCGTCGATCGTCTCCTCCTGGCCGGTGCGGGTGACGTCGAGGTTCGGCGGGATCAGGGAGACGGTGCCCTGCGAGGTGCCCATGCCCAGCCCGCAGCCGAGCTGGCCCTCGGGGGACCGGGGGAGGAGCTGGCCGTACATGTAGAGGGCGCGGCGGTTCATGGCGTTGCCGGCGTAAACGTTCTCGGCGACAGCGTGCTCCATGAACCCGGCGGGGGCCACGATCGGCACGTTCCCGTCGGTGACCCCGCGCACGCCGCCGAAGTGGTCGACGTGGCTGTGGGTGTAGACGACCCCGGTGACCGGCCGGTCGCCGCGATGGTCGCGGTAGAGCGCCAGCGCGGCGGCGGCGCACTCGGTGGAGACCAGCGGGTCGATGACGACGACACCGGTGTCGCCCTCCACGAGGGTCATGTTCGACAGGTCCAGGCCGCGCACCTGGTAGATGCCGTCGGTCACCTCGTACAGGCCCTGCCGGGCGCACAGTTGCGCCTGCCGCCACAGGCTCGGGTGGGCGGTCGGCGGGCAGTCGCCGGTCAGGAAGTCGTAGACGTCGTTGTCCCAGACGACCTCGCCCCCGGACGTCCTGACCACGCCGGGCGTCAGCCTGGCGACGAAGCCGCGATCGGCGTGCCCGAAGTCCGCCCGGTCCTGGAAGGGAAGGTCTGCCATGTGAGCGTCCTGCCCTCGGCAGTCTGCGATGAGGGCAAGGAGAGCCTCAAGAAAGAGCATTCCCGGCGGTGCGGCCGCCGCTGCGAGGAACGTTCCTGTCATGTGTGCTTCTCCGGCCGGCGTGCTGGCATGGGTGCGGAGCGCGGCCGCGACCGCCGTGATCACCGGCGTCTACTTCGTCGTGCCGCTGCCGACCGAGAAACTCCAGGACGGCTCGCCCGAACTGCGCGCCCTGGCCTGCCTGGCCGGGGTGATCGTGCTGGCCTGGCTCCTGGGACGGCAGGTGGCGCGCGCGCTGCGCCCCGGACGGTCCCTGGCGGAGCAACTGGCGATGCTGCTGACCGTCGTCATCGTCGTGGTGGTCTTCTTCGCGGCGCTGTACTTCCTGATGGCCGCCCAGTTCCACGGCCTGCGCACGCGGGTGGACGCGCTCTACTTCTCGGTGATCACCCTGGGCACGGTCGGCTACGGCGACGTCGTGCCCCTCGGGCAGGGGGCGAAGGCCCTGGTCATCGTGCAGGTGATCTTCGATCTGATCGTCGTGACGTCGGCGCTCGCGCTCATCGTGGGCGTGTGGCGCTCGCACGAGTCGTCATGAGGGCTCCCGGCACGGGAGCGTGGGCCGCCGGTCCTCGTCCGCCGCGGCGGCCCGGGGGCGCGTGGCCAGGTAGTCCTGCAGCTCGCGGTGCCGGAACTGGTAGGCGATCCCGGAGATCCGCAGCAGCCCGGCGCCGTAGCAGCGGTGCAGGAACCGGCCCAGCCGCCACGGCAGCCGCCCCCGCGTGGCCAGCAGCAGCCCCAGGTAGCGGCGCGCCAGCAGCGGCGACCAGGACGCCACCAGGGACATGCCGAACACCGCGCCCACGGCCACCGCGGCGGCGACCGTGACCCCGTCCAGCAACATCGCGAACCAGATGCCCAGGATGAACCCGAATCCGGGGCCGAAGGTGAGCGCGGCCACGAGGGTCGAGCCGACCTCGTTCCGGATGACCGCCCTGGGGTCGGCGCCGTCCCCGGAACCGGCGTGCCGGCTCTCGCCGTCGCCGCCGCTCGCCATCCCGATTCCGAACAGCAGGCCGAAGACGACCGGCACCCACAGCGGCAGGGCGGCGTCGAACTCCATGACGACCGCCGCGCCCGCCACGCAGCCGCACATGGCGGCCAGCACGCCGTCCACCACGCTCTTTCTGCGGCCGCGTCCGCCGCGGAACCGGCGCAGGCCGCCCTCGTCCGCCGGGGACCACACCTCCCGCCAGGCCCTGACGGGTTCGATCAGCAGAGCCGCCGCCACCATGGCGGGCATCGTGAGCAGGACGATCGCTGTCACCGCCGGGCCCGAGATCTTGCCGTCCACGATCTCGACCTGCGAGAACACCACGACGGCCGCGACGACGGCGGCGGCGACCGCGGGAAGGCAGGTCGCCAGGGCCACCAGCGCGCCGAAGAGCCGCGCCCGGTCTCCGGCCAGCGGCCACAACTGGTGCAGCACGAGATCCGTGCCGGACAGCACGCGCCCGTGCAACGGCGGCCGGCCCGTGTTCGCGCGCAGGTGAGCGGCCAGGACGGCCAGGTAGGCGTGCGTGCGCCCGGCGTCGGGCCCCTTGCCCGCCGGGTCCGCCGCGGCCAGGCGGGCGGGGATGAACAGGCCGAGGAGATGCTCCCGTACGGACCGCTGGTCGGCGAAGCGCGTGAGGGCCTCGGGGGAGCGCACGTAGCGCCCGGTGACCGGGTCGCGTTGCTCGTAGACGCTGACCGCCAGGGTCAGCCGCCACGGCGTGTTCAGCGCCTCGGCCAGGACGTGGCCGTCGCTGGTCAGCGCGTCCAGGACCGGCCGCCAGCGGTCGGGGTCCTCCTGGTCGGTGACCGCCTGGATGAACCGCCACGCCTGGTCGCCGCCCACCTTGCCCACGTCGACCCGGACGATCCCGCGGGGGACGGCCCGGTCGGCGACCAGGGCGTCGTACTGGTCGGTGCGGCAGGTCAGGACCATGCTGCAGCGATCCAGCCCGTGCTCGTAGTCCTCCAGCGCGCGCAGCGCCCGGGCGGCCCGCGACCCGTAGCCCGGCTCGTCGGTCTCGTCCATCTCGTCAAGCCCGTCCACGACGGGCAGGATGCGCTCCGCCGCCACGAGCGTGCGGGCGGTCACCGGCTTCAGGCCGTACGCGGCGGTCAGGTGCCGGGCGAGCATGACCCGCACCGGCACGTCGGGGTCCAGGCTCGACGCGGTGATCCGCACCGGGACGCGGTCGCCGGGCCGCGGGCCGTCGAGCAGCCGCAGGATCAGCTCGATGGCCAGGACGGTCTTGCCCGAACCCGCCACCCCCGTGATCACCAGCCGCCCCGGGCCGCCCAGCTCGCGGAAGTAGGCGGCCACCTGCTTCAGGGTGCCGGCCGGCGGCGCGGAGACCGGACCGCCGGCGGGGTGGAAGGAGAAGCCGACGTCGATGACCGCGTCGCTGCCCTTGCCGCCCAGCAGCTGTGCCCGCTGGGCCCGCTCCTCGGCCAGCACCCGCCGGGCCAGCAGGGTCGCGGCCGCCTGCACGTCGGTGTCGGCCAGCCGCTGCGCCTGCCACCAGGACAGCGCGGCGATGCCGGTCCCGGCCAGCGCCAGCCCCGCGCCGACCGGGTCGACGTCGCCGGGGTAGAGCGTCCACAGCCGCAGCGCGGCGGCCACCAGCAGGACCATCCCGGCTGCCACGCCCGCCCGGAACCACCATGTCTTCGTCCGCCGGCTCACGGTCCCAGCATTCCAAAGCGGGCGCCCGTCGTGCGCGGGGAACGCGGCAAAGATCCTCTTCATCCCGTACCGGCTCGCGGCTCGTGCAACCCCGCGGGCGGCCCGTGCGAAACACAGCTATGTGGAACGCACACCGGACCGGCAGGCGACGGGCGCGGGCCCGGCGCTGCGCCCGGCCCGCGCGCTCGGCGTGCTGTCGGTGCTGGCCATGATGGGCTGCCAGGTGGCGTCCGGGCTGTCCGCGCGGCCCGAACGGCTCACCGGACTGATCGTCGCGCTGCTGGCGGCGTGCGCCCTGGCCTTCGCCGCGGACGCCTGGGGCACGGCCAGGGCGGCGGCCGCCTTCGCCGGCGCGGCGCTGACCGGGTACGCCGCCGAGCTGACGGGGCTGCTGACCGGGTTCCCGTTCGGCTCCTACAGCTACAGCGACGCGCTGTGGCCGCAGGTGGCCGGGGTCCCCGCGGTGGTGGTGCTGGCGTGGGGCGGCATGGGGCTGGCGGCCTACGCGGTGGCGGTCGCGGTCGTGCCGTCCGGCGGGGTGGCCCGGGTGTGCGCGGGCGCGGGCGCGCTCACGGCGTGGGACCTGTTCCTCGACCCCCAGATGGTCCGGCTCGGCCTGTGGACGTGGGCGCGGGAGGGCTTCTACCGCGGCGTGCCGCTGAGCAACTTCGCCGGCTGGCTGCTGGTGTCGGCGCTGGTCATGGTGGTGGTCGGGCGGATCGTCCGGCCCGGCGCACCGGCGCGCGGGCTGCTGGCGCTGTACACGGTCATGGCGGTGATGGAGACGGTGGGCTTCGCGGCGGTGTTCCGGCCGCCGGACCTGCTGGTCGCCGCCGCCGGAGGAATCGCGATGGGCGCGTTCGCCGCGCCGGCCTGGAGGCGGTCATGGCCGAGGTGACGGTGATCGGCGGCGGCATGGGCGGCATGGCGTGCGCGCTGCTGCTGGCCCGCCAGGGTCACGAGGTGCGGCTGTACGAGCAGTTGCCGCGGCTGGGCGGCAAGCTGGCCGAGCATCGCCGGGACGGCTTCACCTTCTCCCTCGGCCCGTCGCTGCTCACCATGCCACGGGTGCTACGCGAGCTCGGGCTGGAGCGCGAGCTGGTCGAGCCCGCCCTGCTGTGCCGGTACCGCTTCGCCGACGGCACGGTCCTGGACGCCCACCGCGACCCGGCGCGGATGGCCGCCGAGGTGGAGCGGCTGGCGCCGGGCGAGGGCCGGGCTTGGACGGCCTTCCACCACTGGGCGCAGGGCTGCCTGCGGGCGGCCGAGCGGACCGTGTTCGCCGGGCCGCCGATCCGGCGGCAGGGACGGCCGCGGCTGTCGGACCTGACCGCCGTGGCCCCCGCCCGCACCCTGGCCGGGCTGGCACGGCGCCACTTCCGCGACCCCCGCCTCCGCCAGTACGTCGGCCGCTACGCCACGTACGCCGGATCGAGCCCGTACCGGGCGCCGGCGGCGCTGGGCTGCGTGACGGCGCTGGAGCACGGGCAGGGCGTCTGGTACGCGCCAGGCGGCCTCGCCCGCCTGGCCGACGACCTGGCGCTGCTGCTGAAGGCCGCCGGGGTGGAGATCTTCCTGTCCGAGCCCGTCGCCGCCGTCGAGGCCGACGCGTCCAAGGTCACCGGGGTGCGGCTGGCGAGCGGGCAACGGGTGCGCGCCGACGTCGTGGTGGCCGGCACCGACGCCGCCGCCCTGTACGGCCGCCTGTCGCCGGACCGGCGGAGGCTGCGCCGGATCGCCCGGCTCGGCACCTCGTCCTCGGCCTTCCTGCTGCTGGCCGGGGTGGAGGGCCGCACGCCGAGGCTGCCGCACCATTCGGTGCTGTTCTCGGCCGACTACGAGCGCGAGTTCGCCGACATCTTCGACCGGGGCCGTCCGCCCCTCGACCCGACGGTCTACGTCGGCTGCTCGGCGGTGGACGACGCCTCCCAGGCCCCGGGCGCGGCGGAGAACTGGACGATGCTGGTCAACGTGCCCGCCCGGGATCCGTCCCGGTGGGGGATCGGGGTCGAGGCGTACCGGGACCTGGTGCTGGAGCGGCTGGCCGGGCGCGGCTTCGACCTGGCCGGACGGTTGCGCTTCGTCGACGTCTTCACCCCCGCCGACCTGCGGGACCGGTACGGCTCCTGGGGCGGCGCGATCTACGGCAGCGCCTACCGGGGGAGGCTGGCGTCCTTCGCCCGGCCGGGCAACCGGGGGCCGAGGCGCGGGCTGTACCTGGTGGGCGGCTCGGCCCACCCGGGCGGGGGCCTGCCGATGGTGACGCTGGGCGCCCGCATCGTGGCCGGCCTGGTGTCCCAGGACCTCGCGGGCGGGTCGCGATGAGGGCGCTCACCGTCGCGCAGGGCGTGGCGGCGGCCGTCGTGGCGGCCCGGCTCGCGCGGGGGCGGCGGCGGCTGCCCGCGCTGCGGGCCCGTCCGGTCGAGGGCGAGCCGGTCTCGGTGGTGGTCCCCGCCCGCGACGAGGAGGCCAGGATCGGGCCGTGCCTGCGCGCCGCGCTGGCCGACCCCGGCGTCCGCGAGGTGATCGTCGTGGACGACGGCTCCCGGGACGGCACGGCGAAGCTGGCGGCGTCGCTGGGCGCCACCGTCGTCACCGCCGATCCTCTGCCGCCCGGCTGGGTCGGCAAGCAGTGGGCGCTGCGGCAGGGGGTGGCCGCCGCCCGCGCCGGCGTGGTGGTCACGCTGGACGCCGACGTCCGGCCCGCGCCCGGCCTGTTCGGCGCGCTGGCCGCGGCCCTGGACCGCTACGACCTGGTCAGCGCCGGCCCGCGTTTCGTCTGCGACGGCGCGCTGGAGCAGGCTTTGCACGCCTCGATGCTGGCGACGCTGGTCTACAGGTTCGGCCCCGTCGGCCCGCCGAGCCCGCCGCCGCCGCACCGGGCGATCGCCAACGGCCAGTGCATGGCCTTCCGGCGGTCCCGGATGACCGAGGCGGACGGCTTCGCGCTCGTCCACGACCGGATGACCGACGACGTGGCGCTGGCCCGCCGCCTGGCCGCACAGGGCTGGTCGGTGGGCTTCCTGGACGCCGGCGACCTGCTGGAGGTCGACATGCACGACTCGGCGGGCGAGCTGTGGCGGGAGTGGGGCCGTTCGCTGCCGCTGGCCGACGTGACCGGCCCCGCCTGGCAGGCGGCCGACCTGGCGGTCGTCTGGCTGACGGCGGCGCTGCCCGTGCTGCGGCTGGCCGCGGGCCGCCCGACCGGCCTGGACCTGGCGCTGCTGGGGCTGCGGGTGTCCCTGACGGCCGCGTTGCGGGGCAGCTACCGGCGGCCCGGGGCGGGGCTGCTGCTGTCGCCGCTGCTGGACCCGGCCACCGCGTTCCGCCTGACGCAGGCCACCGTACGGCCGGTGCGCAACTGGCGCGGACGCACCTACGGCGAGGTCGGCAGTGGGGTCAGCAGTGGGGTCGGCGGCGGATTCAGCGGCGGGACGAGCGGCGGCGGCCGGCCAGCGCGGCCTGCCCGAAACGCAGCCCGATGAGGCACATCAGCCCCCCGGTGGCCGCCACCAGCTCGGCCGGCATGAACAGCAGTTGCAGCAGCGGCAGCCCGAACACCGCCAGGCGCGCGCCCGCCGCGAACGACCGCGTCGCCAGCGCCGCCAGCGTCAGCGCCGCCACGGCCAGCCCGAACGCCGGCGGGCAGACGACCGCGGCCCCGCCGGCGAAGGTGAGCACGCACCGGCCGCCCCGGAACCCGGCGAACAGCGGCCACGCGTGCCCCGCCATGGCCGCCGCCACCGCCAGGAACACCGGCGCCACGCTCGCCCCCGACACCACCCCGAAGGCGGCGGTGTGGCCGCCGCTGATCACCAGCGCGACCAGGGCGGCCAGCGCGCCCTTCAGCGTGTCGCCGGCGAACACCGGCACGCCCGCCCACCGCCCGAGCTGCTCCTTGACGTTCCAGTACCCCGGGTTGCGGTCACCGACGTCGCGCGGATCGACGCCGTGCGCCCGCGCCGCCAGGACCGCGACCGGCACCGACCCCAGCAGGTAGCCGATGACGACCGACACCAGCACCTCAACCATCGCGTCGTTCCACCTCGTCCGGTACGGGGGCAGGGGGGCGATGAAGCACATGGCCTTCGACCGGCCGCTGCTGCGCCGCCCCGGCGGCCCGCGCTTCTGGCGGCTGCTCGGCACCGGCCGGGGACGCTCGATGTCGCTGGGCGCCGACCTGCGGCGCTGGGCGCTGTTCGCCGTCTGGCGGCGGGAGAGCGACCTGGAGGAGTTCCTGCGCGACTCGCCGATCGCCGCCCGCTGGCGGGCGGAGTCCGCGGAGTACTGGCAGACCCGGCTGGCCCCGCTCGCCTCGCGCGGCGTGTGGGGCGGCCGGGACCCGTTCGGCGGCGTGCCGGACCGCGACGACGGCGGGCCCGGCCCGGTGGCGGTGCTCACCAGGGCGTCCATCAGGCCCGGCCGGCTGGTCGCCTTCTACCGGTCGGTCCCGCCGGTCGAGGAGCTGCTGCGGCGGCAGGACGGCTGCCTGGCCTCGGTCGGCATGGGGGAGTGGCCGCTCGCCCGGCAGGCCACCTTCTCGCTGTGGCGCGACCGGCGGGCGGTACGGGACTTCGCCTACCGGGGCCAGGCCCACCGGCGGGTCATCGAGCGGGTACGGGCCCGCGACTGGTACGCCGAAGAGCTGTTCGCGCGGTTCGTCCCCTATGCCAGCGAGGGCCGCTGGGACGGGCGCGACCCGCTGGGCTGACCCCCTCATCCCGCCGCCGGGACAGCGGCCGCCGCGATCCCGGCCGCCGGATCCCGCCCCGCCAGCGTGTGGGCCACCACGCAGGCGCGGGCGATCGTGGCCGCCCGCGACGAGCCGTGCGCGACCACGACGGTGCCGCGCAGGCCGAGCAGGACGGCGCCGCCGTGCGTCTGCGGGTCGTAGCGGCGCGCCACCTCGGCGAGCCGGTCGGGGGCGGCGATGCCGGCGTCGGCCACCATGGTCAGCGCCGTGCGCACGCAGCCCTCGACGTTCTTGAGCACGACGTTGCCGGTGAAGCCGTCGGTGACGATCACGTCCACCGTGCCGGCCAGGACGTCGTGCCCCTCGACCGGGCCGTGGAAGCGCACCGGCAGCCCGCCCAGCAGCTCTTCGGCCTGGCGGGCCAGCCGGTTGCCCTTGCCCGGCTCCGCCGCGATCGACAGCAGCCCCACCACCGGATCGGCCACGCCGAGCACGGCCCGCGCGTACCCCACGCCCAGCAGCGCGAACTGGGCCAGCATGGCGGGGCTCGGATCGGTGATCGCGCCGGCGTCCACCAGCACGCTCGCCCCGCCCGCCAGCGACGGGAGCGCCACGGCCAGCGCGGGCCGCAGCACGCCGATCGCCCGGCCGATGCCGCGCACCGCGCAGGCGACCACCGCGCCGGTGGACCCGGCCGACACCAGCGCCCCGCCCTCGCCCCGTCCGACCAGGTCGCAGCCGATCGCCAGGCTGGAGGCGGCCATCGCGGCCGCGCCCGCCCCGCGCTCGGTCATGGGCACGGCGTCCTCGGCGTGCGCCACCGCGAGCTCGCCCGCGGCGCCGTGCCGCCGCAGCTCCTCCTCCAGCCGCGGCGCCGGGCCCACCAGGACGACGGGCACGCCGTGCTCGCGGCAGGCCAGCACCGCCCCCGCGACCACCTCGGCGGGCCCGTGGTCGCCGCCCATCGCGTCCAGGACCACGGGGGCCGCGCCGGTCACGGCAGCTCCACGCGGACGCGCCGCTCGGCCCGGCCCGACTCGGCGGAGGCCAGCAGGTGCCGGGCGAAGACGGCGGCCTTGCGGCGGCGCGGCACCCGCACCCGCCCGGCCAGGACGTCGAAGCCGCGGCGCTCGATCTCGGCGAGGATGCCGCCGTACAGCTCGAAGGCGGCGCGCACGCACGGCCGCGAGGAGGCGACGAGCAGGCCGATGCCCTCGCCGGCGGCCCGGTAGTGCTCGTGGGCCCGCCCGGCCTCGAAGGCCAGCAGGTCGCGCACCGCCCGCCGGGTCCGCCGCTCGCCCAGCATGCCGGGCACGACGCCGAACTTGTCCAGGTCCTCCATCGGCAGGTAGACCCGGCCGCGGGCGAAGTCCTCGGCGACGTCGCGCAGGAAGTTGGTGAGCTGGAAGGCCAGGCCGAGCTGGCGGGCCGGCTCGCGGGCCCGCTCCTCCTGGCCGGGCGCCGGCTCCAGCACCGGCAGCATCATCGTGCCGATCGCGGCGGCCGATCCCGACATGTACCCCAGCAGGTCGTCGTAGGTCGCGTACCGCCGCACCGACAGGTCGGCGCGCATCGAGGCCAGGAAGGCGCGGACGTCGCCGTGCTCGATGCCGAAGGAGTGCACGGTGTGCAGGAACGCGGGCAGCATCGGATCGCCGGTCGCCGCCCCGGCCAGCCCCGCCTCGACCTTGGCGGTCAGGTCGTCGAGCGCGCGGGCGCGGTCGCCGGTCATGGTGAAGGAGTCGACGATCTCGTCGGCGTAGCGGGCGAAGCCGTACAGGGCGTGCACGTGCCGGCGTTTCCACTGGGGCAGCAGGCGGGTGGCCAGGTAGTAGGAGCGGCCGTAGCGGGCGTGGAGTTGTCGGCAGCGTTCGTAGCTGGCGGTGAGCGTCAACGGGCCTCCTTCAGGATGCGTTCGGCGGCGAGCCGGCCGGAGATCAGCACCGGAGGGATCCCGACGCCGGGCGCGGTGTACATGCCGGCGAAGTGCAGTCCTGGCACCCGCCGGGCGACGGCCGAGGGCCGCAGCCACGCCGTCTGGGTGAAGCGGTGGTCCAGCGCGAACGGGGTGCCCGCGCTGTGCCCGCGCGCCGCCCAGGCGGGCGGGTCGAGCACCAGCCGGGGCGCGCCGGACAGGTCGCCGTGGCCGAGCGCGGCCAGGCGGCCGAGCAGCCGCGTCTCCAGCTCGGGCCGCAACCGCTCCCAGTCTGCGGTCCGCAGGTTGGGCGCGGGTTCCAGGACGCTGAGCGTGGCCTGCCCGGGCGGCGCGGCCTCGCCGTCCGGCTCGGGATGGGTGATCAGCAGGCTGGGATCGGG
This sequence comes from Nonomuraea sp. NPDC049646, assembly GCF_044465525.1. NCBI lineage: Bacteria > Bacillati > Actinomycetota > Actinomycetes > Streptosporangiales > Streptosporangiaceae > Nonomuraea > Nonomuraea sp. NPDC049646. Next base: position 575,958 of record NZ_JBITLU010000001.1, on the reverse strand, counting down.
CTGCGGACGGCCGGCGGCCAGCGCCGTGAAGGTCTCCCGCCAGGCGCGGCCGAAATGCAGGGTGTGGTGGGCCTGGCCGTCCAGGGGACGGTCCAGGCCGACGTGCAGCACCAGGCAGGAGGGGGAGTGGTGGGGGCGGCGCAACCGCCAGTCGGCCGCCGGGCCGGGCAGCAGCCGCCGGGCGGCCAGGCGGTCGCAGGCCACGACCACCTGCCGCGCCGCGAGCCGCTCGCCGCCCGCCAGCAGCACGCCGGTGACGCCGTCGGAGTCAGTCTCGACCTTGTCGGCGCGGGCGCCGTAGCGGATGTCGGCGCCCAGCTTCGCCAGCAGGGCCGCCATGGCCGAGGGGATGGCGTGCATGCCGCCGCGCCGCGGGAAGTACACGCCGCCGACGGTGTCCATGTGGGCGATGACGGCGTAGATGCCGAGCGCGCGCTGCGGGGCGAGCCCCACGTACAGGGACTGGAAGGTGTGGGCCTTGATCAGCCGGGGGTCGCGCAGGTACCGGGCGGCCAGGCGGTCCAGCCGCCGGAAGCCGCCCAGCCGGGCCAGCCGGAGCAGCGCGGCCGGCCGGGCCAGGGAACGCAGCCGGGTCATGTCCGCGTCGATGAACGCCGGCCACTCCACCCGGAACAGCTCGTCGAGCAGGGCGCGGTAGCGCTCGTAGCGCGCCGCCTCGGCGGGCCCGCACACCGTCCGCACCTGCTCGGCCATCGCCTCGCGCCCGGGCAGGACGTCCAGCCGCGACCCGTCGTCGAAGACCATCCGGTACGACGGGTCCAGGCGGCGCAACGGCAGCCAGTGCCGCAGCTCCTGCCCGGCCGCGCCGAAGACCTCGGCGAGCACGCCCGGCATGGTCAGCACCGAGGGGCCGGTGTCGAAGCGGAACGGCCCGAGCCGGGCGGTGCCGCAGCAGCCCCCGGGCTCGTCGAGCGCCTCGACCACGGTGACCTGACGGCCGGCGGCCGCCAGGTGGACGGCCGCGGCCAGCCCGCCCAGCCCGGCCCCGACGACGACCACCGGGCTCATCGGGCGGCCGTCCCACGCACGTGCCCGGCCTGCGGGGTCACCGTGTCCATGCACGCAGCTCCTTCTGTCGCTATCAACAGCTTTCGTGCCAGGAGCGCGCCCGGTTGCACGTCACCGGACAACGGGATCAAGCCGGACGCGCCCAGCCATGCGCCCAAGGACCCCGCAAGCGCGAAAAGATAGTCGGACACGTCGAGCGGCAGCGGGAACACCATGGACGAGGACACACCGGTCAGCGAGGAGGAGGCGGGATTCGGCATCGGAGCCGTCTCCCGCCGCCTCGGCATCCCCGCGCCGACGCTGCGCACCTGGAACCTGCGCTACGGCCTGGGCCCCAGCCGCCGCAGCCCCGGCGGCCACCGCCGCTACGGCAGCGCCGACGTGCGGCGGCTGGCCGAGATGAAACGCCTGATCGCCACCGGTCTGGTGCCGGCCGAGGCGGCCAGGCTCGCCCTCGCGCTGCCCGACACCCCCGACACCCCCGCCGCGCCGCCGTCCGGCGCGCGGCCGGCGGCCGTCCCCTCCGGCGGCCGGCGCACGCCGCGGCCTCCCGGCGGGCGGCCCGCGCCGCGGCAGGTCGTCGCCGCGCTGGCCCGCGCCGCGGTCATGCTCGACGGCCGCGCGGTCGCCGCCCTGGTCGAGGAGACGCTGGCCGCGCAGGGCGTGGTGTGGACGTGGGAGCACCTCTTCCTGCCCGCGCTCGACGCCGTCTGCCGGGGCCAGGACGCGACCGGCTCCGGCATCGACGCCGAGCACCTGCTGTCCGGCCACCTCCAGGCGGCGCTGCACCGGCTCGCCGGCGACGTGCCGCCGCGGCCGGACCGGCCGGTGCTCCTGGCCTGTGCCGAGGAGGAGCAGCACAGCCTTCCGGTGCACGCCCTGGCCGCCGCGCTCGCCGAGCGCGGCGTGCAGACCCGCGTGCTCGGCGCCCGCACCCCCTACGCGGCGCTGGCGCACGCGATGCGGCGGCTGGCTCCCGCGGCGGTGTTCGTCTGGTCTCAGCGGGCGGAGACCGGCGACACCGCGCCGCTCGCCGCCCTGCCGCAGGTGCGCCCGGCCTGCCGGATCGTCGTCGGCGGGCGCGGCTGGCAGGGCGCGGTCCCCGCGGGCGTCGTCAGGGTCTCGACGCTGCCCGACGCCGTCGCATGCGTCATGTCGACCTTGATTTGAGCCGCCCTTTCCCCCGATGAGCTTGTGATCGCCTGCCACGCCTCGGTATGAATAAGTTTTGAATAGGTTTTTGCGGTGAGGGGCAGGCGCATGGACACCAGTGACGAGGAAGCGCTCGGCGAGTGCTACCGCACGCACGCTCCCGCCGTGCGCTCCTACCTGCGCAGGTTCGTGCCCGCCCAGGAGGTGGAGGACCTGCTGCAGGTCGTCTTCGCCGACGTGTGGCGCTCGCGCGGGCGGTACGACCCCGGGCGCAGCCAGGCCGCGTGGGTCTTCGCCATCGCCCACCGCCGCGCCGTCGACCATCTGCGGGCGCGGCGGCTGCTGACCGTGCCGCTGCAGGAGGCCGGAGACCTGCCGGGACGCGCCCGCCCGGCGCCCGACGCGCTCGGCGACCGCGACCAGATCGACCGCGCGCTCGCCGAACTGTCGGACGCCCAGAGGCAGGCCATCGAGCTGGCCTACTTCGCCGACCTGACCCAGCGGGAGATCGCCGAGCACCTGCGCGTGCCCATCGGCACCGTCAAGGCCCGCATCTCGCGCGGCCTGCACCGGCTCTCGGACCTCCTGGCCGGAACCCCCTGAGCAGACGCTGTATACGCCGTAAACGCCGATAGTTTACTCTGTATACATGCGAGCACTGAAGAAGCGGCGGTTGTGGATCGCGGGCCTGGCGGTGGTCGTCGTCCTGGCCGGGGCGGCAGGGGCCGGGGCCTGGTTCGGCAGCGAGCAGTCGGTCGGCGTCGTCCGCCACGGCGCGGGCAACACCGAGGTCCTGGCCGTGCGGGGCGACCTGGTGACGCTCACCCGCACGCCGGAGACCGGCAAGCCGGGCACGTACTGGCTGGAGTGGACCGGCTCGTACGCCATGCTCGGGGACGTCGTCTCCGGCGCCGCCGACCGGGTGACGCGCAAGGTGCTGCGCGGTCACGTCCCCTCGGCGGGCACGCCCGGCTGGTTCGGCAACGTGCCGCCCGGCGATCCCGAGGTGGCCTGGGGGATCGGCTACAGCGAGATCATGGTGCCCACCGAGCTGGGCCCCGCGCCGGCCTGGTACGTGCCCGGCCAGGGCGACACCTGGGTGGTCGCCGTCCACGGCCAGAACGGGCGGCGCAAGGCGGAGCTGAAGGTCCTGCCCGTCGTGCACGGGCTGCGGCTGCCCTTCCTGGACATCAGCTACCGCAACGACCAGGGCGCGCCCGCCTCGCCCGACGGGCTGCTGCACCTGGGCGACTCGGAGTGGCGCGATCTGGAGGCCGCCCTGCGCCACGCGCGGACCATGGGAGCGCGGCGGTTCGTCCTGTACGGCACCTCGATGGGCGGCCAGGTCGTCGGCCAGTTCCTGGACCGGTCGCCGCTGGCGTCCCTGGTCGACCGGGTCGTCATGGACGCCCCCATGATCGACGTTGGCATGACCGCAGAACAGGGCGTCAAGAACCATCACCTGCCCGGCTTCCTGGCCGGGCTGTCGAACCAGGTCGTCCGGTGGCGCACCGGGGTCGATCCGGACCGGCTCAGCCTGATCCGGCGTCCGCCGCGGGTCCGGCCGCCGCTGCTGCTGATCCACACCGTCCCCGACGCCGAGCACCCGATCCGGGAGGCGTACGGGCTCGTGGCCGCGGGCGGGCGGCTGGGGTGGGAGATCCGGTTCGAGCCGTTCGAGCGGGGCGAGCACACGGAGGCGTGGAACGTGGACCGCGCCCGTTACGACCGTCTCGTCCGCGACTTCCTCTCCCCGGACGCCTCCCCGGCCTGAGCCCCCGGACCGGTGGCGGGCCGCCCGTTCACGCGCGGGTCTCGTGGAAGGCCCGCGGTACTCGGCCGCCGCGCCCGGCTGTCGCGCGCGGCGTTCTCCCGCCGGTTCACCCAGTTCGTCGGCCGGCCGCCGCTGTCCTACCTGACCTGGTGGCGGCTGAGCACGGCCGCGCGCATGCTGCGCGACTCCGACGCCGCGCTGAGCACGGTCGCCGCCGCGGTCGGCTACGGCTCGGAGTTCGCCTTCGCCAACGCCTTCGGGTTCAGCCGTTGGCCTCCAGCAGGCGGGCGCCGAGGGAGGTCAGGTGATGGTGGACGGCCCGGCCGTCGCGGCGGGTGGCGATCAGCCCGGCGTTGCGCAGCACGGTGACGTGCTCGGAGGCGGTGGAGGCGCTGACCCTGAGCCGCCCGGCCAGTTCGTCCGTACGGCAGCCGTGTCCGCCGACGGCCCGCATCACCCGCGCCCGCGCCCGCCCGACCAGCGCGGCGAGCGTGTCGAAGGGCGGTGACGGCAGCACCTGGCGGCCGCCGTCGGGCATCGGGACCGTGAGCACCGAGCTGCGCCGGTCCCGGGTGGTCGCGATGCCCAGGTAGCGGGGGGAGGCGCCGGAGATCGGATGGAGCAGCAGGCCGCGTCCGCCGAGATCGACCGTGATCGGCGGCCCGCCCGCGACGACCATGCCGCCGCCGTCCCAGGACAGCCGCGGGCTGAGGGTGCTGAGCGCGGAGCCGAGCCCGATCCGCGCCACCGTCTCCTGGTAGGCGGCCAGGCGGGCTTCGAGCCGGCGGCGCATGCCGGGCCATTCCGGGGCGAGGAACCGGTGGAAGAGCACGTACATGCTGTCGGCCAGGGCCCGGCGGAACCGCGCCGGGTCCATGTCGAGGTCGGGCCGTCCCGGCACCCCGCTGAAGCGCCACAGGTCCCCGCCGAACTCGCGCTCCTCGGGCGGGGTGTCCAGGGCGGCGAGCGCGTCGAGCTCGTCGGAGAGCGCGGCGGTCTCGATCGGCGGCGCCACCTCCGAGGTGACCAGGCCCTCGTGCAGGGTGACGCGGGAGGCGCCGCGGTTGAGGATGTCGAGCAGCGGCAGCGTCCGGCGCGGCACGGCCCCGGCGATGTCCCGCCAGATCGAGCCCTTCTCGGTCAGCTCGGGATGGTGGACGCTGAAGGCCGCGAAGATCGCGTGGGTCAGGGGCGAGACCACGAACCGGGTGGCCGCGAGGTCGCCCACCTGGAAGTTCAGACGCATGAGCCAATCGTCGCCTGATGATCGATTTCCGGCAATCTTCCGGTTGACGGGGCTAGACCCGCTCCTCCGGGTCGCCGTCCGCCGCCGGGGGCGGGGCGATCTGCAGCGGCGCCGTGGCCCCGCCGGTGAGCTCGCGCCCCTGGTCAAGGACGTGGCCGAGCTGCCTGGCCAGCGCCGGGACGGTCGCCGGCGGCAGGTACGCGTCCGCGCCGGCGTCGAGCAGCCGCCGGACCGGGCCGTCGTACCGGACGCCGAGCTCCGGGTCCTCGATCTCGGTGACGACCACGCGGGCCTTCGGGAACATCGACCGCAGCCCGCCGATGAGCTGTGGGCTGCCGGCGGGCACCAGCAGCACGTCGGCCGTCGCCGGGGCGGCGTGCATGTCGAGCACCACGTAGTCGGCCCCGAGCCGGTCGGACAGCGCGACCCGGGCGGCGTTCGACAACTCCATCGCGGTGGCCACGACCGTCACGCTGTCGTGGTCGACCGGCGGCGGCTCGCGGGGCTCGTCCGGCGCCGTGCGGTCCACCACGGCGCCCTGGACCACGTCGACGGTGCTGGAGATCGACGCGATCGACGCGCCGTCCCGCGTGAGGACCAGGCTCTCGCCGGGTTCGAGGGCGTCGACGAGCGCCACGACGTCCTCGGGCAGGCGGCCCACGTCGATCCGCGGCGCCGGACGGGCGGCACGCCCGCGCTTCACCATGCCCGCGCCCCCGGGTCGCCGCCCGAGCGGATCACCATCCGGACCCCCTTCCGATGCCGTGATCTTGTTGGACGCCCCCGCCCGGCCCTTGGTTCGGAGCCGCGCCGAAGTTCGCCCGGATCTAGAGACCGAAGGCCCCGCCCTCGACGAGGATGAGCAGGCCCAGGCCGATCAGCACCGCGGGCAACAGGACGTGCCCCCACCGGCTCAGGGCGCGGGCGACCAGGGGACGGGTGGCGAAGAGCCGTCCGGCCGCGCACCACACGCCGACCAGGACGAGGAACACGGCGACGTACCCGCCGGTGCCGCCCGGCCCGGCGGTGGCGAAGACCGGCACGTACACGCCGATGTTGTCGCCGCCGTTGGCGAAGGTGACGGCGGCGACCTCCAGGATCCTCGGGCCGCCGTCCGCTTCGCCGTCCGGTTCGCCGTCGTCGCCGTCGCGGCGGTTCCGCCACGCCTGCCAGGCGGCCTTGACGCCCAGGGCGAGGGGAAGCAGCCCCAAGTACGGGATCAGCGACCCGGGCAGGAAGGTCGCCCCGAAGCCCGCCGCCACGGCCACCGCCACGAGGGCGAGGAACCCCAGGTACTGCCCCGCCACGATCCGGACGGCGGCGCCCCGCCTGCCCGCGCCCTGGGCGAAGAACAACGCCAGGATCAGGATGTCGTCGATGTTGGTGACGGCGAACAGCCCCGCGGCCTGCCCGACGATGCCCAGATTCACCAGAGGGGGTCCTTCTGTCCGGAGATGCCCGGATGACCCTACCGGGGCGTAGGAGGGCCAGGGAGCCGCCGATGCGCCGTCCCACGCCGGACGGGTCCGGCCGACTACGGCCGAGACGCTGTTGGACACCGCGCCGGGACGGCTTCGCTGTCGTCCACCGGACGCGGGCGGGCACGCCCGGCCGCGCCCCGGAGCGCGTCGGCCGCTTGCGCCGACCCCGACCGAAGGAGACCACCATGCGCGCACGCAGCGCACTCACAGCCGCCGCCGTCGCCGCCGCCCTGACATCGCCCCCCGGCCCGGCGCACGCCGGGCCGCATCTCCGGGCGGCCGACGGGCCGTGCCGGGCCGAGCAGACCCACCGCGTCGGCGGCGGCGTCATCAAGTACGAGCAGTTCGGGGCGCGGTCCGTCTGCCCGCCCGGCACCTACCAGCACTGGCACCAGGTCCACATCCGCTGCGGGATCGAGCCGGAGCGGCCCGGGCCCATGGTGGGCGGCACGTCGGTCTCGGAGGAGTGGTGCCCCAAGAACACCCTGCTCCACGACTACCGGGTCACCCAGGGACCTCAGGAGGGCTGACCGGCGAGGGGACGGTCAGCCCGTCCGGCGGCCGTCCCCCGCGCGCGTCCAGGCCGGGGCCCACGTCCCGGCCTGGCGCTCGCCCGCCGTGGCGGCCAGGTGGGCGCGCAGGGTGGCCAGCGCCGGGGTGCGGGTTGTCGCGGCGCCACAGGAGCGAGTGCGGGTAGACGGGCGTGGGGCCGGTCACCGGGATGCGGCGCAGCCCGTGACCGGCGGGCCAGACGAGCCGGGTCCGGTCGCCCATGAACGTGGCCAGGGCCGGGGTGTCGGCGATGGTGTCGAGCAGCACGTCGGAGCCGAAGTTCGGGCCGGTCGCCTCGATGCTGAGGCCGAACTCGGCGACCAGGTCGTCGTAGAAGGCGGTCCACTCCGTGCCGGGGGCGAGGCCGGGCATCCAGATCCGGTGTCCGGCGAGCTGTCCGAGGGTCACCGAGCGGGCGTCGGCCAGCGCGTGGGCGGGGCCGGTGAGGAGCTGGAGGGCCTCGTCGGCCACCCAGGCGGACTCGACGTCGTCGGGAAGGGGCCGGCCGGGCATGGCGACGGCGCGGAAGGAGGCGTCGATCGTGCCGGACCGGATGGCGGAGACGGCCGCGTCGATGTCGAACAGCATCACCACGTCGAGGTCGATGCCGGGGTAGGCGTGATGGAAGCCGCGCATCAGGCCCGACCCCACGCCGCGCGAGGCCAGCACGTCCACCCGCAGCGGACGGCTGCCCGGCCGTACGGACGCGACCGCCCGCTCGGCGACCCGCAGCAGCTCGCGGGCGTGCGGCAGGAACGCCTGCCCGTCGATGGTGAGCTTCGTGCCGCGCGGGGTGCGGGTGAACAGCCGCACGCCGAGGTCGCGTTCCAGGGCGGCGATGCGCTTGGAGACGGCCTGCTGGGTGACCGCCAGGTCGGCGGCGGCCTCCTGGAACTGCCCCGCCTCGGCGGCGGCGACGAAGGTCCGGACGATGTCGAGGTCCATGCGCACACCTTACGGACACAACCAACGGTTGTGCGGATCGGGCCGTCCGGTTGTTTGATCTCCTGTTCACCGGCCCGATTGGATGCTCCCGATCGCATATCGGTTGTACGAGTGACGGGAAGCATCGCACATGAGGGACGGGCACCGGCTGGGCCGCCGGTTCGGATGGTTGTGGGCGGCGTACGGCACCAGCGCGCTCGGCACGTGGCTCGCCTTCGGCGCGTTCCCGCTGATCGCCGTCCAGGTGCTGCACGCCGGGCCGGCGGAGGTCGCGGCGCTGTCGGCCGTCGGCGCGGCGGTGGGCGCGGCCGTGGCGGTGCCGCTCGGCCCGTGGGTGGAGTTCCGCCGCAAGCGGCCCGTGCTGATCGGGGCGGACCTGGCGCGGTTCGCGGCGCTGCTGACGATCCCCGCCGCGTTCGCGCTCGGCGTGCTCACCTTCGTCCAGCTCCTGCTGGTCTCGGTCGTGGTGGCGGCGGCCGACATCACCTTCCGCGCCGCCTCCGGGGCGTACCTCAAGGCGCTGCTGCCCGGCGAGCACCTGCTCGTCGCGAACGCCCGCCTGGAGTCCACGACCTGGACGACCACCATCGTCGGGCCGCCCCTGGGCGGCGCCGCCATCGCGCTCCTCGGCCCGGTCGCGACGGTGGTGGCCGACGCGGTCAGCTACCTGCTGTCGGCCCTGGGCGTCCGCGCGACGGGCGGCGGCGAGCCGCGCCCCGGACGCCGGGAGCCCGCGCGCGTGCGCGCGGGCGACCTGCTCGACGGCTGGCGCCACATCCTCGCCGACGCCGCGCTGCGCCCGCTGTTCCTCAACACCGCCCTGTTCAACGGGCTGCTGATGGCCGCCGACGCGCTGCTGGCCGTCCTGATGCTCGGCCGGCTGGGGTTCACCTCCTGGCAGTACGGACTCGCCTTCGCCGTGCCCGCGATCGGCGGGCTGCTCGGGGCGCGGCTGGCCCGTCCGCTGGTCACCCGGTTCGGGCAGCACCGCGTCCTGGTCGCGACCGGGACGCTGCGCGCGGTGTGGCCCGTCGGGCTGGCCTTCGTGGGGCCGGGCACCGGAGGGCTGCTGCTGGTGATGGGCGTCGAACTCGGGCTCATCTTCTGCTGCGGCGTCTTCAACCCCGTCTCGGCCACCTACCGCCTCGAACGCACCCCGAACGACCGGGTCACCCGCACGCTGTCGGCCTGGTCGGTGACGACCAAGGCGTCGACCGCGCTGCTGACGGCCCTGTGGGGGGTGCTGGGCGCGCTGCTCGGCCCCCGTACGGCCATCGGCCTGGCCGGCCTGTTCGTGCTGGCGACCCCGCTGCTGCTTCCCCGGCGCGCCGCCGCGGCCCTTCCCGAGCCGGCGCCGGCGCCCCACTCCTGAAACCCCTCATCACCAAGGAGACGACGATGACCGTCACGTCACCCGAGCTCGACCCCCGCACGGCCGCGCTGCTCGTCCTGGACCTCCAGCAGGGCGTGCTCGCCTCGCTCCCCGGCCCGGAGGAGCGGGAGGCGCTGCTGTCCCGGGTGGCCGACGCCGCCGCCGGCATGCGCGCGCACGGCGCCGCCGTCGTCCACGTGCGGCTCGGCTTCACCGAGGCCGACTGGGCGGCGATCCCGGCCGCCAACCCGACGTTCTCGCTCATCGGGCGCGGACGCCTGCTGCATCATGAGGACCCCGGCGCGGACTTCCACCGGCGGGTCGCGCCCGAGCCCGGGGACCTGGTCGTCCGCAAGACCCGGGTGGGCGCGCTGTCCACGACGGACCTCGACCGCCGGCTGCGGGCGCGCGGTGTCACCACCCTGGTCGTCGCCGGGCTCACCACCAGCGGCGCCGTGCTGTCCACCGTCGCCGACGCCGCCGACCGCGACTACCGGCTGCACGTCCTGTCGGACGGGGTCGCCGACCCGGACCGGCACGTCCACCAGGCGCTGATGAGCGGCGTGTTCCCGAGACTGGCCCACCTCGTCGACACCGCCGGGCTGCGCTCGCTCCTGCGCGAGCGCCGATGAGCGGGATCGTGCGCCGCCCGGTTGGATTTCACTTTCGTATCGCGGGCGGGCCGGATCATCCGCGCCCCCAATACTGGGTGCATGGCTCCCTCGAACGGCGACTTCGACGCGTTCGCCTCGATGATCGACGAAAGAGTGACGGCCCGCGGGGGCGTTCCGGCGCTGGTCGTGCGGATCTTCAAGGGCGCCCGGGCGGCCGCCCCCGGCGTCGTGGTCGAGGCGCTGGCCCGCCGGCTGCGCACGGCGGACGACCGGCCCCTCGTCCCGTACGCCGAGATCGACGGGGCCGTTGACCTGGGCGGGATCGTCGTCCAGCTCGGCAACACGACGCCACGCGGCTGGGGCACAGTACGTTTTCCCCGTTATCGAGCCATAAAAGCGATAAAGGCTGGTGACCCGGCAACCGGCGCATTAGAGCTGGCATTTCACGACCTTCACCCAAATCTCGCCTATTTCGTACGGAGTGCCAACCAAGTAGGCGGATTGTCGTTGTTTTTCCAGGTTCTGCTGTTCATCGTGGCGGGCTGGGCGATCCGCGGAGTCTTCCGCTGGTCGTGGCGCCGCCGGACCCGCGGCTGGTTCCCCGGCTACATCGGGCACGACAAGGCCGACTTCTTCCCCGAAGCCGGCCGGCTCATGTGGGGCCCCGACCTGGACAGGCAGGAGGGGGCCCTGCTCCGGGCGCTCCTGTGCGACCTGGAGGCGGCCTTCACGCCCAGGCTGTCGCCGTGGCGGCGGCGTCGCCGCAGCAGGTTCGTGCTCTTCGTCACCGGCGACGCCGCGCTCACCGACCGCGTCGCCGAGGCCGTACGGGACACCCGCGTACGTCGCACGGTCGTGATCGCCGCGCCGGCGTCCGACGCCGAGACCCCTGGCCCCGACCTGCGGTGGACGGCGACCGCTCCCGGCGGCAAGGCCGCCCTCGACCCGGCGGACGGCGTCATCCAGGGGACCGGCGGCCTCGACGCCGCCGCCCTGGCGGGCCGGACCAGGATCCCCGTGCGGCTCGGCAGCCCCGCGCTCGCCGCGACGGAGGCCGTGGCGCAGGGCCTGGCCGCCGTCGGCCTGGCGGCGGTGCTCGCGATCCCCTGGCTGCCCCCGATCCGGCCGCCGGACACCTCGTGCCTCGCGCGACCGGCGCCCGGCCAGGCGAGCCCGACCTCCCCGGTCCCCGACGCCGCCGGGGCGAAGAGCCTCTACGCCGCCGACAAGCAGCGGATCGAGGCCGAGAACGCCAGGGTCGAGGCCAAGGAGAAGCAGGGATACACCGTCAAGACCGTGGTGTACCTCGGCTCCGGCGTCGCGGCCTTCGAGCACCCCGAGTACAACGGCGTGCTCCCCGAGCTGCGCGGGATCCGGCTGGCCCAGCAGAAGATGAACGACATGGCGGAGGCCACCCCGCACAGCCGGCGCAACTACGACGGCAACGTCTTCGTGCGGGTGAACGTCCAGGAGGCCGGGGCCGGGTACGCGAAGGCGCCCGAGATCGCGCGCCGGATCGCGGCCCAGCCGGACCGGAAGGTGCTCGGCGTCATCGGGCTGGGCGAGAGCAGGAAGGAGACGATCGAGGCCCAGCGGATCCTCGGCGACGGCGGCCTGCCCATGCTGGGCATCGGCGCCACCTCCGAGACCTTCCAGTCGCACCCGCTCTATCACCAGGTCTCCTACGACAACCCGGAGCAGGCCCGGCTCATCGCGGCCTTCGTCAGGAACGCCGGCGTCATCCCCGCCGCGGACGGCACCTGCGCCCCCGCCGCGTCGGCCGTCGTCATCGGCGATCCCGACGACGACTACAGCAAGACCCTCAGCGACGACTTCGCCGCCGAGTTCCGGCCGAGCACCCGGCTGTGGTTCTCGCCGTCGAACAAGAGCCCGCAGCCCGGCGGCAAGACCGTGTACAGCCTGCCGGCGCTGGCCGACGAGACCTGCGCGATCGTCGCCAAGGACCCGCGGCGCACCCTGGTCCTGTGGCCGGGACGGGCCCAGCGGCTGCGCGACTTCCTGCAGACCGTCAAGGGCAAGAACGCCTGCCCGAGCGCCCTCACCGTGCTGGCCGGGGCCGACGTCACCACCACGGTGACGCGGGCGCAGCAACTGTCGTTCGACGGCGTCACGCTGTACTACTCGGCGCACGCGCTGCCCAGCCGGCCGCCGAACGAGATGGGCAAGGAGTACCTCGCCCGCTACTCCGCCGCCTACGGCCACGACGCCTGGTACGACCACTGGCGCGGGCCGCTCGCCTACGACGCCCTCATGACCATGGCCACGGCCGTCAACACCGTCTGCCAGCTCAACAAGGCGGCGGGGTGCGGGCGGGGCTCGGTGCAGGTCCTGTCCTCCTTCGGCGTCGGCGGCGACGCCGGCCTGCGCGGCGCGACGGGGACGATCGTCTACCCGAGCGATCCCCGCAACGCGTCGGGCGCGGTGACCGTCGTGCCGTCCGACAAGCGGTTCCTCATCCTGCGCGACACCCCCCAAGGGCCGGTGGTGGCCATGGAGTGCGGCCGCCGCGACGGCGGCGACGTGAAGACCACCTGGGGCCCGCACGACGAGTTCGCCTGCCCCCGCCGCTGACCCGCCGACCCCGCCGCCGCCCCCGGGAGGACCGTCGCTCACCTGTCGCCGGGCTCCGCGGGACAGGGGTCGCCGACGTGGACGTGCGGCACCGGGTGGAGCACCCTTCGCCGCCGCTCGGTCAGTCCGCCGAGCCAGGACTCGTCGTAGACGTAGCCGTACCTGCTGCCCGCCCATACCGGGCCGTAGCGGTAGATGACCACGCGGCGCTCGCCGGGGTTGGTCCGGGTGGAGCCGCCGTGCATGAGCCCGTCCACGAAGAGCAGCGCGTCGCCCTTCTCCAGGTGGACGGGGATCGCGCCCGGCAGGGTGTCCATGCGGTCGCCCCTGGCGTAGTCGCCGCCCAGCGGGTGCCGGAAGTTCGACTTGTGCGAGCCCGGCACCACCATCGTCGCGCCGTCGCCCTCGCCGATGTCGGTCAGCGCGAGGATGATGTTGACCTGGCCGCAGCGGAAGACGCCGTGGTCGTAGCGGTAGCCGCAGCGCAGCGCGGTCCGGTAGCCGCCGGAGTGCACGGGGTGGTGGCCGCCCGACTCGCGGATCGAGGCGATCGTCTCGTCCACGAAGACGCCGGGGATGTAGCTGTCCTCCTCGCCCGCGTAGTGCCTGACCAGGTCGAACCAGCTCGGGTGGTCGACCAGCTCCTCGAACGGCCGGCCCGCCGCCACCGCCTGGTGCAGCTCGAAGCCGGTCTCCGGGGTGTAGTCGCGGCGCTGGGCGCCCCGGTACCACTCGCCCCTGGCCAGGTGGCGGGGGAAGGCGTCGAACTCCTCGTTGAGCCGCCGCAGCAGATCCGCGTCCACGGCGTTCCTGAGGATCAGATAGCCGTTGAGGTCGAACAGGAAGTCGTCCAGCTCGGACATGGTGGAACCTCCGGGGTGTGGTGAGATGCCGCCACTCTGCCGCGACGACCTCATTCCGGTCATCCACCCGGAAGATCGGAGATGTCGCATATCCTCAAGGTGTGCGATCCCTCGCCCAGGTCATCGGCCTGCAGGCGTTCCACGTGACGTCGGGCCCCATGCCCCGCTCACACCTCCACCCCGAGGTCGAGTTCAACCTCGTCCTGTCGGGCACCGCCAGGTACGCGACCGCCGGCGGCGAGGTGGACCTGCCGCCCGGCCGGCTCGCCGTCTTCTGGGGCGGCTACCCGCACCGGCTGCTCACGGCCGAGGGCGTGGACTTCCTCTGGGCCACCGTCCCGCTGAGCGCCGTCATCGGCCACGACCCGCTGCGCGGCGCGGTCGAGCGGGCGCTGTCGGGAGAGTTCCTGTACGGCACCGCCGCCGAGGGCGAGCACGACCGTTTCCTCATGAGCCGCTGGGACCGGGAGCTGCGCCACGAGCCGGCCCCCGACGTGGCCGAGGTCTGCCTGCTGGAGATGCACGCCCGGCTGGCCCGCCTGACCGGCGGGCCGCGCGGGACGGCGCCTGCCGAGGCGGCGGCGGCCGGATCGGCCGAGCGGATGCTGGCCGTGATCGCCCGCCGCTACACCGACCGGCTGTCGGTCGAGGAGATCGCCGAAGCCGCCGGGGTGCACCCCACCTACGCGGCCCTGGCCTTCAAACAGGCCCTCGGCATGCCCGTCTGGCAGTACGTCACCCGGTTGCGGGTCGCCCACGCCTGCCGGTTGCTGCTGGTCACCGGCTGGGGCGTCGACCGGGTCGCGCACGCCAGCGGCTTCCAGACGCGGTCGAGCTTCTACCGCGCCTTCGGCGAGTCGACCGGCCTGACCCCCACCGAGTTCAGACGGCGGGCGACCGCCGACGGGGGATGCCCGCCGTGACGCCCGCCGGGAGGCGCACGGTGACGCGCAGGCCGCCGGACGGGCGGGGGACGAGGTCGAGCGTCCCGTCGTGCGCCCGGACGATGCTGCCGACGATCGCCAGCCCCAGCCCGACCCCCGCGTGATCGGCGCGGACCCGCTCGGTGCCGCGCCGGAACGGCTCCACCAGCGTGGGCACCACGGCCGGGGGCAGCTCGTCGCCGGTGTTCTCGACGACGAGGGTCGCCGTCCCGGCGTGCACGGCGGTCGTGACCCACACCGTGCCCTGCCCGGCCAGGTTGTGCACGATGGCGTTGTGCACGAGGTTCGTCGCCATCTGGAGCAGCAGCGCGGGTGAGCCGGTGGCGGGGGCCGGGTCGCCGGCGGTCTCGACGGCGAGGCCGCGCCGCTCGGCCAGGGGGAGCAGCGTCTCGACGGCCTCCTCCGCGATCAGCGACAGGTCGACGCGCTCGCGCGGGAAGGACCGCTGGTCGGCGCGGCTGAGCAGGAGCAACGCCTCGGTGAGGTCGATCGCCCGGGTGTTGACCAGGTGGAGGCGGTCCACGAGCTCGGCGGGGTCGCGGGTGGGGTCGGTGCGGGCGACGTCGAGCAGCGTCCGGGCGACGGCGAGCGGGGTGCGCAGCTCGTGGGAGGCGTTGGCGGCGAATCTCCGCTGCTCGGCGACGTGCGCTTCGAGCCGGACGAGCATGGTGTCGAAGGCGTCGGCGAGCTCGCGCAGCTCGTCCGCGCGGCCCGGCAGCCGGATGCGGTGGGACAGCGAGCCGCCGGTGGCCCTGCGGGCGGCGTCGGTGATGCGGGTCAGGGGCGCGAGCATCCGCCCGGCCAGCAGCCACCCGCCCACCAGCCCGAAGACCAGCAGGAACGCCAGCACGACAGCCGCGACCGGGGCGAACGACCGCACGATGGCCGAGCGGTTGATCAGGAAGTCGCCGGTGGAGTAGATGGCGTCGTCGGGGAGGCCGCGCATGTAGTAGACCCCCACCGCGCCGAGCGGCAGGAGGCCCGCGACCAGGAGGAACCCGGCGTAGCTCAGGGTGAGCTTGAGCCGCACGCTCAGGCCGGGGGCCCTATCCATGGTCCTGCCCCTCGCGCCCGGCGGCGGGCGCCGTGTCGATGCGGTAGCCGACCCCCGCCACGGTGGCGATCACCCAGGGCTCGCCGAGGCGCTTGCGCAGGGACGAGACCGTGATGCGGACGGCGTTGGTGAAGGGGTCGGCGTTCTCGTCCCACGCCCGCTCCAGGAGCTCTTCGGCGCTGACGACCCCGCCCTCGGCGGCGACCAGGACTTCCAGCACGGCGAACTGCTTGCGGGTGAGCGGGACGTAGCGGCCGTCGCGGAACACCTCGCGGCGGAACGGGTCCAGGCGCAGGCCCGCGATCTCGCGCACCGGCGGCCTGCTGTGGCCCCGCCTGCGGTCGAGCGCTCTGAGCCGGAGCACGAGTTCGCGCAGCTCGAACGGCTTGGTGAGGTAGTCGTCGGCGCCCAGCTCGAACCCGCTGGCCTTGTCGTCGAGCCGGTCGGCGGCGGTGAGCATGAGGATGGGCATGCCGCTGCCGGAGGCGACGATGTGCCCGGCGATCTCGTCACCCGAGGGGCCCGGGACGTCCCGGTCGAGGACGGCGATGTCGTAGGCGTTGACGCTCAGCAGCTCCAGGGCGGTGTGCCCGTCGCCGGCGATGTCGGCGGCGATCGCCTCCAGGCGCAGGCCGTCGCGGACGGCTTCGGCCAGATAGGGCTCGTCCTCGACGATCAGTACCCGCATACCCCTGACCGTACGGCCCGGGGCCTATCGCCGGCATATGAAAAATCCCATACGGGCCGGCAACGGCCCGCTGCCTTGACTGGCGGCATGATGACCAGCGGACCAGCACGAACGGCAGCCCGCCGGACCCGGTCGGCCCCGGTGGCCGCGCTCGTCGTCCTCGGCGTGACGCTCGCGGCCGGCGTCGTCGTCCACCGGGCGGCGTCACAGACCGTCGCGGCCGAGGGGGCCGTGCCCGACGGTGTGACGGTCTTCGACGACGGGATCCCGGCCGTCGCCGGCCTCGACGCCGAGCTGCTCGGGGCCCTGCGCCGGGCGGCGGCCGGGGCCGCGGGCGACGGGGTCGAGTTCGTCGTCAACAGCGGCCGGCGTTCCCCGGCCTACCAGGAACGGCTGCGCCGGGAGGCGGTCGCCCGGTACGGCTCGGAGCGGGAGGCCGCCCGATGGGTCGCCTCCCCGGACACGTCGTTGCACGTGTCGGGGGACGCGGTCGACCTGGGTGCGGAGGCCGCCGGATGGCTGTCGGCGCACGGCGCCGCGTACGGGCTGTGCCAGATCTACCGGAACGAGCCCTGGCACTACGAACTGCGCCCGAATGCCGTCGAGCGCGGCTGCCCGCGCATGTACGCCGACCCGACCCGCGACCCGAGGCTGCGGCGGTGACCGTCAGGACAACGGCACGCCGCGGTAGGCGCGCCAGAGCGCCAGGTCGTAGCCCAGGCCCAGGGCCGCGCCGAGCAGCAGGGGAGCGCCCAGCGCGGCCAGCGTGCCGGTCAGCATGGTGGTGGCGGCGATCGGCGCGACCGAGACGGCGACGCTGCGGGCCAGGCTGGTCATGCTGGCGGCGGCCGTACGCTGCCCCGGCGGGACGACCGCGGCCGTGAACGCCTGCCGCGCCGGCACGTCGATCTTGGACACCGTCTGCCGGAGCAGCAGCAGGACGACGGCGGTGGCCAGGTCCGGGGCGAACGGGATGCAGGCCAGCAGCAGGTTGGCCACGGTGTGGGGGAGGAGCATCGTGGCCAGCAGGCCGCGCCGGGCGGCCAGCAGCGGCGCGGTGAGCTGGGCCAGGGCGGGCAGCAGGTTGGCGGCGAAGAACACCACGCCGAGCTGGGTGGTCGTCGCGCCGAAGCGATGGGCGAACCACCAGGCCAGCACCGCCTGGACGGCCAGCCCGCCGGCCAGCGCGTCCAGGGCGGACAGCCCGGCCAGCAGCCGGATCCGGCCGGGAGCCCGCCCGCGACGCCGGTCCTGGCCGGGGGCCGCGGTCCGGGGCGGCTCGGCCTGCGGCGTCAGGCGCCAGAACAGCGTCACCGTCCCGGCCGCCAGGAGCGCGTAGAGGGCGAAGGCGGCGTCGGGGGCCGACGTCCAGGTCTGGAGCCCGAGCGCGGCGGCGGCCAGCGCGCCCAGCGCGCCGGAGGCCAGCGCGGTGACGTTGTAGCAGGTGAAGACGGACGTGTGCCGGGCCGGGGCGCAGGTCTGGGCGAGGATGGCCTGCTCGACCCCGGAGAAGGGCGTGTTGTCGTTGGTGGAGGGCGAGATCGTCCCGATGAAGGCGGCGGCGATCAGGACGGGGTAGGACTCGCTGAGCGCGAACACGACCCCGGTCACCGCCATCAGGCAGCCGCAGGCGATCAGCGTCCGGCGCCGCCCCCACGCGTCGGCGAACAGGCCCAGCAGCAGGCTCGCGAACACCGATCCGGCGGCGGCCACGGCCAGCAGCAGGCCGGTCTGCCAGGGGGCGTCGCCGTCCTGGGTGAGCAGTTCGGCGAGGAGCACGCTGGTGCATCCGTACCCGAAGGTCCGCAGCGCCCGAGCCGCGATGACCAGCAGCCCGTTACGCCCTAGTTCGACCGGAAACAGGCTCCTGGCCTGCGTGTTCGGCATGGGGCATCATGCCTCGGGCGGCCCGGTGGACGTGCCGCGAACACGCCAAGACGCACGACGACATCGCGCGGGCCCGCCGCCGCGTCAGGCGGCGGGTTCGAGGTGGACGTGCAGGTCGGTGGCGTGGGCCGGGGCGGGGTGGCCGTCCGGGTCGGTGACGGCGGTCACGGCCAGGCCCGCGGCCGCGGCCAGCTCCGCGAACAGCTCGCGGGGGTACCAGTGCAGGACCCACGGGCGTTCGGCGACGGTGACGTCCGGGCCGTGGTGGCGTTCGTAGCGCAGGAGGGTCGTCTGCGTCCGGGCGGCTTCGTCGCGGCGCTGGGAGACGACGGACACCCGCAGCGCGGCGCCGTCGGGGGCGACGGCCGTGCGCGCCCGGCAGAGCTGGTCGGCCGGGACCGGGCCGGGGGTGAGCAGCGGCACCAGCGCGACGCCGCCCTCGTCCAGGTGGGCCCGGATGCCCCGCAGGGCGGCCAGCGCCGTGGCGTCGTCGGGGAGCAGGGTGAAGGTCGGCCCGGCGAGGAAGATCGCCCGGTAGCGGCGAGGCAGGCGCAGGCTCTCCATGCGCTGGTGGAACAGCGTCACGGGCACCTCCAGCTCGCCGGCCCGGCGCCGGAGCCGGGCCAGCATGTCCGCGGAGGAGTCGACGCCGTCGACCTCCAGGCCGCGCCGGCGCAGCTCCAGCAGGGGATCGCCGTCCCCGCACCCCAGCTCCAGCGCGGGGACGCCGGCCCGCTCGACGAAGGCGGCATAGGGCTCCGGGTCCTGGGAGACGGATTTCAGCGGCCCGTAGAGCTCCGCGACCAGACCGGTGTAGAAGTCAGCTGGATCCACCTTGATCACAGTACGCACGTGATCCAGCCGGCTCACTCCATTTTCGAGCCCGGGACGGCCGCCGGGACGTTCCAGAAGCCGGCGTACCGGCCGCCGCGGCGCAGCAGCTCGTCGTGGCCGCCCGCCTCCACGATCCGGCCGCCGTCGAGGAAGACGACGCGGTCGGCCCGCCGGACGGTCCGCAGGCGATGGGCGACCATGACCACCGTCCGCCCCGCCATCAGGCGCTCGACGCCCTCCTGGACGGCCGCCTCGTTCACCGGGTCCAGCGCGGAGGTCACCTCGTCCAGCAGCACGACGGGGGCGTCCTTCAGCAGCGCCCGCGCGATCGAGACGCGCTGACGCTCACCGCCGGACAGCAGCGCCCCGCCCTCGCCCACCACCTTGGCCAGCTCGCCCGTGCGGCGGGCGGACAACCAGCCGAGCGGCACGCGCCCGAGCCGGTCGGCCAGCCGCCGCCGTAACGACAGCTGCACCCGGCCGTCGAGCACGTGCCCGAGCGCCGACGACGCGCCCGTCAGCAGCAGCCGCACGAACAGCCCGGCCACGCCCGCGAGCACCGCGGCCCGGACGCGCCCGGCGTCCACCGGGCCCGGCGACAGCAGGACGCGGCCCACCTCGACGACCGCCAGCAGCGGCGCCAGGCCCGCGACCGCGCCGATCACCTGCGCCACGACGACGGCGACGAACGCCGGGACGTGCGGCCGCAGCAGCCCGCCCCCGCCCGGCTCCGGCGGCGGGACGGCCTCGGGCGGCTCGGGGCGGGACGGTGTGCCCGGCTCGGATCGCGGCTGCCGGTCATGGGGTCCTCCAATTCCGCTACCTGAAGTATCGATACTTAAGGTAGCGCAATCGGATATCGTTCAGGCATGTCCCGAGCGAGCACTCCCGCCAGACCGCCCGGTCGCCCGCGCGCCGGCGTCAACGCCGAGGTGTTCGCCGCCACGTTGCGCACCGTCCACGAGCTCGGCTACGCGCGGGCCACCGTCGAGCGCATCGCCGCCGCGGCCGGGGTGGCGAAGACGACGGTCTACCGGCGCTGGCCGACGAAGGGCGAGCTGATCGTCGACTGCCTGC
This sequence comes from Nonomuraea sp. NPDC049646, assembly GCF_044465525.1. NCBI lineage: Bacteria > Bacillati > Actinomycetota > Actinomycetes > Streptosporangiales > Streptosporangiaceae > Nonomuraea > Nonomuraea sp. NPDC049646. The sequence continues at coordinate 555,854 of NZ_JBITLU010000001.1, read as the reverse complement.
TCGACGCGTTCGGCCCGGCGCCGCTGGAGGGCGCCGACCGGGCCGGGATCATGTCCTCGACCATCCGCTGGATCGCGGGGAAGATCAGCGAGCCGGGCACGGGCGACGCGTTCGCGGGGGTGTTCAGCGACGCCGTCAGCGACCCGGCCCTGCGCGAGGTCCTGTCCACCCGGTTCCAGGACCCGTACCGGCTCGCGCTCCAGGAGGCGCTCGGCGAGCCGGAGCAGCGCGTCCTGCTCTACATCGACGTCGTCGTCGGCACCTTGCTCCACCGGATGGGCATGACCGGCGAGCCGATGGTCGAGGCCGACGTCGACGCGCTGATCGAGATGGTTCTGCGGCACTTCGCCGGCGACGCCCCCGGGGCGCCGGGCGCCTGAGGGGTGCGGGGGAGTGGGCAGGCCGGGCGTGGTCGTGCGCCGACGCCCGGCGCCCTGCCGGTCAGGGGGTCACGACACCCCGGAGGCGATCTTGTTCAGCAGGCCCTGGCTGTCGGAAGCGGCCGGGGCGGACTTGTGGGCGTGAGCCGGGCCCGCCGGAGCCGGCCAGGCGGGGCCGAAGCCGGGGTAGGGGTGGGGCAGTGGCACGGGCGCGGCCGCGTGGGCCGGGCCGGCCGGCGCGGTGAAGGCCAGGGCGCCGGCCACGGCGGCGGCGATCGCGAGACCGGCTGATCCGCGTCTTCTCTTGAACATTTCGAGATCCCCTCGACGTGGTCTGGAAGGATCGCCGAGAGTAGCAGATTGTCATGTCTCAAGTACAGAGAGTCACAAGGCGTGCGGTGAGGCAGTAGCGTGACCGCACGTGAGCGATTACACGGTGTCACCGCCGGTCGAGCCCAGGTCCCTGCGGCGGTGGGTGGTGCTGCTGCTGTGCTGGGCCTCGCTCACCATGACCTCCGTCGACCGGTCCACCTGGGGGCCCGCGTCGTTGCAGGCGGGCGAGGCGCTGGGGGTGTCGCTGGCGGGCCTGGGGGCGTTCGCGACGGCGTACTACGTCGGTTACGTGCTGTCCAACCTCGGCGGCGGGCTGCTCGGCGACCGGATCGGCAGCCGGGTGGTGTTGTCGGGGTCGCTGTTCACGGCGGGCGGCTTCATGATCGCGTTCGGGTCCGTGCCGTCCGCCGGGGCCGGGATCGCGGTGCAGGCGCTGATCGGGCTCTGCGCGGGGGCCGACTTCGCGGCGGGCGTCAAGCTCATCGCGTCCTGGTTCGGCGAGCGGGAGCGCGGGCTGGCGATGGGGGTGTTCACCATGGCCTCCTCGCTCGGCACGATGATCGCCAACGTGCTCGTGCCCCGGCTGATCCAGTGGTACGACTGGCGGGCCTCGTACCACCTGTTCGGGATCGTGTCGATGGGGCTCGCGCTGGTGTGCCTGACACTGCTGCGCGACCGGCGCGAGCCGCCGGCCGCGCGCCCGTCGGTGCGCGGCCTGGCCCGCGACCGCGACCTGCTGCTGATCGGCCTGGCCGGCTTCGGCGGGCTGTGGGGCACGTACGGCTTCGTGACCTGGTCCAACACCCTCATGGTGAAGGGGCACGGGCTCGACCCGGTGGCGGCCGGGACGGTCGTCGTGGTGTTCGCGGCGGCGGGCGCGGTGGGCAAACCGGTCATCGGCCTGGCCACCGACCTGGCCGGAGGGGGACGCAAACGCCCGGCGGTCGCCGTGCTGGTGGCCTTCGCCGGCTGCCTGCTGCTGTTCGGCGGCATGGAGACGGAGACGGCCTTCCTGGTGACGGCCGGGTTCGCGGGGCTGGGCGCGTACCTGTACTCGCCGTTGCTGATCGCCATGGTGCCCGGCCTGTCGGGGACGGCGCTGGCCGGCTCGGCGGCGGGCGCGACGAACGCGGTGGCGCAACTGGGCAGCGTGACCGTGCCGGTCGTGGTGGGGGCGGTCTACCAGGCCAGCGGCTCCTTCTCGGCCGCGTTCGCCACCCTGGCCGCCGGGCCGGTGGCGGGCGCGGTGGCGCTGTCCTTCGTCCGCGAGTCACGCGGCCGTCCGAGAACCGGCCGCGCGCCCCAGATCGGTTCGCCGGCGTGACGGCGCCACCCCAGGGCGCGGGACGCGCGGTCGCACAGCTGCCCGGCCGACTCCGCGCCGACGACGACCATCCCGGCCTGCGCGCCCTCCATCAGGCCGGGGACGAGCTGGCCGCCGCCCACGACTGGCTCGACGTCCCGGACGGCGCCTGGTTTCCGGGCCCGAGGCCGGGTCAGGCCGTCAGAAGGCGTAGCGGATGCGGCAGTAGGGGAGCCTGGCGGCGATCAGCCCGGTGAGGGCGGCGACGTAGCGGCCCTTGTGGCCGTTGCGGTAGCGGACGTTCCAGCCGCCCGTCTCCGACCGTTTGGCCTGCTGCAGCTCAGGCCGCCACAGCACCTCCTCGGCCTTCGGATGCCAGCCCAGGTTGACCTGGTGGAGCCGGTCGTTGTGGGTCAGGAAGATCACCTCGGCGGCGAGCTGGGCGCGCGCCCCGGGCGACAGCGCGTCGTCGAGCCGCTCCAGCAGCTCGGCCCAGTCCTCCAGCCAGCCGTCCCGGACCACCACCGGGCTCAGGTTGACGTGAACCTCGTAACCGGCCGCGACGAAGTCGTCGATCGCGTCGATGCGCTCGGCGACCGGCGAGGTGCGGATGTCCAGGAGCTTGGAGTCGGCGGCGGGCATGAGGCTGAACCGCACCCGCGTACGCCCCCGAGGGTCCCAGCCGAGCAGGTCGCGGTTGACGTACTTGGTGGCGAAGCTGGCCTTGGCGTTGGGCAGGTCGCGGAAGAGCTCGACCAGGTCCCGGACGTTGTCGCAGATCGTGGCGTCGAGCGAGCAGTCGGAGTTCTCGCCGATGTCGTACACCCACAGGCGGGGATCGACCTGGTTGGGCTCGGTTTTGACGCCCTGACGGCCCGCGTGCCGCCGCAGGTAGCCGGTGATCTGGTCGATGTTGGCGAACACCGTGATCGGGTTGCTGTAACCCTTGCGCCGGGGCACGTAGCAGTAGGCGCACGCCATCGCGCAGCCGTTGGCCGTGGAGGGCGCGATGAAGTCGGCCGAGCGGCCGTTGGGCCGGGCCGTCAGCGACTTCTTGACGCCGAGCACGAGCGCCTCGGTCTTGATCCGCACCCAGCGGGCCACGTTCGCCTCGTCGCCGTACAGCTCGGGGATGCGGTGGTGGCTCTCGACCTCGACGATCTCCGCGCCGGGGAACCTGGCGAGGACCTCCCGGCCGCGCGGCAGCGCGGCCGCCGCGGGCTCGGCGTAGATCCGCCGGACGTCGAGGAGGCCGGTCACGGCCGCTCCGGCTGTTCCATGGGGCAAGAATATGCGGTCCGGGACGCGAGTTGCCAGGTCAGCACGGGTGCGCCGCAGCTTCGGCAGTGCTCGCGCCGGTACACCCAGCGCTCGGAGGGGGCGTCCGGGTCGCTCACCACCTGCCCGGCGTCCCGGCCGAGAGCGAGATGCCTGACCGCCGTGTCCCACAGCCGCCCGGCGGTCTCGGCGGAGACGCCGCGGGCGTTCGGATGCAGGCCGACGAGGAACAGCAGCTCGGCCCGCCACGCGTTCCCGATGCCCGACCACACCTTCTGGTCCAGCACGGCCGCGCCCACCGGCCCGCCGAACGCGGTCAGCCGGGCCACGGCCTGCTCCGGCACGGCGTCCGCGCGCAGCGGGTCGGGCCCGAGCGAGTCCCGCAACGCCGCCACCTGCCCGCGGGTCAGCGCCTCGCACCGCGAAGGCGCGATCAGGTCGTAGGCCACCTCGCCGGTCGCCAGCCGCAACCGGGTGCCGGGCCGCGGCGACGTCCCCGGATCGTCGTACCGCAGGAAGATGCCCCGCATGCCCAGGTGGACGTGGACGGTGGGCGCGTCCGCGAAGTGGTACAGCAGGTGCTTGCCGACCGCCTCCACCTCCGTCAGCACCCGCCCGTCCCACGGCCGCGCGTCGAACCGGCCCTGCGGTCCCGCGGCGAGCACCGTCCGCCCGGCCAGGTCCGCGTGCTGCCCGGCGGCGTGGCGGTGGATGAGATGTCCTTCGGGCATGCCGGGGCCATACCCCTGTGAGCTGCGCCGACGCGCCGCGCGCGGCCGGTCCACTGAGTGGACCGAACGTTGCCCGCCGCCCTCCCGCACCAACAGCATGGACGCGATGTAAGCGATCACTCACGCAGAGCGACGATTGCCCGGGCGATCGGACCGTCCCACGGAAGGACGTGCACGATGAACGACAGAACGGCGAGGGCCCTGTCCGGGGCCCTCCTCGCGACGGCCGTGGCAGGGGCGGCGATGACGGCGCCCGGCGCGGCCCAGGCGAGCAGCGTCCGGGCGGCCGACCCGACGTGCGGGAGCTGGGTCTCCAGCGCGGTCTTCCCCGGCCTGTCGGCCCGGGCCTGCATCTGGGGCACCGGAGCCTCCTGGAAGCAGGCCCAGACCGAGGTCTTCAACGGCACGGGTTCCGCGGTGGAGGTCGAGACCCTGACCGCCACGCTCGACCCGCTCCCCGGCAACGCCCGGTGCACCGCCATCCACCTCCAGAACGGGCAGACCGCGTTCTGCGGCACCCGGAGCATCCCGGACGACAACCCCTTCCGGTTCGACCGCGCCGTGGGCTCCGTCCAGGTCACCGACCTGGTTCACCGGGAGCAGTTCGCCTTCGCGTCCCCCTTCGTCGGCTGAGCGGGAAAGGGTGGTGAAGCCTTGACCGGTCCCGCGGAGGAGCCGGAGCAGGTCCGCTTGGTCCGCACCGCCGACCTGGCGGATCTGCGCTTCGATTTTCCCGGCCTGTCGTTCAGGCGCCCGGCGGCCGGCCGGATCCTGGTCAGGACCGCGCCGGAGCGCGAGGGGCTGATCGTCGTCACGTTCGCCGCGCAGCACGTCGTGGAGCAGGCGTTCTTCGAGTCGGCCGGGGCCGGGCCGCCCGATCCCGTCCCGGTGCAGCCCCATCCGGCGCCTCCCGTCGTCTCCCGGATCAGCGGGCGCACCGTGCTGGTCTTCGTCGTGGGGCCCGAGGACGAGGTGCCGTACACCGCCGAGGGCCTGCTGGCGGCCATGAGACGGCTGCCGCTGCGCACGGTGGGCGACGAGGGCCCGGCCGGCCCGCTGCGCGACCCGGCGGGGGATCCGCGGACCGCGATCGAGCTGCCGTACCGGCTGCTGCTGTCACCGCCCCCCGACGCGCGCTGGACCCACCGCACGGCCCCCGCCGACGACGCGGACCGGGTGGAGCTGTGGCACACGCGGATGCGCGACACGCGGGCCAGGGCCGTGTGGACCAGGGACTTCCCCGGCGACACGCCGGTCGATCCGCCGCCCGACCCGCTCACCACGTCGCTGACGCCCACCGACCGGGCCGCGCTCGTCCACCTCACCAGCGACCGCGGGCCGTTCACCGAGCCGGGGCACCGGCCGTACGTGCCGCCGCCCGTCGAGGTCGGCCACCTGCGGCAGGCCCTGGCCATCTGGGACGACGCCCCCGACGGGGTGCTGCCGCTGCGGCAGGCGATCGAGAGCGCCGGGGCCGGCCTGCGGCTGCCGGAGTCCGTCGCCGTCCGGCTGGAGTGGACGCCCGGCATTCAGCCCTGGTCGTTGCGCGAGGGCGAGCAGCCGGTCTTCGTCCCGCACGACGGCTCCGGCGACCCGGCGCGCGAGGGCCGCCTCTCCGTGGTCGTCGACCTGCGCGCCGCGCTGCGGCCCGACATCCGCCCGGCCGCCGACGTGACCTGCACGCTGGAGGAGTTCGACCTGGTGCTGCTGCCGGGCGTGCTGGAGGCGATGCGGCTGGACTTCCGGCGGATCAGGTTCACCGCGCGGGCCGGTGAGAAGCCCGACGTCGAGGTGGCGTTCCGGAACGTCGAGTTCGTCGGGGCGCTGTCGTTCGCCGAGACACTGCGCCGGATCATCCCGCTCGACGGGTTCAGCGACCCGCCGACGCTCGACGTCTCCCCGCGCGGCGTGCTGGCGAGGTACGGGACGCCGCTGCCGAACCTGGCGATCGGCGTCTTCAGCCTGGAGAACATCTCGCTGAACGCCTACCTGGACCTGCCGTTCGCGGGCACCCGGCCGCTGGAGATCGGGTTCGCGTTCTGCCGCAGGGACGCGCCGTTCCGGCTCACCGTCTCGCTGTTCGGCGGCGGCGGCTGGTTCGGGATCGTGCTGCCGCCCGACGGGGTCCGCGCGCTGCGCTACTTCCGCGCCCGCGGCGGGGTGGACGCCCTCGGCCTGGTCTCCGCCTCGATCGAGCTCTACCTGGAGCTGGGGTACGAGGGCGGCGACGCGGTCGGCCGGGCGCGGATCACGATCACCATCGAGATCGGGTTCTTCGAGGAGTCCGTCGAGATCGGCTGCGAGAAGCGGTTCGGCGGCGCTCGCTCGCTGACCGCCGCCGCGGAGCCCGCCGGGGACGCGGTCGCGGACGGCGGCGAGGGGGCCGGTTCCGCCGCGACCTTCGCCCGGATGATGGCGCCGTACCGGGATCCGGTCACCGGCGCGCGACGAGACCCGGTCGGCCGAGTAGTGCGCCGCCTTCGCGGAGGTGGTCTGACATGAGCGAACGGACCGGACAGAGTACGGGGGAGCGCATGGGCACGTTCAAGGTTCTGTGGACGGCGTTGCCGGCCGGGGCGGCCGGGCCGGGCGAGGTGCGGCTGTCGGTCGCCGTCGGGCCCCGGCTGGAGGCGCCGCGCGGCCGGCTCGACGACGTCGCGGAGTTCGCCGACTGGCCGCGGACGCTGCGCGAGACGGTGCTGCCGGCCCTGCGGATCGTGTGGGACGGGCACGCAGCGGTCGTCCCGCGCCCCGACCCGCGCTCCCCGGCCCCCGACTCCGACCTGTGGGGGAGACTCTTCCCGGCCGCCTCGCCGGTCCGGTCGCGCTCCCTGGCCGCCGCCGGCGCCCTCGGCGCGGCGGTCACGGCGGGCTCGCCGGGCGTGCGGGCGCTGCGCTCGTTCCCCGCGGCGCTGGTCCACGAGCGCATCGCCACGCTGTACGACCAGATCGGCCAGGCCGTGATCAGCGACCGCCTCACGCCTTCGGGAAGCGGCGAGGCCGCCCTCGGAGACGGCCGCCCGCGTCGGCCCTGGCGTCAGCCGTACACCGGTCTGGTCCGCGAACTGCCTGTGGTCGGCGAGATGAGCAGGTTCAGCGGCGACCCCCAGGCCGCCTTCCGGGCCATCGACGGCATGATCGGCGGTGGCGTCCGCTCCGCCGCCGAGCCGGGCCCAGCCACCCTCGACCGGACGAGCGCGGCCTACCGGGGCGACGAGACGCGGTTCGCGCTGGCCGAGGCCGTCAGGTTCTGCGACCGGCCCAAACCCCCCGGCGACGGCGGCGGCCCGGCGGACGCGGAAGCCGTCCGGCCCCGGCCGGAGCCGCCCGAGGTCGAGTTCCACGGCGTCTGCGGCTTCCTGGCCGACTATCCGGAGCTGTGCCGCCGGCTCGGGCTCGTCCTCGACCTCGTCGTCCCCGTGCCTGCGGGGCTCGCCGCCGCCGGACGGCTCCGGGTGGCGTTCGAGGACGTGCCCCCGCCGTTCGACACCGACCGGCTGCGGCCGTGGACGCTCTACGACTTCGCCCCGGAGCAGCGCTTCACCGCCGCGTCGCCGCCCGGTCACCCCGTCCAGGGCGGCTGGTTCGGCCTCGGCGGCGACGACTGGACGGTCACCGACGCCGACATCGACGGCGCGGCCATCAAGGCCGCCGACTTCACCGCGCTGATCGAGCGCATGCACGGCCTGAGCGGGCCGAGCGGCCGGCCGAGCGCCCAGCCTTTGGGCGCCGGCACGACGGCGCTCCAGGGCGCCGGGCTCACCGTCTTCCACCGCGGACGCGACGCCTGGCTGGCCGCCCAGATCGGAGACGACGCCGCCCACCAGCGGGGATCGGACGACGCGGTGCCCGAGCTGCACGCCGGGCACCTGGTCCGCGGGTTCCATGTGGACGCCGGGATCGTCGGCCCGGACGGCGCCGTCACCGGCTGGCTCTCCCTGTGCCGCCGCCGCGGCTCCTACCTCATCCGCCGCGGCGGGCAGCCGCCGTACTGGATCGAGGGGATCGCCGACGACGAGGGCGCGGTCCGGGCGAGCGCCGTCACCCGCGACGCCACCAGGGCCGACGAGCTGTACGTGCACCAGGCGCTGTTCGGCTGGGACGGCTGGAGCCTGGCCGCCCCGCTGCCCGGCCGCACGCTGGACAGGTTCGGCCGGCCGGTCGTCGCCGATCCGGAGGTGGACGCGAACTTCCCGCTCGACACCAAGTTCACGCCGGTGCCCGGCTCGCTGCCGGCGCTCCGGTACGGGCGCACCTACCGGCTGCGGGCCCGCGTCGTGGACCTGGCGGGCAACGCCCTGGCCCCGGAGGCCGAGGCGCCCGCGTCGGCGGTGTCGCGGGCGATCACGTACTCGCGGTGGGAGCCGGTGCCGCCGCCCGTGATCGTCGAGCGCAAGCCGTTCAACGAGGGCGAGTCCAGCCAGTGCCTGGTCATCCGGAGCACCGTCACGGCCGCCGGACGGGACGTGCCCGCCTGGGAGTGGGCCCTCGACCGGCAGGACGTCCCCGGCCACACCGACCACCCGCCCGCCGCCGACGGCCTGAGCCGCCGGTACGTCTACTACGACGAGCGGTTCGTCGCCCCGCCCAAGACGTCGCTGCAGATGGCCGAGCGGCACGGCCGGTTCGACGACGCCATCGGCGGCGACCGGCCGCAGGAGATGCGCAGCCGGTTCTTCACGGCCGCCGCCCGCGAGGCCGGCACGTTCCTCGACACCGTGGTCAGCTGCGCCGACGACCCGCGCCGCACCCGCGACCTGCTGTTCTTCGGCGAGATCGCGGTCGCCAAGCACGACGCCGCCGACCCCGAGCCGGTCACCCAGCTCCCCGTGCCGCGCGGCGCCGGGCTGAAGCGGGGCGAGTTCGTCGTGCACACCGCCGCCGAGCTGATCCTGCCGTACCTGCCCGACGTCCTGGCCAGGGGCGTCACGCTGTACGGCCTGCCGGGCGCGCCGCCCATCCACCCCGTCTCCTTCTACGACGGCTTCCACGACGTCTGGCCGGACGCCGCGCCGTTCACGCTGCGGATCGAGGAGGGGGACGGGCCGCCACGCTGGCAGGACGTCCCGCGCCGGCTCACCGTCCACCTGCCCAAGGCCGAGATGGCGACCGTACGGCTCAGCTGCCGGCTCACCGCGGCCGACCTCGCCCTGCTGCCCGTCTGGCAGCGCCTGCTCGTCTCGGACTTCTGGCGCGACCTGACCGACGCCGAGCGCGAGCTGATCGCCGAGGAGACCGTCGCCGGGCTGAACTGGCTGCTCACCCCGTACACGGAGCTGCGTCTCGTGCACGCCGTGGAACGCCCGCTGTCGCCGCCCGCGCTCGCCGGGCTGGACTTCGCCCGCGACCCCGAGCAGACCTTCGCCGACCTGCACGGCACCCTGCGCGCGCACCCCCGCAGCACCGGGCACGTCGACATCGACGCCACCTGGACGCGCTGGATCGACGACCTCGCCGAACCGGCCCCGCGCCGGATCAGGGAGCACGCCCACGTCGGCCAGGTGGAGCTGGACCACTCCGACCGCGAGGAGGTGCGCCTGCCGCACTCGGCCACCCCGGTCCGCCACGACTTCGGCGACACGCTGCACCGCAACGTCGTCTACCGGCCGACCGCCACCACCCGGTTCCGCGAGTACTTCCACCCGTCGATCACCGCCGATCCCGGCCTGGTCACCAGCGCCGGCGAGCCGAGCGCCGGGCCGTCCGGGCGGGGCTGGCCGGTGCCCGCGAGCAGGCGGCCGGAGCCGCCGAAGCCGTCGTACCTGCTGCCCACCTTCCGGTGGAGCCGGCAGGAGGACCGCCGCGAGCGGCGCTTCGTGTCGGTACGCGACGGGGCCGGCGTCCGGGTCCACCTGGAGCGGCCGTGGTTCTCCTCCGGCGACGACGAGTTGCTGGCGGTCGTCCTCGACCCGCCCGGGGGCGACGCGCTGCCCGGCCGGCTGGCGACCCGGTGGGGCAGCGATCCCGTCCGGTCGGACGCGACCGTGCTGCCCCCGCCCGCTCCCGGCAACTTCCCCGGCCCGGTCACCGCCGTCGGGCTGCGGCTGGCCGAGTCCGGGGAGGGGCGCGAGCTGACCGGGGCCGTCGTGGCGTACGAGCCGTCCTACGACCCGGCCAAGCGCCTGTGGTCCGCCGACGTGGACGTGGACCTGGGCGCCGCCGGGCAGGCGTCGGCCTGCTTCCCGTACCTGCGCCTGGCCCTGGCCCGCTACCAGCCGCACGCGCTGACCGGGCTGGAGCTGTCGCCGGTGGTGCAGGCCGAGTTCGCGCAGCTCGTGCCGCGCCGGACGCTGACGGTCGAGGAGGTGTCCGGCGGGGGGCTGCGCGTCGTCCTGGCCGGGCCCGCCGCCGCCACCGAGCTCGGCACGCGGGCCGGTGCCGGGCTGCCCGGGGTCGCGGCGAGTCACCGTGTGACCGCGACCGTCCAGCGGCGGCCCTTCACCAGCGCCGAAGAGCTCGACTGGACGGACACGCCGATCACGGCCGAGCTGACCTGCGGCACGGCCCAGACGGGCTACCAGTGGTCGGCGGTGATCCCCCCGGCGGTGCTGGACATCGTCTGGCAGTACCGCCTCCTGGTGGAGGAGCGCGAACGCTACCGCATCGCCCCCGGCACGGCCGACGAGACGGTCGTCCTCGACGCGGCCGGGGGCGGCGCGCCGGAGCGGATCCCGGTGGGCGAGCGGCTCGCGCACGCGGACAGCGTCCCGCTGCGCGCCCGGCTGGGGCGGCTGGTGATCGACTTCGACGCCTAGCCACCCGCCGGCCGCGTACCCGAACCCACCTCACAGGACGGCACACCTGGCCGTCGCCGCCCGGGCGGGGGGGGGGGGGCGGGGCCCCCCGGCCGGGGGGGGGGCGGGGGCGGGCGCGGGGGGGCGGGGGCGGGGGGGGGGGCGCGCGCCCGGGGGGGGGGCGGCGGGGGGGGCCCCCCCCCCCCCCCCCCGCCCCGCCCCCCGGGCGGGGGGGGGCGGGGGGGGCCCGGGGGCCCCCCCCCGCCGGTCACGGCTTCCTCGGGTACGCGGCTCATGGCCTCGGGACGGTGCGCGGCTCACGGCCTCGGGACGGTGGACGGCCGGGGCTCACCGGCCGGGTGGCGGGCCTACCGGTCGGGTGGCGGGCCTTCCGGGGCGGCCAGCAGGCTCAGGGCGCGGCCCGCTCCCGGCACCCGGGCCAGATTGGCGCTGATGCACGCCGCGGTCTCGCGTACGGCGTCGGCCAGCAAGGGCAGCCGGCTCGTGCCGACCACCACGACGGCCGCCGCGGCCACCACGGCCCCCGTCGGCGCCCGCACGGGGGCGGCCACGCATCCCAGGGGCGGCAGGGCCGCCTCGAAGTCGAACGCCACCCGCCGCTCGCGGGCGTCGCCGACCCGCCGCGCCCACTCGGCGGGGGAGTGCCCCTCCGGCAGGCTCCAGCCGGGATCGGGACGGCGGCCCGACGCCGGGTTGCCCACCGCCAGCACGACCTCGGCGGCGCTGGCCACCGGCAGCACCAGGCCGGGACGCATGCGGAAGACCTCGTCCACGGCCGGGTCGCCGATCCCCGAGACGACGATGACGTCGTCGCCGTCCCTGACCGCGATGGTCACCGCGCATCCGGCGGCGGCCAGCCGGCGCAGCGGTCGCACGGCGGCCGTGCTCAGCACCTGGGCCGGTGACCAGCGCTGACCCCAGCGGAACATCCGCGTGCCGATGCGGTAGCGGCCGCCGTCCTCGCGGTGGACCAGGCCGAGGTCGGTGAGCCGGCACAGCAGCCGGTGGGCGGTCGCCTTGGGCAGGCCGGTGGCCACGGCGAGCTGCGTCAGCCCGGCCTCCTCCACCCGCGCGAGCTCCTCCAGCACCGCGAACGCGCCGTGCAGCACCCCGCGCCCGGCGGCGGGCCCGGCGCGTACGTCGTCACCGTGGCCGCCGCCGAGCTCTTCCGGGCAGATCTCCATCGCGCACCCCCCGGGTCGCACTGACCCACCCGTTCGTATCACCACGACGGACGCGCTCCCCAGAATCCCGACCGCCATAAGTGACTAACCCATCGCTCCACGTGATGCCACGAGGCGAGTGCACACTTCGGGGCCCGGGTCGCAAGACGTGCGGACGGCTATAGGCGAGTTTCTCCGTCGATAGGGTGACGTGTCGCGATGACACGACTACTTATCGTGTGCGAGCGGTATCAGTCGTTCGGCCGGACGGACGCCGGCGACGGGCGCGAGCAGTTCGCCGAGACGCGCCCTTCGCCGGTCCTTTCCCGTGTGCCGCAAAGCCCCGCCTCCAGGAAGGGACTACATGCGCAGCAAAGTCGTCGCGGTCTTCCCGGGCAGCGTAGCCATGCCCGCCGCCGGGGTGCTGGCGCCCCTGGCCGCCCGTACGCCGGCCGTCCCGGAGCTCCTGCGGGAGATCGACGCCGTCGCCGCCGAGTACGGCTCGCCACCGCTCGGCGCCTACCTCCTCACCCCGGACGTCCCCCGCCCGCCCGGCCCCGAGAGCCACTACCTGGCCCTGATGGCGGTGTCGTTAGCCACCTTCGACACCCTCGTACGGGAAGGGCTCCAGCCGTACGCGCTGGTGGGCCACGGCCTCGGGGAGCTGTGGGCCCTGGTCGCCGCCGGGGTGCTGAGCGCGGGCGACGGCGCGCGCCTGGCCTGCGCGCGCAGCCGCGCACTGACCGGCCTGGACTGGCCGGGCACGATGCTGTCCCTCGACGTCTCGGCCGTGCAGGCCCGGCGGCTGGTCGCGCTGCTCGACCATCCCCATCTCGTGGTCGGCTGCGACGACGCGCCGCGGCGGTGCGTACTGGCGGGGCCGCGCGAGCTGATGCCGCAGGCGGCCCGCATCGCCGGACACCTGGGCTGGACGAGCGCCGCACTCCAGGTCCCGCACCCCGCCCACACGCCCGCCGTCGCCGCCGCGGCCGCCGACCTGAGGGGCCGCCTGTCCGGCGTCAGGACGGCTCCGGCGCGCTGGCCGGTGTTCTCGCCGGCGCTGGGACGCCTGCTCACCCCCGACGACGACCCCGTCGCCGTCACCGCCGACGCCATGGTCGTCACCGTGCACTTCCAGCAGGCCGTCCGGGGGCTGGCCGCCCGCGGCGCGGAGGCCTTCCTGGAGTGCGGGGCGGGCGAGGACGCGGTCGCGCTGGTCCGCGCCATCGTCCCCGCCGCCACCGCCGCATCCCCGCTCGCCGCCGGCGGGCCCTGGCGGCCAGGCGAGCCCCTCCGCGCCGCCGCCGCCCCGAACGCCCCCGTACCGGCCCCGAACGGCTCCACCCCCACACCGGACCGCGCCACGCACACCGGCCCAACCCTGCCCGCCAACCAGGCCGGACCGCCGTGGCGCGACGGGCCCGCAGAGCCCGATGGGCCCGCGGCGTTCGGCGAGCTTGGGGCGGCGGCGGACCGGGTCGCGTTGCCGCGGGCCGGTGCCGGCCTCGTGCCAGCCCCGGCCCGTCCGGGCGACGCCGACCAGGAGACGGGCCGGTCAGGGACGTCCGGTGGCGCGGCTCTCGGGCAGGTGGCGGGCCGGTCGGTGGGGGGTGGTGCGCCTCTCGGGCAGGAGGCAGATCGGTCGGCGGGGGGTGGCGCGCCTCTTGGGCAGGTGGCGGGCTGGTTGGGTATGGGCGGGGGTGCGGTTGTCGGGGAGGGGGTGCGGCCGCGGCTTGCGCCTGCGCCGCCGGTCTTTCCGCTCGTCGACCGGATGTTGCCTCCGGCGACGCTGCTGCTGTGCGGCGGGGCCGACGTCCTGGCGTTGCGGGCGTTGACCGACGACCGGGACGACGTGGTGGTGGCCGACGCCGACACCATCGACTGGACCTGGCTCCCCCTGACGCCCCGGCACCTGCGGGTGGTGGCCCGTCCCGGCCCCGACGCCGGACCGGTGCACGAGGCGATGATCGCCACCGCGGCACGCTTCCCGCACCTCCGCAGCATCGCCGCCCTCGTCCTGGACGCGCTGCGCCAGGAAGTGGTGCCGCACCCGATCGCCGGCCTGTTCACGGAGACGATCCAGCCGCTGGCCGCCGAGCTGACCGGTTGTGCCTGCGTCGCGGTGGCGACCGCGGACGTCGACCTGCCCGCCGCGCTCGACGTCCTGGCCGCCGAGCTGGAGGCGGCGCCCCCGCTGCTCGCTGCCTTCTACCAGGGCCCGCAACGGCTCCTGTACGAGCTCACCCCGCCCTTCGGCGACCAGCCGTGGCAGGGGAACGGGCGCTCGCGGCCCTCGCCGACCAACACGGCCTGAACCCCCGCCTCCCTGCCGCCGACGCTCCGGGGGAAGCGACTCCTGACGAGACCGCGCCTTCCGCCTCCGCCACTCTTTGCGTACGCTGCATGACGGTAAGTGACAGGCAAACACCCGTTCAGGAGGGGCATTGCGCAAGACAAGGCATGTCGCGGCGGTCGTCGCCGGGTCCGTCGCCCTGCTGTCGCTGGGCTTCACCACGCCGGCGTCGGCCGCCACGGTGCTCGACTGCGACACCTTCGTCCACAACAACGACAACTACCTCGGCATCGCGATGTGCAGCAACCCGACGGGCCAGACCTGGCGGTTCCGGGCCGTGGTCACCTGCGGCTGGGCGCCCGACGTCGTCGGCGACTGGGTCGACCTGCCGCCGGGTCGTTCGGGGCAGTCCCAGGGCGTCTGCGGCCGGCTCGGCACGGGCGTCGGCGCGGTGGGCGTCGACGAGCGCCGCGTCTGAACCGGAAGACGGCAGGACGCCGGTGAAGGCCCTCGGCCGTGGTCAGGAGCCCTTCATCGGTGAAGCCGGCCGTCCCCGGCGCTAGTCAGGATCGGCCGATGCCCTCTCCGTGCGGCGTGCGGGCATCGGTCCGTTCCTCCAGGGGGCCGTCGAACGCGGTCGTGAACGTTGACGTTCCTGGACGCCTGGCGATTACGGGCGAAGATCGACCCCGACGGCTACCTGCTGCGGCCGTGGCTGCTCGGCGTCGCGACCATTCGCCGAGGAACTGGTCGGGCGCATCGACGACGCCGAACGGCTGGGCGAAGTCCGGCGGGCGCTCGGCAGGCTCCGCAAGCAGGAGCAGGACGTGTTCGCGCTGTGCGCCCGGGCCGTGGCCGACTGCGAGCAGGTCGACACCACGGACGCGTCGTTGTCCCACTGACGCCATGCCCCGCGCGAACGCCCACCGCGCTGTTCGGCGCGGCGGGCGTCCGGCGTAGGGCCTGGTCAGTGGGCCAGGCTGATGGAGGTGGGGATGCTCCAGGGGCCGCAGTCGGAGCCGAAGGTCGCCCTGTCGCAGCCCTGGACGACGAAGGCGAACGTGTTGACCTCGTGGCCGTTGGTCGTGGTGCCGACGCCGTCCCGCACGTAGGGGGCCATCACGTACTGGCCGCTCCAGGCGGTCAGGCGGCCCGTCCGGACCTGGGTGGCCCGGCCGCCGTCCTTGCTCCAGCGGACGTTGAAGAAGTCCCAGTCACGGCCGAGGCCGCTCCACTTGAAGACGAGGTTCTGGCCCTTCTGGTAGACGCGGACCAGCGTGCCGTCGCCCAGGTTCGGCGACCAGACGATCTTGCCGTTGGTGAAGCGTTGCCAGGAGCCCTTCTTGTCCGGGTATCCGTACTCCTTGGTGGTGGGGCAGCCGTACACGCTGCGCTCGCCGCCGTTGGAGCGCCACAGGCCGCCGATGAGACTGCCGGACGGCGCCACCAGCGACGGGTCGCACGCGCTGCCGGCCGCCGCCGCGGGCGCCGGTGTGGTGAGGCAGAAGGCCGCCGCGAGCAGGGCGGCGGCGGCCGGGCCGGTTCGGGATGGTGGGGCTGCGCGGCTCATGGGCGTCCTCTCGGTCGAAGGTGGCGGCGGGCGTGCGCGGGCTCAGCAGTGCTTGCTCAGCGACATGCGCTTGACCAGGTCGAACAGGTCGGGGTCGAACTGTCCCCTGGCGATCCAGCGATAGGTCCTGCGGTCGTGCAGGTTCTTGACGAACTTGGTGCTGGTGCTGCCGTACACCCGGATGTCGCCGAGCAGGGCGCCGGCGCCGTCCTTCAGGTGCGCCCACATCAGCCAGGCGTCCTCGTCGCCGAGGCTGGAGACGGTGGCGTCCAGGCGCGCCGTGCCGTTCGAGTACAGGGTCCAGGTCGCGCCGGGCTCGATCGTGCAGCGGCCCGCCGAGAGGTAGCCGCGCCAGACGTACGTCTTCTGCTCCAGGGCGGACGCGCCGGCCGTCGCGGTGACGGACAGCGTCAGGACGACGGCGGACACGAGCACGCCGGCGGTCTTGCGGACGCCTTTCATGAGGACTCCTCGGGGCATTGGGGGGGGAAGAGGTGTGCAGGAGGTCAGCCGGCGTCGTCCGGGGGCGGCCCGATGACCTGGTAGCCGTGGCGGGCGGCGATCTCGGCGAGGCGGCCGGGATCGACGTCCCCGGCCGCGACCTCGGCGGCGAAGTGCTCGAAGCCGGCGGGCCAGGTGAGCTGGAGCAGGCGCAGGGGAGCGTCCCGGCCGTTGGCGAAGGCGTGCGGCACCCGCCGGGGGAGCAGGACGAACGCCCCGGCGGCGACCTGCCACGACCGCTCGCCGCAGTGCATCCGGGCCGTCCCCGACAGCACGTAGAACGCCTCGTCGTCGTCCCGGTGCACGTGCAGCGGCGTGGCGAAGCCCGGCGGGCATTCCTGCTCGATGACGGTGAGCCGGTCGCCGGTCTCCGCCCCGCCCGCCTTCACGGTCATGGCGGTGCTGAGGAACGGATGGACGGCGCCGCCGCCGGCGGGCAGATGGAGCGCGCTCATGGTCGTCTGCGCAGCGTGTGGAGCCGGATCGCGATGGACGTCATGCCTCACCACCCTTTGTAGCATCACTCTAAAGTGCTACTCTAAAGTGGTACTCTAAATCGATGGATGACGTCAAGAGCCCCAAGCGGCGCTCGGCCCAGACCAGAAGCCGGATCGTGCGGGCCGCCCAGGGGCTGTTCGTCGTGCGGGGCTACGCCGGCACGACCTTCCAGCAGGTCGCCGACGCGGCCGAGGTCTCGGTGCAGACGGTGTACTTCCACTACGGCACCAAGAGCGGGCTGCTCAAGCACGTGGTCGACGTCGCCTCGGCCGGGGACGACGAGCCCGTGCCGCTGCTGGAGCGTCCCTGGTTCGCGGCCTTGCAGGCGTCGCGGGACCCGAGGGAGGTCGTGACGGGGTGGGTGCACCAGAGCGGCGTCATCCTCGGCCGGGTCGCTCCCGTCCTGGCCGTGGTCCGCGACGCGGCGGCCACGGACGCCGACATGGCCGCCCAGTGGGCCGTCAACAGCGAGCAGCGGCACACCGCCCACGGGCAGGTCGTCGCCATCCTCGACCGCCTGCGCGCCCTGCGGCCCGGCCTGACCGCCGGCCGGGCCACCGACATCACCGTCGGGCTGCTGTCACCGGACCTGTTCCTGGTGATGACCCGCGAGTGCGGCTGGACGCCGGCGCAATGGGAGAGCTGGAGCGCCGACCAGCTCTCCCACGCCCTCCTGCCCTCCTGACGACCCGGCGGATCGTCCCGGCAGGCGGGTGGTGGAGGGGGATCAGTCGGTCGGCTCCGCGTCCGGTTCGACGTCCGGTTCCTCGTCCTCGCCGGACTGCTCGGCCACCTCGCGCCGCTCCTGCGCGACCTTCTCCTCCGGGTCCGGCGGTGGCTCGACCGGCTCGGCGGGGATCGGCCGGGGAGTGTCCCTGACTTCGACCGCCGCCCGCGCGGCGGTGGTGTCGCTCTCCCCGTTGACCCGTCCGACCGCGGGCGGCATGTCCTCGGGCAGCTTGTCCTGTTCGTCCATGACCCGCAACTGCCCTGACCTTGACCTCCTGAACGACGTCCGAGGCGTTCGAGCGGGACAGCACGGCCGTCGAGGGCTCAGCGACGTCCTGAAGCCCGACCATCCGCGCACGTTGCCGGCCAGGACCAACCTGGCCGGCGACCATTTCGCGACGGGCCGCTTCCAGGAGGCCTACGACATCGACACCGAGGTCCTGGAACTCGGCATCTGACGGGGGCGCGGCCCGCGGCTCACGAGCCGAGCCATCCGGCCAGCTCCTCGGGCCCGGGTGGCTGCACGCCGCGGCGTACAGCGGCCCCGCCCGGCGCGGCCAGCGCCGCCCGGCGGTCAGGTCGGGCGGTCAGGTCGGGCGGCGGGCGCGGTTCAGGACGAGGACGCCGAGGACGACGGCGGCCAGGCCGAGGATCAGGTCCAGGTAGCCGCCGACGATGCCGTAGCCGGTGCCCGGACCGCCCTTGGCGGCCCCGATGACCCAGCCGCCGATGACGATGCTGGTCACCCCCGCGGCCAGGGCGACGACGGCCCCGCGCTTCCCGGTCGCGGGCACAGTCCCGGTGCCGGTGCCGGTGCCGGTGCCGGTGCCGGTGCCGGGACCGTTCCCGGTCCCGGGGGTGGTGCGGCGGGGGAGGCGGCCGGTGGAGCGGGCCAGGGCGAGGCCGCCGGCGGCGATGCCGGCCAGGCCCACCCCGGCGGCGATCAGGGACCACATCCGGCCGGTGGTCATGGCGTACGCGGCGACGGGGTCGGCCTGGGCGGCGAGCAGGTGGTCGATGAACATGGCAGGTCCCTTTCGGCTGGACGTGGACGTGGACGTCGACGTGGAAGAGCATGGCCGCCGGGGCCGCCGCCGGTCGTCCGGCGGGAGCGGGCTTGTCGGGGTGCCGCCGGCGCCGCAGCCGGGTACCGCAGGGGCGGCAGGCGGGCGCGGGCGTACCGCGTCCGCGGTAGGCGGCGGGTGATCCTCCTGCCGGAGTCGTACCGCCGGACATGCGGCTATGGTGCGCGTATGGGCATGAGGCGGCTCGGCGTCGGAGCCGGGGTGATCGACTGGCTGATCGCGGCCGGCGTGGCGGCGGCGCTGGTGGTCACCGGGTTGTCCGGGCAGCCTTCCGTCCCCTCTCTCGCGCCGCTCGGCTACGCGCTGCTGGCGGCCGGCGGGCTGGCGCTGGCCGCGCGCCGCCGGGCGCCGGTGCCCGTCCTGGCCGTGACGGGGTTGTGCGCGGTGGGGTACCAGGCGGCCGGGTTCGACGTGCCGGCGGTGGCGTACCTGTTCGCGGTGTACGCGGCGATGCGGGCCGGAAGGCGGCTGGTCACCGTGGCCGCGAGCGTGCTCGTGCTGGCCCTGCTGCCCCTGGCCGCGCTGGCCTCCGGGCTGCACGACACGGGCGAGGCGTTCGCGCAGGCCAGGGGCGCGCTGGAGCTGGCCTGGCTGGTCGCGGCCGGCGCCGCCGGTGAGGCGTTGCGGCAGGCGGAGGGACGGGCGGAGGAGGCCGAGCGCACCCGGGAGGAGACCGCGCGGCGGCGTGCCGACGAGGAGCGGCTGCGCATCGCGCGGGACCTGCACGATTCGCTCACCCACCAGATCTCGGTCATCAAGGTGCAGGCCGAGGTGGCCGTGCACGTGGCCCGCAGGAAGGGGGAGCAGGTGCCGCAGGCCCTGCTGGTGATCCAGGAGGCCGGCCGCGAGGCGACCAGGGAGCTGCGCGCGACCCTGGAGGCGCTGCGCGACGACACGGCTCCGCCGCACGGCCTCGACCGGGTGCCCGAGCTGCTGGAACGGGCCCGGACCACTGGTCTCGACGCGACGCTGACGATCGAGGGGCAACGGCGGGACGTGCCGGCCGCGGTGGACCGGACCGCGTACCGGATCGTCCAGGAGTCGCTGACCAACATCGCCCGGCACGCCGCCGCCGCGAGCGCGGAGGTCCGCATCGACTACCGTCCGGACGCGCTGGCGATCCGCGTGGACGACGACGGCACGGCCACGCCGGACGCCGCCCCCGTGCCCGGCGTCGGCCTGATCGGCATGCGTGAACGCGTCACCGCGCTCGGCGGCAGCCTGCGGGCGGCCCCGCGCGGCGCGGGCGGCTTCACCGTCCAGGCCGAGCTGCCGATGGACCGCACGCCGTGATCCGGGTCCTGCTGGTGGACGACCAGCCGCTGCTGCGCGGCGGGTTCCGCGCGCTGCTCGACCTGGAGGACGACATCGAGGTGGTCGCCGAGGCCGCCGACGGCGCGCAGGGCCTGGCGCTGGCCAGGGAGCACCTGCCGGACGTCGCGCTCATCGACATCCAGATGCCGGTCGTGGACGGCATCGAGGCGACCCGCCGCATCGCCGCCGATCCGGCCCTGGCCGGCGTGCGCGTGGTCATCCTGACCAACTACGGCCTGGACGAGTACGTCTTCAACGCGCTGCGCGCCGGCGCGGCCGGGTTCCTCGTCAAGGACGTCGTGCCGGAGGACTTCCTGCACGCCGTGCGCGTGGCGGCCCGCGGTGAGGCGCTGCTCGCGCCGTCGATCACCCGCATGCTGATCGACCGGTACGTCACCCGGCCGCCCGCCGCCACCGCCGGCGAGGAGCTGCGCGAGCTGACCAACCGCGAGCGCGAGGCCGTCGTCCTGGTCGCGCGGGGGATGTCCAACGACGAGATCGCCGCCCACATGGCGATCAGCTCGATGACCGCCAAGACCCATGTCAACCGGGCGATGGCCAAGCTGCGCGTGCGCGACCGGGCCCAGCTCGTGGTCCTGGCCTACGAGTCGGGGCTGGTGACGCCGGGCACCGCCTGACGGGCCGGGAGTCAGGCGGGCACGTCGTCCAGCCGCCAGCACAGCTCGTCCACCACGCCGACGACGCCGTTGACGCCGCAGGTCCGGCGGACGGCGTGCGCGGCCTCGGACCGGCGGTCCATCCGGCCCGACAGGGTGACCACGCCCTGCCGCACCGAGACCCGCACGTTCGCGGTGTCCATCCACAACGCCCGGTGCAGGACGTCGTCGCGGACGACGGCGGCGAGCTCCTCGTCGCCGCGCAGGAACATCCTGACCAGGTCGCCGCGGCTGAGGATGCCCACCAGGCGGCCGTTGTGGTCCACCACGGGGATCCGGCGCACGTCGCGGGCGTTCATCAGCCGGGCGGCGGTGACCGCCGACCTCTCGGCGGTGATCGTGACCGGCGGGCTCGTCATCAGGTCCGCGGCCGTGACCGCGGTGGCCTTCCTGCTGCCGGGCCGGTGGCGCACCCGGGACAGCAGCGGCGGCCGGTAGTCCTCGCCGGGGAACTGCTCGCGGAACTCCTCCTTGCACAGCAGGTCGGACCCGGAGACGACGCCGATGACGTGCCGGTCGTCGTCGAGCACCGGCACGGCGCCGATCCCGCGGCCGGCCAGCGCCTCGGCGATCTCCTTGAACGGGGTGGCGGCGTCCACGGAGACGACCTCGCGTGTCATCACGTCCTCGACGGTCAGGTTCATCGTTCACCTCGGGGGTTCTCGGTCCTGCCTCCATCCCATCCGGCTTGGCGGTCCCGCCGTAGGGGCGTTGGTCCCTGGACGGCGGGCCGGGAGTCCCCGCCACCGGTTCAGGGGCGCTCGCGCACCACCGCGACGGTGCAGCGCGCGTGGTGCAGGACGCCGCGCATGACCGAGCCGAGCACGAACGCGCCCAGCCCGCTCCTGCCCTGCGAGCCGAGCACCAGCAGGTCGGCCCGGTCGCCCGCGGCGACGAGCGTCTTGACGGGATGGCCGCACTGGACGTCCGCGATCACCCGGACGTCGGGATGCCGTTCCTGCCACGGGGTGAGCTGTTCCCGGGTGACGCGCAGGTGGCTCTCCCGCAGGGCCTCGATGTCGCAGGAGAAGTCGGGCGCCAGCGCGAACGGCAGCGGCCAGGCGTGCACCGCCCGCAGGTTGCCGCCGCGCAGCTCGGCCTGCCGGAAGGCGTAGTCGAGGGCCGGCTCGCAGGCGGGGGAGCCGTCCACGCCGACGACGACCTCGTCGTGGGCGGCGGCGTCCCCGTCGCGGACGACGACCACCGGGCCCGGCGCCTGACCGGCCACGCTCATGCTGACCGAGCCGAGCACGGCGCCGGCGAAGCCGCCCGCCCCCCGGCGTCCCACCACCAGCTCGGCGGCCTCGGCCGCCTGCTCCCGGAGGGCGACCGACGCCTTCCCGGTCATCACCCGGGTGCTCACCTCGACCGTGGGCCGGCGCTCGCCGGCGATCTCCTGGGCCTTGGCCAGGATCTCCCGCGCGCGTTCGGTCATCGAGCTCTCCCACTCGACGGCGGCGATCTGCGGAACCTGGTAGGGCCAGGTCTCCACCACGGACACGATCCGCAGCGCGGCCCCCGCCCGGAATGCGTCATCGGCAGCCCACGCCACGGCGTCGAACCCGGACGGCGATCCGTCGACACCCACCACGACCAGCTCAGACATCGCTCATACCTCCCTTACTCATTCAGCCGTCCGGGAGGTGAGCGGACAGGATCGCCAGCCCCAAAACTTGGAGAAATCTGGCGGCGGCGGCGATCCGGGACGGCTCCGCACGGCTTCCGGCCCGCGAACTTGGTGTTTCGTCGCCCGCTCCTGACTTTGGGCAGGCGAGGGCCGAGGAAGATCCACGTCCGGGAGGCAGCATGCCGGGACGGATCATGGTCGGCGTGGACGGTTCCGCGCCGTCGGACGCCGCATTGGGGTGGGCCGCCGACGACGCGGCGCGTACGGGCGCGGAGTTGCACATCCTGCACGCCCTGGACCGGCAGCCGTACAGCGTCGGCAGGTTCCCCGACTTCGGGCAGTGGAACAACCTGCTGCTGGCGGCGTCCAGGGTGCTGGAGCGGGCCGAGGCGGCCGTGCGGGCGCGGCAGCCGTCCGTGCCGGTGCACGCCGAGATCGTGGAGGGGACGCCCGCGGCCGTCCTGCAGGACCAGGCGCGGCAGGCGGACGAGGTGGTCATCGGCAACCGGGGCCTGGGCGGGTTCGCCGGGGCGCTGCTCGGGTCGGTGACCATGCAGGTGGCCGGTCAGGTGCGGTGTCCCGTGGTGGTGGTGCGCGCGGACCCGCCGGAGCGGGTCGGCGAGGTCGGCGTCGGGATCGACGACTCCGACGTCTGCGAGCCGGCCATCGGCTACGCCTTCGAGCAGGCCAGGCTGCGCGGCGCCACGCTGCGCCTGATCCACGCCTGGCAGGTCCCCGTGCACGCCTTCGCGCCGGAGATCGCCTACGACGTGGACGAGGTCCGGGCCGCCCAGCGTGCGGTGATCAGGAACCGGACGGCCGGCTGGCGGGAGAGGCATCCCGACGTGACGATCTGGGAGGACGTGCAGAGCGCCCACCCGGTCGAGGCGCTCACCGGCTCGCCCTGCGACCTGCTGGTGGTCGGCTCCCGCGGGCGGGGCGCGTTCGGCTCGCTGCTGCTCGGCTCGGTCAGCAGAGGGGTGCTCCACCACGCACGCTGCCCGGTCGCGGTGATCCGTCCCGCCGACGACGCCTGAGGCCGCGAGGCGGGGCGATCAGGGGCTGCGCCGGCGTCCCCAGTCCTCGCCGGCTCGCGCCCACTGGACCTCCCACTCCCGGTACCGCCTGCGGTCCGTCCACCACCGGAACGCCGCGAACCCGCCCGCGGCGGCCAGCGCGATCATGGACATGAGCAGCAGGCCGGTCGCCACGCCCCTCGTGCGCAGGACCGCGCGGGCGGTGGGCGGCGGCACGGGCCGGCCGGCGGCGTCGATCCACAACGGGAAGGTCGAACCGGCCCTGGCCACCCCCAGGACGGGCAGCGGGCCGCTGCGCGCCACGCCCGAGGACGTCGTCCAGGTCGCCATCGCCCGCTGCTCGCCCACCGGCATCTCGGTGAGGGCGACGCGGGCGGCCGGCGCGTCGGCCAGCAGCGTCGCCCTGACCTGGTGCCGCCCCACGGCGTGCGCGCTCTCCTCGCGCAGCGCGCCCTCGTAGGCCAGCCGGCCCACCAGGACGGCGGGCCAGACGCCCGCCAGCACCACGAGCCCGGTCACCAGCACCGCGAGCGCCTCCAGCCGGTCGGAACGGCGGCGCAGGGGATTGCCGTCGGGACGGTACAGGCGTACGCGCCGGGCCAGCAGGTCGATCAACGCTTTCAACGGGCACCTCCTTGAAGCACTGTGCGGGCGCCGCGGCGGGGGCGGCAGGGGCGGGCGGCTCTTGACGGGAGGACCTTCGTCCCGAGCCGTCATGACGGACGGGGCGGCCCCGCGTCCGGGATCACGGAGGACAAGGCGTGGTCACCCCGCCATCATGAACGACCCAAGAAGATCAACATGGCCGTTCTCCTGGGAAGACGTGCCACGAGACGCCCCGCCGGGCTCAGCCGGGCTCCAGCGAGCGGGGGATCGAGTCCGACGGCCCGGCGGGATGCCCGGTACGCCCCGCCGCGTCATAGATCTTGACCCACCGGATCGCCGAGAACTGCTTGAGCGTCGGCCTGATCTGGTCGGCGACGGTGAAGGCCGACCCGCGGCCGTCGACCGGGCCGGTCAGGTGGACCCTGGCGATCCCGTCCGCGACGGTCAGCCTGCCGAAGCCGGTGGCCCCGGAGCTGACGAAGCGCAGGCCGCGCGCCCGCTCGGCCTCGGTCGGGCCGGCGAACAGCCGTTGCAGCGCGCCGTAGGCGGTCGCCGGCGGGGCCACCGGGCGGGTCACGGCCGCCGTGCGCGGGCTTCGGGCGGTGGTGTCGAGGAAGTGCTCGCGTACGGGCACGGTCCGGTAGGACGTGGTGAGGTCGACGACGACCCGGCTCGGCCGGGTGAGCGTGCGGACCTGATAGGGCACGCGCCTGGCCAGGCCGACGCCGAAGGTGAGCGTGGCCTCGAAGTCGCCGGTGTTGACGACCTGGACGACGCCGGGCAGCGCGTAGGCCCGGCGGGTGGGGCCGTAGGTGACCCGGCCCCGGCGGTCGTGGCCGTCGGCCTGGTCGAAGCGGACCTGGAGCAGGGCGTCGCCGGCCGCGCCGACCGTCCGTCCGGAGCCGTCGGCGATCAGCCGGGACACGTAGCGCACGTCGTGCCGGGCCGGGACCGGGCCGCGGAACTCGAAGACCAGCCGGTCCAGGCCGGGCAGGTGCGCGGCCCGGATGCCGGCCAGGACGGGGACGGCGGCCTGCCGCGCCGCCCGCGCGGGTAAGGCCGGCACGCCGGTGACGGTCACCGCCAGGGCGGCGGCGACGAGGGAACGGATCGGGACCATGATCATCATCTCTTTCCCGTGAACGATCCTGCTCCCAGCCTGACGCGCGCGACCGCGGGACGACACCGCCGGACGTCCTGAACTCCGTGGCCTTCCGGCACCGGCCCCGGCGCCCCGGCAGGGTCCTTGGACCCCCGTGGCGCGGGTCCTCCGGCCCTGTGGCGGGCGTCCTGGGAGGTCGCATCCTGGCGGGGTAGTCCGGACAGAGAAGACCGAACATTTCGACGCGGTCGTCTTCTGGAGGTGGACCATGAGCACGTGCTCGCCGAGACAGGCCATGGACGCGGCGGTCGAGGCCGGTCGATGGGCCCCTTCCGTGCACAACACCCAGCCGTGGACCTTCTCGGTCTCCGACGTGGAGATCGCCTTGAAGGCCGACACCGGCAGGCAGCTCAAGGCCGGTGACGTGACCGGGCGGGAGCTGGTGATCAGTTGTGGCGCGGCGCTGTTCACGATGTGCGTCGCGATGCGATGCGCGGGGTTCGAGCCGGTCGTCCGGGTCCTGCCGGATCCCGATCGGCCCGGGCTGCTGGCGACGGTCAGGCCGGGCCGGGAGAGCGAGCCGGACGAGGTGACGCGGGTGCTGGGGGGCGAGATCGAGCGGCGTCACACGCATCGGGCGGGTTTCGCCGACGTCCCGGTCCCCGACCGGTTCGTGGAGTCGCTGGTGCGGGCGGCGATGAGCGAGGGGGTCAGGCTGACGCCCGTCCGGTCGGCGGAGGCGGTGGAGGTGCTGGCCGCGCTGACCCGGGCGGCGCAGGGCGTGCAGGAGCAGGATCAGCGGTTCGGCCTGGAGGTCGTGCGGTGGGCCAGGCCGCCGGGCAGCACGCGGGGCGACGGGGTGCCGGCCGGGAGCTACCCGAGCGAGGCCGCGCCGACCGAGGCGGTCTTCCCCCAGCGTCACTACGCGTGGCGGCAGGGCTGGGGCGCGCCGGGCGGCCAGGACGAGACGGCGGTCGGGGTGGTCGCCGTGCTCACCACGCGGGCGGACGACCGGCGGGACTGGCTGGCCACCGGGCAGGCGTTGCAGCGGGTGCTGCTGCAGGCGTCGGCGCACGGGGTCAGCGCCGCCTTCCACACGCAGGCCCTGGAGCTGGACCTGTTGCGCGAGTTCCTGCGGCTGGAGCTGTTCTCCGGCGAGCACCCGCAGATGATCATGCGGCTGGGGGTCACCTTCGAGGAGAAGGGCACGCCCCGGCGTCCGCTCTCCGACGTCCTGGAGTGAGCGCGGCGTCCTTCTAGAATCCGCAGGCATGGGGACTGACAGGCTGCGCCGCAAGCCGTACGAGAAGGAACTCCTCCGGCTCCAGCAGGAGCTGGTGGAGTTGCAGGAGTGGGTGCGGGCCGAGGGGCGGCGCGTCGTGGTGATCTTCGAGGGGCGCGACGCTGCGGGCAAGGGCAGCACGATCAAGCGGGTCGCCGAGTACCTGAACCCGCGGGTGGCCAGGATCGCGGCGCTGCCGGTCCCGACCGACCGGCAGCGGTCGCAGTGGTACTTCCAGCGGTACGTCGAGCACCTGCCGGCCGCGGGGGAGATCGTGCTGTTCGACCGGAGCTGGTACAACCGGGCCGGGGTCGAACGGGTGATGGGGTTCTGCACGCAGGAGGAGTACACGCGCTTCCTGCACCAATGCCCGATCTTCGAGAGGCTGCTGGTCGAGGACGGGATCCTGCTGCGCAAGTACTGGTTCTCGGTGAGCGACGCCGAGCAGGAGCGGCGCTTCCGCGACCGGCTGGCGGACCCGATGCGCCGGTGGAAGCTGTCGGCGATGGACCTGGAGTCGATCACCAGGTGGGAGGAGTACTCCCGCGCCAAGGACGAGATGCTGGTGCACACCGACATCCCCGAGGCGCCCTGGTACGAGGTAGAGAGCGAGGACAAGCGGCGGGCCAGGATCAACATGATCGCGCACCTGCTGTCCACCATCCCCTACCGGCGGATCGAGCGGACGCCGCTGGAGATCCCCCCGCGACCGCCCGCCACCGGCTACCGGCGTCCGCCGCGCCGCCCCGGGGGGTACGTCCCCGACGTCACGGCCGGGCTCTGAGCTCGGGCCGCTCGCCGGGGGGACACTCCGCCGATCAAGGAAATCCGGCGTACCGGACTGGATCCTCCCTTGTGGGGGAAAAGATGATTGTCTTTGCTTGTGTCCGGTGATCTGCTCGACGTCGTCCTGGTCGTTCTGGTGGTCGGGTTCGGCGTGGCGGGGTTCCGGCAGGGGTTCGTCGTCGGGGTGACGAGCTCGATCGGGTTCGTCGCCGGATGCGTGCTGGGCATCGCCGTCGCCCCCGCCGTGACGGACGTGCTCGTGACCGGCGACGTCCCGCAGACGGCCCTGGCGGTCGTCATCGTCTTCCTGATCGCGCTGGCCGGCCAGTTCGCCGCGTCCACGCTGGGGGCCCGGTTACGCACGTACCTGCGCGGCGAACCGGCCCGGATCCTGGACTCCCTGGGCGGCGGGCTGGTCAACGCCACGTTCGTGCTGCTGGTCGCCTGGCTCCTGGGCAGCCTGCTGGTCGCCGGCCCGTGGACGCTGGTGGTGGAGCAGATCCGCGGCTCGGCGCTGCTGTCCACGCTCGACGCGGCCGCCCCCGAGGCGGCGCGGAACTGGCAGCGGCCCTTCAAGCGTTTCATCGACCGGTCCGGCTTCCCGCCGGTGCTCGACACCATCGCCGGGATGAGCCCCGTCCGGGTGCCGCCGCCGGACGTGGCCGTGCTGCGCAGCCCGGCGCTGCGGCAGGCCAGGACGGGCATCCTCCAGGTCCAGGGCACCGCCTCCTCCTGCGGCAAGCGCATCACCGGCACCGGCTTCACGTACGCGCCCGACCACATCATGACCAACGCGCACGTCGTGGCCGGGGTGGACACGGACCTCCAGGTGGTCGACCACGAGCAGCGGCCGCACCCGGCGCAGGTCGTCTGGTACAACCCCCGGCGGGACGTCGCGGTCCTGTACGTCCCCGGCCTCGGGCTGCCCCCGCTCTCCTTCGACCTCCGGGCCAGGGAGGGCCAGGACGCGCTGGTCGCCGGCTACCCGAACGGCGGCGGCTTCACGCCGGAGCCCGCCCGCGTCGCCGCCCGGCAGCGGGCCGGCAGCCCCGACATCTACGGGACCTCGCAGGTGACCAGGGACGTCTACCAGGTCCGCGGCAAGATCCAGCAGGGCAACTCCGGCGGCCCGCTGCTCGCCGTGGACGGCCGCGTGCTGGGCGTGATCTTCGCCGCCGTCGCCGGCCAGGTGGAGTCCGGCTACGCGCTGACCGCCGGCGAGGTCGCGCCGGACGCCCGCCAGGCCGCCACGGCCACGAACTCCGTCAGCACCCAGTCCTGCGACTGACCCCGGCCCGCCCCCGCGGCGACCGGCGCTCACGCCCGCCCGGACGCCGGCAGCGGGAGCGGGTCGAAGGCGTGCCCCGCCCACAACCGGCGCGACGCCTCCTCCGGGTAGGCCGCCGTGCCCGGCTCGGCGTCGACGATCCAGGTCAGCCGCTCGCGCGGCTCGTACGCCGGCCAGCCCGGGTCCCCGGTCGCGGCGAAGGCCGTCCACGCCGCCCGCACCCGGGCCGACAGCTCGGCGGCCTCCGGCGGCGGCTCCTGGCCGAGCAGCAGCCCGGCCACGCCCGCGCTCAGGTTGCCGAACGTCAGCGGCAGGCCCAGCCCGTGGCAGGCGCCGAGCGTCCCGCCCATGCCGGGGGCCGGCCAGGTCAGCTCGTACAGGTGGGCCCGGCCGTGCCCGCCGTGGGCCTCGGCCAGCCGTACGGACGGCATCCGGAACAGCCAGTCGGAGTGGACCAGCTCGTACAGCCGCTCGTCGCCGGCCTGCGGGTACGCGGCCCGGTAGGCCGCCGGGTCGGGGGCCAGCGCCCGCAGCGCGGCGGCCGCCTGCTCGGCGGTGACCTGGCCGAGCTCGCCGCCCAGCGCCATGAACAGCCGGTACTCCTCGCGGTTGTGCCCCACGATCAGGTCCACCCCGCCCGCCGTCGACCGCCAGGGCGTCGCGGGCAGCACCTCGCCGTCCACGACCGGCGCGAACGGCGTGCGGACGTGCGCGGCCGGCCCCCAGCGCGGGCTGCCGCCCATCCCGGCCGCCACCGCGTCGCCGGCCTCGATCAGCCGTTCCGGCGGCAGGCGGGCCAGCTCGTCCGCGTGCGGGGCCGCTCCCAGCTCGGCGGCCACCGCGGCGGCGAGGTCGGCGGCCAGCTCGGGGGTGAAGAACAGGCCCGGCACGCTCTGCGCGATCGCCCGGTGGAACAGGCCGGCCGCGCCGGGCATCGCCATCAGCGCCGCGATGCTCCCGGCTCCGGCGGACTCGCCGAAGACGGTGACCCGGTCGGGGTCGCCGCCGAAGGCCGCCGCGTTCTCGCGCACCCACCGCAGGGCGGCCACCTGGTCCAGCAGGCCGCGGTTGGCGGGCGCGCCGCGGAAGTGCCCGAATCCCTCGGCGGAGACCCGGTAGTTGACGGTGACCACGACGACGCCGTCGCGGGCGAGCACGCCGCCGTCGAAGAGCGGGTCGCCGGACCAGCCGTACATGTAGCCGCCGCCGTGGATCCACACCATCACCGGCAGCCGGGCCGCGCCCGGGTCGGGGGTCCACACGTTGGCCGTCAGCCAGTCGCCGTCCGTGCCGGGGGCGGCCGCGCCCAGCAGCCTGGACTGCGGCGGCGGCGGGCCGAACGCGGCGGCCTCGCGCACGCCGTCCCACGCCTCGGGCGGCGCGGGGGCGGCCAGCCGCAGGCCGCCCACCGGCGGGCGCGCGTACGGCACGCCGCGGAAGACGGCCACGCCGCCCTCGAACCGGCCGCGCAGCCGGCCCGTGCGCACGGTGACCTGCGGATGAACGGTTCCGGCGGCGCTCATGGCACGCTCCTCGCCCGGGGGACGGCTCCGACGGCCGTGCGCGGCCATCCTCACCCCGGACGCCCGCCGCCCGCATCCCGTTTTCTCCGGCCGGGCCACGGCGCAGGCATGGGACGGCCAGGTGAGGGTATGCGGTCCGGATCTCCCGCCCCGGAAGGAGCCGCCGGAATGTCTGACCGCATCGCCGATCCGTGGGGTTCGCGCACGCCGTACGGGCCGCGCGAGGACGGCAGCGCCGAGGACTGGCCGGTCCGGGTGGACGCCTGCCTGGCGGACGGGCTGACCGAGCAGGACGTCGAGTCGTGGGCCCAGTCGGCGTCCGTCCTGCACTCCAACGGCGACGCGATGGACATCGCGGTCAAGGGCGGACGCATCGTCGGCGTGCGCGGCCGTGCCGTGGACCGGGTCAACCACGGCCGGCTCGACCCCAAGGACCTGTACGGCTGGCAGGCCAACAACAGCCCCGACCGGCTGCTGCGCCCGCTCGTCCGCGAGGGCGGCACGCTGGTGGAGACCGACTGGGAGACGGCGATGGGCCGGATCGTGGCCCGGTCGAAGGAGCTGCTGCGGGGCCCCGGCGGATGGGGGCACTTCGGCTTCCACACCAGCGGGCAGCTCTTCCTGGAGGAGTACTACACGCTGGCCGTGATCGGCAAGGCCGGCCTCGGCACCCCGCACATGGACGGCAACACCCGGCTGTGCACGGCCACGGCCGCCGCCGCGCTCAAGGCGAGCTTCGGCACCGACGGGCAGCCCGGCTCGTACACCGACATCGACCACTGCGACGTGATCGCGTTGTGGGGGCACAACGTCGCCGAGACCCAGGTGGTGTTGTGGGACCGGATGCTCGACCGCCGCCGCGGCCCGCGCGCGCCCGCCATGATCGCCGTCGATCCGCGCCCCACGCCCGTCGCCCGCGAGGCCGACGTGCACCTGCCGGTGCGCTCCGGCACGAACCTGGCCCTGATGAACGCCCTGATCCACCGGCTGATCGAACGCGGCTGGATCGACCGCCGCTACGTCGAGCAGCACACGATCGGGTTCGAGCGGCTGTGCCGGGTGGTCGAGCAGTGCCCGCCGGAACGGGCGGCGGAGATCTGCGACGTGCCCGTGGCCCTGATCGAGCGGGCCGCCGAGATCCTGGGTGCCGGCGAGCGGCTGGTCTCGACCGTCCTGCAGGGCTTCTACCAGTCCAACCAGGCGACGGCCGCCGCCTGCCAGGTCAACAACCTCCACCTGCTGCGCGGGATGCTGGGCCGTCCGGGGGCCGGGGTGCTGCAGATGAACGGCCAGCCCACCGCCCAGAACACCCGCGAGACCGGCGCCGACGGCGACCTGCCCGGCCTGCGCAACTGGGACAACCCCGCACACATCCGCGAGCTGGCCGAGCTGTGGAACGTCGATCCGGCCGTCATCCCGCACTGGGCGCCGCCGACCCACGCCATGCAGGTCTTCCGGTACGCCGAGCAGGGGTCGGTCAAGCTGCTGTGGATCTCGGGCACCAACCCGGCGGTCTCGCTGCCCGACCTCGGCCGGGTGCGCCGCATCCTGGCCCGGGAGGAGCTGTTCGTCGTGGTGCAGGACCTGTTCCGCACCGAGACCGCGGAGCTGGCCGACGTGGTGCTGCCGGCGGCGACGTGGGGGGAGAAGCCGGGCACCTTCACCAACGCCGACCGGACCGTGCACCTGTCGGAGAAGGCCGTGGAACCGCCCGGCGAGGCGCGGGCCGACCTGGACATCTTCCTCGACTACGCCCGCCGCATGGACTTCCGCGACCGCGACGGCAAGCCGCTGATCGGCTGGCACGACGCGGAGTCGGCGTTCGAGGCGTGGAAGGCGTGCTCGGCCGGCCGTCCCTGCGACTACACCGGCATCACGTACGAGAGCCTGCGCGGCGGCAGCGGCGTCCAGTGGCCGTGCCCGCCGGGCTCGGGCGGCACCGAGCGCCTGTACGGCGACGGCCGCTTCAACACCGACCCGGACTACTGCGAGACCTACGGCCAGGACCTCGTCACCGGCGCCGAGCACACCCGCGAGCAGTACGTCGCCCAGGAGCCCGGCGGACGGGCCTTCCTGCGGGCCGCGGCCTACCACCCCTCGCCCGAGGTGACCGGCGAGGACCTGCCGCTGCTGCTGACCACCGGCCGCACCGTCCACCAGTTCCACACCCGGACCAAGACCGGCCGCGTCCCGCAGCTCGACGCCGCCGCCCCCGGGCCGTGGGTGGAGCTCAACGCGGCCGACGCCGCCGGGCTCGGCATCGGCGAAGGCGACCTGGTGCGGGTGGAGTCACCGCGCGGCCGGCTGGAGGCCCCGGCCCGGATCACCGGCATCCGGCAGGGCGTGGTGTTCGTGCCGTTCCACTACGGCTACTGGGACCTGGAGCCGGGAGCGGCCCCCCGGGCGGCCAACGAGGTCACGAACACGACCTGGGACCCCGTCTCCAAGCAACCGATCTACAAGGTCACCGCGGTCCGGGTGACCAGAGCGGGAGGATGACCGTGCTGCTGGCTCACTACCTGGGGCTGCTGCACCGATCCGAGGAGGAACTGGCGGCGGCCTACCGCGAGGTGGCCGCGGCCCACGGCGACGAGCCGGACGTGGTGCACATCTGCCGGCGGCTGGCCGAGCAGTGCGACGAGCACGTACGGCGGCTGCGGCCGTTCGTGGCACGCTACTCCGAGGACGCCCCCGACGAGCCGGAGCGGCTGCATTCGACGCTCTTCTCCGGCACCCGCGGCGGCGGCCTCGGCCTGCTGCGCGACCTGCACGACCTCTACCTCATGGCCGCCGAGTGCGACGTCTGCTGGACGCTGATCGGCCAGGCCGCGCAGGGCGCCCGCGACGAGCCGCTGCTGGCGGCGGTCCGCGACTGCGAGGACGAGACCGCCACCCAGATGACGTGGGCCCGCGGCCGGATGAAGCAGGCGGCCCCCCAGACGCTGGTCGTCGCCTCGGCGTAGCGCCCGGCCCGGCGGTCAGCCGTCGAAGACGATGAGCTGGCGCAGGGCGGCGCCCTCGGCGAGCTGGTCCATCGCCTCGTTGACGGCCGCCAGGCCGATCCGGGCCGAGACCAGCCGTTCGACCGGCAGCCGGCCCTCGCGCCACATCCGGGCGAACACCGGGATGTCGCGGGCGGGCAGCGCCGAGCCCAGGTAGCTGCCGATGATGCTGCGCCCGCCGGCCACCAGCGCGAGGGGCGAGATCGAGGCGCGGGCGCCGGGCGCGGGCAGGCCCACGCTGACGGTGCGGCCGCCGGGGGCCGTCGCGGTCACCGCGGTCTCGAACGCCCGCGCGCTGCCCGCCGCCTCGACCACGACGTCCGCCTCGCCGGGCAGGTCGTCCGGGCCGTACACCTCGTGCGCGCCCAGCTCGCGGGCGGTGGCGAGCTTGGCCGGGTTGGCGTCCACGCCGATCACCCGGACGCCGTCGAGGGCCAGCGCGGTCAGCAGCGCCGCCATGCCCACGCCGCCCAGCCCGACGACCGTGACCGTCTGCCCGGGGCGCGGCCGGCCGGCGTTGAGCACGGCGCCGCCGCCGGTCAGCACGGCGCAGCCGAGCAGGGCGGCGACCTCGGCCGGCACGTCGGGATCGACCGGGACGACCGAGCGCCGGTCGACCACCACGTGCGTGGCGAACGCCGACACCCCGAGGTGGTGCAGCACGGCGACGCCGTCCCTGTGCTGGCGGATCGCGCCGCTCAGCAGGGTGCCGTCGTTGTTGGCGGCGCTGCCGGGCACGCAGGGCGTCACGCCCTCGGTGGCGCAGCCGGCGCAGCCGCCGCACCTGGGCAGGAAGGTCATCACGACGCGCCGCCCGGGGGCGAGGTCGTCGACGCCCGGCCCGGTCTGCTCCACCACGCCCGCCGCCTCGTGGCCGAGCAGCATGGGCGTGGGACGCACCCGGTTGCCGTCCACCACCGACAGGTCGGAGTGGCACACGCCGGCCACCTCGACCCGCACCAGCAGCTCGCCCGGCCCCGGCGGGTCGAGTTCGAGGTCGCAGACCGTCAGGGGCCGCGACCCGGCGTAGGGCCGGGACCGGCCGATCTCCTCCAGGACCGCGCCGCGAATGCGCATCAGTTCGCCCTTCTTCGTGTCGAGAGGTTGGCCAGCAGCACCCCGCAGCCGCCCAGGACGAGCCCGGCCACGGCGAGCGGGGGCAGCGGCTGCCCGGCCAGCGACCAGGCCAGGACGGCGGTCACGGCCGGGGTCAGGAAGAACACCGTGCTCACCCGGCTGGCGGGGGAGCGCAGCAGCATCCGGTTGAGCAGGATGAACGCCGCGATGGAGTTGACCAGCGCCATCCAGCCGACCGACAGCCCGAACGCCGTCCAGTCCGACACCCGGACCGGGCCGAGCGCCAGGCAGGCCAGCCCGGCGGCGGGGGCGCTGACCAGCAGTTGCACCGCGGTGCCGCTCAGCGCGTCCATGCGGGGGGCGTACCGCTGCTGGTAGAGGGTGCCCGCGCTGAGCCCGGCCAGCCCCAGCAGGCACAGCGCCACCCCGGAGGCGGACAGGCTGATCCGGTCGGCCACCGCCAGGACCACCCCGGCCAGGCCGAGCGCGAACCCGGCCCACTGCCCGGCGCCGACCCGCTCGCCCAGCACCCGGCCGACCAGCAGGATGACCACCGGGTTCAGCCCCTGCACCAGGGACACGACCGCGGCCGGCAGGCCGGCGCCGAGCGCGCTGTAGAAGGCGCCGAACTGCACGGCCTGGATCAGCAGCCCGGCCACGGCCACGTGCGCCAGGTCCCGCCCCCGGGGCCACGGCACCCGCCTGACCAGCGCGTACGCCCCCAGCAGCACCCCGGCGACGGCGAACCTGCCGAACATCAGCAACAGCGGCGGCGCCGCCCTGACCCCCGGGATGCCCGCGATGAACGCGCTGCTCCACAGGACGACGAACACCCCGGGCGCCACCGGCCACCGCCTCCCGGCGCGCCCGACGGGCGCCGTGGGGGCGGCGGTCTCCCGCACGCGGGCAGGCGTCATCGCAAGGTCCTTCCGGATGAAGACGGATCAGGAGGCGCGCAGGGCCGAGCGGCGCAGCCCCCACAGCTCCTCGTCGGAGGTGCACACGCCGACGGCCCCGTGCCGCAGCGCCTCCACCACGTCGTCCGCGCTCTGCACGAACCCCGCGGCCAGGCACGGCACGCCGACCGCCCGCACCTGCCGCTCGACGTGCCGCAGCACCATGGCCGGCATGAGCTGCACCAGGTCGGGCCGCGACCGGGTGATGGACTGCAGGCTGCGCCGCAGGTTGGACCGGTCGGTGACGAACACCTTCTGCATGGTCAGCAGCCCGAGCCCGGCGGCCCGCTCGATCATCGCCTGCCGCGTGGAGACGATCCCGACCGCGCCGATGCTCTGCAGGTACGCCAGCGCACCGGGGTCGTGCCCCAGGCCGGGCGTCGAGTCGATGTTGACCAGCCCGATCTTGCGGGCGGCCACCGTGCGACTGACCGTGGCCGCCAGGTCGCCGAGCGGGATCGAGGCCAGGATGCCGATCGGCGTGGGGGAGGCGGTGAACCGCTCGACCATCTCCACCCCCACCAGCGACGCGGCGACGGGATGCTCGGCCAGCGCGGCGAGCAGGCGCTGATCCAGCGGGGCCTTGTGTCGAGCGTTCACCGCATCCACCTTAGTGCGCCGGGTTTTCGAAGGACGCGGGCAGCCCCAGCTTGCCGGGGTTCATGATGCCCCGCGGGTCCAGCGCCTGCTTGACCGCCACCAGCGTGGGATAGCCGCTGCCCAGCGCGTCCCGCATGTACGGCGAGCGCAGCAGGCCGACGCCGTGGTGGTGGCTGATCGCCGCGCCGTGCCTGACGAGCACCTCGGCGGCGGCGTCCCAGGCGGCCCGGTACCAGGCGCGCCGCTGGTCGCGTTCGACGTCGCCGCGCAGCGAGAAGTACAGGCACGCGCCGTCGGTGTAGGCGTGCGACTGGTGGGCCGAGGCGCGCAGCGTGCCGGGGACGGCCTCGATGGCGGCCACGACCTCGTCGTACAGGGCGGGCAGCGCGGCCCACGGCCCGGCGATCTCGCAGGTGTCGGAGACGAACCCCGGCCCCCGGACGAAGCCGTCGGCGGCCTTGCCGACGATCATGCGCTCGTCCAGCCAGCGGGCGAAGACGGCGTCGCCGTCCAGCTTCACCGACGCGCGTTCGGCGCAGACCTCCTCGGCGATCTTCATGACGGCGTCGACCAGCACCGGGTCGCCCTCGTCGGCGACGAGCAGCAGGTTGGTGCCGGGCTCGCCGAAGTGGGTGCCGCTCTCGTGGGCGTCGTACAGGCGCAGCGCGGCCGGGGTGGCGCCGCGCTGCAGGATCTCCCGGCAGGCGTCGAGCCCGGCGGCGAAGGTGTCGAAGCCGTAGGCGATGCCCACCGCGTAGTCGGGCAGCCGGTGCGTGCGCAGCCGCAGCCGGGTGATGACGCCGAGCGTGCCCTCCGAGCCGATGAACAGCTGGCGCAGGTCGGGGCCCACCGCGGCGCGCGGGTAGGTGCCGTAGCTGGCGGTGGTGCCG
Source organism: Nonomuraea sp. NPDC049646 (assembly GCF_044465525.1). Classification (NCBI taxonomy): domain Bacteria; kingdom Bacillati; phylum Actinomycetota; class Actinomycetes; order Streptosporangiales; family Streptosporangiaceae; genus Nonomuraea; species Nonomuraea sp. NPDC049646. The sequence goes on along the minus strand of NZ_JBITLU010000001.1, from coordinate 519,468 downwards.
TCGGGCAGCACCACGTCCAGCCCGACCACCATGTCCTCGATCTTGCCGTAGCGGGTGGAGAGCTGGCCCGCGCCGCGGCAGGCGGCCCAGCCGCCGACGGTGGAGATGGCGAACGCCGACGGCCAGTGGCCGGTGGTGGCGCCGTGCGTCTCCTGCAGCTCCTTCTCGAACAGGTCGCCGAACATGCCCGCCTGCACCTCGACGATCATGGACTCGGCGTCGAAGGACAGGATGCGGTTGAGCCGGCACACGTCCAGCACGACGCCGCCGTGCACGGGCAGCGCGGCGCCCAGCACGTTGCTGCGGCCGGCCGAGACGGTCAGCGGGATGCGGTGCTCGTGGCAGATCCGCACCACGGCGGCCACCTGCTGCTCGTCGTCCACCTCGACGACGACCGCCTCCGGCGTGGCCGGGCGGCCGTCGGTCTCGCCGATGGAGGTGCCCGCCCACCAGTCGCGGGTGCGCAGGACCACCTCGTCCCGCTCGGTGTGCACGGCGACGCCCAGCGCGCGCAGCTCGGCCACGACGCTCTCGGGAACCGGCACGACCTGGTCCTGCAGGCTGGCCGGGCCCTTCCCTGGCGGGCAGTCGGCGGCCCAGCGCGGCGGCGTGGGCGCGCCCACGACGTAGTCGCCGCGGTTGAACGGGTGGGTGACGGTCTGCCTGCTGATCATGAAAGTCCCTCCATCAGAACGCTCTTCTCGCGGTCCACGCCGCGTACGTAGTCCTCGACCTGCCGGGCCACCTCGTCGTCGGAGAGGCCGAGCTCGCGCTGGAGCAGCCGGCCCACCTCGGGAGCCGCCTTGACCGACAGGTCGCGGGCGAAGACCCGCATCCGGGTGCGCCGCGACAGCACGTCGTCCACGTTCCTGGCCAGCTCGCAGCGGGCCGCGTAGACCACCTCGGCCCGCAGGTACTCGCTGCCCTCCACGACCGGCCCGGCCAGCGACGGGTCCTCGCCGATCAGGTCGGCGACGAACCTGGCCTCGGTGCCGTACCGCTCGCCCAGGTGGGCGCCGAGCCCGCCGGTCGCGGTGGTCGCCTCGGCGTCGTAGCCCGCGCCGCCGAGCAGCGGCAGCCGCGCGGTGCGGCAGCGGGCCTTGCGGCCGAGCACCTTCAGCGCCTCGTCCACGGCCAGCTCGCCCATGTGCCTGCTGGTGGTCAGCTTGCCGCCGGTGACCGTGACCAGGCCGAAGCCGTCGGTGGTGATCCGGTGGTCGCGGCTCATGTCGAGCGTGGCGCCCTCCTTCTCGCCGACCAGCGGGCGCAGCCCGGCGATCGAGCCGATCACGTCGTCCGGGGTGAGGTCGGCGTCGAAGGCGGTGTTGGCGCCGTCGAGCAGGTACTGCATCTCCTCGCGGGTGCACAGCACCTCGTCGGGCGAGCCGTCGTAGTCGGTGTCGGTGGTGCCGACCACGACCACGTCGCCCCAGCGGGTGCAGGTGGCGCGGCGGGCCCGGCCGGGCACCGGGACGGTCACCGTGCCGTCCACCGGCAGCCGCGTCCACGGCACCACGATGTGCACGCCCTTGGCCGGACGCACCCGCGGCCGGTGCGCCGGGTCGGACAGCGCGTCCACGGTGTCGGTCCACACGCCGGTGGCGTTGACGACGACCGCGGCGCGCACCTCGACCGTGCGGCCGTCCACCTCGACGCGGGCGCCGCGCACCCGGCCGCCCTCCTTGACCAGTTCGCGGCAGGTGGCGCCGTTCAGCACGGTGGCGCCGAAGTGGGCGGCGGTCCTGGCGATGGTCAGGGTCAGGCGGGCGTCGTCGGTGCGGCTGTCGTAGTAGAGCAGGCCGCCCTTGAGCCGGTCGGCGCGCAGCCGCGGCGCCCTGGCCAGCACCTCGGCCACGCTGAGCCGCTGGTGCAGCCGTCCGATGCGCCAGCCGCCCGCCAGGTCGTAGGTCCACAGCAGGCCCTCGAACGCCTTGGCGATGCGGGCGTCGAAGACGCCGTCCTCCGCCAGGATCGGCAGCACGAACGGCAGCCGCCGCACCAGGTGGGGGGCGTTGCGGCGGAAGCGCTGGCGCTCCAGCAGCGAGCGGCGCACCAGCGGCAGGTTGCCCTGCTCGATGTAGCGCAGGCCGCCGTGGACCATCTTGGAGGACTTGGAGGAGGTGCCCGAGGCGAAGTCGTCGCGTTCCACCAGCGCCACGCGCAGGCCGCGGGTGGCGGCGTCCAGCGCGGCGTAGCAGCCGGTCACGCCGCCGCCGACGACGAGCACGTCCACCGGCCTGGCGGCCAGCCGCTCGATCTGCGCCTGACGGTCCAGCCGCAGCGGGGTGCGCCGGATGGCGCTCCTGGTCTCCGATCTGGGCTTGCGTTCTGGAAGCCGGATCACGAGGGGGATTCCTCCTGTTGGTACGGGATGTGCCGGGTGAGCAGGTCACGCCAGGCGGCGCGGGCCTCCTCGCGGGCGGCGTCGGGCATCGTGGGCTCGAAGACGGGGACGTCGCCGAGCCCGGCGAGGGCGGCGGGCAGGTCGGGCCAGAGCCCCGCGCGCACGCCCCCGAGGTAGGCCGCGCCGCGCAGGCTGGCCGTCTCGTTGGCGCGGGCGCGGCGGACCGGCCGCCCGACGAGGTCGGCCTGGCTCGCCATCAGCACGTCGCTGCTGGCCAGGCCGCCGCCGCAGAACAGATCGGTGACCGGCGCGCCGAGCGCCTGCTCCACCCCGTCCAGCAGGTCGCACACCGAGTGCGCGATGCCCTCCAGGACGCCCCGGGCCAGCTCGGCCCGGGTGGTGGACAGGCTGAGCCCGGTCAGGACGCCGGTGGCCTCCGGCGACCAGACCGGGGTGCGCATCCCGGCCAGCGCGGGCAGGAAACGCACCCGGCTGGGCCCGGGATGCTCGCGGGCCAGCGCGGTGAGCTGGGCGGGCGAGTCGAACAGCCCGATCTCCTCGCACAGCCAGCGCACCGCCGAGCCGGTCGTGGCGGCGTAGCCCTCCAGGCTGAACACCGCCGTGCCGCGCGAACGCCAGCCGACCAGCGTCAGCACCCCCGGCACCGCCCGGCGATGCGCGGGCGGCCGGTCGCCGGCCACGGCGTCCAGGAACGTTCCCGTGCCGTGCACGCACATCGCCTGGCCCGGCCGGTGCGCGCCGAGCGCGATCATCGCGGCGTGCTGGTCGCCCATCACCGACAACACCGGCAGCCGCACGCCGAGCACGGACGGGTCGGTGTGGCCGTAGTCGCCGTCCTCGTCCAGGATCTGCGGCAGGACGTCGCGGGGGCAGCCGAGGAAGTCCCGCCAGGGCTCGTACCAGTCGCCGGTGCGCAGGTCGTAGGCGCCGGCGGCGACCGCGTTGGTGGCGGACATGACGTGCCGCGCGCCGCCGGTCAGCCGCCACACCAGCCAGGTGTCGACCGACCCGAACGCCACCCGTCCCGCCTCGTGCGCCCGGCGCGCGGCCGGGTCGTCGCGCAGCACGTCGGCGGCCCACAGCAGCGGGGCGCGCGAGCCGACCGGCCGGCCGGTGTGCTCGACCAGGCGGGCGTCCCAGGCGGGCTCCCACTCGCGCAGCCGGGCGGCGTAGCGGCGGTCCTGCCAGACCACGGCGGGGGTGAGCGGCTCGCCGGTGACGGTGTCCCACAGCAGCACGGTGGCGCGCTGGGTGGCGATCGACACGCCGGTGACCTCGACGTCGTGCGCCCGCGCCCACTCCAGGGCCTGCGCGCAGACCTCGGCGGTCTTCGCCCAGATCTCCATGGCGTCCTGCTCGACCCGCAGATGGTCGGGGGAGTGGACCGAGATGGGCCGGTAGGCGGGCGGGGCCGCCGAGCCGTCGTCCAGGACGACCGCGGCGCGCGTGCCCGTGGTGCCCTCGTCGACGCTGAGGATCCCCCGCCGGGTAGGGCCGGTCATCGGCGCTCGTCCCTCTTCCGCAGCGCGATCTCCTCCTCCTCCAGGTTGACCGCCACGCGGGTGGGGTCCCACTTGATCAGCAGGCAGGTGACCAGGCCGACCAGCGGCACCACCGACAGCACCATGAGGCTGGCGCCGACCCCGATGCCCGCCTGCAACTGCGGGAACAGGTACAGGCCGGCGACCGAGCCGAGGCTGCCGAGCATGCCGGTCACGCCGGTGCCCAGGGTGCGGATGTCGCTGCGGTAGGACAGCGCGGCGATCGACTTGCCGTTCGGGCCGGGCCCGGCGGAGTGGAAGAAGATGAACAGCACGGGCAGCAGCGCGGCCAGCGCGACCGGCAGCTCCTTGAACGTCGCGCCCATCACCAGCAGCGCCACGAACACCACCGCGTACCCGGCCATCGAGCTGATCCGCAGGCCGAGACGGCGGCCCGTGTAGGCGGCCAGGCACCCGCCGACGATGCCGACCGCGTTGAACGCCATCGACCCGATCGTGGCCTTCTCGAACTCCTTGCCGAACAGCTCCAGGCTGATCACCGGCAGGTACCAGCCGACCGCGAAGTACTGCATGGCCTGGGTGAGCGAGATGACCGTGGACAACACGGTGCGCGGCAGGTACGGCCTGCGGAACAGCACGCCCGCGTCACCGAACCCCACCTGGCGTCCCTGCTCGGCCGGTCCGCCGCCCTCGCGGCCGTCCTCCTGGACGGCGAAGCCGTACATGCGGCGCAGGGCCGCGGCGGACTCGCGCAGCCGGCCCTTGGCGGCCAGCCACGTCGGGCTCTCCACCAGGAACGTGAGTTGCAGGACCAGCAGCACGACGGCGAAGGCCGCCGAGGAGCCCACCGACCAGCGCCAGATGTCCGCGCCCACGTCGAAACGGTAGAACACCAGCGTGAGCAGCAGGTTCGTGGTGGTGGCGGTGTACCAGACGCCTTGCCAGAAGTTGAGCCTGCCCTTGAGCGCGGACGGCGTGTACTCGGCCAGCAGCGCCATGGCCACCGCGAAGTCGATGCCGTACGCGATGCCGACCAGGCCGCGGCCGGCGAAGACGGTCTGGAAGTCGGAGCCGGCCGCGGTCAGCAGCGCGCCGAGCGCGAACACCACCTTGGTCAGCAGCAGCGGCTTGACCCGGCCGATCCGGGCGGCCAGCCAGCCGCCGAACGGGTTGGAGATGATGGCGATGGCCGGCGCCATGGCGGTGAGCACGCCCACCTGGCCCGGCGACAGGCCGAGCTGCTTGACCATGGGGGACAGGCCGGCGCCCAGGGCCGCGTTGGAGTAGGCGTCCAGGAACAGGCCCGCCAGGGCGAGGAACCAGATCCAGTTGGCCCGGCCGGCCAGCCTCGTCAGGGTGTTGATGACGTCGGCCGCGTCTCCGGCGTTGCGGATCCGCGTGACCGAGGTGTTCTGCACGGGGGCGTCGCTCATGCCCAGCCGCCTTTCAGGGGGGTGTGATCCCTTGCCAGCGGTCCGGATACGACAAAGGCACAGACGAAGACCACTGACAGGGATCTCTTCGTCTGTGCCTGCCGATTGACGGGACACTATGTGCCGGTTGTCCGGTATGTCAAGCGGTCGCGGTCGCAAAGCCGCAGCTCGCACGCCCTACCCGGCGCACCCGTCGGTCAGGAGTACCTGATCTCCCACCAGCGGCGGGTGCACGACCACTTGCCCGCGGCCTTCACGCAGGCGCGGAACTTGCGGCCGTCCGGGGCGTCCACCGCGAAGGACGTGACGCTGCGGCGTCCGCCGCCCCTGACCACCGCGTGGCAGGCGTGGTAGGTGCGGCCCCCGTCGTCGGTCCAGTCGATGGAGATGCGGTCGCCGGAGCGCAGGCTGGTGCCCCACGCCCACCACACGTTCCGGCCGCGGTAGACGCCGTCGGCCTCGTACAGGTAGACCATGCCGCGGCGGCCCTTCGCCTTCGTCATGCGGTGCCAGGGCTTGGGCACGTCCCGGCTGACCCGCAGCCGCGCGCCGCACGAGTAGTTGATCGGGCCGGCGGCCTGCGTCCGCGACGCCTGCCGGGCGTCCTGGACGGAGGCGCCGGCGGGCGAGGCGAGGGTCAGGACGCCGCTGACCGTCATCGCGGCGACCGCCAGGGCGGCAAGGTTACGCATGTGCTCCCCCTTGGTGCGAGATCGTGTGATCGCAACGTAGGGGCGCCGGTGTTGAGGATCCGTTGAGCCCGCGTTGATCTCCGCCGAGGCCCGCGCCGCCGCCGGTCAGGCGCCTGGAGACGCCGGGATCCGGTCCAGGTCGGCGCGGACGATGCCGTACATGACGCCGTCACGCCACTCGCCGGCGCGGAAGCCGCCGCCGCGCAGCACGCCCTCCCGGGTGAACCCGGCCTTCTCCAGCGCCCGCTGCTCGGCCACGTTGCCGACCTCGGTGGTCGCCTGCACCCGGTTGACCGGCGAGTGGTCGAACAGGTAGCGCGCCAGCAGCCGCTGCGCCCGCGTCCCGTGCCCCTTGCCGCGGAAGCCGGGCGCCACGATGAGGCCCATCTCCCAGCAGTACGACACCCGGGAGGTGAGCTGCCTGCGCCACGACACGAGGCCCGCCCGGTCCTCGCCGGAGGCGATCACGAGCATGCCGCCGTCCTCGTCGAGCATCCCGTTCTCGTCCCACAGGCGGCGCAGGCGGTGGGGGTCCTGCCAGCCGTACCATTGGTACTCGCCGCTGCTGTCCGGGTCGCCGATCAGCCCGGTCAGGAACGCCAGGTCGTCCTCCCGGACGGCACGCAGTTCGATCGTCATGATCGCGACACTATGTGACGGATGCGACGTCGGCGCGCGCCCGGCGTCCGGCCCGCAGCGCCAGGGCCAGCGCCGCCAGCAGCGCCGCGCCCGCGAACGGCGGCCACGACAGCCCGGACGGCGGCCCGAACGTCCCGCCGGCCCCGGCCCGGTCGAGCAGCGCGGCCACCGCGAGCGCGGGCAGCGCCTGGGCCGCTCCCGAGACCAGCGCGAGGACGGCGAGCCAGGCGACCCGCGCCGCGTTGCCCCCGCGGTACGGCTCACCCTCGAACACCGACGTCAGCAGCCGCCCGACCAGGAGGGCGGCGACGAGCGCGCACAGGCCGCCCACCAGCACGTCCGCCCGGAAGAGCACCTGCTCGGCCGCCGTCGAGTCCCAGGCCCGCAGCGTCAGCTCCCCGCCGCCCAGGGAGAGGCCGCGGGGCAGCCTCACCCCGCTCAGCCCGAGCAGTTCGGCCGCCTCCGGGCGGGGGACGACCCGAACGACGATCTCCCCGCCGGCCTGCGTGGCGCCGTTGACGGCGTGGGCGACCCCCCACACCCCCGCGACGGCCCCGGCGAACCTAGGGGCCGGCCGCGGGTCAGCCGGTGGGAGTGGCGCGGAAGCGGAAGGCGAGCACCGCCGCGCAGAGCAGCAGCACCCCGCAGACGCCCTGCTCGGCGACCATCCAGCCCGGCAGCGGCAGGAACAGCAGCACTCCCACCACCGCGACGAGGATCACGACGAGCACGATCCTCAGGCGCAGCAGCGCCCGGTCGCCGCCACGCCGGGCGCGCCGGGCGAACGCGAACGTCAGGACGGACGTCGCCGCCACGATGACGCTGATTGGACTCTCCCCCGCGGGGAGACCCCACGCTATGGGGGATTCCACCCAGATCTACCCGGAGGATCCATGACCCCGCGACTGGTCCATTGCCATCCCGTCACCTGTCTCAACGTCACGGGCATGGGAGAGCCCGGCGGCGCCGAGCACCTGTCGGCCATCGGCGCCCTGTACGCCGTGGCCTCCGCCATGGGCGGCGCCGCCGGGCCGCTGGAGGGGCGGTGGTGGGTGGAGGACACCTCGCTGCCGCCGCTGGAGACCCCGCGCGACCAGTGGCGGTGGCACCTGCTGCTGCCGCTGCCCGGGATGCCCGAGCCGGGGGCGGCCGAGGCGGCGCGTGAGCGGGCCCGCCCGTCCGGGGCGGCCGTGGACCGGGTCCAGGTCGTCACCTTCACCGAGGGCGAGTGCGTGGAGCTGCTGCACGAGGGGCCCTACAGCGAGGAGAAGAGGTCGCTGGAGGTGATGGAGGCGTTCATGGCCGAGCACGGCCTGGTGCCCAACGGGCTGCACCACGAGATCTATCTCACCGACTTCACCGACCCCGACCCGAAGACGCTGCTCAGGCAGCCGGTCGCCGCCCGCCCGGCGGAGGCGGCCCACCGGTAGCCGGTCAGGAGCAGGCGGTGTCAGCGAACGCCGGTCACGTCCGCGTGCCGGACCGCAGCGCGCCGCGCAACAGGGGGCGGGCCGCCAGGGCGACCCCGCAGACGGCCGCCACCACGCACACCGGCACCGCCGCGATGACCGCCTGCCGCACGAGCACCCCGCCCAGCGCCCGTTCCGGCACCCCGGCGGCGCCGCGTTCCTGACGCCGGCCGCCAGGGGTCAGGGGAGGGCGAGGAGGCTGACGGCGAGGGCGGCGGCGCCGAGGCCGACGAGCTGGCCGCGGTGGATGCGCTCGGCGAGCACGCCCCGGGCGAGCAGCACCGTGCCGGCCGGGTAGAGGGCGGTGATCACGGCCACCACGGCCAGGTCGCCGCTGCGGGCGGCGAGCAGGAACAGCAGGTTGGCCACCGAGTCGAGCACGCCAGCGGTCGCCGACAGCGCGTACGCGGGCCGGTCGGGGCCCAGCCGGCGGCGCAGCAGCCCGGCCGCGGCCAGGGTGACGGCCGAGGAGACCGCGCGTCCCACGATCAACGGCGCCACTCCGCTGCCGGACGGCGCCTGGTGCAGGAAGACGAGCTGGAGGGCGATCGCCGACCCGGCGCCGAACGCCAGCAGCAGCGCCGTCCGCGACGGTCGCGCCGACCCCGCGCCGTGCCCCGCGCTGACCAGGACGACCGCCACCAGCGCGAGCGGCAGCCCCACCAGCCCGGCGGCCGACAGGCGCTCGCCCTGGAGCAGCCCCACGGCGACGGGAAGCGCGGCCGACACCAGCGCGGTCACCGGCGACAGCACGTTCATCGGGCCGATCGCCAGCGTGCGGTAGAGCAGGGCGAACACAGCGGCCGAGGCGACGCCCGAGGCCGCGCCCCAGCCCAGCGCGGCGGGGCTGAACGACGCGCCGAGCAACGGCCACAGCAGCAGCTCGACCACGAGGCTGGCCGGGGCCGCGACCATCACGGTACGCAGCACATGGGCCTTGCGGGCGCCCAGGCCGCCGAGGAAGTCGGCGCAGCCGTAGGCGAGCGAGCTGCCCAGGGCCAGCAGCAGAGCGATCACGACACCTCCCGGACATTCAACGGAACGACCAGAGAGTACATTAGAATGACCGCAGGAGTGCAACGGACCGACCGCGCAGTACATTTCACCGGTCCGCCCGCGAAGCGAGGAAGGTGAACAGATGGCCGAGCCGGCCCGCGCCCTGCGCACGGTCGCCCACAACGTCAAGGCCGCCCGCACCCGCGCCGGCCTGTCCCTGGAGGAGCTCGGCCGGCGCGCCCAGGTCAGCAAGGGCGCGCTGGTGGCGCTGGAGAAGGCGCAGGGCAACCCCAACCTGTCCACCCTGGTCCGGCTGGCCGACACCCTGGGCATCTCGGTCTCGGCCCTCATGCAGGGGCCGCCGGAGGGCCGCCTGCGCGTGGTGTCCGCCGACGCCGTGGCCCCCTTGTGGACCGGGCCGCGCGGCGGGCAGGCCCGGCTCATGCTGACCACCACCGACCCGGCCCCGGCCGAGGTCTGGCGCTGGCGGCTGGAGCCCGGCGAGGAGTACCCCAGCCAGCCCCACCAGGCGGGGGTGGTGGAGACCCTCAGCGTCGTCTCCGGGCGGATGACGCTCGTCCTCGACGGCGTCGAGCACCCCGTCGAGGCGGGCCAGACCGCCACCTTCGACGGCGACGCCCCGCACGGCTACCGGGGCGAGGGCGACGGCCCCTGCGACATGATCATGACGGTCCACCTCCCGCCCGGCCCCCGGACGCCGGGGTGAGCCGCGCACGCCGTCAGGAGGCCAGGCGCTCGATGGCGAAGGCGGACAGGAAGCCCACGGTGGTGATCAGGCCGGTGAGGACGTGCGCCTGCTCGAACGCCTCCGGGATCATGGTGTCGGCCACCATCGCCAGGATGGCGCCGGCCGCGATCGCGGTGATCAGCGCGATGGCCTCGGGGGAGGCCGACCGGAGGGTCAGGTAACCGGCCATGGCCGCCACGCCGCTGATCACGGCGATGCCGCCCCAGACGCCGAACACGTACGCGGGGCTGCGCCCGGCCCGTCGCATGCCGGCCGCGCTGGACAGGCCCTCGGGGACGTTGGAGACGAACACCGCCGCCACCACGGCGGGGCCGATCTCGCCGCCGTGCAGCAGGGACAGCCCGAGCACCACCGACTCGGGGATGCCGTCGAGCAGCGCGCCGACGGCGATGGCGGCGCCGCTGCCCTGCGCGTCGGCCTCGCTGGGCTGCTGGTCGCCGGAGCGCTTGCGGTGCCGGGCGCCGTACCGCGCCAGGATCGCGTTGGCCGCCACGTACGCGCAGGCTCCGGCCAGGAAGCCGACGGCGGTGGGCAGCAGCCCGCCCGACCGTTCGGCCTCGTCCAGCAGCTCGAAGGAGAGCGCCGAGATCAGCACCCCGGCGCCGAAGGCCATGACGGTGGCGATCGCCCGCGCCGGGACCCGCACCAGCATCGCCACGGCCGCGCCGAGGACCAGCGCGCCGCCGGCGACCAGCCCCCATGTCCCCGCTTCCAGCCACTCAGGCATGTGCACCGACCCTCTCGCGTCCTCGCCGCCGCCCTCAGGTTCTCTCGCCTCCGGCCTTCCCGTCACGCGTTCCGGAAACGGGGGATTGGGACGGAACGCCCCGGGTAGGGCAGGCGGCGGTCCGCCCCCGTCGTGAGGAGACTTGGATGGAGCACCGCCACACCCCTTGCACCCCGCGTCCGGCGCGACAGCTCTACGAGATCACCGCCCTGGACGCGGCGGGCGACCGCTGGCACACCATCGGCTGGGGGATCGACCAGGCGGAGGCCGAGTCGACCGCGCGGGCGTGCGTCACCCGCCCGGTCCCGCCCTACCGGGCCGCCCGGATCCGGCGGGACGGCCGGGTCCTCGCCGAGCACCGCCGCAGCGCGTGAAGGCGCCGCCGTCGCCGCGCGTGGCGCTGCCGGTGATGTGCCACCGGTGGGCGCACATCACGTTCCTGCACTGGCGCTACCCCGCCGAGGTGGTCCGTGAGCTGGTGCCGGACGAGCTCGCCGTCGAGACCATGGACGGGTCGGCGTGGGTGGGGGTGACGCCGTTCCTCATGGAGGACGTACGGGTGCCCGGCCTGCCCGCCGTGCCGTGGTTGTCGACGTTCCCGGAGACCAACTGCCGCACGTACGTGCGGGACGCGCGCGGCCGTTCCGGCGTCTGGTTCCTGTCCCTGGACGCGGGACGGCTGCCGGCCGCGCTCGGCGGGCGCGCCGGCTACGGGCTGCCCTACCACTGGTCCGACATGTCGGTCCGGATCGACCGGGGACGCCGCCGCTACCGCTGCCGCCGGCGCCGGCCTGGGACGCCGGACGTGCGGTGCGACGCCGAGGCCGAGGTGGGCGGCGTCCTGCGGGAGGACGAGCAGGACGAGCTCGCGCACTTCCTGACCGCCCGCCACCGGCTGTTCACCAGGGTGGCGGGCCGGCTGGCCGCGGCCGAGGTCGAGCACCCGCCGTGGCCGCTGCAGCACGTCGAGCTGACCGGCCTCGACCAGGACCTGCTGCGGGCCGCCGGCCTGCCCGGCCCGGCCGGCCCGCCCCTCCTGCACGCCTCCCCGGGTGTGGACGTACGCGTGGGCATGTGGTCGTGGTGACCCGCTGACCGCACGGCGTCCCGGGTGAGGCTGCCCCGCCGGGGGCGGAAGGTCCTCAGGGATGACTCCGGTCTCCTCCTCCAGTCGGATGGTCTTGTCGGAGGAACTGATCGATGATCAGGTCCCCGACGATCGGAGTCGCCGATGCGAAGACCAGTCCTGATCCTCACCCTCCTGTCGGCCCTCGCGGCGCCGCTCGCGCCGGTCCCCGCGTCCGCCGCGACCACCGCCGCGACCACCGCCGCGACCATCGCCGCCACCGCCGCCCCGGCCGTGCCGTGGGCGCCATGCGCGGAGGACCCCGCGGTCGACTGCGGGACGCTGACCGTGCCGGTCGACTGGAACGACCCGCGCGCCGGGACGTTCGAGCTGGCCCTCGCCCGGCGCCGGGCCAGTGACCCGGCCGCCCGCATCGGGTCGCTGGTGATCAACCCCGGCGGCCCCGGCGGCTCCGGCGTGGACGTCGTGGTGAACAACTGGCTCAGCTTCACCCCCGAGATCACCAGCCGCTTCGACGTGGTCGGCTTCGACCCGCGCGGCGTGGGCCGCAGCCATCCCGTCACCTGCTCGCTGGAGCTCGCCCAGCAGGCGCCCGACCCGCTGTCGATCAAGGACCAGGCCGGCTGGGACGCCCTGCTCGCCTTCAACCGGCGCTACAGCGACGACTGCCGCCGGCGCACCGGCCCGCTGTTCGACAACGTCCACACCGGGTACGTGATCCGCGACCTCGACGCCCTGCGCGCCGCCCTCGGCGACGACAAGCTCACCTACTACGGCGTCTCGTACGGCACCCTGATCGGCCAGCTCTACGCCGAGCGCTACCCGCGCCGGGTCCGCGCCCTCGCGCTGGACAGCAACATGGACCACAGCCTCGGCACCCAGGCGTTCCTGGACACCGAGGCATGGACCTCCCAGGACTCCTTCAACGAGTTCGTGGCCTGGTGCGGCCGGACGGGCTCGTGCGCGCTGCACGGCCGGGACGTCCGCGCGGTGTGGCACGAACTGCTGGCCAGGGCCGACCGGGGCGAGCTGACCTTCCCCGGGCAGCCGGACGTCAAGCTGCGCAAACTCGACCTCATCGGCCTGGCCTTCGGCGCGTTCTACGGGCCGGCCTGGAGCCAGCTCGCCGAGCTGCTGGCCGCCATGGAGAGCGGCGCCGGCCCGGTCAGCCCGCTGTTCGCGCCGCCGGTCCGGGCCGCCGGGGAGACCGTCAACGACGCCACCTTCGTCTTCTGCCAGGACTACGCGCTGCCCGTCCGCGGCTACCGCGACTGGGACCGGCTGCTCCGCAGGTCGGCGGCCGTCGCGCCGGACATGCTGGTCAGCGCCGCGGCGCACCCGCTCGCGCTGTCCTGCCAGGGCACGGCCACGCCCAACCGGCAGCACCGGCTCAGGGTGGACGGCTCGCCGGCGCTGCTGCTCGGCAACGCCCTGCACGACCCGGCCACGCCGTACGTGTGGGCGGCCTCCACGGCGCTGCAGGCCGGCCGGCAGGCCCGGCTGCTGACCTACGAAGGGTGGGGGCACGGCATCTACGGGCGCGGCGAGTGCACGACGGCCGCCTTCGACCGCTACCTGGTCTCCCGTGACCTGCCCGCCCGGGGCGCCCGCTGCCCGGCCGTCCCGCCGGACGAGCTGTCGCTCAGGCGGGTCCCGGCGCCGAGCCCGCTGCCCGGCCGCCCCGGGTGGACGTCCGTCCTGCGGTAGCCGGATGGTGACGCGGCCTCGCGGCCCCCTCTCCGCGAGGCCGCGTCCTACCCCCGGGCGCCCGTGGTCAGGCGCTCGCGGAGGGCGTCGAGGCGGGCCATGGCCGGGGTCGCGGTGATGCCGTGCAGGACGACCGAGAGCACCACGGTGAAGGCCGTCACCGCCCACAGCTCCTCGGGCGGCACCCCGAAGTCGGCGTGACCCAGCGCGTACGCCAGGTAGAACAGCGACCCCACCCCCCGGATCCCGAACAGCGAGATGACCCGGCGCTCGCGGGGCCCGGCCGGGCCCCGCACCTGGGAGAGCCAGCCCGCCACCGGGCGGATGACCAGGATCAGCAGCGCCCCGACGAGGGCGCCGCGCCAGGTGAGCGGGGCCAGGCCGCCGGCGGCGACGAATCCGCCCAGCAGGAGCAGCAGCCAGGAGGTGAAGAGCCGTTCGAGCTGCTCGACGAAGCCGTGCAGGACGTTGTTGTAGCCGTGCCCGTGCTCGACCCGGCGGATGGCGCAGGCGGCGACGAACACGGCGATGAAGCCGTAGCCGCTGACCAGCTCGGTGACGCCGTAGGCGAGCAGGGTGGCGCCCAGGGCGACGAAGCCGTCGCGGCGCTCGGCCAGGCGCAGCTCCTCGGCGGGGGAGTGGAAGAACAGCCGGCCGAGCAGGCGGCCGATCAGCAGGCCGCAGACGACCCCGGCGACGATCCGGTAGAGCACGTCCGTCAGCGCCCACTCGCCCGTCCAGCCCAGGCCGCCGGCGGTGGCCAGGGCGATGGCGGCGTACACGATGGGGAAGGCCAGGCCGTCGTTCAGGCCCGCCTCCGAGGTGAGGGCGAAGCGGACCTCGTCGTCGGCGTTCTCGGCGTCGGCGGGCTCGCCCACGCTGACGTCGGAGGCGAGCACCGGGTCGGTCGGCGCGAGCACGGCCCCGAGCAGCAGCGCGGCGGCGACGGGCCAGCCCAGCACGCCGGTCGCCGCCGCGGTGACCCCGGCGACGGTCAGCGGCATCGCCCAGCCGAGCAGCCGCCAGGTCGTCGACCAGCTCCGTAACCCGATCCGCCGGTTGAGCGCCAGCCCCGCGCCCATGAGCGAGACCAGCACGCAGATCTCGGTGATGTGCTCGACGGCCGCCCGGTGGGCGACGGGGTCGGGCTCGGGCAGCCCGATCGGCAGCAGGTACAGCCCCATGCCGCCGAGCAGGTAGACCAGGGGCGGGGAGAAGGCCCGGCGGGCGAGCAGGCCGGGCAGGACGGCGGCGAGCAGCGCGGCGGCGCCGCCGAGGGCCAGGACGAGATCGGGGGTGGACATCCCGGCCCCACTGCCCTGATCAACTCAGGACAATCTTCCTTTTAAGCATGCAAACCGCCTCAGTATCCCTCGGTCCGCCGAGCCGGGGCCGTCGTCGGCATATCGCGGCAATATGCACTAATCGCTACTTTTCCGACCCGTGACCGCGCGCCTACCGTGACAGGACCCCCCAACTTCTGGAGGAGGATCCGTGTCAAGGTCTCTCCGTGTCACGCTCTCCGTCGTCCTCGCCCTCTCCTTCCTGCTGGTCACCTCCCCGGCCCAGGCCGCCGTGCTGGTCCGGGTGCTGCGGTACGACGCCTCCCGGTCGGCGGAGTTCGTCAACGTGGTCAACCAGGCCGCCCAGGTCTGGAACGCGAACGTGGTGAACGTCCGGCTCATGCAGGGCACGCCCGCCAGCTTCGTCGTCCTGGCCGACAACAACTGGCCCAGGACGCTGCCCACCGGCCTCGGCCGCGGCACGATCTGGATGGGCCGCCAGGCGGTCGACCAGGGCTACTACCCGCTGCGGATCGCCACCCACGAGATCGGCCACATCCTCGGCCTGCCGGACCGGCGCACCGGGCTCTGCGGCGACCTGATGTCCGGCTCCAGCGCCCCCGTGAGCTGCACGAACGCCACCCCCAGCGCGGCCGAGCGGGCCGAGGTGGACCGCAACTTCGCCGGCGCCGCGCCCGCGGTCGAGTTCGGCCGCGTCCACGAGGACCGCTGACCTCCGGCGCGCGGCGCCCCGCCGTGCCACCCCGTGCCACCCCGTGCCGCCCCGCCGGTTCGTCCGGCGGGGTTGGCCGGCGGGCCGTGATCGTATTGTCTGGGGGGATCACCCCCCCACGTGAGGATCAGCGCATGCCCCGTTCGAGAGCCGTCCTGTCAGCCCTCGCCGCCGCGGCCACGGTCCTGGCGGCGAGCGGATCGGCCGAGGCGGCGGCGGACGTGCCGTTACCCTCGGCGGTCTTCCGCGCCACGCACAACAGCTACTCGGGCAACGTCAACGGCGCCCGGAACTCGATCGCCTACCAGCTCGACCACGGCGTCCGCTTCGTCGAGCTCGACGTGCACGACAACGGGTACGCCACCGCCCGCGACTACTCCGTCGGCCACGACGCCCCCGGCGACGAGGTGGACCACGCGGGCAACCCGGCCGCCAACCTCCTCCGCGACTGGCTCGCGGTGATCGCCGGCTGGTCGGCGGGGCATCCCACGGCCGCGCCGATCGTCGTCGCCCTCGACCTCAAGGACGACCTGACCGACAACCCGTCCCACGCCGCGGGCAACCCGGCCGCGCTGAACGACGAGCTCGTGGCCGCCTTCGGGCCGCGGCTGCTGCGGGCCGAGGACTACCCGGCGACCCCGCCCACGGTGGACGCGCTGCGCGGCCGCGTGCTCCCGGTGATCTCCGGCGACGGCACGACCCGCACGCTGTACAAGCGCGACCTCGGCTCGAACCCGGCCGTCGCGGCCAACGCCCGCGGGCAGGTCGTGGAGGTGCACGACTCCGGCGCCGGAGCGCTGTGGTACTGGACCGGCGCGTACGGCGCCGACGGCCGGGTGACCTGGCTGCGCCACGGCAGGTACGACAGCGGCCTCACCCCCGCCGTCGCCCTGAACGACAACGGCGACCTGGTCGAGGTCCACCAGTCGCAGAACGCCACCACGCTCTGGTACCGCGTGGGACGCCTGGACGCCGCCGGCGAGATCACCTGGTCCGCCAGCCGCCAGTACGACAACGGCGTCCTGCCGACCGTCCGCTTCACCGACGCGGGCGGGACCCGGCTCCGGGAGATCCACCGCAGCCAGAGCAACAGCCAGAACTGGGAGTGGTCCGGCACGCTCGACGCCGGCGCGGCGAGCGTCGCGTGGAGCGGCAACGCCAGGACCTCCGACGCCCGCCACGACAAGACCACCTCCTACGGCGGCGCGCCCCGCGTGCACGTGTGGACCGGCGCCGACGGCCCGACCCCGGCGCGGACCCTGCGGGTGGACACCGACGCGGTCACCGGCGACCGCGTCCGCTACCGGCAGGTCGCCTTCACCGAGTTCCAGCAGGGCGACAGCGCCGAGCTGCGGCAGGACGCGCTGTTCTACGCGGCGCCCGCCGGGCAGTCGTCGTTCATCACCGACGCGCGGCGGGCGGGCCGGCTCGTCCGCGGCTGGGACTTCGACTCGGCGGGCCAGGCGACCGATCCGCCGGCGAACTACCCGGCCACCAACCGTCCGTACGACGCCTGGTACCAGGACCTGCTCACGCGGACGGGCGCGGTGGAGTGACCGGCGGACGGCGGCGGGTCAGCACGCGGGTGGTGCCGCCGTCGTCCTCGGCGATGTCGCGTACGTGCTCGAAGCCGATCCTGCGCAGCACGGCCAGCGAGGCGAGGTTGTCCGGCGCGACGGTGGCGTGCACCTCGGTCAGGCCGAGGGCGCCGAAACCGTGGCCGACGATCGCCTCGGCCAGCTCCCGGCCCAGGCCCACCCCCCACACCGCCGGGACCAGCGCGTAGATGAGCTCGTGGCCCGGCACGGTGTCGGTCGGCTTGATCTCGGCGTGCCCGACCAGCTCGCCGTCCCGGCGCACGGCCCAGACGGCGAACAGGTCCTGGGCGTAGACCTTGCTGAAGATGCGGCCGAACAGCGCGCGGTCCTCGGCCTCGGTGGCGGTGCCGTCCCCCATCCACCGCGTGACCCGCGGATCCTGGAACATGGCGACGAACGCCTCCTCGTCGGCGGGGACGTACGGCTCCAGCAGCAGCCGCTCGGTGCGCAGAGTAGGGGTCATGAACGGCGAACCTACTCGAACGCCGCACGCCCGACGACTCGTTTTCCGCCGGGACGCCGCTGGTCACGCCTCCAGTTCGGCCGCCCGGCGCAGGTCCTTCGGCCGGCCCAGGGCGCGGCGCATCCGGATCAGGTCCTCGCGCGTGACGTAGTGGACCTCCAGGCCGCCGGGGCCGGTCGCGGTCAGCGCGCGGTCCAGGCACTCGCCGACCCGAAGCCCTCCCCAGGGCAGCGCCGGGGTGCAGCAGTCGCCGCCGGCCCCCGGCGAGGTGAACTGCGTCTTCGGGCGCAGCAGGGAGTCCGGGCGCAAGGGCAGCGGGCGGCCCGTCTCGTCGGCGAGCCGGGCGCCGACCGAGGCGAAGGCGGCGGCCAGGGCCGGGGCGTGGGCGGGGCGGCCGTCCCAGAGCAGGTCGAGGTCGCCGGTCAGCTCGGCGGAGCCGTGCATGATGCCGGCGACCTGCCCGATCACCGCGGCCCGGACGCCATGCCGGTGCAGGGCTTCGAGCAGGGGGAACGGGTCGAAGCCGAGGGCGCCGTCGGTGCCGATCGTGCCGGCGTCGTCGTCGGCGTCCTCGTGGCCCACGCCGGTGGCCCCCCGGTCCAGGGCCAGTTCGCGGGTACGTCGCGCGGCGGCGCGGAGGCGGTCCAGCGGTTCGTCGATCATCCGGACATGCAACACCGGCCGCCGCCGTGGCGCACGCCATTTTCGCCGTGCTAACTTGGCCGTATGACCAACTTGGCCGACCGGCCAAATTCGGCGCGCGGCGACCGCCGTCGCGAGCAGCTGGTGGAGACCGGAATCGCGCTGCTGGGCGAGCACGGGTGGCCCGGAGTCACCACGCGGGCCGTGGCCGAGCGGGCCGGCACCAACCCCGGCCTGATCCACTACCACTTCGGCGGGCTGCCCGGCCTGCGCGAGGCGATCTTCCGCCGCGCCACCGACCTCGTCGTCGGCCCGCTGGTCGCCGAGCTGCTGGCCGCCGCCGACGAGCGCGCCGCGCTGGCCCTGCTGCGCGGCCTGCCCGCCCAGGCGGCGGCCGACGGGCCGACGACCCGGCTGGCCGCCGAGCTGATCGTGGGCGCCACCCGCGATCCGGCCCTGGGCGTGGTGCTGCGCGACGAGCTGCGCCTGGCCCGCGGCCGCATCGCAGCCCGCCTCGGCCGCCTGCGCCCCGGCTGGCCGGCCGCCCGCCTCGACGGCGTCGCCACGCTCGTCACCGCCGCGATCGACGGGCTGATGCTGCACCACATCATCGATCCCGCCCTCCCCGTCGGCGAGGCGCTGTCGGCGGTGGAGGACCTGCTGGCGGCGGGCGAGCCGGCCGCGCCGCCGCCCGGCTGACGGCGGCGGCGCGGCCGGGCCGCCCGGGACGGGTCACCCACCACGGAAGGAGACCGACCATGGAGATCGTCAGGAGACCGGACCCGCCGGCCGGGCTGCGCCGCCGCCTGTGGCGGCTGCCCATCCTGCTGTACCGGCTCGGCCTCGGGCCGCTGCTGGGCGGCCGCGTCATGCTGCTCACCCACACCGGACGCGTCTCGGGCCTGCCCCGCCGGGCCGTCATCGAGGTCGTCCAGCGCGACGGGCACGGCTACGTGGCCGCCTCCGGCTTCGGCACCAAGGCCGACTGGTACCGCAACGTCCTGGCCACCCCGCAGGTGAGCCTGCAGGTCGGCGGCCACCGCTGCCGCGCCACGGCGGTGCCGCTGGAGCCCGGCGAAGGCGCGGACATCATGGCCCGGTACGCCCCCCGCCACCCGGCCGCCGCCCGCCGGCTCTGCCGCGTCATGGGCTTCGCCGTCGACGGCGGCGTGGACGACTACCGCGAGGTGGGCAGCCGCATCCCGTTCGTCCGGTTCGTTCCGGGGTGATCGGCGAAGCCGTCCAGGGCCTTCAGGATCTCGTCGCGGAAGCCGCCGCTGCCGGTGTGACCGGAGTCCTCCACGACCACCAGGCGGGCATCGGGCCACGCCTGAGCCAGGTCCCAGGCGTACTCCAGGGGCGCGCCGAGGTCGAAGCGGCCGTGGATGAGCACGCCGGGGATGCCCGCCAGCCGGTGCGCCTCCCGCAGCAGCACGCCCTCCTCCAGCCAGGCGCCGTTGGAGAAGTAGTGGGCGCAGATGCGGACGAGCGCCGCCAGCCGGTCCGCCGGCCGGTCGCTGTAGGCGTTGGGCTTGCCGTTGGTCTCCAGTGAGATGACCGTGTCCTCCCAGGCCGTCCAGTCGTGGGCGGCCTTGGCGCGGACCGCCGGATCGGGGTCGGCCATCAGCCCTGCGTAGGCGCTCAGCACCTCCACGACGCTGCCCCGGCACTCCTGCGGCACCCCCTCGCGGAAGCGCTGCCGCTGCTCGGGGAAGAACCGGCCGACGCCGTCGTACAGCCAGTCGATCTCCGAGCGGCGGGTGGTGGTGACCCCGGTGAGGACGATCTCCGAGACCCGCTCGGGGTGGGCCTCGGCGTAGGCCAGGATCAGCGTCGAGCCCCACGAGCCGCCGTACAGCAGCCAGCGGTCCACGCCCAGGTGCTCGCGCAGCCGTTCCATGTCGGCCACCAGGTGGTGGGTGGTGTTCGCCGACAGGTCGGTGGCCGGGTCGGCGGCGTGCGGCCGGCTGCGCCCGCAGTTGCGCTGGTCGAACAGGATGATCCGGTACCGCTCGGGGTCGAAGACCCGCCGCTGGCCCGGGGTGCAGTTCGACCCCGGCCCGCCGTGGACGACCAGCGCGGGCTTGCCGCCGGGGTTGCCGCACGCCTCCCAGTGGACGAGATTTCCGTCGCCGACGTCGAGCAGGCCATGGTCATACGGTTCGATCGCGGGATACATCCGGCCACCGTACTAGGGGTTCACGGCCGGCCGTCCTGGTCCGCGGGGGCGCGGCGCATGAACAGCTCCAGCCGGGACCGGCCGTCCGGATGGTCGAGCGTCACCCGGTCGCACACGCGCTGCATCATCCACAGCCCCATGCCGCGCTGCGGCGGCCAGGCCGGGACGCGGTTGAGATGGGCGGGCGTCAGGGTGCCGCGCTCGTCGATGACGTGCACCGTCACGCCGTCCTCGTCGCTGCGGGCGCTCACCGTGCCGGGCGCCTGGGCGTGTTCCAGGACGTTGCCCGCCGCCTCGCTGACCGCCAGCACCAGCCGTTCCACCCGCTCCTTGTCGAGCCCCGCCTCCAGGGCGAAAGCGCTGACCAGGCCGCGCAGATGGGCCAGATTCGCGCCGATCGGCACGTGCAGCCCGAAGGACTCGCCCATGGTCACCGCCTGATTCGTCCCGTTGGTCGGTACCGGCCCCCCGCCGCGACGAGCGGAGTGCGCGTGCGGCCGCTCATCTGTCAGTGAGCAAATCCTAAGCACCCTGATACGACATTCGGCCGGAAATTCCGCGAAACCCCTCCGGGCGGCGTGCCGCGCCTGCCTAGGATGAGGACAACCTGGCCTGGGGAGGCAGCACGATGGTGATTCCGCCGCCGGTGCAGACGGGCGATCACATCGGGGCGCGCTTCGCCTCCGACGACGACTTCCTGGCCGCCGCCGCCGGGTTCGCGCACGCGGGCGCCGACCGGCGGGCCCAGGTGATGCTCGTCCCCTCGCCACGGCTGCGCGGCCCGCTGGGCGACCGGCTCGGCGCGTCCGGGGCGCTGCGGGACGCGCTCGGCGAGGGCCGCCTGCACGTCATGGACCCCGGCGAGGTGCAGCTCGCCGGCGGCGGGTTCGACCCCGGCCGCCTGCACGCCGCCTACCGCGAGGCCGCCCGGGCCGCGACCGGCGCCGGTCACCCGGGTCTGTGGGTGGCCGTGGACATGACGTGGGCCCGTCCCGGCGTCGTGGACGCCGACGCGCTCGTCGCGTTCGAGGCCGCCGCCAACACCCTGTTCACCCCGGGCACCCTCACCGCCCTGTGCGCCTACGACACCCGCGTCTTCCCCCCGGCCCTGGCCTTCCGCGCCTGCCAGGCGCACCCGGCGATCGCCGAGGCGGCCCGCTTCGGCCACCGCGTCACCGCCGACGGGCTGGCCTTCTCCGGCGAGGCCGACGTCACCAACGCCCTGGCCTGGACCGCGCTGCTGGGCTCGCTCGCCCCCGACCACCACGTGGTGGACATCAGCGCGATGTCCTTCCTCGGCGCGCGGGCGCTGACCGACCTGGCCGCTACCGCCGGAGCCCATCCCCGGCCGCTCACCATCCGCGCCACCGCCCGTCAGGTCACCCGGCTGTCCCTGCTGAAGATCGACCGGCTCGCCGCCGTCGAGGTCCTGCCCGCCAGGACGGCGTGACGCCCCGGCGGGCTACCGGCCGGTTCCGTGCGCGGGCGGCTCGCCGGAGGGGAACAGGATCGCGCTGAGCAGGTAGGGGGCGCGGCCGGGGGCCGGGGCGTTGCCCAGCCGGTCGCCCAGCACCGCCAGCAGGTCGGTCAGCATCGCGGCGAGCTCGCCGGGGCTGAGCCACACGGTGCCCTGCCGGTAGGAGACCGAGTCGGCGACCGGGTCGGCGCCCTCGCGGCGCAGGTAGGCGTCGAACTCGGCGATCAGGACGGCCATGGCGGCGGCGAACCCCCTGCGGTGGTCGTCGAGCGACATCGACCCTGCGGCTTCGGCGTCGATCGCGGGACGGTCCTGGCGCAGCCGGTAGCGGCGCTCGGTGGCGCCGCGTACCCGCTGCTCGCCCTCGACCTCCAGGAACCCGCCCTCGGTCAGGTGGGCGACCTGGCGGTAGACGGTGATCTTGGGAACCTCGGGCATGCGGGCGCAGAGCTGGGCGATCGTCATCGTGCCCGCTGCGGCCACGGCGTGCACGATGCGCAGCCGTACGGGGTGCAGCAGCTGCTCGACAGGGTCCATGGCCTGACGATTTCATATGAGATACCGTTATCCAAAATGAAAACGTTCGGTTCGCGGAGCGGAGCGGAGGAGGCGGCATGCGCGACGTGCCAGGGCGGACGGTGCCGGTGAACGGGCGGCAGGTCTATGTCGAGGAGACCGGCGAGGGCCCCTTACCGGTCGTGTTCGAGGCGGGCGGCGGCTGCGGGCGCACCTGCTGGGACGCGGTGACGCCGCTGCTGGCGAGCAGGGCGCGGCTGGTGACCTACGACCGCGCCGGCCGCGGGCGCAGCGGCCCCGCGGCCGGGCCGCTCGGCATCGACGACCTGGCGGCCGACCTGGTCGCGATGACCGAGGCCGTCGTGCCGGGGGAGTTCGTGCTGGTCGCGCACAGCATGGGCGGGCTGGTCGCGCGGCGTGCCGCCGAGCTGCTGGGGCCCCGGCTGCGCGGGCTGCTGCTGGCCGACGTCCTGCCGGAGACCTCGCCGGTGTACGACGCCTGGGACCGGACCGCCGCCCAGGTCGACCGCATGATGGCGGTGACGCAGGCGCTCAGCCGGTTCCGTCCCCTGGCCCGGCTGTTCAGCGGGAACGTCCGGCGGCTGTTCCCCGCCGACACCTACCGGACCATGCTCGCCGAGGACTTCACCCCAACCGGGGTCGCCCGGACGCGCCAGGAGATCCGGGCCGTGGCCGCCGCGATCCCGCAGTTCCGGGCGCGACCGCCGCGGCTGCCGCACTGCCCGACGATCGTGTTGTCGGTGACCCGCGCCGCCCGTGGGCGGGAGCGTCAGCACGCCGCCAACCGCGAGCACCAGCGCCGCTACGCCGGCAGCCTGCCCGACGGACGCCACGAGGACGTCTTCTCGGGCCATCTGGTCCAGGCCGAGCAGCCGCACCTCGTCGCCGACCGCACGGCCCGGCTCATCGGGTGAAGCAGTCGCCGGACGGCGTGAGCCGGGCGGACATGTTGCGTTCCATCATGTTCAGCGCCGCCTGGCCGAGATCGTCATGGATGGCCGCCACGCAGTCGGGCGGCACGGTCAGCTCGTAGTGCCGCACGTAGGCGTCCAGCGCGCTGTACAGCACGCACTGCTCCGTCACCTGCCCGGTCAGCACCACCCGCTCGACCCCGCTCTGCGACAGCAGGTACTCCAGCGCCGTGCCGAAGAACGCGCTGTGCCGCACCTTGGGCAGGAACGCGCACCCCGGCGGCGGCAGGACCGGCTGCACCAGGTCGGGCCGCCGGCCCTTCATCGCCCGCTCCTCGATCTCCCGCCGGTCGGCGGCGAAGTCGCCGTGGTTGTCGTTGACGTACACCAGATCGACGTCGTCCCGCTCGCGGGCCCGCGCCACCAGGTCCGCGAGCGGCTCGACGATCGGCTCCACCTGCCGGGCGAGCCGCTCGGCGTCCTGGTGCTCGTACGGGTTCAGCATGTCGATGACGACCAGCGCAGATCTTGCCATAACCCCTGTCCTGTCCAGCTACCTGGCGTTTTATCCAGGACAAATCAGGGCATGGGGCGGCTGGTCAGTTCTGGTCGATGAACCGCTGGGCGAGGGTGCGGCCCAGCGTCACGGCCTGGTCGTGGTTCTCGATGGCCGCCACCTTCGTCCCGGAGCCGGTGAAGGCGATGTACGTGACGCCGGAGTCGGTGCCGCCGTTGCTCGGATCGGGGTTGATGCCCAGGTCGGCGGCGGTGCGGTAGGAGGCCTCGCCGATGATCCCGGACGGGCCCGTGTCGCCCGTGACCGCGTACTCGACCTGGCCGTTGTAGATGACCGCCACCACCGTCCCGCAGCCGATGCCCTTGGTCCGGTAGTCCCAGATCGAGCTGGGGCTCGGCACCACCACGTACGGGAGCTGCGCCGCGTTGAGCGGCGTGTCCGAGGTGGTGTGGCAGAACGTGTCGGCCTGGAAGCAGCAGTCGGTGCTCTCGTTGCACTGCGCGGTGCGGACGCCGTCGCAGTCGATGTCCAGGTCGCCCTTCCAGAACACGCCGCCGGTCTTGCCGCACACCGGGACGGTCCCGGAGGAGACGTCGGAGTCGGTCTTGTACTTGCCGCTGGAGATCTGGGAGCACGTGGTGAGCTCGGCGAGTAGCTGGTCGGCGGTGGGCCCGCCGGTGCCGCCGGTCGTGGTGCCGGTGACCGCGGCGCTGTGCCCGGACTCGTTGCCCGCCGCGTCCACCGCCGTGATCGTGTACGTGTGGGCGGACCCGGCGGCCAGCCCCGCGACCGTGGCGCTCGCGGTGGGCGAGGTCGCCACCACGGTCGTGCCCTCGTAGACGCGGTAGCCGGTGACGCCCACGTTGTCGGTGGAGTCCGTCCAGGCCAGGGAGATGCCGGTGGCCGAGACGCCGGTCACCCGCGGGCTCGCCGGCACGGTGGGCGCCTGGCCGTCGGCGCCGCCGGCGCCGCTGACCGACAGCCGGTCCACGTTCGGGCCGCCCTCGCCGCCGGTCCCGGTCGCGCGGACGGTGTTGACGCCGGCGTTCAGCGTCACCGTGGCGCGGGCGTCGGCCCAGGTGTCCCAGTTCCCGGTGCCGGGGAAGGCCAGGCCGGTCACCGCGGTGACGCCGTTGACGGCGACGTCCATCGGGCGGCCGGCGGCGGTGCCGTTGGCGTAGCGGAAGGTCAGCGTGTGGCTGCCGGCCTCGGCGACGTTGACCGACCATTCGACCGAGCCGCCGGGGGCGTTGACGTAGTCGACGAACCCGGCGCCGGTGTAGCCGGTGTGGTTGGTGGCCACGCTGGCCTGCGTCAGCGTCGCGGCCTCGGCCTGGTACTCGGTGGCCGGGGCGTCGGCGGTCGTGGCCTCCAGGAAGTCGAGGTTGGGGTTGCCGCCCGCGGACGCGGCGGTGACCCGGATCTTGTTGTCGCCCCGGTTCAGGGCGGCGGTGAGGGTGGAGGTCGCCCAGGTGTCCCAGTTGGCGGTCGCGCCGAACGAACGCCCGGCGGACACGACCGTGCCGTTGACGGAGACGTCGGCGGTGCGGGCGGAGCCGGTGCCGTTGGCGTACCTGATGGCCAGGGTCGCGGTGCCGGCCGCCGGGGCGTCGACGGTCCACTCCGTGTACGGGCCGGCCGCGTTGACGCTGTTGACGAAGCCGGTGCCGGAGAACCCGGCGTGGTTCGCCTCGACGGCGCCCTGGACGTTGGTGGCGTTCTCGGCCTCGTAGCGCACGGTCGCCGCGCGCGCGGGCAGCGCCACGAGCGCGGAGACGGCCAGGCACGCGACGGCGGCCGGGACGAGGGTGCGTAAGCGGGTTGCGAGCACGGGTCACTCCCTCGGGGGGCTACTGGATGGCGGAACGGCGGATCGTGTCGGCGCTGCCGTCGCCGTTGTTGTCGGAGTTGGTCGAGCCGAACCAGATGGCGGCGGCGCCCGGCACCTTCTCGACCAGGCGCAGCCGGCCGTACGTGCCGTTGAAGTAGGAGTTGACCGTCGAGACGTTCTCGCCGTTCAGGACGATGCGCCACAGCCGCTGGCCGCGCAGCGCCGCCATGAAGACCGTGTTGCCGACGATCGCGATGCCGCTCGGCGAGGCCTCGGCGACGCTCCAGGTGTACTTGGGGTTGGTCATGCCGGAGGTCGTGCAGGTGCCCTCGCAGGTCGGCCAGCCGTAGTTCTTGCCGGGCTGGATCAGGTTGAGCTCGTCGCGCGCGGAGTTGCCCAGCTCCGACGACCACAGCCGGCCGGCGGAGTCCCAGGCCAGGCCCTGCGGGTTGCGGTGGCCGTAGCTGTAGACGCGGGTGCCGAACGGGTTGCCGGGCGCGGCGGCGCCGGTCCTGGTGAGACGCAGGATCTTGCCGTTGAGCGAGTTCAGGTTGGGCGCGTTGGCCGACTGCTGGGCGTCGCCGGTGGTGGCGTACAGGTAGCCGTCGGGGCCGAAGCGGATGCGGCCGCCGTTGTGGTAGCGGTTCTTGTCGATGCCCTGGAGGATCGTGGTGTAGCCGCTGAGCGTGCTGCCGTTGAAGTTCATCTTCGCGATGCGGTTGCCCTCGGCGGCGGTGTGCATGAAGAACACCTCCTGGTCGGTCGTGCCGTTCCAGGTGGGGGAGAGGTCCAGGCCCATCAGGCCGCCCTCCCCGTCGGTGGTCTGCACGTTCGGCACGGTCCCGACCTGCGTCTTGGTGCCCGACGGCGTCACCTTGAACACCTTGAACGTGTCCCGCTCGGTGACCAGCGCGAAGGAGCCGTCCGGCGTCCAGGAGGCGTCCCAGGGCACGTCCCAGCCGCCCGCGACGGAGGTCGGCGTCTGCGGCACGGTCCCGCACCCGCCCGTGGTGAACGCGGCCGAGGCCGGGCTCGGCGCGGAGAGCTGGCCGGCGGTGTCGCGGGCGACGACGTCGAGCTGGTAGGTGTGCGCGCACTCCAGCGGCACGACGGCGCTGGTGGCGGGCGGCGCGCCGGTGACGGTGGCCAGCACGGCGCCGGAGGCGTGGTCGCGGACCAGGTAGGCGCGCACGCCGCCGTCGTCGGTGGAGGCGGCCCAGGTGACGGTCGCCGACGTGGGCTGCACGCCGCTGACCGCGGGCAGGCCGGGCGGCGAGGGCGGGTCGTCCGGCGGCGCGGGCAGCGTGTGGCAGGCGGCCTCGGGGCTGCTCAGCGAGACGTTGCCGGAGGCGTCCCGGGCGAACACCGACAGCTGGTAGCCGAAGTCGGGGGTCAGCCCGGTCAGCGTGGCCGGCGGCGCGGGGGCGGTGGCGATGAGCTGACCCTGCTGGTAGATGTCGTAGGCCACGACGCCGATGTCGTCCGTGGCGGGCGGCCAGTCCAGCTTCAGGCTGTTGTGGGTGATCTCGCTGCACACCGGCTGGCCGGGCGCGGTCGGCTTCTGGGTGTCGGCCGGTCCGCTGACGCGCAGCCGGTCGAGGTTGGGGCCGCCGTCCGCGGTGGTCGCGGTGGCCCGTACGGTGTTGGCGCCCGCGTTCAGGGTGGCGTTGAGCGTGACCTCGTTCCAGGTGGTCCACGCGCCGGTGCCGGGGAAGGACCGGGTGGTGGCGGCGCCGTTCACCGAGACGCTCATCGGCCGGTCGATCGTGGTGCCGTTGGCGTAGCGGAAGGTCAGGCTCTGCGGGCCGGTGGCCGCCGCGCTGACCTGGAACTCGACGTACGAGCCCGTCGCGTTGTCGTAGTTGACGAAGCCGGAGCCGGTGTAGCCGGCGTGGTTGGACTCCACGACGCCCCGCGCGATCGTGGCCGTCTCGGCCTGGTAGTCGGTGAAGGCGCTGACCTGGACGTCGGCGTCGAGGTAGTCCCAGTTGGGGTTGCCTCCGGCGGTGGCGGCGGTGGCCCTGATCGTGTTGGGGCCCGCCTTGACCTGGGCGGTCAGCGTGACCGTGGCCCAGGTGTCCCAGTTGGCGGTGGGGACGAAGGAACGGGCGGCGGCCACGACCGAGCCGTTGACGGCGAGGTCGGCGGGCCGGTCGCCGGTGGTGCCGTTGGCGTAGCGCAGGGCCAGCGTGGCGGTCCCGGCGGCGGGCGCGTCGACGGTCCACTCCGTGTAGGAGCCGGCGACGTTGTCGCCGTTCACGAAGCCGCTGCCGGAGTAGCCGGTGTGGTTGGACTCGACGGCTCCTTGCGAGAGCGTCGCGTTCTCGGCCTCGTACCGGGTGGGGGCGGCGTCGGCGGGGCCGGCGGGCACGGCCAGCGCGCCCGCGACCAGCGCGAGGACGCATAACCGGGTCTTCCACGAGTTCATCGGGTGGCTCCTGGGGGGTGAGCGGCTTTTCATCGTGTTCCCACAGGGAGTCACGGCCGTCAACAAGTTGTCGATCTTGGAACGCTCCAAGTTTAGGAAACTTTACTAACTCGGCCCTGAGGAGACATCGGAGGTGCGTGCACCCGTGGACAGACTTCCGCCGGAGATGTATGCCTGGAACAGACGGGAGGTCGGATCTGTGATCGTCACCCCTGGGCGGGAGGCCGGCGCCATGCGGCCCGGAAACCGACGTCAACGCTCGCCCCCGGCGGCTGGACAGCCCCGCGGCGATGCCGGGACGATACGTGATCATGGACCAGAACGACCCCCGGGAGCCGCGCCTGAGGCCGGCCGAGCCCGATGACCACGGCCGCATCGTCGCCGTGCTGGACGACTGGTGGGGACGGCCGATCAGCGCCGGGCTGCCGCGCCTGTTCCTCGACCACTTCCACCGCACCAGCCTGGTGGCCGAGGGCGGCGACGGCCTGGCCGGGTTCCTCGTCGGCATCCTGTCGCCCTCGACGCCCGGCCTGGCCTACGTGCACTTCGTCGGCGTCGCGCCGCGCCTGCGCGGCGGCGGCCTGGCCCGCCGCCTCTACCGGCGCTTCTTCGCGCTCGCCCTGGCCGACGGGCGCGACCGGGTCAGGGCGATCACCTCCCCGGCCAACAGCGCGTCCATCGCCTTCCACACCGCGATGGGCTTCACGGTCACCGGGCCCGTCCCCGACTACGACGGCCCCGGCGTCGACCGCGTCGTCTTCGAGCTGCGGCTCCCGCCACGATGACGGCCGCGCCCGCTCAGCGAGGGTCGGTACGGGCGTTGAGACGGTTCAGGGTCGTCGCGAGGGCCGAGCCGTAGACCACGTGCCCGAGGGCCATCACCGCGGGGCGGCCGGGCCGGTCGCGGGAGACCGGCGGCAGGATGTCCAGGCCCGGGATCCAGCCCTGGTAGCTGGCGAGCCAGATCGTCAGCGCGTACCCCACGCCCAGCGCGGACGGGGTGCGGCGCCCGCGGGCGAGCAGGCCGAACAGGGCTCCGGCGGTGACGCCGAACCCCAGGTGGGCCAGCGCCCCCACGACGCCCTCGCCCGGTTTGGGCCGGTGCCGGTGGCCCGGCAGCAACGCCCGCGCGATGCGTTTCGGCGGCTGGTCCTCCATCAGGCCCGCCCGGCTGCCGGCGAGCATCACCACGCTCATCGCCGCGGTCGCCACGGCGCCGCCCGCGGCGCCCTTCATGAGGTTGCGCATGCCAAGCCCGGTGCCCGGGACGGAACGCCGGAAACGGGCCGTGACCCGGAACACGGCCGGCGGCTGACATGGCGGCCGGCCGGCGGGGCAGGAGGAACCCTCTTCCCGACCAGAGAGGACCGGATGGGCGACACGGCGGCGGAATGCGAGCGGGTGGCCAGGCAGGCGCTCGGCCTGACCGACCTGCGGCCCGGCCAGCTCCGGGCGATGACGGCCCTGGCCGAGGGCAGGGACACGCTGGTGGTGATGCCCACCGGGAGCGGCAAGTCGGCGATCTACCAGGTGCCGGCGTTGCTGCTGCGCGGCCCGACCCTGGTGGTCTCGCCGCTCATCGCCCTGCAGCGCGACCAGGTCGAGGCCCTGCGCGACCGCGACGAGGAGGCGGTCAGCCTGGACGCGGGAACGCGGGCCGCCGAGCGGGCGGAGACCTTCCAGGCGCTGCGGGCGGGGGAGACGGAGTTCCTGTTCTGCGCGCCCGAGCAGCTCGCCCGTCCCGACGTCCTGCGGGAGCTGGCGGCCGCGGCCCCCTCGCTCATGGTGGTGGACGAGGCCCACTGCGTCTCGGCCTGGGGGCACGACTTCCGTCCCGACTACCTGCGGCTCGGCGCGGTGGCCGACGCGCTCGGCCGTCCGGTCGTCGCGGCGCTGACGGCGACCGCCGCCCCGCCGGTACGGGCGGAGATCGCCGAGCGGCTGGGCATGCGCGCGCCGGTGGAGATCGTCCAGGGGTTCGACCGGCCCAACATCTCGCTGGAGGTGCGCCGGGCGCTCGACGACCCCGCCGACGACATCGTCACGACCGTCGCGGCGGCGAAGAAGCCCGGCATCGTCTACACGAACTCGCGCAGGCAGACCACCCGCCTGAGCGAGCTGCTGACCGAGGCCGGCGTACGGGCCGCCGCCTACCACGCCGGGCTGCGCCGGGCCGAACGGGACACGGTGCACGACCGGTTCATGGCCGGTGACCTGGACGTCGTGGTCGCGACCAACGCCTTCGGCATGGGCATCGACAAACCGGACGTGCGATTCGTCCTGCACGCCGAGATCCCCGGCTCGCCGGACGCGTACTACCAGGAGATCGGCCGGGCGGGCCGGGACGGCGAGCCGGCCGACGCCGTGCTCTTCTACCGCCCCGAGGACCTGGGGGTGCAGCGCTTCTTCACCGGCGGGACGCCCGACGAGGAGCTGCTGGCGCGGGTCGCCGAGGCGGTCGCCGAGTCCGGCCCCGGCAGCGACCGCAAGGGCCTGGCCGAACGCGCCGGACTGTCGGCCCGGCGCCTGACGGCGCTGCTGGACCTGCTGGAGAGAGCCGGCGCGGTACGGCTCGGCACCCGCAAGGTCGACCCCGTGCCCGGCCTCGACCCCCGGGCGGCGGCGAGCCGCGCCAGGGAGCTGGCCGAGCGCCGCCGCGACGTCGACCGCAGCCGGCTGGAGATGATGCGCCGCTACGCCGAGACCACCGACTGCCGCCGGCGTTTCCTGCTCGGCTACTTCGGCGAGGAGCTCGCCGGCACCTGCGGCAACTGCGACACCTGCCGCGCCGGGACCGCCGAGCAGACGTCCCCGGAGGGCGGCCCCTTCCCGCTGCACGCCCGGGTGGAACACCGGGCGTGGGGGCCCGGCCAGGTCATCCAGCGCGGCGAGGACCGCCTGACCGTCCTGTTCGAGGACGCCGGATACCGAGAGCTCCAGCTCGACGTGGTCCTCGAAGAGGGCCTGCTCACCGAGATCCGGACCAGCGGGACACGCGGACCGGCCTAGCACCGCGCCGGGCCCGGGAAACGCAGGATCCAGCGGCGTTGCCACGGCGTCTCGACCGCCCGGGGGTGGTGGTGCTCGCGCGTCCAGGCGACGGCGTCGGCCGGGTCGAGACCGGCCAGGACGGCGAGGCAGGCGACGACCGTGCCGGTGCGGCCCACGCCGCCCCCGCAGGCCACCTCGACCGCCTCGCCCGCCCGCGCCCGCCGGTGCAGGTCGCGGATCCCCTCCACGGCCGCGTCCCGGTCGCGGGGCAGCAGGAAGTCGGGCCACTCGATCCACGCGTGCGGCCAGCGCAGCCCGTCCTCGTGGCGGCGGGTGAGCCGCGCCGACCCGAGGTAGAGGCCGAAGCCGGGCGCCGGGCCGTCCGGCAGCGGGTGGCGCAGGCCCCGGCCGCGGATCCAGGAGCCGTCCGGCAGCCGGAAGGCGCCCGTGAGCGGCGGCTCGCCCGTCGTGCGTTCCGTCGGAGTCGTCACGGATCCTCCTGGTGCTCTCAGGGGCCGGCTCAGCCCGCGGTCCCGCAGAATACCTTGACGGCCATGCCCATGATCTCCGCCGTGGACGGGTTCCTGGTCGAGGGGTTGAGCGACAGGGTCAGCGACTTGCCGGAGTCCGAGCGGAACGCGAACGTCAGGTAGCCGATCAGCTCCCCGCTGTGCCCCCACACCGTGCCGCACGGCAGCGCGTACGCCTGCAGCCCGAGCCCGTAGCGGAACCCGGCGCCCGTCTCGACGGTCGTGCGCATGGCCTTCAGGGACGCGGCGCTGGTGAGCCTGCCGCCCAGCAGGGCCGACATGAACCGCTCCAGGTCCGCTGCGGTCGAGATCATCTCGCCGGCGGCCCAGTCCAGCGAGGGGTTCATCCGGGTGGCGTCCACGAGGCCGGGCATCGGCTCGTACCCCTTGGCGTGGGGGGAGGGCAGGCCCGCCCGGTCGCCGGGGACCAGCGTGTGGCGCAGGCCCAGCGGGCGCAGGATCCGGCGGGCGACCTCCTCGCCGTACGTGCGGCCGGTCAGCTTCTCCACCAGCAGGCCGAGCACCACGTAGTTGGTGTTGGAGTAGTGCCATCTGCCGTCGTCGGGGAGCTTCTTGGCGAAGGCCACCTTGAGCAGCTCGCCCGGCCGGTAGGAGCGGAAGCGGGCCTCGCCGCGCCAGCGGTTGGTGGAGTAGCCGGGCTCGCTCATGTAGTCGTACAGGTGGCTGGTGTGGTCGAGGAGGCCGCGGACCGTGATCCGGTCGCCGCCGGGCACCAGGCCGGGCAGGTGGTCGCCGATCGGGTCGTCCAGCTTCAGTTTGCCCTCGTCCACGAGCTGGAGCACCACGGTGGCGACGAAGGTCTTGGTCACGCTGCCGATCCGGAAGTAGCCGCCAGGCGAGGGGCGTCCGCCGCGCTCGACGTCGCGGACGCCCGCCGAGCCGGACCAGGTGCCGCGCTCGTCGGTGACCCGGGCGAGGGCCGCCGTCGCGCCCTTCCCCGCCACGATCCCGGCCAGCTCCTTGCCCACTCCGGCGCCCGGCGCGCCCGCCGCCATCGTGGCCGCCACCAGCACGTTCATCATCGTCTGCATCATGCGGTCAACGTTAGGAAGATCGGCCGTACGGCGGAATGCGGTGCTCCGCCCAGTCCTGCTGCGGAAAACCACAGCCCGTCGTGAGGGGGGTTGTCCCTACCTCGGGTTGGCGTGCTGGCGTACTGATGCGGGCGAATTCTTCGCAGATAGCGTGTTTTCATCGTAATCACGCACTGAAATGGATAAATCAGTTGTTTAGTAGGAAATCCCTGGATCGTGTCCTGGGTCGTTCCGCCGTCGTCGCCGTGGCGGGCGCGGCCTGCCTCGCCGTCACCGCCGGCGGCGCCGGGGCGATCGTCAACGGCGGGAAGGCCACGGAGGCGTACCCGTTCATGGCCTCGATCCCGATCTCGGCCCCGGCCATGGGGCTCACGGACGGCGTGTGCGGAGCGGCGCTGATCGCGCCGCAGTGGGTGGTGACCGCGGCCCACTGCCTGGACATGGGGATCGGGTCGATCCCGAAGGGGACCGTCCGCGTCGGCAGCGACCAGCGCAAGTCCGGCGGGGAGGTACGCGAGATCGCCCAGGCCGTGCTCCACCCCCGCTACTCCCAGAACACGCCCAACAGGAACGACATCGCCCTGGTCCGCCTGGACCGTCCCGTCACCCAGAAGCCCGTCCCGATCGCCGCGCGGCCGGGGCGGCCCGGCACCCCGACCCGGATCATCGGCTTCGGCGTCACCGAGTCCAAGCCCGACCCGGCCGACTGGAAGATGTCCCCGCGGCTCAACCAGCTCGACACGCGCCGAGGCGCCCCGTCCGAGTGCGGGCCCGGATACGCGAGCGGCACCCGCCTGTGCACGGTCAGCCGGGTGCCCAAGGCGATGGCGTGCAACGGCGACTCCGGCTCCCCGCAGCTTCAGCGGGGCAGGAACGGCCGGTGGGAGCTCATCGGGGTCACCTCCGGGCCCGGGGCCAAGAGCCCGTCCTGCGCGGAAGGCCCTGGCCTGTACACCAGCGTGCCGGCGTACGCGGAGTGGCTCGACCGGACGATGCGCGCCTACAGCTGACCGGCGGGGCTGCACCGGCGGTTGAGGGCCGCCCGCCCGGTGGCCCGGCGCCGCCCGCCGCAACCGGCGCGAAGCTTCCGGGAGCGGTTCAACGACGGCCTTGAAGTCATGAGAACCGAAACGGGCCCGCGCACGGGACACCGCCCCCGCCCCCACTACCGCCACCGCACGCCCGCATGGCGCAGGCGCGCGGATGAGCCGCGCGCAGGACGTCCCCGCCACCTGGCGGGAGCTGCTGGGACGGGAACATCTCGGGGCCGCCGTCGTGACGGCCGGGGGAGTGCTCGCCGGCGCGATCAACATCTACCTGGCGGCCGGGCTGCTGCCGACGGCGGTGGCCGAGCTCGGCGGGGCGAGCTTCTACGCCTGGAACATGACGGTCTACCTGGTCGCCATGGTGATCGCCACCATGCTCACCGCCCGGTCGCTGTCGGCGTGGGGGACCGTCGGCTCCTATCTGGCCGGGTTCGCCACCTTCACCGCGGGCTCGCTGGCCTGCGCGGTGAGCCCGGCGATGGCGGTGCTGCTGGTGTCGCGCGGGGTGCAGGGGCTCGGTGCGGGGCTGCTGTCGGGGCTCGGGTTCGCCGTCGTCCGGTCGGCCCTGCCGGCCCGGCTCTGGACGCGCGGCGCCGCGCTCATGTCGGCGATGTACGGCGTCGGCAACTTCGCCGGACCGGCGCTCGGCGGGCTGTTCGCGCAGTTCGGGGCGTGGCGGCCGGCGTTCGCGGCGACGGCGGTGATCGGGGCGGGCTGCGGCCTGGTCGTCCCGCGGGCCCTGCGCGGCCGGGGCGACGCGCCGCGCGACGGCGGTGCCGGCCGGGTGCGGGCGCCGGTGGGCTCGTCGATGCTGGTGACGGCGGTCGCGGGGGCGGTGAGCGTGGCGGCGGTGGTCGCCGGCACGCTCGCCAAGACCGCCGTCCTGGCGGTGGCGCTGGTGGCGGCCGTGGGGTTCGTCGCGCACGAGCGGCGCAGCGAGCACAGGGTCCTCCGGCGGAGACCTACCGGCGGGGTTCGCCGCTGAAGTGGGTCTACCTGACGATCGGGGTGCTGGCCTTCGGCGTCGCGGTCGAGTCGTTCCTGCCGCTGTTCGCGCAGCGGCTGGCCGGCCCGCTGCTGCTCGCGGGCGGTCTGCTCGTCCAGGGGCTGGTGCAGCGTACGGACCCGCCTGGATGGCTGGTGCCGGCCTGGGCGCCGGTGCTGTTCGCGGCCGGCGCGGGGATCGGCCTGGCCTACCCGCACCTGTCCGTGGCCGTGCTGACCGGCACGCCCGACCCGGCCGAAGGCGGCCGGGCGGCCGCGGCGATCGCCACCGTGACCAGCCTGTCCGTCGCGTTCGGCACGGCGGTCGCCGGCATCCTGGTCAACCTCGGCGCCGCCTCCATGCTCGACTCG
Organism: Nonomuraea sp. NPDC049646; assembly: GCF_044465525.1. Classification (NCBI taxonomy): domain Bacteria; kingdom Bacillati; phylum Actinomycetota; class Actinomycetes; order Streptosporangiales; family Streptosporangiaceae; genus Nonomuraea; species Nonomuraea sp. NPDC049646. Next base: position 484,505 of record NZ_JBITLU010000001.1, on the reverse strand, counting down.
GCCCGGTACGTGCTGTTCGGCTTCGCGGCCCTCTGCGCGACCGGCGCCCTCACCGCCCACCGGGCCGCGCGGCGGGAGCGGGACGATGGACTCTCCCCCCGTGGGAGGCGGCAGGCTGCCTGACGGGGCCGGTCCGGCCGGCGGCCCCGCGCCAGGCGATCGGACCGGCCAGAGGAGAGCGACGCATGACCATCGTGGAAGGCATCGAGGCTCGCGGCATGGAGCACTGCGAGACGACGGCGCTGGGGGTGCTGCTGCGCCACCAGGGGCTCGACCTGTCCGAGCCCATGCTGTTCGGGCTCGGCTCGGGCCTGTCCTTCGTCTACTGGGACGCCAAGGGCATGGACGTCCCGTTCCTGGGCGGCCGGGTCAAGCCGTTCGAGCTCACCAGGAACCTGGCCACAAGGCTCGGACTGACCCTGGACGTGGCCGAGACCGGCTCGTCCCGCAAGGCCTGGGAGAACGTGGCCGCCCGCATCGACGGCGGCCTGCCGGTCGGCCTCCAGCTCGACAGCTACCATTTGGACTACTTCAGCTCGAAAGTCCACTTCGGCGGCCACGTCGTCGCGATGTACGGCTACGACGAGCGGCAGGCGTACCTGGTGGACACCGCGCAACAGGGCGGCGCGGTGCGGACGAGCCGGGACGCCCTGGCCGCGGCGCGGGCCGAGCGCGGCCCGATGACGGCCAGGAACCGGTCCTTCACCCTCACCCTGCCGAGTAGGCCACCCGCCTGGCGGGACCAGGTCGTCCCGGCGATCAGGGCGTGCGCCGAGGCGTTCCTCGCCGCGCCCATCGCCAACCTGGGACACCGCGGCATCGACAAGGCCGCCCGCCTGGTGCCCAGGTGGCTGGACCGGGTGGCCGAGCCCGCGCGTGACCTGCCGCCGGCCGCCCTCCTCATGGAGAAGGGCGGCACCGGCGGCGGCCTGTTCCGCGCCCTCTACCGGGACTTCCTCGGCGAGTGCGCCGCATTCGTCAACGACGACCGCCTGCGCGCCGGCCACCGCCTGTACGCCGAGGCCGCCGCCCTGTGGACGGACGTGGCCGCCCTGCTCGCCAAGGCCGGCGAGGGCCGCGAGGCGGCGTGCCTGGACCAGGCCGGGGCCGTCCTGCACGACCTCGCGCGCATCGAACGGGACGCCATGCAGACCCTGCGCGACCTGTGACAGCGGGCCCGGGCCGCCTAGGCGCTCTGCGCGACCTGTGACCACGGGCCCGGGCCGCCTAGGCGCTCTGCGCGACCTGTGACCGCGTACCGCTAGAGCGCCGCCCGGTCGAGGGCGGCCAGGCTGTCGGCGCGCAGCGACCGAAGGTCGCCGAGCACGGCGTCGGCCGCGCGCCGCCCGGACACCAGCGCCCCCTGCAGGGAGCCGGTGTCGCGGTGGTCGCCGCACACGTACAGGCCGGCCCGCAGCCGCACCGGCCTGCGCAGCGGGTACGGCGGCCGCATCGCCGGCAGCGCCGCCGGCACCTGGTACGTCGCCACGTGCTCCCAGCCGGACGTGTCGCCGTAGATCTCGGTCAGGCGGCGGCGGACCGGGCGTTCGTCGTCGGCCAGGCCCAGGACCGACGTGGACACCAGCGCCCGCCCGTCGGCGGAGTACCCGGGCGCCGCGTCGGTGAGCACCAGCGTGTCGGTGACGGCCCCCGTGGCGTCCACGACCTGGATCGGCTCGCGCATGGGGGAGCGGGGCGCGGCGTGGTAGAAGGTGGTCACCGCGCGCATCTCCGGCGTCTCGATCTCGCTCAGCAGGCGGCCCGCGGCCCCCGGGTCGGCGGCCACCACCACGGCCCGCCCCCCGACCGTGGCGCCGTCGGCGAGCCGCACGCCGCCGGGGCTCACCTCGGTGACGCGGGCGCCGAGCGTGACGGTGCCCGGCGGCAGCCGGTCGGCGAGCCGGCGCGGGATCTCGCCCATGCCCAGGGCGGGCACCGCGATGGTGCCGCGCGCGAACGACCGCCAGAACAGGTGGAAGATCCGGCTGGAGGTCTCCAGGTCGCGTTCCAGGAGCACCCCGGCCAGGAAGGGACGCATCAGGCAGTCGATCATCCTCTCCGACATGCCCCAGGCGCGCAGCTCGTCGTCGGTGCGCCGGTCGGGCCCGCCGCGCAGCCGGGACGCGGGCAGCACCAGGTCGCGGGCCGTGAGGGCGGCCAGCACGGCGTCGTCGCGCGGCGTGCCGAGGCCGGTCAGCAGCCCGCTCAGCGCGTGCCGGGGATGCCGCCACGGCAGCATCACCCTGGCCCGGGCCCGCGTCCCCTGGACGATCACGCCCGAGGCGAACGGGCGCAGGTCGAGCGCGTCCAGGTCGAGCAGCCGGCGGGCCTCGGGGTAGGCGGTGTTGAACACCTGGTAGCCGCGGTCCAGCCGGAACCCGTCCACGACGTCGGTGCGCACCCGGCCGCCCACCCCGTCGGACGCCTCCAGCACCCGTACCGGCACGCCGGCCTCGTGCAGCCGCACCGCGCAGGCCAGCCCCGCCATCCCGGCCCCCACGACGATGACGGCCCCCGCCGTTCTCCGCTCGTTGTCCATGCCAGGGGCCCTACCCGCGACCTCGCAGCTCAGACCCGGCGACCGTACGGCGACCATGATCCGGTGGGGGCGTACGGCGGCGGACGGGGCCGCCGGCGCGTACGGTACTCGCGGGGGAACCGGGGATCCGGCGCCCTCGTTTGTCCCAGGGGATCTGCTCCGCCGAACGAGGGGTGAGAATGCTGAGGGTTCCTCTCAAGGGCTCCTTCCGCTACATCCACGAGCCGCTGCGCCACGACGAGCAGTCGATGCCGCTGCTGGGGAACGCCGAGCTCGTCGACGAGCTGAACCAGCGGCTCCACTGGTCGCGCGGAGGCACGTTCCTCATCACCGGATTCCGCGGCGTGGGCAAGAGCACGGTCGTCATGCGCGCGGTGGCGGAGATCGCCGCCGGCCGCCCCCGCGACGAGCTGGTCGTGCCGGTCTCGCTGAACGTCGCCCGTCCCATGACCCCCGACCAGCTGCTCTTCGCCGTGGTCCGGCGGACCTACGAGACGCTGCAGGACCGGCGGGTGCTGCAACGCCTCGACGCGGCCGCGCGGCGCGCGTTGCTGCTCGCGCACGTGCGCACCTCGTTCGGGCTCAAGCAGACGCAGACGGACTCCTCCGAGCGCACGGCGACGTTCAACGTCGGCATGGGCCCGGCGGCCAAGAAGCTGACCGGGCCGGCCGGCTGGCTGAGCCCCAGCGGCAGCCTGTCCGGCAAGCGCACCCACGCCCTGGGGCTGGAGGCCTCCTACCTCACCTACTCCGAGACCGACGTCGAGCACGACCTGGCGCGCATCATCAACCTGCTGGCCCGGCAGCCGGCGCGGCGGCGCGGATGGCGCCGCTGGTCCCGCGGGCCGCGGCGGGTCCATCTGATCATCGTGCTGGACGAGGTGGACAAGCTCACCGCGAGCCCGTCCGGCCTCGACGAGATCGAACGGCTGCTGGGCAGCCTGAAGAACACGCTCACCACGCAGGGCGCGCACTTCCTCGTGGTGGCCGGCCCCGACCTGCACGACCACGTGGTCAGGGACACCGGCCGGGGCAACAGCGTCTACGAAAGCGTCTTCGCCTGGCGCTGTTACGTCCCCTGCTCCTGGGAGGCGCCCGGCCGCCTGCTGGAGGCGGTGCTCGACGAGCGGCCGGCCGAGTTCGAGCAACTGGCCCGCTACCTCCGCTTCAAGGCGCGCGGCATCCCCCGCCGGCTGCTCCAGGAGTTCGGCGAGCTGGTCAGGTGGGAGGGCGAGCGGCCGTTCCTGGTCATCGGCGACCAGGACGAGCAGCGCGTCGCGTTCTACGCCCGGCTGGAGGAGCTGCTGGAGCTGTTCTTCCGGCAGAGCGGCCAGGACCGGCTGTTCCGGGTGCCGATCGACGAGGACCGGTGGCGGCTCACCGGCTACTACATCGTGGACTGGATCCTGCGCAGGCAGGGCGACACGTTCACCGCGCTCGACATCGTCGGCTCGGCCGAGCAGCCCGAGCTCGACCCGCTGCTGCACGTCGGACGGGCCGGCGTCGACCGGCTGCTGCTGCACCTGGAGGTGCACGGCGTGCTGACCGTGGCCCGCGACCCCGGCAGGCCGGACGCGACGAACTACGGCGGGGACGCCGACGCGCGGCTGGTGTCGTACAAGCTCGCCGACGGGCTGAAGAACACCCTGCTCGGCATCGCCCTGGGCAACGAGGGCGAACGGGCCGCGCTCGACATGTTCCTGCGCGTCCCGTCCCGCGACGTCACGGTGGTCCCCACGCGGCAGGCGAGCCCGGAGCCGGCCGGGGTCGAGTCGGTGCTGCGGACCGTCGGCACCCGGTACGAGCTGGTCGAGTTCATCGGCGAGGGCGGCCAGAGCACCGTCTACCGCGGACGGGACATCGTGCTGGCCCGGGACGTGGCGGTGAAGGTGCCACGCCGCTTCCCGTCCGGCACCCCCCACGGGGAGGCGCGGCTGCGCAGGGAGGCCGCCATCGCCATCCAGCTCGACCACCCCAGGATCGTGCGCACCTACGACGTCGCCCTCGACGACGAGGGCCGGCCGATCCTGGTGATGGAGCTGGTCGAAGGGCGCACGCTCAGCGAGGTCGTGCGCCAGCAGGGCCCGCTGAGCCCCGCCGACGCCGTCCGCCTGGGCGTCCAGATCGCCGAGGCGCTCACCTACCTGGACGGCCGCCGGGTCACCCGCATCGACCTCAAACCGTCGAACATCATGATGAAACCGTCGAAGGACGCCGTCATCGTCGACTTCGGCATCGCCAAGAGCAGGGAGGCGGCCGAGATCACCAGCCCCGGCGACTCCATCGTCGGGACGCCCGCGTACATGTCGCCCGAGGCCGTGCGGAACGAGGTGGTGGACGTCAGGTCCGACCTCTACTCGCTCGGCGTGCTCCTGTACTTCTCGCTGACCGGGCAGTCGCCGTACCCGGGCGAGAGCAGCATCCCCGCCGTCATCGCGGCGATCCTGGGCGGGCGGGTCGACCTGTCGGCGCTGACCGGCCTGCCGCACCTGCGGGAGATCATCGCCAGGGCGACGGCGAGCCGGCCGGACGACCGCTTCCAGCACCCCGCCGACCTGCTGGCCGCCCTGGCCGGCACCCCCGAGGGCCGGGCGCTCCACCTGCCGGACACGCCCGGTCCCGTCCGGCGGCCCGAGGAGGCAACCGTCCCGCTGCCGGACGTCGCCCGGGACGACGTGCAGGTCTACGGCGTCGACTGCAAGAAGGGACACTTCAACGATCCCCGCGTGGCCGCCTGCGCAGTGTGCGGACGCGCGCTCAAGCGCACGCTGGTGCCGCACAAGGGCCCCCGCCCGCCGCTCGGGACGCTCGTCCTCGACGACGGGACGACGCTCCGGCTCGACGCCACCTACCTGCTCGGCCGCTCGCCGGAGACGGCCCCCGAGGTGGTCGCCGGCCGGGCCCGCCCGGTCAAGCTGGCCGACCCCGAGAGCACGGTCTCCCGCCACCACCTGCGGGTCAAGCTCGACGGCTGGGACGTCAACGTGATCGACCTGGGCTCGGCCCACGGCACCCGCCTGCGCATCCCCGGCGAGGCCGCGGCCCACGACCTCCCGCCGGACGAGCCGGTGACGATCCGGCCCGGCGCCACCGTCACCCTCGGCCGGTCGCGCTGGATGCGCCTGGAGAACGAGCAGCCGGGCGCGCCGGCCGACGGCCCGCGCGGTGACCGCATCGGCCCCTACCGGCTGCTGCGCAGGCTGGGCGAGGGCGGCACCGGCGTGGTGCACCTCGCCGTCGATCCGGGCGGCAGGCAGGTGGCGATCAAGGCGCTGCGTCCCGAGGTGGCCGGCGACACCCTCGCCCGGCGGCGCCTGGCCCAAGAGGTCGAGGCGATGCGCCTGGTCCGCGACGACCACGTGGCCGAGGTCCTCGACGTGGACGTGACCGGCGACCCGCCCTACATCGTGACCCGGTACGTGCCCGGCGTCTCCCTGACCGAGCTGGTCGGCAGGGACGGGCCGCTGGAGGTCGCCGCCCTGATCCGCGTGGCGAAGGGCATGGCGCAGGCGCTGGCCGCCATGCACGCGGCGGGGGTCGTCCACCGCGACCTGAAGCCGAGCAACGTGCTGCTGGTGGACGGCGACCCCGTCGTGATCGACCTGGGCATCGCCCAGGCCGTCGACTCCACCAGGCTCACCATGACGGGCATGTTCGTCGGCACCCCCGGCTACCTCTCACCGGAGATCATCTCGGGGGAGCGGGCGGGGCCGCCGGCCGACGTGCACGCCTGGGGCGCCGTGCTGCTCTTCGCGGCCACCGGCCGGCCCCCCTTCGGCACGGGCTCGTTCGAGATGATCTTCTACAACATCGTGGAGAGCCGGGCCGACGTGGAGGCGGCTCCCGTCCTGCTGCGCCCGCTGCTGACCGGCGCCCTGGCCAAGGACCCCGCCCTGCGGCCGACCGCGGCCGAGCTGATCGGCCGCCTGGCCGAGCTGGAGAGGGACCCGGCCTGACCCCGCTGTGCGTTACGCCCAGCCGTAGACGGACCTGACGGCCGCGGCGACCTCGTTGACCAGCGCCGCGTCGTTGCCGTTGGCCAGCACGGCGTAGCCCGCGCCGAGCTCCGGATAGCCCTTGAACACCGACCTGAAGCCGTAGTTGGAGCCGTCGTGGGTGTAGGAGAAGTTCCGGGTGCCGGAGCCGGCGACGAACAGGCCGCGTCCCATCCCGGGCTGCGGGCCCTCGGTGAGCAGCGAGCGCACCGACGCGCGGGTGAGCGGCCCGGCGATGTCGCCCGTGGCGGTCCAGGCCCGGTTGAGGTACGACACCAGGCGGCACAGGTCGAGCACGTTCGTGTAGAGGCCGGCGGCGGCGGACTCGGGATACCGGTTGTGGCCGCCCGGGACGACCGTCCCGGAGGAGGTGTGGCCGGAGGCGAGCTCGAAGGCGGGGGAGAGCGCGTACGAGCTGCCCGCCATGCCCAGCGGGGCGAACACCTCCTGGCTCATGTAGTCGGCCAGCGACCTGCCGGTCAGCTCCTCCACCATGCGCTGGAGCAGCACGTACCCGGCGCCGGAGTAGTGGTACTCGGCGCCCGGCTCCGTGGACAGCTCGATCCTGGGGGAGTTGCCCTCGCCGTTCATGATCTGCAGCAGTGACGGGACCGTGGCGGCGGCGCCGTACCCGGCGAAGCCGCCGCCGCCGGCGTCGAAGCCGGAGCAGGCCCCGGCGGGCGAGGTGGAGCCGCGCCCGACGACCCCGGCGCGGTGCGTCAGGAGCTGCTCGACGGTCGGCGCCGCCGTCGGCGACACGCACGACCGGGCCGGCAGCGTCCAGCCGAGATGCGGGCGGACGTCGGCGGTGAGCGCGATCTTGCGCGTCTGGAGCAGCCGCAGCACACCCACCGCGGCCACGGCCTTGCTGATGGAGGCGGCCTGGAACGCGCTCTCCGGATGCGCGGCGGGGGCGCCGCCGGCGGCGAGCCGGCCGTAGCCGGTGGACCAGGCGATCTTGTTGCCGACGACCACCGCGACCGCCACGCCCGGCGTCTTGTACGCGCTCATCCGCTGCCAGATGGTCGAGCCGCCGACCGCGTTCTCGAACTGGCGCACCCGGTCGGCGGGCAGCGCGGGCGCCTTGCCCCGGGAGCACAGCGCCCAGCCGCCGCCCGGCGCGAAGGCCAGGTTGTGCAGCTGCCAGCCGCCGCCGGCCAGGGTCTTCATCTTCGCGAAGCAGGCGTCGTCGATGCCGCGGGCGTGGAACTCGTCCTGCGCGACCAGGGCCCAGCCGCCCGCCTTGGGGAAGGCGACGCGGGTCAGCCGGCGGCCGCCCTGGGTCAGGTTGCGCATCATCTGGTAGCACTCGTCGTCCACGCCGCTGGCCTGGAAGGCCCCGGACGCGACGACCGTCCAGCGGTCGCCGCCGGCGGGCGGGAAGGCCACGTCCACGACCTGCTGCCCGGCGGTGTAGTACGCCTTGATCCGGCTGAGGCACGCCGCGGGCAGCCCGCGGGACGACACGCCCTTGTCGGTGGTGATCACCCAGCGGTCGCCGCCCTCCGGCGGGAAGGCGACGGCGTTGACCTTCCGGCCGGCCTTGACCAGCGCCCCCAGCTCCGTGAAGCAGGCGTCGGGGATGCCGCGGGCGAAGTACCGCCCGTCCTGCGTCACCATGACCCAGCCGCCGGACGGCGTGAAGGCGAGCGCCGTGACGCCGTAGGGAGCCAGCTCGGCCAGCTTGGCGTGCGCCTCGGAGGTCAGCCCTGCGTCCGCGAAGGGGTAGGCCGCCGCGAACGCGGGCCCGGCGGGCACTGTGGCGGCCGCCAGTCCGGCGACACCGGTCAGGGTGAGAAAACGTCTCCTGTCCACAGGGCTCCTCGGTCAAGGCGGGGCGAAACACGGTGATCTTGGCAGAGATGCCCGCCCAGGGCCAACCGCAGCCGCCCCCGGCCCGGGGGCAGGTGCGCTGACCGGACGCCCGCGCCGGTGCCTCGAACGCCGGCTGTGACTTCGAGCGCGCTCGAATTCCTAGCGTCGCGTCCATGACGACGACACTGATCACAGGGGCCAACAAAGGGCTCGGGTTCGAGACCGCGCGGCGGCTCGTCGGCGCCGGGCACACCGTCTACGTCGCCAGCCGGGACGCCGGGCGTGGACGGCTGGCCGCCGAGCGGCTGGGCGCGCGGGCGGTGGCGCTGGACGTCACCGACGACGCGTCCGTGACGGCGGCGGTGCGGGCCGTCGAGGCGGGCGGCGGGCTGGACGTGCTGGTCAACAACGCCGGCATCCAGGTGGAGATGGGGGACGACGGCCAGGTGGTGGCCGGGGCGGCGGAGGTGACCGCCGAGATGATGCGGCGCACGTTCGAGACGAACGTGTTCGGCATGGTGCGCGTGCTCCACGCGTTCCTGCCGCTGCTGCGGCGCTCCGGCGCGCCGGTCGTGGTCAACGTGAGCAGCGGCCTGGCCTCGCTGTCCCGGATGACCGATCCCGGCCGCCCCGGTCATGCCTACGCGGGCGTCGCGTACCCGGCGTCGAAGGCGGCGGTCAACATGGTCACCGTCCAGTACGCCAAGGCGTTCCCGGAGATGCGGATCAACGCGGTCGAACCCGGCTTCACCCGTACCGACCTGAACGGCAACAGCGGCCGGCAGACCGTCGAGCAGGGCGCCGAGATCATCGTGCGCATGGCCCAGGTGGGGCCGGACGGCCCCACCGGCGGCTACTTCGACGCCGAGGGGCCGCTCGCCTGGTGACCGTCCCGCGCCTCCCCGGGAGGCGCGCGGGACCGCCGGTCAGTCCTTGATGACCGCGTCGCGGGGGCCGCCGTAGACCGGGTTCTTGTCCAGGCGCTCCTCCGTCACGAGCAGCTGGATCACCCCCTTGGCGTTCTCCTCCGCCTCCCAGACCACCCAGTTGTCGCCGACGGGCGTGCTCTGGGTGCGGTCGATGCCGTAGCCTCCCGGGTTGCCGGGCGGGACGGAGATGACGGCGAAGATCACCTTCTTGCCGCGCTTCCGCAGCTCGGGCAGCACCTCGCCGACCGTCTTCTCGTCCACCCGCAGGCCCTCCAGCGAGCGGCCCTTGTAGGTGGCGGCGCGGAACTCCGGCTCCACGTGCTTCGGCGTGGGCGCGGGCACCGGCTCGCAGGGCGAGACCGGGCCCTCCATCAGGTACGTCGTGGTCATGCCGTGCTTGCCGCTGATGGTCCAGACGAACGTCTGGCCCGGGCCGAACAGCTTGCTGTTGATGCGCATCTGCCAGCCCTCGGTCTCGCCCGGGATGTTCTCCGGCACGCTGTAGAGACCGCGAGGGATGTTCTCCACGTGCTTCCCGCGCGGTTCGCGGCACATCATGCCCGTGGGGACGTGGTCCACCGTCGCGGGCACGCCCAGCTCCTTCAGCCGCCGCTCCAGCTCCGGCGCGTCGTCGAAGTCGCGGATCTGGATCGTCACCATCCCGTCGTCCAGGTTGACGGCCCACGAGGCGGGCGCGCCGTCCTTCAGCGCGATCGGGACCGTCACCACACCGGCGGCCAGCGCGACGGCGGTGGCCAGCCCCAACGCCAGCCGCCTCGGCCTGACGCCCCGGCGCACCCGTCGGGCCGTGCCTGGCTCCGGCCCCGGATCCTCGGCGGTGATCGTGGCCAGCAGCGCCCGCGCCCCCGCGCCGGACGGCTCACCTCCCCGCTCACCCGGCGCGACCCGGGCCAACGCCCTGATCGCCTCGATCTCGTCGACGTTCTTCACGGCGTCCCTCACGGTTTCCTTCACAGCGCTCCCCCCAGCGGCCTCTCCGCCGGGACCAGCCGGCTCTCTGCGGTGACGTGCACGCCCGCCGCCGTCAAGGCGCGCGACAGGCGCTTGCGGGCGCGGTGCAGCCTGATGCGCACGGCGTTGCGGGACAGCCCCAGCGCCTTCGCGATCTCCTCGCGCTCCAGCCCCTCCCAGGCGACCAGGGACAGCAGCTCCCGGTCGTCGTCGGGCAGGCTGCGGAAGGCCCGGCCGATCGCGTCCAGCTCGACCCGGGTGTCGGGCGAGTGGCCGTACAGGTCGGCGAGTTCGGCGTCGAGCTCGGCCGTGCGCTCCCGGCGGCGGTTGTCGCCCCGGAAATGGTTGGCCAGGACCTTGCGCGCCACCCCGTACAGCCAGAGGGTGGCCTCGGGGCCCTCCGGCAGCTCGTCCACCCGGCGCCAGGCGACGGTGAAGGTCTCGGCCACCACGTCGGCGGCGTCCTGGGGCGAGTCGCACCGGCGCGCGGCGTAGGCGGTGATCTGGCCGTAGGCCCGGTTGTAGGCGGCCTCGAACCTGGCCGATCGCTCGTCATCCACGGGCGGTTCCCATGGCGGATCTCCTCATCGAATCATTTGTTCGGACACCCCTGCCTATGTGCGCACACGTGCCATCATTTCGCCGGAAACCGCGGCGAGTGGGGAGAGATACGACAGGAGAGGCGCGGTCACTCGCCGCTCACGGGGTTCTTCGGCACGCGCTTCTCCGACACCAGCAGCCGCACCGCGCCCTGCCGTTGCGGCTCGGCGGCCCACACCACCCACTGGCCGCCCACCTTCGCCGACTGCTCCCGCGGGTTCACCGAGAAGCCGTCACCGCCGGGAGCGGGCTCGATGATCTGGAACGACACCTCCAGGCCCCGCCTGCGCGTCTCGGCCAGGACCTCGGCGACCGTGCGGCCGTCCGCGGCGTACCCCTCCAGGGCCTCGCCCTTGCGGCCGGCGTCGGCGTTGTTCTGGTACGGCTCGCCGGGCCTGGCCGGGCGGCCGAGGTAGAGCGTCCCCTTGCCGCCGAACCCCTTGGAGACGGTGACGGTGAGCGCGCAGCCCGGCTGCCCGGGGGTGCAGCCCTCGGGCCGGAGGGCGCCGCCGATGCGGTCGCGCTCGGTCGTGCCGGCGAAGCCGAGCCGGAAGACCCGGCCGACCCCGGTGGGGGAGGCGGGTCGCAGGTCCAGGGCGACGTCCAGGCCCATCGCCCGGAACGCCTCGTTGTAGAGGGCGTGGTCGGCGAACGGGTCCTTGATCGTGGCCACGTATTGGTCGCCGCGCAGCTCGATGTCGATGGCGGCGTTGGCGTACGCGGCGGGACGGGCGTCGCGCCCGGCCACCACCGGCCCCAGGACGGCCACGGCGGCGAGCACGGCGGCGAGCACGGCGGCGAGCACGGCCGCGGCCGGCAGCCCCACGAGAAGACGGGTGCGCCGGGCGGCCGGGAGGCGGCCCCTCTCCGCGGCCAGCGCGGCCAGGAAGCGGCTCTCCTGCGCGGCCAGCGCGTCCGCGGCGGGCGCGGGCACCTCGCAGCGGAGGCGTTCGAGCTCGGTCATCTCATTCATGGACGGGCTCCTCGCTGACGATGGCCATGGGGTTGACTCCGCCGAGCTCCCGGCGCAACTTCTCCCTGGCCCGGTTGATCCGCGACCGCACGGTTCCGACGCGCACGTCCAGCGCCTCGGCGACCTCGGGGTACGTCAGCCCGGCCCACGCGACCAGGAGCAGCGCGTCCCGGTGCCCCCGGGGCAGCGCCGCCAGCGCCCCGGCCAGACGGCGGCGGGCCGCGGCGGCGCTGACCCGGTCGTCGCTGCGGTCGGTGAAGGAGGCCGTGACCGGGTCGCTGCCGGTGCGTTCGAGCACGCGCAACTGGTGCACCTCGGCGCGCACGTGGCGGCCCATCAGGTTGGTGGCGATGCCGTACAGCCAGGGACGGGCGTGCGGGCGGGACAGGTCGTACCGGCCGCGCTGCCGGAACGCCGTCAGGAACGTCTCCGCCACCACGTCGTCCGCCGCGTCGGCCCCCAGCCTTCTGGTGACGTACCGGGTGATGCCGGAGGCGTGCCGGCGGAACAGCTCGGCGAAGGCTTCCGGTTCGTGCAGGGAGCGTTGGACATGGGAGGCGTCATCACCTTCCGTAGGGTTCGGGGCGCTCACTTCGTGGCCTTTCGGCGATGAATCAGGACAACTGTTGTTGCCTGACCGGCCGCGAGCGGTTCCCAGCGACCGCGTACGGAACGCCCCCCATCATCCCGGCAGGCGATCAGCCGCCGTCGAGGACGGTGTAGTCGACCTTGCCGTTGGGCAGCCGCGGCAGCGCGTCCAGCCGCTGGAACACCATCGGGACGGCCACGATCGGCAGCCGGTCCAGCAGGTGGGCGCGCAGGGCCCGGCGCCTGCCGGCCGCTCTACGTCGGGCAACGGCGGCTGTACGCCTCGTACCTGCGCCACGACCGCGCGGACGGCCGCCCCGGCCGGCGCCACGAGGTACAGAGGACCCCGAGCGGAGAGCCGAATAGGCTGGTTCCATCGCCGGTTCCGCCGAAGTGCAGGAGGGCGTCACATGCGTGCGCGCTTACGTCGCGTCCGGTCGGTGTTGTTGTCCCCGATCCCTCTCCTGCTGCTGTCGGGCGCCGTTTACGCGCTTTATTGGTCAGGCGAGTATCCGCAGTCGCCGTCCTAGGACGGCCTGATGCCGTTCCAGGTCGCTGCCGAGAAACCGGCCGACGGCCCTTCGGCCACGCTGACCGCCCGGACCCTCCTCGTCGAGCAGCGCACCCGCACCGGCCAGACCCACCCCTTCTGCGACGACGGTCCGGCCTCCGGCTTCTTCACCGTCTCCTTCAAGAGCTCCCGGCCCATCGCGCAGACCTTCCGGTTCGCGCTGGACGCGCGGTTGACGCCGACCTGGTTCAGCATCGGCGAACCGTCACGTGAAGGCAGGAGCGAGTCGGCGTTCAAGCCCGTCTCGGCCACCGCGCCGAATCCCGCCGATGGACGGAGGCCCGCCGCCTGGACGGAGCCCAGCAGCCCCACCAGCGTCGACGACTTCTCCATGGTCGTCGTGCCGGTCCACCAGCGGGCCGGCGAGTACATGCTGACGGTCGCGTTCGACTTCCCGGTTAGCACCGTCCGGTATCACCAGCACTGGGGCGAGAACAAGATCTTCCTGGCGATCGAGGACTCGCTCTACGAGTTCCGGGAGCATTATCCGGACCGGGACTTCGTCGACCCGGCGAAAGGCGCCACCCCCGTCGCCGGCGAGATCTGGTAACGCGAGTACAACGACAGCATCACGCTCTCCGACCCTGCCCCGGACGTCGAGTCGGCCTCTCTGCGGTCCATGCGGTGGGTGCGCGACAACGGCGGCATCTCGGTCCAGTTCCTGGCCGTCGACAACACGGTCGCCTTCTGGATGGACCGGATCGCGGATTTGGCCATCCTCATCCTCGGCGCGGCCGTCGGCATCCTCCTCACCCCGAGCGGGAGCCGCGATCCCGGCGCGGTGCCGGATCGATGAGCCTCAGAAGATCCACAGGGGGTCGTACGCCTCAGAGGCGTGGGGGACCGCCGTGCCGCCGGTGGCCGGCTCCCGCAGGATCGACGCCGGCCGTACTGTCCCGTCGTCGGGCTGTCCGCGCAGGAAGCCGGCGAAGAACTGATCGGCGCGAACATCAGGAAATCCGAGAGGAACGTCCGGGACGCCGGATAATGATTACACCTTCGAAGAGCCTCGTGGTCCACTTCTCAATGACAGGCCGATAAACGTTTATGGTGTCGGTGAGCGGCCGGCTATGGAACGCGCCGAAATCCGGACGATGAGCCCGGTCGGGCCCGCGACGGCGCAGTTGCGCCGCAATTCTGGCGCTTCATCTCTAGGGACACCCTGATCCGGAACCCCGCCCCTCGATCCAGCTCCACCGCTATGCCTACGTCAACGACAATCCACTCACGCCCAGTACAACGACTGCCGGGACGAGTGCGGCAAGTCGAAGGCCGCCAAGAAACTGTGCGGGGACATGAAGACCGACTACTACAAATGCCGGAGAGAGGGGCACGGGCAGAACGACGCCGAAATCTGCGGGTCGCATGCCAGCAGTTATCTGGACTGCCGCACCGGAGGCAGCTCGAAGCCGAAATCGATGAACTTCAACAGCCTCTGTGCTGGCCCGGAGAAAGAGGTCCGGCGGTGCTGCCAGAAAAACGACTACGGAACGAGAAGGGTTGCGATAGCGTCCGAGGCGACCATCGGAGCTGCCGGGAGGACCTGAGATCCGCAGCCGACAGCAAGGCGTGCAACAACTTCGCAGAGGCGAATCACCGGTGCCGGGTCGACTCTCCTGGTGAACTGCGCGGACATGCAGGGGAACTTCCCGAACTGCATCGACAAGGGCTTGTCGCGGAACGAGTGCGCCCTCGGCGTCGCCACCACGGCCTGCAGGGACAGTCTGCGAAGGGGTGAGTTCAAGGATCGGCAGACGTGCGAGGGGATATGGTCGAATGTGATGAGCAACCGCAAGGGAAGCGCGCGGGCGCGCGGAAACGGTGACAGCTCCGGAAACAACTGCGTGGGTCACCACAAGTGGCAGGACGCCTCCTTCTCGGTCTGTGAAGTACGCAACGCCGTCAATGATCGGACGAAGTCGGAGCCTAGCAGCCGCATCGGAGAGTATGATGCGCACTGTGTCACATATCTGTCGAAATCGGCCGCGGAAGCCGTGCGCGGCGGCGAGACGAGCGGTTTGTGGATAACCATCTTCAAGGCGGTCCTGGACGCCTGTGCGATAAGGTTCTCCCTTCCCGCCGAAACTGTCCCCATTGCCGCTGGTTGTGCGGGGGTGAAGGCCGTCCTGGAACTGGTGATCGGCATCATCGACGCGAATGACGAAGATCTCCAGGATGCCATAAAGGAGGGAAGCAAGGGTGTCAAGGTCATCACGGACACCCATATCTGGTGGAGTTGTCTGGCCGGGACGGACGACCACTGCACGACCGACCAGCAGAAAGAGCTCTCCAAGAGCTTTGTGCCCTGGAGCTGGAACCAGATAAGTTGAGACGGACATCAGGCCGGAGGGCGTCGGGATGAATCATCTGCTGTTCGGTAGATCGAGGGTGTTCCTGGTGATCGCTGTCGCGTTGTCGCTCGGGATTCTCTCCTACGCAACTTACGGCTTCGTGGGGCGTCCCAGCGCCGCCGCCGACTCGCAGCAGGCTGTGATCCTCGCTCGGGAGTTCGCCTACCGTGGGGCGGAGGTGCGGGACGGTTCGCCAGATCTGGCGAAGCGACTTGGCGCACTCGCGGTAGGCATCCACGCGGATGAGATCACCAGGTCCGCGCTGCTCAACACCATCTTTCCTGATCTTGGTGAGGAGTTCCTCGCGGACGGCCAGAGCGATGCCGTGGACATGAGCGCGGACGGCGGCACAGGGCTGACGGCGGGATCGAAGAACGTCACCGTCTGGAGGATCGACCGGAAATCCGATCGGCGAGACAAGTCCTACGAGGATTTCTCCATGCTGAAGAAGATCGGAGAGCTCAAGGGTCACGCCTCCAGAGTCGATGCCCTGGCGTTGAGCGGCGACGGAAGGCTCGCGCTGACTGGTTCCGACGATGGCGAGTCCCGCCTGTGGAACCTGTCCGACCCGGCCAGACCGAAACAACTGGCGGTCCTCAGCGGTCGCCGCTCCGGCGGATCCGGTAGTGGCCGGGATGTCCTGCACGTCGAGCTTGCCGGAGACGGCAATCTGGCCGTGATCGCCGCTGCGGACGGACGTCTGGCCGTTTGGCGGCTTTTCGATCGCGCCCGTCCTCGGGAGGTGTCCACCGTCTCCCTCCCTGGCGCGCTGCACGCCATGGCTCTGAGTGCTGACGGGAGGACGCTGGTCACAGTCAGCGGGCTTTCGAGACGTCGCGAAACCCACGTCTGGGACCTGAGCAAGCCGTCAGGTCCGCAGCGGCTCGCCATGGTGGGAGGATCGGACGTCTTCGTGGAATCGGTCAGTCTCAACGCCGGCGGAACGGTGCTGCTCGCCGGTCAGCCACACGGGTACCGGGTCTGGGATCTGGCTGACCGGGCTCATCCCGGGCTCGAAGCCGACGTGCCGGTCCCGATCAGCGACGTTGCGTCCGTCTCGTTGAGCGCTGACGGAAGCACAGGTCTTGTTTCCGGCTATCGCTCGAGTTCGCAGTATTCGATGCTCGGGCATCTTTCGGTGTGGGATCTGCGGGAGAGGTCGCATCCGGTGCAGATAGCCGGCCTGTTCAATGAGTCGAGCGTGGGCGCGCAAGCTGCGACCAGCGCAGACGGGGCCGTCGCCCTGACCTCTTTCGACGCCGGGGCGTCGATATGGGACTTTCGGGACCTGGCGAGCATCAAGACGGATCCGAAGAAGTACGTCTGCTCCTTGGTGAACGACGGATACCGGCTGAGCCGAGACGAGTGGAACCGTTACGGCGACCCGAAGGCTTGGGACGAACAGGCGACGAGGAGGAACGGCGACTCCGTTGAGATCTGCTGACTTCGATGTCTGTGGCGCGCAGGGTGACATTATTTGTCTTGGGGATTCTCGGCCCTGCGCAGCCCGTAGTTCCGTAGGGGCGGCGCGTGCGTCGCCGGGCTCGCCCGTCCTATGCCGTGGCGGCGGATCTGCACAGGGCGTGCCGGCTCTCCCCGCCTCACGGGCCGCCGGACGAGCAGGCTCACGTGTTGGGGGCGCTCATCCTCAGGGGCTCCCATGTGCGGTCGCCCCTGAGGCGAGGTCGGACGTGTCGGGTACCGGCGGCCTCCGCGGTGGTCGGGGGGACCACCCGTCCGGTTTCCCGAATTCCAGTGTCAGTGCCGGCGCGGCCTGTTCCAGCCCGAGCAGCAGTTGCTGGGCGTAGGTGAACGGGATCTCTGTCGTCATTGGCCTCTCCTGGGCGTCCCCAAGATGATCAGCTTCTTGAAACCGGTGAGGAAGGTCGATCGCACCCGGACCGGTTCGCCGGCCACCTCGACGTCGGCGAAGGTCGCGAAGAGCGTCGCGAAGAACAGCCGCAGCGTCAGCCGGGCCAGGTGGGATCCGATGCAGTAGTGGTGTCCGCTGCCGAAGGCGAGGTGGCGGTTGGGCGTGCGGGCCGGGTCGAACGTGTCGGGGTCGGCGAAGACGGCGGGGTCGCGGTTGGCCGAGCCGATCCAGGCGACCACGGGCTCTCCCGCCGCGAGCTGCACGCCCGACAGCCGCACCGGCCGGGTCGTGTGCCGCATGAAGTGGCTGCCGGGCGACGCCCAGCGCAGCGCCTCCTCGACCCCGCCGCGCAGCAGGTCCGGACGGGCGGCCCAGGCGCGGTAGCCGCCGCCCCGGGCCAGCTCGAACACCGTCGAACTGGCCACGTTCGGCAGGGTGACGCCCGCCCCGAGCAGCAGGCTGTAGCAGTTGGAGACGGCCGTGCCGGGGTCCATCCGGCCGCCGTCCCGCGACAGCATCAGGCTGATCAGGTCCTCGCCCGGCTTGCGGGCGCGCTCCCGTACCAGGTGCAGGAAGTAGGCGAACAGCTCGCGGTGCGCCCGGCGCAGCGTCCCGGACGCGTCGCCGGTGAGCTGGTAGTCGGGGTCGTCCTCGGCGCTGGCCGCCATGACCAGCGTCAGCAGGCGCGGACGGTCGTCGCGCGGCAGCTCCAGCAGCGGCCCGACCAGCGCCAGCGGCAGCCCCCGTACGGCGGCGGCCAGGTCGAACTCCGGCCCGTCCAGGCCGGGGGCGAGCAGGGCGGTGATCGCCGCGATGACGGACGGCTCGTAGGCGGCGGCCGAGCGCATGCCCATGACCTTCTGCAGCGGGGCGCGCATCCGGTCGTGCGCGGGCGGGTCGGTGGCGGCGAGCTGCCGCCCGGCGGCCGGGTCGGCGCGGCCCAGCAGGTTGAGCAGGGTGCCGCGCTCGCTGGTGAAGCACGTGTGGTCGCGCAGGACGCGGTCCACGTCGGCGTACCGGGTGACCGACCAGAAGCCCCGGTCGTGCCGGTGCACCGGGTCGTTCTCGCGCAACCACCGCCAGGTCTCGTGCTGCCCGCCCGCCTCGAACAGGGCGGGGTCGGCGAGGTCAGGCATGGTCGAGCGGGGCCGGCGAGCCGATCACCTCGGCCAGCTCGGCGATGGTCGGCGACAGGAACAGCGTCCAGGCGGGCACCTCGAAGCCGAACTCCCGGTCGATCGCGAACTGCACGTCGGCCGCCAGCAGGGAGTCGCCGCCCAGCTCGAAGAAGTCGTCCTCGACGCCGACGGGCGCGACGCCCAGCTTGGCCGACCACAGGACGGCCAGCCGCCGTTCGATGTCGGTGCGTGGAGCCTCGTACGCCGATTCCAGTTCCAGGTCGTCCCGTGACGTGACAGTGGTCATCCCAGCTCCGTGGTGAGGTGAACGCGAGAACCCGCCCACCCTGCCCCCACCGTTGTTGAGCCCCCGTTGAGAATGCGTTGATCCCCCCGGCCCCCGGCTAGGATCCTGGGACGCGCTGGCCTACGAGCACACGATCCACGACGTCGTGCTGCTGGACCTCGGCGCCGCCACCTTCGAGGAGGCCCTGCGCCTGGCGCACGACCGCCTGCGGCGGCGCGGCTGGGAGGACGACGCGGAGGGGCCGGATCGCCTCGGGATGAGGTCGCCCGCCTGGAAGCAGGCGTCACTCATCGTCGGCTCCCTGTGGAGCGCCGGCACCCACCGGATGCAGGCGGACGCTCATGCGGGACGGCTGACCGGCGGTGCGGTCGTCGTGGTGCGGCTGTGTGAAACGGCGTGAGCGCGCTCCGCCGAAAACGAGCAGAACAGAGCTTGACGGGCTGCGGGATTTCGTTTCATAGTGGGCCGGTCAAGTCCCTTACGTATGTCCGGAGGTTCTTGCCGGTAATTATGTTAGCGATAACATCGCCGCCGTCTATTCGGTGACGGAGCAGGTCGGTGGGCATTTCTGGCGTGCGTGCGAGTGCGCCTTCTCATGCCTGGAATTTCCGAGGAAAGCGGAGGTCCATTGATGAGATACCGGTCCGGATCAAGCATTCTCGAAAAGGCGGGAGCCGCCGTCGTGCTCGTCGCCGGGCTGCTCGCCGGCGCCCCCTCGGCGGCGCAGGCCGCCGCCCAGCAGCCGTGCGACATCTACGCCGCCGGCGGCACCCCCTGCGTGGCGGCCCACAGCACGACCCGCGCCCTGTACGCCGCCTACAACGGCCCGCTCTACCAGGTCCGCCGCTCCTCCGACAACGCCACCCGCGACATCGGCCTGCTCGCCGCGGGCGGTTACGCCGACGCCGCCGCCCAGGACGCGTTCTGCGCCGGCACGACCTGCCTCATCACCGTCCTGTACGACCAGTCAGGACGGGGCAACCACCTCACCCAGGCGCCTCCCGGCGGCTTCCCCGGCCCGGCGCCCGGCGGGTACGACAACCTCGCGGTCGCGACCGCGGCCCCGACCATGGTCGACGGCCACAAGGCGTACGGCGTGCGGGTCACCCCCGGCACCGGCTACCGCGACAACACCACCAACGGCATCGCCAAGGGCGACCAGCCCGAAGGCATGTACGCCGTCTTCGACGGCACCCACCACAACGGCGGCTGCTGCTTCGACTACGGCAACGCCGAGACCAACAGCCGCGACAACGGCAACGGCACCATGGAGGCCATCTACTTCGGCGACATCAAGGTCTGGGGCTACGGCACCGGCAACGGCCCCTGGGTCATGGCCGACCTGGAGAACGGCCTGTTCTCCGGCGTGAACCCGGGCTACAACCCGGGCGACCCCAGCGTCAGCCACCGCTACCTGACCGCCATCGTCAAGGGCGAGCCGAACCACTGGGCGATCCGCGCCGGCAACGCCCAGTCCGGCGGCCTGTCCACCTACTACGACGGCCCCCGTCCCAACGCCCCCGGCTACAACCCCATGAAGAAGGAGGGCGCGATCATCCTCGGGATCGGCGGCGACAACAGCAACGGCTCCGCGGGCACCTTCTACGAGGGCGTGATGACCGCCGGCTACCCCTCGAACGCCACCGAGAACGCCGTGCAGGCGAACATCGTCGCCGCCGGCTACACCACCACGGGCGGCGGCGCGGACGGAACGCTCACCCCGGGCGCGTCCGTCTCGCTGCGCGCGACCACGGCCTGCTGCACCACCCGCTACCTGCGCCACCAGAACGACCAGGTGGTCACGTCGGTGATCGGTTCCGGCAGCTCGTCGCTGGACCGGAGCGACGCCACGTGGATCGTCCGCAGCGGCCTGGCCGGGGGCTCGTGCGTGTCGTTCGAGTCGCGGAACTACCCCGGCGACTACCTGCGGCACCGCAACTACCAGCTCTACCGGCAGCACGACGACGGCAGCGCGCTGTTCGCCGCCGACGCCACCTTCTGCCCGCAGGCCGGCAAGAGCGGCCAGGGCACGTCGTTCGCCGCCGCGAACTTCCCCGACCGGTTCCTGCGCCACTACGACAACACCGTCTACATCGCGAGCAACGGCGGCTCGCACGCCTTCGACAACGCCGCCTCCTGGGCGGCGGACGTGAGCTGGGTCGTCAGCCCGCCCTGGGCGTAGACGGGGGCCCGAGCCGTCCCCGGCCGCGCGGCCGGGGACGGCTCCGTGCATGTCGGCTCAGTGCACGTCGGCTCAGTGCACGTCGGCTCAGTGCATGTCGGCCGGGCGCGCCCGCCCGTCGAAGGGGAAGCGGGCGCGGAAGTCGATCTCGGCCTCGGCCATCGACATGAACGTGACCCCCTTGTGCCCGCGCATGTACGCGATGAGCCGCTCCAGCATGAGCAGCACCTGGGGACGCCCGCTGACGTCGGGATGCAGCGTGACGGGGAAGACCGCGTAGTCCAGCTCGCGGTAGACCCAGTCGAACTGGTCGCGCCACTGCTGTTCGAGGTCGCGCGGGTTGACGAAGCCGTGGCTGTTCGGCGAGCTCTTGATGAACATCATCGGCGGCAGGTCGTCGAGGTACCAGTTGGCCGAGAACTCCACCAGGTCCACCTCCTGGCCGGGCACGAGCGGCTTCATCCAGGTCGAGGCGGCCTGCTCGTAGTCGATGTGCGTCCATCGCTCGCCCTTGCGGGCGTAGAAGGGCTGGAAGTCGCGGTAGGACTGCGAGTGGTCGTAGCCGAAGCCGTAGCGCAGCAGCAGCTCGACGGTCCGCGCGGACATCTCCCACCACGGCGCCACATAGCCCCGGGGCCGGACGCCGAGCACCTCCTCCAGCACCTCCAGGCTGCGCGCGAGGACGTCCTCCTCCTGCTGGGCGGACATCGCGACCGGGTTCTCGTGCATGTAGCCGTGCGCGCCGACGTCGTGCCCGGCCTCGACGATCCGCCGCATCTGGTCGGGGAACGACTCCGCCGAATGCCCGGGGACGAACCAGCTCGTCCTGATCCCCTCGCGGGCGAACAGGCGCAGCAGCCTCGGGGTCCCGACCTCGGCGGCGAACACGCCCCGCTGGATGTCGTTGGGCGAGTCCTGGCCGCCGTACGAGCCGATCCAGCCCGCCACGGCGTCCACGTCCACGCCGAAGCAGACGTTGATGGCTTTCTTCATGGACCAGGACGTACCCCCGCCGCGACGGACGGGCACCGGGCTCGACGGATCTTGGGCAGATCCTTCCCAGGTGCCCTGACCTGGACAGGTTCGCCTACAGTTACGGCGTGAACATCTGCGTCTTCTGCTCCGCCGCCGACCTCGACGAGCGCTACACCCGCCCCGCCCGCGAGTTCGCCGAGCTCATCGGCAAGGGCGGGCACACCCTGGTGTGGGGCGGCTCCGACAGCGGCCTGATGAAGGTCATGGCCGACGGCGTGCAGGAGGCGGGCGGCCGCCTGGTCGGCGTCTCGGTCGAGTTCCTGGCGCACAAGGCCCGTCCGGGCGCGGACGAGATGATGATCACCCGCGACCTGGCCGAGCGCAAGGCGCAGCTCCTGGCCCGCGCCGACGGCATCGTGATCATGGTGGGCGGCAGCGGCACGCTCGACGAGGCCACCGAGATCCTGGAGCTGCGCAAGCACGGCCTGCACAGCAAGCCGGTCGTGCTGCTGAACACCGCGGGCTTCTACGACGGGCTGAAGCAGCAGTTCCAGCGCATGGAGGCGGAGGGCTTCCTGCCGTTGCCCCTCACCGAGCTGGTGTTCTTCGCCGAGGAGGGCGTCGGGGCGATCGCCTACCTGGAGGAGCAGTCGGGCCTGGTCCCGCCGGTCGCCGGCGGCTGAGCGGCCCCCGCGGCGCGCGTTCGGGGCGGATCGTGCGCGGGTAGGGGTGGGGGAGGCTGTGGCCGTCGGGGGAGGTCACGATGGGGGCTGATGGCGAGCCCGCGGGCAGCGGGCTGGCGTTCGAGGTGCTGGAACCGGCGCCGGTCGGCGTGGCGGTCGCGCGCGGCCCCGACCACCGCCTGGTCTACACCAACGCCGCCTACCGCTCCCTGTTCGCCGACACCCGCACCGGCCTGCCGGTCGAGGAGGCGTTCGCGGAGTTCGTCGAGGTGCACTTCCGCGAGCAGTTCGACCGGGTATACGCCACCGGCGAGCCGTTCGTCACCACGGCGGAGCCGGAGTACGTCGTCGGGCCGCAGTGCGAGGAGCGGCGGTTCTTCACCTCCAGCCTGTCGCGCGTGGTCTTCGGGCCGGGCGACTACGGCGTGCTCGAAGTGGTGATGGACGTGACCGACCAGGTCACCGCGGCCCGCCGGATCGAGGCCCTGGCCGAGGAGCGCCGCCGCATCCTGCGCCGCTACGAGAGCCTGATGAAGGTCAGCGCCCAGATCGTCTGGGTGACCACCCGCGACGGCTACGTGAAGGAGCCCAGCCCGAGCTGGGAGCGGGTCACCGGGCAGCCGTGGGAGCGGCATCGCGGGCAGGGCTGGCTGAAGATGGTCCATCCCGACGACCGCCAGGACACGATCAGGTCGTGGGCCGGGGCGGTCAGCAGGGCCACCGAGACCTGGGAGCACGTCTACCGGCTGCACACCGCCGACGGCTCCTACCGGCACTTCGAGATGCGGGCCGTGCCCATCTGCGAGAACGGCCAGGTCGTGGAGTGGGTGGGGTCGTGCACCGACATCGAGGAGCAGTGGCAGGAGCAGCGGCGGCAGCGCCTGCTCGACAGCGCCGCGGCGGCCACGGCCCAGCTCACCAGCCTGGAGGAGATGCTCGGCGCGCTGTCGGAGGTCATCGTGCCCGAGCTGGCCGACGGCTGCGGCGTCTACCTCATCACCGACCTCACCGGCGAGCGGCACGGCGGGACGCCGTTCGTCGTCGAGCGGCTGGTCACCGCGGTACGTCGCGGCCTGGTGCCGCTGTCGCCGTACAGCGAGGAGCAGCTCGACGACGGCAACGCCTTCGTGACGGTCGTCCGCCGGCGGCGGCCCGTGCTGCAGACGTTCCCCGCCGGGTGCCCGCCGCCCGACCTGGCGCCGGCCGGCACCCGCGCGTGGCTGGCGGCCAGCGGCGCCAACAGCATGCTGGTCCTGCCGGTCGTGGTCGACGGCGCCGTGCCCGCCGTGGTCGGGGTGGTGACGTGCGGAGACCGTCCGGCGATCAACCGGGCCGACATCACGCTGCTGGGCAACATGTTCGGCCACGCCCACGACGCCCTGAGCCGGGCCATCCGCTTCCAGCGCACCCAGCAGGTCGCGCTGGCCCTGCAGTACAGCCTGCTCGCCGAGCCGCCGCGCCTGCCCGGCCTGCGGATCGTGGCCCGCTACCGGGCCAGCCCCAGCGCCGCCGAGGTGGGCGGCGACTGGTACGACTCCTTCGTCCTGCCCGACGGCGTCCCGGCGCTGGTCATCGGCGACGTGGCGGGGCACGACCTGTCGGCGGCCGTCCTGATGAGCCAGTTGCGCAACATGCTGCGGGCGCTGGCGATGGACCGCTGCGAGCCGCCCGGCGAGATCCTGACCCGGCTCAACGTCGCGATGGGGTCGTTGTCCTCCGAGGTCACGGCCACGTGCGTGTTCGCACGGGTGGAGGAGGGCAACGGCGGACACCGGCTGCGGTACGCGGTGGCCGGCCATCCGCCGCCCCTGCTGGTCACCGCCCAGGGCCACGGACGTTTCCTGGAAGAAGCCGTCAGCCCGCTGCTCGGTTTCCCCGACGACGGGACCCGCGCCTCCAGGACCGAGCCGCTGCCGCCGGGCAGCACGGTGCTGCTCTACACCGACGGGCTCATCGAACGCTCGGGCGAGCACCTGGACCTCGGCCTCGCCCGGCTGCGCCGGGTGGCGGAGTCGCTCGCCGCCGAGCCGCTGGAGAGCTTCTGTGACCAGGTGCTCAGCGGCCTGCCCAGCACCGGCCTCGACGACATCGCCGTCATCGCCCTGCGGCTCCCGTCCGCGGAGGAGGAATGATCAGGAGGGCAGCGCGCCCGTGATCCTGCACAGGTCGTGCAGGGCGCTGTGGTCGAGGATCGCCCGTCCGGAGTCCCCGGCCAGCAGGGCGGCCGCGATCTCGCGTCCCATGGCCTGGACGGCCGGGTCGCGTGCGGCCATGGCGTACCCGGCGCTCCCGGCCATGCCCGCGATGACGCGGGAGAAGTCGAAGGTGTCGGTGAACAGCAGTCCGGAGCTGACCGCGTGGACGGCCGAGCAGGCGCGGGCCGGCGGCAGCGGACCCCGGGGAGCCGCGCGGAGCTCGCGGACCACGGCCGCGCGATCGACGGGCGCCGGCCTGCCGCCCGCGGCGGCCACCATGTTGACGGCCAGGTAGCCGAAGAGCAGCGTGGCGAGCGCGGTGGGGACGAGCGACAGCACCGCGCCGACCGGCCGCCCGGTGACGCCGTTCCACGGACGCGCTCCCCACGGCCGGGGGCCCGCGGCGGACAGCGCCTGCGCGGCGCCGCGCAGGGCGCTGCCCAGCCACGCGGCTGCGGTGCCCGTGACGACCAGCCCGGTGAACCCGACCGAGAAGACCGGCCCGCTCTGCGACAGGACGACGAGGCGCGGCAGAGGAGCCATGCAGGACGACAGATTCTCGGCGCCGCACGCCGCGTTGACCAGATGGATCATGATGAGCGGCACCAGCCCGAACACGGTCAGCAGCATGAGGATCCCGGCGCCCGCCACCACCGGCGCGGTGCCGCCCCGCCCCCCGGCCGCCACGCCGAAGCAGAACGCCCCGGCCAGGGCCACGGCGGTCGCCACGACGAGCAGAGGGGCGAAGAGGGCGGCGGCGCTCTCCACGGGCACGGCCCCCGTGAGCGGCACGCCGCCGAAGGTCGAGCGCAGCCACCCGTAGAAGGGGATCATCCCCCCGGCGTAGGCGAGGCAGATCGCCAGCGCGGTGACGTTGACCGCAGGCAGCGGCATGCGAGGGGCGGCCAGACGGCTCGGCGGCGCGTCCCGCCAGACGGCCGCGAGGGGCCGGGGCGGCAGGCCGCGCCGCGCCGCCCAGCCGGCCGACGCGGCGGCGCAGGCCAGCACGAAGCAGAGCTGCAACGTCGGGTTGGCAGCGGCGCTGAACAGGCCGAACCAGAAGATGTCCCAGCTCGCCGCGCTGTTGACCATCCACGCGGTCATGTCGAACCAGAAGCTCAGCCACGCCCCGAAGATCACCGCCGACAGCGCCGAGCCGGCCAGCGCGGCCGTACGGACCCGCCGGGCCAGCGGCAGCCACACCGACGCGCACAGGACCGCCCACCTGAGCATGAGCTGGAACAGGACGGCGAGCAGCACCGCCAGCACGGCCGCGATCACGGGGGAGTCGGCCAGGATGTCGGTCCACGAGCCGGTCGCGGTGACCAGCGGCGGCGCGACGAGCTGACCGGCCACCAGCCCCGCCGTCAGCGCCAGCGCGGCCGGCAGCGTGGACGGCGGACGCGTGTGCGTGGCCTGCGCCAGCAGCCCGGCCCGCCACACCGTGCCCGCGACCGCGCCGGTGGCCAGCGCCCCGAACAGCACCCCGACGGCCAGGCGCTCCGGGCTGAACAGGGCCACGGGAACATTGAAGATCATCTCCACGAGGTGGACGCACGGCGAGTACCCCAGTCCGAGCAGTCCCCCGGCGGCCGCGGACTCCACCACGCCGATCCGGAACAGCCGGGGCGCGCCGCGGATGACGTCCGCCCGCTCCTCGTCGCCGGGGTGGAAGGACCACGGCCCCCGGTCCCGGCGGCGCCGCCCGCCGTCCGCCCGCGCGGGGGTCAGCGTGTCCAGGAGCAGCCGCTCGCCGTCCGGCGTGGCGCAGCCGCGCAGGTCGGCGTAGTACTCCCTGGTCCGCAGCACCGAGGTGCGGGCGAACCACAGCAGGGCCAGCACGGCCGCCAGCCGCCACGGCAGGACGGTGAGCAGGCCCGGCTCGACCGCCGCGAGCAGCAGCAGGGGCAGCGCGACGACCAGCAGGTACGCCCACCAGATCGCGAAGGCGAACGTGGTCAGGCCGACGTCCCTGTTGCGCAGATGGGCCAGCTCGTGGGCGAGGACGGCGTCGAGCTGCCCGGGGTCGGCGTCGGCCGCGCGCAGCAGCCCGAGGTCGAGGATGATCCGGTACCGGGGACGCCGGCCGAAGGCCCGGCCGCTCGCGCTCGCGCGCAGGGTCGCGACGTACACCTCGGTCCCGGGGGCCAGGGCCCGTACGGTGTCCTCGACGCGCCGCACCACGGCGGCCATGCCCTCGTCCACCGCGAACTGGGCCAGCGGCCGCGGCCGGGAGAGCATGACCAGGCGCGGGTGGAGGAGGTGGATCACGACGGCCACGGCGAGCATCCCGGCCACCATGCCGGCCACCGCCCACCCGGTACGCGCCGACTCGCGCTCGGCGCACTCGACGTAGGCCGAGACCAGGACGCCGTCCGGGATCCGTCCCGCGCCGGATTCCACGGCCAGGGCGCAGGCGCGAAGGCCGAGACTCGTGCTGCCGGCGGTGTACCGGTCGAGCAGCACCAGGTAGAGGTGCACGGCGCTGGCGACCGCGACGACGATCATGAGCAGGAAGCGGGCCGTGGTGGCCGCAGGCAGCGCGAACGGGTCCAGCCGCGGCGGCGGCGGCGCCGCGGGCGGGCCGGCCGTCGCCTGCCGGGAGGGGCCGACGGGCGGGCGCACGGTCAGGGCCGCGGGTCGATGAGGGCCGCGGCGAGCAGCGTGTTCACCCGCTGGGCCAGCTCCTCGGGCATCCCCGCCGCCAGCACGATCTCGGCCGCCTGCGCGCCGATCGCCGCCGCCTCGACCGCGCTGACCCTGGGCAGCGGCGTGCGCTCGCCCTGCGGGGCGACGGCCGAGGTCAGCGCCCTGCGACGGCGGCGCTCGCGCCACCGGGCCCGCAGCCGGTCGACCCGCTCGGTCGTCATGCCCGTCAGCACCTCGCAGGCCACGCCGTTGAGCAGGGTCAGGACCACGCCGAGCACGAGCTGCATGCCCTCGCCCGCGTCGAAGCCGGTGGGCTGGTCGCGTTCGCGTCCGCGCAGCGTCGCGCGGACCGCGCGTCTGCGGGCGGCCGGGTTGCCGAAGAAGTCCGCGCAGGCCAGCGGCAGGAACCGCACGTCCTCGGGGGCCACGTCGAGCAGGATCGCGCGGGCGGCCTCTTCGATGGTCGGCGCCGTACGACGGGAGCCGTCGCCGGTGGTGCCGGGTGGTGGGGAGCCTGGTTCGGGCATGTCTCCTCGCCTGACTTGAACTGAGTCCCCGAATCACCCCTATGAGAGCATGTCTGCCGCTGCGCGGATACATGACCGCGGAATGTGATCGACCCCTTTCGCGGACGTCCCGCCGCCCGGGGGAGCGTTGCGCTGGAAGTGAAGAGCGGGGGTCCGGCCGGGCCGGGTGGGCCAGGATGGCAGGCATGC
This sequence comes from Nonomuraea sp. NPDC049646, assembly GCF_044465525.1. Lineage (NCBI taxonomy): Bacteria > Bacillati > Actinomycetota > Actinomycetes > Streptosporangiales > Streptosporangiaceae > Nonomuraea > Nonomuraea sp. NPDC049646. The sequence goes on along the minus strand of NZ_JBITLU010000001.1, from coordinate 456,474 downwards.
GGACACTTGTTCTCGGCGGCACGAGGTTTCTGTCCAGGGAGATCGCGCGGCAGGCCCGCGACCGGGGGCACGAGGTGGTGTGCGCGGCGCGCGGGCTGGCCGGCGAACCGCCCCCGGGCGTGGAGTTCGTCCGGGTCGACCGGGCCGGAGACGGCGGGCTCGCGCCGCTGAAGGGGGCGTTCGACCTGGTCGTCGACGTCGCCAGGCTGCCCAGCCAGGTGCGGCGCGCGGTCACGGAGCTGGCGGGCCGGGCCGGTCATTACACGTTCGTCTCGTCGTGCAGCGTCTACTCCGACGCGACCAGGGTCAGCCAGGTCCTGCACGACCCGCTGCCCGACGGCGCCGACGAGAACGACCCGGAGAACTACGGGCCGGCCAAGGTGGCGTGCGAGCAGCTCCTCGGCGACGGCGCGCTGCACGTACGGGCCGGGCTGATCGTCGGCCCCGAGGACCAGTCCGACCGGTTCACCTACTGGGTCGAGCGGCTGGCGCGCGGCGGGCCCGTGCTGGCTCCCGGCTCGCCCGGCGATCTGGTGCAGCTCGTCGACGTACGCGATCTCGCGGCCTGGACGCTCGACGCCGCGCAGGCCGGGCTCACCGGCCCGTACGACGGCATCTCCATGCCCTTCACCAGGGGCGAGCTGCTGGCGGCCATCGCCGAGGGGCTGGCGGTGGCGCCGGAGCTCGTCTGGGCGGGCCAGGAGTTCCTCACCGAGCACGAGGTCGCGCCGTGGGCCGGGCCGCGGTCGCTGCCGTTGTGGTTGCCGTTGCCGGAATACGCCGGGTTCATGGCCCGGGACACCTCTGCCACGCTGGCCGCCGGTCTGCGCATCCGTCCGGTCGCCGACACGGCCCGCGACACGCTCGCCTGGCTGCGCGACTCCGGCCACGAGCTCACCCGCGCCGGCCTCACCCCCACCGAAGAGTCAACCCTCCTCCACCTCCTTCCCTAACCCCGCCCCCCGCCTCCCGACCCCCGCGTCCCGGGCTCCCGCCTCCCGGGCTCCCGCCTCCCGGGCTCCCGCCTCCCGGGCTCCCGCCTCCCGGGCTCCCGCCTCCCGGGCTTCCGGCTCCCCGGGCCCTCGGCCCCCCGGGCCCTCGGCCCCCCGGGCCCCGGGCCCCCCGGGGCCTTGGGGGCCTCGGCCCTCGGCTGCTTGGTTGGTCGTGTGGGTAGGCCGTGAGCGGGATCATGGACGGTGTGTTGCGCGTGACGATGAACGACTCCGCGGCCGGTCTGCTCGGCATGCCGGGTGGCCCGGCCCTGCCGGCACCGCCGGGCGGCCTCGCCCCCGGCCTGCGGGAACGGGTGGCCCAGGGGCTCGTCCAGCGCGGTGAGGTGCTCGGCTGGGCCGCCTCGACGGACGGCGCCGAACGCGCCCCCGCCCCCTTCCACGACCTCACCGGCTGGGAGTGCGACCGGAGTTCCGTGCACCTGGAGGACTTCGTCCCGGTCGAGGTCGGCACCGCCGATCACGCGCCCGTGATCGGCGACGAGGGCCAGCGGGTGCTGCTGCTGCACGGCGTGGCGCTGGCCCTGGAGGTCGGCCGGCTCGCCCGCGCCCTGCACCCGCCCGGCGCGGTGCGCTGCGTCGTGACCGCGAACGAGACCAGCGCGACGTTCCGGTTCCACCGGATCAGGCCGGGCGAGAGCTGGAACGCCCCCGACCTGGACGGGTACGCCGGCGACAAGGTGATCGTGGTGGAACAGGGGCCGTTCGCCGCACTCCAGGAGCATCCGGGCGTGCCGGACGCCGCGTACGATTCCTGATCGTGTCGATGAGGTTGAGCCTCGTGAAGATCGAGGCCGCGCTGCTGGAGTCCGTACGGGCCGACCCCGCCCTCATCGCGGCGGTCTTCGAGGGCCGGTCGCCTGGTCTCCCCCTGGAGACGGACGTGTTCGCGGACGACCACCGCTCGCTCACCGCCATCGCCGAGGGACGCGCCGAGGCCGAGCACGGCACCGCGGGGTGGAGGCAGTGCTTCCCCTGGCTGGCGGCGGCCACCGGCGAGGACGGCGCGAACGACGTGGCCGGGTGCGAGGTCGGCTACGGGCCGCCGTTCGTGCTGGAGCCCGCCCAGGTGGCGGCGGCCGCGCGGGGGCTGGCCGAGGAGGGGTGGCGGTTCGGCGCCGGTCACGCGGGCGGGGCGTACGAAGGGCTGGAGGCGCTGGCGCCGTTCTACGCGGCGGCGGCCCGCGAGGGCAGGGCGGTCGTGGGCGCGGTGCGCTGACGGCCCTCGCCCGCTCGCGCGCTCCGCGGCCCCGCCGACTGATGCCCCGGGCCTCTGCGTGAACGTGCCGCCGGTGGTGTGGTGGAGGTGTGAAGGTTGGGGGCGGGTACCGTGCAGACTGCCCCAGGGGTGGGGGTTCGCGCCTAACGTCCCGGAATATGCAGACAGTGGACGTTCTGGTGGTGGGGGCGGGGCTGGCCGGGTTGAGCACGGCCCGGCTGCTGGCCCAGCGGGGGCTGAACGTCATGGTCGTCGATCGGCGCAGGTCGTTGTCGGCCGGCGTCCGGACCACCGGGATCTTCGTACGCCGCACGCTCGACGACTTCGACCTGCCCGGCCACCTGCTCGGGCCCGGTGTCCGGGACGTTCTGCTGTACCCGCCGTCCCGGCGCTCGCCGATCCGGCTCACCAGCGACCGGGACGAGTTCCGGGTGGCCGACATGGCCGCCGTCTACGAGCACGCCCGCCGCGCGGCGGAGTCGGCCGGCGCCCGCGTCCTGCTGGGCGTCCGGTACACGGGCATCTCATCGGGCCTCGCCCGACTGGAACACACGAGCGGTGCGGACGGTGGGAAGGACGTGCTGACCTCCGAAACCGGGAAGGGCGTGAACGGCGGGATGAGGCCAAGGCACGGAAGGAGCGGGGAGGGCGCCGAAGGGGGAGAGGGCGCGCCGACCCCCGACGTCAGGGAGGGGCCGGAGGGCTGGAGGGGCGGGGAATCCGCCGGAGTTCTGAAGGCCGCCGAATCCGCGAAGGATGGCGAGGGGGTCGGGGGGGCGAAGGGCGGCGAATCCGCGAAGGGTGGCGAGGGGGGCGGGGGTGTGAAGGGCGGCGAATCCGCGGAGGGTGTGGAGAGGGTGGGGGGTGTGGAGGTGGTGGGGGTCAGGTTTGTCGTGGGGGCGGATGGGGCTCGGTCGCGGGTGGCGCGGGATCTCGGCCTCGACGTCAACCGGCGGTTTCTCGTCGGCGCCGAGATCGTCCATGCGGTCGCGCCGGGGTCGGGGTTTCCGGCGTTTCACTGCGTGTTGGATCCACGGGTGGCGCCGGGGTACCTCGGATGGGTGGTGGACGACGGGCGGCACGCCCATGTGGGTGTCGCGGGGGAGCCGGGGGCGATGCGGGCCGGCGTCCGCCGTCTGCTGGACGCCTTCGCCGCCGACGCGCCCGGTCGTGCGGCGCCCGCCGGGCCGGTCGAGCGCCGGGGAGGCCCGATCCCGGTCGGGGGCGTGCTGCGCCGGCTGGCCTGCCCGGACGGGCTGCTGGTCGGGGACGCGGCGGGCGCGGTGTCACCCCTGACGGCCGGCGGGCTGGACCCTTGCCTGCGGATGTCCGAGCTGGCCGCGGCGGTGATCGCCGACTATCTGCGTACCGGCGACCGGGAGGTGCTGAAGCGGTACGACGGGGCCGCGCTCAGGGCCCGGTTCCGGGGCCGGTTGCTGCTGCGGCGGCTGTTGGCGGGGATCCGGTCGCCGGTCTTGGCCGAGGCCGCGGTGGCCGTCCTGCGCACCCGCGCCGGCCGGGCGCTGGCGGCACGCATCCTGTTCGGCGACGGCTCCTTCCCCGAGATCGAACCCCGGCTCGCGGCGGGAGTGGGCAGGGGCCGGTGACCCTGACGGGGGCCCGGCGGGTCAGGGGCGTGAGCGGGCGTGGTGGGTTCCGGGCGGGGCGTGCTCGCGATCGGGGCGAAGCGCGGATCCAAGAGGGCGGGCCGGAGGAAGTGGGGGCGAATAACGCGAGAAGCCGGAAAAGGGGGAAAGGTCGTAAACGGGAGCGACCCCGTGAGAGCACGGGGTCGCGGAGTTGCGTGGTTAGGGCTTGGTGTAGCCGCCCGTGTAGGCGCCGGACCCGCTGTAGGCGTACACGCGGATGCGGTAGGTGCCCGCCGTGCCGTTGTAGGTCAGCGACTCGTCAGGCCCGCTGCCCGCGCTGCTGGCCACCGTGGTCCAGCCGAGGATGCCCTGCTTCTGCAGGTACAGGTCGTAGTCCACGCCGGAGGGTCCGTCGAGGCACGCCTTGTGCGTCCCGGCGGCGGCCGTGTAGCCGGAGCTGTTCGGGTAGTACACGTTCTGCCCGCTGGTCAGGTTGCCGGAGAACGGCGTCTGGTAGCCGGTGCAGTTGCCGGGGGTGGTCCCGACCGTGATGCTCTTGCTGGTGGAGTTCGTGGCCCCGCCGTTGTCGGTCACGGTGAGGGTCACGGTGTACGTGCCCGCGGCGGCGTAGGTGTGCGACACGGTCGCGCCGCTGCCGGTGGAGCCGTCGCCGAAGGTCCACGCGTAGGAGGCGATGGTCCCGTCGGGGTCGGTGGAGCCGGAGCCGTTGAACGAGCACGCCCGCGTGGTGTTGTCGCACGACTGGGTGAAGCCGGCCACCGGCGGCTGGTTGCCACCGGTCGTCGGCGGGTACTGCGTGGCGTCGTGCACGTCGAGCAGCGGCTCCTTGACCCCGTCACTGGCGTCGTCGGTCCAGTTGAGGTTGCCCGTGGCCTTGAGCTTGTCCCGTACGGCCAGCGCCCCCGCCCGGGTGGTGGGCTTGTTCGAGCCGCTGGTCAGCACGGCCGCGGCGCCCGCGACGTGCGGGCTGGCCATGGAGGTGCCGCTGATGGTGTTGTAGCCGCCGTTCATCCACGTGGAGTAGATGCAGGTGCCGGGGGCGGCGACCTCGACCGTGGTGCCGTAGTTGGAGAACCAGGCGAGCGTGTCGTCGGTGTCGGTCGCGCCGTCGGTGCGGCACGGCACGGTGATCGTGCCGGCCAGGCCGCCGGGCTGGCCGTCGAAGTCGGTCACGGCCGAGACGGTGACGACGTCGGGGTGGTTGGCGGGGAAGAAGCCGGAGGCGTCGGCCGAGCTGTTGCCGGCGGCCACGACGACGACGATGCCCGCGTTGGTGGCGTTCGTGATCGCGTTGCTGATCGCGGAGCTGCTGCAGCCCTGGCAGCCGAGGCTCAGGTTGATGACCTCGATCGTGCTCGCCCTGGCCACGACCCAGTCGAGACCGGCGGCGATGCCGGCCAGCGTGCCCGAACCCGCCGAGTTGAGCACCTTGACGGCGTGGATGCGGGCGCCGGGGGCGACGCCGACCGCGCCGACGGAGTTGTCGATGGCGCCGATCGTGCCGGCCACGTGGCTGCCGTGACCGTTGTCGTCGTCGCCGGTGCCCGAGCAGACGCCGCTGGTGCAGTTGGTGCTGGCCACCACGTTCAGGTCGGGGTGGTCGAGGTCGACGCCGGTGTCCACGACCGCCGCGTCCACGTCGACGCGGACGTCGTCGGTGCCGTCGATGTCGAGGTTGATGTTCTGGTCGGCGTAGATGCGCTTGATGCCGCTCGGTACGGTCTGGGCGAAGGCGTGGACCTCGTGGTCGGGCTCGACGGTGAGGACACCGGGCTCGCCCTTCAGCTTGGCGGCCTCCTCGGGGGTGAGGAGGGCCGAGTAGCCGTGGAAGGCGTACCGGTAGGTTCCCACCAGCACGCCCTTGTGCGCCGTGACCTGCTGCTGCGCCTCGTTCGCCACCTGCGCCCGCGACACGCCGGAGAGCTGGACGATGTAGCGCTGCTGGTCGGCGGCGGCCGGGGTGTCGGCCTCGGCGGCGGTGGCCCAGCCGGACAGTGCCAGGCAGACGCCGGAGGCCAGGGCTAACAGGGTTGAGATTCGACGCATGGAAACGCCTTTCTCCGGGGGTGACATGAGCTGCGCTCATGCGGCTTGTGAGCGGAACATCGCATATGACAGCGAGTCAGGCAATACTGAAATATCTGTCATAGAACACATCGGTCTGGGTCGTTCCGACGAAGAACCGCGGCCGTCATAGTGGCGGTGAACGAACCGGGCGGTCCCCGCCGGCTCTAGGGTCGGGCGCAGTCGACCAGGGGGGACACCGGTGCCGGAGCTGGAGGAGATCGATGCGTGGCTGCGTCACCGGCTGGCGGGGCTGCTCGCCGAGAACGAGGTGCCCGGGGCCGCCGTGGCGGTCCACGCGGGCGGCCGGACGGTCGAGGTCGCGGCCGGGACGCTGAGCACGGCGACGGGCGTCGAGGCGACCCCCGGCTCCCTGTTCCAGATCGGCTCGATCACCAAGGTGCTGACCGCGACGCTGGCCATGCAACTGGCCGACGAGGGCCGGCTCGACCTGGACGCGCCCGTGCGCGACTGCCTCCCGGCGTTCCGGATCGGTGACGAGCGGGCCGCCCGGCGGATCACCGCGCGGCAGCTCATGTGCCACGTCGCGGGCTTCGAGGGGGACGTCTTCACCGACACCGGCAAGGGCGACGACTGCGTCGAACGGTTCCTGGACGTCCTGCACGACGTGCCGCAGCTGTTCGAGCCCGGCGAGATGTTCTCCTACAACAACGCCGGCTACTGCGTGCTGGGCCGGATCATCGAGGTCGTGCGGGGCAAGCCGTTCGACGCGTGCCTGCGCGACCACCTGCTCACGCCGCTCGGCATGACCCACGCCGCCTGCGACCCGTACGAGGCCATCGTGCACCGCACCGCGGTCGGCCACGTCCAGCGCACGCCGGACGGCCCGTACCGGCCGACCCCGGTGTGGGCGCTGGCCCGCTCGAACGCGCCCGCCGGGTCGATGCTGGCGATGCCGCCGCGTGACCTGCTGGCCTTCGCGCGCATGCACCTCGCCGGCGGCGTCGGCCCGGACGGCGCCCGCGTGCTGAGCGCGGAGAGCGTCGCGGAGATGCGGCGGCCGCAGGTCGCCCTGCCCGACTTCGCCCAGGGCACGGCCTGGGGCCTGGGCTGGGAGCTCTTCGAGTGGCCCGGCGGGGCGGTCTTCGGCCACGACGGCAGCACCGTCGGCCAGTCGGCGTGCCTGCGCGTGGCGCCGGGGCGCGACGTGGCGGTGGTCGTCGTCGCCAACGGCGGCCGGACGCGGCCCGTGTTCGCCGAGATCACCGGCCGCGTTCTGGGCGAGCTGGCCGGGGTCGAGCCGCCCGCGCCCCCGGCGCCCGGCCCGGCCCCCGTCCCGCCCGCGAACGCCGCCCGGTACGCCGGCACGTACACGTCGAGCACCTGCGAGACGGAGGTGACCGTGGACGGCGCCGGACGGCTGTGGCTGCGCCGGACGCCCGTGGGCATCACCGCCGACCTGGACGAGGTGCCGTACCGCACCGAGCTGGCCGCCTGGCGCGACGACGTGCTGATCCCCCTCGAACCCGAGCGCGGCGCGCACGCGCCGATCGCCTTCCTCGGCGACGACGGGACCGGCCGCGCCCTCTACCTGCACGACGGCCGCGCCGACCGCCGCACGTCCGGCTGAACCACCGCACCCACAACGGCCCGCCGGCGCTCCCGCGCCGGCGGGCCGTCGTCATGCCCGCCCCCGGCTCCGCGCCGCGCTGATCAGTTGGTCCGCCCGGACGAACCCCGGCCCCAACGTTCGATGTCCGCGACGAACACCGCCGGGGACGCGGGTCCCACTATCGTCGGATGGATTTGGAGAGCGATCGCGTGCTGGCGATCCGGGATCTGTCGGTCGAGATCCGGCGCGGCGACAGGGTCGTCCGCCCGGTCTCGGACGTCAGTCTGGTGCTGAACCGCGGCGAGACCCTGGGGATCGTCGGCGAGACCGGGTCCGGCAAGTCCATGACCGGTCTCGCGATCATGGGCATGCTGCCCGCCGGCGGCCGGGTGACCGGCGGCTCGATCGACTTCGGCGGCGAGGAACTGGTCGGCCTGCCCGCCGCGCGCTACCGGGCCCTGCGCGGCAACGAGATCGCCATGGTGTTCCAGGACTCGCTGACGGCGCTGAACCCGACCCGGCGCATCGGCGACCAGGTCGCCGAGCCGGTCCGGCTGCACCACGGCGCCTCCAGGCGGGCCGCCCGCGAACGCGCCGCCGAGGTGCTCGCCCTGGTCGGCCTGCCCCGCCCGGCCGAGCGCATGGACGACTACCCGCACCAGCTCTCCGGCGGCATGCGGCAGCGCGTGATGATCGCGATGGCGCTGGCCTGCGAGCCGCGGGTGGTCATCGCCGACGAGCCCACCACGGCGCTCGACGTCACCATCCAGGCCGAGATCCTCGACCTCCTGGACGGCCTGCGGTCCCGGCTCGGCATGTCGATGATCCTCATCACCCACGACATGGGCGTCATCGCCCGGCACGCCGACCGCGTCGGCGTCATGTACGCCGGCCGCCTGGCCGAGACCGCCCCCACCCCCGTGCTCTTCGCCCGGACCCGCCACCGCTACACGCACGCGCTGCTGGCCTCGATCCCCTCGCTCACCCACGACCGGGACGAGCGGCTGTTCAGCATCCCCGGCGCGCCGCCCGACCTGACCGCGGCCGGGCCCGGCTGCCCGTTCGCGCCGCGCTGCGACGCCGCTACCGACCGGTGCCGCGAGGAGCGTCCGGCCCCCGTGACCGAGGACGGCGGGCACCTGTATGCCTGCCACCACCCGGCCACCGGACCGGCCGACCGGGTCGTGAGCCGCTTCCGCGCCCGCCCGGTGGAGCCGCCGGCGTCCTCGGAGCGCGCGCCGCGGCTGCGCGTCGCCGACCTCAGGCGCGAGTACCCGGTCGGCGGCAGGGGCCTGTTCGGCGCGCGCCGCACCCTCAAGGCGGTCTCCGGCGTGAGCTTCGAGGTTGCTGCGGGGGAGACGTTCGGGCTGGTCGGCGAGTCGGGGTGCGGGAAGTCCACGCTGGGCAGGATGCTCGTCGCCCTCGACCGGCCCACCTCCGGCGAGGTGATCTTCGACGGCGAGCCGGTCAGCCGGATGGGCGCGCGGGCGCTCGGCCCGCGCCGGAGCCGGCTGCAGATGATGTTCCAGGACTCCGGCGCCGCCCTCGACCCCCGCATGCGCATCGGCACGATCCTGCGCGAGCCCCTGGCGATCCAGGGCGCGGGCGACCGCGCCCACCGCACGGCCCGCGCCCGCGAGCTGCTGCGGGACGTCGGCCTTCCCGCGGGCGTCATGGAGCGCTACCCGCACGAGCTGTCCGGCGGGCAGCGGCAGCGGGTGAACCTGGCCCGCGCCCTGGCCCTGGACCCGGCGGTGCTGGTCGCCGACGAGCCGGTCAGCGCCCTGGACGTCTCCATCCGCTCCCAGGTGCTCAACCTCATGCGCGCGATCCAGCTCGAACGCGGCCTCAGCAGCGTGGTGATCTCGCACGACCTCGCCGTCGTGCGGTACCTGGCCGACCGGGTCGGCGTCATGTACCTGGGCAAGCTGGTCGAGACCGGCACCACCGAAGAGGTGTACGGCGCCCCCGCCCACCCCTACACCGCCGGCCTGCTGGCCGCCGTCCCCGACGCGGACCCGCAGGCCCGGCAGCCGCGCGGCGAACGCGTGCGAGGCGAGCTGCCGAGCCCGATCGACCCGCCCAGCGGCTGCCGCTTCCGCACCCGCTGCGCCCTGGCAGACGACCTGTGCGCCCAGGCCGAGCCCCTCCCGCGGCCGGTCACCGGCAGCCACCAGGTCGCCTGCCACCACCCGCTCCAGCCGCTCGAACCCGCGGCCACCCCGCTGAAGGGAGCCTCCCGGTCATGACCTGGTACGTCGTCCGGCGCCTGGCGATCTCGGTCGTCGTCCTGCTCGGCATCTCCGCGGTGGTGTTCCTGCTGCTGCACCTCGTCTCGGACAGCCCGGGGCGGGTGGTCCTGGGCCAGCGCGCCTCGCCCGAGGCGGTCGCCGACTTCAACCGGCAGCACGGGTACGACCGCCCGGTCCTCGCCCAGTACGTCGGCTACCTGGGCCGGCTCGCCCGGGGAGACCTGGGCAGGTCGTACAAGCTGAACGAGAACGTGGCCACCCTGCTCGGGCAGAACGCCGGCCGCAGCGCGATGCTCTCCGCGGCCGGACTGGCGCTCGCGCTGGTGATCGCCGTGCCCCTCGGCGTGCTCCAGGCGGTCCGGCGCAACAGCGTCGCCGACCGGCTGCTCACGGCGGTCTCGTACGTGCTCTACGCGACGCCGTCGTTCCTGCTCGGGCTGATCCTCATCGCCGTCTTCAGCCAGGCGCTGCCGATCTTCCCGGCCGAGGCGTCCCAGTCGCACTCGCCCTGGGTCGTGCTCACCGATCCGCGGGCGATGGCGCTGCCGGTCATCACGCTGGCCGCGGCCAGCGTCGCGGTGTTCGCGCAGTACCAGCGCTCCTCGGCCCTGGACCAGCTCGGCCAGGACTACATCCGGGTGGCGCGGGCCAAGGGCCTGCCCGAGCGGCTGATCCTGCTGCGCCACCTGCTGCGCAACGCCTGCCTGCCGCTGGTCACCCTGGTCGGCACGCTCATCCCCACCCTCCTGGCGGGCAACCTGATCGTCGAGTCGCTGTTCAACTATCCCGGCCTCGGCCTGCTGTTCCTCAACAGCCTGCAACGCGAGGACTATCCGGTGCTGCTCGCCTACACCCTCGTCGGCGGCGTCCTGACCGTGGCCGGCAACTTCGTCGCCGACCTCGTGGTCGCCGCCGCCGACCGCCGAATCGAGCTGACGAAATGACCACACAGAACGTGGAGGCCACGCCGGAGGCCGAGACCGTCCCGGCGCGGGACCGGCGCCGGGTGCTGCGCGGGCTCCGGCGCAGCCCGCTCGGCCTGACCGGCGGCCTGCTCCTGCTGCTGATCGCCGGGTTCTGCTTCCTCGGGCCGCTGCTCCACCCCACCAACCAGATCGACGTGGACCTGGTCAACGCGGCCCTGCCGCCCGGCCCCGGCCATCCGCTCGGCACGGACGCCAACGGCTTCGACGTGCTCGGCCGGCTGATGGCCGGCGGCCGCCTGTCGCTGCAGATCGGCCTGCTCGCCGCCCTGTTCGCCACCGCGATCGGCACCCTGTACGGCGCCGTCGCGGGCCTGGCCGGAGGCGTCGTGGACGGGTTCCTCATGCGGCTGGTCGACGTCATGCTCTCGGTCCCGTTCCTGTTCTTCGTCCTCATCCTGTCGGCCCGCTTCCACGCCGACGCGCTGTCGCTGAGCCTGGTCATCGGCGGGTTCTCCTGGCTGGTGTCGGCCCGGCTGGTCCGCGGCGAGGTGCTGACGCTGCGGGTGCGGGAGTTCGTGCTGGCCGCGCGGGTGATGGGCGCCTCCCGCCGGCGGCTCATCCTCACCCACCTGATCCCGAACGCGCTCGGCGTGATCATCGTCAACATCACGTTCCAGGTCGCCGACGCGATCCTCGTCGTGGCGGCGCTGGGCTTCCTCGGGTTCGGGCTGACGTACCCGACCGAGGACTGGGGCAGCCAGCTCGCCGGCGGCGTCGCCTACATCTCGGCCGACTACTGGTGGCTGATCTACCCGGTCGGGGGCTGCATCGTCCTGACGGTGCTCGCGCTCAACCTGCTCGCCGACGCCCTGCGCGACGCCGTCGGGCGGCAGGCCGACTGATGGAACCTCGTCGCGCATCTTCACCCCCACATGTAGGGAGCCTGCAATGACGCACGTGTCCGGACAGCGGCGAGCACGCCTGGCGGTGGCGCTCGCCGCCGCGGTGGCGATGCTCGCCACAGCGTGCACCGGCGGCGGGGACGCCGCGAAGGACCCCGCCGCGGCCTACGCCAGCCAGCCGGCGCAGTCGGGCAAGCCCAAGGACGGCGGCACGGTCACCGTCGCGCTGACCCCCGGCCTCAGCCCGAACTACATCTACCCCTACCCGCCGGCCGCCGCCAACGGGACCGTCATCGCCCGCGGCCTGATGTGGCGCTCCCTCTACCGGCCCAGCGGCGAGGGCGACCAGGTGGCCGACGCCGAGCTGAGCCTGGCCGAGCCCCCCGCCTACAGCGCCGACCGCAAGACCGTGACCATCAAGATGAAGGACTACAAGTGGTCCGACGGCAACCCGGTCACCGCCGGTGACGTCGTCTTCTCCCTGACGCTGCTCAAGGCGGCGCTCGCGGAGAGCCCGGCCAACTGGAGCTTCTACACCCCGGGCCAGTTCCCCGACGGGGTCACCGCCAAGGCCGCCGCGCCCGGCACGCTGACCCTCGAACTGGAGACGGCCTACAACCCGTCGTACCTGATGTCGATGCTGACGCTGCTGTACGTGATGCCGTCCAAGGCGTGGGACATCGACCGCGCGGGCGGCCCGCACCTCGACTACAGCAAGCCGAAGAACGCCACGGCGATCTACAAGTACCTCACCAAGGAGTCGGAGTCGCAGTCCACGTTCGCCACCAACCCGCTGTGGCAGGTGGTCAACGGCCCGTACCGGCTCAAGAGCTTCGACCCGACGACCGGCTCGTTCTCGCTGGCGCCCAACGAGTCCTACAGCGGGCCCGGCGACTCGCGGCTCGACCAGGTCGACTTCAAGGCGTTCACCTCGGCCGCCGCGGTGCTCAACCAGTTCAAGGCGGGGAACCTGACCGTCGGCACGCTCGACTCCAGCTTCATCACGCAGATCGGCGCGCTGAAGGCCAAGGGGTTCAACGTCTACGGCGCGCCCGCGCCCGCCCGCTTCGACTCGCTGACCATCAACTTCGGCAACACCGTGAACGGCTTCGACAAGATCATCGCCCAGCCGTACGTCCGGCAGGCCCTCCAGCGCCTGATCGACCAGCCGGGCTACATCGCCGGCCGGGGCATCTACAACGGCGCGGGCTCGCCCAACTACAGCACCGCGGGCAGCGGCTCGCCGTACCCGCCGGCGTTCGGCGACGCGCCGCCGTACCCGCACGACCCGGCGGCGGCGGCCAAGCTGCTCACCGACAACGGCTGGCAGGTGGTCCAGAACGGCTCCACCACCTGCGTGCGGCCCGGCACCGGGCCGGGCGAGTGCGGCGCCGGCATCCCGCGCGGCCAGAAGATCAGCTTCACCCTGGCCTCCGCGAACACCCCCGCCTACGTCGGCGCCCGGGACGTCGCCTTCGCCTCGGCGGCCAAGAAGCTCGGCATCGAGGTCAAGATCGTCACCAAGTCCCTCACCTACATGTACGCCAACTACGGCAACACCTTCGCCCCCGCGAACAAGAACGAGTGGGCGATGCAGGACTACGGACCGCTCTACCTGGCGGCCGGTTACCCCAGCAGCAACACCGTGTTCAACGCCAAGGGCAGCTTCAACCTCGGCGGCTACCGCGACGACGAGGTGGACCGGCTCATCGACGCCTCGACCTTCGGCGCCGACGCCGGGGCCCTGTCGGCCGAGGTGACCAGAATCGCCCAGGAACTGCCCGTGCTGTTCTTCCCGACCCCGCACACCCTGGTCGTGTGGAAGGACACGCTGTCCGGCCCGCAGTCGTCGTTCCGGGCCCTGCTCAGCTACCTGTACACGCCCGAACTGTGGTACTTCCACGCATGACGCCCGACGCCTTCGCCCGGCCGCTGCGCCACCTCGACCCGGCCGCCGCCGCCGTCGCGGACGCCCGCACGCTGCGCGAGCTGGTCGGCGACGCCCGCGTGGTGGCCGTCGGCGAGGGGGCGCACAACGTCACCGAGTTCTACCGGCTCAAGGACCGGCTGTTCCGCATCCTCGTCCGCGAGCTGGGGTTCTCGGCGTTCGTGATGGAGTCCGGCTTCGCCGAGGGGCTGGCCGTGGACGCCTGGGTCCACGGCGGGCCCGGCGCGGCGGCGACGGTCGCCCGCGACGGCATCACCTACCGGTTCGGCGAGTGCGAGCCGATGCGGCGGCAGCTTCGCTGGATGCGCCGCCGCAACTCGGCGGGCCCGGCGCAGGTCTCCTTCTACGGGATGGACCTGCCCGGCTCGTCCACCTCGCCCGGCCCGGCGGTGCGCGCGTGCCTGGACCGCATGCCGGCCGGGCCGGGCGACGAGGAGCTGCTGATCCTGAGCGACCTGGGCGGCCGGACCGAGGCGGCGGTCCGGTACGCGGCCATGCCCCCGGCCGGCCGGGCCCGCCTGATCGCGGGGCTGCGCGAGCTGGCCGGGCGCGCCCTCCGGTCGCAGGACCCGGTGCTGCGCCGGTGCGCCGCCTCCCTCCAGGCGTTCGCCGACGAGGCCGAGGCGGGGGAGGCCGTGCCGGCGGGCCTGCCGTATCCCCGGGACCGGTTCATGGCCGAGACCGTGGAATGGGTGCTCGAACGGGAGGAGCGGATCGTCGTCAGCGCCCACAACTCCCACGTCCGGCGCTCGCCCTTCCACGGCCGGCCGACGCTGGGCGGCATGCTCGCCGCGTCCCTGGGAGACGGCCTGGTCGTCGTCGGCACGACCTACGGCTCCGGCCCGGAGGTGCGCTTCACGCAGCGCTCCCCGCGGCCGTTCGACTGCGACGTCTCGCTGGAGGCGCGCACCCTGCCGCTTAACTGCGTGGAGGCGCCGCTCGACCGCCTCGGCCCGCCCGTGACCGTCGTCGACCTGCGCCGCGCGCCGGGGGAGCTGTTCGACGGGATCGACGGCACGCTCGCCGGCGGCGGCCTCGACCCGGTGGACGACTTCCCGGCCGCCTACGACGCCCTGATCCACGTCCGCCGGGTCGGCCGGGTCCCCGGCGCGTTCGAACGGCTCCAGGCCGAGTTCGACGCCGCCCGTCCCGCCAGTCCCGCCCGTCCTGAATCGCCGGAGTTGTCGTGACCCTCTCCTATCCGCTCGCCTATCCGCCCGCGCGCACCGTCGAGGTCGTCGAGGACGTCGCGGGCGTCCGCGTGCCCGATCCGTACCGGTGGCTGGAGGAGGAGACGCCCGAGGTGCGGCGGTGGCAGCGGCGGCAGGCCGAGCTGGCCGCCGCCGTCGCCTACGACGGGCAGGACCCGGCGGCCGTCCGGGAGCTGATCCTGGCCTTCGACGCCGGTTCCCGCCCGCCGCTGCCCAAGTATGCGGCCGGCCGCTGGTTCCGCCCGGTCACCCCGCCCGGCGGGACGGCGGCCACCGTGGTCGTCGCCGACCAGCCCTACGGCCCCGGCCGGACGGTGGCCGACCTGGCGCAGTTCGGCGGCACGCGGGACGCGGTGCTGTCCTGGCTGGCGCCCTCCCCGGACGGCCGCGTCCTGGCCCTCGGCGTGTGCGTCGACGGCAGCGAGCACAACACCATCCGGCTCGTCGAGGTCGACACCGGCCGCACGCTCGACGCGCCCGCCCAGGTCCTGCACAGCGCGTGGGCCGGCGGCGTCTCCTGGACGCCCGACAGCGGCGGCTTCTCCTTCCTCGCGCTCACCGGCCCGCCGGAGGAGTTCCGGCAGGCGGTCTTCACCCACCGCCTCGGGACGCCGGGGGAGACCGTCGTGGAGCCGATCCCGGTCCCGGCCGGCTCGCGGGAGTACACGCTCGTCCAGTTCTCCCCGGACGGCCGCTGGGCCGTGGCCGCGCACCGGGTGGGCAGCCCGATCCCGTGCGCCGTCCGCGACCTGTCCGTGCCCGGGTCGGCGTGGCGGCCCTTCGTCACCCGCTGCGCCGGCACGGTCGCCGGCCACGTCGTCGGCGACCGCTACGTGGCGGTGACCGACGTCGGCGCGCCGCGCGGCCGGGTGGTCGCCATCCCGCTCGACGCCGCCGACCCGGACGACCCGTCGGGATGGACGGAGCTGGTGCCCGAGGGCGAGACCGTGCTGCGCTCGCTCACGCCGGTCGGCGAGCACCTGTACCTCAGCGAGTTCGACCGGACGTTCGCCCGGGTGCGGATCCTCGACCGCGCGGGCGCCGTCGCCGGCGAGGTGCCGCTGCCCGGCCGGGGCGCGCTCGCCGCCCCCTTCTTCGCCCTGACCGCCCTGGCCACCGGCGTGCCCGCGGCCGACTTCGTCTTCGCCTTCTCCACGCTGACCAGCTCCTGGGGCGTCTACCGGCACCGGCCCGGCCAGGGCGCGCCGCACACCCTGTCGGCCCCGGCGGTCACGCTCGACGCCGAGGTGGCGGAGGGGCAGGCGGTGGCGGCCGACGGGGTCGCGGTGCCGTACCACGTGGTGCGCCCGGCCGGTCTCGACCCGGCGCGGCCCGCGCCGGTGCTCGTCTCGGCGTACGGGGCGGCCAACGTGCCGCTCCTTCCCCAGTACCAGCCGGACCTGGCCGCGTTCGTCGCCGCCGGGGGCGTGCTGGTGCAGGCGTACCTGCGCGGGGGCGGCGAGTTCGGCGGGGACTGGTACCGGGCCGCGCACCGGGAGCGGCGGCACGTCCGCGACTCCGATCTGGTGGCCGTCGCCGAGCACCTGATCGCCGAGGGCGTGACGGCCGCCGACCGGCTGGCGCTGACCGGCGGCTCCGACGGCGGGCTCATGTGCGGGATCGCCGTCACCACCCGGCCCGAGCTGTGGCGGGCCGTCCTGCCGCGGGCGCCGCTGCTGGACCTGATCGGCGGCACCCGCGACCCGTACCTCGACTTCGTCATCCGCAAGGCGTGGGCGGACCCGGACGACCCCGAGGAGGTCCGGCGGCTGCTGCGGATGTCGCCGTACGAGCGGGTGCGCCCCGGCGTCTTCCCCGCGGTCTACCTCCAGGCCGGGGCGACGGA
Source organism: Nonomuraea sp. NPDC049646 (assembly GCF_044465525.1). NCBI lineage: Bacteria > Bacillati > Actinomycetota > Actinomycetes > Streptosporangiales > Streptosporangiaceae > Nonomuraea > Nonomuraea sp. NPDC049646. The sequence continues at coordinate 439,913 of NZ_JBITLU010000001.1, read as the reverse complement.
CCCGCGCTGCCGTCCCTGGCACGCGCGCAAGTTCGCCGCCCGCCTCCAGGCGGCCCAGCAGGGGGACGAGCCCGTCCTGCTGCACGTCTTCGACGACGCCGGGCACGGCGCGGCCACCCCCCAGGACGTGGCGGTCGCCCAGGACGCCGAATGGCTGGCCTTCCTCATCGGCACGCTCGGCCTGCGCGGCCCGGTCAGTCGTCCGGCGCGGACCTGATCGACATCAGGCGCAGCTGCAGCATGGCCGACAGGCGCGCGTCCGGGGAGCCGAGGTCGATCCGGCCCACCTCGGCCGCGCGCCGCAGCCGGTAGCGGAACGTGTTGGGATGGACGAACATCGCGGCGGCGGCCACCGAGACGTCGCCGAAGGCGTCGAGCCAGGCGTCCAGCGTCTCGACCAGGCTCGTCTGGTGCTCCCGGTCATAGGCGACGACCCGGGCGATCGGCCCGCTCGGGACGTCGCCGCGCGGCACGAGGTCGGCCAGCTCCAGCAGCAGCGCGTCCACGTGCACGTCGTCCAGGCGGGCCACCTGGCGTCCGGCGGCGCCCGAGCGCAGCACGCGCAGCGCCCGGTCGGCGCCCGAACGCGAGCGGGCCAGGGCCGAGATGTCCCCGGCCGGCCGGCCCACCCCGACCAGCGGGCGCAGGCGGGAGCCGACCCGGGCCAGGAACTCGGTGGCCACCAGGACCGCGCGCTCGTCGGCGTCCTGCCGGTTCTGCGGCAGTGGCAGGATGCCGTAGGCGACGTCGCCGACCAGCGCGGCGGCGGCCCGCGGGTGCACGGCCGACAGGTGCATGGCGAAGGCGTCGGCCAGCCGCTTGCGCTCGGCGGCGAGCTGGGCGGGCAGCGGGCTCTCGCCCGGCGGGCCGACGACGGTGAGCGCGAGGACGACCGCGGGCTCGTCCTTCAGCCCCAGGCGGCGGGCGGCCTCCAGGGAGCCGGGCCCGCTCTCCAGCGCGGTGCCCAGCAGCTCGGCCCGCAGCCGCCGTTCCATGTCGGCGTCGGCGCGCTGCCACACCATGTGCATCGCGACCAGCTTGGACGCCTCGTAGAGCGCCTGGGCGCGCTCCTCGCCCAGCGGCTCGGGGACGACGACCCAGATCGTGCCGAGGATCTCGTCGCCGGCGCGCACCGCGATCGCCGCCCGGGGCAGCGCGGGCGGCTGCCGGCCCTCGGGGTCGGGCAGGGGCGCCACGAAGACGGGCCGGTCGCTGCGGTAGATCGCCTGGAAGACGCCGCGTTCCTCCAGGATGCGGGTGTACTGCTCCGGGACCTGGCGGCCCAGGATCGTCCGCACGCGGGAGGTGTCGGTGTCCTCCTGGCGGCTGGAGAAGGCCAGCAGCCGCGAGTGGCGGTCCTCGATGGTGACGGGCGCGTCGAGCAGCGCGGCGATGGCGTTGGCCACGGCGAACAGGTCGCCGGACCCGATCCGGCCCGAGGCGTGGGCGTCGGGGCCGAGCCGGCCGCCGTCGGAGGTCAGCTCGCGCAGCATGCCGGCCAGGTGCGTCCAGGACGCTCCGCGGGCGAAGGCCAGCACCGCCACGCCCGCCCGGCCCGCCGCCGCGACCAGCCGCTCGTCGGCGACGACGGGCGCCCGGACGACCAGCGCGGCGGCGCCGTGCCGCCCGAGCCGGGTCACCACCTGGGCGATCTCGGCCGGGTCGTGCAGGCCGACGCCGAGGACCAGCGCGTCGGCCGGCAGCTCGGGCTCGTCGAGCGGGTCGTGGATGACGACGCCGCCGATGTCGCGGGCGAGCCCGGCGTCGCCGCAGACGACCTGGAGCAGGGTGGTACCGAGTTCCTCCAGGACGCGGCCCAGGCTGGCACGCGGGAGGCCGGTCACGGGGACAAGCACGCTCCCGAAGCTAGCGCCGCCCCGGTGGCCCATCCTTCGTCCAGGACGACGAAATGCCACCGGCTGATCTGTCGGGACGGACCAACGGCTCAGGACGGCATCGGCACCCACGTCCTGGCGACGGTGACCTCCTCCAGCACCTCCGGGATCGGGGCGACGCCGATCCCCGGGCCGGTCGGCACGGCGAGATGGCCGTCCACCAGGCGGAACGGCGGCGTCAGGTCGGTGCGGTAGTAGCGGTCGGAGGCCGAGGTGTCGCCGGGCAGCAGGAACCCGGGCAGCGCGGCGAGCGCCACGTTGGCGGCCCGGCCCACGCCGGTCTCCAGCATGCCGCCGCACCACACCGGGACGTCGTGCGCGGCGCACACGTCGTGGATGCGCCGGGCCTCCAGATGGCCGCCGACCCGGCCCGGCTTGATGTTGACCACCTGGCAGGCCCCGAGCGCGATGGCGTCGGCGGCGGCGCGAGCCGAGACGATCGACTCGTCCAGGCAGATCGGCGTCGTGATCCGCTCGGCCAGCCGGGCGTGCCCGAGCAGGTCGTCCTGCGCGAACGGCTGCTCGATCAGCAGCAGGCCGAACGGGTCCAGCCCGGCCAGGTGCCGGGCGTCGCCGCGCCCGTACGCGGTGTTGGCGTCCACCTGGAGCGGGACGTCGCCGAACCGCTCGCGCACGGCCCGGACCGGCTCGACGTCCCAGCCGGGCTCGATCTTCAGCTTGATCCGCAGGTAGCCCGCGTCCAGGTACTCGGCGACGGCGTCGAGCAGCGCCGGGATCGACCCGGTGATGCCCACCGACACCCCGCACGGCACGCTGTCGCGCACCGCCCCGAGCGCGTGGGCCAGCGGGACGCCGCGGGCGCGCAGGTCCGCGTCCAGGACGGCGGTCTCCAGGGCGGCCTTGGCCATCCGGTGCCCCTTGAACGCCGCCAGCGCCGGGGCGACCTTGTGGGCGTCCAGGTCGGCCACGCCGGCCAGCGCCGGGACCAGGAAGCGGGCCAGCACGTCGGCGGCGGCGTCGGTGTACTCCGAGGAGTACAGGGGCGCCGTGCCCGCGCCGCACTCGCCCCAGCCCTCGGCCTCGCCGGTGACGACCCGCACCAGCACCGCCCGCCGCACCGTCTCGGTGCCGAACGACGTGCGGAACGGCGTCACGAGCGGCATCTCGACCGTGCGGACCTCCACACCGGTGATCTTCACTCCGTCTCCTGTCTGTCCACGATGTACCAGCCTGTCCGGTCGAAGCCGCGTACCCGGCCGCCCTGTTCGAGCAGTTCGCCCAGTACGTCCCGCAGTGCCCTGCGCCAGTCGGCGGCGCGGGCCGGGTCGCTCTCGCGCATCGCCTCGACGTCGCCGGGCACGCCGACCAGGACGGTGGCCGCGCCGGCGTACCGGACCAGCGGCCCGCCCGCCGCCGACGCCTCCAGCGCCACGGCCGCGCCCGCCGCCCGCGCCGCCGCCGCGTCCGCCACGGCCGGGCGGCCCGCGCAGGCCGCCTCGACGACGGGCGTCTCCAGCCGCCAGCGGACCAGGACGCGGTCGGTGGCGTCGGCGCGGTTGATGTCGTCGTCCATGGGGCCGTAGAAGTCCGGCAGGTACTCGGCCGGGTCGGCGCCCAGCTTGGCCAGGTTGAAGTAGGCGTTGCGGCGGACCAGCGGGTCGTAGGTCCAGCAGATCTCGCCGACGCCGCGCAGCATCGCCCAGGCCCGCTGGTGCAGCTTCATGGCGAACCCGACGTTGCGGCCCTGCATGCCCGCCACCACGCCGGCGATGTGACTGTGCAGGGCGGCGCGCGCCGGCGGCGAGAAGAAGCCGAAGCACGCGCCCACCATCCGGTCGCCGTCGAAGGCGCCGCTCACGTAGCTGCCCGCCTTCGACATCGCGCGCAACATGTCGGCCGTCACCGGCGGGTTGTTCTCGCCGGTGCGCCAGATGTGCTCGTACAGGCGGCGGACGGCTTCCAGCTCGCCGACGCTGTCCAGGGGGCGGATGTCGATGCCCGCGCCGTCGGCGGCGGCCTGCGCCGCGGCGCACGCGGCCTCGACGGGCCGGGAGTCGCGACGGTCACGGATGAGATCAGTCACGCCGGTCATGGTCGCAGCCGCCTTCGTCCCGTAGCTGGTCGGCGAGCACCGGGCGGCGGCGTCCGGTTCGTCCGCCCGGACAACAGCGTCCCGGGTGCCCTTGTGAGGAGCGGTCACCGCGCTGCGGCCAGCAGGTCGGCGACCAGGGCCGTCAGCAGCCGGGTGCGGCCCGGCAGCTCGGCGACCAGCACGTGCTCGTCGTCGGCGTGCGCGCCGCCGCCGACCGCGCCCAGGCCGTCCAGGGTGGGGGTGCCCGTCCCGGCGGTGATGTTGCCGTCGGAGGCCCCGCCCACGGCGACCGCGGCCAGCGGGCCGATCCCGAGGGCGTCGGCGAGCCGGCACGCCCGCTCGAACAGGTCCTTCGACGCCGACGCCGGGAGCGGCGGCCGGTTCGGCCCGCCGCCGACCGTGACGCCCGCCCCGGGCAGCACCGGCCGCAGCCCGCGCATCGCCGCGTCCACCCGGTCCTGCTCGCGGGCGTCCCTGACCCGTACGTCCACGTCGAAGCGGGCCCGCGCGGGCACCGTGTTGACCGTGGTGCCCGCCTCCAGGCGGGTCGGGGTGACGGTCGTGCCCAGCGCGGGATCGGCCAGCGCCGCCACGGCCGCGACCTGGTGGGTCACCTCGACCGTCGCGTTCACGCCGCGTTCCGGCTCCAGCCCGGCGTGCGCGGCCCGGCCCCGCACCAGCACCTCGTACCGGGAGACGCCCTTGCGCTCGGTCTTGAGCGCCCCGCCGGGACCGGCGGCCTCCAGGACCAGCGCCGCCGCGCAGCCGCGGGCCTCGTCCTCGACCAGCCGCCGCGAGGTGGGGGAGCCGGGCTCCTCGTCGCCGGTGACCAGGACGGTCACGCCGTCCAGGTCGTCCAGCGCCGCCAGCGCGTGGAAGGCCATCACCAGCCCGGCCTTCATGTCGAAGCAGCCCGGCCCGCGCAGCACCCCGTCGCGCACCTCGAACGGGTGCCGCTCCAGCGAGCCGACCGGCCACACCGTGTCGTGGTGGCCGAGCAGCAGCACCCGGGGCTCGCCGCCGAACCGCCACCGCAGGTGGGTGCGCCCGTCGATGACCACGCGCTCGGCCTCGGCCCCCAGGCGGGCCGCGCCCAGCCCGGCCACGGCCGTGGCGCTGCGGGCGACCGCGGCCAGGTCGCCGGACGGCGACTCGCAGCGTACGAGCCGCTCGATGTCGGCGATCATCGCGGCCTCGCGGGCCCGGTCGGACGGGGTACGGCGTGGTGTCATGGTGGCTGCCTCCGGTCGGACGGACCGCCCATCATCGTCAACCACGACGCGGACGGGCCTGTCGCACCGGCCAACATCGGCCCGCCTCGTTGGGCCCCGCCGACGACCGCCCCCGGCCGCCCGGCTAGGTCAGGTCGGCGAAGCGCTCGACGTCCTCGGTGCGGCCGGAGACGATGATCACGTCGCCGTACGCCAGCTCGGTGTCGGAACCGGCGTAGGTGAACTCCTCCTCCGCGCTCTTGACCGCCACCACGGTGACGCCGTGCTTGCGGCGCAGGTTGGAACGGCCGAGCGGCACCCCGATGTACTCCTTGGGCGGGCGGGTCTTGGCCATCGCGAAGTTCTCGTCCACCTGCATGAAGTCCAGCATCCGGCCGGTCACCATGTGGGCCACCCGCTCGCCCATGTCGTGCTCGGGGAAGACGACGTGATGGGCGCCGATGCGCCCGAGGATCCGGCCGTGCTGGCGGCTGACGGCCTTGGCCCAGATGTCGTCGATCTCCAGCTCGATCAGCAGCGACGTGGTCAGGATGCTGGCCTCCAGGTCGCCGCCGATGGCCACGACCGCCCGGTAGAAGTCGGGCACGCCGAGCTGGCGCAGCGTCTCCAGGTCGGTGGAGTCGGCGGTGGCGATGTGGGTGATCTGCCCGGCCAGGCTCTGGGCGACCTTCGGCCGGTTGTCGATGGCCAGGACCTCGGTGCCGCGCCGGGTGAGCTCCAGGGCGAGCGAGGTGCCGAACCGGCCCAGGCCGATGACCACGACGGGGTCTGTCTTCTTGTCAGCCAACGATGACACGTTCCTCGGGTAGTTCGTAGCGGCGGGTGCGCTCCTTCAGGGCGAGCGCGGACCCCAGCGTGAGCGGGCCGATGCGCCCGATGAACATCAGCGCCGCCAGCAGCAGGTGCCCGGCGGGCGTGGTCTCGGCGGTGATGCCGGTGGACAGCCCGTTCGTGCCGAACGCCGAGACCACCTCGAACAGCACCTGGTCCAGGCTGTGGGGCGTGATGGCGAGCAGCAGGTAGGTCGAGACGGCGACCAGCACGACGCCGATCATGGTGATCGAGATGACCTGGCGCTGCGCGGACTCGGCCAGGCGCCGGTGGCCGATGTTCACCCGGGGCTCGCCCCGCAGCTCGGCCCAGATGATGAACGCCAGCAGCCCGAACGTGGTGACCTTGATGCCGCCCGCCGTGCCTGCGCTGCCGCCGCCGATGAACATCAGCAGGTCGGTGGCGAGCAGGCTGCTCGGGTAGAGCTGGCCGATGTCGAGGCTGTTGAACCCGCCCGAGCGCGGCATGACCCCGGTGAAGAACGCGGCCAGCAGCTTGCCGGAGTCGTCGAGCCCGCCGAGCGTCCTGGGGTTGCGCCACTCGGTCACCAGGAAGACCAGCGTCCCCACCGCCAGCAGGACGAGCGTCACCCCGACGGTGACCCGGGTGAGCACCGACCAGCGGCTGGGCCGGCGCCAGGCGCGGGCCAGCTCGAACACCACCGGGAAGCCCAGCCCGCCCACGATCACCGCGATCGCGATCGGCAGGCAGATCCACGCGTCGGTGACGAAGCGCATCAGGTTGTCCGGCCACAGCGCGAACCCGGCGTTGTTGAACGCCGACACCGCGTGGAACCAGCCCAGGTACATCGCCCGGCCCAGCGGCTCGCCGTAGCCCGTGACGAAGCGCGCGGTGAGCACGGCGCCGACGATCAGCTCGGAGACCAGGCTGAAGATGACCACGTTGCGCACCACGCGCCGGACGTCGGACATGCTCAGCGTCTTGGTCTCGGCCTGGGCGAACATGCGGGCGCGCAGCCCCAGCCGGCCCGCGACCAGCACGGTGAACAGCGTCGCCATCGTCATGATGCCCAGCCCGCCCACCTGGGCCAGCATGGCGATCACCACCTCCCCGGCCACCGACCAGTGGGTGGCGGTGTCCACCACGACCAGGCCGGTCACGCAGGCCGCGGACGTCGCGGTGAACAGCGCGGTCAGCCAGCCGGCCGACTCGCCCGTGGCGGTGGCCATCGGCGAGGTCAGCAGGGCCGTGCCGGTCAGGATGAGCGCCGCGAACCCGGTCGCGATGACCTGCGCCGGATGGTGGAACCGGGACAGGAAGGCGCCCGTCAGCCGCAGGTTCCTCATGGCGCGCCCCCGCCGCGCGCGGCCGGGCGGGGGACATGATGTGAGACGGGCACGATCAGACGGTAGACCACCCGGCGACCACTCCGGCAAACGCGTCCGGAGACGTGCCCCCGAGGGTGCCGCGGCTAAAAATGCGACAAAGACGATTCGGCGTCGGGAAAGCCGTGCAGGTCACGTCAGTAGAGTGACAATGTCGTAGGTGATCACGAACGGGGCGCGATCGGCATGCTGGGGGAGGACACGCCGTACCCGATGCTGGTCGCCGACGCCTCGGGCGCCGTCGAGCGGGCGAACGCCGCCGCCCGGTCGCTGCTGGGCGAGGCGCCGCGGATCGCGCCGGACTGGCTGGCCCGCGCCCACCACGACCTGTGCGCCCGCCTGGCCGCCTCGCCCGCCGCCGAAGGCGCGCCCGACGCCGGGAGCCTGCCCGAGCCCGCGCGGGGACCGGTCGGGGAGCGGGTGTTCGAGGCCCACCCCGTGCTAGCCGGGCGCGACCGCGTCACCTGGTGGCTGGTCGACGTCACCACGCGGGAGCGGGCCATGGAGCTGCTGCGGGCCGAGCGGGACTCGACCGCGTCCATGGTGGCGGCGGCCACCGAGCTGCTGTCCTCGCTCAACCTCGACCGCTGCCTGGAGGCGGTCGCCCGCCTGGCCGTCACGCACCTCGCCCACGCCGCCCGGGTCGTCGTGCCGTTCGGCCCGCGCCGGTACGAGGTCGCCTACAACGAGGCCGGCGGCGAGGCCGTGCGCCGGAACCTGGACATCGATCCGCGGTCCATGCCGGGGCTGGCCGAGGCGCTGCGGGCCTTCCCGCCGGTGCCCGCCCGCTGGGTGGACCCCGGGCGGGCGCCCGGCTGGGTGCTGGGCGAGGGGCGGCACGACACGCGTTCCGTGGCGGTGATCTCGCTGCCCGGCTACGGCCTGCCCGCGGGGGCGCTGGTCCTGCTGCGCTCGGCGGCCGGCTTCTCCCCGGCCGAGGAGGCGTTCGCCCGGCTGTTCGTGGCCCGGGCCGGCACCGCGATCTCCATCGCCCGCGTGTACGCCGAGCAGGGGGCCATCGCCGAGACGCTGATGGCCGACCTGCTGCCGCCGATGACGCCGTACCTCGACGTCGCCGACGTGGCGGCCCGCTACCGGGCGGCGGGCCACGGCGCGCTGGTCGGCGGGGACTTCTACGACGTGCACCCGGTCGCCGGATCGGGCGGGGCGGCGCTGGTGGTGCTCGGCGACGTCTCGGGCAAGGGGCTGGAGGCCGCCGTGCTGACCGGCAAGATCCGCAACACGCTGCGCGCCCTGCTGCCGCTGGCCGACGACCACCAGCGCGTGCTGGAACGGCTCAACGAGGTGCTGCTCGCCGGGCCAAGCCCGCGCTACGTCACGCTGGTGCTGGCCGGGGTCGAGCGCCGCGGCCACCGGCTGGAGCTGCGGCTGACCAGCGCGGGCCATCCGCCGCCGATGATCGTCCGCAACGACGGCCGGGTGGAGGACGCCCGCACCCAAGGCACCCTGATCGGCCTGCTCGACCAGATCACCAGCGTCACCCAGACGGTGCTCCTGGACCCCGGCGAGACGTGCCTGCTCTACAGCGACGGCGTCATCGAGGCCAGGGGCGGCCCGCTGGGCGACGAGATGTTCGGCGACGACCGGCTGCGCGAGGAGCTGCGGCAGTGCGTCGGCATGCCGGCCGCCGCGCTGGCCGAACGCGTCCAGATGCTCGCCTCCCAGTGGGCGGGCGAGCGGGAGCGCGACGACATCGCCATCGTCGCCATCGGCGCGCCGCGCGAGTCCGCCGACGGCCCGGCCGGAGGTCCTCCGGCGTGAGCGCCTCCGGCATGCGGGACGAGATCGAGCGCTGCGTCGAGGCGCTGCGGGCGGCGGCGACGTCCGGCGACGAGTACGCCGCCATCGACGCCGCGCGGGCCGGTCTGGACGCCGGCGTGCCCCTGGAGACCATGCTCCTGGACGTCGTCGCCGTCGCGCAGGCCCGCGTGGGCCTGGACTGGGCGGCCAACCGGCTCACCGTGGCCCAGGAGCACACGGCGACCGCCGTCCACGAGCGGGTGCTGGCCGTGCTGGCCCACGAGCCGGGCGCGCGCGGCCACCGCGTCGCGCCGGTCAAGGGGCGGGTGAGCGTGGCGTGCGTGGACGGCGAGTGGCACACCTTCCCGGCCCGGCTGCTGGCCGAGGTGCTCCGGCTGCGCGGCTGGCAGGTGGACTACCTGGGCGCGCACGTGCCGACCGCGCACCTGGTCGTGCACGTGCACAGGACCGCCCCGGCCGCGGTCGCGCTGTCCGGGTCGCTCGCCACCCGGCTGCCCGCCGCGCACGCGGCCATCAGCGCCTGCCAGGCGGCGGGCGCGCCCGTGCTCGTCGGCGGCGCCGCCTTCGGGCCCGACGGCCGCTACGCCCGCCTGCTCGGAGCCGACGCCTGGGCGCCCGACGCGCGGGCCGCCGCCGACCTGCTCGACGCCGGGCCGCCGCGCCGGGCCGCGACCGGGCTGAGCCCGGGACGGCCGCCGCACCTGGCCGGCCCCGAGTTCACGGCGCTCACCGACCGGGCGCCCGAGCTGGTCAGAGGCGTCATGCAGGAGCTGGACGAGCACGTGCCCGTCACCGGGGGCGAGGAGCCGACCGGCCACACCGCCGAGGACGTCGCCTACGTCGTCGACTACCTCAAGGCCGCCGCCTACGTCGACGACCCCGGCCTGTTCACGTCCTTCATCGGCTGGATGGCGGAGGTGCTGGCGGCGCGCGGCGCGCCGGCCCGGGTGCTGGCAGTCACGCTGGACGCGCTGTCCGCCCGCCTGGCCGGCCTGCCGCGCACCCGCGAGCTGCTCGCGGAGGCACGGGCCGGGCTGCCCGACGGCCCCCGCTGACCGCCGCCGCGGCTCAGTCGCGCTCCTGCCAGGTGCACAGGCAGACGTTGTTGCCCTCGGGGTCGGCCAGCACCCAGAACCGCGGCGCCTCGTCGGTGTGCACCAGCCGCCCGCCCGCCGCCAGCGCCGCGTCGATCCGGGGCTGGACCTGCGCGGGCTCCACCCACACGTCGAGGTGCCAGCGCTGGCGGGGCTCCTCGTCGCCGGACGGCTGGAACCACACGCCGGGCAGCGCGCCGGCCGGGTCGTGCAGGTCGCCCCGGTCGTCGGCGGGCATCGCCAGCACCGCCCCCCAGAACGGCCGGACCGTCTCCCGCACGGGAGTGTCGAGGCCGAGTTCGAGCGCGGAGACCGACGCGGGGTCGAGGCGCACCCCGGCGTCGGCGGCCAGGGACGTGACCGCCCGCGCCAGCCGCAGGTCGCGCCCGGTGACGCCGCCCGCGTCGTGGCTGGACAGCCGGACGTCGACATGGGCGTAACGCAGGTCGAGGTCGGGATGGTGGTCCATCTCCTCGGCCACCGCCCCGATGGCGTCGACGAGCGCGAGCCCGGCCGCGAACGTGCCGGTGTGGATGCGGGTGTGCAGGCGGCCCAGCAGGTACGCCCACCCCGCCGGCCCCTCCTGTGCGATCTGCGCTCCGGTCAGCTTGGCCATACGGCCATTCTGGCAGCACACGTCTTCTGCCTTCCCCGCGATTGAGGTGAGCGCACCGGATCCGCCAGGCGGCAGACAGCCTGCGCATGCTCGGCTACCGTCCGCAGTATGGCGTACGACGACGAGCAGGAAGAGCGTCCGGTGTGCGGCATCTGCATGGGTGCCGGCGGGGAGTGGATCGACCGGAACGGCGACTCGAAGAAGCAGTCCACATGGGTGTCGTGCAAGTCCTGCAGCGGGACCGGCAGGAAGTGACGGACCCGATCACCTGCCCCGAATGCCGGGGCCGCCGCGGCGTGCAGCTCGGCGAGCTGTTCCTTTCCTGCACGTTCTGCGGCGGCCTCGGCCAGGTGGGCGGCGAGAACGAGCCCGCCGAGCGCGGCGCGGAACCGCCCCCGGACGGGCCGCCGCCGGCCTGGCGACACAACGTTTGGTCCGACCCGTGGATTGCCGAGACGCTGAAATGCCGCTTCTGCCTCGGCTCGAAGAAGGTGACCCACATCGAAGCGGGCACGCTGCTCATCGTGCCATGCAGGTGTGCCGACGACTGATTCCTCAGCCGGACGTCCTGGATGGTCAGTCGAGGCAGAACTCGTTGCCCTCCGGGTCGGTCAGCACGATGTGGCCGGCGCCGAACGGCGGCTCGGGCTCGTGCCGCCGCACCCGCGTCGCGCCCAGCCCGACCAGCCGCTCGCACTCGGCCTCCAGCGCCGCCATGCGCTCCTCGCCGCGCAGCCCGGGAGCGGCCCGGACGTCGAGGTGCACGCGGTTCTTGCCGGACCTGCCCTCCGGCACCCGCTGGAAGAACACCCGGGGGCCGCGGCCTTCGGGGTCCTCGATGGCCGACCGCGCGTCGCGCTCCTCCTCGGGGACGCCCGCCCTGGCCAGGAAGTCGTCCCAGGCGGCCAGCGGGTCGGCGCCCTGCGGCAGCTCGACCCCGGGCGGGCCGGGGTGGACGTAGCGCAGCGCGTCACGCCAGAACGTCGACAGCGCCTTCGGGTCGTGGGCGTCGAAGGTGATCTGGACATGGCGGCTCATCTGAATCACTCCGTTCGGTGCAGGAAGAGGTTCCCGGGACCACTGTGGCATCAGCGGCGGACAGGATCGGTCCGCTGCCGTCCCAGGGCCGTGGCTTCCTCGCGCAGCCACTCGACCAGCGTCGGCACCAGCGGGTGGTCGCGCCGCGGGGCGGTGGCGATCCCGATGTAGCGGGCCGGGCGCGGCGGGTTCAGCGGCACGACGGCCAGGCCGGGCGTGTCGCGCGCCAGGCAGATGGACGGCACCAGGCTGACGCCCAGCCCGGCCGCCGTGAGCGCCTGCGCCAGGTGGTAGTCGGTGGTGGAGCCGCTGACCCGCAGCTCGAACCCGGCCGCGGCGGCGTACCCGCGCAGGAACGCCTCGGTCTTGGAGCAGCCGATCACCCACGGCTGCTCGGCCAGCTCGGTCAGGTCCAGCGACGCCCGGCCGGCCAGCGGATGGGCGGCCGGCAGCGCCACCGACAGAGGGTCCTCGGCCAGCGGCGTCCAGGCCAGCCCCGTGCGGTCGCCGGGCAGCACCGGCAACGGCCCGTCGAAGTGGTAGGCGATCGCCAGGTCCGCCTCGCCGCGGCGGACCAGCGGCAGGCTGTCCTCCGGCTCCCGCTCGACCACGTTCGTCGCGACCTCGGGATGGGCGGCGACGAACCGCGCCAGCACGCCGGGCAGCAGCGCGCGGCCGCCGCTGGTGAAGGTGGCCACGGTCAGCCGCCGGCGCCCCGAGGCCAGCTCGTCGATCCGCTCCCGGGCGTGCCGCAGCTCGGCCGCGATCGTCTCGGCCGTCTCCACCAGCAGCCGGCCCGGCTCGGTGAGGGCCACGCCCCGGGTGCTGCGGGTGACGACCGGGGTGCCGAGCTGCCGTTCCAGCGCGGCGATCTGCTGCGAGACGGCGGACGGCGTGAGCAGCATCGCGGCCGCCGCCCGGTTGAAGCTGCCGTGCGCGGCCACCTCCCGCAGCACCCTGAGCCGGTGGGCGTCGATCAACAGTTCTCCTTAACACAAGACCAGTGAGTCACCACTACCACTGCTGACCCGGTTCGGGCCAGTCTTGGCCGCATGCGACACATCTGCGTCATCGGCGGCAACCGCTACTTCGGCCGCCGCCTGATCGGCCTGCTGCTGGCCGGCGGGGACCGCGTGACCGTGGTCAACCGGGGCTCGGCCGCGCCGCCGCCCGGGGCCGAGCACGTCGTCGCCGACCGGGCGGACGCGGCGGCCCTCGCCCGCGCCCTGGACGGCCGGGCCTTCGACGCCGTCGTGGACCAGGTCTGCTACACGCCCCAGCACGCCGACGTCGCCCGCCGGGTCTTCGCCGGCCGCGCCGCCCGCTACGTGATGACCTCCACCATGGAGGTCTACGACCCGGCCACCTCGCCGTCCCTGCTGCCTCCGGCCGCGGCCCCGGTGCGCGAGGAGGCGGTCGAGGCCGCGTCCTGGCCGGTGGACCGCGGCCTGCCGTGGGGGTCGCCGGACGCCCTGTCCCGGCTGCTCGGCGAGGCGGCCGCGTACGCGGAGGGCAAACGCCAGGCCGAGGCCGTGTTCGCCCGGGACCCGGCCTTCCCGTTCCTCGCCGTGCGCAGCGCCCACGTGCTCGGCGGCGGGGACGCCGACTTCACCGGACGGCTGCGCCACTACGTGGACCGCGTACGCGCCGGGCTGCCGGTCGCCGTGCACCGCGACCCGGCCCCGACGTCGTTTGTCCACCACGCGGAGATCGCCGCGTTCCTGCACTGGACGGCGACCGGCACCGACGTCACCGGCGCGCTCAACGCCGCCTCGCGCGACGCGCTGACCGTCACCGGCCTGTGCGCGGCCGTCGCCGCCGCGACCGGCTCGCCGGCCCCCGCCTACCGGGTGGTGACCGGCGGCGAGCCCGCCTCGCCGTTCTCCTTCGACCGCTCCTACGCCCTCGACACCGGCCGGGCCGCCGCGCTCGGCTTCACCTTCAGCGACGTCGCGGCCTGGCTGCCGCGAGCCGTCGCCGACCTGCTCCAGGAAGGCTGACCAAACATGATCACCCGTCGTGTCGGAACCGCCGAGGTCGGCGCCGTCGGCCTGGGCGCCATGCCGCTGTCCATCGAGGGCCGTCCGGACCGCGCCCGCGCGATCGCCACCGTGCACGCCGCCCTCGACGCGGGCCTCACCCTGATCGACACGGCCGACTCCTACCACTGGCACGCCGGCGAGCGCGGCCACAACGAGGAGCTCGTCGCCGAGGCCCTGGCCACCTGGTCCGGCGACGCCTCCGGCGTGCTGGTCGCCACGAAGGGCGGGCGCGGCCGTCCCGGCGACGGCTCCTGGACGGTCGACGGCCGTCCCGACCGCCTCAGGGCCGCCTGCGAGGGCTCCCTGCGCCGCCTGCGCGTCGAGGCGATCGGCCTCTACCAGCTGCACAAGCCCGACCCGGACGTCCCGTGGGCGGAGTCGGTGGGCGCGCTGCGCGACCTCCTCGACGCGGGCCTCATCCGCGCGGCCGGCGTCTCCAACGTGACCTGCGAGCAGATCCACGAGGCCAGGGCCGTCCTCGGCGACCGCCTGGTCTCGGTGCAGAACCGCTACAGCCCTCAGCACCGCGACAGCCTGCCCGAGCTGCGGCTGTGCGACCGCCTCGGCATCGCCTTCCTGCCGTGGAGCCCCCTCGGCGGCATCGCCCGCAGCGCCCTGGACGGCCCCGGCGCAGCCCCGCCGCGCACCCCCTTCCACGAGGTGGCCGAGGAACGCGGCCGCACCCCGCAGCAGGTCTGCCTGGCCTGGCATCTGGCGCACTCCGCGCACGTCGTCCCCATTCCGGGGGCCACCCGGCCGGAGTCGGTGCGGGCGTCGGCGGAGGCGACGGCCCTGACGCTGACCGGTGACGAGCTGCGGCGGCTGGATGTGACCTGACGTAGCCGAACGGCTACCCGGCGCTTGCCGGGTGGGGGTGCGGCGTGCTGACCTGGCCGCGTGAGCTCATGCCAGGACCGCGTGGTCCACGAGGTGCGCACCCTGATGGACCGGGGCGTCGCGGCCGAGCACGTCGGCGCCGCCGTGTCCGCCGCCATCGCCCCGCTGCTGCCGCACGACGCGCTGAGGCTGGTCGGCACCAGCCCGGCGACCGGGCTCGGGCAGGGCTCGTTCAGCTTCTGGCACCGCTACGAACGCGAGCTGGCCGTCTCCCTGCTCGCCCACCGCCGCGCCCACGGCGACCCGTGCCGGCCGGCGTCGCTGGCCCGGCTGCGGGTGCCGGTCGCGGTGGCCGGCGCCGAGGAGGGGGCGCGGCGGGCGTTCGCGGCCTGCGGCGCCTCCTGCGAGCTGCGGCTGCTACTGCGGGACGGGCGCGGCGGCGTGTGGGGCCTGCTCGGGCTGGTCCGGGCCTGCGACGCCCCCCCGTTCAGCCAGGACGACCTGCGCAGGGCCACGCTGCTCGCCCCGGCCCTGATGGCTGCGCTGCGCAGGTACGTCACCGCCGCCCCGCTCGCCCCCACCTCGCCCGCCCTGCCCGCCGGGGTGATCGTCGTCGGCCCCGACCGCGGCGTCCGCGCCGTGACGCCGCAGGCCAGGGCGTGGCTCGACCGGCTGCGCCGCCCCGACCGGTACGGCGTGCACGCCTGGCTGGCCGACACGTTCGTCACGGCCCTGGCCGCCGACGCCGCCGAGCACGCGCGCGGCGCGGACGCCGGCCGGCCGGTCATCTGCGCCCCGGCGGCCCGGTACGGCCGCTGGCTCGCCGTCGAGGGCCAGGCTCTCGACGGGGACGGCAGGGGCGAGGTGGCGGTGGTGATCCAGGCGGCGACCGGCGGCCTGCTGCTGCCCTCGTTCTGCGACTGGTACGCCCTCACCCCGCGCGAGCGCGGCGTCCTCGACCTGCTGTGCGCCGGAGCCGCCCCGAAGCAGATCGCCCGGCTGCTCGACCTGTCCGGACACACCGTGCACGACCACCTCAAAGCGATCTTCCGCAAGACCGGCGCGAGCGGCCGGGACGAGCTCATGGCCGCCTTCACCGCCTGAACGCCATCCCCAACCCTGGGGGGCTGCCCCCGCCGCCGCCCCGCCCGACCATGAGGGAGTACGCAGCACTACCAGGGGAGGCACCCGATGACCCAGATCTCAACCCCCGCCCGCCGCCAGGTCGAACGCTTCCTGGACTTCTCCGACCACGTCGGGGGCCTGGAGGAGGCCGACGTGCTGGCCCTCCTGCGCGACCACGACATCACCACGCTGGAGCAGCTCGTCGCCAAGGCGGTCAGGGCGCCGCGCTCGGCCGAGCCCGTGCCGGCGGACCCCGCCAGGACGCTCGCCCGGCCCAAGGCCGCCACAGCGCTCGCCACCGCACGCATCACCCATCCCGCGCCCGCCATGGCGGTGGTCGTGGACGGAGTCGAGCACGACCCGGCGGACCTGACCCGGTTCGACGGCCGCCCGCTGACCTACCTCTACCACCCCGAGCGCCTGACGGCGGTCACCGACGACACCGCGGTCAACGGCGCGCTGTGGGCCGCGGCGCTGCTGCGCGACCCGCGTCCGGCCACGCGGGGCGAGGTGCAGATGTTCGAGCACGTCGAGTACGCCGGCGACTGGTTCTGGTGCCCGGCCCGCCAGGCCTACAACGACCTGACCGACGTCCATCACGGCCCGCTGCACCTGCACGACTGGAACGACGTCATCAGCTCCATGGGCGGCACGAACTGCACGGTCCGCTACTACGAGCACATCAACTTCGGCGGCAGCTCGCTGATCGTGCCGCCCTTCTCCGACATCCCGAACCTCGTCCCCAGCGGGTGGAACGACCGGATCTCCTCGGTCTGGAACCACGGCTGACCCTTCGTCCACCGGCCCTCCCCGGCGGACGGGGGGGGGGGGGGGCCCCGCGGGGGGGGGGGGCCGCGCCGGGGGGGGGGGCCGCGGGGGGGGGGGCGGGGGGGGGGGGCGCGCGGCCGGGGGGGGGGGGGGGGGGCGGGCCCGCCGGGCGCCCCCCCCCCCCCCCCGCGCGCCCCCCCGCCCCCCGGGGGGGGGGGGCGCCCGCCCCCCCCGGGGGGCCCCCCCCCCCCGCCGCGGTTTCAGGCGGCCCGGGTGCGGTGCGAGCGGAGCGCGGCCAGGACGCCGGCGGGGTTGACGATGCCGTACCCGTAGTCGTGGTCGAAGCCGACCGTGCTTCGGTCCTCGGCGGTGCGGTTGAGCAGCGTGCGAAGCTGCGCGGGCGACAACTTGGTGGACGGGTGGCGGGTGCGCAGGGCGGCGATGACGCCGGCCACCACGGGGCAGGAGGTGGAGGTGCCGGTGTCGGGCGTGCCGGGGCCGCCGGCCTCGGAACCGGTGTAGTGGGTGTAGGCGGCCAGGTCGGGCTTGTGGTCGCCCAGCCGGGCCGGCCCCTGCGAGGAGTAGCCGACGCGCTCGCCGCGGGTGTCGACCCCGGCCACCGTGACCACCTTCGGGTGGCCGTTGCCGCCCACGATGTCGGTGAACCCGCAGCTCGCAGCCGGGCAGTCGCGTCCGCAGTTGCCCGCCGCGAACACGATGTCGGCCCCGGCGTGCTCCAGGGCGGAGATCATGACGTTGAACGGGTGCATCGGGTTGTCGGAGTAGTTGCCGGGGTGGCCGGGCGGGAAGTCCTGCTGCGGGTTGTACAGGCCCCAGCTGTTGCTGACGACCAGCGAGCGGGACTCGGCCGGCATGGCCTCCAGGATCCCGCGCAGGTGGGTGTAGGCGGCCACGGCGTCGGACAGCATGCCCTCGACCGTGCCCTTCCTGCTCTGCAGGACGGCGACGTCGAGCAGCGTCGAGCGCGGGGCGGCGAGCTGGGTGTTGAAGGCGCACAGGCTGCCGTGCTCCACCGGGTAGCGCCCCGGCGTGGGCGTGACGCCGGGCGGGGCCCAGCTGTGCCCGGCGTCGAGGGTGACCTGGCGGCCGAGCTTGGTGCTCACGTGGTCGGCGTTGACGCCGCCGTCCACGACCGCCAGGTTGACGCCGTGGCCGTCGTAGCCGGCCGCGCGCAGGTCGGAGGCGTGCAGCAGCCGTTCGACGTCGTGCCAGTCGCCGACCGGGCCGGTGTCGGCGCAGGTCAGGTTGGGGTGGATGGACGGGTCGGCGAACACGCCGACGACCTCGCGTACGGACGACGACAACAGCGCCAGCCTGGACGGCAGGTCGTCGTCGGACAGCTCGCCGCGCACGAGCACGCTGGCGTGCTCGGCCGACAGGGAGAAGCCAAGCGGCCGGTTGAGCGACGACAGCAGGCCGCCCGAGGGCGAGGCGGGCAGCGCGCGCGGCAGGGCCAGCGGGGCGAACGCCTGGTCCAGGACGATTCCCGGCAGGTCTCCTGCCACGTCGGCGACGGTGGCGGTCACGCCGGGGTCGAGGACGGCTTCGACGGTTTCACGGGCGGGGCGGAGCTGGATCAGGACACGCAAAGCTCCACCTCCTCTCTCGGGACGGGATGGGACAGTCGTTGCTTCCCCTTGTAAATACCCGTTGTAGTGAATTAACTACTTACAGTAGTGTCAGCACTTCATTGCTCCCGAGGTCACCTCTTTGTCGCCATCCAGCCCCGTCGCTCGGGACGCTCGCGTGCGGTGGGTCGCGGTCTGGGCGAGGAGCGCGCCCGACAGCACGATCACGCCGCCCGCGATCTGCAACCCGCCCAGGCCCTCGCCGAGCACCGCCCAGGCCGCCAGCGCCCCGCCGATGACCTCCAGCGACGCCACCGTGGCGCCCACCGCGGCCGACAGCCGCCGCACCGCGTTCACCCCGAGGACGTACGCCACCACGCTGGCGACCACCACCATCCAGGCGAAGGCCACCGGCACGGGCAGCGTCAGGGCGCCCGGCGCGGGAGTGGCGGACGTCGTGAACGCCTCCCACCGCAGGGCCCACGGGCGGGCGACCGGGACCAGCGCCACGGCCGCGCCCGCCATGCCCCAGGCGACGAGCCCGAGCGGGTCGACGTCGTCCCCGAAGCTGTCGTTCATCAGGAAGTATCCGGCGGAGCAGGCCGCGGCCAGCAGGCCGAGGGCCAGGCCCAGCGCGTCCAGCCGCAGGTCGTGCCAGACCTCGGCGACGATCCCGAGCCCGGCCAGGGCGACGAGCGCCCCGCCGTAGGCCGCCCTCGGCAGCCGGACCTTGCGGACCAGCCGCACCCAGGCCGCCACCATGACCGGGGCCATGTAGACCAGCAGCAGGGCGACCCCCACCGGCAGGCGGGTGATCGCCGCGAAGTACAGCGACTGCACCCCGGCCACCGCCACGACCGCGTACAGCGCGAAGAACGGCCACCTGGCCCGCGGGATCCGCAGCGCCGCGGGCCTGACCGCGGCCAGCACGCCCAGCAGCAGCAGCCCGGCCGCCGCCATCCGCGCCCACACGGCCTCGATCGGCGTCAGCCCGGCCGCGACGAGGTACTTGGCCATCGGCCCCGAGAACGCGAAACACGCCGAGGACCCGAACGCGAGCGCGAGCCCCGCATACCTCATACCGCACCACCAGTACCGTCGCCACTGTCACCACTCGCCAGGAAGCCACGACCCTGACACGCGCCCCGGCGCGGGCGCAACGCGATTACCGGCCCTCAGCCGGTGGTCGTAGTCCCCGGGTGGCAGAGGCGGGCCGGCGATTCGGATCTTCGGCCGATGGGCGGCGGGAGCAGGCTCCTGAACACTTGGCGGGGCCCGCCCCCGGAGAAAGGTCCGCCCATGTTCCGACAGCTCGACGACCGCGTCACGTCGATCGTCTACATCGTCCTCGTGCTCGCCGTCTCGGCGGCCACCGCGCGCGTCGCCGAGGGGCTGGTGCTGGCCCTGTCGCCGCTGCTCACCGTGCTGGTGCTGCTGTTCGTCGTCACCCGGGAGGGTTGCTCCAGGGACGGGCTGCGCCGCCTCGGCCTGGGCCGGGCCGGGCTGCGCGCCTGGCCGGCCGCCGTCGCCGCCACCGCCGGGGTGTGCCTGCTGGCCACGGCGGGCGCGGTCGTCCTGGGGTTCGGACGGTTCACCGCGCCGCGGGGCGACTGGGCGCAGTCGGTGGCGGCCGTGCTCGTCACCGGGCCGATCCTGGCCTTCGCCGAGGAGATCGGCTGGCGCGGCTACCTGCAGCCCCGGCTCGCCTGGCTGGGGGAGCGCGCGTCCATGCTCGTCACCGGGGTGGTGTGGATCGCCTGGCATCTGCCGTACATCCTGTTCACGCCGTACTACCACGCCGAGGGGTCGCGGGCCGTCGTGCTGCCGCTGTTCGGCGGGTCGGTGATCGCGTTCTCGTTCCTCTTCGGGTACCTGCGGGTCATGTCCGGCAGCGTGTGGCCGGCCGTGCTGGCCCACTTCGCGCACAACGCGACGTTCGCCCTGCTGCTGGAGCACGCCGTCGCGACGGACCGGCCCGTGGTGGTGGCCGAGTACCTGGCCGGCGACACCGGGCTGTTCGTCCTGGCGGGCACGGCGGCCTGCGCCCTCGCGGCCGGGATCGCCCGTTCCGCCGGAGGCCGCCACCGCTCCGGCCGGCCGGCCTCTAGCATTCCTCTGTGACCACCTACGACGACCATGACACGTTCGAGCACCTGAACGTCTCGGCCCTGCCGCGACGACAGCAGCGGATCCTGGCCGCGATCCGCGACTGGGTGGTCAGGCACGGATACCCGCCGAGCACCCGCGAGCTGGCCCAGGCGGTCGGGCTGCGCTCGCCCTCGTCGGTCTCGAAGCACCTGAGGAGCCTGGAGGAGCAGGGCTTCCTCAGCCGCGGCGCGACGATGACCCGCCCGATCGACGTGCGCCTGTTCCTGCGGCCGCCGTCGGCCGAGCCGCCCGCCGGGCTGGTGAGCGTCCCCGTGGTCGGCGACATCGCCGCGGGCACGCCCATCCTCGCCGACGAGCACCTCGACGACACCCTGACCCTGCCCCGCGACCTCACCGGCCGCGGCACCGTGTTCGGCCTGCGGGTGCGCGGCGACTCGATGGTCGACGCGGCCATCTGCGACGGCGACATCGTGGTGGTGCGGCAGCAGCCCGAGGCGCACTCCGGGCAGATCGTCGCCGCCATGATCGACGGCGAGGCCACCGTGAAGGTCTACCGGCGGCGCGACGGGCACGTCCGGCTCGAACCGCGCAACCCCCGCTACGACGTCATCGACGGCGACCGGGCCGTGGTGCTGGGGATCGTGGTCTCGGTGATCCGCAGCGTGTGACCCGGCGGCGGCGTCAGGGCCGGGGGGCCAGGAGACGCTCGTGGTTGGCGGTGGTCGACAGCGAGCGCAGGTCGGCGCGGTCGAGGTAGATCGCGCCGTTCAGGTGGTCGGTCTCGTGCTGGGCGATGCGGGCCGGCCAGCCGGACAGCTCCATCTCGTACGGGCGGCCGTCCCCGTCGAGGGCCGACAGCCGCACCCGCGCGTGCCTCGGGACGACGGCGGTCAGCCCCTCCACGCTGAGGCATCCCTCGTAGAACGCCCGGAGACCGGAACCGACGGGCGTCACGACGGGGTTGACCAGCTCCAGCGGCGGCTGCGGCACGCGTTCGCGCTCGGCGGCCAGGTCGGGCGGCAGCTCGGCCGGGTCCTCGATGACCGCCAGCGCCAGCGGGATGCCGACCTGCGGCGCGGCCAGGCCCACCCCCACGCCCGGCAGGTGCCGGAACATCGCGTCGAGCAGCTCGCGCAGGAGGGCGTCGGAGAGCTGGCCGTCGTACGGCTCGGCGGTCCTGCGCAGCACGGGGTCGCCGATCTGGGTGACCGACCACGGCCTGGGGGAGGCGAGCAGGGCGTGCACCCGCTCGGTCAGCTCCTCGGCGCTCCGGCCGGTGCCGTTCAGGGGGCTCATGGGGGTCCTTCCGCTCGACGTCGCTCGCTCAGCAGACGGTAGAGCATGCCCGGTGACCCGGTTTCGGCGGGTAAAGAGGGCTAGAAACATTCATAGAGTAGTTGATCCACTGCAATGGGTAATGATCGCTGCGGATGATCACGTAACGTCGCAGGGAGACACCCATGTGCAAGAGAACGATCGCCGTCCTCGGCCTGGCCGCAACGGGGCTGCTCACGGCGGCGGGCCCGGCGGCGGCCGAGGACGGCAGCGCGGCCGCCGCTCCGTGCTTCGCCGCCCGGCTGGAGATCACCGGCGGGCCCTCGGTCACGGCGGGCACCCTGCTCGACACCTCGGCCGTGCGGACGTTCCTGCAAGGGCTCGTCCGCCCGGCGGACCGGCCCGGGGCGCTGCCGCGTTCGGCGGACGCGTCGTTCGCCGAGGCCGCCGAGTTCCCCGGCGTGCTCGACGCCTTCCTGCTCGACGTCGAGCAGGAGATCGGGGTGAGCAGGCCGGACGGCGGCACGCAGGAGACCCGGCCGACCGCGGCGGACGGCGACACGCTGGCCCGACGGATCCTGGAGCCGCTCGTCGCCGACGCCCTGGGCTGCCCACCTGCCCCCGGCACGTCGGCTCCCGTCACGTCGGCTCCCGTCACGTCGGACACCGTCACGTCGGACACCGTCACGTCGGACACCGGCTGGGCTGAGACCGGCACGTCGGCCGCCGGGTCGTCGGCCGAGGCCGAGCCGTCGTCCCTGCTGGACGCCGCGGGGGCCACGGCGGTGCTCGAAGCGCTGGTCAACCGGCCCGAGACCTGCGTCACCGACGGCGCCTCGACCATCCGCGCCGGCGACGACGGCATGTCGGTCACGGCCTCGTCGTCCCGGGTGTCGCTGCTCGACGCGCTCGGCGTCAGAAGGACGCTGGACGTCCTGACCGGCCGGCCCCCGGCGGCCTGCCCCGCTGCCGACGTGCCCCTGTCGGCGGCGGCGACCGCCGAGCAGGACCGGCCGGCGTCGCTCCTGGGCGGCCTCGGCCTCGGATCACTGTTCTCCAGGCTCCTGGGGTGACGCACTCCCCGGAGGCGGCCCCCGCGCCAGGGTGCGCGCGGCGGGACGGGCCGGGGATCGCGTGGTAGGTTGCGGGCGAGCCTTGATCCTTTCGGGAGAAGGGGGCTGCGGCCGTGACAGGCACCGGCGACGAGACCGTCCACCCGACGGCGTGGCAGGCGGCGTGGGAGGTGCTGGCCCCCGTCACGGACATGGTGACCCCGATGGCCGTTCGCGTCGCGGCCACCCTGCGCCTGACCGATCTGATGGGCGGCGACGAGCTGCCCGTCGAGGAGCTGGCCCGCCGGTCGGGCGCCGACCCCGACGCCCTGGGCCGGATGCTGCGCCACCTCGCCTGCCACGGCGTCTACGCCGAACGGGAGCCCGGCGTGTTCGCGGTCAACGAGCCCGCCGCGCTGCTGGCCTCCGGCCATCCCTCCATGATGCGCGACCGGCTCGACCTCGACGGCTTCGGCGGGCAGATGGACGTCGCGTTCACCGGCCTGCTGCACACCGTCCGCACCGGGCGGCCCGCGTGGGAGAGCGTCCACGGCGCCCCGATCTGGCGCCATCTGGCCGCCCACCGGCAGGTCGGCGAGTCGTTCGACGCCCTGATGGCCGCCGGCGCCGACGACCTCGCCGACGCGGCAGAGGGGTACGACTGGTCCGGCGTACGGCACGTCGTGGACGTCGGCGGCGGCACCGGCGCGCTGATCGCCGAGATGCTGAGGGCCCACCCGGGGCTGCGGGCCACGCTCGTCGACCTGCCAGACACGCTGGAGCGGGGCCGGCGGCACCTGACCGGGCTCGGGCTGGACGGGCGGTGCGCGTTCGCCGGCCAGAGCTTCTTCGAGCCGCTGCCCCCGGGCGGCGACGTCTACGTGCTCAGGCGCGTGATCCACGACTGGGACGACGCCGACGCCGCGCGCGTCCTGCGGCGCTGCGCCGACGCGGCCGGGCCGCACGGACGGGTCGTCGTGATCGAGTCCCGCGGCGGCGCCGGCGACGCCCCGGCCATGTTCGCCGAGATGGACCTGCGCATGCTGGTGATCAGCGGCGGCCGGGAGCGCACCGTCGCCGACTACGCCGCGCTCGCCGACGCGGCCGGGCTGGACGTGGCCGGGGTGCGTCACACGCCGCTCGGCAACGTCGTCCTCGACTGCGTCCCCCGAAGCGGCTGACCGGCTCTTCTCCGGAGCGGCCCCGCGTGGTGACATACTTGATCATCCCCATGCGAAGGAGACCATGGTGACCATCGACCTCGAATGGGCCGCGCTGTCCGCCACGGACCTGCCGGCGATCACGGGGCTGGCCGGCAGGTGCGCGGCGCACGACGGCGGGCTCCCGGCCACCGCGTCGCCCTCCTTCCTGGAACGCCGGTACATCACGGGCATCGCGGTGGGCGCGTTCACGGACGGGCGGCTGGTGGCCTGCGGGGCCGTGCGGCCGGTGGGCGAGACGTCGGCGGCGACCGGCCTGGTCGACCCCGACCACCGCGGACGGGGGCTGGGGTCGGGCCTGCTCGACCGGCTGGCCGCCGAGCCCGGGAAGGTGCGGCTGGAGACCGAGTCGCTGACCCCGCAGGCGCACGAGCTCTTCCTGGCGCGCGGGTTCCGCCAGACGTTCGCCGAGGACGTCTTCCGGCGCGACCTGGCCCGGCCGCTGCCGGACGTCCCGATGCCGGCGCAGGTGACGGTCGAGGAGTGGTCGCCCCTCACCGAAGGAGCGTTCCACCAGGCGTACTCCGCGTCCTTCGCCGACCGTCCGGGCTTTCCCGGGTGGACGCGGGAGCAGTGGGTGGACTGGCTGGTCGACGACGGGTTCCTGCCGGGGTGCTCGCTGGTGGCGTTCGAGGGGGACGTCGCCGTCGGGTTCGTGACGTGCGCGGATGAGTTCCTGGTCCAGGTCGGTGCCGTGCCGGGGTGGCGGCGGCGCGGGCTCGCGCGGGCGCTCGCCGTCGCGGCGCTCGGACGTATGCGCGAGGGCGGCGCCGGCCAGGTCTTCCTGGACGTCAACGTCAACAACCCGGCCTCGGCCGCGCTCTTCGGCGGTCTCGGGTTCGAGAAGATCGCCCGCCGCGCCCGTTACGAGTAGGTCCGTCGGGGGTTGCGGGGGGAGTTCGGCGTCTTAACCGGACGTTAGGGTTGTCGCAGTTCGTCGCTATCGTCCTGGCGGCCACTCTGGGAGGCGTCAGGACGACGACCGAACCGACGGAGTGATTCCGCATGCGTAAGCCTATGATCATCGCTGGACTGGCCACGGCCGGTGTGCTCGCCGCCGGCGTCGGCACCGCCTTCGCCACCGCCTCTGCCCCCACCTCTGCCCCCACGTCCGCTCCCACGTCCGCGCCGGCTCCGGCGGTCGCCCGGGAGCAGGCCGAGAAGACGGCGCTGGAGAAGGTGCCGGGCGGCAAGGTCACCTCGGCCGAACTGGAGAACGAGGACGCCGGCCAGGTCTGGGAGATCGACATCGACGCCGCCGACGGCACCGAGCGCGAGATCACCGTGGACGCCGCCAAGGGCACCGTCCTCACCGACGAGACCGACGACGAATCCGACGACCACGGTGACGACCCCACGGCCGCCCAGACCGCCAAGACCGACGGCGACCACAACCAGACCGCCAAGGGCGACGACGACGCCGACGACCACGGCAAGGCGGGCAGCGACGACGACGCCGACGACGATTGAGCGCCGCCAACCGTCCGCCCGCCCGCCGCTGACCCCGGTGCGCCCTGGGCTGCCCCCGCCCGGCGCTGGATCCCAGTGCCGGGTGGGCCTTGGGGCTAATGGAGGTGGGCCAGCCAGCGGTCGTGTGCCGGGTGGCAGTGGGTGGACGTGAATCCCGCGTTCGTGGCCAGGCGGCCGATGTCGGCCGCTGAGACGGTCGCCCAGCCGAACCACTCCCCGGTATGCGCGCCCCGGCGCAGGCGTACCCGGTCGACCCGGCTGCGCGTCCAGGGCGGGGCGATCTCGGCCAGGACTGTGCCGTCCGGCCGCACGAGCTGCCGGACCCGGCGGAGCAGGGCGGCGGGGTCGCCGCCGATGCCGATGTTGCCGTCGGCGAGCAACGCCGTCGCCCACTGGCCGGTGCCGGGGACGTCGTCGAAGACGTCCCGCAGGAGGGCGAACCCGCCCGCCCGGCGGGTCAGGGCGACGGCGTGCGGCGTGACGTCGATGCCGAGCGAGGCGACGCCGCGCCGGGTCAGCGCCGCCGTGAGCCGGCCGGGGCCGGAGCCGATGTCCAGCGTGGGGCTGCGGCAGTGGCTCAGGATGTCCTCGTCGCCGTCGATCGGCGCCGACCAGCGCGCGGTCGCCAGTTCGGCGCGGGTGCCGTCCAGGTACTCGATCTCGGCACGCTCACCCGCGAGCGCGGCCGCATAGATCTCCCCGATCATCGGCCCGGCCTCCCGGTGGCCCGGCTCTCCTCGGTCACCGGTCTGGCCGCCTGTTCGCGGTGCAGGGTTCGGAGGGTGGTGGCGAAGTACGTGGTGGGGGACTGGTGGGCCACTTCGGTGGCGGTTGTGGCGGTGTCGACGTCGATCAGTTCGGGCAGGTGGTGGACGGTCAGGCCCGCGCGGACGAGCCGGTCGAGCTGGACCTTGCCGGTCTCCGGGTGCGACATCGGCACCCCGAGGAGCAGCGCCGGGTCCGGCCGCCGCAGCCCCAGCAGCCAGAAGCCGCCGTCGGCCGCCGGGCCGTACACCGCGTCGTGGTCCGCCAGCGCCTCCCCGGCCTCGCGCAGCAGGTCGGGGGTGACCTGCGGGGTGTCCATGCCGATGAGCACGACGGGTCCCGGCCGCAGCCGGTGAGTGTCGGCGAAGGCCGCCGCGAGGCGCTCGTCCAGGCCGGCGCCGCGTTGCGGGATCACCACGAAACCCGGGGGCAGCCAGCGGCCCGGCAGGCCGTCCAGGGCGAGGACCCGCTGGGCGGCGGGGGTCGCGGCGACGGCGCGCAGGCTGTCGCGGAGCGCGGCCTCGGCCAGCGCGGCGGCCTCGGCCGGACTGTACGGGGGCGTCAGCCGGGTCTTGACGCGCCCGGCCACGGGCTCCTTGGCGATGAGCACGATCTGCGGCAGGTGCTCGAACGTGGGACGGCTCAGCTTCCTCAGTCCTTCCGTGCCGATGACAGCAGGTGATCGCCGCGAGACCGGCGCGCGGCCCAGCCGGCCAGCACGGCCAGGGCGGCCACGGCGTACGCGGGGGTGCCGGGGGTGCCCGGGGCCGCCGGGCCGGCGGTGTAGGCGACCGCGCCGGCCAGGGCGACGCCCAGCCACTCCCACCGGCCGTCCAGCGCGACCAGGGCGACGACGAGCAGCGCGTACCAGGAGTAGCCGGGGGTGAACAGCAGCAGGAGGGAGCCGCTGACCAGCAGCGCGCCGCGCCAGGGCCGCCCGGCGTCGCCGTACCGCAGGACGGCCAGGACGACCAGGCCGAGCAGCGCGACCGCGGCCCAGGGCGCCCACCCGTCCGGCACGAGCAGCCGCAGGACGGCGTAGCGGTTCCCGCCGCCGGGCCCGTCGTAGCGCTCCTCCTTGAGGTAACCCGGCAGGTAGCCCGCCACCGAGGCGCCCGAGGCCAGCACGTACGGCAGATAGGACAGCGCGATCACGAGCCCGGCGGGCACGACGACGCCGAGCACCCGCCGCCAGGCCACACCCCCACCCGGCCCCCTGCCCGGGGACAGCACCCCGGACAGCGCGCCGGGCACCGCGGTCACGGGCAGCAGCTTGGCCGCCACGGCCGCGCCGAGCAGCGCCCCGCGCCCCCGCACGGCGGTGAAGGCGAGCACCACCAGCAGCACGCCCAGCAGGTCGACGTGCGCGTTGTTCACCGCCTCCACCGGCACGGCCGGGCACCACGCCCAGGACGCCGCCCGCCGGGCCCCCGCCGCCCGGCACAGGATCGCCAGCACGGCCACGGCCGCCGCGAAGCCGCCGAGCTGGAGCGCCTTGTGCCGCACCCCGTCCGGCGACAGCCAGTGGACCAGCAGGAAGTAGCCCTGCGCGACCGGCGGATAGATCGTCGGCTCGGTGGGGCGGTTGATCCGGGTGCAGCCGCCGCCGGGCAGGGGCCACAGGGCCGGGGCGTCGCAGGCGGCCGGGAAGAGCCAGTCGTCGCGCAGCCGGACGAGCGCCGGGTCGGCCGGCGGGTGGTCGTAGGGCGAGATGCCGGCGGCCTGCACCCGGCCGTCCCAGGCGTACCGGAAGGAGTCGGTGCTGCTGCTCGGCGGGGCCGCCAGGCCGGTCGCGGCGAGCGTGATCCCGCCGGCCAGGACCAGGACGGCCGCCCGCCGCTCCGGCAGCCGGGCGGCCTGCCACAGCGCCGCTGCGAACAGCGCCCAGGCCGCCAGGTACCAGCCCAGGTGCGGCGGGCCCGTCACCAGCCGCAGCACCACGGCCGCCAGGGCGGCGAGCGTCCCGGCGGCCGCCGTCGTCTTCCGGTCCACGGCGGCAGCCTCGCATCCCGGGGCCGGTGTGAGGGGGCCGCGGCGGTTGACGTTCGCCGTTCGTAAGAACCCTTACGAACCGCGAACGCGGCTTGGGCCCGCCCGGCCCGGCGGCTACCGTCGGCGGCGTGAGAGTGATGGTCACCGGCTCGGCCGGCTTCATCGGCGGACACGTCGCCGAGGCCCTGGAGGCGGCGGGGCACGACGTCGTCGGCCTCGACACGCGGACCGGCGCGGACGTGCGCGACGCCGCGGCCCTGGACGCGCTGCTGCCCGGCGTCGATGCCGTCGTGCACCAGGCGGCCAAGGTGGGCCTCGGCGTGGACGTCTCCGACCTGCCCGCCTACGCCTGCGTCAACGTCTTCGGCACCGCCGTGCTGCTGGCCGCCATGGCCAGGCACGGGATCACCCGGCTGGTGCTGGCCTCCTCGATGGTGGTCTACGGCGAGGGACGTTACGCCTGCGCCGCGCACGGCGACGTCCGGCCCGGCCCGCGGACCGCGGACGACCTGGACGGCGGCCGGTTCGAGCCGCCCTGCCCGCGCTGCGGCGAGCCCCTGAGCTGGGCGCCGATCGAGGAGGACGCCCGGACCGATCCGCGCAACGCCTACGCCACCAGCAAGCTCGCCCAGGAA
Organism: Nonomuraea sp. NPDC049646; assembly: GCF_044465525.1. Classification (NCBI taxonomy): domain Bacteria; kingdom Bacillati; phylum Actinomycetota; class Actinomycetes; order Streptosporangiales; family Streptosporangiaceae; genus Nonomuraea; species Nonomuraea sp. NPDC049646. Next base: position 411,147 of record NZ_JBITLU010000001.1, on the reverse strand, counting down.
CACCTGGCCGCCAACTGGGCGAGGGAGACCGGCGGGGCCGTCGCGGCCCTGCGGTACCACAACGTCTACGGGCCCCGCATGCCGCGCGACACCCCGTACGCCGGGGTCGCCGCGATCTTCCGCTCCGCGCTGCGGGCCGGCCGGGCGCCGGCGGTGTTCGAGGACGGCCGCCAGCTCCGCGACTTCGTCCACGTGCGCGACGTGGCCGGGGCGAACCTGGCGGCCCTGACCGCGTCCTTGCCGCCCGGCGGGCTGAGGGCCTGGAATATCGCCTCAGGCACGCCGCGCACCGTGGGGGAGATGGCCCGCGTGCTCGCCGCCGGGTGCGGCGGCCCGGGCCCGCGGGTGACCGGCGGCTACCGGCTGGGCGACGTCCGGCACATCGTCGCCTCGCCCCGGCGGGCCGAGGCCGAGCTCGGCTTCCGCGCCGCGATCGGGTTCGAGTCCGGGATGACGGAGTTCGCCCGGTCATGACGATCGACGTGATCCTGCCCTGCCTGGACGAGGAGGCCGCGCTCGCCTGGGTGCTCGGCCGCATGCCCGCCGGCTACCGTCCGATCGTCGTCGACAACGGCTCCACCGACGGCTCGGCGCGGGTCGCCCGCGAGCTCGGGGCGCGGGTGGTCGCCGAGCCCGTGCGCGGGTTCGGGGCCGCCTGCCACGCCGGGCTGCTGGCCTCCTCCGCCGACCTGGTCTGCTTCATGGACGCCGACGCCTCGCTCGATCCCGCCCAGCTTCCCCGGGTGGCCGGGCCCGTCCTCGACGGGGAGCTCGACCTCGTGCTCGGACGCCGGCGGCCGCGCGGCGCCGGCGTCTGGCCCGTGCACGCCCGGCTGGGCAACGCCGTCCTGGCCCGGAGCCTGCGCCGCCGCACCGGGGTGGCGCTGCGCGACCTCGGGCCGATGCGGGCCGCCGCCCGCGTGCCGCTGCTGTCGCTCGGGACGGCCGACCGCCGCTTCGGCTACCCGCTGGAGACGGTGCTGCGCGCCGCGGCGGCCGGTTGGCGGATCGGCGAGACGGACGTGGACTACCTGCCCCGCGCGGGCCGCTCGAAGGTGACCGGCACCCTGCGCGGGACGCTGCGGGCCGTCGCCGACATGCGCCGCGTCATGGCGGACGCGCACCCCGGGGACGGGGTCAGGCGCGCGGGGCGTACATGATGACCAGGACGCCGGCCAGGCAGATCAGGGCGCCGACGACGTCCCAGCGGTCGGGGCGGAACCCGTCGGCGACCATGCCCCACACCAGGGACCCGGCGACGAAGACGCCGCCGTAGGCGGCCAGGATGCGGCCGAAGTTGGCGTCCGGCTGGAGGGTGGCGACGAAGCCGTACAGGCCGAGGGCGACGACGCCGCCGCCGATCCACAGCAGGCCGCGCTGCTCGCGCACGCCCTGCCAGATCAGCCACGCGCCGCCGATCTCGGCGAGCGCGGCCAGGGCGAACAGCAGCAGCGAGCGGATCATCGTCATGACGGTCAGTACATCGCATCCGCGCGGGCGGCGGCGGGGAGGGGGCAGCCGGGGCCGGTGCAGCCGGTCAGGCTGTCGCAGCCGGCGGCGACCACCTGCGTCAGCGACTCCCGGACGGTGGCCAGGTCGGCGATCCGCGCGGCGATCTCGGGTGAAGCCGAGCCGCTGGGCGGCCTTGATCACGGTGAGCAGCGCGACGGTCCCCGGCGGGTACGCGCGGTGCGCGCGAACAGCTCGCCGAACTCGGCCACCCGCAGCGGCCGTTCGGCGGTGGGCAGCGTGCAGGCGGACGGCGTCCAGCCGGGGGAGAGGGGCAGGTCTGCGGTCATGTGCCGACGGTAACCCCGTACCCGGGTACCGGATTCAAGGGGCGGCGGGAACTTGTAGGGTAGGAGGAGGACACGATCGGACAAACGGGAGGCAAGGTGCACATAACCCGCCCCTGCCTCTGCCTCGCGCGTGAGCGGCACGGTCGTCCGCTGCGCCCGCTGGAGTTCCGTCCGATCGGCACGAACGGCTACGTCAGCACGTGGGGCATCATCGCGGGCATCCGCCCGCCGCAGGGACGCTGAGCGCCCGCACCCCGGCGTGATCCGGGGGCGGTCGCCGTGGGGCCGTGGGCCGCGCCTTGGGCGGCCCGATCGTTTCCGTACCGTCCTGGAGTTCTCCCTTCATGTCTGCCTCCTCGCGGATCATCACTGCCCTGCGCTCCGACGCGGTCGGCGGCGTCCTGCTCATCGTCGCCGCCCTGACCGCGCTGGCCTGGGCCAACTCGTCCCTCGCCGGCTCCTACGAGGCCCTGCGCACGTGGTCCTTCGGCCCGGAGGGGCTGGGCCTGCGCCTGAGCGCGCAGGCGTGGGCCGCCGACGGGCTGCTGGCGGTGTTCTTCTTCATCGTCGGCAACGAGCTCAAGCAGGAGCTCGTGCACGGCGAGCTGCGCGACCCGCGCCGCGCCGCGCTGCCCGTGGTGGCCGCGCTCGGCGGCGTGGTGGTGCCTGCGCTGCTGTTCCTGGCGGTGAACGCCGCCGCGCCGGGCGAGGCGGCCCGCGGCTGGGGCGTGCCGATGGCCACCGACATCGCCTTCGCGCTCGCCGTCCTGGCCGTCGTGGGCCGCGGCCTGCCCGCCCCGCTGCGCACGTTCCTGCTGACGCTGGCGACCGTGGACGACGTGTGCGCGGTCGTCGTGATCGCCGTCGGCTACACCTCGGGGCTGAACCTCGCCGCCCTGGCCGGGGCCGCCGCCGCGCTGTGCGTGTGGGCGTACCTCCAGCACGGGCGGGGGCGCGCGGTCACCGCCGTGCGCCGCGCGCTGCCCGCCTGGCTGCTGTACGGGCCGCTCGCCGTGCTGATCTGGGCCCTGGTGCACGCCTGCGGGGTGCACGCGACCATCGCCGGCGTCGCGATGGGCCTGCTGATGCGCACCAGGCCGCGCGCCGGCGAGCAGGAGCCGCCCTCGCAGCGCGCCGAGCACGCGTTGCGGCCGTTCTGCGCCGGGGTGGTGCTGCCGGTGTTCGCGCTGCTGTCGGCCGGGATCTCCCTGTCGGGGGCGGGCGGCTTCTGGACGGGGACCGTGACCTGGGGCGTGCTGGCCGGGCTGCTGGCCGGCAAGCCGCTCGGCATCGTCGGCGCCGCCTGGCTCACCGCGCGGCTCACCAGCGCCCACCTCAACCCGCGGCTGGGCTGGAGCGACATCGCCGGGGTCGGTGTGCTGGGCGGCATCGGCTTCACCGTCTCGCTGCTGATCGCCGAGCTGTCCTACGCCGGGCCGGGCCACCTGACGCAGGCCAAGGGCGCGATCCTGCTGGCCTCGGCGGCGGCGTCCGTACTGGCCGCCCTGATCCTCGGCGCGCGCGTCCGCCGGCACCGGACGGTCGCGCGGGCGGCCTAGCCGGGCAGCGCGGCGGCCAGGCGGGCGGCCAGGCTCGCGACCGCCGCGCGCAGTTCAGGCCCGCCCTCGACGCGGAAGGCGAACGGCACGGCCGGCAGCCACTCCTGGGCGTACATGGCCGGGTTGCCCGTGCTGCCGACCAGCACGCAGCCCTCGCCGTGCGGTTCGAGCCGTCCCATGGGCGGGCGCACCCAGGGCGCCACCTCGGCCAGGGGCGCGTCGAAGACCACGCGGGCCGCGTACGCCCATCCGGCGCCCAGGTTCTCCTCCAGCGCCGCCACCGGGTCCAGCCCGTCGGGCGGCCGGAACCCGTGGACGGTCTCGTGCACGGCCCGGACGCGGTCGACCCGGTAGGTGCGGATCGCGCCGGCGCGGTGGGAGTGGCACAGCAGGTACCAGCGCCCGTACCGGACGACGACCGCCCAGGGGTCGACCTCGGCCTCCCACTCCGTGCCCGACCCGCTCCGATAGGCGATGCGGACGCGCCGCCGGCCCGCGGACGCGGCGACCAGCGCGCTGGTCACGGCGACGCCGGGACGGGCCGCGTACCGGTCGGGCGCGGCGGAGGCGTGCTCGCGCAGCGCGGCGGCCTGCCGTCCGACGCCTTCCGGCAGGGCCCGGATGACCTTGGACAGGGCCGTGCCCACCAGGTCGTCGGCGTCGGCGGCGGCCGGCTGGCCGTCGAGCACCGCCATGACCAGGGCCAGCGCCTCGGGCTCGGTGAAGGCGACCGGCGGCAGCCTGGTGCCGCGGCCGAGCCGGTAGCCGCCGTAGGGGCCTCTGGCCGACTCGACGGGGATGCCCGCCTCGCGCAGGATGCCGACGTACCGGCGGGCGGCGCGCTCGGTCACGCCCAGGGCCGCGGCCAGCTCACCGGCCGTCACGCCGGGACGCTGCCGGAGGACCTCCATGGCGCGCAGGGCCCGCGCGGTGGGGCTGAGTTCGGTCGGCATCCGAGCAGACTAGAACGGTCACGGCAGGAACCGGAAGTAGAACGTCCGGAATACGTCCTACCGTGTGGCGTCATGACCGAATCCCGGGAAGAACCAGAGGTCGAAGGCGTGAGCGTGCGGCGGGCCACGTTCACCCGGCTGCACGTGCGCGACGTCCGCGTCCGCGCGGCCGACCTGTCCGGCGTGCGCGTGAGCGGCGCCGAGCTCGTCGACGTCGAGATCAGCGGCGAGCTGCGCAACGTCGTGGTGAACGGCGTGGACATCGCCCCCCTCGTCGAGGCCGAGCTGAACCGCCGCATGCCCGAGCGCGCCCGGATGCGTCCCGACGACCCCGAAGGCTTCGTCGAGGCGTGGGCGATCCTGGACCGGCTGTGGGCCGGCACCCTCGCCCGCGCGGCGACGTTCCCCGAGGCGGCGCTGCACCGGCGCGTCGACGGCGAATGGTCCTTCGTCCAGACGCTGCGGCACCTCAACTTCGCCTCGGCCGCCTGGGTCGGCCGGATGATCCTGGGCGACCCCTCGCCGTGGCACCCGCTCGACCTGCCGTGGGACGAGGCCCCCGGCTGGGACGGCGTCCCGTGGGACCGCGCGGCCCGGCCGCCGCTGGCGGAGGTGCTCGCCGTCCGCCGCGACCGCCGGGCCATGGTCGGCCGGGTCATCGCCTCGCTCACCCCCGAGCTGCTCGCCTCACACGTCACCCGCGACGAGCCCGGCTGGCCGCGGCTGGCCGGGTTCCCCCTCAAGGAGTGCCTGCACATCGTGCTCACCGAGGAATGGGAACACCGGCTCTACGCGGAACGCGACCTGAACGCACTGGAGAAAGAAGACTGACATGGACATCCTGCTCATCGGCGGCCTCTGGCTCGACGCCTCCGCCTGGGACGAGGTGACGCCCGCGATCGAGGCGCTCGGCCACCGTCCCGTGCCGGTCGCCCTCCCCGGCCAGGGGGACGGGAACGCCGCCGCCACGCTCGCCGACCAGGTGGCGGCGGTGCTCGCCGCCGTGGACGCGGCCGACGGGAAGCCCCTGGTGGCCGGCCATTCCGCGGCCTGCACGCTGGCCTGGCTGGCCGCCGACGCGCGGCCGGACAAGGTGGGCAAGGTCGCCTTCATCGGCGGTTTTCCCGCCGCCGACGGCGACGCCTACGCCGACTTCTTCGAGGCCGTGGACGGCGCCATGCCGTTCCCGGGATGGGAGCCCTTCGAGGGGCCGGACTCGGCCGACCTCGACCAGGAGGCAAGGGAGAGGTTCGCCGCCGCCGCGGTCCCCGTCCCCGAGGGGGTGGCCAAGGGCGTGGTCCGGCTGACGGACGAGCGGCGCTTCGACGTGCCGGCCGTCGTCGTGTGCCCCGAGTTCAGCCCCGCGCAGGCACGGGAGTGGATCGGCGGCGGGCAGGTCGCCGAGCTGGGCCGGGCTAAGCACCTCGACCTCGTCGACCTCGACTCCGGCCACTGGCCCATGTTCACCAGGCCGGTCGAGCTGGCCCGCCTCCTGGCCGCCGCGGCCGACGGGACGCCGGGCGGCTTGGCGACAAGGTAACCCTTCGTGTCCGGGGGCTTGACCCCGGGATGACGGGTCCGGACGCGTCCGGTTCATAGCCTTGTGCAATGGCAAGGCTGACATGGACGGCCAAGTCGGTCCTGGTCGCCGTGCTCGTTCTGGTCGGCGGGGCCGCCGCCGCGGCCGGGGCCGTGTTCCTGAGCATGAGCAGCGAGGACGGCGCCGCTCCCGAGCCGGTGGTCGCGTGGCTGCACGGCTCGGGCTCGACCGCGCAGAAAGGAGCCATGGACGCCTGGACCGGCGAGTTCGAGCGCGTCCACCCCGAACTGCGCGTCGTCTACGAGGCCAACGGCTCCGACCACGGCATCGAGGACTTCATCGCGGGACGCAGCGCGTTCGCCGGCTCGGACGTGCCGATGACCCCGGAGGAGCAGGCGCGGGCCGACCGGCGCTGCGGCGGCCGGGCCGAGCACCTGCCGATGGTGGTGGCCCCGGTCGCGGTGGCCTACAACCTGCCCTCCGTGCCCGGCCTGCGGCTCTCCCCGGCGACCCTGACCGGCATCTTCACCGGCCGCCTCACCAGGTGGAACGCCCCCGAGATCGCCGCCGACAACCCCGGTCACCGCCTGCCGGCCGCCCGCATCCACGTCTTCCACCGCTCCGGCCAGTCCGGCACCACCCAGAACCTCACCGAGTTCCTGCGGGCGACCGGCGGCTGGCCGCACCAGCCGTCCCGGACGTGGACCGGCGCGGGCCAGGGCGTCACCAGCTCCAGCGGCATGACCCAGGTGCTCCAGCACACCGGGGACTCCATCGGCTACGTCGAGTACGGCTTCGCCGGCAGCGCCCGGCTGAGCACCGCGGACGTCCGCAACGCCGCCGGGCAGTTCGTCGCGCTGTCGCCGGAGAGCGCCAGCAAGGCCCTGCAGGGCGCCACGGTCGAGAGCAGCGAGCGCGGGCTGTTGCTGACCTTCGACCACCGGCGGCCGGTCCCCGACGCCTACCCGATCGTGCAGGTCACGTACGAGATCGTCTGCGCGGGCCGCGCGGACCCGCTGGCGCGCGCCTTCCTCGGCTACGCCGCCGGCGACGCCGGCCAGTCCTACCTGGCCCTGTACGGCTACGCCCCGCTGCCGCACGACCTGCTCGCCCAGGTGCGCGGCCGCCTGGGAGCCACGAGCTGAACGGCCCGCGGGATTTTCCGGAACAGTGCCCGCCGGCACGATTAGCCGGCCGCGTCCGGTGAAGAGAGGACGCCATGAACGCGAACATCCGGTCGCGGGCCGCATGACCGGTCCAGGCGACGAGCAGCCCGTGGTCCTCGCCCCCCTGGCGGCCGCGGAGCACAGCGAACTGCTCGACACCACCCCCGGGCTGTGGGTGGACGACGGTGACGACGACGATCCGGTGCTGATGCGCGCCGACGGACGGCCGGTGGACACCTGGCGGCAGCACTACCCCTACGACGAGCGCCTGTCCAGGGAGGTCTACGAGCGGGACAAGCGGCTGCTGCAGATCGAGCTGCTCAAGCTGCAGTACTGGATCAAGGCCACCGGCAGACGGCTGGTGGTGCTGTTCGAGGGGCGCGACGCGGCCGGCAAGGGCGGCACGATCAAGCGCTTCATGGAGCACCTCAACCCGCGCGGTGCCACGGTGGTCGCGCTGGAGAAGCCGAGCGAGCGCGAGCGCGGCCAGTGGTACTTCCAGCGCTACATCGCCCACCTGCCGGCCAACGGGGAGATCGTGCTGTTCGACCGCTCCTGGTACAACCGGGCGGGCGTCGAGCGGGTCATGGGCTTCTGCGACGTGCACGAGTACCTGGAGTTCATGGAGCAGGTGCCCCGCCTGGAGGACCTGCTGGTGGACTCGGGGCTGCACCTGGTCAAGCTCTGGTTCTCGGTCTCGCGGGCCGAGCAGCGCACCCGGTTCATCATCCGCCAGGTGGACCCGGTGCGGCAGTGGAAGCTGTCGCCGATGGACCTGGCCTCCCTCCGCAAATGGGACGACTACACCCAGGCCAAGGAGGACATGTTCCTGCACACCGACACCGAGTCGGCGCCCTGGACCGTCATCAAGAGCAACGACAAGAAGCGCGCCCGGCTGGAGGCCATGCGCCACGTGCTCAGCATCTTCGACTACGACGACAAGGACGAGGAGGTCGTCGGCGTGCCCGACCCGCGGATCGTGATCTCGGCGGGGGACATCTTCGACGAGGACCACGTCGCCTCCCAGGGCACCGACCCGTGACCGCCCGGCTCCGGCGGGCGGCCGGCGGTCTTCGGCGTGGAGCCGGAGGACATGCCCCAGAAGATGTTCTCGCCGGTGGTGTCGCGCAGGCCGTCGTGGCCGGCCGACAGCTTCGCGTACTCCGAGCGCGAAGGCGCGCGCTCCTTGGCGTACTCGACGAGCGTGGCGCCTGCGCCCGGCCGGGTCGCCGGTCAACGTCCGGATGCGGCCAGAGGGGCCCGGTGAAAGGGCCGCATGAATTCCTGCCATTGATTCTGAAATCAATTACGGCGTGCTAGATTCGGGAGGCTTAAATGCTCGGGTAAGCATGAATTCCTGCTCATTGGAGAATGATGAAGTCGCTGGTCGTCGAGCGTATTGAGATATTCGTCGTGGAATTGCCGTCCATCCGTTCGTTCAGTATTTCGGGGGGAAACGTCACCACCGAGGGGAAGCCCGCCGAGCGGGTTCTCGTCAAGGTGACGGCCGGCGGGGTGACCGGGTGGGGCGAGGCCACGCCGACGCCCGCCTGGACGTACGAGACCGTGGAGTCGATCTCGACGACGATCGCCGGCTACCTGGCCCCCGCCCTCCTCGGCCGCCCCGCCTGGGACCTGGACGGCGCCTGCGCGGCCTACGAGAAGGTGATCAACCGCGGGCTGACCATCGGCTCGCCCATCGCCAAGTCCGCGCTCGACATCGCCCTGCACGACCTGCTCGGCCGCGCCCTCGGGGTGCCGCTCGGCGTGCTGTGGGGCCAGCGCCGCCGCGACCGCATCACGCTCGGCTGGATCGTGGCCGGTCAGACGCCCGGCGAGGTGCGGAAGGCGGTCGAGGAGGGGCAGGCGGAGGGCTACCGCGCGTTCAAGGTCAAGGTCGGCCTGCACGACGAGGCGACGGACCTGTCCGTCGTCGCGGCCGTCAGGGATGCGGCCCCCGACGCGCCGCTGTGGGTGGACGCCAACCAGGCCTACACCGTGGACGGCGCGCTGCGCATGGCCCGCAGGCTGGCCGACCTGGACGTCACGGCGTTCGAGCAGCCGCTGCCCGCCAACGACGTCACCGGGCTGCGCCGGCTGCGCGACCACAGCCCGCTGCCGGTCGCGCTCGACGAGAGCCTGCGCCACCCCTCCGACCTGGCCACGTTCGTCAAGCTCGACGCCGTCGACATCGCCATCGCCAAGGTGCAGCGGTCGGGCGGGCTGACGTTGTCGCGCCGGCTGTGCCAGCTCGCCGAGGACGCCGGGCTGCGCATCATGGGCTCGGGGCTGACGGACACCGACCTGGGGTTCGCCGCCTCGCTGCACCTGTTCGCGGCGTTCGGCGTGGACACCCCGGTCGACCTCAACGGCCGCCAGTTCGTGCGCTCGGCGTACGTCGGCGGCTCCACGGTGGAGGTCTCGGACGGCACGGCCCTGGTGCCCACCGGCCCCGGCCTCGGCGTCGAGGTGGACGAGGACGCCGTCCGCGCCCTGTCCACGGCCCACTGGACCGTCTGACGCACGCAAGCCGGGGGCCGGGACGCGTCGCTCCCGGCCCCCGGCTCCCCGGCTCCCCGGCTCAGCGCAGCCAGTCGTCCAGGTGCGCGGCGACGAAGTCGTCGTCCACCAGCCACGGGTAGGCCGCGCTCACCCGCGCGATCTCCGCGGCCTGCCCCGGTGACAGCCCCTCGTCCGGGTCCAGGCACCACGTCCCGGCCAGCAGGCCCTGGCGGCGCAGCACCTCGTGCACCCCGGCGATGCAGCCGCGGAACCCGCCCGCCACGTCGAACACCGCGCCGTTGGCGTCGGTCAGGTCGCCGGCGCGGGCCAGCAGGGAACGCAGGACCTCGTCGTCCCCGGCCCACGCCCGGCGCACCTCGTCGAACATGAGCACCGCCGCCCGCGTCCACACCGCCCACTGGCCGAGCAGCCCGCCGACGATCCGGCGGCCCGCGACGGGGGCGAGCAGGTCGGCCAGGATGTTGTCGTCGTTGCCGGTGTAGAGCGCGATGTCGTCGCCGCGCCCGGACGCCGCCACCGCCCTGACCACGTCGAGCGTGCGATACCGGTCGAAGGGCGCCATCTTGATCGCCACCACCGACTCCTGCTCGCTCAGCGAGCGCCAGAACGACGGGCCGAGCCGGCGTCCGCCCACCGCCTCCTGGAGGTAGAAGCCGATCACCGGCAGCACCTCGCCCACCGCCCTGGCGCGGGCCAGCAGCTCCGGCTCGCCCGCCCCGGGCACCTGGGGCGACAGCAGCACAGCGTGGTAGCCCAGCGAGGCGGCGAGCTCGGCCTCCGCCACGGCCTGGGCGGTCTCGCCGCACGCGCCCGCGACCATGAGGAACGGCCGCTCCGCCTCCTCGGCCACGACCTCGGCGGCCAGCTCCAGCACCGGCCGCAGCAGCCCCGCCCGGCGGATCTCGAACTGCGTCGTGTGCACCGCCACGGCCGCGCCGCCCGCCCCGGAGGCCAGGTAGTAGCGGGTGAGCGCGCGCTGGCGGCGCTCGTCCAGGACGCGCCCTGAGGTCAGCGCCAGCGGGTGGGCCGGGATGACCGTCCCCTCCCGCAGCAGGCCGATCGACATCTCAGAACCTCCCGTCGCGTACCGCGAACTTGGTCGGCTTGCCCGACAGGGGCAGCCCGCGCGACAGCCAGCCGGCCTGCCACGCGATCAGGGTGTCCAGTGGCACGTCCGGGTAGCCGAACAGGCCGTGGCAGCGCGAGGCGTCGCTGAGCAGCGCGGTGCCGCTCTCGACGCCGGCGAAGGACGCCTTCGTCCCCATCGCGGCGGCCAGCCGGGCCGCCGTGCGCCGCACCGAGGCGGTCTCCGGGCCGGTCAGGTTCAGGGTGAACGCCTCCGGGGCGCGCGCGTGCCGCAACGACCGCAGCGCGACCTCGTTGGCGTACCCCTGCCAGACGACGTTGACGTGCCCGGTGGTGAGATCCACCGGCTCGCCCGCCGCCACGGTGGCCGCGAGGTCGGCCAGCACGCCGTAGCGCAGGTCCACCGCGTAGTTCAGGCGCAGGATCGCGACCCTGGTGCCGTACGCCGCGGCGGCGTGCTCGAAGACGCGTTCCCGGCCCAGGCAGCTCATCGCGTACTCGCCCACCGGGTCCGGCCGGTCCTCCTCGGCGCTGCCGCCGCCGGCCACGTCCACCAGCGGGTAGACGTTGCCGGTGGAGAACACCGCGATCGCCGAGTCGCGGTAGCGCCGGGCCACGGCGGCCGGCAGCGCCGCGTTGACCGCCCACGCCTGGTACGGCGCCGCCGACGTGCCGAACTTGGCGCCCGCCATGAACACGACGTTGGCCGCGTCGGGCAGCCCGGCCAGGTCGCCGCCGGACATCAGGTCGGCGGCGACCACCTCGACGCCCTCGTCGGCCAGCGCCCGCGCCGCCCGGCCGTCCGACCAGCGGGACACCGCGTACACGCGGGCCGAGCCGCGGCCCGCCGCCTCCAGGGCCCGCCGCGCCAGCCGGACCAGGCTCGGCCCCATCTTGCCGCCCGCGCCGAGCACGACGAGGTCGCCGTCCAGCCCGGCGAGGTCGGCGGCCAGCGCGGCCGACGGGGTCGCCAGCCGGTCCTCCAGCTGCTGCTCAGAGGTGAACACGCGCGGCTCCTTCGGGTCGCCGGTAGGCCACGCCCATCCGGTCCAGCAGGGGGAGGTGATCGGCCAGCCGCCGGGTGAAGCCGCCCAGGTCGCGGCCCGCCGACCAGGCGGCCTCGGCCACGGCGCACAGGCGCGGGAAGGCGTTGTAGTCGAAGCGTTCCCTGGTGGGCAGGTACTCGCCCCACAGCTGGGCCTGCAGGCCGAGCACCGAGTCGCCGGCGTCGTACCGGTAGACCGTCTCCAGGGGGAGCGGGCCGGAGATGCTGACCGGCTCGCCCGGCGCGTCGGACTCGGCGTAGTCGAGGTAGGTGTGCGTGTGCGGCGCGGCGACCACGTCGTGCCCGGCGCGCAGGGCCGCCTCGATCCGGTCCACGCCCCGCCAGGCCATGATCACCATGTCCTCGGGCGGGTCGTGGTCGAGCATGTCGTCCCAGGCCACCGCGCGGCGGCCGAGCCCGCGCAGGTGCCCGGCGAGCAGCCGGCCCCACCAGCCGAGCAGGGCCCGCGGCCCGTCGAGCCCGGCCTCGGCGACCCGCCGCGCGGCCTCGGGGTCGGCCGCCCACTCCTCGGCGCGTACCTCGTCCCCGCCGATGTGCACGTACCGGGACGGGAACACGTCGCACAGCTCGTCCAGCACGTCGCGGGCGAACCCGGCGGCCCGCTCGCCCACGTTGAGCACGTGGGAGGAGATGCCCCACGACGTCCGCACCTGGACGGGCGTCCCGGAGGGGTGGCCCAGCCACGGGCAGGCGGCGACGGCGGCCTGCGAGTGGCCGGGGAACTCGATCTCGGGGACCACGCTCACGCCGCGCGCCGCCGCGTAGGCCACCAGGTCGCGCAGCTCCCGCTGGGTGTAGAAGCCGCCGTGCGGGACGCCGTCGAACCGGCCCTCGCGGGCGTGCCCGGCCGGCGACTCGGCGCGGCGGGCCCCGGCCTCGGTCAGCCGCGGGTGCGCGCGCACCTCGAACCGCCAGCCCTGGTCGTCGGTCAGGTGCAGGTGCAGCACGTTGAACTTGTGCAACGCCAGCAGGTCCACGTACGACCGCAGGAAGGACATCGGACGCCACCAGCGGGCCACGTCGATCATCACGCCGCGCCAGGCGTACCTGGGCACGTCGCGCACCGTCCCGCAGGGGACGCCGCCGGGGCCGTCGAGCTGGCGCAGCGTCTGCACGCCCCAGCGCAGCCCGGCGACGCCGGCCGCGGCGATCACCGCCCGCTCCGGGGTGACGTCGAGGGTGTAGCCCTCCGCGCCGAGCGACGGGTCCGGCACCAGCCGCAGCTCGATCTCGCCGGGGGCGTCGCCGCCCGCGGCCGGTCCGAGCAGCTCCCTGGCCAGGGCGGCGTGCGGCCCGCGCACCGGCGCGCGCACGCCGGGCTGGAACGTTCCCTCGCCCCGACGTGCCGAGGCGGGCAGGGGGATCACCGGCGGGACCACCGGCGGGATCACCGGCGGGATCGCTGTCGGGATCACCGTCGGGATCACCGTCCCAGCACCGTTCGGAAGGCGGCCAGGGCCTCGCCGACGGGCGCCGCGTCGGGGTACCAGGCGCGTTCCCACTCCAGCGCCAGGTAGCCCGCGTAGCCGATCCGGTCCAGCTCGGCCAGCACGCCGGGCACGCCGACCGCGCCCTTGCCCGGCAGCACCGGCGCGAGGTCGGCGGGCGAGGCCGCGTCCTTGATCTGCACGTGCCGCAGGTACGGGCCCAGCGCGTCCGCGGTGGCCGCGGCGCTCTCGCCGGCCCGCCACGGGTTGACCACGTCCCACAGGGCGCCGACGCGCGGCGAGCCGACCCCGGCCAGCACGCCGGCGACCGCCTGGCCCGTCAGGAACACGTCGTGCGTCTCCAGCAGCACGTCCACGCCGTTGTCCGGCAGCCGCCCGGCCACGTCCGCGAGCCTCCGAGTCGCGGCGGCGGCCGGGTCGTCCTGCCCTTCGACGCCGCCGAAGACCCGCACGTACGGCGAGCCGAGCGCCTCGGCGATCTCGACGTGGCGCAGCACCTCGGCCACCGGGTCGCCGTCCGGCCGGGCCACGCGGGTGTAGGAGCACACGGCGACGATGCCGATCCCGGCGGCGGCGAACGTCCGGGCGATCGAGCGCAGCTCGGCGTCGGGGGTGTCCGGCGCGACGATCTCGCCTTCGGCGCAGCGCAGCTCGACGGCGGCGCAGCCGTACCGGGCGGCGGTGGCGACGACCTCCTCGGCCGGTGCGCCCGGCATGCCGAGCGTGCTGAACGCGAGCGGGTTCATGGCTGTCCCTTCACTGTGACGGTGGAGCCCCGGCGGGCGGAGTCGTAGACGGCCAGGGCGACGTCGAGGACCGACAGGGCGTACTCGGCGGTGACCTCGGGGGCGGTGCGGCCGGCGCAGGCCCGCGCGAAGTCGGCGAGCTGCGCGGCGAACGCGGTGGCCATCTCGCCGATGCCGGGCGCGGCGACCTGCGTGGCGACGCCGCCCCGGAAGGACCAGACGCCCTCGCCGCGGCTGATGCGCAGCGCGCCCTGGCCGCACACGATCTCCGCCTCGTCGGTGAACGGCAGGCCGGTGCCGGTGACCGAGATCGTCGAACGGGTGCCGTCGGCGTGCCGGGCCAGGGCGACCGCCTCGGTCTCCACCGTCCCGCCGGCGGGCCCGGCGACGTGCGCGGTGACCTCCACGATCGGCGAGCCGACCAGCATCTGGAGCTTGTCGATGCTGTGCGTGCCGACGTTGAGCACGATGCCGCCGCCGGCCATGTCGGCGTCGAGGAACCAGCGGGGTCGGGTGGGGTCGGCGTAGTCGGCGGTGCGCCGCTCGGCGGCCACCACGACCTGGCCGAGCTCGCCCGAGGCGAGGAACCCGGCCGCCGCGCGCAGCATCGGGACGAAGCGCAGGACGTGCCCGACGGCGAACACGACGCCGGCCGCCCGGCACGCCTCGATCATGCGGACGGCGTCCTCGCGGGTGGTGGCGATGGGCTTCTCCACGAGCACGTGCAGCCCGGCCGCGGCGGCGTCGAGGGTGATCGGGGCGTGCAGCGCGTGCGGCACGGTGATCACGACCGCGTCGAGGCCGCCGGCGTCGAGCATCGCCCGGTGGTCGGTGAAGACGCGGGCGCCGGCCTCGGCGGCCAGCTTCTCGGCCGCCTCGGCCCGGACGTCGCACACCGCGGCGACCTTCACCTGCCCGGCGCTCTGGCGGGCGGCGGCCACGTGGAACTCCGCGATGGTGCCCGCGCCGATGACGCCCAGGCGCAGCCCGGATGTTGTGGTCACGATTTCCTTTCCGGATCGGAATGGGCCTGTCGTCAGCCCTTGAGACCCGCGGACATGGTTCCGCGGACGAAGTAACGCTGGGCCAGCACGAACACCACCAGCATCGGCAGCAGGCTCATCATCGCCGCGGCCGTCACGAGCTGGTCGTTGCCGACGAACTGCCCCTTCAGGCTCAGCACGCCGACCGGCAGCGTGTAGTTCTCCGGCGAGGTGAGGTAGATCGTGGGCTCCAGCACGGCCTTCCACGAGGTGGTGAAGGTGAAGACCGCGAGCGTGGCCAGGGCGGGCTTGGCCAGCGGCAGGTGGATGCGCCAGAACACCTGCCAGGGGTTGGCGCCGTCGAGACCGGCGGCCTCCTCGAAGTCCTTGGGGATGCCGAGGAACGTCTGCCGCATCAGGAAGATCCCGATCGGCGTGGCCAGCCAGTACGGCACGATGAGCGGCAGCATCGAGTCCAGCCAGCCCAGCGAGCGGAACAGCAGGAAGTTCGGGACGATCGTGATGACCGCCGGCAGCATCATCGTGCCCAGGGCCATCGTCAGCAGCGCCTGCTTGCCCGGCAGCCGCATCCTGGCCAGCGCGTGCCCGACCATGGCGCTGGTCAGCACGTTCCCGGCCACCGCGAGCACCGCGATCACCAGGCTGTTGGCCAGGTAGAGCCCGAACGGCGTGCGCCGCCACACCTCGGCGTAGTTGTCCCACTGGACCGGGTCGGGGAGCCACGCGGGCGGCACCTGGATGTACTGGGCGAAGCTCTTGAGCGAGTTGCCCAGCGCCGCGACGAAGGGCAGCAGCATGACCGCCGCCCCCGCCAGCACCAGCACGTACGAGACGGTCTTACGCATAGTGCACCCACCTGCGCTGGAGCCGGAACTGCACCAGGGTCAGCGCGAGCACCAGCACGAACAGCACCCACGCCACGGCCGAGGCGTAGCCCATCTGGAAGAACTGGAAACCCTGCCGGTAGAGGTAGAGCACGGTCAGCTCGCTGGCGCCGTGCGGCCCGCCGTCGGTCATCACGAAGACCTGCTCGAACGACTGCAGCGTCTCGATGGAGGTGAGCACCAGCACCAGGAACGTGGTGCCGGAGATGCCCGGCAGGGTGATGTAGCGGAACCGGTTCCAGGCCGACGCGCCGTCGATCTTGGCGGCCTCGTAGCGCTCTTCGGGGATGGCCTGCAGGCCCGCCAGGAAGAGCACCGTCATGTAGCCGACGCCCTTCCAGACCGCGACCGCCGCCAGCGTGGGGATCACCAGCGCCGGATCCTGCAACCAGTTCTCGGCCGGCAGCCCGAGGAAGCCGAGCACCTGGTTGGCGATGCCGGTCTGCGGGTTGAAGACGGCGTCGGCCACGTAGGCGACGACCACCCACGAGGAGACGACCGGCACGAAGTAGGCCGCGCGGAACAGCGCCATGCCGCGCAGCCGCTGGTTGAGCGCGACCGCCAGGGCCAGCGCCAGCGCCGTCTGCGCGGGCACGAACAGCACCGCGAAGTAGGCGGTGTTGCCCAGCGTGCGCCAGAAGACCGGGTCGCCGAACAGCCGGGTGAAGTTGCCGAACCCGACGAACCTCGGCGCGGACATCAGGTCGTACTCGGTCATGCTGAAGAACAGCGAGGCCAGCAGCGGCCAGGCGGCCAGCGCGACCAGGTGCAGGAGGTAGGGCGAGGCGAACGCGAAGGCCCAGGCCCGCTCGCCCGTGCGCCGCCGCCGGGCGGGGGGCCGCGGCTCGGCGGCCACCTGCCCGGAGCGCCTGGTGAGCACCGTCACTGCGTCTTCCCGGCGTAGAAGCGGTCGATGACCTCCTGGGCCTCCTTCTGGCCGGTCTGCAGCGCGGTGGCGACCGGCGTGGCGCCCGACAACGCCTCGTTCATGCGCTTGGCCAGGGCCTCGGTGTACTCCGACCACACGGCGTTGGTGCCGAGGTCGGTGGCCGCGTCGAGCGACTCCAGGAAGACCGGGCCGCGGTCGGCGGGCAGGGCCGCGGCGGCGACCTTCTTGTTGATCGGGATCGCCTCGCCCAGCTCGGCCCATTTGCGCTGCGGGCCCTCGCCGGAGAAGAAGGTGATCCACTTCCACGCGGCGTCGGCCTGCGCGGGGGAGGCGCCCTTGCCGACCACCCAGGAGTTGACGATCGCGACGTTGCCGCGCCCGGCCGGGCCCTTCGGCAGCGGCGCCACGCCGAAGTCGACGCCCGCGCTCACCGCGGGCAGCGTCCGGGCGTAGATGCCGTACGACATGGCTACCCGGCCGGTCGCGAACAGCGTGTGCACGACGCCCTTGCCCATGGCCTCGGTGGTCACGTAGTCGGGGGCGAAGCCGTCCTTGCCCATGGCGCGCAGCATCCAGTCGAGCGCGGCCGTGGACTGCGGGCTGTCGACGACGACCTTGCGGCCCCCGTCGGTGACGACGTCGCCGCCGAACGCCTTGACGATGGGCCACCAGCTCTCGGTGAACCCCGGCGAGTACGCGCGGAAGCCGTAGGTGTCGGGCTTGCCGTCGCCGTTGGCGTCCTTGGTGAGCTTCCTGGCCGCGGCGGCCAGGTCGTCGTAGGTCCACTCAGCCGTCGGCTCGGCCACCTTGGCCTCGGCGAACAGCTTCTTGTTGTAGAACAGCACCGGGGTCTGGGCGCCCTGGGGGAAGCCGAAGACCCGGCCCTGGGCGTCGCGGTTCAGCTCGATGCCGGAGAAGTCGGCGGCGTTGACGGTCTTGACCCGGTCGCTCAGGTCGGCGAGCGCGCCGCGGGCGGCGAACTCCTGCACGAGCACGCCGTCCGACAGCCACACCTGGGGCGCCTGGCCGCCGGCGATCTGCGTCCTGAGCCGCTCGAAGAACTTGACGTACGGCGCGACCTCCAGCTGCACCTTGATCGACGGGTTGGCGGCCGTGAACTCCTTGACGAGCTCCCGCATGGTCGTGTCGGCCGGGTCGCCGGCTGCGGCGTAGAAGCCGAGCTTCAGGGTGACCGCCCCGGAGTCGTCGGCCGGGCCGCCGCACGACGCCGTGCCGGCCACGGTGAGGACGGCCGCCGCGGCAGCGGCGAGCACGCGCACTCTCATTGGGTCCTCCAACAGGAACGAAGAGGGGGGAAGGGGGTGAGGGGGACGCCGCCGTCACGTCGGGACGCGGACCTCGACCAGGCTGCCGGAGGCGGCCCCGCAGGAGGCCCGGACGGCCAGGCGGGGCTGCAGCACGACCCGGCAGACCGGGGCGGCGGGGCCGAGCTCGATCCGGCGCAGCAGCAGTTCGGTCGCCATGCGGCCGACCTCGGCCTTGGGCGGCGAGACCGCGGTGAGCGGCACCTCCGACAGGTCGGCGACCTCGTCGTCGTAGGCGACGACGGCGATGTCGTCGGGCACGGTCAGGCCGACCCGGCGCAGGTAGGGCAGCAGCGCGGTGGCCTCGCGGTCGCCGAGGCACACCACCGCGCGCACCTTCTCGGCGACCAGCGTGTTGGCGTAGGCCAGCATGTCGGGGCCGGTCCAGACGGGCTGCCTGGCCACGGCCTCCGGGATCTCCGGAAGCCCGAGGTCGGCGACGGCCTGGCGGTATCCCGCGAAGACCTGCTCGGAGCTGGCGGTGCCGATCCGGCCGAGGTAGCCGATCCGGCTGCGGCCGAGCCCGCTCAGGTGCTGCACCGCCGCGTAGCCGCCGCCGTGCACGTCGGTGCAGACGTAGCAGGTCGGGTCGGCCGGGCGGGGGTCGGCCGGGCGGCGTTCCACCAGGACGTACGGCACGGGCAGCCCGCGCAGGCGGGCCAGGTGGGCGTCGGGGTCGGCGGCCAGGTGCAGGTTGGGCACCAGCAGCAGACCGGCCACGCCGACGTCGACGAGCTGCTGGATCTGCCCGGCCTCGACGTCGGGGTCGTAGTTGGAGCAGGCCAGCACGAGCTGCACGCCGGCGGCGGTGGCCGCCCGCTCGATGCCCTGCACGACCTGCGGGAAGTAGTAGGTGTTCGACGGGACGAGCGCGCCGATGAGACGCGGCCTGGCCCCCGGGGTGACGGAGCTGGTCACGAAGGTGCCCGACCCCTGCCGGCGCCGGACGAGCCCCTCCTCGACCAGGAGGTCGACCGCGCGGCGCACGGTGTTGACCCCGACCGAGTAGGTCTGGGCCAGCTCCGACTCGGTCGGCAGCCGGCCGCCGACCGGCCAGCGGCCCTGCACGATCTCCTGCCGCAGGCGCGCCGCGAGGGTGCGGAATCGCCTTCCCCTGGGGAGGGAATTCATTCCTTCAGGTGGCTCCATAACGGGATTCTTCTCGTCATTCCAAAGTAATGTCAACCCTAAATTCACTCCGTTATTCGCGGCATATTAGGAATGAATTCCCTCCCTCTGGCGGTCACCAGCGGGCCGTGACGTCCCTGTCGCGGTCGTAGGCGGCGGCCCAGTAGCGGCCCGCGGCGGTCAGGCGGTGACCGGCGAAGCCCACCTCGCCGGTCGGCTGCCTCAGCGCCTCCGACGTCGCGGTGGCCCAGCCGTCGGCGCCCGCGGTCACCGTCACGTAGCGGCCGGCGGAGAAGGTGAACCGCCCGCGCACCGTGGCGGCCACCGGCTGCCCGCTCTCCTCGTCCACCACGCGCAGCCGCACGCGGGCCGCGCCGCCCTCCAGCGTCACCGCCATCGACTGCACGACCATGGGCCGCAGTGCGCTCGCGCCGGTCGTCACGGTGACCGGGGCCGAGGGCGGGCCGCGGTGACCGGCCACGTCCACCGGCACGACCCGGTAGTGGTAGGTGGTGGCGGGCAGCAGGCCGGTGTCGGTGTGGGTGAGGCCGCGCGCCTTCCCGGCGAGCGTGCCGGGGCCGGGGGTGAAGCCCGGCTCGGTCGAGCGGTGCACCTCGTAGTGGGCGACCTCGGTGTCGTCGCGCGCCCGCCCGTACGTCAGGTCCACCGTGGCGTGGCCGAACGCCACGGCCCGCGGCGGCGAGGCCACGCCCGTGGGCGGCCCGGAGTCGGCGGGCGGCTCGGGCCACCTGGCCGAGGGCCCCCAGACCGTGGGCAGCTCCCGGTAGGAGTCGTAGTGGTGCAGCGCGATCCCGGCGAAGGCCGGGCTGCCCGCGAACGCCCGGGAGACCTTGGCCAGCTCGGCCTCCAGCGCGTCCCTGCCCTCCTCGCGGAAGGTGATGCTGGAGGGGTCGCCGCTGGTCGCGATGTCCAGCGTCTCCACGCCGACCACCACCGACAGCGGCTTGCCGATCCGCTCGGCGTAGGCCAGCTCGCCGGCCGCCTGCGCGATGATGCCGGCGCCGCCGTCCGCCTGGTCGCGGTAGTCCATGATCGCGATGTAGTCGCTGAGGTCCTGGACGTGCTCGGCCAAGGTGCGGGTGGTCCCGCCGTAGGTGATGCCGGTGCAGCAGGCGGAGGTGTCCAGCCAGCGCGGCACGGCCGGTCCGAACAGCAGCGGCTGGCCGGAGGCGTCCCGGCGGGCGATCATCGCGCGCAGCGTGTCCAGCCACTGGATCTGCACGTCGGGCTTGCCGCTGGTGAACCAGGGCAGGCTGTACGGCTCGATGTCGACGTTGATCCCGTCGAACCGCTCCGCCGGCTCGGAGGACAGGTTGTAGTCGAGCACCCGTTCCATCTCCCCGACGGCCCGCTCGCGGTAGCGGGACAGCGCCCCCAGGTACGGCGGCCGCGTCCCGCCTGCGACGGTGGCGTGCACCTTCATGCCCCGGCCGTGCGCCCAGGCCACCAGGTCACGCAGCCCGGGACGCGCGTCCTCGATCATGTCGCGCCCGGCGTAGGTGTCCACGCCCAGGTAGAGCGTCGACCCGGCGGGCAGGACGGTCTCCAGCAGGCGGCGCGAACCGGGGTTGAGCACCAGGTTGTAGGACGCCTTCTCCCAGATCCACATCGCCCGGTCCTGCCGGTGCGGCACCGGGGCTTGCCCGCGCGCCGCGCCGAGCGCCACGTACGTGGTGGACGACCTGGACACGTGGCCGCGCGCGTCCACCGCCTCGGCCTCCAGGCTCGCCATCGCGTCGCCGTACCTGGCCGGGTTCAGCAGCGCGACGTGGTGTCCTCGCGCGCCGGCGGCGGGCTGCCAGGGGCCGCCGTTGACGCGCACCCGGACCGAGCGCACATCGGCGCCGGCCACGTCCACCCGGATCGGCGTGGGACGGGTGAGCCGGGCCCCGTCGGCGGGCTCGGTGATCGA
This sequence comes from Nonomuraea sp. NPDC049646, assembly GCF_044465525.1. NCBI lineage: Bacteria > Bacillati > Actinomycetota > Actinomycetes > Streptosporangiales > Streptosporangiaceae > Nonomuraea > Nonomuraea sp. NPDC049646. The sequence continues at coordinate 390,098 of NZ_JBITLU010000001.1, read as the reverse complement.
CACGCGCGGGGCCCTGGCCCGCGGATTGTCCACGCGCAGGGTCAGCGGCGGCGACCAGGCGCCGTAGCGGGTGTCGGCGGCCGTGGCCTTGGCGTAGACCTCGATCTCGCCGTCCAGGGCGCGGGTGTCGAGGTCGTAGGACCAGGTTCCGCTGTCGTCGGCGTCGGGGTCGGCGACCTCGGCCCGTTCCACCCGCTCGCCGTCCACCACGACCGACACGTCGTAGGCGGCGGTGAAGCGGCCGGTCAGCCGTACCAGGCCGGGGGCGTGCTCGGCGGAGTCGATCACGACCGACGGCGGGTCCGCCGCGCTCGCCACGGCCGGTGCGGCCAGACTGAGCGGCCCAGTGAGCGGTCCAGTGAGCGGCACGATGAGCGGCACGGCGAGCGCGAGCGCCCCCGCGATTCTCCACAGCCTTGCGGGCATGAAGCCACCTCCATAGGAATGAATCAACGCCGGAAACGGATATGTCCGGACATTGAATCCATGAGATGGCGAAACGATAGCCCCGAATTTCCGGAAGAAGAATGGCATGAATTCCGGCCACCTGATCGCGGGCGTCCCCAAGGGCTCCGCCCGACGGCGCAGAAAGCGGCCGGGATCCCCCTGGCGGGGGAGGAGGTTCGCGCGCGATGGGGAGGGGCGGCCGCCGGGCGGTCCCTAGCGTTGCGGGCATGGTCGACTCTCATCGCCCGCGGCGCTGGCCGGCGTACGGGCTGGCGGCGCTGATGCTCGGGTACGCGGCGGGCAAGGCCGCCTTCGCAGTCCAGGGCAGGCTCGGTTTCCCCGGCGGGCCGCCCGTGCCGGCGGCCGAGGCCGCGGGCTACTTCCTGGACCCGTCACTCGCGCAGGGGTTCGCGGCGGCCTCCGGGGTGCTGGGGGCCTGCGTCGCCGTGGCCACCGTCACCGCCGCGGGCCGCCGGCTGCGCAGGGGCGCGATGCTCGCCGTGCTGGCGGTGATGCTGGCGGCGCTCGGCGGGGGCGCGGGCATCATGATCCTCGACGGGTTCGTCGGCCTCGGCGTCGGCTGGCGCTGGTACCACGGGATCGTCGGGCTCGTCGTGGCCGGCCTGGCCGCCGAGATGACCCGCTCCTACTGGACGGCCACCCGCCCCGCCCGCCCGAGCCCCGGCTCGGCCCGGTCAGCCCCGTGAGAAGGCCGCGACCAGCTTCTCCGTGGTCAGGATGGCGTGGGCGAAGGTGGGGCCGTTGAGCTCGTGCGCGGCGTGCAGCATCTCCGGCAGGTACGCCGCGGTCGCGTCGCGCACCAGCGTCACGTGGTAGCCCAGCTCCATGGCGAACCGCCCGGTGGACTCGACGCACGTGTTGGCCAGCACGCCCACGGCCACCACGTGCGTGACGCCGCGCTGCCGGAGCTGGAGGTCCAGGTCGGTGTTGGCGAACCCGCTCTGCGCCCAGTGCTCGGCGGCGACGACGTCGCCCTCCTCCGGCTGGAGGTCGGGATGGAACTCCCCGCCCCACGACCCGCGGGCGAAGGTGTGCCGTTCCTGGATGCCGTGCTGCGTCGGGTTCGGATGGTCCCAGCTCTCGTAGTCGCCAGGCTCCCAGCGGCGGTGCGGGACGAACACCACCCGCACGCCGGCCGCCCGCGCCGCGGCGATCACCGCCCGCAGGTTGTCCAGCAGGCCGATCGCCTGCGCCACCGGCCCGAGCCGCGGCCACACCTTGCCGCCCTCGGAGATGAAGTCGTTGTACGGATCGACCAGCAGCACCGCCGTGCGGCGCGGATCGTAGGACTCGGTCACGGCCGCCCCCCTCAGTTGCCGGTGGTCAGGACCATGCGGAAGCGGGCCTGCCCGGCCAGCATCCGCTGGTACGCCGCCGCGGCCTCCTCCAGCGGCGCCTCCTCCGTCCAGGCCCGCACGCCGCTCCGCGCGGCGAACCGCATGGTGTCCTGGGTGTCCACGGCGATGCCGGAGGCGTGCCCGTAGACCCGGCGGGCGCCGCCGACGAGCTGCAACGGAGTGACGGCGAGCGGATCGGTGTCGATGCCGACGGTGATGAGCTCACCCCGCCGGCCCAGCCCGTCGATCGTGCCGGACATCGCCGCCGAGCTGGTCACCGTCGCCAGCACCACCTTGGCCCCGCCGCGCGCCAGCAGCGCGTCGGCGGCCTGCTCGGCGGCGCCGTCGATGTAGTGGGCGGCGCCGAGCTCGCGGGCCAGCGGCTCCTTGTCGCGCCCGCGCGCGATCGCGACCGTGTCGAAGCCCATCCGCGCGGCGAACTGCACGCCCAGATGGCCGAGGCCGCCCAGCCCGAGGATCGCGACGGTGTCGCCCGGCCGCGCCGAGCTGCGCCGCAGCGCGTTGAACACGGTCACGCCCGCGCAGGCCAGGGGCGCCGCCTGCACCGCGGTCAGCTCGTCGGGGATCGCCGCCAGGGCGACGGCCGGCGCCACGACCGAGTCGGCGAACCCGCCCGGGTAGGCGGCGCCCGGCACCTGGAGCTCGGGGCAGAGCACGCCGTCGCCCTCCCGGCAGGCGTCGCAGTGGCCGCAGCTCCCGCCGTACCAGCCGACCGCCACCCGGTCGCCCACGGACCAGCCCGCGACGCCGTCGCCGATCGCGTCGACGCGTCCGGCGATCTCGTGCCCCGGCGTGACCGGGAAGGCGGTGCCCGGGAGCGCGCCGCCGATGATCAGCGCGTCGGAGTGGCACACCCCGCACGCCTCGACGGTGATCCGCACCTGGCCGGGGCCGGGTTCGCGGGTCTGCGCGGGGGCCTGGGCCATGGCGCCGCCTGGCTCGGCGACCTGGATGGAACGGTGCAGGGCAGAAGACGGCATGGCGTCCGCGCTTTCTTCGTACGGGATGCGGCGGCCTCACCGGGAGACCCTCACAAGGGCACCTTTTCCACTTCCGCCTCGTTTACCCCACCGGCGCGCGCGAAGGCCCGGGACCCTGGCGCGGGTCCCGGGCCCGGAGGGGCCGCCGGTCAGCCCGCGGGGACGACCGGGACGCCGCCGAAGGTCACCACCAGGCGGCCGTCCGCGGCGAAGGACCAGTTCAGGGCGCCGCCGTAGGCCGAGCAGCGGGAGCCGTTCGAGCCGGACCAGAACTGGTTGGACGCGTCCGCGGTGCCGACGATCTTGTCGTTGGCGCCGCTGCCGGAGCGGCACGAGGTGTTGTCGCGGAACACCGAGGTGCCGCCGTCGAAGGAGAAGTTGCGCTCGGCGTTGTCGACGGCGACGTTCCCGGTGATCGACATCGTGCCGAGGTTGCGGTTGTAGGTGAAGCCGTGCTTGCCGTTGCGGTAGGCGATGTTGCGCCGGATGACGTGGTCCACCTTGATGTCCTCGCCGCCCAGCTTGTAGCCGTTGCGGTCGCCGTTGCCGGCCTGGCTGCCGTCGCTGAGCGTGCCGTTGCCGTAGGCCAGGGAGTCCTCGACGGTGACCGGGCCGATCGGGCCGGTCTCAGTCTTGGTGTACAGGTCCCAGCCGTCGTCGATGTTGTTGCGGGACACCGCGTACCGGAAGACGTTGCCGGGGCCGACGGTCAGCTTGGCGGCGAAGCCGTCGGCGTCCTCGCCGTCGGAGTCGGCGTTGTCGTGCGAGACCGTGCTCAGGACGAGGTTGCCGGACGGCCACCGGCTCTGCGGCGTGTCGGAGGCGATCCGGGAGAGCTGCAGGCCGGTGTCGCGGTTGTACCGGGTCACCGACCGTTCGATGATGTTGCCGCTGCCGCCGACGAAGATGCCGTTGTCGCCGGCGCGCTCGACGGTGATGCCGTACAGGTGCCAGTACGAGCCGTTGACGGCGAGCCCGCGGTTGGCCGGGTCCTCGCTCTGGGCCGCGAAGTTCAGCACCGGCGTCTCGCCGGGGTAGGCCGACAACGTCTTGCGGGCCGCGGCGGTGCCGTCGTTGCCCGGGGCGATGGTGACCGTCTGGCTGAAGGCGTACGTGCCGCCGCGCAGGTAGATCGTGCCGCCCGCCGCGACGCGGGTGATGGCGGAGGTGAGCGTCGTCGGGTCGGACCGGGTGCCGGTCGCGCCGTCCCTGCCGGTGGGGGAGACGTACAGCGCGTCGGTGGGCGGGGTGACGGTCGGCGTCACGGTGGGCGTGACGGTGGGGGTCGGCGTGGGGCTGGTGGTCGGGCCGCCGCCGGCGGGCTTCAGGGTCCACTGCTTGGTGGCGGCCGAGTCGCAGGAGTTCTGCTGCAGGAGCGCGCCCGGGGCGGTGGAGCCGTCCTTGACGTTGAGGCACTTGCCGCCGTTGGCGTTGACGATCCGGTACGCGTCGCCGGCGGCGGTGAGCTGCCAGGTCTGCGACGCGGCGCCCGTGCAGGTCTCCTGCTGCACGGGCTTGCCCGCGCTGGTGGAGGCGTCGCGGACGCCGGCGCACTTGCCGCTGTGCGCCGCCTTGACCTGGAAGCCGCTCCCGGCGGCGGTGAGGGTGAAGACCTGCCCGGCGGCCTCGGCGCAGGCGTTCTGCGCCAGTTGCACGCCGTCGCCGGTGCTCTGCCCCGGCACGGTGGCGCACAGGCCGCTGCCGCCGTTGACCAGCGTGTAGTTCCCGCCGGCCGGCGCCGCAGAGGCGGGCGTGTTCAGCACGGCGACCAGGCCGCCGGCGGTGAGCAGGCCGGTGGCCAGCACGACCGCCAGTCTCGTCGCCAAGGGTTGGTTCTTACGCACGTCCAGCTCCGTTTCGGTGGAGGAGTGGAAGGGGGGTGCCGCGCGAGCCTTGCCAACCGGTTGCAGTAACAGTGGCTTCGTGCCGAGGAAAGGTCAATACGTCCAGGTAAAACTGCAAACGCTTCGAGCGTTGTGCCTGGTGACGTCGCTATTTCTGCAACAACCGATTGCAGAAAACCTGGAATCAGCGGGTGAGGGGCAGCGGGCCGCTCTCGGGGGTGAACAGCTGCTCGTCGAGGTGGTCGACGGCGTAGTCGATCGCGCCCGCCACCACGCACTCGTCGCCCAGCGTGGACGCCCGCACCTCCGGCATGCGCATGCACCGCCGCTCCAGCCGTTCGCGCAGCGGCCCGAGCAGCACGTCGGCCGACCTGGAGAACCCGCCGCCCAGCACCACGACCTGCGGATCGAGGACGAGCACCATGGCGGCCGCGCCCACGGCCAGATCGTCGAGATAGCGCCCGACCGCCTCCAGCGCCACCGGGTCGCCGTTCCTGGCGGCGGCCAGCGTGAAGCCCGCCGCGTCCTCCGGCGGCGTGCCCTCGGGGACGGCCGCGCACGAGTTGAGGTGCTCGGGCGCGTCGAACCAGCGGGCCTCGGGCAGCATGGAGATCTCCCCGGCCGCCGCCCCGAACCCCCGGTGGACCCGGCCGCCGATGATCAGCCCGGCGCCCATGCGCCTGCCGACGTGCAGGAACACCACGTCCTTGGCGCCCTGGGCGACGCCGCGCCGGGTCTCGGCCATGGCGGCCAGGCGGCTGTCGTTCTCGATCAGCACCTGGCAGGGGAACATCTCCCGCAGCCGGCCCGCCAGGTCGAGGTCGCGCCAGGACGGGACGGCGGCCGAGTAGATGACCCGCCCCTCGATGTCGATGATGCCGATGGTGCCGACGGCGATCGTCCACAGGTCGGAGACCGCGACGCGGCCGAGCGACAGGCAGCCGGAGACGGCCCGCTCGATGGCGGCCAGGCGCTCCTCCAGCGGCGCGTCCGGCAGCACCGGCTGGCGGGTCTCGGCCAGGATCTCGCCGTCGAGGTCGGACAGGGCGGCGCGGATGTTGTGGCCGCCCACGTCGACGCCGACCAGGTAGCCGCTGTCGGCGCGGAAGCGGTAGCGGCGGGCCGGCCGGCCCATCGAGCCGGGGCTCGGCGGCACCTCCTCCACCCAGCCCAGCTCCATCAGCTCGCCGGCGACCTCCTTCATGGACGGCCGCGACAGCCCCGTGCGCTCGGCCAGCGCCGACAGGGTGAGCGGGCCGGCCCGGCGCAAGGCCCGGATGGCGGTCAGCGAGTTGAGCTGTCGCAGCCGTGACAGGTCGCCGCCGCGTAGATCCGCCATCGCCGTCCTTAACGTAGGTCTCCTCTGTAAGCAGAGATTATGCCAGGGCCCCGCTCGGCGGCGCACCACCCACGAACCCCTCCAAATTGGGCGTTGACCCTCCGAAACCGACGGTGCTACTAATGAAGCGCTCCTTCGTAAGTTGAGAGAGATGAGGTCTGATGTCATTCGTTGACGTCGGCGAGATCAGGTGCGACCAGGCCCGGACCCGGGTGTTCGAGCACGGCTGGCAGTCGTGGAGCCCCACCGGCGCCTACGGCCTCGGGGACGTTCCGCCCAGACCCGCCGACCAGACCATCCAGATCCTCTGCTACCGGCCCGGGACGCCCGTCCCCGACGGCGTCTTCCAGGGCGAGGGGCTGCTGGCCGTCGAGACCGGCGACGGCGCGGTCGAGCTGTGGAGCGCGCCCGGACCGCTCCAGGTGCCCTCCGTCCGGGCCCGCCGGGAGGGCGACCGCCTGGTGATCTCCGCCGACGGCCCGGTACGCCACCACCGCGCCGAGGGCGACCTCGGCCGGGCCCTGCGCACCTGGGCCGACGGCATGGCAGAGCCCAGGACGTTCCCCGCCGTCCCGCCCATGTGGTGCACCTGGTACGGCTACTGGGACAAGGTCACCGACGCCGACGTCCTGGAGAACCTGGCGCTGGCCGACCGGCACGGCCTGACCGCCGACATGTTCCTCCTCGACGACGGCTACGAGGCCGGCATCGGCGACTGGCTGGACCCCAGGCCCGGCTTCGGCTCCCTCGCCCGCGCCCTGGACGCCGTCACCGGCTCCGGCCGCCGCGCCGGCATCTGGACCGCCCCCTTCCTGGTCGGCCACGACAGCCGCCTGTTCCACGAGCACCCCGACTGGCTGGTGGACGGCGCGTACGCGGGCCGCATGTGGAACCAGGACCTGGCCGTCCTCGACGTCACCCACCCCGGCGCGGCCGAGCACCTGGTCGGCGTGTTCGCCGCCTTCGCCGCCATGGGCGTCACGCACTTCAAGCTCGACTACCTCTACGCCGGCGCCCTGGAAGGCCGCCGCCACGAGCACCTCGACCCGATCGCCGCCTACCGGCGCGGGCTGGAGCTCGTACGGCGCGGCGCGGGCCCCGAGGCCACCCTGCACGGCTGCGGCGCGCCCATGCTGCCCAGCATCGGCCTGGTCGACATCATGCGGGTCAGCCCCGACATCGCGCCCACCCTGCACCCCCGGTCGGGCGACATCAGCCAGCCCTCCCAGCTCGGCGCCCGGCTGACCGGCGCGGCCCGCGAGTTCCTGCACGCCCGCTGGTGGGTCAACGACCCCGACTGCCTCATCGTGCGGCCCGAGGTGGAGGCCCGGCAGGAGTGGGCGGCGCACATCGAGGGCACCGGCGGCCTGCGCGGCTCCAGCGACCCGATCGCCGCCCTCGACGACTGGGGGCTGGAGACCACCCGCCGCCTGCTGGTCCCCACCGCCACGGACCCGTCGTGATCACCGAGACCGTCCGGGCCGCCGCCGAGACGGCCCCGCGGCGGCCGCCGCGCAGGCGGGCCCGCGACTGGCACGCCTACCTGTTCGTCGGGCCCAGCCTGTTCGGGGTCGTGGCGTTCCTGCTGCTGCCGGTCGTCATCGTCCTGGTGCTCAGCTTCTTCGACTGGGAGCTGCTGTCGGAGCCCGCGTTCGCCGGGCTGGACAACTACCGCCGGCTGGCCGCCGACGGCGAGACCTGGCACGCCCTGGGCGTCACCCTCCTGTACGTCGTCCTGTGCATCCCGCTGCAGACCGTGCTGGCCCTGGTGCTGGCGCTGCTGCTGGACCGCAGGGTCAAGGGCCTGCGGCTGTACCGCTCGTTGTACCTGATCCCGTGGATGGCCACCCCGATCGTCCTCGGCCTGGTGTGGAACTGGATCTTCGACCCGCGCGACGGCGCGCTCAACAGCCTGCTCGGCCTGGCCGGCGTCACCGGCCCCGACTGGCTGTCCGACCCCGCCTGGGCGCTGCCCGCGATCGCGCTGGTCAACGTCTGGCAGCACACCGGCTACACCATGCTGTTCTTCCTGGCCGGCCTCCAGGGCATCCCCAAGGAGCTGTACGACGCCGCCGCCACCGACGGCGCCACCCCCGCCCAGCGGTTCTGGCGCATCACGCTGCCGCTGCTCAACCCCACGATGTTCTTCGTCATGGTGACCAACCTCATCGGCGCCTTCCAGGTGTTCGACACCGTCTACGTCATGACCAACGGCGGCCCCAGCCAGAGCACCGAAGTGCTCAACTTCCGCATCTACGAGACGGCGTTCAAGCAGTTCGACTTCGGCTACGCCTCGACCCTGTCGATGCTGCTGTTCGGGGTCATCCTGCTGGTGACGCTGGCGCAGGTCAGGTTCTTCGGCAAGCGCACCACCTACGACCTGAGCTGAGGCCCCCCATGATCAAGCGCACCCTGCTCCACGTCGTGCTCGCGGCCGGCGCGTTCGTCTCCGTCTTCCCGTACCTGCTGGTCGTGCTGACCGCCTTCAAGACGCAGTCGCAGCTCAGCTCCACCGAGCCGTGGCTGCCCGGCCTGCCGCCGACCACCGCCAACCTGACCCGCCTGCTGAGCGGCGACTTCCCCCGGTACGTGCTCAACACGCTGCTGATGACCGTCGTGCTCACCCTCGGGCAGCTCGTCTTCACCACCTTCGCCGCCTACGCCTTCGCGCGGCTCCGCTTCCGGGGCAGGGAGGCCCTGTTCTGGCTGTACGTCGCCACCATGATGGTGCCGGGCGCGGTCACGATGATCCCCCTGTTCCTCATCATGCGCGAGCTCGGCCTGGTCAACACCTGGTACGGCCTGCTCATCCCGTACGTGCTGGGCACCCCGTACGGCATCTTCCTGATGCGCCAGTTCTTCAAGTCCCTGCCCGCCGGGCTGGAGGAGGCCGCCCGGATCGACGGGGCCGGGGCGATGACCGTCCTGCTGCGCATCCTGCTGCCGCTGTGCCGCCCGGCGCTCGGCACCCTGACGATCATCACCGTGATCTCGTCGTGGAACAGCTTCATCTGGCCGCTGATCATCACCAGCGGCGACGAGACCAGGGTGATGACGGTGGCGCTCGCCACCCTCAAGGTCGGCATCGGCGTCGACTACAACCTGATGATGGCCGGCGGGCTGATCGCGCTCGTGCCGATGGTGGCCGTCTTCGTCTTCTTCCAAAGGCACATCGTCCGGTCGGTGGTCCTCACCGGCCTCAAGTAGCACACGAACAAGAGGTCAGCGAATGTTGCAATCCCCCCCGATTCGCTGGGCCGGGGCGCTGCTCTGCGCCGCCACGCTCATCCTGTCCGGCTGCGGGTCGGGCTCCGGAGACTCCGGCAAGGTCACGCTCACCTACCGGCTCTGGGACGACCAGCAGAAGGTCGGCTACGAGAAGGTGATGGCCGCCTTCGAGAAGGCCAACCCGGGCATCGACGTCAAGATAGAACTGCTGCCCTACGACCAGTACTGGACCAAGCTCACCGCCGACGCCGTCGCCGGGACCGCGCCGGACGTCTTCTGGATGAGCCCCACCCAGTTCCCCGAGTTCGTCACCAAGGGCGTGCTGGCGCCCGTCCAGGTGGACGGCTCCAAGTACCACCAGACCGTGGTCGGCTCGTTCACCTACCAGGGCAAGCTGTACGGCGTGCCGAAGGACTGGGGGATCGTCGGCCTGCTCTACAACAAGGACCTGTTCGCCAAGGCCGGCGTCACCATGCCGGACAAGCTCACCTGGGCGGCCGACGGCTCGGGCACCCTGCTCGACACGGCCCGCAAGCTCACCGTGGACGAGGCCGGCAAGCATCCCGGCGACGCCGGCTTCGACCCCGCCAAGGTCACCACGTACGGCTTCGCCTCCTGGAACCACTACCAGACGCAGTGGATGAACTGGGTCAGCTCCAACGGCGGCAAGCTGCTGGACAAGCCCTTCGGCAGCTACACCTTCAACGACGCCGCCTCCGTCCAGGGGCTGCAGTTCGGCGTGGACCTGGTCAACAAGCACCACGTCTCGCCGCCGGCCACCCAGACCAACCCGCCCACCGGCAAGGTCACCGACATGTTCAAGGCCGGGAAGGTCGCCATGTTCCCGGCGAACAACGCGCTGCTGCCGTTCGTCGCGCCGGAGGCCAACTTCGAGATCGGCGTCGCCGCCATGCCCGAGGGCCCGCAGGGCCGTTCGGTGAACCTCAACGGCCTGTCCGAGGCCGTCTCGGCCAAGAGCGCCCACCCGGCCGAGGCGATGAAGCTGGCCACCTGGCTCGGCACCGAGGAGCCGCAGAAGATGATGGCCGACGGCGGCTACGTCTTCCCCGCGCTCAACGGGCTGTCGCAGGGCTACGTCGACTACTGGAAGTCCAAGAAGCTCGACGTCTCGCCGTTCCAGGAGGAGTCGGAGGGCCAGACCTTCCCGCTGCCGGTCACCACCGGCTTCACCGGCTTCGAGAACAAGCTCAACCAGATCCTCAACGAGATGTACCTCGGCAAGCTCACCCCCCAGCAGGCCGCCGACCAGGCCGTGGCCGCCGGCAACGCCTCCATCAAGTAGGAGCTCCATTGATCACCCGGCGATCGTTGTTCGCCGGGGGCGCGAGCCTGGGCCTCGCCGCCGCACTGGGTGCCTCACCCGTGCGCGCGGCGGCCCGGCGTGCCCCCCTGTCCGACCCGTTCCAGCTGGGCGTCGCCTCCGGCGAGCCCACGCCGGACGGCGTCGTCCTCTGGACCCGGCTCGCCATGGACCCGGTCGCGCTCGACGGGCTCGGCGGCATGCCGGACCGCGTCGTGCCGGTGCACTGGCAGCTCGCCTCCGACGAGAACTTCCGCCACGTCGTGCGCCAGGGCGTCGAGCAGGCCCGCCGCGAGTCGGCCCACAGCGTGCACGTCGAGCTGGACGGCCTGCGCCCGGGCGCGGAGTACTTCTACCGCTTCCGCGCCGAGGGCGAGATCAGCGAGACCGGCCGCACCCTGACCGCCCCCGCCCCCGGCGCCCGCTCCCGCCCCCTGAACCTGTCCTTCACCTCCTGCGCCGACTACCAGACCGGCTGGTTCACCCCCTACCGCCGGATGGCCGAGGACCACCCCGACCTCATCGCCTTCCTCGGCGACTACATCTACGAGTACGGCGACTACAAGTACCCCGTCCGCGACCAGGCCGGCGGCGAATGCCTCGACCTGGCCGGATACCGGCTGCGGCACGCCCAGCACAAGGCCGACCCCGAGTCGCGGCTGGCCCACGCCATCGCCCCCTGGGTGGTCGTGTGGGACGACCACGACATCGAGAACGCCTGGGCGGGCGACGTGCCCGAGCAGCCCGACCCGCCCTTCCTCGCCCGCCGGGCCGCGGCCTTCCAGGCGTACTACGAGAACATGCCGCTGCGCCGCGCCCAGCGCCCCGACGGCCCGGCCCTGCGGCTCTACCGCACGATCCGCTGGGGCGCGGTCGCCAACCTGCACATGCTCGACACCCGCCAGTATCGCGACCTGTACGCCTGCACCGGCAAGAGCGGCACGGTCGGCGCCGACTGCGCCGAGCGGCTGGCCCCCAACCGCACGATGCTCGGCGGCGAACAGGAGTCCTGGCTCGACGGGCAGCTCAAGGGTTCCCAGGCCACCTGGGACCTGCTCGGCCAGCAGGTCTTCCTCATGGAGATGGACTGGACCAACGGCGAGGGCAAGGGCTACTCCAACGAGGGCTGGGACGGCTACGTCGCCTCCCGCAACCGGCTGACCGCCGCCATCGACGACCACCGGCGCAACGCGGTCGTCCTCACCGGCGACGTGCACTCCCACTGGGCCGGGGAGGTCAAGCGCGACTTCCAGGACCCCGAGTCGAAGTCCGTCGCGGTCGAGCTGGTCACCACGTCGGTCACCAGCGCCGGCAACGGCCTCGACGAGTACCCCAACACCCAGACCCTGCTCGCCGAGAACCCGCACGTGAAGTTCTTCAACGGCCGCCGCGGCTACGTCCGCGCCAAGCTCACCCAGCAGGAGATGAAGGTCGACTTCCGCTCGCTGTCCCGGGTGACCGAGCCGTACGCGCCCGCCTACACCTCCGGCTCGTTCGTCGTCGAGCCGGGCGACCCGAGCCTCCACCCAGCCTGACGGGATCCCCATGCGCACGATCACGGCCGCCGCCGCGGCGGCCCTCCTCACCCTGCCCTTCGCGCCCTTACCCGGTTCCGCGGCGACGGCCGCGACGGCTGCGACCGTCGCGGCGCCGCCGATGGGCTGGAGCAGCCGCTCCCTGGGCTGCTCGGTCTCCGAGGCGGCCGTCCGCCAGGCCGCCGGCGCCCTCGCCCCGCTCGCGCCGCTCGGCTACCGGTACGTCGTCCTCGACGACTGCTGGCTGGCCGCCCAGCGCAGCGGCGGCGCCCTGGCCCCCGACCCGGCCCGCTTCCCCGGCGGCGTCAAGGCGCTGGCCGACGAACTGCACGCCAAGGGGCTCAAGCTCGGCCTGAGCGTGTCGGCCGGCGCCAAGGCGTGCACCGGCGGCGGCCCCGGCTCCTACAAGCAGGAGGCCGCCGACGCCGCCCAGCTCAGGGCCTGGGGCGCCGACTACGTCAAGTACGACTGGTGCAACGTCCCGACGGCCGACTTCCCCGGCCAGAACGTGCAGCAGATCGCCCAGACCCTCTACCCGCGCATGCGCCAGGCCCTCGGCGACGGCGTGGTGTTCGCCATGAACAACGAGGACGGCAGCACCGTGCCCTGGCTGTGGGGCAAGGACGCCGGCGCCACCACCTGGCGGACGAACGTCTACAACAAGCCCATCCCCGACAGCTACCCCAGCATGGTCGACGTCTGGGAGACCAACCAGCTCAGAGCCGAGTACGCCGGGCCGGGCAGCTGGGCCGACCCCGACCTGATCCAGGCCGGGCGCGGCGGGATGACCGAGACCGAGTACCGCGCCCAGTTCACGCTGTGGGCCATGGGGGCCGCGCCGCTCGTCCTGCAGGCCGACCCGGCCAAGGCGCCGGCGGCCGTCGTCGCCAACCCCAAGGTGATCGCGGTGGACCAGGACCGGCTGGGCGCGCACGGCCGGCTCGTCTCCTCCGACGGCTGGTACCACGTCCTGGCCAAGCCCCTGGACGGCGGCGACCGGGCGATCGCGCTGTTCAACGAGAGCGACCGGGCGGCGGTGATCTCCACCCGGCTCGGCGCGGGCTCCCGCCACCGGGTCGAGGAGCTGTGGTCCGGCGCGGTCAGCTCGACGAAGGACGTGCTGTCGGCGCAGGTCCCGGCGCACGCTGCGGTGCTCTACCGGGTCTCGCAGAGCCGGGAGCAGGCGCCGCCGCTGGTGACGTTCGAGGCCGACCCGCCGCGCTTCCTCGGCGAGGACCGGCCGTCGGTGCTGGAGCCCGGCATGCCCGGCGAGCTGGTCACCCGCGTCACCAACACCGGGGCCACCGCCCCGCTGCGGGACGTCGAGGTCAGGGCGGCCGCGCCGGGCGGCTGGCGCGCCGAGGCCCGCACGCCGGCCAGGACCGCCCGGCTCGGCGCCGCCGAGACGTTCACCGTGACCTGGACGGTCACCCCGCCCGCCGACGCCGCGCCCGGCGCCTACGAGGTCGCCTTCACCCAGGGCGACCGGCGCGCCGTCGCGGTCGTCATCGTGGCCAGGGCGCCGGGCTCGGGCCGCACCTACCTGAGCGACCTGGCCTGGACCAGGGCTGTCAACTACTTCGGCCCGGTCGAGAAGGACACCAGCAACGGCGAGCGGGCCGCCGGCGACGGCCGCCCGATCACCGTCGAGGGCGTCCGGTACGCCAAGGGCCTGGGCACGCACGCCCCCGCCGACATCGAGTTCCACACCGCCGGCCGGTGCACGACGGTCGAGTTCCAGGCCGGCATCGACGACGAGGTCGGCCAGGCCGGATCGGCCGACTTCGAGGTGTGGGCCGACGGCGGCCGGGTCGCGCACTCCGGCGTGCTGACCGGCGCCATGCCCGCCAGGAAGGTCACGGCGTCCGTCGCGGGCGCCCGGTTCGTCCGGCTGGTCGCGACCAACGGCGGGGACAACGCCACCTCCGACCACGCCGACTTCGCCGACGCCACCGTCACCTGCCAGTGAGGAGATGCACTTGAAGATCGTTCCCAGGCCCGTCAGCCACGGGACCAGGCGCGGGAGGTTCGTCCTCGACGGGCGCACGGCGCTCACCGCCGACCCGGCGCTCGCCGGGGTGGCCGCCTGGCTGCGCGCCGAGCTCAGCCAGGTCACCGGAGGTGAGCTGCTGCCCGGCACGCCGGGCCCGGGGACGATCACCCTCGGGCTGGCCGACGGCCTCGGCCCGGAGGCGTACCGGCTGAGCGTGGGCGACGACGGCGTCGCCATCGACGCGGGCGGCCCGGCCGGCGCCTTCTACGGCGCGCAGACCTTCCGCCAGCTCCTGCCCGCCGCCGCCTACCGCCGGTCGCCGGCCGCCGAGCCCCTGGTCGCGCCGGGCGTGCACATCGAGGACGAGCCGCGCTTCGGCTGGCGCGGCTGCCTCCTCGACGTCGCCCGGCATTTCATGACCAAGCATGACCTGCTGCGGTTCATCGACCTGATGGCCCTGCACAAGCTCAACGTCCTGCACCTGCACCTGACCGACGACCAGGGCTGGCGCGTCGAGATCAGGCGTTACCCGCGCCTGACCGAGGTCGGCGCGTGGCGGCGGGAGAGCCAGACCGGCTGGAACGGCGCCATGGACGGCCGCCCCCACGGCGGCTACTACACCCAGGACGACCTCAGGGAGATCGTCGCCTACGCCGCAGCCAGGCACGTCACCGTCGTGCCGGAGATCGACCTGCCCGGCCACACCCAGGCCGCCATCGCCGCCCACCCCGAGCTGGGCAACCTCGGCACGCCGCTGGAGGTCCGCACGACCTGGGGCATCGGCAGGAACGTGCTCAACGCCGAGGACGCCACCATCGACTTCTTCAAGAACGTGCTCGACGAGGTGCTGGAGCTGTTCCCCAGCCCGTACGTGTGCGTGGGCGGCGACGAGTGCCGCAAGGAGCAGTGGCGGGAGAGCCCGTCGGCCCAGCGCCGGATCAGGGAGCTGGGCCTGCGGGACGAGGAGGAGCTGCAGAGCTGGTTCATCCACCAGTTCGACGACTTCCTCACCGCCCGCGGACGCCGCCTGGTCGGCTGGGACGAGATCCTGGAGGGCGGGCTGGCGCCCGGGGCGGTGGTGGCGTCCTGGCGCGGCGACCTCGGGGCGGTGGCCGCCGCCCGGCGCGGCCACGACGTCATCAACTGCTCCAACACCCAGGTCTACTTCGACTACCGCCAGGGGCCGGGGGAGGACGAGCCGGTGCCGTTCGGGACCGTGCTGGCGCTGGAGGACGTCTACGCCTTCGAGCCCGTGCCCGCGCAGCTGCGCGACGACCCGGCGGCGGCCCGGGTCCTCGGCGCGCAGTGCGGGGTCTGGACGGAGCTGATCGACTCCAACCGGCGGGTCGACTACATGGTCTTCCCCCGGCTGGCGGCCTTCGCCGAGACCGTCTGGGGGCCGCCCGGCCGCGACCTGGAGGACTTCCGCGCGCGGCTGGCGGGCCACCTGCCGCGGCTGGCGGCGATCGGGGTGGAGTACCGGCCGGAGTCCGGGCCGCTGCCCTGGCAGACCAGGCCCGGCGTGCCGGGACGGCCGGAGGACCCGAAGGAGTGGCAGGCCACCATCGACGCCTGGACCAGCAACCTGCGGGACCTCGCGTGAGGCCCCCGGTGCCCTCGCCGGGCGGACGGGTGCTGAGCTGGCCGGGCTGCGAGAACGTGCGCGACCTCGGCGGCTTGCCGACGCAGGACGGCGGGCGGATCCGGTGGGGCGCGCTGGTGCGCGGCGACCGTCCGAGGAGCACGGCCGTCCCGGCGCTGCGGGCGCACGGGATCCGGCTCGTCGCCGACCTCCGGCTGGCCGCCGAGTGCCTGGCCGACCCCGGTCCCGACGTGCCGGGCCGCCGCCACCTGCCCGTGCTGCGGGACGAGGACACCGTGCTGGAGGCGCTGGACGAGACCCTGCCCGGCATCTACCGGGTGATCCTCGACCGGGGCGCCGCCCGCTTCGCCGCCGTCCTGTCGGCCATCGCGCACGCGCCGGACGGGGGCGTCCTGCTGCACTGCCACTCCGGCAAGGACAGAACCGGGCTGGCGGTCGCGCTGGCCCTCTCGCTGGCCGGCGTCTCCCGGGAGGAGATCGCCGCCGACTACGCCATGACGGCGGTCTGCCTGCGCCTCGACGACCACCTGGCCGCCCTGGACGGCGACTCGGGACGGGCCAGGGCACTGCGCCTGTTCGCCGAGGTCACCGCGGACACCATGCTGGCCGCCCTGGCCCACCTGGACGACCGGCACGGCGGCGCGCAGGCGTACCTGCTGGCCGGCGGCCTGCCACCAGGCGACCTGGCCCTGCTCCGTGCCCGCCTGGTGGACCGCTGAGGAGACCGGACGACGGGGGTCAGCCCGTACGGCCCCAGAAGTCGTACGGGTCCCGGCCCGGGCGGAAGCCGTGCGCCCGGGCCAGCTCCGCCGCCTCCCGGAACCGGCGCGCCACGACGGACGGCTCGTGGGCGTCGCTGCCGAACGTCACGGCCTGCCCGCCCTCCTCCCGCCACCACCCGAGCAGCGTCGCGTGCAGCGGCAGGACCGTGTTGATCTCCAGCGCCCGGCCCGACCCTGCGGTCACCCGCAGCGCGTGCCGGAACTCCTCCTCGAAGTCGGCCGGGTCGAACGGCCCGGCCGCCCGCGGCCAGTAGCGCACCGGGTAGTCGACGTGGGCCAGCACGGAGAACACGTCGCTGCCCGCGACCAGCTCGGGGATCTCGGCCAGGTAGTCCCGGACCACCTGGGCGGCGGCGCCGCGGGCGAACAGGCCGGGCGGCTCGCAGAACCCGTCGCCGGCGGGCAGGCAGTGCAGGGAGCCGAGCACCCGGTCGAACCGGCCGGCGGCGAGCACGCGGGCGACGTCCCCGGCGTGCCGGTGGGGCTCGCCCACCTCCAGGCCGCTCAGGATGCGCAGCTCAGGGAAACGCCCGCGGCACCGCTCGACCGCCTCCAGGTAGCCGGCGGCGTCGAAGGCCGGGGGAGCCAGGCGCCCGTCCGGCGTCGTCAGCGCGAGCAGGTGGTCGTGGCCGTCGAGGGCGCCGGGGTCGACCGTCCAGACGGTGTGGTCGACGTGCTCGGTGAAGGCGATGGCGGGCAGGCCGAGCTCCACCGCCCGCGCGCAGGAACGCTCCATGTCGCCCTTCGGGGCGTCCCAGGACCATTCGCTGTGCACATGGCTGTCGGCGGGCAACGTCACGGGGCTCACTCCTCGGAGGGTAGGAGAAGATCGTCCCGACTGTACCCCGGGAGCGTCCCGGCGTCCCGGGGGTGTGACCGCCTCGGGGAAGAGGTCTGATCTGCCGTGAGATGCTGGCTTTCGTGACGACGACCGAGCCCGCCGGGCCCGCCCCGCGCCGCGGGCGCGGCCGACCCGGCTACGACCAGGCCGCGATCCTGCGCGCCGCGGTGGCGCTGTTCAACCGCAGGGGTTACGACGCCACCAGCATGGGAGACCTGGCCAAGGAGCTCGGCCTGACCAAGCCGGCCATCTACCACCACGTCACGGGCAAGGAGCAACTGCTCGGCCAGGCCCTCGACGACGCCCTCGACGAGCTCACGGCCGCCGTGACCGCCGCCACCCGCGACGCCGCCGGCCGCACGGCCTACGAACGCCTGCGCGAGGTCGTGCGGCGCAGCGTCGAGGTGCTGGTCGCCCACCAGCCGAGCGTCACGCTCCTGCTGCGGGTGCGCGGCAACAGCCCGGTCGAGCTGGCCGCCCTCGAACGCCGCCGCTGGCTCGACGACCGCCTCGCCGCGCTGGTCGCCGACGCCGTCGCCGAGGGCGCGCTGCGCGACGACGTGCCGCCCGCGCTGGTCAGCCGGCTGCTGTTCGGCATGGTCAACTCGCTGGTGGAGTGGTACCGCCCGGACGGCGCCTACGACCGGGCGATGGTCGCCGACGCCGTCACCGCGATCGCCTTCGACGGCCTGGCCCGGCACGCGCCGGGGGCTCACCAGGTGTAGAAGCCCTGGCCCGTCTTGCGGCCGAGATGCCCGGCGGCCACCAGGTCGCGCAGGATCCGCGGCGGCTCGAACCGGGGGCCGAGCTCGCGGGCCAGGTGCTCGGCGATCGCGAGCCGCACGTCCAGGCCCACCACGTCGGTGGTGCGCAGCGGGCCCGTCGGGTGGCGGTAGCCGAGGGTCATGGCCGTGTCGATGTCGGCCGCGCTCGCCACGCCCTCCTCCAGCATCCGCATCGCCTCCAGGGCCAGGCAGACGCCGAGCCGGCTGCTGGCGAAGCCCGGCGAGTCGGCCACCGTGACCGGCGTCCTGCCGAGCGCCCGCGTCCACTCCTGGGCCCGCTCGACCAGCTCGGGGTCCGTCCGCGGGCCGACGACGACCTCGATGAGGTCGCTGACCGGGACGGGGTTGAAGAAGTGCAGCCCGATGAAGCGCTCCGGCGCGGCCAGGCCGGCCGCGAGCCCGCCGATCGACAGGCTGCTGGTGTTCGTGGCCAGCAACGCGCCCGGCGCCTGCCGCTCGACCAGGGCGAACACCCGGGCCTTGAGCGCCGCGTCCTCCGGCACCGCCTCCACGACCAGCTCGCACGGGGCCAGCTCGGCCGGGTCGGCCGTCGTGCGCAGCCGGGCCAGGACGTCCTTGAGCGGGCTGCCCAGCCTGCCCTTCTCCTCGGCCTTGGCCAGGCTGCCGGTCACCCGTTCCAGGGCCTGGGCGGCGGCCGGCGGGTCGCTCTCCACGACGACGACCCGGCTGCCGGCGGCGAGGAAGGCGTGCGCGATGCCCGACCCCATCCGCCCGCCGCCGAAGACGCCGACGACGTGCGGCAACGTCAGCGGGTAGGTCATGAGCGCGGCTCCTTCCGCCGGTCGAGGAACGCCGTCATGCGCGCGTGCTTCTCCTCGGTCTCGAACAGGACGGCCTGGGCCAGGTCGTCCACGAACGGGTGCGCGGCGCGCGGGGCGTGGAAGACGGCCTTGGTCAGCCGGGTGGCCAGCGGCGCCCGCGCCGCGATGCGGTCGGCGAGCCGGTGACCGGCGGCGAGCAGGTCCTGCGGCTCCACGACGTCGTTGAGCAGGTGCACCGCCCGCGCCTCCTCGGCCGTCAGCACCCGGCCGGCCAGCAGGATCTCCTTGGCCAGCGGCTCCCCGACCAGCTCGGCAAGCCGCCAGGCGGCCCCGGCGGCGGCCAGGATGCCGAGGTCGGTCTCCGGGTTGCCGATCCTGGTGCGCGGCGTGCCGATCCGGAAGTCGCAGGCGTAGGCCAGCTCGGCCCCGCCGCCCAGGGCGTAACCGTCCACGAGGGCGATGGTCGGCATCGGCAGCCGGTGGATGCGGTCGAAGATCCTGGAGTTGATGCCCCGCAGCGCGTCGCCCCGGTCCCGGTCGCGGAGCTGGGCGATGTCCGCCCCGGCGGCGAAGGTCGTGCCCTCGCCGGTGAGCAGCACGACGCGCGGCTCGTCCTCGACGGCGGCGCACGCCTCGTGCAGCGCGGCGACCAGCTCCCGGTCGATGGCGTTGCGCACCTGCGGCCGGTTGAGCCGCCACACCACCCGGTCGGCGCCCTCCTCGACGATGAGGGTCATGGGCGCTCCGCCCGGGGAGCTGCCTGGGGAGCGCGGGCTTTCGTCACGGATAACTCCTCTGCGTCGGGGTCAGGCGTCGTAGTCCACGGTGACACGGTCGCCGGCCGGGAACGTCTGGCAGGTGAGCACGAAACCGGCCTCCACCTCGGCCGGTTCGAGCGCGTAGTTGCGGCGCATGTCCGCCGCGCCCTCGCGGACCACCGCCCGGCAGGTGCCGCAGACGCCGCCCTTGCAGGCGAACGGCAGGTCCGAGCGGGTCTGCTGGGCGCCGTCGAGCAGGGTGGACTCGCGCGAGACGGTGGCGGTCGTGCGCCTTCCGTCGAGCACCGTCGTCAGCACGGTCGTCGCGCCCGCCGGCACGCCCTCGGGCCGCCTCGGCACCGGCGGGGGAGCGTCGACGTAGAAGAGCTCGACGTGCACCTTCGCGGCCGGGACGCCGAGCTCGGCCAGAACCTGGCGGGCGTCCTCGACCATGCGCAGCGGCCCGCACAGCCAGACGTGGTCGAACGTCTCGATCGGCACCAGCTCGGTGAACAGCCGCCGCAGCCGGTCGCCGTCCAGCCGGCCGGAGAACAGCTCGACGTCGCGCGGCTCCCGGGAGAGCACGTGGACGAGCTGGAAGCGGGGGCCGTACCGGTTCTTCAGGTCGCCGAGCTCCTCGGCGAACATCACGGTGCGGCTGCTGCGGTTGCCGTACAGCAGCGACACCCGCGCGCCGGGGTGGGTGAGCACCGTCGAGGCGACCGACATCATGGGGGTGATGCCCGACCCGGCGGCCACGCACAGGTGCCGCTCGCCCGCGCCGGGGTCGGCCTGCCAGGAGCCGGTGGGGGTCTGCACCTCGATCCGCGTGCCCGGCCGCACGTCGCGGACCAGCCAGGAGGAGAACAGCCCGTCCGGGATCTCCCGGACGCCGATGCGCGGCGCGTCCCCGGCCGGGGCGCAGATCGAGTACGACCGCCGCTCCTCCCGCCCGTCCACGAAGCGGCGCAGGGTGAGCGACTGGCCCGCGCGGAAGGCGTACGCCTCGCGCAGCTCGCCGGGCACGGCGAAGGTGATCGCGGCGGCGTCCTCGCACAGGTGGTCGACCGCCGCCACCGTCAGCTCGTGGAAGGCGGCGTGCGCCCGGGCCGGCGCGGGCGCGAGCGTGGTCATCTCATATCTCCTTGACATGCTCGAACGGTTCCAGGCAGTCGGCGCAGGCGTAGAGGGCCTTGCAGGCGGTGGCGCCGAACTCGGAGGTCAGCCGGGTGGCCCGGGAGCCGCAGCGCGGGCAGGCCGGGGCGGGCCTGGCCGGGCCGAGCGTCAGCGGCACCGGCCCGGACGCCCGCCGGGCCGGTCCGGGCGCCGACAGCCCGGCCTCCCGCAGCGCGGCCCGGCCGCGCTCGGAGATCCAGTCGCTCGACCACGGCGGATCGAGCACGACCCGCACCTCGACCCGCGGGAAACCCGCCTCCCGCAGCCCGTGGACGAGGTCGTCGCGCATGGTCGCCATGGCCGGGCAGCCGGTGTAGGTCGGGGTGATCGAGGCGACCACGACCTCGCCGTCCGGGTCCGGCCGCAGCTCGACGCCGCGCAGCACGCCGAGGTCGGCCAGGGTGAGCATCGGCATCTCCGGATCCCGCACCCGCTCGGCGACCCGGGCGGCGCGCTCGCGGGCGTCCCCGGGCGGGGGGCCGGTGTGCCCGGCGGCGGTCACCAGCGGCCTGCCGGGTGGGCGCGGGCGACGGACTGCATGTCGGCGAGCAGGCCGGCCAGCGCCGGGGTGTGCACGCCGTCCCGGCCGCTGCCCGGCCTGTCCTCGTCCGGCCGCTCCTCCAGGGCCGGGCGGGGGACGTCGCTCACCGTCAGCACCTGGCCGAGCACGGCGTCCACGTCGGCGCGCAGCGCGGCGGCCTCGACGGCGACGCCCGAGCGGGCGAGCGCCGACTCGACGGGATGCGCGGTGACCAGCTCGGCCAGCAGCGGCCACAGCTCGGCGAGCGCGGCGTCGAGCCGGCGGCGCGACTCCTCGGTGCCCTGGGCCAGGGTGAGGAACCAGCGCCCGGCCCAGTCCCGGTGGTAGGCGACCTCCTTGACGCCCTTGGCCGCCACGGCGGCCAGCACCGTGTCCGCGCTCGCCGACAGCCGCTCCAGCAGCGCCAGCCGGGCCGTCGAGAACAGCAGCAGGCGCACGACGACGTGCGCGAAGTCGCCGTTCGCGACCTCGGCCAGCCACACGTTCCTGAACTGCCCGGCGTCGCGGAAGAACGCCAGCGCGTCCTCCGGCGGCACCGGCGAGCCCTCGGGCAGCGCGGGCACCACGCCGGGGTCGGCCGCGGCCGCCCGCGCCAGCAGCAGCCGCGCCTGCCCGAGCAGGTCGAGCGCCACGTTGGCGAGCGCGATGTCCTCCTCCAGGTCGGGGGCGCGGCTGCACCACTCGGTGAGCCGCTGCGACAGGACCAGCGCGTCGTCGCCGAGCATGAGGCAGTACGCGGCCAGCTCGGCATGGCCGACCCCGTCGGGCACGGTGGTGTCCACGCCCGCCAGCGGGTCCTCGAAGTCCGTGCCGAACGCCCACTGCGCGGAGTCCCCGCCGGTCAGGCCGTCGAAGATGCTCTCGTGGTCATCGCTCACCCTGGACCCCCTCTCACATGTGCGGGACGTCGCCCGGGATGTCGTAGAACGTCGGGTGCCGGTAGACCTTGTCGCCGCTCGGCGCGAACAGCGGGTCCTTCTCGTCCGGGCTGGAGGCCGTGATGGCGTCGGAGCGCACGACCCAGATGCTCACGCCCTCGTTGCGCCGGGTGTAGACGTCACGGGCGTGCCGCAGGGCCATCGCGTCGTCGGGGGCGTGCAGCGACCCGACGTGCACGTGGTTGAGGCCGCGCTTGACCCGGACGAACACCTCGTACAGCGGCCATTCCCGCCGGTCGGCGCTCATCGGGCGCCCGCCCCGGCCGCCGTGCGGCTGGCGAACGCCGACGCGGCCTCGCGCACCCAGGCGCCGTCCTCGTGGGCGGCGCGGCGGTGGCGCATCCGCTGGGCGTTGCACGGCCCGTCGCCGCGGATCACCGCGGCCAGCTCCGACCAGTCCGGCTGCCCGAAGTCGTGGTGCCCGCGCTCCTCGTTCCAGCGCAGGCCGGGGTCGGGCAGCGTGACGCCGAGCGCCTTGGCCTGCGGGACCGTCATGTCGACGAACTTCTGGCGCAGCTCGTCGTTGGAGTTGCGCTTGATGCCCCAGGCCATCGAGCGTTCGCTGTTGGGTGAGCGGTCGTCGGGCGGGCCGAACATCATGAGGGAGGGCCACCAGAACCGGTTGACCGAGTCCTGGACCATCTCCCGCTGGGCCTCGGTGCCGCGCATCATCGTCATCAGCAGCTCGTAGCCCTGCCGCTGGTGGAAGGACTCCTCCTTGCAGATGCGGATCATGGCCCGGCCGTACGGGCCGTAGGAGGTGCGGCACAGCGGCACCTGGTTGCAGATCGCGGCGCCGTCCACGAGCCAGCCGATGGTGCCGACGTCGGCGTAGGACAGCGTCGGGTAGTTGAAGATCGAGGAGTATTTCTGCTTCCCCGTCAGAAGGAGTTCGGTCAGCTCGGCGCGGGAGACGCCCAACGTCTCGCACGCGGAGTACAAATAGAGGCCGTGCCCGGCTTCGTCCTGCACCTTGGCCAGCAGGATCGCCTTGCGGCGCAGCGACGGGGCACGCCCGATCCACTCGCCCTCCGGCTGCATGCCGATGATCTCGGAGTGCGCGTGCTGGGCGATCTGGCGGACGAGCGTCCTGCGGTACGCCTCCGGCATCCAGTCGCGGGGCTCGATCCGGTCGTGACCCGCGATGGTCGCGTCGAAGGCGGACTGCAGCCGCTCCTCCAGGTCCGGCTCCGCCGGCGTGGTGGTCATCGTCCCTCCGAGACGTCGGTCTTATTTACTTATCGCTCGGTCAGTAATACGGTTGCATGAGTCGGGGCTTCCGCGCAAGAGAGGAGACAGCGTGAGCGCGCTGCTGGAGAGCTACGCCGCCGGACGATGGTTCCGCGCGTCGGACGACGGGGAACCCTTGCTCGACGCCGCGACGGGCGAGGAGGTCGCGCGGATCTCCAGCCGGGGGCTGGACGTCGCCGCCATGGTCAGGCACGCCAGGGACACCGGCGGCCCGGCGCTGCGGGCCCTGACCTTCCACGAGCGGGCCGCCCTGCTCAAGGCGCTGGCCAAGCACCTGATCGAGCGCAAGGACGCCCTGTACGCCCTGTCCACGCGCACCGGCGCCACCTCCCGCGACACCATGGTCGACGTCGACGGCGGCATCGGCACCCTGTTCAGCTACGCGAGCAAGGGCGTGCGCGAGCTGCCCAACGACACCGTCTTCCTCGACGGCGGCCTGGAGCGCCTGGGCAAGGGCGGCACCTTCGCCGGCCAGCACCTCTACACCTCGCGGCCGGGCGTCGCGGTGCAGATCAACGCCTTCAACTTCCCCGTCTGGGGCATGCTGGAGAAGCTGGCCCCGGCCTTCCTCGCCGGGCTCCCCTCGATCGTCAAGCCCGCCGCCCAGACCGCCTACCTCACCGAGCTGGCCGTCCGGCAGATCATCGAGTCCGGCATCCTGCCGGAGGGGACGCTCCAGCTCCTGGCCGGCAGCCCTGCCGGGCTGCTCGACGAGCTGACCGTCCAGGACTCCGTCGCCTTCACCGGCTCGGCCCACACCGCGGGCATCCTGCGCCGCCACCCGAACGTGCTCGACGGCGGCGTCGTCCTCGGCGTCGAGGCCGACTCGCTCAACTGCTCGATCCTCGGCCCCGACGTGCGCCCGGACGATCCGGAGTTCGACCTGTTCGTCAAGGGCGTCGTCACCGAGATGACGGTCAAGGCGGGCCAGAAGTGCACGGCCATCCGCCGCGTGCTCGTGCCGGCGAACCTGGCGGACCAGGTGACCGAGGCGCTGGCCGCACGCCTGTCCTCGATCACCGTCGGCGACCCGCGCAACCCCGAGGTGCGCATGGGCCCGCTGGCCAGCCTGGCCCAGCGCGAGGAGGTGCGCAAGGCGGTCGAGGCGCTGCGGGCCGGGGCGGAGGTCGTCCACGGCGACCCGCGCGGCGCGTCCCTGCTGGAGGGCGACCCCGAGCGCGGCGCGTTCATGACCCCGCTGCTGCTGCGCGCCCGCCCCGGCGCCGCCGAGCCGCACGACGTGGAGCCGTTCGGGCCGGTCGCGACCGTGCTCGCCTACGACGGCGTCGAGGAGGCGGTCGCCCTGGCCGCGCGCGGCAAGGGCAGCCTGGTCGCCTCCGTCGCCACCCACGACCCGCAGGTCGCGCGGTCCGTCGTGCTCGGCCTCGCACCCTGGCACGGCCGGGTCCTGGTCCTCGACCGCGACGACGCCAAGGAGTCCACCGGGCACGGCTCGCCGCTGCCGGTCCTCGTCCACGGCGGCCCCGGGCGGGCCGGCGGCGGCGAGGAGCTGGGCGGCGTGCGCGGCGTCCTGCACCACATGCAGCGCACCGCCGTCCAGGGCTCGCCGGACCAGCTCACCGCGATCACCGGCCGCTGGACGACCGGCTCGGCCCGCGCCGAGTCCGGCGTCCACCCCTTCCGCAAGTCGCTGGCCGAGCTGCGGGTGGGCGACACGATCGCCTCCGCGCCGCGCACGGTCTCGCTCGCCGACATCGAGCACTTCGCCGAGTTCACCGGCGACACCTTCTACGCCCACACCGACCCCGCGGCCGCCGCCCGCAACCCGCTGTTCGGCGGCATCGTCGCGCACGGCTACCTGGTGGTGTCCCTGGCCGCCGGGCTGTTCGTGGACCCGGCGCCCGGCCCGGTGCTGGCCAACTTCGGCGTCGACGGGCTGCGCTTCCTCACCCCGGTCAAGGCCGGCGACGCCATCGCCGTCGCGCTGACCGTCAAGCAGATCACGCCGCGCAGCGGCGCCGACTACGGCGAGGTGCGCTGGGACGCCACCGTGACCAACCAGGACGGCGTCCCGGTCGCCACGTACGACGTGCTGACCCTGGTGGCCAAGACCTGGCCGGAGGGCTGACGTGGACGACACCCCGGTCCTGCTCGAACGCGAGGGCGCCGTGGCCGTCGTGACGCTCAACCGTCCCGACCACCGCAACGCGCTGGACGACGGGCTCAAGCAGGCGCTGCGCCGGGCGCTGGAGGAGGTCGCCGCCGACGACTCGGTCAGGGCCGTGCTGCTGACCGGCGCCGGCCGCGCGTTCTGCGTCGGCCAGGACCTCGCCGAGCACGCCGAGGCCCTGCGCGCCGACCCCGGCCACGCCTTCGACACCGTCGAGGCGGACTACGCGCCGGTCGTCCGGCTGCTGGCCACGATGCCGAAGCCGGTCGTCGCAGCCGTCAACGGCGCCTGCGTCGGCGCGGGGCTGGCCCTCGCGCTCGCCTGCGACCTGCGGGTCCTGGCCGAGGACGCCAAGCTGGCCACGGCGTTCACGGGGATCGGGCTCACCTGCGACTCCGGCCTCTCCGCGACGCTGACGCGGGCGGTCGGCGAGTCCAGGGCCAAGGAGCTGGTGCTGCTCGGCGAGCCGTTCGGGGCCGCGCAGGCGGTCGCGTGGGGCGTGTCGGGGCGGGTGGTGCCGGGGGCCGAGGTGTGCATGGCGGGACGCGAGCTCGCCGCCCGGCTGGCGGCCGGGCCGACGGCGGCCTACGCCGAGTCCAAGCGGCTCATCGCGCAGGGGTGGGAGCAGGGCCTCGGGGCGGTGCTCGCCGAGGAGGCCCGCGCGCAGGCCCGCCTCGGCCTGACCACCGACCACGCGGGCGCGGTGGAGGCGTTCCTCGCCAAGCGCAGGCCGACCTTCGAAGGGCGCTGACCGAGAGCGCTGACCGGGGGCGCTGAACGAGGGCTCGGGGTAAGGCTCGGGGTGGGGGCTCACGTCTCGTGGGCGCCCCATTCCGCGCCCCGGCCGCGGGCCTCCTCGAACACCAGCCAGGTCCGGGTGGCCCGCACCCCCGGGATGTCCTGGATGCGTTCCAGCACGACGTGCCGCAGCGCGGCGTTGTCCGGCGTCCTGACCAGCACCAGGACGTCGTAGTCGCCGCCGACCATGGCGAAGTGCTCCACGTACGGCGTCTCGCGCAGCCGTGCCGTGACCTGGCGCCAGGAGTTCTGCTCGATCGTCACCGACACGTACGCGCTGGTGCCCAGGCCCGCCCGGTGCGGCGCCAGCTCGGCGGTGAAGCCGGTGATCACGCCGTCGTCCATCAGCCGGGTGAGCCGGGCGTAGACGTTGGCGCGCGAGACGTGCACGCGCTCGGCCAGCGTGCGCATCGACATGCGGCCGTCGCGCAGCAGCTCGGCGATGATCGCCCGGTCCACTCCGTCCAGGTTTGCGGCCGAACGTCCCGGCCAGCCGCCCTCGACGCCCTCGTTGGCTGACAATTGGCCCTCCACTAATCCCATTTAAAGCCGTTTGTCGCTCATCATGCCTGATGTCTTGAACGTATGGCCCCGGAAGCGGACGCTTTCCCTCACAAACGTCCAGAGAAAGTGAGCGTCGCCATGTCCGTGAGGAGGAGTCCCCAGACGGTCGACGGCCTGCTGCCCTCACCAGAGCCGGTGCGCTTCGTCGCCGAGGACGGCACCGCCGTCGAGCCGCCCGCCGGGTACGCCGAGCCCGCCGGGGAGCACCTGGTGGAGGCGTACCGGCGGATGGTCCTGGGCCGCCGCTTCGACCGCCAGGCGACCGCCCTGACCAAGCAGGGCCGGCTGGCCGTCTACCCCTCCAGCCGCGGCCAGGAGGCCTGCCAGATCGCCGGCGTGCTCGCGCTGCGCGAGGACGACTGGCTGTTCCCCACCTACCGCGACTCGGTCGCGCTCGTCTCCCGCGGCCTCGACCCGGTCGAGGTGCTCACGCTGCTGCGCGGCGGCTGGCACTGCGGTTACGACCCCGCCGCCACGCGCGTCGCCCCCCAGTGCACGCCGCTGGCCACCCAGACGATCCACGCCGTCGGCATGGCCGAGGCCATGCGCCGCAAGGGCGAGGACGGCGTCGTCATGGCCTTCATCGGCGACGGCGGCACCAGCGAGGGCGACTTCCACGAGGCGCTCAACTACGCCGCGGTGCTGCGCGCCCCCGTCGTGTTCCTCGTCCAGAACAACAAGTACGCCATCTCCGTGCCGCTGGCCAAGCAGAGCGCGGCCCCGGCGCTGGCCTACAAGGGCATCGGCTACGGCATCCCCTCCGAGCAGGTGGACGGCAACGACCTCGTCGCCGTGCTGTCCGTCCTGAGCGCCGCCGTGACGCACGCCAGGACCGGCGGCGGCCCGTTCCTCGTCGAGGCGCACACCTACCGCATGGACCCCCACACCAACGCCGACGACCCCACCCGCTACCGCGAGAGCCAGGAGGTCGAGCAGTGGGAGTCGGCCGACCCGCTGGCCCGGCTGGAGACGTACCTGCGCGGGCGCGGCCTGCTCGGCGCCGAGGACGTCGCCGCCGCGCACCAGGCCGCCGAGGAGTACGCCGCGCGCCTGCGCGAGGCGATGAACGCCGACCCCGAGGCCGACCCCTTCGAGCTGTTCGACCACGTCTTCGCCGAGCCGACGCCCCAGCTGCACGAGCAGCGGGCCCTGCTGGCGTCCGAGCTGACCGCGCGGGAGGACTGACATGACCGCGACGATGACCATGGCCCAGGCGTTGAACGCCGCCCTGCGGGACGCCCTGCGCGAGGACGAGCGCGTGCTCGTCTTCGGCGAGGACGTCGGCCCGCTCGGCGGCGTCTTCCGCGTCACCGACGGGCTCACCAAGGAGTTCGGCGAGGAGCGCTGCTTCGACACGCCGCTGGCCGAGGCCGGGATCGTGGGCCTGGCCGTGGGCCTGGCCATGGGCGGCTTCCGCCCGGTGATCGAGATGCAGTTCGACGCCTTCGCCTACCCGGCCTTCGAGCAGATCGCCTCGCACGTGGCCAAACTGCGCAACCGAACCCGCGGGCGGCTGTCCCTGCCGCTGGTGATCCGGATCCCGTACGCGGGCGGCATCGGCGGCGTCGAGCACCACTGCGACTCCAGCGAGGCGTACTACGCCCACACCCCGGGGCTCAAGGTCGTGACGCCCGCGACGGCCGACGACGCCTACTGGCTGCTGCGCGACGCCATCGCCGACCCCGACCCGGTGATCTTCATGGAGCCCAAGCGGCTGTACTGGTCCAAGGAGGAGACCTCCGTCGCGGACCGCCGCGCCGCCGGGTTCGGCCGGGCGGCCGTCCGCCGCGAGGGCCGCGACGCGACGCTCGTCGCCTACGGGCCCAGCGTGCCCGTGGCGCTCCAGGCCGCCGAGGCCGCGGCCCAGGACGGCCTCTCGCTGGAGGTGGTCGACCTGCGGACGATCGTCCCGTTCGACGACGAGACCGTGGTGGCCTCGGTGCGCAGGACCGGGCGCTGCGTGGTGATCCAGGAGGCCCAGGGGTTCGCCGGGGTGGGGGCGGAGATCGCCGCCCGCGTGCAGGAGCGGTGCTTCCACTCGCTGGCCGCGCCGGTGCTGCGCGTCACCGGGTTCGACATCCCGTACCCGCCGCCGATACTCGAGCACTCCCACCTCCCGGACGTCGACCGCGTCCTCGACGCGGTGGACCGGCTCCAGTTCGACGACCAGCCCGACCTGCTGCACCTCACCCGGGAGGCGTCATGACGGCGACCGCCGCGCGGCAGGTGTTCCGGCTGCCGGACCTCGGCGAGGGCCTGACCGAGGCCGAGATCGTCGAGTGGAAGGTGGCCGTGGGGGACACGGTGGAGATCGACCAGATCGTGGTGGAGGTGGAGACCGCCAAGGCGGCGGTGGAGGTGCCGGTGCCGTACGCGGGAACCGTCCTGCGGCTGCACGCGGAGGCGGGCACGGTCGTGGCGGTGGGCGAACCCCTCATCGAGGTCGGCGACGAGCCCGTGCACGCGGTCGGAGTAGCGGTTGGAAGCGAGGCCGGGCGCGCGGTCGGAGTAGCGGTTGGAAGCGAGGCCGGGCGCGCGGTCGGAGGCGACGTCGGAGGCGAGGTCGGGAGCGGGCGCGAGGACCCGGCGGCGGCGCGGTACCGGGAGGAGGAACGCGCGGGATCGGGCAACGTCCTGATCGGCTACGGCACCACCGGCGCCCCCCACAAGAGCCGCCGCCGCCCCCGCCCCGCCAACCCCACCCCCTCCACCCCAGCCCCCGCCCCCGCTGCGGCCCCCGCACCCACCCCAGCCCCCGCCCCCGCTGCGGCCTCCGCACCCACACGGGGACCGGCATCGGGGTCCACGTCCGCGCTGGAGCGTGCGTCCGGGCCTGAGCCTGCCTCTCCGTCCCCGGCCGAGCCGGAGCGCGCGCCGCGCGTGATCTCGCCGCTGGTCCGGCGGATGGCGCGCGAGCACGGCGTGGACCTCGCCGCCGTCCTCCCCACCGGGCCGCACGGCGTCATCCTCCGCCGGGACGTCGAACACGCCATCGCCACCCCCGACGCGACCCCTGACACCCCGTCCGCCGACAGGACGGCGGCCCCGGCGGCTCCCGGGGCCCCGGTGGCCGAGCGCATCCCCCTGCGCGGCCTGCGCCGTACGGTGGCCGACAAGCTGGCCCGCAGCCGCACCGAGATCCCCGACGCCACCACCTGGGTGGACGCGGACGCCACCGACCTGCTGGCCATCCGCGACACCCTCCGCCGGACCAGCCCGGACCTCGGCATCGGCCTGCTGGCGCTCCTGGCCCGAGCCTGCGTGGCCGGCCTGCTCCGCTTCCCCGAGCTGAACTCCTCGGTCGACACCGACCGGGCCGAGATCGTCCGCCACGGCCACATCAACCTGGGCTTCGCCGCCCAGACCGAACGCGGCCTCGTCGTGCCGGTGGTCCGCGACGCCCACCTCATGACCACCGCCGGCCTGGCCGCCGAACTGTCCCGCCTGACCGCGCTGGCCCGCTCCGGCAGCCTGCCCCCGTCCGCGCTGACGGGAGGCACGTTCACCCTCAACAACTACGGCGTCTTCGGCGTGGACGGCTCCACCCCCATCATCAACCACCCTGAGGCGGCGCTCCTGGGCGTGGGCCGCGTCATCGACCGCCCCTGGGTGCACGACGGCGCGGTGGTGCCCCGCAAGATCACCCAGCTGTCCCTCACCTTCGACCACCGCGTCTGCGACGGCGGCGCCGCGGGCGGCTTCCTGCGCTTCGTCGCCGACTGCGTGGAGAACCCCGCCGTGCTGCTCGCCCACGTCTAGCAGCACGCTCCCCACACCGGCGTACGTCACCCGGTGGGCCCGAGGGCGGCGACCCCCGGGCCCGCCGGACGCACGGCACCCGCATGCCCGCGCCCGCCACGGGCCCCTCAGCGGCGCCGATCATTGCGCCGGGCGCTCCGAGCACAACACTCTGAGTCCATCGAACGCTGCCGTCCGTGAGGCGGCCGCCCACCGCCTGTACGAGCACACTCGTCAGACGCCGACATGGAGGAGGAGCCCGATGCCCGATCCCACCCCGACAGACCTGTGGTCCACGATCGGCGAGCTGACGGCCTGGCTGGACCGTAACAACGGCCGGGGCCCGCACGAGCTCACGCTGCGCGTCATGAAGATCGGCGAGGAGTTCGGCGAGGCGGTCGAGGCCCGCATCGGGGAGCTCGGCCAGAACCCGCGCAAGCCCGCCTCCCACACCCGCCAGGACCTCGCCGACGAGCTGTGCGACGTGATCGTGACGGCAATGGTGGCGCTCGCCTCCGTCGTCGACGACCCGCGGGCTGCGTTCGAGGCGAAGCTGGGGAAGATCGCCGACCGCGTCTCAGCGTTGGAGGACAAGCGCGCCTGACCGTCCCGGGTCAGCCGCACACGCCGCGCACCACGCAGCTGAGAACGGCGGGTCGCTCCTCACCGCCGCACCCGACGGAGTGGAGCGCGGCGGCCTTCGCCGACATCCCGCGAACCGAGGGACGGGCCTGCATCTGCGCCTGGCTGTCACGCGCCAGGAGCCCGGTAAGCCACCTCCATCCGCGCGGCTTCGTCGACCTCCTCCGCCGTCAGCAGGGCGACCGTGGTCGTCCGCACCGCCCCGGACGCCGACACCGCCATCGCCAACGCCGCCGACGCCGCGTTGCTCGGCAAGTCGACGACCACGAACGTGTCCGTCTCGCCGAACGCGAAGTACATCTGCTCGACCCGCCCGCCCAGGCTTTCCACCAGGCGATCCACCGCTTGCCGGCGTCCGGTGCCACCGTCCCGGAGCACCCCGCGGATACCGTCCGCGGTGTACGTGGACTGGATCAGATATTTGGGCATGGTCGAGTTCCTCTTCTCGTGCCGCCGCCCCGGTGCGAGGTGGCTGTCGCAGGTCACGAGGTCGGAATTCTCGGCTCCGGATGAAGGTAATCCCACCCGTAGTGCTGGGTTTCCCCCTGCGGCCCTCGACGCCGGCCGCGCCCCGCCGTCTAGGCCGAGAACGTCAGCACCACGATCGCCACCCCGAGCGTCAGGTCGAGTACGGCGCAGAACTCGGCCATCGACCGGGGCACCACCTTGTTCCTGCGCCAGAGGACCACGTCCAGAACGGCGTGCCCGACCAGGGCCGCGGCGACCAGGCAGCCCCCGACCACAGGCGACAGGGACAGCGCGGCCACCGACACCGCCCCGAAGACCAGCATCGCCGGAGCCTGCGCCGCGTCCAGCGCCGGCCTCCTCGCCAGCCCGCCCGCCAGGCCGACGACGGCGACGCACACCGCACCCCCGACCAGCCCCGGCCACGGCTCCAGCCCGAGCAGCCGCAGCACCGTCACCGCCACCACGGACGTCCCGAACAACGGCCAGACCACCCCCGGCCTGCCGGTCACCGCCGCGGCGAGGTAGATGAGCGCGGCGAGGAACACCACAAGGGCCGCGTCCCGCCCGTCCTGCAGCCCCAGGACATTGAAGACCATGAAGGCCACGCCCAGCCCCGCGGGCCAGCGACGTGCCAGGGCCATGAGCACCCGGCCGGTGGGGGAGTGCCCTCGTGAGCCGCTTCGCGCGGACGACATCTCAACCATGCCCCGACTCTCCCGCGCCACCTCCGCCCACCATGAGGCCGAACACCCCGGACGTCCAGAATCCTGCGATCCCGGTCCGTTCACCCCACGTTCCGCCATCACTTCGGCCCTGAGGTGACGCATGCCTGTGAGGGGGGAGGCGGGCCGCCGTCAGGCCGGCCCGACCGACCGCAACCAGACCGCCGCCGAGTACGGGCTGGTGAAGCGGAGCACGCGCAAGGGAGCGAAACGCGGATCACGAGTGCGCCGCCGGATCTCCGCCCGTCGCGCCGCATGCTGCGACCAGGCCCACCACGCCGGATGGTCGCGCTGGAACCATCCGGCGACCGTCTCCCGGTTGCCGTTGAAGACCGGCTCGCGCAGAACCGTCCTGCGCAGCGAACGCCGCAGGACCCGCGGCATGACGACCCGGCGCGGATAGTCCAGCCAGACGACGGTGTCGGCGCGTTCCCACAGCAGGTCGCGCACCTCCGGGTAGCCGAATGAGTCGAAGATCCACGCCGGGGTACCGGCGATCTCGGCGACCCGCTCCGGGAACGCCTCGTCCACGGCCCAGCCGGGTCCGGCGAAGTACAGGCCGTCCATCTCGTGACAGGGGACGGCGATCCGGCTGCTCAGTGCGCGCGCGAGCGTCGACTTGCCCGCCCCGCTGATGCCCGCCACCAGAATCCGCCGCATCCGGGCAGGCTAGCGCAGCCGTACCCGCCGCTCCTGCTGGGCGGCGCTGCTTCCAGGCCATTCGAACGCGCACGACGCCATCCCGCGCCCCTGTCGATCCCCTCCAACCAAGAAAGACCCGACCTGCCCCTCGCCGAGCGTCCTGACCGGACCGGAGAGGCGACAAGGCAGCCTGCACGAGCAGTAATACAGGCTCCAGAAAGTGCGTGCACCGGCTGGGGCACGGGCCGTGCATGACACCGGCTGGATCACGGGCCGGCAGTGACACCGGCCAGGCCACAGCGCCTGCATGGCTCTGGCCAGACCACGGTCTGACAACCCGTGGTAGGACTTCCCGGCTCCAAGACCAGCCCCTGGTCCGACGCGCTCCCGACCCCCGCGCCGCAATCATGACCGCATGCTGAAACCCCTCGCCACGATCCTGGCCGCCCTGCTGGCGACCACCGGCCCACCCGCCCTGGCCACCGCCACCGCCACGGCGAGCGCCAGCCCCCGGCCCGGCAGCGAGAGCACAGCCCGTCCCTCCCCGGTCACCCCATCCGCCACGACCACCGGATCGTCCTCACTGACCTGGCAGCCCTGCCCCAACGACAAGATCGGCATGGAGTGCGCCGACCTTCAGGTCCCGGTCGACTGGCGCAAGCCCGACGACCGCAAGATCACACTGAAGCTGGGCCGGCTGAAAGCGACCGGCGCCGCCGAAGGGTCGGTCCTGGTCGCCTACGGCGGCCCAGGAGGCCCCGGCATCGCCGCCACCGCAGCCGTCCCCGACTGGTGGGCCCGGCTGCGCGAGCGCATGGACATCGTCACCTGGGACACCCGCGGCTACGGCAAGCAGTTCGGCGGCCTGAGCACCGGCCTGGCGTGCGTCTGGACCCGCATCCCCATCCCGGAAGCCCCGCGTGACGACGCCGACTTCGGCCGTCTGTCCGACACCAACCGCGGCTTCGCCGAGGCATGCCGCCACGAAGACCCCCAACTGTTCGCCAACATGAGCTCGGCCGACCAGGCCAGAGACATGGAGGCGATCAGAAAGGCCCTGGGCGGCGCGAAGCTCAACTACTACGGCGCCTCCTACGCAGGCTTCTACGGCCAGGACTACGCCCGCCTCTTCCCCGGCCAGATCCGCACGATGGTCCTCGACGGCACCTGGAACCACAGCCCCGCCGACTGGAAGCGCGAACTGGAGGAGATGGCGAAGTCCAACGAGCAGTCCATGCGGCGCTTCTTCACCTGGTGCGCCACCCACGACTGCCAGGACATACCCGGCCTCTGGCGCGAGCTGATGGAACGAGCCCGCCGTAAGCCCATCCCCACCACGACGGCCGACATGGCCTACAAGGCCCGCGACCTGCAGTCCCTCGCCCTCTTCATGGCCCGTCAAGGAGCCCCCGCCTGGCCCGCCCTGACACGTGCTATTCGCAAGGCGGCCGGCCAGGGCGACGCCTCCGACTTCGTCCCAGCCGGTGGAGTCCGCTACCCCGACCAGTCCACCCCCGTCACCGAATGCCTCGACTGGCCGCGCTACACGACCCTCAAAGAACTGGCCACCACCGACGCCCGCCTCCGCAGGATCGCTCCTCTCACCGGCACCGCCAACACGCTGGCCTCGGCCACCCTCACCTGCATCGGCTGGCCCGTCCCGGTGACCAATCCACCCGCTCCCCTCCCGAAGGGCGTGCCTCCCGTCCTGGGCGCAGGCGCCTGGGGCGAATCGGACGCGGTCGAACGCGCCCTGGCCACCGTCCCGGGCAGCGTCACCATCCACCACGACGGCCCCGGCCACACCCTCTACGGCTTCAACCCCTGCGCCCGCGACCTGATGAACCGCTACTTCACCGACCTGACCCTGCCACCGCCGAACACCCAATGCTGACCACCTCGAACCCGCCGCCAGGCAGCCACCCGGACGAACGGCAACGTCCTCATCCCACGCTTCAGCCCGAGCGGTCCGGCTTCTGAGCGTGAGTAGGCCGAGCGTGGGAAGCCCGAGCGCGATAGGCCCGAGCAGAGGGGGGCGCGCGAGCGTGAGGGGGAGGCCCGAGCGTGAGGGGCAGGACCGTGACTTGCTCGGCCAGCACGCCAGCCGCAGGCGGCGATCCTCAACTCGGCTGGATGGGGCTCTGCGGCGCCCGGTGGAACTCGATGCTCACGAACCGACCGTCGGCGAAGCCGAGGCGTGCACCGTCGCAGTGCGCGAACGGCGTCCCCCAGGAATCGTGTGAAGCGTCCGGAAAGCACGCCGCCAACGCCAACTCGATCGCCCCTCCATGCCCGACCAGGAGCGCCGAGCAGCCCTCCGCGACGTCGCGGACCGTGTCCACCCAGATCGTTCGGTGGGTCTCGGCCACGGTCGCCGCGTCCCGGCCCGCCCGGATGATCTCCGCGAGCCGCCCTTGCACGAACCCTCAGCCCGTTCCGTGCCGCCTCGAAGGGGTACCGAGAGGCCCCTTGTGTCCGGTTCGAACCACGGGTGCCGAGGACCAGTGTCAGTTGTGGAGCAGCACACGACGGCGAAATCCATCAGACGAAGGGCGAGGTGGTGAGGGGCGACTGTCACGCCGACCTCGGCCTGGCCCCAGTGCGCCGACCAGGGGTGGATTCCGGCTGTCGCAGACGTCGCGTAAGCGGGCGCCGACCTCGGGCGGCCGCGGTCTTGACTGGGCGGGTCAGATCGACTAGACCACAGGAAGCCCGGCGATCATCACGCAGTGGAGGACACGATGTCCGGCAGAGCGTTGGTACGACTCGCGGCCCGCGCCGCGTTCTCCGCAGTCACGACGGGCGCGCTGGTCGCGGCCGCCGCGATGCCGGCCTCCGCGACGGTCCTGGACCGGCCGCCGAGGACGACCAAGGGGCCGTGCGCGTACACCGAGACCCCCGACGACCCGGCCGTGCGCAAGGTGCCGCTGCCGCCGGACCCGCGCCACACCCCCACCCGTCCGGTCTCGGCGGTGCTCAGGACCAACCACGGCGACATCGGGCTCACCCTCGACCCGGCCAAGGCGCCGTGCACCGTGCAAAGTTTCGTGCACCTGATCCGTCATCGTTTCTACGACGTCACCTCCTGCCACCGGCTCACCGCGTACGACCGGCTGAAGGTGCTGCAGTGCGGCGACCCCAGCTTCACCGGCGAGGGCGGGCCCGGCTACCGGTACAAGGACGAACTGCCCACCGACCTGCCGCCGTGGCCCGGCGACCCGACCGGGGTGCGCAAGACGTACGCGCGGGGCGTGCTGGCCATGGCCAACGCCGGGCCCGACACCAACGGCAGCCAGTTCTTCCTGGTCTACGGTGACTCGGGCCTGGCGCCCAACTACACGGTCTTCGGCACGGTCGACGCCGCCGGGCTCGCCGCGCTCGACCGCATCGCCGCCGGCGGCATCCAGCCGGAGCCCGACGGGCCCACGCCGCCTGTAGACGGCAAGCCCGTCCTGCCGGTCGACATCCGGGACGCCCGGGTCTGCCGGAAGTAGGCGTCACTCGCCGCTCCGGCGCCGCCCCCGCCCCCGCCCCCGATGCCGGTGGAACGGGGGCGGCACGGTCTGGAACGCCCTCAGGACGAGGGCTCCGACCGAGGAGCCGGGAGCAGGGAGAGACGCATGAACCTGAGACGCGCGTTCGGCACGGTGGCGGGGCTGGCGCTGGCCGCCGCGGGGATGGTGGGGCTGAGCGGGCCCGCGTGGGCGGCGCTGCCCTTCCCCACCCCGACCACCTGTACGTTCCAGACGTTCAACACCGGGAACTACCTGACCGCGGTGGGCGGCGGCGGCCGTACGACCGATGTGATCCACAGCGACGCGACCGTGGCCCGCTCGTGGGAACGCTTCACCCTCGTGGACGCCGGCGACGGCGTACACGTCGGCATCAGGACGCTGACCGGCAACTACCTCACCGCCGTGAACGGCGGCGGCCTGCAGACCGACGTCATCCACTCCAACGCCACGCTGCTGCAGGCGTGGGAGAAGTTCGCGCTGGTGCGCCAGGGCGGCGACGGCTTCGCGATCCAGACGGTCGACGGCCACTTCCTGACCGCCGTGGGCGGCGGCAACCGCACGACCGACGTGGTGCACAGCGACGCGGCCCAGGTGCGGTCGTGGGAGCTGTTCCGGGTGCAGTGCAACCTCACCACCGTGCCGAACGTGCAGAGCTTCGACGACGGCAGCGCGCGGAACTCCATCGCCGCGGCGGGCCTGACGGTCAGCGGAGTCACGTTCGACAACAACTGCGTCGACGTTCGCGGGACCGTGCTGTTCAGCACCCCGGCGGCGGGGGCGACCGTGCCGCGCGGTTCGGCGGTGACCCTCAACGAGTCCAGCGGGGTGGATCGTAACGGGCGGCCCTGCATCTTCAGATGACCGCGGCGATCCGGTCGCCCGAGGGGATCCTGTCCTCCTCGGGCGGCCGGACGCCTTGGAGTGGACGGTTTGTGTCGCTCCGAATCGGGCGATGCCTTCGAGGCGTGTGCGATGTCGAGCCGTGGGATCTGCCGGGTTCGGGTGGGGTGGCGAGGTCAGCCGGGGGTGTCGGGGCTGCGTCGTGGCTGCCAGGGCAGGCGGTTCTCCAGCTCGACCTCCAGCGAGAAGCTGAGGAAGGTCCGGACGAGCACGATGAGCGCCAGCACGCCGACGCTCACGAACGTGGGAGCCACCGCCACCGTGCGGATGATGTCCCCGGCCACCAGGAACTCCAGCCCGAGCAGGATCGCCCGCCCGAGGCCCTGGCGGTAGGCGCGGTAGACGCCGTGCGGGGTCTCTCTTTCGCGTAGCCGCAGCACGAAGGACACGGTGGCCGTCAGCGCGCCCAGCACGATGATCGCCACGCCTGCGAGATCGACAGCCTGGCCGATCGCCTCCACGATCCGCGCGAAGTCCATGACCACCCTCTTTGCCCGCCTTAGGCAAGGATCAGCGTCCCGCGCCCTGCTAACCGCCCCGACACGCCGCCCCAGCCTCCCTCTTTGCCAGGCCACCGCACGGGGGCTCGCGTGCGGAGGGGCACAGGCTTCGGCGGGGAGCCGTACGGGCCGGATGGGGGCGAACGTCAGGCGGAAGGCCATGCGCCATCGGATGGATGAGGGCGAGGGGTAAGCCTCGGGCGGACGACGAAGCGAAGCGGCTCAACCTCATCCACGAATGGGCACGTCACGCGCTTCGGCGGAGAGCTCCAGCCCGTCCGGCAGGCTCCTGACCCCGGTCACCCGGGTGACGGCGGTCAGGCGGCGAGCCAAGGAGGGGCGCGATGTTGATCGCTTCAGGGTGGAGGGCGGTGAACGGGGATGGAGGGTGTGCGCGGCTCGGGGTGTCGCGGTGCAGCTTCCCGAGGGGGGGCGGGCCGTCCAGGTGGTGGTCTGGACGGCGGGGGTCTTCGTGGGGGGAGGACAGTGAGGTCAGTTCGGGGGGTTGGTGGGGAGGGAGTCGAGCCAGTGGGTCAGGCGGGTGCCCTGGCGCGTCATGATCTCGGGGTCGCGGAGGGCGTTGGCCAGGAGCGACATCCCCTGGTACGCCCCGACGAAGGTGAGCGCGAGATCGTCGGCGTCCGGCAGGCCGAGGTCGCGGAACTGGCGCTCCGACCAGTCCAGGAGCAGCCGTACGACCCGGCCCGCCTCGACGTCGAGGCCGCCCTCGTCCCGTTTGTCGAGCTCGACGGCGAGGGTGCCGGTGGGGCAGCCGTAGCGGGCGGCGAGGTCCCGCTGGCTCACCCAGGCGTCCACCATGGCCTTGAGGCGGGCGCGCGGGTCGGGGAGCCGGTCGAGCTCGGCGGTGAGCTCGGCCAGGTGCCCGGCGTGCTCGGACAGCGCGGCCAGGACCAGTTCGTCCTTGGTCTTGAAGTAGTAGTACACGTTTCCCACGGGCACGCCGGCGGCCTCGGCGATGTCGGCGATGGTCGTCCGCTCGACGCCCTGCTCGTGCAGGACGCGGGCGGCGGCGGCCATCAGCCTGCGCCGCTTGTCGGCCCCCCGGGCCCGTGTCCTCGTTGAGTCAGTCACCCAACTTAGTATACGTCGGGAACGTCCGGGGCGAGTGCTTTCCCCCCGCCCGATCGAGGCCTCGCGGGGTTGTGAGGGCGCGGCGAAGGGGCCAGGAGGCGTACGACCAACGCGCGGCAAGGCTGAGGGGGGCGGGTTGTGGCGGCTGAGCCACATCGTGCTTACCTGGGTACGCGTGGAGGAGCAAGGCTGCCGCTTAGGGGTAGGGGCGGGCGATGTCCGATGTCGCCGCCGATGTGCCGGATGCGGATTTCAAGGGTGGCGCTGAGCTCTGGATCCCCTCATGACAGAGTTAGCGATCAACGTCCAACGTATGCCGGGCTGCCATGTGGTGCACCTCGACGGCGAGCTCGACCGGGTGACCCGCATGCCGCTGGCCCGTACGCTCGCGAAACTCCTGGAGGCGGAGCGGCCGAGAGTCGTGATCGATGTCACCGACCTGGCCTTCTGCGACTCGTGCGGGCTGTGGGCTCTCATCGTCGGCCAGCGGCAGGCCGAGCGGCGCGGCGGGACCGTCCGGCTGGTCGGGGTGCACGGGCCGCTGGCCCGCCTGCTGGACATCACCCGTCTGTCGCGCCTGTTCCCTCCGGACGACGGTCCGGCCGAGGCCGCGAGCTGGGCCAAGCCGCGCGGCTGGCCGTCCTGACCCTGGACGGACGGCGAGGTGCGGCGGCCACGGCCGCTCAGCGACGACATGCGCGGGTCCGGACCCAGTAGCGGGCAGCCGGGTCAGGGGCGCGGCGAGGGCTCCAGGCCAGAAGCAAGGGGACGGCCCTTCGGGGCGGCGGGATCGCGGCGGGCGCCCAGACCGGGTGTGTGCCGGATGAAGGGCCGGAGCGCGGCGTCGAGGCCGCAGCGGGATCGGGAGGGGCCCCGGCAGTGAGGGCGGGGCCGAGGGCCGGGGAGGTGGGCGAGTCAGCGGGGCCCGGTAAGGCGGTCGAGGCCGGTGAGGGCACCGGGGGGTGCGGGCGAGGGCCCGGGGCGAGGGCACCGGGGGGTGCGGGCGAGGGCCCGGGGTGAGGGCACCGGGGGGTGCGGGCGAGGGCCCGGGGTGAGGGCACCGGGGGGTGCGGGCGAGGGCCCGGGGCGGGCCCGTGAGTGGGCCAGGGGCCAGGTCAGGATGGTGGGGAGGGGGTCGGGTCGGGGTCGTGGGGGTGGGAGGCGTTGATCACCTGGTACAGCCGGCCCTCCGGGCCCAGTCGCCAGCCGAGCAGTTCCAGGAGCTCGCGCACCGTCGGCGAGGCGTGCTGGAGCACCAGCCTGCGCGGCGGCGGCAGGTCGGTGGCCGTGCTGATGATCAGCCGCAGCCCGCCGGCGTCGATGAAGGTAAGCTCGGACAGGTCCAGATGGACGTCGGTCTCGCCGATGCGTAACGCCCACGCCAGCGCTCGGGCCAGCGCGGGCCGTCCATGGTGGTCGATCTCGCCGCGTACGCGCAGGCCGAACGGGTGCACCATGGGCAGCACATCGGCGGGGTCGCCGGTATGGTCGGTCATTGAAATCACACCAATGCGGTCGTCTAGGGCAGAGCCGAGCCGCGCCACGTTCCCTGTCCAGGGAAGGTGCGGGCGCCCCTGACGGATCGCCGAAAACAAGAGGGCCCGGCGCGCCGCGCGTCCATACAGCGTCGGCACATCGGGCAGAGGGAGAGGCAGATGTCGGGCGATCAACCCTTTCCGCCAGGCATCGTCCAGGTCACCACGGCTTCGGCCGCCGGTGAACTGGACAGGTGCGCCCGTGGCGCGCCCGGCTCGGCTCGTTTACTCGGTCGCCTTACTCTCTGCCCTCGATCGAGCGCTTTACGCCGCCGTAACCCCCGTACTCGGTAGGGGCAAGCCATGCAAGCACCCTTCCACCTGCGGTGCACCATCACCAACAATCTCGCGCTCACCCGCGATCTGGTGCGCGTCTACGCCAGTCACGCGGGGCTGTCCGGAGCCCGGCTCGACCACCTGGTGCTCGCCGTCAACGAGGCCGCTGCGAACGTCCTGGAGCACGGTGGCGGTCGCGGCACGGTGACGGCCTACACCGACGCCGCCGTCCTCACGGTCGATGTCTGCGACGCGGCCGGACGCCTGCGGGCCGAGCATCTGGCCGACGCCCGGCTCACCCGCCCCTCGCCCTCGGCGCGGCGCCTCGGCCTGTGGCTGATCCATCGTCTGTGCGACGAGGTCGGCATCGACCATCCGCAAGGAGGCAGCAGGCTGCGGCTGCGCATGCGTCTGCCGCTCGCCACCCGCCTGCGTCCCTGGCAGGGCGGCGACTCCTCGCCCGCGGCCAGCTAGCCAGGGTGATCCGCCCGCCCGGCCAATGATCCGCCTGCCCGTCCGAGCGGCTGGTGAGCGGCCGGTGAGGGCGCGGTGAGCCGGCCCCGCCACTGTTGGCCTGTCTCCGCGACCGCGGAGCAGAGAGCCACACACGTGGGGAGCGGACAATGGGCATGCTGACCGGCAAGACGGCGCTGGTGACGGGCGGTTCTCGGGGGATCGGCCGGGCGGTGTCGCTGCGGCTGGCCGCCGAAGGCGCGCTGGTGGCGGTGCACTACGGCGGCGACGACGAGGCGGCCAAGCAGACCGTC
The DNA here is from genome assembly GCF_044465525.1 of Nonomuraea sp. NPDC049646. Taxonomy (NCBI): domain Bacteria; kingdom Bacillati; phylum Actinomycetota; class Actinomycetes; order Streptosporangiales; family Streptosporangiaceae; genus Nonomuraea; species Nonomuraea sp. NPDC049646. The sequence continues at coordinate 348,285 of NZ_JBITLU010000001.1, read as the reverse complement.
GCCCTGATCGAGGAGCGCGGCGGCCAGGCGTTCGCCGTGCAGGCCCGCTTCGGCGCGAACTCCCAGCACAGCGCCAAGGGCGCAGAGGACGCGAAGGGCGCGCACGGCGCAGAGGGCGCAGAGGACGCGAAGGGCGCGCACGGCGCAGAGGGCGCAGAGGCGGCGGTGGAGCGGCTGTTCGAAGGGGTGGTCGGTGGGTTGGCCGGGCGTGGCCTGGACATTCTGGTCAACAACGCCGGCATCGCCTCGACCGTCCCGATCGCGCACCTGACCCCCGCCGAGTTCGAACGCGTGATGACGATCAACGTCACCACCCCGTTCTTCGTGATCCAGCGCGCCCTGCCGCTGCTGAACGACGGCGGCCGCATCATCAACATGGGCTCGACGGCCAGCCGGTTCGCCGTCACCACGCAGATCGGCTACACGATCAGCAAGGCGGCGCTGGAGGCGATGGCCCCGACGCTCGCCAACGAGCTGGGACGGCGCGGCATCACCGTGAACACGGTCGCGCCCGGCGCCGTCCGGACCGACATGACCGCGGGCTACACCTCGATCCCCGAGGTGGTGGCCGCGCTGGAGTCCATCACCGCGCTCGGCCGGCTCGGCGAGCCCGAGGACGTCGCGGACGTGGTCGGCTTCCTGGCCGGTCCCGCTGGCCGATGGGTGACCGGCCAGACCATCGACGTCTCGGGTGGCACGTACCTCGGGCCGCTCGCCTGAACGGGCCTTGGAACACTTTGCCCATCCATTACGGACAGTGCATATTCCCGTACAGGGAGCTTGCATAGCCTGATTTCATGGGAGATGTCCCCCAAACGCCGCCACCACCCCCCGGCCCGCCGGACGGCGGCCCGGCCCCCGACGAGGCGCGGGCCCCGCGGGCCGACGACGGCGGCCTGGCGCGCGACGCGCACGTCGACAGGCTGCTGCTCGGCGCGGCCACCAGCACGCAGGCACACGTGTGCGTACTGTTCGTCCTGGCCGAGGACGGGCGCGTGCTGATGATGGAGGCCGAATCAGGACTCCCGGAGCCCTTCTCGCGCTCCTGGGTCCTGATCCGATCCACCGACCAGTCGCCGGTCGCGGTGGCGGTGCGGCAGCGGCGGCTGGTGTGGGTGCCCGACCGGGAGGCCATGGCCCGCGAGTTCCCGCTCGTGGCGCTCGCCTTCCCCTACGGGTTCGCGCTGGCCGTCGCGCCCCTGGTCGACCGCGACGGCGAGGTGCGGGGGGCCATGATGCTGCTCTGGCCGCCCGCCCCGGGCCGCCGTCCCACCCGGCGCCGGCTCGACGTCCTGACCGCCACCTGCGCCGACCTGGCGGAGATCGTCCCGAGGGGGAGCCGGCCGGTGCCGCCGGGGCACCAGCCGCGCGTGCTGACCAGGGAGCCGCCCGGCGGCGAGGACCTGCTGCTGACCTGCCTCAACCGGCTGCCCGAGGGCTACTGCATGCTCGACGTCGAGGGGCGGCTCACCCTGGTCACCGCCCCCGCCGAGGAGCTGCTGCAGGCCGAGGCGGGCGAGCTGACCGGCAAGCGCCCCTGGGACGCCCTGCCCTGGCTGGGCGAGCCCGCCTACGAAGACCGTTACCGCGCCGCGGTGGTCAGCCAGGAGGTCACCTACTTCACCACCCGCAACCCGGGCGGCCAGTGGCTGGCCTTCCATCTCTATCCGGGCCTGGCCGGTCTGACCATGCGGGTCACGCCGAGCACGATGGCCCGCGACCCGCGTCCGGTCATGCCGGACCAGCTCGTCGCCGCCGACCGTCCGGCGCGCCTGGTCGCGCTGCACGAGATGCTGCACCTGGCCACCACCCTGGCGCGGGCCGTCACCGCCCAGGAGGTGATCAACCTGGTCGCCGACCACGTGATGCCCGCCTACCACGTGCAGGCGCTGGCCATCCTCACCTCCAGGGGCGGGCGCATGCAGGTGGCCGCCTCGCGCGGGTACAGCGAGCAGGCGATCGAGGAGTACGACGGCCAGCCCATGCTGCACCTGTCGCCCGGCCACCCCCTGGCCGCCGGCGCGCCGGCCTTCTTCGGCACCTGGGCCGAGCTGCGCGCGACGTACCCGGAGGCGATCAGGTCGGACGACATGTCGGCCTGGGCGTTCCTGCCGCTGACGGCCGGCGGGCGGACGGCCGGCATGTGCATCCTGGCCTACGACCGTCCCCACCGCTTCACCACCGACGAGCGGGCCAGCCTGACGGCCCTCAGCGGGCTCATCGCCCAGGCGTTCGAGCGCGCCCGCCTCTACGACGTCAAGCACCAGTTCGCGCAGTCGCTGCAGGCGAGCCTGCTGCCGCGCACGCTGCCCGGCGTCCCCGGGCTGGAGGTGGTCGCGCGCTACCTGCCCGCCACGCCCGGCATGGACATCGGCGGCGACTTCTACGACCTGATCCGGCTGGAGGAGAAGGTGGCCGCCGCCGTCATCGGCGACGTCCAGGGGCACGACGTCACCGCAGCCGCGCTGATGGGCCAGGTGCGCACGGCCATCCACGCCCACGCGAGCGCGGGCGCCAACCCCGGCGAGGTGCTCGCGCACACCAACCGCCTGCTCAACGAGCTGGCCCCGGACCGGTTCACGAGCTGCCTGTACATCAGCGTCGACCTGGGGCGGAACACGGCGTGCGTGGCCAGCGCGGGCCACCTGCCGGCGCTGCTGCGCCGGCCCGGCGAGCCCGCCCAGGTGGTGGAGCCCGCCCCCGGGCTGCTGCTCGGCATCGAACCCGGCACCGAGTACGCCACCACCCAGGTCGCCCTGCCGCCCGGCTCGGTGCTGGCCCTCTACACCGACGGGCTCATCGAGGTTCCCGGACAGGACCTCGGCGAGGCCATCGGCGGCCTGGCCGCCGGGTTCGCCCCCGCGCCGGACCAGCCGCTCGCCGACGTGGCCGAGGACATGATCGCGGCCGCGGCGGCCGTCGAGCACCGCGCCGACGACATCGCCATGCTGCTCCTGCGCACCGACCCGGCCTGAGCGCCGCCGGTGGGTCAGGCGCGCCACTCCGGCGTGCGTTCCTGGCGGGCCTGGGCCAGGGCCTCCCGGACGCCCTCGGCGTCCTTGTCGGTGGTGTAGACGGGACTGCCGGGCTGCTGCCGCCACGACTCGTCCAGGCCGCCGGCGTCGACGGGGTCGAAGCCGAGCGCGTCCACCAGGCCCATCACGATCTTCTTGCCGCGCTCGTCGTCGGCGGCCACGGGCAGGGCGATCCGCCCGGGGGTGCCGGACGGGCGGCCGCCGTGGCCGAGGTGGTCGGCGAAGATGTTGTTGAACGCCTTCACCACCGGATGGCCGAGCTGCTGCTCGACCCAGCGGCTCTCCGGCATCCCGGCCTCGATCTCGTCGATCCGGCCGTCGCGCTGGGGGTAGTAGTTGCCGGTGTCCACGACGGTCAGGCCGCCGGTGACGTCGTCGAACAGGCCGTCGGGCAGGTCGGGCACCTTGCCCTGCGGGATCGTGACCACGACCAGGTCGGCTCCCTGGGGCGCCTCCTCGACGGCGACGGGGGTCGCGCCGGTCTCGGCGGCCAGGTCGGTGAGCGTCTGAGGGCCCCGGGAGTTGGCCACCGCCACTTCGTGCCCCAGCTCGGTCAGGCGCCGGGTGAGCGTGCCGCCGATGTTCCCCGCGCCGATGATGCCGATCTTCATGCTCCGCCCCCGGTTGTGCGCCTCAGCTACTGCTCGCCAGGATATCGTCACAATGCGTTATCGCTGGTCGGAGGCACTGTCGGCGCGCCGGACGGTACCCGAACCCGATTCCGGGCGGACGGTTCCAGCGGCGCCGCTGGCATCAAGTGGTCACCGGCGCGCAACTTCCTGGTCGTTCCGCGACGGAATCTGCGCACGACGAACCCGCACACTAGATCCCATAGGCAGGCAAACGGACGTTGGAGGGCCGAATGGGAAATTCAGCATTACGTTCCGTCTCGCGCGACGCCGGGCGGCGTGAATTCGTTAATCACGCGGGCGGGACGCGTCCGCATATCCAGCTGGTGTCCGACGAGCCCGGAATCCGGGGGTTGTTCCGTTACCGTCCCGAGGCGGCCGAACCGCTGACCCTGCTCTCCGAGGTGCTGCTGTGCGGGGACAGCCCGCTGACCCGGGGCGAGCGCGAGCTGATCGCCGCGTACGTGTCCTCGCTCAACCGGTGCCGGTTCTGCTTCCACACCCACGCGGCCTTCGCCGCCGTCCGCGTGCCGGAGGGCATGACGCTGGTCGACGAGACCTGCGCCGACCCGGCGGCGGCCCCTCTCTCCGGCAAGCTCAAGGCCCTGCTGGGCATCGCCGGGGCGGTGCAGCGCGGCGGGCGGGAGGTCACCGACGAGCACGTGCGCGCGGCCAGGGCCGAGGGCGCCACGGATCTGGAGATCCACGACACGGTGCTGATCGCGGCGGCCTTCTGCATGTACAACCGGTACGTGGACGGCCTGGCCACGCTGGCCACCGACGACCCCGGCCACTACGCCGACAGGGCCCGTCTGACCAGCGGATACGTGAAGGTGTGGAACGACGAGGCGCTGGACGAGGCCGGCTGAGCGGCCCCGTCCGCCGGGGCCTGATCAGCCGAAGAACTCGTCCACCGAATAGGGGTCGAGCGGGAAGCTCCAGCGCTCGCTGATCTTCCCGTCGGTGATCCGGAACAACTGCATGCCGCGGTCGTCGAGCGAGCGGCCGTCGCGCTCACCGCGGATGCGCAGGACGGCGGCGACCTGGTCGCCGCCGACGAGGTAGGACTCCGGCTCCAGGCGCAGCGTGCCGGTGGTGGACTTCAGCAGCTCGGCCAGGTAGCCGAGCACGGCTTCCTTGCCGGAGTAGTCGCGGGCCATCGGTCCGCGACCGGGGACGTGGAAGATCACGTCGTCGGCGAGCAGCCGGCGAAGGTCCTCCAGGTCGCCCTTGGCAATGGCGTCGTAGGTGTTGCCGGCAACGGTGATGTGGGGATGCTCATCCATGACGACCGCCAGTCACAAACGGGGTTTAGGTGGCGTCCGTGACATTACGCGCGTCAGTTGCAGGAGACAAGAAGGAGGCACAATTAACGAGATCTTGCGCAATTTGCGAGAGTGTGCAGACTAGGAGAAAACCGCATCGATGGGAGCTTGCGTGCCCCATATTGCCCTCGATTCCGACGAACCCGGAATCCGCGGACTTTTCCAGTTCAGCCCGGAGACGGCCGCTCCGATGAACGCGCTGGCCGAGGTCCTCCTGCGTGGCGACAGCACACTGAGCCGCGGCGAGCGGGAGCTGATCGCGGCCTACGTGTCGGGGCTCAACGAGTGCCGGTTCTGCACGGCCTCGCACGCCGCGTTCGCCGCCGCCCAGCTCCCCGAGGGGATGGCGCTGGTGGACCAGGTCCGCGCCGACCCCGCCACGGCGCCCGTCACGCCCAAGCTCCGCGCCCTGCTCGCCATCGCCGCCGCGGTGCAGCAGAGCGGCCGCGACGTCACCGACAAGCTGGTGGCCGCGGCCAGGGCGGAGGGGGCAACCGACAAGGAACTGCACCACACCGTGCTGATCGCGGCCGCGTTCTGCATGTTCAACCGGTACGTCGACGGCCTGGGCACCCACGCCCCCGACGACCCCGCCGGGTACGACCTGGCCGCGCAGCGCATCCTCACGCACGGCTACACGACCGTCCCACCGGCGGCGGGACAGCAGGACTGATGGACGCGGAACACCACCGGTTCGTCATCATCGGCGCCGGACCCGGCGGGCTGCAGCTCAGCTACTTCCTGCAGCGCGCCGGGGCCGACTACGTCACCCTGGAACGCGAGGACGCGCCCGGCGGCTTCTTCCGCAGCTTCCCGCGCCACCGCCGGCTCATCTCGCTGAACAAGGTGCACACCGGCGAGAAGGAGCGCGAGATCCAGCTCCGCTGGGACTGGAACTCCCTGCTCAACGACGAGCCCGACCTGATGTTCCCGAACTACTCGCGCGAGTACTTCCCGCACGCCGACGACCTGGTCCGCTACCTCGCCGACTTCCAGCGCGTCCACGGGCTGCGCGTGCGGTACTCGACGGCCGTCCAGCGCGTCGAGAAGGACGGCGCGGGCTTCGTCGTCCACGCCGGTGACCGGGTTCTCCGCGCCGACTGCCTGATCGTCGCCACCGGGTGGGGCGGCCCGCACATCCCCGACATCCCGGGCATCGAGCTGGCCACCGGCTACGAGGACGTCCCCGTCAACGGCGAGGACTTCGCCGACCAGCGCGTCCTGGTCATCGGCAAGGGCAACTCGGCGTTCGAGACCGCGCAGGCGCTGCTCCCGTACGCCGCGGTCATCCACCTGGCCAGCCCCAGCCCCGTCCGCCTGACCTGGACGAGCAAGCACCCCGGCCACGTCCGCGGCCAGTACGGCGCCTTCCTGGACAGCTACTGGTTCAAGACCCTGCACGGCGTCCTGGAGTGCACCGTCGACCGCCTCTGGCGCGAGAACGGCGGGATCAGGGCCGCGATCACCTACACGCTGGCCGACGGCGAGCAGGCGCTGCTCGACTACGACGCCGTCCTGCGCTGCACCGGCTTCACCATGGACACCGGACTGTTCGGCGACTCCTGCCGGCCCGCGCTGACCCCGGGCGGCCGGATGCCGGCGATCCGCCCCGACTTCCAGTCGGCCGACGTCGACGGCCTGTACTTCGCCGGCACCCTCATGCAGGCCCGCGACTTCAAACGGGCCTCCTCGGCGTTCATCGACGGCTTCCGCTACAACCTGCGCTCCCTGACCGCCCTGCTGCTCGAACGCTACGAGGGCCGGCCGCTGCCGGTCCGCGAGCTGCCCGCCGACGCCGACGTGCTCACCGGGTCGATGCTCGACCGGGTCAACCACAGCTCGGCGCTGTGGACCCAGTTCGAGTACCTGTCCGACGCGTACGTGATCGGCCCGGACGGCGTCGTGCGCCACTACGAGGACCTGCCGGAGGACTACGCCCGCGAGCGCTTCGCCGCCGCCGGGTTGTGCCTCACGCTGACCCTGCGCTGGGGGCCGCGCGACCGCGCCGACGTGTTCGCCATCCAGCGCCACCCCACGCCCGAGCGGGCCGACGAGTGCGCCTTCCTGCATCCCGTCGTCCGGGCCTGGCGGCACGGCGAGCCGGTCGCCGAGCGGCACCTCCTGGAGGACCTCCAGGCCCGCTGGCGCGACCCGGTACGCCACGTCGAGCCGCTGCGGGCCTTCCTGGCCGACCGGCTGCAGTCGTAGGAGGAGCCGACCGGCTTCAGCCATAGGAGGAGCCGACCGGCTTCAGTCGTAGGAGGAAGTCACCGGCTTCAGTCGTGGGAGGCGAAGCGGGCCACGAGGTCGTCGACCACGTCGGCGAGCGCCCCGCGCCGGGCGTGCGCGGCCCGCTGGCGCTCGGCGCCGCCGCCGTGCTCGCGCAGCAGCCGCCAGCCCTGCTCGGCCGCTTCCAGGTCGCCGGCCGCGGCCAGCGCGGGCCCGACGTGCTCCAGCAGCCGCGCCACCAGCTCGGCGACCGGCCGCGCCGCCCCCGTGAAGGGATCGACGCCCGCCCCGCCCAGCCCGTCCCTGGCGGCCCGCCAGTAGGCCACCCGCAGCAGCTCGGCAGGCACGTCGGGGCCCGGATCGCCGTCCCGCACCCTGTCCAGCGACGTGGTGACCAGTGCCCGCACCACCAGTGCGAGGAACAGCGACTCGCGCGTGGCGGCGGGGACGTCGGCCACCCGCACCTCCACCGTGGGCAGCCGGGCCGACGGGCGCACGTCCCAGAACAGCGTCCCGGGGTCGACCAGCGCGCCGCTGTCGGTCAGCGCCGCGACCGTGCGCTCGAAGTGCTCCAGCGACCCGAAGTACGGCGGCGGCCCGGCCACCGGCCACTTGCCCCAGGCCAGCACCCGCCAGCCCGCGTAACCGGTGTCGCGGCCGGCCCAGAAGGGCGAGTTGGCCATGAGCGCGAGCAGCACCGGCAGCCACGGCCGCACGTGGTTGCAGACCAGCACGGCCTGCTCCCGGTCGGGCACGTGGATGTGCACGTGACCGGCGCAGATGGCCTGCTCGTCGTGCAGGGCGCGGTAGTTGTCGATGCCGACGCCGTAGCGCGGGTGCTCGGTGATCGGCGGCGGGACGACGTCGCCGATCACCGGCGTGCCGGAGGCGACCACGGCCAGCCCTTCGGCGCGTGCGGCGGCGGCCACGACCTCGCGCATCCGCCGCAGCTCCGCCTCCAGCTCGGCCCCGCTCGCGCAGGGCGCCGTCTTGGCCTCCACCTGGAACTGCGTGATCTCCGTGCAGACCCGGTCGCCCAGCCCGGCCGCGGCGCGCCCGACGACGGCCGCCGCCCCGGGGGCCACGGCGCGGGTGACCGGATCGACGACCAGGTACTCCTCCTCGACGCCCATCAGGCGGGCGGTCACGCCGCCGGAGGTCTGCCGTAACGACTCGGCGGTAGCCGTCATGTGCGCTCCACTCCACTGCTCGACTCGACTGCGGGGACACTGCGGCGACGCTGCGGCGACACTGCGCGGACGCTGCCATCCGATCTTGCCCTGCCCGGGGCCGCCGCAGGGCCGAATGGCGCACACGCCCCGGGGGAATGGCTCTCCTGGCCGCATCACCCCCGCATCCGACAGGAGGGCCCGCCCGTGACCGCGACCATGTCCGTGGAGGAGGCCGGGCACGTGTTCGCCACGCCCGCCGCGTACGCCGACGAGACCCGGCTGCACGAGGCCCTGGCGGTGCTGCGCCGCGAGTCCCCGGTGCACCGCGTGGAGGTGCCCGGCTACAACCCCTTCTGGGCCGTCACCCGGCACGCCGACCTGCTGGAGATCGAGCGGAACCACGCCCTGTGGCTGAGCGCCCCGCGCCCGGTGCTGCGCAGCGCGGAGATCGACGCCCGCCTGGCCGAGCAGCGGGCCCGCGGCACCGGCCTGAAGACGCTCGTCCACATGGACGACCCCGAGCACCGCGTCGTGCGCGCCATAGCCGCCGACTGGTTCCGGCCGAGGGCCATGCGCGCCCTGGAGGTGCGCGTCCGCGACCTGGCCCGGCGTTACGTCGACCGGATGACCGCCCACGGCGGCTCCTGCGACTTCGCCCGGCAGGTCGCCGTGCACTACCCGCTCTACGTCATCCTGTCGCTGCTGGGCCTGCCCGAGTCCGACTTCCCGCGCATGCTGCGGCTCACCCAGGAGCTGTTCGGCCAGGACGACCGCGACAACCGGCGCGGCGGCACCGCCCAGGACCACACCGCCGTGCTGGCCGACCTGCTGGAGTACTTCCGCGAGCTGACCGCCGCGCGCCGGGCCAGGCCCACCGGCGACCTCGCCTCGGAGATCGCCAACGCCCGCGTGGACGGCCGCCCGCTGAGCGACCTCGACGCCGCCTCCTACTACGTCATCATCGCCACCGCCGGGCACGACACCACCAGCTCCACCATCGCCGGCGGCCTGGAGGCGCTCATCCGGCACCCCGGCGAGCTGCGGCGGCTGCGCCGGGATCCCGGGCTGCTGCCGTCGGCGGCCGAGGAGATGATCCGGTGGGTGAGCCCGGTGAAGGAGTTCATGCGCACCGCCGCCGCCGACACCGCCGTACGCGGCACGCCGGTCAGACGGGGGGAGTCGGTGCTGCTGTCGTACCCGTCGGCCAACCGGGACGAGGAGGTGTTCGCCGAGCCGTTCCGCTTCGACGCCGGCCGCGACCCCAACCGGCACCTGGCCTTCGGCTCGGGCGTGCACTTCTGCCTCGGGGCCGCGCTCGCCCGCATGGAGATCCGGGCGCTGTTCGCCGAGCTGCTGCCCCGGCTGGAGAGCGTCGAGTTCGACGGCGAGCCCGCCTGGGTGGCCACCACGTTCGTGGGTGGGCTCAAGCACCTGCCGATCCGCTACACGCTGCGCGACCGCCCGGCCGGGACGTGAACCCGCCCGCGGCCCCGGCGGCCGGTCAGAACAGCGTCGGGGGCTCGGCGGGCATCGGCTCGGGCAGCGGGCGCAGCTCCGGCACCAGGGCGCGCACCTCGTCGTGGAAGCGGCGGGCGAGCATCGGCGCGTCGGCGTTGTCGGGCGTGTGGACGAACACCGTGGGGGAGCGGCCCTCGCGCAGCCATCCGGCGACGGTGTCCACCCACTCCCGCCAGCCCTCCACCGTGGCCTCGACGGAGTCGCGGCCCAGGTAGCGGACGATCGGGTGGCCGGTGAGCGCGCGGGTGCGGCGCGGCACGCGCGGCTTCTTCGTCCACGCGTCGCGCTCGGCGTCGCTGGTCGGCGGGGTGCGGAACAGCGTCACCGTGTCGAAGGGCACCCATTCGGCGCCGGCGGCGGCCAGCACCCGTTCGAGCTGCCCGGCCTGGCGGGCGTCGTCGAAGAAGGCGCGGTGGCGGACCTCCACGGCGTAGCGGTGGGAGCGGGGCAGCCGGTGCAGGAAGGCCGCCAGCGTGCCGAGGTCGGCGGGGCCGAAGGCGGGCGGCAACTGCACCCACAGGGCGTGCGCGCGCGGCCCGAGCGGCTCGATGGCGTCGAGGAAGGCGTGCAGCTCCTGCTCGGCGCCGATCAGCCGGTGGTGGTGGGTGACGGTCTTGGGCAGCTTGACCACGAAGCGGAAGTCGGGGTCGAGCTGCCGGGCCCACGACTCCACCGTGGCGCGGGCGGGGGTGGCGTAGAACGTGGTGTTGCCCTCGACCGCGTCGCACCAGGTGGCGTAGGCGCGCAGGCGCTCTCCCGGCGGGAGCGGATGGGGCAGGAAACGTCCGTTCCACGGTGTGTGCGTCCACATCGCGCATCCCACATGAAGCCGCATGGCTCCGACGTTAGCGGAGCCGCCGGGCGCCCGGGGCCGCCGGGGATGTCGGGGAACGCCACCGTTTAGGCTGGTCGCATGGGCATGGTCGGGACGGTCGGGCTGGTGCTGCACCCCCAGCGCGACTCCAAGAAGGCGATCGACACCATCCTGCGCTGGGCCGCGGACAAGGGGGCCACCGTCCTCGGGCTGCCCGAGGAGGTCGGGCGCATCGACTGCAGCGCGGTGCCGGTCGACGCGGTCGCCCTGGTCGAGCGGGCCGACCTGCTGGTGGGGCTCGGCGGCGACGGCACGATGCTGCGCACCATGCGGCTGCTGGCCGGCCGGCCCACGCCCATCCTGGGCGTGAACCTCGGCAAGCTCGGCTTCCTGGCCGAGATCGACGTGGACGAGCTGGCCGGCACGCTGTCGGCCATCGACCGCCACGAGTACACGATCGAGCCGCGGATGGCCATCAGGAGCGTGGTCGCGGGCGTCGCGGTGACGGCGTTCAACGACATCGCGCTGGTCCGCATCCCCGGCGAGGGGCTGGCCGCGGTGTCGGTCACCCCGTCGGGCAGCCCGTTCGTGAGCCTGTCCGCCGACGCGGTGATCGTGGCCACCTCCACCGGCTCCACCGCCTACAGCTTCTCGGCCGGCGGCCCGATCGTCTCGCCCCGCGTGGAGGCCGTCCTCGTGGTGCCCGCCGCCGCCCACTCCTCCTTCAACCGGGCGCTCGTGCTGCCCGCCGACGAGGAGGTGACGCTGGAGGTGCTGCCCACGAGCGGCAGGCTCGCCGTCGAGGTGGACGGACGGGTGGTCGGCCACCTGTGCCCCGGCGACACCGTCACGGTCACCGCCTGGCCGGGGGCGGCGAAGGTGGTCCGCCTCGGCACCACCTTCTACGAGCGCGCCCGCCGCAAGCTGCGGGTGGACGGCAGCGCCGAGGTCGGCTGACCCCGCTCAGCGGCGGTGCCGGGCGGGCCTGGTGAGCGGCCCGCCGGCCCGCACGGGCCGGGCGGACGGCTCGTCCTCCAGCGCCTCCACCGGCCGCGCGCCGCGCGCGGCGACCAGGGCCGACAGCGCGGTCGTGATCGGCACGGCGGCGATCAGCCCGAGCGTGCCCACGACGCTGCGGACGATCTCCTGGGTCACGACCGGCGTGGTCAGCACGTCGCCGAGCGGCTGAGCGCCGATGCTGAACAGCAGCAGCAGCGGCAGCGACGCCCCCGCGTACGCCAGGATGATGGTGTTGATCACCGAGGCGATGTGGGCCCGCCCGACGCGTCCCGCCGCCCGGTACAGGCGGGCGAAGCCGTAGGAGGGGTTGGCCGCGGCCAGCTCGCCCACCGTCACCGCCTGGGTGACGGTGACGTCGTCGAGCACGCCGAGCGCCCCGATGATGATGCTGGCCAGCAGCAGCCCCTCGGTGTCGATCGACAGGCTCATGCCCAGGGTCAGCGCGGTGTCGTCGGTGACGCCGTTGAGCCGGGCCAGGCCGAGCGCCGCGTACGACAGCAGCCCGGTGAGCGCGAGGCTGGCCAGAGTGCCCAGCACGGCCATCGACGTGGTCAGGGAGAAGCCGTGGGTGAGGTAGAGCACCGTCAGCATGATCGCGGCCGAGCCGACGACGGCGACCAGCATCGGCGGCTCGCCCGCCAGGACGGCCGGGATGACGAACGTCAGCAGCAGCCCGAACGTCACCGCCAGCCCCACCAGCGCCGTCACCCCCCGCCACCGCCCGAACGCGATGACCGCCAGCGCGAACGCGCCGCCCAGCAGCCACAACGTCGTGGACCGGTCGTGGTCGGAGAGCTGGTACTTCCCGTCGCCGTCCCGCAGCAGCAGCACGTCGTCGCCCGCCGTGAACCGCTGGGCGCCCGGCCCGCCCGGCAGCCGCAGCGTGACGTCGCGGCCGAGGTCGGGCCCCGAGCCGACCCGTACGGTGGCGTTGCCGCAGGTGGCCGGGTCGGGCACCGGCATGCCCTCCTGGACGGCCGGGCAGCGCCTGAGCGCGACAGAGACGACCGTGCCCTCGACCCGCTCGACCGCCGGACCCTCCCGCCCGTCCTGGCCGTCCGGCGCCGCCTGCCCCGCGGGCCAGAGCCACACCAGGCAGGCCAGCGTCGCCAGGGCCAGCGGCACCAGCACGGCCAGGCTCGCCACCACCGCGCCGCGCGACGGCGGCGCGGCGGCCACGCCGTGGGAGTGGCCGTGACCGTGGCCGTGGAAATGATCGGCGCCCATCGCGTGAAAGCTCCTCCTAGGCTTCCGGGACTGCGACAGTAACGCACCCGGCGCAGGGTAGGAGCCGGGTGTGGCGACGCTGGTGGGCACCTCCGGATGGCAGTACAAGGACTGGCGCGGCGTGCTGTACCCCGAGGGGGTCCCGCAGCGGCTGTGGCTGGAGACGTACGCGGCCGAGTTCCCCACGGTCGAGAGCAACAACGCCTTCTACCGCCTGCCCTCGCCGGAGACGTTCGCCGCCTGGCGCGAGCGCACTCCCGGCGGGTTCGTGATGGCGGTCAAGGCCAGCCGCTACCTCACCCACATCAGGCGGCTGACCGAGCCCGAGGAGCCGGTCGCCTGGCTGATGGCCGCCGCCGGGGCGCTCAAGGAGAAGCTGGGGCCCGTCCTGCTGCAACTGCCGCCCACGCTGCGCGCCGACCCCGCCCTGCTGGACCGCTGCCTGGGCTGCTTCCCCGCCGGCGTGCGGGTGGCGGTGGAGCCGCGGCACGACTCCTGGTGGACCGGCGAGGTGCGCGAGGTGCTGCTCGCGCGGGGCGCGGCGCTGTGCTGGGCCGACCGGCTCGGCCGGCCGCTGACGCCGCTGTGGCGCACCGCCGACTGGGGGTACGTGCGCCTGCACGAGGGCCTGGCCGCCCCCAGGCCCTCCTACGGCGCGGCGGCGCTGAAGAGCTGGGCGAGGAGGGTGGAGCAGGCCGGATGGCGGGACGTCCACGTCTACTTCAACAACGATCCGGGGGGAGCGGCCGTGCGCGATGCCCGGCGATTTGCCAAACTCGCCTGATGCACACGCGTCTGTACAGGAACGGCGTCCTCGAAAAGGAGGGCTTCCCCGTCGAGGAGGTCTCCGACCACGTCGGCGATCCCGAGGCCGCCGTCTGGTTCGATCTGTGCTCGCCCACCCCCGAGCAGCTCAACCAGGTCGGCGAGGAGCTCGGCCTGCACGAACTGGCCGTCGAGGACGTCCTCAGCGACCACCAGCGCCCCAAGGTGGACGTCTACGACAACCACCTGTTCATCACCGTGTACGGCATCCACCTCGACGAGGGCCGCCTCGTCCCCGTCGAGGTGAACGCCTTCGTCACCCCCAACGCCCTGGTGACCGTGCGGGAGAACGCCTGCTTCGACATCGACGAGGTGGTCAGACGCTGGGACGCGACCTCCCGCCTGGCCGGGCACGGCGTCTCCTTCCTGCTGCACGGCCTGCTCGACTACGTCGTGGACAGCCAGTCCGACCTGGTCCAGGACCTCGACGCGCGGGCCGAGGCCATGGAGGAGTCGCTGTTCGACGACGCGCCCCGCGACGGCAGGCAGCTCCAGCGCGCCATGTACGTGCTGCGCAAGGACACCGCCAGGCTCCGCAAGATCTCGATGCCGATGCGGGAGGTGCTCGGCACGCTGCTCCGCCGCGACCAGGAGATCGTCGCCGACCCGGTGATGGCCCCCTACTACGAGGACGTCTACGACCACGTCCAGCGGGTCGCCGAGTGGGTGGAGGCGATCCGCGACATGCTCGCCAACGTCCGGGAGACCCGCCTGGCCCAGCAGGGCTTCCGCCTCAACGAGATCATGAAGCGGGTGACGAGCTGGGCCGCCATCATCGCGGTGCCCACCGCCATCACCGGCTTCTACGGCCAGAACGTGCCCTACCCCGGCTCCGGGGACATCTCGGGCTTCTGGGTGTCGTCGGTGCTGGTGGCGGTGGCGTCCGTGGTGCTGTACGCGGTCTTCAAGAAGAAGGACTGGCTCTGAGCGCCGGTGACGGACCTCAGAAGCGCGGCCGGCAGTCGGCGGCCAGCCGCTCGACCGGCACCGGGCCCGCCTGGCGGCCGTCCCGCAGCCGGACGGCCGGCACGCCGTCCGCGACCTCGCGCGGCCCCACCACGAGCTGGTACGGCACCAGCCGGTGCGCCCTGATCCTGGCCCCCAGGCTGCCCCGGTCCGCGGGCGCCAGCTCGGCCCTCAGCCCGGCGGCGACGGCCCGCCGCAGCAGGTCCTCGGCCGCCGGGAGCTCGGCGTCCGACAGCGGCAGCACGACCGCCTGCACGGGCGAGAGCCACGCCGGGAACGCGCCGCCGTGCACCTCGATCAGGTGCGCGACCAGGCGCTCGATCCCGCCGACCACGCTGCGGTGCACCATGACGGGACGCCGCCCGCCCGCGTAGGCCAGGTCGAAGCGCTCGGGCTGGTACAGGTCCACCTGGACGGTCGACAGGGTGCTCTCGCGGCCGGCCGGGTCGGCGATCTGGATGTCGATCTTCGGGCCGTAGAAGGCGCCCTCGCCGCGCTCCTCGTCGTAGGCGCGGCCGCGGTCCCGCAGCACCTCGCGCAGCACGGCCTCCGAGCGCGCCCACATCGCGGGGTCGTCCACGAACTTGCCGCCCTCGCCGCGCAGCGAGAGCCGGTAGCGGGCCGCCCGGATGCCGAGCTGGGCGTGCGCGGCCTCGATCAGGTCGAGCGCGGCCGACACCTCGGCCGCCGCCTGCTCCGGCGCGCAGAACACGTGGCCGTCGTTGAGCTGGATGGCCCGCACCCGGGTCAGGCCGCCGAGCACGCCCGACAGCTCCGAGCGGTACATGCCGCCGAGCTCGGCCACGCGCAGCGGCAGCTCCCGGTGGCTGCGCCCGCGCGAGCGGTAGATCAGCGCGTGGTGCGGGCACAGGCTGGGCCGCAGCACGAACTCCTCGCCGCCCACGTTCATGGGCGGGAACATGTCCTCGGCGTAGTGCGCCCAGTGGCCCGACCGTTCGTACAGCTCGCGTTTGCCGAGCACGGGGGAGTTGACGTGCACGTAGCCGTGGCGGCGTTCGAGCTCGTGGACGTAGTCCTCCACGGCCTTGCGCACGGCGGCCCCGGCGGGCAGCCAGTAGGGCAGACCGGAGCCGATCAGCGGGTCGGTGCCGAAGATCTCCAGCTCGCGGCCGAGCCTGCGGTGGTCGTTCATGATCGTCCTTTGCGGTGAAAGGGCGAACGACCAGCTCCCGGGCGCCCGCCCGGGATGCATGGAATCAGCGCGCCGGGACCGTGTCCGGCGTCGTCGTGACGGAAGCGCGCTGCATGCCTGCCACCGTAGCACCGCGGCGGCCGTGAAGAAAATCTTCAACAGCCGGTCAAGGAATGGCAAATGATATAAAAGAGCACGTGGCTGAGATCACCTTGAGCGTCCGCCAGTTGCAGGCGTTCGCCGAGGTCGGCTACCAGGTCGCGGGCGGCGGCGGCGCGCACGCGGCGATGGCGGCGCTGCGCGAGGTGGTCCCGCTCGACGCCTACGAGTTCGTCGCCTTCGACCCCGCCACCGGCCGGCACCACAGCGTCGTCTCCGACGGCCACCGCCGCATCGACCGCGACGCCGCCGAGGAGTACGCCGCGCTCGACGCCTGCCGCGAGGCCATCGCCGGGCGGCGGCCGGTGCCCATGCCGCAGCCGGGCACCGAACGGTACTTCCGCCGCCACCTGGCCCCCTACGGCTGGCGGGCCGGGCTGACCGCGCCGCTGTTCCTGGCCGACGGCGGCCGCTACACCGGCCTGCTCCACCTGGCCGCCAAGGACGCCTTCCCGCTGCTGTCGGGCGCCCTGGTCGCCGCCGTGAGCCCGATGCTCGCGCACGTCACCGACCTGACCCGGTGCGTGATCGACCCGGCCGGGCTGCCGCCCGACTTCCGCGCGGTCGCCTTCGACCGGCTCGGCGAGCGCCGCGCGGTGCCCGGCCACGAGGTCTCCCGCGAGCTGTGGGACGACCCCGCCATGGCGGCCTTCGCCCGCGCCTTCATCGACTCGCGCGAGCTGAGCCGCCGCGGCCTGTGGCTCGACGGCGGCGGCCGCTGGCACGAGGTGCGGCTGCTGCGGGCCGGCGTCGGCTACCAGGGCTCGCTGCAGGGCGCGGTCGCCGCCGAACGGCCCTGCCCGCTGCCCTACGACCTGACCGGCCGCGAGGTCGACGTGCTCACCCGGGTCGCGGCCGGCGACTCCAACCCGCAGATCGCGGCCTGCCTGGTGCTGAGCGTCCGGACGGTGACCACCCATCTGGAGCACATCTTCGCCAAGCTGGGCTGCGACAGCCGCACCAGGCTCACCACGAAGGCGCTGGCCGAAGGGTTGTGCCGGCTCGACCTGTGACGCACGGCTCCTGCCCGGCGGCCACGCGGGCCTGCGTCAGCTCGAACCAGACGGTCGTCGAGCCCCCCTCGCGGACGAACCCCCAGCGATGGCTGAGCGCCTCGATCAGCGGCAGCCCCCGGCCGCTGGTCGCCTGCGGAGCGGTCCGGCACACGCACGGCGGGCCGTCCGCGCCGCCGTCGGCCACGCACACCCGGACCGTGGTGTCCGAGCTGAGCACCGACACCGTGAACGAGCCGCCGTCCCCGGACCGGGTGTGCAGGATCGCGTTCGTGGCCAGCTCGCTGGTGAGCAGCACCACGTCGTCATGGAACGGGTGATCGCGGCCGAGCGCGGCCGTCACGAGCCCCCTGGCCCGCGAGACCTGGGACGGAACCCCCGGAAGCCGGACCGCGAGGTCACGGAACCCGGGTGCTTCACCCCCGTCGGCATGGTCTGAGTCCCTCGGCGCCACGGCGACCTCCCCCGAATCAGGTGACGTCATGAGACGCGCGGGCAGGGGGCGAGAGATTATCGCGAAAAGGTAGGAATGCTCTTTCCAAGGTCGCCTGCACGACCTGCCACGGCGACCGAGTACGCTGCGATCGACGAGTCGTCTAGGCCCGTGGGGGAGCAAAGCGTGCACAGCAGCCTACTCGCCCGGCCGTCGGAGGAGGTCGCGTGAGCAGCCTGGAGGCCGTCTGGGTGGAGCCGTACGACCGGCCCGGGGCGGCCGTCGTGACCGGCGTCTTCGACATCCTGCACGTCGGCCACGTGCGCTACCTGGGCGCCGTGGCCGCCCGCGGGCTGCCCCTGGTGGTCGGCGTGGAGGACGACCCGCGCGTGCGGGCGTGGAAGGGGCCCAGCCGGCCGTTCAACCCGGCGGCGGAGCGGGCCGAGGTGCTGGCCGCGCTGCGCTGCGTGTCCGGCGTGTTCGTGGTGGCCGGGCCGCCCGAGGCCCACGGTCCCGAGGACTACATCGACCTGCTCGCGCCGATGCGGCCCGGCGCGCTGGCCCACACGGCCGGCGACCCGCACGCGGGCGCGCGCGCCACGGCGGCGGCCATCCTGGGCGCCGAGTGCTGGGAGATGGCGGCCATCCCCGACCGCTCCACGACCCGCATCGTGAACGCCGCCGGCAAGGGCTGACCCGCCGCTCCGCCGGGGGCGTCGCTGAAACGGGCAGCGGCCATGATCGCGTAACCTTTCATGCCATGATGGCCGACCTGGTGGCGAAGCGGGTGACGAACCTGCTGGCACCGCAAGTGCTGGTGATCGTCATGCCCCCCGCCGTGGGGCTGCTCGCCCAGGGATGGGCCGGCGCGGCCTGGGGGCTGGTGGCCTCGGCGTTCTGCGGCGGCGTGCCGGCGGCGGTGATCGCGCTCGGCGTGCGCTCGGGGCGGCTGGACTCCCACCACATCGTCGACCGGGCGCGCCGCACCGGCCCGCTGCTGGCCGCCGTGGCCGCCGTGCTGGTCGCGCTCGCGCTGCTGGTCGTGCTGGGCGCGCCGCGGCTGCTGGTGGCCACGGTGACCGCGATGCTGGTCGCCCTGGCGGTCACCGTGCCGATCACCACCCGCTGGAAGATCTCCTTCCACGCCGCCGTCTCGGCGGGCACGGTGGTGGTGCTGGCGCACGTGCTGCCCGCCGTGCCGGTGGCGATCGCCGGCGCGGCCGTGGTGGCACTGGTGTGCTGGGCCAGGGTCCGCCTCGCCCATCACACGTGGGCGCAGGTCGCGGCGGGCGCGGTCACCGGCACGCTCACCACGTGGGTGACGCTCGCGCTGTTCGGGGTCTGAGGGACGGAATTTCCCCGCCGCCACACGGGTTGGCGGGGACATGGATGCCACGAACCGGGGCCGGGTCCGCGTCGAGCGGTCGGCCAAGCGCGTGCGGACCTATCTGGGCGGCCGGCCGATCGCCGACACGACCCGGGCCCTGCTGGTGTGGGAAGGCCCCTTCTATCCCACCTACTACTTCCCCCTCCAGGACGTCGAGCAGGCGGCGCTCAAGCCGACCGGCGCGTCCAGGCACTCCCCGAGCAGGGGCGAGGCCGCCGTCCACACGGTCACCTCGGGCGCCGCGCAGGCCCCGGAGGCGGCGCTGGTCTACGACGACTCGCCGCTGGAGGAGATCCGCGGGCACGTGCGCTTCGACTGGGACGCCATGGACGCCTGGTTCGAGGAGGACGAGGAGGTCTACGTGCACGCCCGCGACCCGTACACGCGGGTGGACATCCTGCCGAGCTCGCGGCACATCCGGGTGGAGGTCGACGGGGTCACCGTGGCCGACTCGCGCAACGCCCGCATCCTGTTCGAGACCGGCCTGCCGGCCCGCTACTACCTGCCCAAGACCGACGTGCGGCTCGACCTGCTGGAGCGCACCGACACCGCCACCCACTGCCCGTACAAGGGGACGGCGGAGTACTGGTCGGTCAACGGGAAGAAGGACCTGGCCTGGTCCTACCGCACGCCGCTGCCCGAGAGCGAGCGCGTGGCCGGGCTGATCGCCTTCTACAACGAGAAGCTGGACATCTTCGTCGACGGCGAGCGCGAGGAGCGTCCGAAGACCAAGTTCTCCTGATCCGCCCCGTGCGCCCCGCTGCCGGGCGGGGCGCACGCGGGCCTCAGGCGGCCGGCGACCAGTGCGGGTCGCGGCCGAGGTAGCGCAGCAGGGCGGCGACCTCGTCGCCGGAGGCGTCGTCCGGGAGCGCCGGGGCGTAGGCGCCCCACGGGCGCAGCGGGTCGGCGATCTGCCGGGCGACCTCCAGCAGCGGGCCGGCCATCTCCGCCGTCAGCGGCGAGGGCTGGCCGGTGGCCACGGCGATGTCCCAGGCGTGCACGGCCGCGTCGAGCGCGCACGCCGTCGAGCCGGCCCACGGCGACATCTTGTTCGGCGGCACCGGCGTGGCCACCTCGGCGGCGTCGCGGTCGACCGCGGCCCACGCCCTGGCCGAGCGGGTCAGCGCGTCCTCCAGCTCGGCCGCCGGGTCGGCGCCCGGCTCGGCGGGCGGGTCGAACGGGTTGAACGCCGGGCCGGCCTCGCCCGTGAGCGTGGCGGCGAAGCCGATCTGGTCGCCCACCGCGTGCTTGAAGACCTTGGTGACGCTCCACTCGGAGCAGGGGGTGGGCAGGTCCCAGCCGCCGGCCGGGATGCCGCTGACGGCCTTGCGCAGCGCCTCGTGCGAGGCGTCCAGAACGTCCCAGCCGCTGATGATGTCGCCCATGTGGAGCTCCTTTCGAGATGACTCCATATTAGCAGAACGGAATAGTTTGTTCCACTAATTTGGGGCGTCCTGGCGGGGCACCGCGACCGCGTCCGCCCGGCCATGGCCGGCACGCCCCGGGCCGGGGGCGGAGCGTTGCTCGTCCGCCCCGGCGGTTACGTGGCCTGGGCGGGCGGGAGCGGTCTGGAGGAGGCGCTGACCTCCTGGTCCGGCCCGGCGGCCCGAGGGCGTCGCCGGGCCGGGACGGTCAGGTGAGCAGGCGGGTCAGCACGCGGGTGCCGAACTCCAGGCCCTCCACCGGCACCCGCTCGTCCTTGCCGTGGAACATGCCGAAGTAGTCCAGGCCGGGCCGGAGCATGAGCGGGGCGAAGCCGTACCCCTGGATGCCGATGGCGGCGAAGGACTTGGCGTCGGTGCCGCCGCTCATCACGTACGGGACCGGCCGCGCCTGCGCGTCCTCGGCCACCAGCGCCCCCGCCAGCTCGTCGAAGAACGCCGACGGGTACGGCGCGGCGGGCGCCTCCTCCAGGTTCACGAACTCACGCGTGATCTTCGGCCCGAGCAGCTCGTCGATCGTCGCCAGGAACTCCTCCTGCAGGCCCGGCAGGTACCGGCCGTCCACGTGCGCCGAGGCCGTCGAGGGCACCACGTTCACCTTGTAACCGGCCTCCAGCATCGTCGGGTTCGCCGAGTTGCGGATCTGGCCGTGGAACAGCTCGCCGAGCGCCCCCAGCCGGGCGGCCTCGGCGTCCAGCCGGTCCAGGTCGATCGCCTGGCCGGTGATCTCCGACAGGCTCTCCAGGAGCGCGGCGACCGACGGCGTCAGGCGCACCGGCCACTGGTGCGCGGCGATCCGCGACAGGGCGTGGGCCAGCGTGGCGACGGGGTTGTCCACGGCGGGCCGCGAGCCGTGCCCCGCCACGCCATGGGCGGTCACCTTCATCCAGGCGGTGCCGCGCTCGCCGACGGCGATCGGGTAGACGCGCCGCCCGCCGGACTCGACGCTGAAGCCGCCCGACTCGCTGATGGCCTCGGTGACGCCGTCGAACAGGTGCCGGTGCTCGGTCACCGCGTACCGGGAGCCGTGGTCGCCGGTCGCCTCCTCGTCGGCCAGGAAGGCCAGCACCAGGTCGCGCTTCGGCCGCACGCCGCGCGCCGCCATGTCCAGCACGGTCGCGAGCGTCATCGCGCACGAGCCCTTCATGTCGACCGCGCCCCGGCCGTACACGCAGCCGTCGGTGATCTCGCCGGAGAACGGGTGCATCCGCCACTCGGCGGGGTCGGCCGGCACCACGTCCAGGTGGCCGTGGACGAGCAGCGCGTCGGAGGAGTCGCCGTCGATCCTGGCCACGACGGTGGTGCGCCGGGGCGCCGACTCGAACACCACCGGCTCCAGCCCCGCGTCGGCCAGCAGCGTGGCCACGTACTCGGCCGCCGGGCGCTCGCCCGAACCCGGGTTGGTGGTGTCGAACCTGATCAGGTCCGAGCAGATCTCGGCGACGCTCTTCACGCTCTCCCCTTCAGTGTCAGCGGCGGGACGCCGGGCGTCTCCAGGTCGAAGATCAGCCCGTAGAAGGCCAGCTCGGCCTCCAGCACCGCCACGATGGTCTCTTCCCTGCGCCAGCCGTGCTGCTCGCCGGCGAAGGTGAGCAGAGCCCACTGTTTGCCGTGCTTGTCCAGTTCGGCGGTGAATCGCTCGGCCTGGCTCACGTCCACGATCGCGTCCTCCAGACCGTGCAACATGAGGCATGGGCCCGATGCCCGGGCCGCGTTCAGGAGCGGCGAGCGGTCGGTGTACCGCTGCCGCGTCTCGGGCAACGGGCCCACCAGGCCGTCGAGGTAGCGCGACTCGAAGTCGTGCGTCTCGGCCGCCCAGCTCTCCGGGTCGGTGATCGCGTAGTGCGCGACGCCGCCCGCGAACACGTCGCTGTGCACCAGCGCGGCCACCGTGGTCCAGCCGCCGGCGCTGCCGCCCCGGATCGCGATCCTGGCCGCGTCCGCCCGGCCGAGCTGCACCAGCCCGCGCGCCACCTTCGCGCAGTCCTGGACGTCCACCACGCCCCACTGGTGCCGCAGCCGCTCGCGGTAGGCCCGGCCGTAACCGGTCGAGCCGCCGTAGTTCACCACGGCCACGCCGATCCCTCTGCTGGTGAAGTAGGCGACCTCCAGGTCCAGCACGACCGGCGTGTTCCCGGTCGGGCCGCCGTGCACGAAGATCACGTACGGCGCCGGCCCGGCGACCCCGGCGGGCGGATGCAGATGGGCGTGCACGCCCTCGATCGTCACCGCCTCCGGCGTGGGCAGCAGCGCCCGGTCGGGCAGCGGCTTGGGGGCCGAGACGACCTCGTGCCCGCCGGTGGCCAGATCGACCAGCGTGACCTCCAGCGGCGTGTACGGCGTCGCCCCCACCGCCGCCGCCTTGCCCCCGGCCGCCGACACCGTCGAGGCCCAGTACGTGTGCCCGTCCCCGCCGATCTCCCGCAGGCCGCCCGTCGCCGGGTCCAGCACGCCCAGACGGCGGTGGTCGGCGGTGCCGTACACGACGACCAGTTGGTCGCCCGCAGGGGCCAGGCAGGCCAGGCCCGGCTTCCAGGCCGCCGCGCCGAACTCCAGCTCCACGGGGGTGAGGTTGCGCGAGGGGGAGCCGTCGAGGTGCACGAGGTGCACGTTCCACCAGCCGGTCGGGTCGGTGACGGCGTACAGGGACTCCTCGTCGCGCCACTCGGCCTGCGTCACCGACTCCTCGGGGCCGCCCGCAACGACCCGGTGGGGGCCCGCGACGCCGTCCGGGAACAGGTCGGCCACGCACAGCTCGGTGCCGTCCCAGGGCATGTCGGGGTGGTTCCAGCCGATCCAGGCGATCCGGGTGCCGCCGGGGGACAGGCGGGGGTTCATCAGGAAATGGTGGGCGCGGGCGACGACCCTGAGCGGGGCGCCGTCCAGGGGGACCGCGACCAGGTCACGAACGTCGTCGATCTCGCGGACCGCCCACACCTCGGCGCGGCCGGGCGGCAGGTACAGGTCGCCGTACCGGGCCGGGCCCTCGGGGGTGAGCGCGACCGGCTCGGACGAGGAGGCGTCCAGGCGGTGGAGCCGCTGGTCGGCCCAATGGGTGAAGACCAGGCCGCCGCCCGGCAGCGGGCGCCAGGATCGGCCGCCGTACTCGACCAGGCGGTTGCGGGCGTTCCAGCCCGGCGGCAGCACGTCGGCGCGCGAGCCGTCGGGCAGGCGGCGCACCACGCAGCGCCTGCCGCCCTCGTGCGGGCGCGGCTCGTCCCACCACACCTCCACGCCCTCGGGCGTGGCGACGGCCTCCACCCACTGGGGGCCGCCGTCGGTACGCGCCACATCGATCGGTCGAATACTCATGAAAGATCACCAATTGCCGTTGGTACAGGGAGGCAGCGGGTGCCCGGGCGGATGGAGGACGTACACGATGCCGCCGCTGCCCGAGCTCCTCAGCCACACGTTCTCGAACGCTGCCCGCGGGTAGATCCGCCGAACCTCGCCGTCCGCGGGCGCGGCGGGGTCGTTGACGACGACGTCGCCCGCGGCGGTGAAGCCGGTGACGACGAGGATGTGGCCGTTCGTGGAGTAGCCGGATCCGGGCAGCTCGTGGGCCCGGAACGACAGCGACGCGATCACCGGGATCCCCGCCAGGACGAACGCCTCCAGCTCGGCCGCCGACAGCAGCCTGGTCACGAAGCCGGTCAGCCCGTAACGCCCGGCGTAGGCCACGTTGAACGGCCAGTTCCCGGTGCCCTGGTAGCTGTCGTCGTAGGTGCCCATGGCCGCGTGGTCCACCGCAGGGGCGGGGTCGTCCGCGCCCACCCAGGCCAGCTCGCCGGGCTCGGGGCCGCGGCCCCAGAAGGCCAGCACCATCGCCACCGAGGCGGGGCTGCACCAGTTCGCGCCGCCGCCGTCCCAGCGCGGGTGGTGCCCGGCGTGCGCGTACTGGGAGTGGGGGGGGGGGGGGGGCCGGGGCGGGGCCGGCCCCCCCCCCCCCCCGCCCCCCCCCCCCCCCCGCGGGGGGGGGCCGGGGGGGGGGGTGGGGGGGGGGGCGGGGCCCCGCCCCGCCCGCGGGCCCCCCCCACCCCCGGCGTGCTCACCGTGACCGGACGCTGCGGCAGGGCCGAGGCCAGCACGCCGAGAGAGGTCATCCGCGCGCCCTCGCCGCGCGCGGTGACCCTCAGCTGGAACGCCACGACCGGCCGCCTGGCCACGAACGTGTCCACGGCCACGTCGCCGTCCTCGTCGCCCTGACCGGGCACCGAGGTGCGCGGCCCGTGCTCGGACCACCGGCCCATGACGTACCACTTGGTCAGCGTGCCCGCTCCGGTCCTGGCCCGCAGCTCCACCTCGACCCCGCCGCCGGGCGGGGTGCGCGCGGTCCACGAGGGCACGAGCTGGGTGGCCGCGAAGCCGACCCGGTGTTCCTCGCTGGTCCACGTGCCTCCGGGCACGGTGAGACGGGTGAAGGCGACGCGCGCCAGATCGACGGTGAGCACCAGCCATATTGTGGTTTCACACCCGGTGTCGCACATCGGTTGGTTTACGTACCAGCCCGGACGCGCGGGACGCCGGGGACGCGCACGGCGCCCCCGGCGGCGTCAGCTCAGAGGTAGAGACCGGTGGACTCGTCCGCGCCCGCCGGGGCGATCGCGCGGCCGGCGCGCAGGGCGTACAGCTCGGCGAGGGTCGCCCCCGAGGCCCCCACGCCCTGCGACGACCCCAGCCAGGCGACGGCCTCGTCCCTGGTCAGCGGGCCCACCTCGATCTGCGCCAGGCACCGGCCCGGACGGATCACGGCCGGGTGCAGGCGGGTCAGGTCTTCGTTCGTGGTGATGGCCACCAGCACGTCGCGGCCCTGGCCGAGCAGGCCGTCGGTGAGGTTGAGCAGCCGCGACAGCCCCTGCCCCGCCTGGGCCTTGGCGCCCGAGCTGATCAGCTCGTCGCAGTCCTCCAGCACCAGCAGCCGCCACCGCTGCGTGTCCTCGTCGGTGTCGTAGCCGACCGCCACCTCCATCAGGTAGCCCGGGTCGTTGAACAGCCGCTCGGGGTCGAGCACGCAGTCGACCTGGCACCAGTCGTGCCACTGCTTGGCCAGCGTGCGCAGCAGCGTGGTCTTGCCGGTGCCCGGCTGGCCGTGCAGCAGGATGAGCCGGCCGTTGACGTCGGCGGGCGTGGTGGCCATCAGGCGGCCGAGCGCCGGGCGCACCTGCGCCGAGTAGTTCGTGCCGATCTCGTCCCACGGCTGGGCGGTGATCGGCTTCTCCGACCGGTTGCCGCCGTGGGAGCCGCGCCACCAGAAGCCCATCTCGACGTGGTCGGCGTCGGGCACCGGCTCCTCGGCGCCGTCGATGCTCTCCTTCAGCACCGAGCCGGCCAGCTCCTCGCTCACCGCCGTCACGCTCACCGTGGCGGTGCGGTTGCGGTGCCGCACGACCCGCAGCGTCCAGCCCTCGCCGCAGATGAGCCGCGACTCCGAGCCGTCCTCCACCTGCGCGGTGCGCAGCACCCGGCCCTCGGCCGGCTGCAACCTCGCGTCCGGACGCACGCGCTCCAGATTGGCCAGCTTGGACCAGGGCTGGACGCCGGTCGCGAACGGCGACAACGCCAGGGCGTCGATGACGTCGATCGCTGAGTCGGCGTCGTCGATCCAGATGTTCATCGGCAGCTCGGACGAGGAGTCCGCGCTGGGGAACGGCACCTCCCTGATCACAGACATAGGTAAAGGATCTCCTTCGTGGGCTCGGATGTCGAAGGGTTATACACGTGGTTCGGTCACTTTTTGCCGAGAGCGCCGGTCTGGGTGACCATGCCCAGGCCGGGCACGTCCCGCCAGGTGTAGGTAAGAGTGTCGCCTTCAAGCTCCAGCCAGACAGTACCCGGGATGCAGCCGCCCGTGGACGTCCCGAGGGAGAAAGTCAGCCGGTCCGGGCGCACCTCGGTGAGGGTGATCGTGGCGGCGCAGTCGACCTGGGAGTCCTTCTCCTTCCAGGCCGCCTGTGACCGGCCGGCCTTCAGTTCCACCGTGTTCTCGGCGCCGTCGGGGTCGAGCGGGTTGGTGGTGTCGGTGTGGCCCGACCAGGTGCCGGCGAAGGCCGCCGGGATCTTCAGATCGCCGGTGCCGCCGGGGTTCCCGGTGGCCGCCGGGGAGGTGGCGGCGGGTGTGGCGGGGCCGGCGTCCGTGGACGGCGGGGCGGACGTCGGGCCGGACGGCGGGGTGGACCGGGCGGCGGCCGTGGACGGCGGCGGGGTGGACCGGGTGGCGGTCGAACCCGGTGTGCGGATGGTCAGCAGGACCACGCCACCGGCCACGGCCAGGGCCAGCAGGGCCGCTCCGGCGCCGAGGAGGGCGCGGCGTCCCCGATTTCGGGCCGCGCGGCTCTCGCGCGTGTCGGCCGCCCCCGGATCACCCCCCAGAACCCCCGCCCCCGGCCCCGCGGTCGGCCCCGCTCCCGCGCCCGACCCTGCGGTCGGCCCCACTCCCGCGCCCGGCCCCGTGGCCGGGGTGGGGGAGACCAGGGTCATCAGGAGGGCGGCGGCCGTCGGGCGGTGGGCGGGGTTCTTGGCCAGGGCGCCGGCGACCGGCCCGCGCAGCCGGGGCGGCAGCGCCGACAGGTCGGGCTCGGCGTGCAGCACCCGGTGCAGCACCGCCGGCACGGTGTCCGCCCCGAACGGGCTGACCCCCGTGGCCGCGTAGACCATCGTCGCCCCCCACGCGAACACGTCGGAGGCCCCGGAGGCGGGCGAGCCCGCGATCTGCTCCGGCGACAGGTACGCGGGCGTGCCCACCAGCCCCGAGGTGTGCGTCGCCGCCCCCTCGGCCCTGGCGATGCCGAAGTCCACCACCCGCGGCCCGTCCGGCCCGAGCAGCACGTTGGACGGCTTGAAGTCACGATGGACGACCCCGGCCGCGTGGATGGCCGCCAGCGCGGTGGCCGTCCCGACCGCCAGGCGTTCCAGCTCACCGCCGCGCAGCGGGCCGCGCCCGGCGGCGTTCCCGGCGGCGTTCCCGGCCACCCGGTCGGCCAGCGAGGGCCCGTCCACGAACTCGCTCACCACGTACGGTCGCGAGCCCCGCGTCGAGACGTCGAGAACGCGGGCCGTGCAGAAGGAGGCGATCGACTCCAGCGCGTCGAGCTCGCGCGCCAGCCTGGCCCGGGTCTCCTGGTCGCCGGCGTTGAGCAGCTTGACCGCGACCGGCTCCCCGGAGGCCGAGTGGGCCAGGTAGACCACGCCCTGCCCGCCCTCGCCCAGACGCCCGGCCAGGCGGAAATCGCCCAGGAACGCCGGATCGTCCGGTGTGAGGGGGATCACCATGGCGGCTACGTTACCGCTCGCCATGCGGAAGCCAAGATCGCCCGGTACCTTGTGACGTCGGTTTAAATCACTCCTTACACGGAGGTATCGGGGAAGTGTCGAGGGTCACGGTCCGCGAACGGGCGCGGTACTGGTTCGACAACACCATGTCCAGGGGGACGGCCTCGCTCATCGGCTGGCTCGCGGTGGTGTCGGTCGCGCTCATCCTCGTGGTGGCAGCGCTCACGCTCTGGCTCGCGCCCGACGAGCCCGACGGCGTCAGCGGGCCTGGGCAGGTGTTGTGGGTCGCCCTCATGCACGCCCTCACCCCCAGCAAGGTCGCCAGCGACAAGGGCTCGTTCGGCTACATGACCGTCATGTTCGCCGGCTCGCTGGGCGGCATCTTCATCGTCAGCATGCTCGTCGGCCTGCTGTCCAACGGGCTCAAGCAGAAGGTGGACCGCCTGCGCAGAGGCCGCTCGCGCATCGTCGAGTCCGGCCACACCGTGGTGCTCGGCTGGTCCGACCAGGTCTTCACGATCGTCACCGAGCTCGTCAAGGCGCACGCCAGCCAGAAGAACTCGGTCATCGCCGTCCTGGCCGACCGCGACAAGCTCGCCATGGAGGAGGACATCCGCGAGCACGTCGGCGACCTCGGCAGGACCCGCCTGGTCTGCCGCACCGGACGTCCCACCGAGCCGCGCGACCTCGGCCTGATGAACCTCACCACCGCAAGATCCGTCGTCGTGCTCTCGCCCGAGGGCGAGGACCCCGACGCGCACGTCATCAAGATCCTGCTCGCCCTGGCCAAGCGGGACGGCTCCCACCCGCCCGTGGTCGCCGCCCTGGCCTCCGCCCGCAACCTGGCCGCCGCCCGGCTGGCCGGCGGCCAGGACGTGTACCTCGTCGACTCCGACGACACCGCCTCCCGGCTGATCGTGCAGTCCTCCCGCCAGTCCGGCATGTCCGTCGTCTGCATGGACCTGCTCAACTTCGACGGCGGCGAGATCTACCTGCGCGCCGACGAGGAACTGGTCGGCGCCACCTACAGCCAGGCCCTGCACGCCTACGAGACCGCCGCCGTCATCGGCTTACGCGGCCCGGCCGGCGTCGTGCTCAACCCGCCCATGGACACCGTCATCACGGCCAAGGACCAGATCGTCGTCATCGCCCACGACGACTCCCACATCAAGCTCGCCACCGGCGAGCCCCCGATCGACGAACAGGCCGTCACCACCGCCGCCGCACCGCGCCCCGAGCCAGAACGCACCCTCCTGCTCAACTGGAACGGCCGCGCCGAGCAGATCGTGCGCTACCTGGACGGCTACGTCTCCTCCGGCTCGGTTCTGGACATCGCCGCCGACCACCCCAAGGCCGGCACCGGCCTGACCGGGCTGCGCACCCTCACCGTCAACGTCAAGGACTGCGACACCACCGACCGGTACGCGCTGGAATCCCTCGGCGTCGGCCTCTACCAGCACGTCATCGTCCTGTCCGACGACCGCTTCGACCCCCACCACGCCGACACCCGCACGCTCATGACCCTGCTCCAGCTCCGCGACATGCAGAGCACGCTCGGCGAGCACTACTCGATCGTCAGCGAGATGCACGACGAGGGCAACCGGGCGCTGGCCGAGGTCACCGAGGCCGACGACATCGTCATCAGCGACACCGTCATCGGCCTGCTGCTGGCCCAGCTCGCCGAGAACCGGCACCTCGCCGACGTGTTCGGCTACCTGTTCGACTCGCACGGCTCGGAGATCTACCCCAGGCCCGCCGCCTCCTACGTCCGGACCGGCGCCGAGGTCACCTTCGCCACCATCGTCGAGGCGGCCCGGCGCAGGGGCGAGACCGCGATCGGCTACCGCGACAACGTCTCCAGGAACGTCCCGCCGCACTACGGCATCGTGCTGAACCCCGCCAAGAGCGACACCGTCGTCCTCGGCCGTGGCGACTCGGTGATCGTCCTGGCCGAACGCTGACCCCGGGCCGGCCCCGGACCCGTCGGCTACCGTGAGCGGCGTGAGGACCATCGACTGGGCCGGCGACGCCGTCGAGCTCGTGGACCAGACCCTGCTGCCCGGCCGGTGCGTGCGGCTGCGCGTCGAGACCGTGGCCGAGCTCGTCGCGGCGATCAGGCGGCTGGCCGTGCGCGGCGCCCCCGCCCTCGGCGTGGCCGGGGCGCTCGGCGTCGTGCTCGCCGACGGCGACCTCGGCCAGATCGCCGAGCTGCGCGCGGCCCGCCCGACCGCCGCCAACCTGGCCTGGGGCGTCGACCAGGCCGCCGCCCACCTGGACAAGGGCAGGCAGGCGGTGCTGGCGGCCGCGCTGCGGATCCGCGACGACGACATCGCCGCCTGCCTGGCCATGGGCGAGCGCGGCGCCGCCCTGCTGGAAGGCGACCGGCTGCGGATCATGACCGTCTGCAACACCGGCGGCCTGGCCGCCGTCGAACGCGGCACCGCCCTCGGCGTCGTCCAGACCCTGCACGAACGCGGCCGCCTGGCCGAGGTGCTCGCCCTGGAGACCCGCCCGCTGCTCCAGGGCGCCCGGCTCACCACCTGGGAACTGGCCAGGATGGGCGCGCCGCACCGGCTGGTCGCCGACTCGGCGGGGCCGTACCTGCTGGCCAAGGGCGAGGTGGACGCGGTGCTCATCGGCGCCGCCCGCATCGCCGCCAACGGCGACACCGCCAACAAGATCGGCTCGTACGCGCTCGCGCTCGGCGCGGAACGGGCCGGCGTGCCGTTCATCGTCGTCGCCCCCGAGTCCACCATCGACCCCGCCACCCCGACCGGCGACCACATCGAGATCGAGGACCGCGACCCCGAGGAGATCCTCACCCTCGGAGGTGTACGCCTGGCGCCCGAGGGCACACAGGCGCTGAACCCCGCGTTCGACGTGACGCCGCACGATCTGATCACCGCGATCGTGACCGAACGGCGGGTGATCAGACCGTGAAATAGCGCGATCCCCGGACCTGCTCACCTCGCTGGCGTTACGCTCGGTCGTCCCGATATCTACTCTCGGAGAGCACTCGTGGACATCGATCTGGTGTTACGCCGCGACTGGCAGGCCCGCGCGCCCCGCGGCGCCTACACCCAGCTTGACTCGACCAAGGGCGTCAAGGTCCACTACACCGGCGGCCGCGTCGAACCCGCCATCGTGTCCGACCACGCCGGCTGCGTCGAGCTGGTGAGATCCATCCAGGGCTATCACATGGACGGCAATGGCTGGATCGACATCGGCTACTGCGTCGACGAGGAGACGGAGATCCTGACGCGGCAGGGCTGGAAGCGGTATCGCGAGCTGGAGCCGGGGGAGAGCGTGCTCACCCTCAACCACGAGACGGGCGCGTCCGAGTGGCAGGGGCTGCTCGACGTGTACGTCTTTCCGGCCGGGCCCAGGGAGATGGTGCGGATGGAAGGCGCGTCCCACTCCTCGCTGACCACGCCGCAGCACCGCTGGCCCGTCGAGCGCCGTAGACGGCGTACCGGAACCGACCGGCGCAAGGGACGTGACGGCGGGCGGATGTCCCGGGCGGTCACCGAGCACGAGCGGCTGTGGGTGACCACGGAGACGATGGGGTACTGGGACAGAGTGCCGTTGGCGGCGCCCTGTGCCGATCTTCCCACCGAGGCGAAATGGTCGGACGCCCTCGTGGAGCTCGTTGCCTGGTTCTGGACAGAAGGGCATGTCAAGCCGCTCCGGGGCCGCCCGACCACGAGTGTGGCCATCTACCAGTCGCAGAAGAACCCGGTGTACGTGGCCAGGATCCGCGAGGCGCTCACGTCGGTCTTCGGCCCTCCTGTCCCGGCCTTCCCGCGCACCGGCCGGAGCACTGACGGGGTGCCTCGATGGCGGGAGACCGTCAACCGGCACCTCACCGAGTTCCACCTCTCCTCCGACGCTGGGCGGCGGCTGCTGGAGATGGCGCCGGGCAGGGTGCCGACCTTCGAGTTCCTGCTCTCCCTCACCCGGGCACAGCTGTCCCTGTTCATCGAGACCTCGCTCGCCGCCGACAACAACGGAAAGGACAAGCTGGCGCAGAAGGATCGCGCGGCGGCGGAGGCGTTCATGTTCGCCGTGCTTCTGACCGGTAGTGCCGCGTCCTTGCGCCGCAAGCCGCCGACGGCCACGTGTGCGAGCGACATGTGGTCGGTCACCATCCGGCGGCAGCAGTACTTCGCGCCGCGGGCGGCCCGGAAGAGCGCCAGCTTCAGGATCAGCCGGGAGACCTACCACGGTGAGATCTGGTGTCCCAGGACCCCGAACCAGACCTGGCTGGCCAGGCGCGAGGGCACCGTCTACTTCACGGGGAACTCCTTCGTCGCCTGTCCGCATCGGAAGGTGTTCGAGGGGCGGGGGCTGCATCATCTGCCGGCGGCCAACGGTCCCGGGCTCAACGCCGGGCACTACGCCGTGCTCGGGCTGGTCGGCAACGCCGGGCTCGTGCAGCCGCCCGACGCGATGCTCGACGCCGTCCTCGACGCCGTCCAGTACGTGCGCGACCGGGGCGGCGCCGGCAAGGAGATCAAGGGCCATCGCGACGGCTACTCGACCGACTGCCCCGGCGACCCCCTGTACGCCTGGATCAAGCGCGGCGCGCCCCGCCCCGGCGGCGGCACCACCCCGCCGCCGCCCAAGGGCGCGCCGCCCTTCCCCGGCCGGTTGCTGAAGTACCCGCCGGTCATGGAGGGCGAGGACGTGCGCACCTGGCAGCGGCAGATGAGCAAGCGCGGCTTCGACCTGACCGTCGACGGCGCGTACGGCGCCCGGTCCCGCGACGCGTGCCGCGAGTTCCAGCGCCAGCAGGGCGTCGAGGACGACGGGATCGTGGGCCCGCTCACGTGGAGACTGGCGTGGGAGGCGCCGCTCGCCGACGGGTAACCCCCGGATTACTGCGGCGGCCGGGCAGCGCCTACTATCCGTTGCATGGAACTGGCAGCGGGCTTTCCTCCCACCACTCGCGACGACTGGCGGAGGCTGGCGGTCGAGGTCCTGCGCAAGTCGGGGGTCGAGGCGGGCTCGCCCGAGGAGGCGCTGTCCAGCCCGACCTACGACGGCGTGCCGGTCGCGCCGCTCTACGACGCGGGCGACCTGCCGGGCGATCCGGGGCTGCCGGGCGCGCCGCCGTTCACGCGCGGGGCGCGGGCGCGGCCCGGCTGGGACGTCCGGCAGCGGCACGCCGTGGCCGACCCCGAGGCGGTGCTGGCCGACCTGGAGAACGGCGTCACCTCGCTCTGGCTGGTCGTGGGCGACGGCGCGATCCCGGCAGGCGCGCTGCCCGCCGTGCTGAAGGACGTCTATCTCGACCTGGCCCCGATCGTGCTGGAGGCGGGGGAGCACACGCGGGAGGCCGCCGAGGCGCTGTTCGGCCTGGCCGCCGCGCAGGGCGTCACGCCGAGCGGCAACCTGGGCGCGAGCGGCGGCGTGGGGGCGGAGCTGGCCGGGCGGTGCGTCGCGGTGCCGGGGCTGCGCGCGGTCATGGTCGACGCCACGCCGTACCACGACGCGGGCGCCGCCGACGCCGAGGAGCTGGGCTGCTCGATCGCGCGGGGCGTGGCCGAGTTGCGCACGCTCACCGGTGCCGGCCTCACGGTTGAGCAAGCGCTAGGCCAGATCGACTTCCGGTACGCCGCCACCGCCGACCAGTTCGCCACCATCGCCAAGCTGCGCGCGGCGCGCCGGCTGTGGGCCAGGGTGGCCGAGGTGTGCGGCGCCGCCGAGCACGGCGGCCAGCGCCAGCACGCCGTCACCAGCGCGGCCATGATGACCGCCCGCGACCCCTGGGTGAACATGCTACGCACCACGCTGGCCTGCTTCGCGGCGGGCGTCGGCGGGGCGGAGGCGGTCACCGTGCAGCCGTTCGACGCCGCGCTCGGCCTGCCCGACGCCTTCTCCCGGCGCATCGCCCGCAACACGCAGTCACTGCTGCTGGAGGAGTCGGGGATCGGGCGGGTGACCGACCCCGCCGGCGGCTCCTGGTACGTCGAGCGCCGCACCGCCGACCTGGCCGAGCGCGCCTGGGCGTGGTTCCAGGAGATCGAGGCCGCCGGCGGCGTGCAGGCCGCCGGCGAGCTGATCGAGCGGCGCGTCGCGGCCACCCGGGCCCGTCGCGACGACGACATCGCCCACCGCCGTTTCCCGATCACCGGCGTCAGCGAGTTCCCCGACCCCGGCGAGAAGCCGCTGCGCCGGCCGCCCGCCCCGGCCGGGCGGCCCGTGGCCCGCTACGCCCAGGAGTTCGAGGCGCTGCGCGACGTCGCCGACGCCCTGCCCGAGCGGCCGAAGGTGTTCCTGGCCACCATCGGGCCGGTCGCCGCGCACACCGCGCGGGCCTCCTTCGCCGCCAACCTGTTCCACGCCGGCGGCCTGGCCACCGAGACCGCCGGGCCGGGCGCCGATCCCGAGCAGATCGCCACCGCCTTCGCCGTGAGCGGCGCCGCCGTCGCCTGCCTGTGCTCCACCGACAAGCTGTACGCCCAGCACGCCCGCGCCGTGGCCGCCGCCCTGCGGCACGCGGGGGCGCGGCGCGTCTGGCTGGCGGGGAAGGGAGACTACGAGGGCGTGGACGCCTGCCTCTACGCGGGGTGCGACGCGCTCGCCGTGCTCCGTCAGACGTTCGAGGACCTGGAGGTGCTGCGATGATCCCCGACTTCTCGGGCGTCCCGCTCGGGCCGGGGGCCGGCTCGGGCGCGGAGGCCGTCCCCGGGGGAGAGGTGTGGGAGACGCCCGAGGGCATCGGGGTCAAGCCGCTCTACACGGCCGCCGACCTCGACGGGCTCGACTTCCTGCGCACCTATCCCGGCGCGGCCCCGTACCTGCGCGGGCCCTACCCCACCATGTACGTCAACCAGCCCTGGACGATCCGCCAGTACGCGGGCTTCTCCACGGCTGAAGACTCCAACGCCTTCTACCGGCGCAACCTGGCGGCCGGGCAGAAGGGCCTGTCGGTCGCCTTCGACCTGGCCACCCACCGGGGCTACGACTCCGACCATCCGCGCGTGGCCGGCGACGTGGGCATGGCCGGGGTGGCGATCGACTCCATCTACGACATGCGGCAGCTCTTCGACGGCATCCCGCTCGACCGCATGTCGGTGTCGATGACCATGAACGGCGCGGTGCTGCCGGTGCTCGCGATGTACATCGTGGCGGCCGAGGAGCAGGGCGTCGCGCCGGAGGAGCTGGCCGGGACCATCCAGAACGACATCCTCAAGGAGTTCATGGTCCGCAACACCTACATCTATCCGCCGGCCCCTTCGATGCGCATAATTTCGGATATTTTCGCTTATACGAGCGAAAAGATGCCGAAGTTCAACTCGATCAGCATTTCTGGGTATCACATCCAGGAAGCCGGGGCGACCTGCGACCTCGAACTCGCCTACACCCTCGCCGACGGCGTCGAGTACCTGCGCGCCGGGATCGCCGCCGGCATGGACGTCGACCGGTTCGCCCCCCGGCTGTCGTTCTTCTGGTGCATCGGCATGAACTTCTTCATGGAGGTCGCCAAGCTGCGCGCCGCCCGGCTGCTGTGGGCCAAGCTGGTGTCGCGGTTCGGGGCGGCCAACCCCAAGTCGCTGAGCCTGCGCACGCACAGCCAGACCTCCGGCTGGTCGCTCACCGCCCAGGACGTCTTCAACAACGTCGCCCGCACCTGCGTCGAGGCCATGGCCGCCACCCAGGGCCACACCCAGTCGCTGCACACCAACGCCCTCGACGAGGCGCTCGCGCTGCCCACCGACTTCTCGGCCCGCATCGCCCGCAACACCCAGCTCCTGCTGCAGCAGGAGTCGGGCACCACCCAGGTCATCGACCCCTGGGGCGGCTCCTACTACGTCGAGCGGCTCACCCACGACCTCGCCGAGCGCGCCTGGGCCCACATCGAGGAGGTCGAGGCGGCCGGCGGCATGGCCAGGGCCATCGAGGCGGGCCTGCCCAAGCTGCGCATCGAGGAGGCCGCGGCCCGCACCCAGGCGCGCATCGACTCCGGCCGCCAGCCGGTCATCGGGGTCAACAAGTACCGCGCCGCCGACGACGAGCCCATCGAGGTGCTCAAGGTCGACAACAGCGCCGTACGCG
The DNA here is from genome assembly GCF_044465525.1 of Nonomuraea sp. NPDC049646. Lineage (NCBI taxonomy): Bacteria > Bacillati > Actinomycetota > Actinomycetes > Streptosporangiales > Streptosporangiaceae > Nonomuraea > Nonomuraea sp. NPDC049646. Next base: position 312,608 of record NZ_JBITLU010000001.1, on the reverse strand, counting down.
CCCAGCAGCTCGACAAGCTGGCCCGGCTCAGGGCCGAACGCGACGGCGAGGCCGTGCAGCGCGCGCTCGACGCGCTCACCAAGGCCGCCGAGAACCCCGCGCCGGGCCTTGACGCCAACCTGCTCAAGCTCGCCGTGGACGCCGCCCGCGCCAAGGCCACCGTCGGCGAGATCTCCGACGCCCTGGAACGGGTGTTCGGCCGGCACGCCGAGCAGGTGCGTACCATCTCCGGTGTGTACCGCGACGAGTCAGGCAACGCCGAGGCCATCGAGCGCGTCCGCCGGGCCTGCGCCGACTTCGAGCGGGACGAGGGCCGCCGCCCGCGCATCCTGGTCGCCAAGATGGGCCAGGACGGCCACGACCGGGGCCAGAAGGTGATCGCCACCGCCTTCGCCGACCTGGGCTTCGACGTCGACGTCGGCCCGCTGTTCCAGACGCCGGAAGAGGTGGCCAGGCAGGCGGTCGAGGCCGACGTGCACATCGTGGGCGTCTCCTCGCTGGCGGCCGGGCACCTCACGCTGGTGCCCGCGCTCCGGCGCGCCCTGGCCGACCTCGACGCCGCGGACATCATGATCGTGGTGGGCGGCGTCATCCCGCCGGGCGACCACGACGAGCTGCGCGCCGCCGGCGCCGCCGCCATCTTCCCGCCGGGCACGGTGATCGCCGACGCCGCCCTCGACCTGCTCCGGACGCTCACCGGCCGCCCGTAGCCCTGCGGACGGCTCGGCGGGTCGCCGGACGCTGACCGGCCGCCCCTGACCCCGGCAGGCGACCCGGCGGGTCAGAGGGCGTCGTCGCAGATGGTGACGGCGACGGTGCGCCGGCGGGCGACCGGCTCGGTGATCTGGAGCGTGACGCTGTGGGGGCCGGCGTCCGTCAGCGCGGTCGGCGAGGTCAGGCGCCGGGGGGCGTCCTCGGCGACCGTGGCCGAGGAGCGGGCGGTGACGGTGCCGTCGACGATCCAGGCGTACCGGACGGTGACCGGGGCGCCGGTCCTGGTCAGCGCCGCCTGGAGCCGTACGGCGCCGTCCCAGCAGTCGCCGTTCCTGGTGCCGCCGGACGGGCGCAGGGAGGCCAGGGTGAGGCGGTCGACGGACGGGGTCGTGCCGGAGGTGGTCTCGTCCTGCGGGCCGGGGACGGGTGTGCGGGTGGGCCGCGGGCGGCGGGTGGGGGAGGTCGAGGTGCCGGGGGTGGGCGTGGGGGCGGTGGTCACGTCGGCCACGTGGGTGGCCTTGGGCGTGGGCGTCGAGGGGGTGAGCCACACGATCGCGCCCGACAGCACCAGCACGGACACCCCGGAGACCCCGGCCACCACCGCCGTCTTCACCCGCCGCCGCACCCTGACCTTGGGCCCGGCTCCCGGCCCGGCCACCTTGGGCGCGGTTCCCGGCCCGGTGACCTTGGGCGCGTCCGGCCCGGCGGTCTGCGGGGCCTGGGCCTGTGGGACCGGTGATCCGCCATGGGGGAGGGGCGGCGTGCCCGCGACCAGGCGCAGCCCGGTGGTCCCGGAGGCGGCGCCCGGCTCCGAGGGGGCCGCCGCGCGGGCCGGTGGGGCGGCCGGTGCCGGGCGCGTCGGGCGGTCGGAGGGCGGCATGGGAGCGGGTGCCGGGCGGGTCGGGGGGCCGGAGGGCGGCGCGGGAGTGGGAGCGGAGGTGGGTGCGGGGGCGGGGGCGGGGGCGGGGGTGGAGATGGTGAGCAGGTGGCGCAGGACGTCGGCCATGGGCGGGCGGCGGGCGGGGTCCTTGGCCAGGCAGGCGAGGACCACGCCGAGCAGCGGCTGCGGCAGGTCACCGGTGCGGGGTTCGTCGTGCAGGATGCGGTTGATCACCGCCGGCAGCGAGTCCTCGCCGAACGGCGGCATCCCCGTCGCCGCGAAGACGACCACCGACGCCCACGCGAACACGTCCGCGGGGGCGCCCGCCTCCCGTCCCGAGAGCTGCTCGGGCGCCATGTACGCGGGCGTGCCGGTGATGGCGCCGGTCGCGCTCACCCCCGTCCCGAACGCCGCCGAGACGCCGAGGTCGCTCACCCGCGGACCGTCCGGCCCGAGCAGCACGTTGGACGGCTTGAAGTCGCGGTGCGCGACGCCCGCCCGGTGCGCGTCGGCCAGCGCCGTGGCGGTCGTCACCGCCAGGCGCCGCAGGTCGTCCGCGTCGCGCAGGGCGCCGGTCTCCTGGAGGGAGGGCCCGTCCACGTACTCGGTCACGACGTACGGCCGGCCCCTGACCGAGGCGTCCAGCACCCGCGCGACGCAGGACGGTTCCACGGCACGCGCGGCGGCGAGCTCCCTGGCGAACGGCTCACCGGCGGTGACGCCCTCGGCGAGCAGCTTGACGGCCACCGGACCGCCGTCGCGCCCGCGGGCGAGGTAGACGACACCGTGGCCGCCCGCGCCGAGCCGCCCGGCCAGCCGGTAGGGTCCCACCGCCGCCGGGTCGCCCTCGCGGAGGGGTTCGACGTTGGGCATGAGGGGAGTGACTCCTGTGACGGCTGTGATCAGAACTCCAGCACCTTACTGGCAAATAACCGGACTTGTCAGAAGTTAGGCTGATCAATGAGAAGAAAGGGGTGACCCGCGTGCGCTCGCTGGAGGACTACGCCCAAGGCGTACGGGCAGGCTCCCGTACGTGGATCGCCCGCGCGATCACCCTGGTCGAGTCGACCAGACCGGACCACATGGCGCTGGCGCAGCGGCTGCTCGTCGAGCTCACCCCGCTGTCCGGCCGGGCCCGCCGAGTGGGCGTCTCGGGCGTGCCCGGCGTGGGCAAGTCCACGTTCATCGACGCGCTCGGCACGTACCTCACCGGCCAGGGGCACCAGGTGGCCGTGCTGGCCGTCGACCCCTCCTCGACCAGGACGGGCGGCAGCATCCTGGGCGACAAGACCCGGATGGCCCGGCTGTCGACCGATCCGGCGGCGTTCATCCGCCCGTCGCCGACCTCCGGCACGCTCGGCGGCGTCACGAAGGCGACCAGGGAGGCCATGGTCGTGGTGGAGGCCGCCGGGTTCGACGTGGTGCTGGTCGAGACCGTCGGGGTCGGGCAGTCGGAGACCGCCGTGGCCGACATGGTGGACACGTTCCTGCTGCTCACCCTGGCCCGCACCGGCGACCAGCTCCAGGGGATCAAGAAGGGCGTGCTGGAGCTGGCCGACGTGATCGCGGTCAACAAGGCCGACGGCGAGTACGAGCTCGCGGCCAGGAAGGCGGCCAGGGAACTGGCCGGAGCGCTGCGCATGCTCCGCTCGGATGCGGGGCCGCCGCCCGTCCTGACCTGCAGCGGGCTCACCGGGGACGGCCTGGAGGAGTTGTGGCGGCGCATCCTGGCCCATCAGGACGCGCTGGACCTGGCCGCCAAGCGCCGCCGCCAGCAAGTGCAGTGGACCTGGACGCTGGTCCGCGACCGCCTGCTCGCCGAGCTGCGCCACGACCCGCAGGTGGCGGCGATCACGGCGGAGGTCGAGCGGGAGGTCCTGACGGGCGAGCTGACCCCGGCGCTCGCCGCCGACCGCCTCCTGTCGGTGTTCAAGCGCCCCTGACGTCCGGCTGTGGGTGTTCGGGCGGCCGTGACGTCCGGCTGACCGGGTTCTAGCGGGCCCTGACGCCCGGCGGTGGTCGCCGGGGGTCTCCACTCCCCGGAGGAACAGACTTGCGTCCGGGGCAGAAATATCCGTATCCGCAGCGTCATCTCCGATCAGACGGCTTGAGCGGGACATGTCACGATGTCGCGCAACCGACGTGGGGAGAAGCGCAGATGTGTGCGGAACCGATGCTGCCCGAAACGGTCGCGGAGGCCCTGGAGGAGTACGGCCGCCTGCTGGCCGAGCACGGCATCACCTGGGGCGAGCCGGAGATCCACTACGTCAAGTTCTTCGCCCGGCGCAGGGTCCTGCCGCCCTCGCTGTTCGGCGCGTTCTGGCGCCTGGCCTTCGAGGAGGCCGCGCGGCTGCACCCCGGCCGTCCGATCGACCGGCTCGCCGCCCACCTCGCCGAGCCCGACTACGACCGGGTGCTGCGCGACGCCCTCGCCGGCGAGCTGCCGCCGCACCTGACCGCGCTGCGCGTCGGCCCCGACCGGATCGAGCTGCGGGGAGCGCCGATCACCGTCCTGGCCCCGGGGGAGCCGCACCCGGGCCCGCGCTGGACGGGCGCGGTGCCGGTCGCGGACGCCCGGCCCGCGACGGCCGTCCAGGCCCCGCCGCCGCCCGCCGGACGCGGCACGGAGAAGATCTTCCTGCTCGTCGACTCCTCCCGCGACACCCCCTGCCCGGTCAGCGTGGACGACGCCCGCCGCGAGCTGGCCCCCCACGGGGCCTGGCTGGTCGAGGCCGGCATCGACAGCGTGATCGTGGCCGACGGGCAGCGCGTCCGGCTCGATCCCCTGCTGCGCCCGGTCCCCGCCGCCCGGCTCACCCTGGTGGCGGGGGAGCCGTGCCGGTGGAGCGTCGCCTCCCGGGACGGCCGCGGCTGGTACCCGCCCGGCGTCCCGGCCCGGCACGACTACCACGGCAGGCCCTACTTCCACGGTGACGGCCGCACCCTCGACGTCCCGGCCGAACCGCTGACGATCACCGTCACCCGGGGCATGGAGTACGCCGAGTCCGCCCTGGACGTCACCCTCGCCCCAGGCGAGGAACGCGTGGTCAGGCTCGTCCCTGAACGCCTCTACGACGCCGCCGCCCGCGGCTGGTACGGCGGGGACCTGCACGTCCACCTCAACTGGGCCGGCGACCTGGTCGGCCTGCCCGCCGACGCGGCGGCCGCCCAACTCGGCGAGGACCTGCACGTGCTCAACCTGCTCGCCGGGAACGTCTCCGGGCCGCGCGTCTACGACCGGGCGGCCCTCGACCACTGGGCGGGGCAGGACCTGCCCTGGTCCGACGCCACCCACCTGGCCCGCATGGGCGTCGAGTACCGCAACGACCTGCTCGGCCACGTCTACGCCTTCGCCCCGGAACGCGCGCCGGGCCGCTTCCACACCGGGTTCGCCGGCGACGCCGACTGGCCGCCGAACGCCGAGGGGCTGCGCGAGCTGCGCGGCCTCGGCGCGGTCCTCGGCTACAGCCACCCCTTCGCCACGCCGCTCGCCGACGGCGACCCGCCCAGGGCCGTCGTCTCCCCGGTGCCACGCAACTGCGCCGCCCGCGAGCTGGTCGCCGACGCCGCGCTCGGCCTGGTGGACAGCCTCGACGTGCTCACGCACGCCTCGATCCCGTCCACGGCGGCCGTCTACCGGCGGCTGATCGGCGCGGGCAACCGGCTCGCCGTCACCGCCGGGACGGACTCGATGATCTCCTTCACGCGTTCGGACAACCAGTCGAACCCGCCCGGCTGGGCCCGCGTCTACGCCCGGGTGGAGGGCGAGCTGACCGCCCGCGCGTTCGCCGACGCGGTACGGGCGGGCCGCACGTTCGCCACCACCGGCCCCTGGCTGGAGCTGACGGTGGACGGGCACGGCCCCGGCCACGTCATCGACGCCCGCCCCGGCGACCACGTCCGCGTCACCGCCACCGCGATCGGCCCGGAGGTGGCCGCCGTGCGCGTCCGTACGGCCGAGGGCGTGCGCGCGGGCGCGGAACGGCTCCCGTCGGGCGAGCGCCGCCCGGACGGCGAGGAGCGGCTGACCGTGACGGTCGACCTGCGCGTGGACGAGCCGACGTACGTGCTGGCGGAGGTCGTCTGCGACCCGCACCCGCGCACCATGACCGGCACCGGCTACGCCCTGACCAGCCCCGTCTACGTGGACGTGGCCGGCCGCCGGGTGGCCAGGCGGGACGACGTGCGCTGGTGCCTGGAGTGGCTGGACCTGCTGGAGGAGCTGATCAGGTCGCACGCCCGCCTGACCGCCCCCGTCCAGCTCGCCGACCACGTCACCCTCCTGAACCAGGCCAGAGACGTCTACCGCACCCGCCTCTCCTGACCTCCCGCCGCCTCCCGTTCTCCCGCGCCCCGCCCTCCCGCGAGCGGTCACCGAGTCCCGTGCTTTCTGGCCGCTTGTGCTAGATTTTGGCCATGCGGTCAGAAAATCAGTCGGGTGGCCAGAAGACTCGCTCGTTCATCGAGGAGGCCAGGCGGGCGCAGATCATCGCCTCGGCCGTGGAGGTGATCGCCGAGGTCGGGTTCGGTCAGGCGTCGCTGGCACGCATCGCCCAGCACGCGGGCATCAGCAAGGGCGTCATCTCCTACCACTTCGCCGGCAAGGAAGAGCTGATGGAGGAGGTGGTCAACAGCGTCTACGGCGAGATCGCCGCACACGTCATGGCGCGGATCGAGGGCGCCGAAGGCCCCACCGCGATGGTGCGCACGCACATCCTCGCCGTCGCCGAGCACATGCGCGACCACCGCACCCGGCTCAAGGCCCTCGGCGAGATCTTCTACAACCTGCGCACCGCCGACGGGGAGCCGCGCTACGGCGTCAACGCCAACGAGGAGCTCTACCAGGCGATGGAGCAGATCTACGCCTACGGCCAGTCCACCGGCGAGTTCCGCGACTTCGACCGCCGCGTCATGGCCATCACCCACTTCTCCGCCATCGACGACATGTTCGCCTACTGGGTGGCGAACCCCGACCACGACCTCGACGCCCACGCCGCGGAGCTGGCCGACCTGTTCGAGAGGGCGTGCGGGCGATGAGGACCGAGACCGGCACCAGGCTGTTCGCCGTCGACAACCTGCGCGTGCTGCTGACCGCGCTGGTCGTCGCCCATCACGTCGCCGTCACGTACGGCGACATCCCGCTGTGGTACTACACCGAGCCGGCCGCCGACCCCTCCGGGACGGCGCTGGACATCCTGGTGGTCTTCAACCAGGCGTTCTTCATGGGGTTCTTCTTCCTGATCTCCGGCTTCTTCACCCCCGGCTCCCACGACCGCAAGGGCGGGCGCGCGTTCGTCCGCGACCGGCTGGTCAGGCTCGGGGTGCCGCTGCTGGTCTTCCTCCTGCTGCTGCGGCCGCTGCTCACGATCGGCGAGCACGGCATGCCGTTCTGGAAGTGGTACATCGTCTCGTGGGACCCGGGGCCGATGTGGTTCGTCGAGGTGCTGATCGTCTTCGCCCTGCTCTACGCGTGGTGGCGGCGCGCGGGCCGCTCCGGCGCGCAGAAGGCGGGCGCGCAGGAGGCCGGCGTGCAGGAGGCTGGGGCGCCGAGCCTCAAGGGGGTCGTGCTGTTCACCCTCGGGCTGGCGGCGGCCACGCTCCTGTGGCGGATCCCGGTGCCGCAGGGCACGTACGTGCCGGTGCTCGGGCTGCCCACGCCCTACTTCCTGCCGCAGTACGCGGCGATGTTCGCGGCCGGCGTGGTCGCCTTCCGGCGCGGCTGGTTCGAGGCGCTGCCCAGGCGGGCCGGGCGGGCGGGGTTCGTCGTCGCGGGCGTGGCCACCGTGCTGTTACTGCCGCCGGCGGCCCTGACCACGGGCCTGGTCGCGGTCGCGATCAACGCGTTGTGGGAGTCCGTGTTCGCCGTCGGCATGATCGTCGGGCTGGTGGTGCTGTTCAGGGAGCGGTTCGACCGGCAGGGGCCGCGCGGCAGGTTCCTGTCCGCCAACGCCTACGCGGTCTACGTCCTCCACCCGCTGGTGCTGGTCGCCGCGGCCTGGGCGGTGCGGGGGCTGCACGCGGCGGCGGTCGTCAAGTTCGCGCTCGTGCTGGCGGTGTCGCTGCCGTTGTGCTGGGGGCTGGCGTACGCGGTCCGGTCGTTGCCGGGGGCCAGGCGCGTTCTCTGACTCCGGGCTTGACTTTGGGCCTTGCCGGGCCCTCGAAGGCGTGCCACCATCGCGCTAACTCTTAGGAAACTTTCTTAAGAGATTCCGTGAAGGGAAGTGATCGGGGTGCGCCGGAGCCTGATGCTGTTCGCCGCCGCGCTGCTGGTGGCGGGCGTCCTGTCGGCCGTCGTGCCGGCCCCGCCGGCCGGGGCGGCCACGTGCGCGACGCCGTGGAACGCCTCGACGGCCTACAACGGCGGCGCGGTGGTGTCCAGCGGCGGGCACAACTGGTCGGCCAAATGGTGGACGCAGAACGAGACCCCCGGCACCGCCGCGGTCTGGGCCGACCAGGGCGCCTGCGGCGGCGGCGGCGGTACCCCCACGCCCGGCTGCGACCACCCGAACTGGGTGGCCGGCCGGTACTACGCCACCGGCACCATCGTGCGATACACCGACGGCAACTACTACATCGCCGTCCACGACAATCCCGGCTACGACCCGGTGATCAGCACCTGGTACTGGGACCCGTACGCGTGCGACGGCGGCGGCGGCCCCACCACACCGCCGGACCCGGGAGGCTTCGTGGTGAGCCAGGCGCAGTTCGACCAGATGTTCCCCGGCCGCAACTCCTTCTACAGCTACAGCGGCCTGACCACGGCGATCGCCGCCTTCCCCGCCTTCGCCGGGACCGGCTCGGCCACCGTCAGGAAGCAGGAGGCCGCCGCCTTCCTGGCCAACGTCAGCCACGAGACCGGCGGGCTGGTCTACATCGTCGAGCAGAACACCGCGAACTACCCGCACTACTGCGACGCGACCCAGCCCTACGGCTGCCCGGCCGGGCAGGCCGCCTACTACGGCCGCGGGCCCATCCAGCTGAGCTGGAACTTCAACTACAAGGCCGCCGGCGACGCCCTCGGCATCAACCTGCTGAACGACCCCTGGCAGGTGGAGCGGAACGCGTCCGTGGCCTGGAAGACCGCGCTGTGGTACTGGATGACCCAGAACGGCCCCGGCACCATGACCCCGCACGACGCCATGGTCAACAGCCGCGGGTTCGGCGAGACCATCCGCAGCATCAACGGCAGCCTGGAGTGCAACGGCGGCAACCCGGGCCAGGTGCAGAGCCGGGTCAACGCCTACCAGCGGTTCACCCAGATCCTCGGCGTCGCCCCCGGCGGCAACCTGTCCTGCTGACCGCCTTCCCGGCGCCGGATCAGGCCGGCCGTGCTTCCGCGTGGGCCCGGCCGGCCTCGTCGGCCGGCGCGCGCCGTTCGGTGGTCTCCAGGTAGCCGCGCAGGGCGCGCCGGGAGCGGGTGAGCGTGTCGATCTGCTCGTCGAGGCCGCGCAGCCGGGCGCGCAGCGTGTCCAGCAGCTCGGGGCAGGGCACCAGATCGGGGTCGGGGCCCGTGACGCAGGGCAGCAGGTACGCGATCTCGTCGGTCGACAGCCCGGCGTCGAGCAGCTTCCTGATCTGGGCCACGGTCAGCACGGCCCCGTCGTCGTACTCGCGGTAGCCGCTGGCGCGGCGGCTGGGCTCCAGCAGGCCCTGGGCCTCGTAGTAGCGCAACTGGTGCGGGCGGACGCCGGTCCGCCGGCTCAGGTCACCGATCAGCACGGCCGTCCCCCTTGACCTTCATACCGGTCTGAACGTTGACGATTCTCCCATAGCTGCTGAACCACCTCCTTGGGAGAGCGACTGTGATGACGAAGGAAAGCCGTACCCCCGTGACCGTCCTCGGCCTGGGGCTGATGGGGGAGGCGCTGGCCGGGGCGTTCCTGCGCGACGGCCGGCCGACGACCGTCTGGAACCGTACGGCGGCCAGGGCCGACCGGCTGGCCGGGCAGGGCGCCGTACGGGCCGGGTCGGCGCTGGAGGCCGTGACCGCCGCCCCGCTCGTGGTCGTCTGCCTCACCGGGTACGACGCCGTGCGCGAGGTCCTCGACCCGCTGGGCGCCGCCCTGGACGGCCGGGTGCTGGTCAACCTCACCTCCGGCACCTCCGCCGAGGCCCGCGACACCGCCGAGCGGGTGGCCCGGCACGGCGGCGCCTACCTCGACGGCGCGATCATGACCACCCCCGCCGCCATCGGCACCGCGGCGGCCGCCCTGCTCTACAGCGGCCCGCGATCGGCCTTCGACCTGCACGAACCGGCGCTGCGCAGCCTCGGCGGCGCGACGACGTACCTCGGCGCGGACCACGGCCTGTCGGCGCTCTACGACGTCGGCGTGCTGAGCCTGATGTGGAACATCCTCAACGGCTTCCTCCAGGGCGCCGCGCTGCTCGGGGCCGCCGGGGTGGAGGCCGCGGCGTTCGCCCCGGTCGCGCGGAACGGCGTCGAGACCGTGGCCGGCTGGCTGGACGGCTACGCGCGGCAGATCGACGAGGGCGCGCACCCGGCCACCGACTCGACCCTCGACACGCACGTGGCGGCCATGGACCACCTCGTGCACGAGAGCGAGTCGCACGGCGTCGACGCCACGCTGCCGCGCTTCATCAGGGAGCTGGCCGGCCGGGCCGTCGCGGCGGGCCACGGCGGTGAGGGCTACACGGCGCTGATCGAGCAGTTCCGCAAGCCCTCCGGCCGGGACTGAGACGGCGGGCCCTCGCACCAGACCCGCCGTCCGGCGGCGCTGTCAGTCGGTGTAGAAGCCGTCGAGGACGTCGGCGTGGCGTTCCTCGACGGCCTTGCGCCTGATCTTGAGGCTGGGCGTCAGCTCGCCGGTCTCCACGGTGAAGTCGCCGGCCAGGATCGCGAATTTCTTGACGGTGGCGTAACTGGCCTGGTCGGCGTTGACCTGCCGGATCGCCTTGTCGACCTCCTCGCGCATGCGCGGGTGCCCGCACAGCGCCTCGGGGTCGGCCGGCAGCGACTCGGCCTCGGCCCACGGGCGCACGACGTCCATGTCGAGGGTGACCAGCGCCGTCACGTAGTTGCGGCGGTCGCCGTGCACGAACACGTGCGAGGCGAACGGGCAGGCGGCTTTGATCCGGCCCTCCAGGTAGGTGGGGGCGACGTACTTGCCGCCCGAGGTCTTGATCAGCTCCTTCTTGCGGTCGGTGATCAGCAGCCGGCCGGCCGGGTCGAGCTCGCCGATGTCGCCGGTGTGCAGCCAGCCGTCCGTCAGCGCCTCGGCCGTCTCCTGGGGCAGGCCGTGGTAGCCGCGCATCACGCCGCGCCCGCCGATGAGGATCTCGCCGTCGTCGGCGATGCGGACCTCGGTGCCGGGCAGCGGCGGGCCGACCGTGCCGAACCGCACCGACTCGGGACGGTTGAGGAAGCTGCCCGCCGACGACTCGGTCAGGCCGTACCCCTCCAGGATCGTCAGGCCGGCGCCGTCGAAGAACTCGGCCACGTCCCGCGACAGCGGCGCGGCACCGGAGATGAAGAAGCGGATCCGGCCGCCGAAGCGCGCCCGCAGCTTGGCGAAGACCAGCCGGTCGGCCAGCGCGTGCTCGACCCGGGTGGTGAGCGGGACGGCCGCCTCGCGCTGCCGCGCCCTGCTGACCCGCAGGCCGGTCTCCCGCGCCCACTCGAAGATGCGCAGCTTGACCCCGCCCTCGCGGCGCACGGTGGCGACGACGGTGTTGTGGATCTTCTCGAAGATGCGCGGCGCGGCGGCCATCACGGTCGGGCGCAGCGCCCCCAGGTTGTCGGCGATGCGGTCGAGACGGCCGTCGATCGCGGTCGGCACGCCGATGTCGATCATCACGACCTCCAGCAGCTTGCCGAAGGAGTGGGACAGCGGCAGCCACAGGAAGTGCAGGTCGTCGGGGGACAGCAGGCCGATCTCGCGGACCGAGCCGGCCGCGAACAGCCAGTTGTCGTGGGTGAGCTCGACGCCCTTGGGACGTCCGGTGGTGCCGGAGGTGTAGATGAGCGTGGCCAGGTCGTCCTGGGCGATGGCGTCCACCAGGGCGTCGTAGTCCTCGGGCGCGCCGCCCTGGCCGTGGCCGACCGAGTCGAGGGTGACCACCCAGCCGTCCTCGCTCGCCGAGCCGTCCACGACCACCACGCACGTGACGTCGGGCAGCTCCTTCTGCACGGACCTGAGCTTGGCCACCTGCTCGTCGTCCTCGGCGATGACGATCGTGCTGCCGGAGTCGGTGATGACGAAGGCGCACTCGGCGGCCGTGTTCGACGGGTAGATGGTGGTGGTGGCCGCGCCCGTGGAGAGCACGGCCAGGTCGGCGAGGATCCATTCGAGCCTGGTCGAGCAGAGGATCGACACGCGCCGGCCGGGCCCCGCGCCGAGCCCGGCCAGCCCCAGCGCCAGTCCGCGGACGCGCTCGCCGACCTCGCTCCACGACAGGGAGGTCCACGCCTCGCCCGACGGCACCCGGTACGCCTCGGCGTCGGGGGTGGCCGCGATCCGGTCGCGCAGCAGGGAGGGAATGCTGGACATGCCTGACCTCCTGAGGGGTGTGCCGCCGACTCTAGGACGAGTGCGCCTGATCAGTCGATGGCCGTGATCGACCTGCCGCCGGCCGGGGGCGGGCCGGCGGAGGCGACCGTCCTGGACGTGCGCACCTCCCACGCGCCGCAGGCGCAGCGCAGGTAGGAGACCAGGCCCTCGGAGGTGCGGTGGGAGGAGACGAGGGTCAGGGCGAAGGGGTCGTGCGGCTCTCCGGGATGCATGACTCCAACCTGATGTAATGACCTTGTGCATTTCAACACTTACGGCGGCAACGGCGCCGAACTCGCCGCGGCCCTGGTCAACGCGAGCGACTTCAGCCCGGCCGCGGTGCGGGAGACGCTCACGGCCAACGCCATGTGGCGCACGGACGTCACCCCGGCCCAGGCGGCGGAGCTGGCGGCCTGGGCGCGCCGGCTGGCCCCCGTCTTCGGGGAGCCCGACCTCGGCGTCCAGGTGCGGCTGATCAACGAGCTGCTGGAGATCACCGCGTCCCGGCCGCACATCAGCACGCACGACGGCCTCGAACCCCACCTGCACTTCTTCTCCGTCGAGGCCGACATCGTCTCCAGGGCCAAGGACACCACCGCGGGCGGGCTGGCCATGGCCGTGTGCTTCTCCGACGGGCGGCGGCTCGGGCGCTGCGACCGGACGGGATGCGAGACCGTCTATGTGGACACCTCGCGGAACGGGCGGCGCCGGTTCTGCTCGCTGATCTGCGCGAACCGGGTCAACGTGGCCGCCCATCGAGCCCGGAGCGTTGCCCGTCCGTCGTGATTCGGGTAATATGTCCGGGTTGTATCGCCGACCCCTGGGGGCAGTTGACGTGAGGATCTGAGGCCGCGGGCACCGCGCCTACCCGCCCGGTCACGGGCTCTGTCGCGTGCGCACCCCGACCTCGGCGACCTCCTCGCCCCGGTTCTTCCCAGCTCAGGCTGTCTGGTTGTCGCGCGCGCAGCGGTGTTCCCGCCAAGTCACGAAATTTCGATTTTTGTGATGGGAGCCGCCTTTATGTCTTTTTCCATTGTCGTCGATCACGTGTCCTTCGGCCGGCCCGACGGGACCATGGTGCTCGACGGTCTCGACGCCGCCTTCCCCGCCGGACGTACCGGGCTCATCGGGGCGAACGGGTCGGGCAAGTCCACCCTGCTCAAGGTCATCGCCGGGGAGCTGACCCCGGCATCGGGCTCGGTCTCGGTCACCGGCGAGGTGGGGTACCTGCCGCAGAACGTGCCGCTGGAGGGCAGCCGCACGGTGTCCGACCTGCTGGAGATCAGCGGGAAGCGGGCCGCGCTGCACGCCGTCGAGAGCGGCGACGTCGCCGAGGAGCACTTCACCGCCATCGGGGACGACTGGGACGTCGAGGAACGCGCGCTGGCCGAGCTCGACCGGCTCGGGCTCGGCCACGTCGGGCTCGACCGCACGGTCGCGACGCTGTCGGGCGGCGAGGCCGTCATGGTCGCGCTCGCCGCGCAGATCCTCAAGCGCCCCGCCGTGCTGCTGCTCGACGAGCCCACCAACAACCTCGACCTGGACGCCCGGCGGCGGCTCCACGCCGCGGTCTCGGCGTACCCGGGGGTGCTGGTCGTGGTCAGCCACGACCGGGCGCTGCTCGGCCTCGTGGACCAGATCGCCGAGCTACGCGACGCCGCCGTGCGCCTGTACGGCGGCGACCTGAGCGCCTACGAGGAGCAGGTCGCCGCGGAGCAGGAGGCGGCCGAGCGCACGGTCAGGACCGCCGAGGGCGAGGTGCGGCGGCAGCGGCGGGAGCTGATCGAGGCCAGGACCAAGCTCGACCGGCGTGGCCGCAACGCGCGGAAGGCGTTCGAGAACAAGAGGGTGCCCAAGATCGTCGCCGGCGGGCTCAAGATGAAGGCCCAGGTGGCGGCGGGCAAGCACCGCGCGCTGCACCAGGAGCGGCTGGCCGAGGCCAGGGGCAGGCTGACCGAGGCGGAGCTGGCCGTGCGCGACGACGCCGAGATCCGCGTCGAGCTGCCCGGCACCGCCGTCCCGGCCGGCCGGACCGTGCTGACGCTGCCGCTCGACCGTCCCGACGGCTCCGACGGCACGCCCGGCCGGGACGGGCTCAAGGCGCTCGACCGGCTGGTCGTCCGGGGCCCGGAGCGGATCGCGCTGCTCGGGCCCAACGGGTCGGGCAAGACGACCCTGCTGCGCGGGATCGTCGAGCACGGCGCGCACGTCCCGGTGGCGTACCTGCCGCAGCGGCTGGACGTGCTCGACGACGCGCTGAGCGTCGTGGACAACGTCCGGGCCGTGGCGCCGGCGGCCCCGGTCAACGACGTGCGGGCCCGGCTGGCCCGCTTCCTGTTCCGCGGCACGCGGGCCGACCAGCCCGTGGGCACGCTGTCGGGCGGCGAGCGGTTCCGCGCGACGCTGGCCGCGCTGCTGTCGGCCGATCCGCCGCCGCAACTGCTCCTGCTGGACGAGCCGACGAACAACCTGGACCTGTCCAGCGTGCGCCGGCTCTCCCAGGCGCTGGCGGCCTACCGGGGCGCGCTCGTCGTGGCCAGCCACGACGTGCCGTTCCTGGAGACGCTGGGGATCACCCGGTGGCTGCGACAGGATCGGGATGAGGGACTGGCCGAATCGTAATTGACGTCTGGGGATCAACCGGGCAATAGTGGGGCAGGTGGCTTCACCCCGGTTGATCTCCTGCGTTCTCGCCCTGGCGACGGTGACGCTCGCCGCCTGCTCCTCTCCTCCACCGCTGACCGGCGGTGAGCCGAAGGTCAGCGGCGTGGCGGACGGCAAGGGCGGAGCCTTCGGCGACCCCGGTGGCGATCCGAGTGGCGATCCCTCGTCGGGGTCGAGCCCCGCCGTCAGCGCCCTGACGCCGGAGGCGTACAAGGGCGAGCTCGACAGCAGGCACAAGGCGATGACCGGCGCGATCAGCGGGCTGGCCGGCGCGCGCGGGGTCCAGGCGCTCAACCAGCGCGTGGACAAGGCCGAGCAGGCGCTGAGCGGCGCGGCCGACGCCCTGTCCGCGATCGCCCCGCCCGCCGAGATCCGCGCCCAGCACGACGCGTACGTCACCAGCCTGCGCGACTTCGCCGCCGAGCTCGGCTCCACGGCGGGCAAGGTCGGCAGCCGCGAGCTGTGCACCTCCTCGGCCGTGCTGAGCGACCTGAACACCAAGCTCACCGCCCTGAACAAGGCGGGCGAGGCGCTGCAGAGCGCCGGCGACTACCCGGCCGACGTCGTCACCGTCAAGGCCGGCGGCAAGCAGAACAGGCGGCTGAAGAACGGCGCGTTCATCCGCCGGACCTCCCTCGGCGGCCGCAGCTCGCTGGAGGTCGACAACGGCGGCACCCGCGACGCCGTCGTCACGGCGGTCAGGGGCGGCGGCAAGACCTTCAGCGTGTACGTGCGCAAGAAGACCAAGTTCAAGGTCAGGGGCGTGCCCGACGGCACGTACAAAATCTACTTCACCCACGGCGTGGACTGGGACGGCAAGAGCAGGTCCTTCAGCCGCCAGTGCAGCTTCGAGCGGTTCCAGAAGTCGGTGAAGTTCAAGACCACGGTCACCGCCACCCAGATCCTCTGGCACGACTGGCGGGTCACCCTGCACGCCATCTCCGGCGGCAACGCCCGCACCGCGCCCGTCAATCCGGACGACTTCCCGAGCTGACCGGTTCGGGCCCGCGCACGCGAAAGGGCCGCGCGAACGCGCGGCCCTTTTCCGGCTGCCGGGGCGATCAGGTCGAGAACAGCATGCCCACCCAGCTGCGCTGGCGGTGGTGGCCGTAGTGGTGACCGCCGTGGTGGGGAGCGCCCCAGGCCGGCCCGGGGGCGGGGGGCGGCGGCGGAGCGGCGTGGTACTGCGACTCCATGCGGGTCAGGGTCTCCAGCTCGCCATAGTCGAGGAAGATCCCACGGCAGTTGTCGCACTGCTCGATGTGGACGCCGTTGCGCTCATATGTCCGCATGTTGCCGCGGCACTTCGGGCACTGCATCTAAGTCGCTCTCCTTGGATCCGGGGTCTCAGGCTGAAACCTACCGCGTGCGGCCCCCGTCACGCTCGGACGATTCTGCTGCACGATTCGATTAACGCGTGCTCCACCTCGTCGAGTTCCCGGTTCTCGCGCTCGGCGTTGAAGACGGCCACCGCGGCCAGTTGGACGGTCAGCGCCCGGGCCGGCAGGTCGAGCCGCTGCCAGGGATCGTCGCCCTGGCCGAGCGCGGGGCCGCCGGAGGCCAGGTAGGCGCCGAGGAACCGCTCCCAGACGGCCGGCTCCAGCAGGCCCGCCGCGTACCAGGCGGCCGGTCGCGCCAGGTCCCAGGCCGGGTCGCCGACGCCCAGGTCGTCGACGTCGATGAGCAGCCACCGGTCGCGGCAGACGAGCTGGCCCAGGTGCCAGTCGCCGTGAGTCAGCAGGCCCGGCGCCGGGGCGGGCTCGGGCAGCTCCTTGAACGCGTGCCGGACGAGCTGCTCGACCGGGCCGTCGCCGTTCATCCTGGACACCGCGCGGGCGGCCCGCGCCGGGCCCCCGGCGGGCGGCATCGGCGGCACCAGCGTCAGGGGGACGGCGTGCAGCCGGGCCAGCAGCCGCGCGCCCTCCTCCCAGGGGGCGGACCCGGGATCGTCGTGGGGGACCGGGCGGCCGGCCGGCCAGACGCTGACCGCGCGGCCCGCCGCCGTCAGCACCTCGGCCTCCAGCGGGGCCAGCAGCACGCCGTTGACCGCGGCCGCGGCGGCGGCCCTGAGCCGGGTGCGCAGCGGCTCCACCTCGTCGCGGGCGGAGTGGGCCTTGACCACCACCTCGCCCATCCGTAACACGACCACGTCGGTGCGTGTCTGGTGTCGCACGGGCTCGCCCGTGCCGCCGTACGCCGCGGCGATGCCCGCAAGCTCCTCCTCTAGACCCACTCGTACAGAGTATTGGGCAGTGTTGGGGGTAAATGCCGTCGTGATGGCCGAAGCGAGGGAGTGGGCGGCGCTGGCGCGCGAGTGGCTGAGGGCGAGCTCGCCGCGGGCCGCCCAGGCGATGCGCGAGCACGATCAGGAGGCCGCGCGGCGCCGCCGGGAGCGGCGCCCGGCGGCGCGCCGGCGCGTGGGCGGGGAAGCCGCCCAGGAGCCGGCGCGGTGGGCGGTCGAGCCCGAGGCGCCGGACGCCCCGGGCCGGGAGGAGATCGAGCGGGCGCGCGCGGCGCTGGCGCGGGCGACCTCGCTGGAGCGGGCGCGGGCCCGCGCGCGGCGGGAGCGGGGGCACGGCTGACGCGCCGGATCGAGCCGCGCCTGGCCCTGACGCAGGACCGCGGTCACCCGCCCGCCGCGGCTACTTCCGCAGCCAGAGCATGTAGTACGGGCTGTCCCAGCGGCACTCGTACTCCTTGTAGCCCTTCGTGACGAGCAGGGTGGTGCCCGCCGACACGCAGTTCTGCAGCGTGCGGTACGCCTGGTACGGGGTCCAGCTCGTGGCCGAAGCACCGGCCGGAGCGGCGACGGAGAGGGTGCCGACGGCGAGGGCCCCGGCCATGGCCAGTGCCACGCCGAGCCGTGCGGACTTCTGTCGCATGCATCGTCCTTCCTCGTGGGGCACGGCGCGGGCGCGCCGTGTTGATCATTTCCACGGTAGCGCTTCCTGATCAAAAAGATGCCCCTTTTGTCGATCTTGTACCTTTCATATGGTGGGAGATCGCGCACCCGGTTCGGTCACACTGGGAGCATGAGAATCGGTTTCGCCGTACCCCAGTCAGGGCCCTGGGCCACGCCGGAGAACATGCGCCGCATCGCCACGCGGGCCGAGGAGCTGGGCTACCACGAGCTGTGGACGTTCCAGCGGCTGCTGTACCCCGTGGGGCATCCCATGGGGCCGACCTACCGCAGCGTGCACGACCCCCTGGTCACGCTGGCGCACCTGTCCGGCCTCACCCGGACGATCCGGCTGGGCGTGGCCGTGGTCAACGCGTACGTGCAGCCGGTCGTGCTGGCCAAGCAGCTCGCCACCCTGCAGACCCTCTCCGGTGGCCGGGTCAGCGCCGGCATCGGGCTCGGCTGGGTGCCGGAGGAGTTCGAGGCCGCGGGCGTCGGCATGGAGCGGCGCGGGCGCAGGGGCGAGGAGTTCGTCGAGCTGCTGCGCAAGGCGTGGACGGACGACGTCGTCGAGCACGACGGCGAGTTCTACCGGGTGCCGGCCGCCCACATCGACCCCAAGCCGGCGCCGGGGCCGCCGCAGATCCTGCTGGGCGGCACCGCCGAGGTCGCGCTGCGCCGGGCCGGCCGGCTGGCCGACGGCTGGATCAGCTCCAGCAGGGAGGACCTGTCGGCGGTCGCGGGCCGGATCGGGCTGATCAAGGAGACGATCGCCGGCGCCGGGCGCGAGGCGGCCTCGTTCCGCTTCGTGTGCCGCGGCGTCACGCAGGTGCGGCCCGACGGCGCTCAGGACGCCCGCCGGCCGCTGACCGGCACCTACGAGCAGATCAGGCAGGACGTCGCCGCCCTGGCCGCCGAGGGCGTCACGGACGTCTTCCACGACCTCAACTTCGACCGGGAGATCGTCACCGCCGACGCCGGGGAGGCGATGCGCCGGGCCGAGGAGGCCCTGGAGGCGCTGGCGCCCTAACCGCCGTAGGGGACCGTGATGATCTCCAGGTTGTGCCCGTCGGGGCCCGACCAGTAGAGTCCGCGGCCGCCGTCGTGGGTGTTGATCACGCCGGGCCTGGTGTGCCCCGGATCGGCCCAGAACGTCAGGCCGCGGCTCCTGATCCGCCCCCAGATCTGGTCGAACTCCTCCTCGCCGACGAGGAAGGCGTAGTGCTGCGGGGTCACCTCGCCGTCGGCCTGCATCACGTCGAGCGAGACGTCGTTGGCCAGCGTCACGACCCGGAACGGGCCGTAGACCGGCGCGGGCTCCAGGCCGAGGACGTCGACCAGGAAGGCGGCCGTGGCGTCCCGGTCGGTGGCGGCGACGATGGTGTGGTTCAGCTGCACGGGCATGCGTTCACGCTACGTGCCGCAGCGCCTCGGCGGCCACCGCGCACCGCAGCTCGCGCATCCCCGGCCGCCCGCGCACCGGATGGACGGCGTTGGTCAGCAGCACCACGGTCAGCCCGCGGGCCGGATCGACCACCAGCGACGTCCCGGTGAACCCGGAGTGGCCGTACGCGCCGTCCAGCGGGCCCACGATGCCGGGGTCGCCGATCCGCACGCCGAGCCCGTGCCGGAACGCGGCCCCCTCCGCCCCCTGGTCGCGGGTCATCTCGGCCACGCTCGACGGGCTCAGCATCGCGCCCCCGCCCAGCCGCAGCGCCTCCCCGAAGGCCAGCAGGTCGTCCGCCGGGGCGAACAGGCCCGCGTGCCCGGCCACCCCGCCCAGGGCGTGCGCGGTCTCGTCGTGCACCTCGCCGCGCACGCAGCCGGGGCCGGGGCGTTCGGGCTTGAACTCGGTCGCGGCGACGCGCTCGGCCCGCCCGCCGCCGCCGACCCGCCGGTAGCCGGTGCCGGGGAGGCCGAGCACGTCCGTGATCCGGGCGCGGACCAGGACGTCGAGCGGGGCGGACGCGGCCAGCTCGGCGATCCGGCCGGCCATCACCATGCCGACGTCGCTGTAGAGGTAGGGGCCGCCGACCGGGCCGGTGACCGGCGTGGTGAGCATCGCGGCCATGCGCTCGTCCGGCCCGGCCTGCGGAAGCTCCAGGTCGATCCGGCGGGTCGGCGTCAGGCCCGCCGTGTGGGTGAGCAGGCGGCGCAGCGTGATCCGCGGGTCGGCCCCGGGGATCCATGCCCGCACCGGCTCGTCCAGGTCCAGCAGGCCCTCCTCGGTGAGCGAGAGCACCACCGCGGTGGTGCACAGCTTGCTGACCGAGGCCAGGTCGAACACCGAGTCCCGGCGCGCGGGGGGCCGCTCGGCGGCGAGCGTCCCGGGAGCCACCGGGACGGCGTCCGATCCGGTGTCCGATCCGGTGCCCGGCTCGGCGTCGGTGTACCTGACCAGCTCGCCCGCCGCCGCGGCGGCGGCCACCGTGCCGTGGACGGCGATCAGCGCGACCGCCGCCGGGCACACCTCGGGCACCGCGGCGGCCAGCAGGTGCTCCAGCCGGTCCGACATCCCCGTTCCCCCCTCGTCAGTCCCCTTTTGTGCCCCGGTGCGTCCCGCCGGGTACGTCAGCCGCTGAGCGCGTCGCTGAGCCGCTCTCCGTGCGACTCCAGCAGCGCGCGGGCCGCGTCGGGGTCCAGGCCGTGCTGGATCATCACCACGGCCGTCTTCGCCTGGCCGCCGGCCGCCTCCAGCGCCGCGCCCGCCGTCGCGGCGTCGGCCCCGGTGATCTCGCTCACCATGCGCAGCGCGCGGGAGGCGAGCTTGCTGTTCATGGCCGACATCTCGATCATCTTGTTCCCGTAGGTCCGGCCCAGCCTGACCATGGAGATCGTCGAGATCATGTTGAGCACGAGCTTCTGCGCCGTGCCCGCCTTGAGCCTGGTCGAGCCCGCCACCACCTCGGGCCCCACCACGACCTCGATCCCGTGCTCGGCGGCGGCCGACAGCGGCGCGCCCGTGTTGCACGAAAGCGCCGCGGTCAGCGCCCCCCGGCCGGCGGCCTCGGCCAGCGCGCCCAGCACGAACGGGGCCCGCCCGCTGGCCGACACGCCCACCACCGAGTCGAGCGCGCCCACCTCCAGGTCCTTCATGGCCGCCGCGCCCGCCTCGGCGTCGTCCTCCGCGCCCTCGATGGACCGGGTCAGCGCCTCCGGCCCGCCCGCGATGACGCCCTGCACCAGCGAGGGGTCGGTGCCGAACGTCGGAGGGCACTCGCTGGCGTCGAGGACGGCCAGCCGTCCCGAGGTGCCGGCGCCGACGTACAGCAGCCTGCCTCCCTCGGCCATCCGGGCGGCGATCGCGTCGATGGCCGCCGAGATCGCCGGGACGGCCGCGGCCACGGCCACGGGCACCTCGGCGTCGGCCTGGTTCATCAGTCGGGCGATCTGCTCCGTCGGCAGCCGGTCGATCTGGCTGTAGCGGGGATCGCTCTGCTCGGTGGACAGCTCGGGCAGCGGATCAATCATGACGCTAATTTCCACCCTTTACTTCTCAGTTGTAAATATCTTTCAGACAATGGATCCATGTCACACGTACGCACCGGAGCCGAACGGCTGGCCGCGGACCCCGCGCTGGCCGGCGGCGCCCGTCTCGGCCTGATCACCAATCCCACCGGCGTCCTGCCCGACCTGACCCCCACGACCGAGGCCCTGCTGGCCGCGGACCTGCCCCTGACCGCGCTGTTCGGCCCCGAGCACGGCCTGCGCGGCACGGCCCAGGCGGGATCGAGCGAGCGCGACGCGGTGGACCCCGCGACGGGACTGCCGGTCTACGACACCCACGAGCTGTCGGGCGACGACCTCGACCGCGTGGTCGCCGCCTCCGGCGTGGACACGCTGGTCTTCGACATCGCCGACGTGGGCGCCCGCTTCTACACCTTCGTCTGGACCATGTACGACCTGCTGGCCTCGGCCGCCCGGCTGGGCCTGCGGTTCGTGGTGCTGGACCGGCCCAACCCCCTGGGCGGGACCGTCGAGGAGGGCCCTCTGCTGGACCCGGCGTTCGCCAGCTTCGTGGGCCGCTTCCCGCTGCCCGTGCGCCACGGCAGGACCGCGGGGGAGCTGGCGGCGCTGTTCGGCTTCGACGCCGACCTGCGGGTGGTCACGATGGAGGGCTGGCGGCGGGACATGAGCTGGGCGGAGACCTGCCTGCCCTGGGTGATGCCCTCGGTCAACATGCCGACCCCCGACACCGCGCTGGTCTACCCGGGCACCGGGCTGTTCGAGGGCACCAACTTCTCCGAGGGCCGCGGCACCACCCGGCCGTTCGAGCTGGTCGGGGCGCCGTACGCGGACGAGCGCTACGCGGCCGTCCTGAACGGGCTGGAGCTGCCGGGGGTGCGGTTCAGGGACACCTGGTTCACCCCGACGTTCCACAAGCACGCGGGCCTGCCCGTCCGCGGGGTGCAGCTGCACGTGCACGACCAGCGGGCCTTCCGGCCGGTGCTGACCGGGTTGTCGATGCTGCACACGGCCCGCGTCCTCTACCCCGGCGACCTGGTCTGGAAGGGCGAGGACCTGTTCCTCGACCTGCTCTGGGGCTCCGACACGCTCACGCGCTGCCTGGAGGCCGGGGACGACCCGCGCGAGCTGTGCCCGCCGCCCGGCCGTCCCGAAGGACATCTGCTCTACAGCTGACATCACGCCAGATCGCGCCGGTAGAGCCAGAAGACGCGTTCGGCTCGCGCGCCCACGGCGCGCGAGTAGAACCGCAACGGCCCCACCCATCCGATCTCGGCGCTGTCCTGACCGGCGGCCCGCTGCTCGGCCAGGCAGCGGCGCAGCAGCACCCCGCCGAGGCCGAGCCCGCGGGCGTCCGGGGCGGTGCCCATCGGGCCGAACCAGGCCGGCCGCGCCCCCCAGGCGGCGAAGGCCAGGACGCGCCCGTCGCGCTCGGCGTAGTGCAGGCCGGTCGCGTTGGCCGCCTCCCAGGCCCACCGCTCGTTCCAGTGCTCCTCGACGAACGCGGCCACGGCCGCGCGGCCGGCGCCGTCGGCGCCCGCCGCCCGCACCGTGACCCCCGCCCGCTCCAGCCGCGCCAGGTCGTCCTCGACGGACAGGTCGGCCCGCAGGTCGGCGGTCATGTTCCAGGCGACGTGGTAACGCTCGTAGCCGAGGCTCTCGGCCAGGCAGGCGGCGGCGGTGTACCGCACGTCGATGCCGGGCCAGGCGTAGCAGGGCGGGTTCCCGGCGAAGCGCGCCTGCCGCACGCCGTGCCCGCGCAGCCACTCCTCGGCCGCCCCCACCAGCGCCCGCCCGTGCCCGCGGCCCTGGACCGAGGGGTGCACGGCCAGCAGGTCCAGGTGCCCGACCTCGGGGTCCTTGGACGAGACCGAGGTCATCACCACCCCGCCGTCGGTCGCCAGCGCCGTCCAGCGGCGCTCGGCGGGCGGCTCGGCCAGGCGCCGGACCAGGCCGGGGGCCTCGGGCGCGTCCAGCGTCAGCGCGGCGGCGGCCACCCGGGCGGCCTCGGCCAGGTCCGCGCCGCGGACGGTGGGCGACATCACACCTCGCTCATCGGGCGCGCGATCACGTCACGCCGCTCGGGGTAGAAGCACGCGTGCTGCTGCGGCACGCCCTCGGTGATCTGCAGCAGCGGCCGCTCGCCCGCGCACCGCTCGCCGCGGAAGGGGCAGCGGCGGGCGAACAGGCAGCCCTCGTCGGCCTTGCTCTCGTCCAGCGACTCCAGGGGCGTCACCGGCTGCGCGCCGGGCTCCTCCAGGCCGTGCAGAACGGGGATGGCCGACAGCAGCGACTGCGTGTACGGGTGCACCGGGTCGGCGATGACCGTGTCCACCGGGCCGCGCTCGACGACCTGGCCGCGGTAGATGACGTAGAGCTCGCCGTCGTCGCCGATGTAGCGGGCGGTGGCCACGTCGTGGGTGATGAACAGCACGCTCACGCCCAGCCGCTCGCGCAGGTCCTTCAGCAGCGCGAGGATGCCCAGCCGGAGCGAGACGTCGATCATCGAGACGGCCTCGTCGGCGACCAGCATCTCCGGGTCGACGGTCAGCGCGCGGGCGATGACCACCCGCTGCCGCATGCCGCCCGAGAGCTGGTGCGGGTAGCGCCCCAGCACCGAGCCCGGGTCGAGGCCCACCATCGACAGCACCTCGGCGGCCCGCTCCTCGATCCACTCCTTCGACCGCCCGGTCTGCCCGGCCCGCAGGCTGAGCGGCGCGTAGAGCGTCTGGTGGATGGTCCGGGTCGGGTTGAGCGCCGAGTACGGGTCCTGGTGGATCATCTGGATCTTGCGGAAGTACGGCTGGCGCTTCTTCTGCTTGAGCCCCGACATGGACACGTCGCCGATGACGATCTCGCCCTCGTCGTAGGTCTCCAGCCCGGCGATGATCCGGCCCAGCGTGGTCTTGCCGCAGCCGGACTCGCCGATGAAGGAGGCCGCGCCGCCCTTGGGGATGGAGAAGTCCACCCCGCGCAGCGCCCGCACCTCCCGCCCGGCCAGCACGTTGCCGCGCTGCTTGTACGTCTTGACGATGCCGGTCCCGGTGATCACGCGTGCTCCTTCACGGTCACGGCGTGGCAGGCCACGACCCTCGATCCATGCGCCACGGCCTGCGGGTCCGCGGTGTCGCACACGTCCATGCGCAGCGCGCAGCGCTCCCTGAACACGCAGCCCTCCTTCGGCACCGTGGCCAGCGTCGGCGGCCGGCCGGGCAGCGCCTGGGCCTCGGCGATGTCGCCCACGAGCCGGGGGATGGCCCTGATCAGGCCCCGGGTGTAGGGGTGGCTGGGGGAGCCGAGCACGTCGCGGGTGGGGCCCTGCTCGACCAGGCGGCCGCCGTACATGACGACCAGGCGGTCGGCGACCTCGGCCACGACGCCGATGTCGTGCGTGATGACCAGCGTGGTCAGGCCGCGCTCGGCGTGCACCTCGCGGACGATCTTCAGGATGTTCGCCTGGGTGATCATGTCCAGGGCGGTCGTCGGCTCGTCGAGCACCACCAGGTGGGCGTTGAGCACCAGCGCCAGCATGATGCCGACCCGCTGGCGCATGCCGCCGGACAGCTCGTGCTGGTGCGAGTCGAGCACGCGCGCGCCGTCCAGGCCCATGCGGCCGAGCAGCTCTTTCGCCTCGCGGACCAGGCCGCGCAGGTCCTCCACGCCGTGCGAGCGGCCCAGGTCGAGGAGCTGCTTGCCGACCGTCTTGAGCGGGTTGAGCGAGTTCTGGGCGGCCTGGAAGACGTACCCGATGTGCCGGCCGCGGGCCTTGCGCAGCTCCTCGCCGGCGAAACCGGTCACGTCGCCGAGACCGTCGATCTCGACGCTGCCCGCGGCGATCCTGCCCGGCGGCTGCACCGCGTTGAGCAGCGACAGCGCCAGCGTGGACTTGCCCGAGCCGGACTCGCCGACGATGCCGGTGATCGTGCCCGGCTCCAGCGTCAGCGTGACGTCCCGGACGGCGGGCAGCTCGCCCGCGGGGGTCTTGTAGACGACCGTCAGGCCGTCGATGCGCACTCCCGGCGCTTGTTCGGCCACTTGCTACTCCTCGCGCAGCCGGGGGTTGAAGATCTCGTCCATGGCGTCCACCACGAGCACGATGCCGAGCGTGAGCAGCAGGATCGCCAGCAGCGGCGCCAGCAGGTAGCCCAGCGCGTTCGGCGTGATCATCGCGCCCGCCTGGAAGACGGCGAGGTTGAGCATCACACCCCAGTTGTCCGACTCGTACGGCAGCACGCCCAGGAAGAACAGGCCCACCTGCGAGTAGACCGCGCCGGTGACCGCGATGAGCATGTTCATCGCGATGTAGGGCGCCATGCTCGGCAGCAGCTCCCTGCCGATGATGTGCGTGGTGGACAGCCCGAGCCCGCGGGCGGCCTCGATGAACCCGCGCTCGCGCAGCGACAGCGTCTGCGAGCGCACCGCCCGCGCCACGCCGCCCCAGCCGAGCAGGCCCAGCACCAGGCCCATCTGGAAGGGGTTGCCGAACTTCCACACCGTCGCCAGCACCAGCAGCAGCGGCAGGCCGGGGATGGTGAGCTTCATGTCGGTCAGCCGCATGAGCACGGTGTCCCAGCGGCCCCGCTTGAAGCCGGAGAACAGGCCGATCGCGGTGCCGGCGACGACCGTGATGAGCGCGGTGACCAGGGCGGTGAGCAGGACGTAACGCGAGCCCTTGATCACCAGCGCGGTCACGTCGCGGCCCTGCGGGTCGGTGCCGAACCAGTGGTCCCAGCTCGGCGGCTGGGTGATCGCGCTCGCGTTGCCCGGCAGGTGCTCGGGCAGCAGCATCGGCCCGATCACCGCCATGACGATGAAGCCGGCGATGATGACGACCCCGGCCATGCGGCTGGGCTTGCGCTTCATCACCCGCCACACGCCGTGCCAGAAGTTGCGGCGCATGGCCGAGGCGGCCGGCGCGGCCTCCGGGATGAGCGTGGCGCTCACGAGCCCTCCTCTCCGCTGCGCACCCGCGGGTCGATGACCGTGTAGAACAGGTCCGCGACGATGTTGGCGATGATCGTGCCGACCGTGATCAGCAGGAACGCCCCGCCCATCAGGCCGTAGTCGCGGTCCTGGACGCCGCTGATCAGCAGCCAGCCGAGACCCGGGTAGTTGAAGATCTTCTCGATGAAGACCGCGCCGCCCAGCAGCAGGCCCAGCGACAGGGCCAGCATGGTGAACAGCGGCAGGATCGCGTTGCGCGCGATGTAGCGGAACACGATCGAGCGCTTCATGCCGCGCAGCTCGGCGGCCAGGATGAAGTCGTCGCCCAGCACGGTGACCACGCTCGACTTCATCGCCAGGATCCAGCCGCCGTAGGCCGACAGCGCGTACGTGGCCACCGGCAGCACCGCGTGCTCGACCAGCGAGCCGATGTAGCCGGCGTTGAAGCCGGGCTCGAACAGGATGTCCACCGAGCCGTCGGACGGCAGGATCGGGAGCAGCGTCGCGAAGATCACCACGAGCAGCATCGCCAGCACGTACTGCGGGATGCCGTGCAGCAGCGAGCCGGAGATGGCCAGGGCGTCGCCCAGCTTGCCGGTGCGCTTGATGGCGGCGTACACGCCGAGCAGGATCCCGACGAGGAAGCTCAGCAGCGTGCCGGCCAGCACCGGTAGAACGGTCCACTTGGCGGCTTCGGTGAGCACGTCGACCACGGAGGTGCCGGGCCGGCTGACCGACATGCCGAGGTCGAGGTGGAGCAGGCCCGTCATGTAATCGGTGTACTGCTGCCAGAGCGTGCCGTCGGGCAGGAAGCCGTACAGGACCTTGACGGCCTGCGCGGCGGCCTCGGGCGACATGCCCTGCTCGACCAGCTTCTCGTAGCGGGCGGCCATCGGGTCGCCGGGGATGTTGTTGATGATGAAGAAGCTGATCGTCGCGACTACGAGGATCATGACGAACCCGCGGGCCAGGTGGCCCGCGAGTCGTCGTGCGATGAGCGCCATGAACTACGACTTCGCCTTGATCATGCCGAGCTGGATCCAGACGCCCGAGGGCAGGACGCCGGCGCCCATGCGCAGGATCTCGTCGTCGTGCGGCCAGCCGGTGAAGCGGCTGTTGTTGACGAACTGGGTGTTGACGTAGTCCCAGAGCTGGATGACCGGGAGGTCCTGGTTGGCGGCCTTGGCGAGCTGAGCCATGATCGGCTTGGCCTGCTCCTCGTTGGCCGAGTTCAGCTTGCCGGTCAGCTCACCGGGGTTGATCTTGGCGCCGTCGACCTCGATCTCCTCGGGGCCGCCCATCCAGTTGCCGGCCTTGCCGGGCTCGGAGTGCTTGACCTTGCCCGCGACGTTCGTCCAGCCGTTGGAGGCGCCGTACAGGCGCTGGTAGATGTCGTACGGCGCGGGGCCGAGGGCCATCAGCCAGAAGCCCACGTCGTACTTGCCGGCCGCCAGCTCCTCCAGGTAGAGGGGGTAGTCGGCGGTCGTGACGACCTCGGCGTCGACGCCGGCCTTGACGAGCTGGCTCTTGATGTTCTCCTGGGCCGACAGCCAGTCGGAGAAGCCGGAGGGCGCGTGCATGGAGACCTTCCACGCCGAGCCGTCGGCCAGCGTCCACTTGCCGTCCTTCTTGGTGAGGCCGGCCTCCTTGAACTCGGCCTCGGCCTTGGCCACGTCGGGCGCGTACGGCTCCAGCTTGGGCAGCTCGTCGGGGATCCACGCCTGCGCGGCCTTCTGGTGGATGCCGCTGGTGGTGACCGCCGCCGTGCCGCCCTCGGGCGAGGCGACCTTGGTGACCTCCTCGCGGTTGATCAGGTAGGCCAGGCCGCGGCGCACGTGCACGTTGTCGTACGGCTTCTTGGACTGGTTGAAGGCCATGCTCACCGCGACCGGCGAGTAGCCCTTGATGACCTCGTTGCCGGCGGCCGCCTTGATCCGGTTCATCACGTCGGACGGGGCGGCGGTGAAGCCGGCGTGGTCGAGCTTGCCCGCGGTGAGGTAGTTCCAGATCTGCTCGTTGCCGGTGTAGTTGAGGAACTTCACCTGCGCCGGCGCCACGTTCGCGGCGTTGTAGAAGTACTTGTTCTTGACCAGCAGCGCCTCGGACGGGTTCACCCGCTCCAGCACGAACGGGCCGGCCGAGGTGTCCTTCGGCGGGGCGAAGGTGAGCACCTTCTCGCCCAGGCCGGTGATGGTCTCGCGGGCCTTGTCGGCCTCGGCGCCCTCGCCCCTGGAGGCCTTGAGCTGGTCCCAGAAGTCCGCGGGGAGCACGCTGCTCCACACGTGGGAGGGCAGGACGAACGTGTCGAGCACGCCGCGGGCGAACTTGGGGCTCGGGTTCGCCATGTCCTGGGTGATCTTGAGGGTGTGGTCGTCGACCACGGTGACGTCCGCCGCCGCGCCCGCGGCGCCCGGCGTGATGGAGAACGCCGTGCTGCCCTGGGTGTAGGCGATGCCGATGGACATCTTGACGTCCTCGGCGGTGACCGGCTTGCCGTCGGACCACTTGGCGTTCGGCTGGAGCTTGAGGGTGATCGCCGAGTTGTCCGGCGCGATCTCCCAGCTCGCCGCGATGCCGGGGAGGGCCTGGTTGGGGTCGGTCAGGTGGTTCTTGACCCAGCCCAGCTTCATGGCCGTGTAGCCGGGGAAGGAGTTGCCCTTCGGGTTGTACGGGTTGGCCGGGGCCGTGGCCTCCAGGCCGGGCCTGTTGACGTCGATCGTGGTGAAGAGCCCGCCACCACCACCGCTCGAGCCGCCGGACTTGTTGTTAGTACCACCGCTGCACGCCGCTGTGGCGGTGGCGAGGCCCAGCAACGCCACTACCGCTGCCAGTCGCTTCATCTGCCGCTCCGGGGGATGTCGGACCTGTTGAGGATCTGTAGGGAATTGACCGGACCCTACGGTCGCCAGCAGGCAGCGTCAATAATCTCCAGATGTTGTGAGTGTAATGTAACTTTCCTTCATAGAGGTCCGCCATGGCGCCAATCTCCATCGTGCGACGGAGCGGGGCCTCAGTCCACGACCAGCACGGCGGCGCCGCTGACGCGGTCGGCGGCCAGATCGGCCAGCGCCCGTCCGGCCTCCTCCAGCGGGTAGAGCGTGGTCGCCACCCGCGGCGGATGGGCCAGCGCCAGCTCCAGATAGGCCCGGCCGTCGGCCCTGGTGTTGGCGGTCACGCTGCGCAGCGTGCGCTCCTGGAACAGGTGCCGCTCGTAGTTCAGCGCGGGCACGTCGGTCAGGTGGATGCCGGCGATCGCCAGCGTCCCGCCGCGGTCCAGCGCCTCCAGCGCGGGCGGCACCAGGTCGCCGACCGGCGCGAACAGGATCGCCGCGTCCAGCGGCTCGGGCGGCCGGTCGCCCGCCGAGGCCGCGCCCAGCTCCAGCGCCAGCCGCCTGGAGGCGTCCGACCTGGTCACGGCGTGGACCGTGGCGCCCTGCGCGATGGCCGCCTGCGCGGTGAGATGGGCCGAGGAGCCGAAGCCGTAGATGCCGAGCCGGCCGCCCGGCGGCAGGTCGCAGCGGGCCAGCGCCCGGTAGCCGATGATGCCCGCGCACAGCAGCGGCGCCAGCCGCTCGGCCGGCACGTCGGCCGGCAGCGGGTAGACGTAGCCGGCGGGGGCCACGACGTACTCGGCGTAGCCGCCGTCGGCGTCCCAGCCGGTGTAGGCGGAGTCCGGGCAGAGGTTCTCCGTGCCCCGCAGGCAGTAGCGGCACCGGCCGCACGTCGAGCGCAGCCAGGCCACCCCCACCCGCTCGCCGGAGCCCTCGACCCGGCCCACCACCTGGTGCCCGGGGGTGGTCCGCGGCCGGCGCGGCGCGAGGTCGCCCTCGGCCAGGTGCAGGTCGGTCCGGCACACGCCGCACGCCTCGACCCGGACCAGCACCTCGCCGGGGCCGGGCTCGGGGACGTCCCGCTCGACCCGCACGAGCGGGCCGGACGCCATCGGCCCCGGCCGGTCCACCACCCAGGCGCGCATCACGGCCTCGACAGGCGCTCGTAGGCCAGCGAGGCGTACAGCGCGGCGCCGTCGGACAGCACGGAGTCGTCGAAGACGGCGTCCGGCGAGTGGTTGTAGGGCGCCGTGGCCGGGTCGCGGTCGGGCGGGCAGGCCCCCAGGAAGACGAAGGCGCCCGGCACCTCCTCCAGCACGTACGAGAAGTCCTCCGAGCCCATGACCGGCTGCGGCGCCACGAAGTAGCGGCCCGGCCCGAACAGCTCGTCGGCGGTCGCCGAGACGAACCCGGCCTCGCCCTGGTCGTTGACCGTCACCGGGTACCCCATGCCGAACGACGTCTCGACCGCGAGCCCGTGCGCCGCCGCGATGCCCTCGACCACCTCCACCAGACGCCGCTTGACCAGCCTCCGGTGCTCCTTGCTGAACGTGCGCACGGTCGCCTCGAAGCGCGCCTCGTCGGGGATCACGTTGTCGGCCGAGCCGCCGTGGAAGGTGCCCACGGTGATCACCACGGGGTCGAACACGTCGAACGTGCGGGTCACCATCGTCTGCAACGCCGTCACCATCTCGCAGCCGGCCGCGATCGGGTCCTTGGCGCGGTGGGGGCTCGACCCGTGCCCGCCGGTGCCCTTCACCGTCACGCAGAACACGTCGGCCGCGGCCATCATCGGGCCGCCCCGCGAGGCGAACAGCCCCGGCGGCAGCATGGCCGACACCACGTGCATCCCGTACGCCGCCACCGGCCGGGCGCCGGCCGCGTCGAGCACGCCCTCGCCGATCATGTGCTTGGCGCCGTCGTGCCCCTCCTCGCCCGGCTGGAACATGAAGATCACGTCACCGGCGACGTCCGCCCGCCGCGCGCTGAGCAGCCGGGCCGCGCCGACCAGCATGGCGGTGTGCAGGTCGTGGCCGCAGGCGTGCATCTGGCCCGGATGCCGGGAGATGTAGGGCAGGTCGTTGCGCTCGGTCACCGGCAGGGCGTCCATGTCGCCGCGCAGCAGCACCGCGGGGCCCGGGCGGCCGCCGCGCAGCACCGCGGTGACCGAGCTGAGCGTCTTGCCGGTGGTGATCTCCAGGGGGAGCCCGTCGAGCGCGGCCAGCACCTTCTCCTGCGTCCTCGGCAGTTGCAGGCCGAGCTCGGGGGTGGTGTGCAGGGAGCGGCGGAGCTGGATGAGTTCGTCCCGCATGTCCAGGGCGGATTCAGTGAACGACATGATGAACATTGTTCACGTGTGCGGCGAGAAGTCGACAAGGCACGCTCGATACCATGAACGGGTGACTCAGCGTAAGCGGATCGACTCCTGGTTGTCCGACATGGACGGCGTCCTCGTCCACGAGGGGCGGCCGATCCCCGGTGCGGACGAATTCATCAAACGGCTCAAGGAGTCCGACAAGAAGTTCCGGGTCCTGACCAACAACTCCATCTACACCCAGCGCGACCTGTCCGTGCGCCTGGCCGGCGCCGGGCTCGACGTGCCCGCCGAGTCCATCTGGACCTCCGCCCTGGCCACCGCCCAGTTCCTCGACGACCAGCGCCCCGGCGGGTCGGCGTACGTGATCGGCGAGGCCGGCCTGACCACGGCCCTGCACGAGGTCGGCTACATCCTGACCGACCTCGACCCCGACTACGTCGTGCTCGGCGAGACCCGCACCTACAGCTTCACCCAGATCACCCGCGCGATCCGGCTCATCGAGGCCGGCGCCCGCTTCATCGCCACCAACCCCGACCCGATCGGCCCCTCCACCGAGGGCTCGCTGCCGGCCTGCGGCGCGGTGGCCGCGATGATCACCAAGGCCACCGGCGTCGAGCCGTACTTCGTGGGCAAGCCCAACCCCCGCATGATGCGCAGCGCGCTCAACGCCATCGAGGGCCACAGCGAGACCACCGCCATGATCGGCGACCGCATGGACACCGACATCGTCTCCGGCATGGAGGCGGGGCTGTTCACGATCCTCGTGCTGACCGGCGTCACCCAGCGCGACCAGGTCGACCGCTTCCCCTACCGGCCCTCCCTGGTCGTCGACTCCGTCGCCGACCTCGTCGACCTGATCTGAGCCCGGCGGCCGGCCCGTCCGGGATGACAAGTCTTCATCCGGGGCGCGAAGGATCGTGGCCCGGGAGAAGAAAACCACTCCCGGCGGGCGCCGCCCGGCGGCGCGGGACGCGTCCGGCTGCGATCCTTGGTAGCGGAAGGTGACTTACCGAATGCGAGGAGGCGGCCGTGTGGCACGACGGGCCGGAGGAGCAGGACGCGAAGGCGGAGCTGGCGACGCTGCGCGTCGAGGTGACCGAGGAGCTGCGGTTCGTCAGGACGGCGATGGCCGAGGAGTTCAACTCGCTGCGCTCGGAGATCCTCGACCTCAACATCAAACTGGACCGGCTGCTGCAACGCGCCGGCATTTAGGACAACGAGGTCGACACCGCATCACATGGCCTTCGGGTAGCCTAACCTACGGTCCCGTAACCTGAAGGAGAAGATCTTTATGGCGATGTCTCAGACGGAACTGCTGCACGAGCTCGAACCCGTCGTGGGCGTGGAGCTCGATCGCCACAACTCGATGGCCAAGGAGTGGTTCCCGCACGAGTACATCCCGTGGAGCGAAGGGCGTGACTTCGACGGCATCTACGGCGGTCAGGCGTGGCAGGAGGGCGACTCGAAGATCCCCGAGGCCGCCCGCATCTCGCTGATCGTCAACCTGCTCACCGAGGACAACCTGCCCAGCTACCACCACGAGATCGCCACCACGTTCGGCCGTGACGGCGCGTGGGGCACGTGGGTCCACCGCTGGACCGCCGAGGAGGACCGCCACGGCACCGCCCTGCGCGACTACCTCACCGTCACCCGCGCCGTCGACCCGGTCGCGCTGGAGCGGGCCCGCATGCACCACATGGAGCAGGGCTTCGTCACCGCGTACAACACCATGCTCCAGCAGCTCGCCTACGTCTCCTTCCAGGAGCTGGCCACCCGCATCTCCCACCGCAACACCGGCCGGGCCTCCGGCGACGAGGGCTGCGAGCGCCTGCTCGCCCGCATCGCCGCCGACGAGAACCTGCACATGCTCTTCTACCGCAACCTGCTCAAGGCGGCCTTCGAGCTCGACCCCAACCAGACCATGCGCGCGGTGACCGACGTCGTCACCACCTTCCAGATGCCCGGCACGGGCATGGAGGGCTTCGCCCGCAAGGCCATGATCATCGCCCACGAGGGCATCTACGACCTGCGCCTGCACCTCGACGACGTGCTCATGCCGGTGCTGCGCCAGTGGGCGGTCTTCGACAAGACCGGCCTCGACGCCGAGGGCGAGCGGGCCCGCGAGGAGCTGTCGGCGTTCCTGGCCAAGACGGAGGTCACGGCCGCCCGGTTCGTCGAGCGCCGCGACGAGCGCCGCGCCCGCGCCGCCGCCAAGGGCTGACGCCGGGCCGCCACCGGGTCGCTACGGGCCCGCCACCGGGCCGCCGCCGCCCGCGTGGCCGTGGGATGATCCCTCCTCATGGAGCTCCTGGGCACGCTGTTCGTCTCGCTCGCCATCCTGGTGATGATCCTGCTGCTGGCGACGGCGGCCCAGCGCCTGCTCGGGGTCAGGTTCGGCGCGTTACGCACCTTCCTGGCCGCGATGGTGGCCTGGGGCCTGGCCCAGCCGATGCTGACGCCGGTGATCGCCTCGTTCGGGCCGGTCGACCCGGAGAC
Source organism: Nonomuraea sp. NPDC049646 (assembly GCF_044465525.1). Lineage (NCBI taxonomy): Bacteria > Bacillati > Actinomycetota > Actinomycetes > Streptosporangiales > Streptosporangiaceae > Nonomuraea > Nonomuraea sp. NPDC049646. Next base: position 278,890 of record NZ_JBITLU010000001.1, on the reverse strand, counting down.
CACGCCCGACGCCGGCGCGCTCGGGCTGCTGCTCCTGATCGCCATGTGCATGGTGCTCATCCCCATGGTGATCCTGGTGCTCGCCGAGGCGCTGGTCCCGCCGGGCTCGGTGCCGGGGCCGCTGGAGGTGCTGCGCTCGCTGCGCGGCCGGATCCGCCGGGCCCGGCGCTATTCGCAGATCACCAGGATCGCCTTCCGGCACGGCCTCGGCCCCTACCTGCGGGGCCGCGGCGAGAGCCTGGAGGACAGGTCGGGCAAGGTGCGCCTGGCCAGGTCGCTGCGCCAGGCGCTCGACGACGGCGGCGTCACCTTCGTCAAGCTCGGCCAGGTGCTGTCCACCCGCCGCGACCTGCTGCCGGCCGAGTTCATCGACGAGCTGGGCCGCCTGCAGGACCACGTCGCCCCCGCGCCGTGGGAGCGCATCGAGCCGGTGCTCGCCGCCGAGCTGGGCGGGCCGGTCGAGGAGGTGTTCGCCGCCTTCGACCGGACGCCGCTGGCCGCCGCCTCCATCGGCCAGGCCCACGCCGCCCGCCTGCACACCGGCGAGGACGTCGTGGTCAAGGTGCGCAGGCCGGGCATCGAGGGCGTGGTGGCCCAGGACCTCGACATCGTCCGCCGGCTGGCCGCCACGCTGGAGTCCAGGACCCGGTGGGGGCGTTCGCTGGGGCTGCGCGACCTGGCCGAGGGGTTCGCCGTCGCCATCCGCGAGGAGCTGGACTTCCGCGTCGAGGCCGCCAACATGGCCGCCGTGGCCGCCTCCGGCAGCGGCGGCGTCACCTACCCCGAGCCGTTCCCCGCCCTGTGCACCGAGCAGGTGCTGGTCATGCGGCGCCTGTCGGGCGGGCCGGTCACCGCGGCCGCCCCCGGCCAGGGGCCCGCGCTGGCCCGCGACCTGCTCGACTGCCTGCTCAGGCAGATCCTCGTCGAGGGCGTCTTCCACGCCGACCCTCACCCGGGCAACCTCATGCTGCTCGACGACGGCACGCTCGGCCTGCTCGACTTCGGCTCCGTCGGCCGCCTGGACGGCTCCGTCCGCTCGGCCCTGCAGCGTTTCCTGCTCGCGATGAACCGGCAGGACCCGCTCGGCGTCACCGACGCGCTGCTGGAGGTCGTCCCGCGGCCGGAGGAGATCGACGAGGCGGCGCTGGAGCGGGCGCTCGGCCAGTTCATGGCCAGGCACCTGGGGCCCGGCATGGACAGCGTGCAGATGTTCACCGACCTGTTCAAGATCGTCTCGGAGTACGGGCTGTCCATCCCGCCCGAGGTGGCCGCCGTCTTCCGGGCCCTGGCCACGCTGGAGGGCACGCTCGTGCGCCTGTCGCCCGGCTTCAACCTGATCGGCGAGGCCCGCGCGTTCGCCGGGCGCTACCTGGCCGAGCGGGCCGGGCCCGAGTCCGTCAAGGAGGCCGTGGGCCAGGAGCTGGCCGCGCTGCTGCCGATGCTGCGCCGCCTGCCGCGCCGGGTCGAGCGCATCGCCAGCGCCGCCGAGCACGGCAGGTTCAGCCTGAACGTCCGGCTGCTGGCCGACGACCGCGACCGCCGCTACGTCACCGGGCTGGTCCACCAGGTGCTGCTCACCGTGCTCGGCGCCACGGCCGGGCTCATGGCGGTGCTGCTGCTCGGCATCGAGGGCGGGCCCGTCGTGGTCGGCACCACGAGCCTGTACCAGCTGCTCGGCTACAACCTCCTGGTGATCGCCTCGATCATGGTGCTGCGGGTGCTCGCGTTGATCTTCCGACGCCCGCCTGACCAGGAACGTCACCGGCGCTGAGGCGAAGACTGAGCTGCATTTGACCTCGGGCTGGTCTTGGACAACCGAGGCATCGGGAAGTTTCCAGGTGACACCGGAACGCCTGGGGAGCAGTAGGTGAAAATCATCGGGATCGCCGCCAGTCTCCACGCGGGGTCATTCATCAACAGATTGCTGGACGCAGCGGGCGGCGAATTGCCGGAAGGCGTACGGTTCGAGATCTGGACGGGGATGGGCGACGTCCCGCCGTACCAGCCGGGGAAGGTGCCGGTGGCGGCCAGGGAACTGCTCGGGCTGGTCGCCGGGGCGGACGCGGTGCTGCTGACGGCTCCCGAGCACAGCCTGCTGCCGATGGAGCTGACGTACACGCTGGAATGGCTCTCGGCCGGCGACGTGCTGTCCGGCAAGCACGTGGCGGTGATGAGCGCCAGCGCGCGGGCGTGCGGCGCGATGTGGGCGCAGGCGGAGCTCTACAAGCAGCTCCAGGGCGCGGACGCGGTCGTGATGGGCGCCGAGCTGGTCATCTCGCCGGCCTGCCCGCACTTCGACGACGACGGCCGCCTCACCGACCCCGTGCTGCGCGGCCAGGTGCGCGCGGTGATCGGGCAGCTCTGCCCGGCGGGGGTCAGGGAACCGGCGTTCTCGCTCTGATCCCGGCGCGCCCCCGGAGCGGGCTCAGTGGGGGTCGCGGCGCAGGCGCTTGACGTCGGAACGGTGCTTCTTGCCCGCGATGCGGCGCTCGACGGCGCCCCGGCTCGGCTTGGTCGGGCGGCGGCGCTTGGGCGGCGGCGCGACGGCCTCCCGGACGCGCTGGGCCAGCCGGTGCCCGGCGGCCTCCCGGTTGCGCAGCTGCGAGCGGTACTCCGAGGCCACGACGGTGATCGTGGCGGCGCCCAGACGGTCGAGCGCGCGGGCCTTGAGCGCGGGCGGGATCGCGGTGCTCGCGGCCACGTCGAAGATCAGCTCCACCCGGCTGTCGGTGGTGTTGACGCCCTGACCACCCGGACCTGAGGAACGGGAGAAACGCCAGACGAGCTCGGCGTCGGGGATGACGATCGAGTCGTTGACGACCAGCGGGCCGGGCATGGTGGGAGCTCCTGTTCCGGAAGAATGCGCCTTGCTCAGATGAGTGTCACCGTATATGAGCGACATATGCCGTCCGCAACGGCATTTTCAATCACTGCCCTCGCTGCGAATATGGAGAGAACATTTCGCGGGAAGGGCTAATTCCATGGACCCGAAGTGGGTCGCGCAGGCGGCGCTGACCGTTGGGCTCGCCGTGGTCTCCGCCGTCGTCTTCCTGCTGCTGAGGTGCCAGGGGAAGGGGCGGCCCTTCGGGCCCGCCGGGCGGCGGCTCGCGATCGCCATCAGCCTGCTCACCGGCGGCCTGTCCGCGGGCGTCGCGCTGGCCGGGCACGCGCTGCTGAGCGACTCGCTGGCCACCGTCCTCGGCGCGGTGGCGCCGAGCGGCCTGTGGATCGGCCAGATGCGCGCCAAGCAGGACGAGCGGCGCTCGCTGGCCCGGGAGGCGGCCACGTTCTGGCTGGTGTCGCTGCTGGCCCGGCTCGACCAGGCGATGGCCGAGGACGAGCGCGTCTGGTGCGAGAAGCGGGTGGACCCGTCCTGGAACGTCTACGAGCTGAGCCTGGCCGCGGCCCGCTACCACGAGCGCATCCGCGAGCGCCTGTCGGCCGACGACCGGCGGCGCGAACGCGTGCACGCCCGCCTGGACGCGGTCGAACGCAGGCTGGACGTGGCCGCCCTGATCGAGGACGGCGCCGCCCGCTCGAAGGTGGCCACCGCGCTCACCCTCTCCCGCCACACCAGGATCCCCAGGTACGAGCGCTACCTCGGCAACCTCAACCGGCTGCACGGCGTGCTGCGGCACGACGCCGAGAACGACGTGCTGCGCCTGCTGGCCGCGGCCTACCGGGCCGGCTACCGCTCGCTGCCGGGGTACGTGCCGCCGTCACGGGCCCGCGGCGGCGAGCACATCGCCCGCGCCCGCTGACCGGGACCGGCGGACGGCGCTCCCGGGCCATCAGGCCAGGGCGGCGGGGGAGTCCTCGGCGTCGCCGAGCGTGAGCTCCAGGCGGGCGCCGAGCGCGTCGACGACCGCGCCGAGCGTGCGCAGGGTCAGGTTCTCGTCGCCGGAGAGTATCTGGCTCACCCGGCCCGGCGAGACGCCCAGCGACGCGGCCAGATCAGCGCGGGTGATCTTGTGTTCCCGCATGTACCAGGTGATCTCGTCGACGACCTCTTGGGCGAGACCGCCCACCTCGTCACGGGGGTTCCGGCGAAAGGCCATGTCGGTCTCGCTCTCGACGCTGTCCGTCCTCGTGACTCCACTTTAGCTCTACCTAAACCTTTAGGCAAGCCTAAACCCCCGCCGCTCTTGACGGGCGCGGGCGGGCGGCGTATGCCAATATCCGCGGAAAGACCGAGCGGTCAGGGGGAGGCGCTGTGACGGCCATCGTGGGCGTGCACGGGATCGGCAAGTACAACTACTACCTGGAGGCCGGCGGGTCGGCCACCGGGGCCGCCGAGGCCATGCGGCTCAAGTGGGACCGCTACCTGCACGCGGCGCTCGGCGGCGAGACGGCCGCCTACTTCAGCGAGGTCGCCTACTTCTCCCACCTGCTGCGCGACCCCAAGCCCGGGGAGAGCTCCAAGCAGGCGGCGGCGCGCGTCGAGGCCGCCACCCAGCAGGTGCTCGTCGAATGGGCCAAGGACCTCGGGCTCGGCGAGCACGTCACCGGCGCGCTCAAGTCGTTCACCGGATGGCTGCTCGGCAAGCTCGACAGCAGGTCGGCGGCGTTCGCCAAGCTGTTCGCGCCCGAGGTCGCGGTCTACCTCACCGACCAGGAGCGGCGCGACAGGTGCCGGCTGGCCGTGGCCGACGCCATCCGCAGGAACCGGCCGCGGGTGGTGATCGCCCACTCCCTCGGCAGCGTCGTGGCCTACGAGGCCCTGTGGGCCAACCCCGACCTGCCCGTCGACCTGCTCCTGACGCTCGGCAGCCCGCTCGGCATGCGCAACGTCGTCTTCGAACGCCTCCTGCCCGCCCCCGTCAACGGCCTCGGCGAACGCCCCAGGAACGTCGCCCGCTGGGTGAACATCGCCGACAAGGACGACATCGCCGCCATCCCGCCCGCCCTGCGCGCCAGCTTCACCGGCGTGGACGTCGAGGAACTGGTCAACCTCGACTGGATCGACTTCCACACGGCCGAGAAATACCTGGGCTGCCCGGCGCTCGACCCGCATCTGCGACCATTCCTTGCATGACGTGGATTGTGTTCGACTACGGCAGCGTCCTGTCCCTTCCCCAGTCCGAGTCCGACAACGAGGCCATGGCGCGGGCCGTCGGGGCCGAGCCGGGGGCCTTCGCGCGCGGCTACTGGGAACACCGCCTGGAGTTCGACCGGGCGAGCCTGAGCCCCGTCGACTACTGGGCGGCCGTGCTGGGCCGGTCCGTCACCCCGTCCGAGGTCGCCCGCCTGGTGGCCATGGACGTCGCGAGCTGGGCCTACCCCGACGAGGGCACGGTCGCCGTCCTCGATGAGATCCTCGACGCGGGCGACGGCGTGGCGCTGCTGTCCAACATGCCCGTCTGCATGGCCGACGGCCTCGACGAGCTGCCCTGGATCGCCGCCATCGGCCACCGCTTCTACAGCGGCAGGATGGGGCTGGTCAAACCCGACCGGGAGATCTTCGACGAGGTCGCCCGCGAGCTGGCCGCCGACCCGTCCGAGATCGTCTTCATCGACGACCGCGCCGAGAACGTCGAGGGCGCCGAGCGCGCGGGCATGACCGGCGTGCTGTTCACCAGCGCCGCCGCGCTCCGCAAGTCCCTGCGCGAGCTGCCCCGCTGACCTCCCGGCCGCCTCCCGGCCGCCTCCCGCCGGCCTGTCTCCGGGCGACCGGCGCTGTTCACCCACGCTTGACTCCGCTGTCATGACGGGGCCACGGCGGGGTCAGCGCGGGCGGACATACCTGGAGCGTGGACCGCAGAACGTTCCTGACAGCGGCGGCAGCCGGCCTCGTCGCGCCCCGCACCGCCAGCGCGCCCGCCTCAGTGCCCGCCTCAGCGCCCGTCTCAGTGCCCGCCTCCTCGACCACACTCAGATCCGACCCGTTCACCCTCGGCGTGGCCTCCGGCGATCCGTCCGCCGACGGCTTCGTCCTGTGGACCCGGCTGGCCGTCGAGCCGCTCAGCGGCGACGGCCGCGGCGGCATGCCCGCCCGCGACGTCGAGGTCGACTGGCAGGTCGCCACCGACGAGCGGTTCTCCTCGGTCGTGCGGTCGGGCACCGCGACCGCCCGGCCGCGCGACGCCCACAGCGTGCACGTCGAGCTGGACGGGCTGGAGCCCGGCCGCGACTACTTCTACCGGTTCAGGAGCCAGGGCAGGCTCTCGCCCGCCGCCCGCACCCGGACGACGCCCGCAGGGGAGAGCCCGCTCACCTTCGCCGTGGCCGCCTGCGCGCACTACGAGCACGGCTACTACACCGCCTACCGCCGCCTGGCCGAGCAGGAACCCGAACTGGTCGTCTTCCTCGGCGACTACATGTACGAGTACGGCCCCAGCGGCTACACCGCCCTGGCCGGACGGGTGCGCACGCACACGCCGGGCAAGTGCGCCACCCTCGCCGACTACCGGCTGCGGCACGCCCAGTACAAGAGCGACCACGACCTGCAGGCCGCGCACGCGGTCGCGCCCTGGCTGGTGGCCTTCGACGACCACGAGGTGGAGAACAACTGGGCCGGCCCCGTCTCCAGCACCGGCGCGCCCGGCTTCGCCCGCCGCCGCGCCGACGCCTTCCGCGCGTACTACGAGAACATGCCGCTGCGCCGCGCCAGCCTCCAGGGCGCGGTGCTGCGCATCAACCGGCGCGTCTCCTGGGGGACGCTGGCCCGCTTCCACCTCCTTGACACCCGCCAGTTCCGCGACGACCAGGCATGCCTGGACGGGGTGCGGGCCGGCTGCGACGAGCGGCTGTCCGACGGGCGCACGCTGCTCGGGGCCGCCCAGTGGCGGTGGCTGGAGGAGGGGCTGAGCGGGTCCGGCGCCCGGTGGAACCTGCTGGGCCAGCAGATCCTGATGGCCCAGCGCGACTACAAGATCGGGCCGGGCCGCGAGGTGAACCTCGACTCCTGGGACGGCTACGCCGCCGAGCGCACCCGTCTGCTCGGGTCGCTGTCGGGCACCTCGAACCCCGTCGTCCTGACCGGCGACGCGCACATGCACCACCTGGCCGACCTCAAGACCGACTTCGACGACCCGGACTCGCCGGTGGTGGCCAGGGAGCTGGTGACGTCGTCGATCGCCAGCGACGGCGACGGCTACCGGGACCGCACGTGGATCGCCGAGGCACTGCAGGAGAACCCGCACATCTCCTACATCGACCAGCGGCGCGGCTACCTCATGGCCCGGCTGACCAGGGACGAGCTGGCGGTGGACTTCCGCACGCTCGACTACATCTCCCGCCGCGGCGCGCGGGCCCGTACCGCCCACCGGCTCACGATCCCGGCCGAACCGCCCCGCTCAGCCGCCGGCCGCGCCGCACCCCGCCATGGCTGAGGAACGGCGGGGCGCGCAGCCTTCGCCGACCGGGGACGTCGGGTCCTGCCGCCCCTGCGGCCCCTGCGGCCCCTGCGGCCTTCGTCGGCTGAAGGTTCGCTGGGAACGGGCTGAGGGCCGGCTGGGAGGCAGGGGCGGGTGGTCAGGCGCCCGGCCAGGTCGCGTCGGGGAACTCGCCGGCGGTGGTGCCGGACATGACGACCTGGTCCCGTTCGTCCAGACCTGAGGTGATCTGGACGTACTGGTCGCCACGGACGCCGGTGCCGACCACCTTCGCGGCGTCGTGCCCGCCCGACCGCACGGTGACCACCTGGGCGCCGTCTGAACGGCTGCGGACGGCGGCGGCCGGGACGTAGATCGCGTCCTTGGCCTCGGCGGTCGTCACCGACACCGTGGCGGTCTGGCCGAGCATGAGCCCGGCGGGCGGCTCGTCGAAGGCCAGGGTGACGGAGTAGCGGACGAGCCGGTCCTCGACGGTGGCGGTCGGGGCGATCGCGGTGACCGTGCCGCCGTGGCGCTCGCCGGGGCGGGTGGCGAGGGTGATGGCGGCCTGCTGGCCGAGTTTGAGCCGGTTGACGTCGGACTCGGTGACCATGGCCTGGACCTGGAGCTCGTTCAGGTTGCCGAGGCTGATGAAGGTGCCGGTGCCGGCCGTGTCGCCGACCCGTCCCGCCACCGACAGGACGGTCCCCGAGGTGGGGGCCACGATGCGGGTGGCGCGTACGGCGTCGGCGGCCGCCTCCAGGGCGGCTTCGGCGCGGTCCACGTTCGCGGCGGCCTGGTCCTCGGTGATCCCGCTTCTGGGGGCGCCGTCCTTGGGGGTGGTGGCGGTCCTGGTGGCGGTGTCCCGGGAGGTCGTGCCGGGGGAGCAGGAGCCGGTGGGACGGGCGGAGGTCGTCGCGTGCGGCTTGGCGGTGGCCTTCGCGGTGGGCTTGGCTGTGGGCTTGGCGGTCGCGGACGGGGGCGCGGTGGTCGAGGGCCTGACCGTGGCGGGCGGCCCGGGGGTGGACGGGCCGCCCGGTGTGGAGGGTTCGCCGGAGGTGGACGGTGTGCCGGGGGTGGAGGTCTGGCCGCCTCCAGGGGTGCCGCCGCCGGGCGGGGTCGCCGTCACGGTCACCGTCGCCGTCACCGTGGCGGTCGCGGTGACCGTCACCGTGGGCTGGGGTTCGGAGGGCTCGTGAGTGGGGGTGGGGGAGGGCGTTCTGGTGGGGGTGGGGGTCGCGGTTGGGGTGCGGCTGTGAGCCGGGTACGCGCCGGACGTCCGCGTGGAAGCGGGGGTGCCGGCCTTGCCCGCCTTGGCGGCGGTGGCGTCGGTGGGCGTGTCGGCGGTGGGCGGAGCGGTCAAGGGCTTTGCCGTGGCTGTGGGCGTAGGCGTGGGCGGGGTGGTCGGGCCGAAGACGCCCTCGCCCGCCGAACCTCCGCCGATGGCCGTACCGGAGCCGCCCGCCCCACCCGGGACGGCGGCACCCCCACGAGTGACGGCGCCCCCGACAGTGGCGGCGGTCCCCGGAGGGGCAGCGGTGCCGGATGAGGTGGTGGCGGTGTCCGGGGCGGGGGAGGTGGTGGGGCCGGTGCCGCCGGTGGTCGGGGTGGGCCTCTGAGTGCCGGGCGGCGTGGGCTTCGAGGTGGCCGAGGGGGTGGGGCAGTTGGCGGCGTTCGGCGATCTGGGGTTGCCGGTGGTGGCGGGGGTGTCGCCGCTGGTGGCCGGGCCCGGAGTGCCGGCGGTGGGCCTGGCGGAGACCGGCGAACCGGCAGAACCGGTGGTCCCCGAGCTCCCGGCTGAGCCGGTGGCTCCCGTGCTCCGGGTGGTCCCGGTCCCAGTGGTCCCAGTCCCGGCGGTCCCGGTTCCAGTAGTCCCAGTCCCGGTGGTTGCGGTTTCGGTGGTTGCGGTTTCGGGGGAGTTGGTGGTGGCGGTGGTTAGGGATTCTTGGGCGGCGGAGAGGTCGGCCTTGGCGGCGGCGTACGCCTCGCGGGCCCCTCGCCCGTCGATCCTGGCCAGCACCTGGCCCTTGGTCACCTTGGTCCCGACCTTGACGTACACCTTGGTCACCGGGCCGGACGAGCCGAACGCCAGGTCCCGACGGGCCCCGTCCACGGTGTTGCCGGCGGCGCTGACCAGGGCCGTGACCGGGCCCCGCTGGGCGGCGGCGAGCCGTACCCGGACGGCCGGCGGGTCGTCGTCGCGGAGTGCCAGCGCCAGGCCCGACCCGGCGACGAGCACGGCCAGGGCGAGCCCGCCCAGCGCGAAAGTCGGTCTCATGGCGGCCCATCCTGGCCGACCAGCTTCACGGCAGCCTGCGAGCAGCCTGAGAGTTCGCTGTGTGACCCCGCGCAGGCCCGGTTTGTCAGCGAACGTTCAGCTCCGTCACGGCTGCGGCGCAGGCTGGTGTGCAAGGGTCACCGGCTGTGAAGGTGTCGACAAGGCGCAGAGCGCTGATGACCAACGGAGCACTGGGCGTGCTCCTGCTGGGCGGGGCCACGCTCGCCTACGTCCAGCTCGGCACGGACCGCGCGGCCGGCGAGACGGCCGTGCGCACGGTGACGGCGAGCCGCGGCTCGGTGACCGCGACGGTGTCCGCGTCGGGCGCGGTGGCCAGCTCCAGGACCAGGGCCCTGTCGTTCGGCACGGGCGGCACGGTCGAGCGGATCTACGTCAAGGCGGGGGACAAGGTCGACAAGGGCGACATCCTGGCCAGGCTCGACGACGACGCCGCCCAGGAGAGCCTGTCGGCGGCCAAGGCCACGTACCAGAGCGCGATCGACGAGGGCACCGGCACCGCCGCGCTCTACGCCTCCTACGTCAAGGCGCGCAACGCCTACCGCGAGGCCGAGCGCACGGTCGCGGCCACCGTCCTGCGGGCCCCGTTCAAGGGCACGGTCACGGCGGTCAACGGATCCGTCGGCGGCGCCGCCTCCGGCTCGGGCGGAAGCCAGAGCCAGTCCCAGGGCCAGTCACAGGGCCAGTCCCAGAGCAGCGGCAACAGCGCGGGCACGGGGACGGGCGGGTTCGTCGACCTGGCCGACACCGGACGGCTCCAGCTCGTGGGCACCTTCACCGAGTCCGACGTCGGCAAGCTCGAACAGGGACAGAACGCCACCGTCACCTTCGACGCCCTGCCGGGGGTGACCGCCGACGGCAAGGTCACGCAGATCCAGCCGGTCGCCTCCACCAGCAACAACGTCGTCCAGTACCCGGTCACGGTCACCTTCACCAAGATCCCCGCGAAGGTCAGGCTGGGCCAGACCGCCACCGTCGAGGTGGTCGTCGGCAGGGCGGAGAACGTCGTCACCGTCCCCTCCACCGCGGTCTCCACCAGCGGCGGCCAGACCACGGTCACCCTGCTCAGGGACGGCCGCCAGGTCAGGACCCCGGTCGAGGTCGGCGTCCGGGGCACGGCGCTCACCGAGATCACGTCGGGGGTGTCCGAGGGCGACCGGCTCGTGCCGCCGGCGACCGGTACGCAGGGCACCAACCAGCGCGGCGGGTTCGGCGGCGGGTTCCCGGGCGGCGGCGGCATGCCGGGCGGCGGGCGATGACGGCCCCGGCCCCCGCCACCGCGGCGGCGGCGCCCGTCCTGCGGGTGAAGGACCTCGTCAAGGAGTACGGCGAGGGCGACGCCAAGGTCCACGCCCTGCGCGGCGTCAGCCTGGACGTCGAGCGCGGCGACTACGTCGCCATCATGGGCGCCTCCGGCTCCGGCAAGTCCACCCTGATGAACATCCTCGGCTGCCTCGACGTGCCCACCTCCGGCACGTACCAGATCGACGGCGCGGACGTGGGACGGCTGGCCGAGCATCAGCTCGCGGTCCTGCGCAACCGCAGGGTGGGGTTCGTCTTCCAGTCCTTCAACCTGATCCCGCGGATGAGCGCGCTGGCCAACGTCGAGCTGCCGCTCGTGTACGGCGGCGTCGGCCCGGCCGAACGGCGCTCGCGCGCCCTGGCCGCGCTGGAGCAGGTCGGGCTGACAGACCGCGTGCGGCACGAGCCGAACCAGCTCTCCGGCGGCCAGCAGCAGCGCGTGGCCGTGGCCAGGGCGCTGGTCACCGCGCCCGCCCTGCTGCTGGCCGACGAGCCCACCGGCAACCTGGACACCGCCTCCACCCGCGACGTGCTGCAGATCCTCGACCGGCTCAGCGAGTCGGGACGCACGATCGTGCTCATCACCCACGAGGACGACGTGGCCGCGCACGCCAAACGGGTGATCCGGCTGGTGGACGGCGAGATCGTGGAGGACCGCCGCCAGGCGCCGGTCGACGGACCACCCCCGAGGACGGCGGCCAGTGAACCAGCTTGAGATCCTCCGCTTCGCGCTGCGCGGCCTGCTGGCCAACAAGATGCGCAGCGCCCTGACCACGCTGGGCATCCTCATCGGCGTCGCCGCGGTCATCCTGCTGGTGGCGGTCGGCGAGGGCTCCTCGCAGAGCATTCAGAAGAACATCCAGCGCCTGGGCGCCAACACGCTGACGATCTCCCCGTCCTTCTCGGGCGGCGGAGGCGGTCTCGGCGGGCGCGCGGCGGGCGGCGGCGGCAACACCGGGCCGCGGACCCAGGCCAGGCAGCTCAGCCTGGCCGACGCCAAGGCGCTCACCGACCGGACGCTCGCGCCGTCGGTCAGGTCCGTCTCGCCGGTGGTCGGCGTCAACTCCGCCACCGCCGCGTACGGCGCCGCCAGCCACACGATCGCGCAGTTCGTCGGCACCTACCCCAGCTACTTCGAGGCCATGAACAAGCCGGTGGCCAAGGGCACGTACTTCTTCAACGACGACGTGCTGGCCGCCAGGAAGGTCGTGGTGCTCGGGCAGACGGTGGTGGAGGAGCTGTTCGGCACCGTGGACCCGATCGGCCGGCAGGTCAGCGTGTCCGGGGTGCCGTTCACGGTGGTCGGGGTGCTCAAGGAGAGCGGCTCCACCGGCATGCAGGACGCCGACGACGTGGCCGTGGCGCCGCTGCCCGCCGTGCAGCAGAGCCTGAGCGGGTTCGGCTCGCTGGACTCGATCGTGGTGCAGGCCACCGGGGCCGGGGCCACCACGGCGGCGCAGTCGGAGGTGACCGCCGTCCTCGACCAGCGGCACGGCATCACCGACGGCAACGCCGACTACCGGATACTCAACCAGGCCGCCCTGCAGGAGACGGTGAGCGAGGCGACCGGCACGTTCACCGTGCTGCTCGGGGCGGTGGCGGCGATCTCGCTGCTGGTGGGCGGCATCGGCATCACCAACATCATGCTGGTCACCGTGACCGAGCGGACCCGGGAGATCGGCATCCGCAAGGCGATCGGCGCGCCGCGCAGCGCGATCCTGGGCCAGTTCCTGATGGAGGCCACCCTGCTCAGCCTGGTCGGCGGGCTGCTCGGGGTGCTGGTGGCCTTCGTCGGCACCCGGTTCACCGTGGCCGGCATCGAGCCGGTCCTCGTGCCGTCGTCCGTCGCGCTGGCGCTCGGCGTGTCGGTGGGGATCGGGCTGTTCTTCGGCAGTTATCCCGCCAACAGGGCGGCCAAGCTCCGGCCGATCCAGGCCCTGCGGCATGAGTAAGGAGAAAGACATGGACCGGCTCGACTCCTCGCCCTTCCCCGACGACCTGGGGGAGGAGCTCGCCGTCCGGCCGCGCGGGGGCGTCTCGAAGCTGACGCTCGGGCTGGCCGCCGGGGTGGTGCTGGTGGCGGGCGTCCTCATCGGGATCCAGGCGGCCAAGCTGTTCGGGACGTCCGACGCCGCGCCGGCCGCCGCGCAGCTCCGCCGTACGGACGGCCAGTTCCCCGGCGTCGGCCAGAACGGCGGCTTCGGGCAGCGCATGGGCGGCACAGGCGGCGGCACGGGCGGCGGCACGGGCGGCGGCACGGGCGGCGGCACGGTCGGCACCGTCGAGAAGGTGGACGGCGCCAAGATCTACGTCAGGACCATGGACGGCGCCACGGTGACGGTCACCACCAGCGACCAGACGACGGTCCAGATCTCCAGACCCGGCAAGGTCGCCGACCTGGCCGCCGGCACCACGGTCGTGGTGCGCGGGCAGCAGTCCGGCGACGGCTCGGTCACCGCGACCGCGATCACCCAGGGAGCCCAGGGCCCCCGTGGCGCACAGGGCACGCCGGGAGGGGGCCCGCGATGAACCAGCCCGAAGCCAGGCTGCTGGTGGTCGACGACGAGCCCAACATCAGGGAGCTGTTCTCGGCCGGCCTGCGCATGGCCGGGTTCGAGGTGCTGACCGCCGCCGACGGGCGGGAGGCGCTGCGGGTGGCCGAGGAGAGCACTCCCGACCTGGTGATGCTCGACGTGATGCTGCCCGACATCGACGGCCTGGCGGTCGCGGGAAGGCTGCGGTCCCGCGGCCGCCGGGTCCCGGTGCTGTTCGTCACCGCCAAGGACACGCCGGAGGACCGGATCACCGGTCTCGGCCTCGGCGAGGACTACGTGACCAAGCCGTTCAGCCTGGAGGAGGTCATCGCCCGGATCCGGGCGGTGCTGCGCAGGACCCGCAGGGGCGCGCCGCCGCCCCACCGGCTGAGCGTCGCCGACCTGGAGCTGGACGAGGAGAGCCACGAGGTCTGGCGCGACGGCGTCCCGGTGCGGCTGTCGCCGACGGAGTTCCGGCTGCTGCGCTACTTCATGCTGAACGTGGGCCGGGTGCTGTCCAAGACGCAGATCCTCGACCACGTCTGGAACGGCGACTGGCGCACCGACGTGGGCCTGGTCGAGTCGTACGTGTCGTACCTGCGGCGCAAGATCGACACCGGTGACCGGAAGTACCTGCACACGCTGCGCGGGGTCGGCTACATCCTGCGCCCGCCGCGCCTATGAGCACGCCTATGAGCGCGCCCACGCGCGCGCGTATGACCGCGCCCCTGAGGAAGCACCTCGCCCGCGCCCCGCTCTGGCTGCGCCTGGTCTCGGCCACGTTGCTGCTGGTCACCCTCGCCATCACGGTGACCGGCCTGTTCGCCGTGCGGCTGCTGCGCGGCTACCTGGTCGAGCGGGTGGACCGGCAACTGGTGGCGGCCGCCGCGCCGCGCGACCTGCCGCCGCCGCCCGAGGCGCGGCAGGCCGGGCGGCAGCCGCAGCGGTTCTTCGGGCTGTTCCACTCGGTGCTGGTGGACGCGGGCGGCGCCACCGTACGGGTGATCAGCGAGTCCACCGAGGAGCACTCGCCCAAGCTGCCCCGGCTGACCGGCGCGGACGTCGCCGCGCGCGGCGGGCGGCCGTTCACCGTCGAGTCCCGCGCGCCCGGCGGGCCGGACTGGCGGGTGGTCGCCGTCCCGGGCCGCGACGGCGACAGCCGGGTGATCGCCATCAGCCTCGGCGACGTCGAGGGCACGGTGGCCAGGCTCGCCCTCATCGTGGCCTTCGCCGGCGGCGGCACGCTGGCCGTGCTGGGCGTCGCCTGCTACTGGCTGGTACGGCGGAGCCTGCGCCCGCTGCGCGAGATCGGCCGCACCGCCAAGGACATCGCGGGCGGCGACCTGTCGCGCCGGGTGCCGATGTGGGCCGGCACCACCGAGGTCGGCAAGCTCGGCCGCTCGCTCAACGGCATGCTCGCCCAGATCGAGTCGGCGGTGCGCGAGCGTGAGGCGGCGGCGGAGGCGGCGCGCGAGTCGGCCACGGCCGCGCGCGAGTCGGCCACGGCGGCGCGGCGTTCGGAGGAGGTCATGCGCCGGTTCATGGCCGACGCCTCGCACGAGCTGCGCACGCCGCTCACCTCGATCAGGGGGTTCGCCGAGCTGTTCCGGCTGGGGGAGGAGAAGGACCTGGCCGAGGCCGCGCGGCTGCTGAGCCGGATCGAGGGGCAGGCCGCGCGCATGGGCCTGCTGGTGGAGGACATGCTGCTGCTGGCCAGGCTGGACCAGCGGCGGGAGCTGGCACGACGGCCGGTGGACCTGCTCAGCCTGGCCGCGACCGCCGTGATCGACGCCCAGACCCTGGCCCCCGACCGGCGCATCGAGCTGGTCCGCCTGGACGGCGGCGAGGGCGAGGTGCTGGTGACCGGCGACGAGTCGCGGCTCGGCCAGGTGGTCGGCAACCTGGTGAGCAACGCGCTGCAGCACACGCCCCCAGGGACGCCGTTCGAGGTGCGCGTCGGGCTGGACGGCGAGCGGGCCGTGGTGGAGGTGGCCGACGAGGGCCCCGGGTTCCCGCCGGAGGTGGCCGAGCGGGTGTTCGAGCGGTTCTACCGGGCCGACCCGGCGCGCGGGGTGGGCGGGGCCGGACTGGGGCTGTCGATCGCGGCGACGCTGGTCGAGGCGCACGGAGGGGTCGTCATGGCCGAGGGGGAGCCGGGCAAGGGGGCTCTGTTCCGCGTGCTGCTGCCACCCGCCGGGAGCCCGGAGGGCGTTCAGCCGAAGGTGTAGCCGTACAGGCCGGTGCCCTGGGAGACCTGGCGGAGGCGGCCCAGGCGCAGGCCCGTCTCGCGGACGCCGGGGGCGTACATGACCAGGCCCTGGTCGGGGGCGGCGACCAGGAGGCCGTCCAGGGGGCGTCCGGCGGTCAGCGCGCGGTAGTGGCCGCCGCCCCCGCCGGGCAGCGCGGCCAGCGCGGCGCCGAAGTCCCGTCCCTTGCCCTTGACCAGCAGGTTCCCCTTGCGGGTCAGGCCGCCCGGCGCGCGTCCCTGGAGCACCTGGACGGCGTGCTCGCCGGGCACGCCGATGGCCAGCTCGTCCTTGCCGTCGCCGGTGAAGTCCCCGGCGGCCAGCGCCGCGCCGAACCGGTCGTAGTAGCGCGGCTCGCCCTTCAGCGAGCGCTGCGACCACGCCTCGCTGCCGTGGGTGCGCAGGCCGGCGCGCGAGCCGTACAGGACGTCCACGGTGCCGTCGCCGTAGTCCATGGCCCGCTGGTTCTCGCTGAGGCCCTCGCCGGGGACGCCGATCGCCAGGTCGTCGCGATCGTCGCCGTTGAAGTCGCCGGTGGCCAGGGCCGCGCCGAAGGCGTCCCACTTCTCCGCCGCTCCGGCGATGCCCGGCGAGCTCTGCGTGAGCAGCCGGGCCCGGCGGGCGCGCGGGTCGAGCACGGTGACCGACCCCTGGCCGTCCAGGAGCACGCTGTCGGCGGGCGCGCCGACGGCCAGCTCGTCCCGGCCGTCGCCGTCGAAGTCGCCGGCCGCCAGCGCCGCGCCCCACTGGTCGGTGACGTTCGCCGCCTGCCGCACCCACGACGTCTTCTGGGTGATCTGGTACGCCTTGCGGCCCTTCATCCCGTAGACGGTGACCGCGCCGCCCGAGGCGTGGCTCGGGGAGCCCACGGCCAGCTCGTCGCGGCCGTCGCCGTCGAGGTCGCCGGCCGCCAGCGCCGCGCCGAACCGGTCGCTGCCGCGCCTGGCCGGGGCCAGCTCCTCGCCGGGGACCAGCCCGGCGGGGGAGCCGTCGAAGATCTGCACGACCCCGTTGCCGTCCGCGCCGGGCACCCGCTTTCCGGCGAACTCCTCCGACACCCCGACCGCCAGGTCGGCGCAGCCGTCGCCGTCGAAGTCGCCGACGGCCAGCGCCGAGCCGAAGGCGTCCCCGGGTTCGGCGCCGGGCTGGGTGAGCTTGACGGTCCGGCCCGAGCCGTACATGACGGTCACCGAACCGGCCCTGGAGTCGTCGTAGGGGGCGGCGACGGCGATGTCGGCGCGGCCGTCGCCGTCGAAGTCGAGGGGGTGCCCGCCGCACGCGCGGGCGGCCGGCCCGGCGGCGGAGACGGGCCCGGAGACGAGGGGGACGACCAGGCAGGCGGCGAGCAACGCGTTCATACGGACAGTCATCTCCACCCACGCCGAACCAGGACTTAACGCCACGAGAACGGGCCAGGAGGGCACGATGCACATCCGCTTCGGAGGGGACTTTCGGCCCGTCCGCCGGGGCGTGGGAGCGTGCCAGGATAGACGGGTGGACATCGACCTCGCTGATCTGGACTTCTGGCGCAAACCGCTCAAAGAGCGGAATGAGGCTTTCGCCCGGCTCCGGCAACTGGAGCACCCGGTGTTCTTCCCGGAGAAGAAAGTGCCCTTCCTCCGCTCCGGCAAGGGCTTCTACGCCCTCGTCCGGCACGCGGACGTGGTCGAGGCCAGCCGCAACGCCAAGATCTTCTCCAGCGAGCCCGCCGTGACCAACCCCGAGCCGCCGGGCTGGGTCAAGCAGGTGTTCGGCGAGTCCATGGTCAACATGGACGACCCCCGCCACGCCCGCCTGCGCCGCATCGTGACGCGCTCATTCAGCCCCAGGATGCTGGCCGGGCTCCAGGGCGACATCGAGGCGGCCTGCGCCCGCATCGTCGACGACGTCGTCAAGGAGGGCCCGCGCGACTTCGTCACGCAGGTGGCCGCCAAGCTTCCCATCCACGTCATCTGCGACATGCTCGACATCCCGCAGGAGCTGCGCGCCAAGGTCCACCAGCACGTCGACATCTCCACCGCCTACACCGGCGTGCGTCCCAGCCTGGCCCGCAGCGTCCAGATGGCCGGCCAGAACATGCTGGCCCTGCTGGCCCTGCAGCGCATGGTCATCAAGCTCGGCCACGAGCGCGTCGCCGAGCCCAAGGGCGACCTGGTCTCGCTCCTGGTCAACGCCAACCCCGACGGCGAGAAGCTGACCGACAAGGAGCTGGGCTCGTTCTTCTCGCTGCTGCTGGTGGCCGGCAACGAGACCGCCCGCAACACCATGGCCCACGGCATCCGGCTGCTCACCGAGAACCCGGCCCAGCGCGAGCTGCTGACCTCCGACTTCGACGCCCACATCAACGGCGCGATCGAGGAGATGGTCCGCTACGTCTCGCCCATCATGCAGTTCCGCCGCACGGTCACCGAGGACTACACGCTGCGCGGGCTGGAGCTGAAGCAGGGCGACAAGGTCGTGCTGTTCTACGGCTCGGCCAACCGCGACGAGTCGGTCTTCCCCGACCCCGACACCTTCGACATCACCCGCGACACCAAGCCCCACGTCGGGTTCGGCGGGCCGGGCCCGCACTTCTGCCTCGGCGCCAACCTGGCCAGGCAGGAGATGCGCACGATGTTCCGCGAGCTGCTGACCCGGCTGCCCGGCGTGCGCTCGGTCGGCGAGCCCGAGCTGCTGCTGTCCAACTTCGACAACAGCGTGCGCAGTCAGGCGTTCACGTACTAGCCGTCTCCGGTTCCCCGGCCAGCACGTTCGTCCTGATGGTGAGGAACGTGACGGCCGCGGCGACCGCCATCATGGCGGCGCTGATCAGCATGGCCGCCCGGAACCCGGCGTCGAACACCGGCGGGTTCTCGAACGCGTCGCCCACCAGCCCGACCAGCGGCGGCACGGCGGCCACCGCCAGCAGGCTGCCGGTGCGGGCCACGGCGTTGTTGACGCCGCTGGCCGTGCCGGCGTAGCGCTCGTCGGCCGTGGCCAGCACCGTCGCGGTCAGCGGCGCGACGGCCGCCGACAGGCCGAGCCCGAAGACGGTCACCGCGGGCAGCACCAGCAGCGGGTAGGAGGCGTGCGGGCCGATCATGCTCATCAGCACGAACCCGGCCCCCGCCAGCAGGATCCCGATCGTCATCGGCCAGCGCGGCCCGAGTCGCCGGGCCGTCTCCCCGGCCCGCGACGACAGCAGCATCATCAGGATCGTGGTCGGCAGCATCGACAGCCCGGCCGCGATCGGCGAGAACCCGGACACCACCTGGAGCTGGATCACCAGCAGGAAGAACACCACGCCCATGGCGGCGTACATGATCAGCGTGACGACGTTGACCGCCGTGAAGACGTGGTTCCTGAAGATGGCGACCGGCACCAGCGCCTGCGGCGACCTGCGCCGCTCGGTCACCACGAACGCCGCCCCGAGCAGCGCCCCTGCGATCAGCGGCACCGGCGCGCCCTTCTCGATCAGCCCGTACGTGATCCCGGCCAGCGCCAGCGCGGCCAGCAGCGAGCCCAGGACGTCGAACCGCCCGGCCGCCTGCTCGTCGCGGCTCTCCGGCACGTGCCGCAGCGTCACCAGCACCACGATCAGCGCGAACGGCAGGTTGATCAGGAACGCCCACCGCCAGCCCGCCGTCTGCACCAGCCAGCCGCCCAGCAGCGGCCCGATCGCGCTGGCCACGCCGCCCAGCCCGGACCAGACGCCGACCGCCCGCGGCCGGTCCTGCCTGACGAACGACGCCTGGATGATGGCCAGCGACCCCGGCGTGAGCAGCGCGCCGCCGACGCCCTGCAACGCGCGCGCCCCCACCAGGAACTCGATGTTCGGCGACAGGCCGCACAGCGCCGAGGCCACGGCGAACCACACCGTGCCGATCAGGAAGATCTTGCGCCGCCCGTAGCGGTCGCCGAGCGACCCGCCCAGCAGGATCAGGCCCGCCAGGGTGAGGGTGTAGGCGTTGACGGTCCACTGGAGGCCGTCCATGGCCGCGTGCAGCTCCTTGCCGAGGAACGGCAGCGCGACGTTGACCACGGTGCTGTCGAGCAGGGCCAGCCCGGAGCCGAGCACGGTCGCGCCCAGGATCCACCGCCCCCGCGCCGACTTCACCTGGACGTGACCGTTCTGTACCATCCGACAATCTTGTCACCGTCCCCGGCGGCCTCCGGCGGCCACCCCGGAGTTCGGCCCCTACGGACGGGCGCCGAGAGCCCGGAGCACGAACCCGGACACGGCCTGCGCGGCCGTCTCGACCGTGACCTCGCCGCTGATCAGCGGCACCCGCTCGGCCCCGATGACGGCCAGCACCATCCGCGCCGTCGCGCCCACCTCGGGCACCTGGAAGTCGCCCGCCCGCACGCCGTCGTCGAGGATCTCCACCAGCACCCGCTGCATGGGCGCGACGTGCTCGGCGAGCTGCTGGTAGGCGTCGGGCCCGAGCGCCGCGCCGAGGTCGGCCGCGCCCGGATGGGGATGGGCGAGCAGCCCCGCGAGCTGCAGCCGGACGAAGGCCCGCAACCGGTCGGCGGGCGAGGCGTGCTCGGGCAGCTCCCGCTCGTAGCTCTCGATGAAGTAGCTGGTGACGCGCTCGGTGAAGGCCAGCAGCAGCGCGGCCTTGTCGGGGAAGTAGTTGTACAGGACCGTGCGGGTGATGCCGGCCTCGTGGGCCACGTCCGTCAGGGAGATGGCGTCGATGCCCTGGGCCCTGGACAGCCGCGAGACGGCCTGCAGGATGCGGTCGCGCGTCTGGGCGCGATGCTCGCCGATCGTGGCGGCCGAGATGCGGGGCATAGGCCCATGGTAGGCCGGATCGCCACCGGCGCACCCGTGACCGCTCCCGGGAGCCCCGCGCCGGCGCGGGCCCGGCTCAGGGTTTGCGCCGGTCCGGGGCCGGGTGGCCGGTGACGGCGCGCCGGGCGAGGTCCCACAGGCGTTCCAGGGCGGCCAGGACGGGCGGCGACTCCGGCCCGAGCACCCTGACCCAGGCGCCCGCCCCGTTCGGCAGCGTGCTGGCCCCGCCCGCCAGCCCGCCGCCCGCCGGCCCGCCGCCCGCCAGCCCGCCGCCCGCCGGCCCGCCGCCCGTCGCCGCCTCGTGCAGCGCGCCGGCCAGCTCGGCGGCGGGCACGGCGGAGGTGATCACGTACAGGGTGGACAGCACGCCGTGCCCGCCGAACATCGCCGGGCCGGTGACCGGGGCGCGCTCGGGCACGAGCCGGAGCGGGTCGGCGAACAGCAGCCGGCCGCCGGCGTCGCAGACGTCCAGGTCGGTGCAGTACGCGGTGTAGGCGTGCCGCTCCCCCCGGGCCAGCCGCCCCGCCAGCACGGTCTCCCCGACGATCACCGTGGCCCCGGGCCCGGCGCTGACCAGGGTGCGCTGGTAGAACCGGGACCCGGCGAAGGGGATCACCGGGTCCGGCAGGTACTCCAGGTAGCCGTCCGGCCCGGCGGTGAGCGAGACGAGCTGGGTGGCGTAGTCCTGCTCCATCCGGTAGAGCTTGGTGGCCGCCTGCGTAGTGACGTGCACGGACGCCCCCGCGCCGCAGGCGACGTCGAGCCGCTGGCGGTCGCCCTGGAGCACGCCGCCGCCGGTGGACATCACCATCACGTACGGCAGGTCGGGCCGGGCCGGGTCGTAGTAGTGCGGCCGCATGATCTGCAGCGGCGCCTTCTGGTAGTGGCCGGTCAGCTCGGTGCGCCCGCCCCGCCGCTCGAACGCCAGCTCCAGCACGCCGACCTTGCCGGGGCTGCCGACCGGCAGGGTGTCGGGCACGCCGGCGTGCCGGGCCACGTCCGCCGGGACCGAGTCGATCGTGTAGTGGCCGGCGGCCAGCCGGTCTACCGGGCCGGCGAGCACGCCGGAGCCCCGCTGAGGACGAAATCGGCCACCTCGGCCACGCCGGTGCCCCGCAGGGCGTCGGTGAGCACGACCGGCCGCCCGTCGCGGACCCGGTCGGCGTCGCGCGCCATGACCTCCAGGTCGGCCCGCACGTACGGCGCGATGTCGATCTTGTTGATGACCAGCAGGTCCGAGTCGGTGATGCCGGGGCCCCGCTTGCGCGGCATCTTGTCCCCCTCGCCGGTGTCCAGGACGAAGACGTAGACGTCGGCCAGGACGGGGCTGAAGGTGAGGGTCAGGTTGTCGCCGCCGCTCTCGAACAGCAGCGTGTCGATGTCGGGGAAGCGCTCCAGCAGCTCGGCCCCGGCGGCCAGGTTCATCGTCGGGTCGTCGCGCACGGCGGTGTGCGGGCAGGAGCCGGTCTCGACGCCCACGACCCGCTCGGGGTCCAGCAGGCCGTCCAGGGTGCGCCGGACGTGCTGGGCGTCCTCCTGGGTGTAGATGTCGTTGGTGACGACGGCCACGCTGCGTCCCCGGTCGAGCAGCACGGGCACCAGCGCCTCGATGAGCGCGGTCTTGCCGGAGCCGACCGGGCCGCCGACGCCGATCTTGAAGACGCGGTCCATGGCGGCGCCGGCGGGCACGTTCACGGCGGGGTGCGGGTGGTGGTGGTGATCCATCGGGACGCTTCCCTCTCTCAGGTGGTGAACAGCCGGGCCTCGGCCCGTTCGTGGGCGGCGCTCATCGTGTCCGCGAGCGGCGTGGCGGCGTGCAGGTCCAGCGGGCCGCGGGCGGCCAGGGCGTGCCCGGCGGCCCGCCCGATCGCGCCGGCCGCGCCGTGCAGGGCGGCCTGGGCCTGGCGGAAGTCCAGCAGGCGCAGCCGTACGGCGGCGCTGACCCAGCTCGCGGCGAACGCGTACAGGTCGCCGGTCACCGCGTCGGCCTCCCGGACGCCGAGCCCGGCGTAGGCCGCGCCCAGCACGACGGCGTGGTTGCCCGGCGTGACCCTGGCCTCGACCAGCTCCGACAGGCGGGCCAGCGCCGGCGTCGCGAAGACCAGGGCGGCCGTGCGCAGGACCTGGTTGCCGGTCCTGGTGGCGGCGGCCCGGATCTCCCGGCCGAGCTTGACGGCGTGCAGCCGCCGGTCCACCTCGGTCACCGCGTCCCAGTCGCCGGCCGTCACCGCCCGGTGGGTCAGGACCAGGGCGGTGGCGTCGCCCGGCCCCGCCGCGTGCAGCAGCAGGTCCTCCAGCAGCGCGGCGACGTCCACCGGGCCGGCCTGCGCGTACGCCTCCAGCCCGTGCGAGAGCGTGTAGAGGCCGCCCGGGAAGGCCGAGTCGGTGAGCTGGAGCTGGGCGAGCAGGCTCATGCCAGGAAGAACAGGTGGTTCAGCGGCAGCTCCTGGGCCGGCGCGATGGTCGCGTGCTCGCCGTCCACCGTGACCTTGAACGTCTCGGGGTCCACGGTGATCCTCGGCAGCGCGTTGTTGCGGATCATGTGCCGCTTGTCCACCGTCCTGGTGTGGCGCACCCTCGCGATCAGCCGTTGCAGGCCGAGCCGCTCCGGCACCCCGGCGGCGATGGCGGCGTCCGGCAGGAACGTCAGGCTGCTCTTGCGCTGGGCCATCCCCATCGCGCCGAACATCGGCCGGTAGTAGACCGGCTGCGGCGTGGGCAGCGACGCGTTCGGGTCGCCCATCTGCGACCAGTTGATCAGCCCGCCCTTGACCACCAGCGCCGGCTTGGCCGCGAACGACGTGAACGGCCACAGCACGACGTCGGCCAGCTTGCCGTCCTCCAGCGAGCCGACGTGCTCGGCGATGCCGGTCGTCCGGGCCGGGTTGATGGTCAGCTTGGCCAGGTAGCGCAGCACCCGCGCGTTGTCGTTGCGCTCGGAGTCCTCCGGCAGCCGGCCGCGCTGGTCCTTGCAGTGGTGTGCGGTCTGGAAGGCGCGGGTGAAGGTCTCCCCGATCCGGCCCATCGCCTGGGAGTCGGAGGAGAACATGCTGATCACGCCCATGTCCTGCAGCACGGTCTCGGCGGCGATGGTCTCCACCCGCACCCGGCTGTCGGCGAAGGAGACGTCCTCGGGGATGTCGTGGTTGAGGTGGTGGCAGACCATCACCATGTCCAGCAGCTCGTCGGCCGAGTTGATGGTGTACGGCAGCGTCGGGTTCGTCGAGGACGGCAGCGCGTTCGGCTCGCCGGCGATGCGGATCATGTCCGGCGCGTGGCCGCCGCCCGCGCCCTCGGTGTGGAAGGTGTGGATCGCCCGGCCGTCGATGGCGCTGATCGTGTCCTCCAGGTAGCCGGCCTCGTTGAGGCTGTCGGCGTGCAGCGCCACCTGGACGTCGTACTCGTCGGCGACGCGCAGCGCGCAGTCCACCACCGCCGGGGTGGAGCCCCAGTCCTCGTGCACCTTCAGCGCGCACGCCCCGGCCTCGATCTGCTCGGCCAGCGCGGCCGGCAGGCTGGCGTTGCCCTTGGCCATGATGCCGATGTTGACCGGCAGCGCCTCGACGGCCTGCAACATGCGGCCGATGTTCCACGGGCCGGGCGTGCAGGTGGTGCCGCGGGTGCCGTCGGTGGGGCCGGTGCCGCCGCCGATCAGCGTCGTGATGCCGTTGGTGAGCGCGGCCTCGGCCTGCTGCGGCGCGATCAGGTGCACGTGCGGGTCGATCGCCCCCGGCGTGGCGATCATGTTCTCGCCGGCCAGCACCTCGGTCCCGGCGCCGATCACCAGGCGGCGGTCCACGCCGTTCTGGGTGTGCGGGTTGCCCGCCTTGCCGATCCCGACGATCCGCCCGTCCTTGATGCCGATGTCGCCCTTGACGACGCCGAGCACCGGGTCCAGCACGACCGCGTTGGTGATCACCAGGTCGAGCGCGATCGTGGCGTTCTGGGAGCCGGGGTCGGCCGCCATGCCGTCGCGGGCGGTCTTGCCGCCGCCGTAGACGGCCTCGTCGCCGTAGAAGCCGGCCGTGTGGTCCTTCTCGATCTCGATCACCAGGTTGGTGTCGGCCAGCCGGACCCGGTCGCCCACGGTCGGGCCGAACATGGCGACGTACTGCTTGCGGTTCATGGTGCTCATCGGCTCAGGCCTTCTTCTTCCTGGCGGCCGGCTTCTTGGCCGCCGGCTGCTTGGCGGCCGGTTCCTTGGCGGCGGGCTGCTTCGCGGCGGCCTTCTTGGCGGGCGCCTTGCGCGACGGCGGCTCCTCGCCCGGCGCGCGGACCGCGGCCGCGGGCTCGGGCTGGTCGGCGTAGCCCAGCTCGGCCAGGCGGCGCAGGGCGCGGGTGCGGCTGTCCCTGGCCCGCAGGCCGCCGTCCACCAGGCCGGCGAAGCCGACGACGCGCATGCCGCCGGCGAACTCGACCAGGGTGACCTGGTGGGTGTCGCCCGGCTCGATGCGCACGGCGGTGCCGGCCGGGATGTCGAGATGCATGCCGTACGCCTTCTCGCGGTCGAAGCTGAGCGCCCGGTTCGCCTCGAAGAAGTGGAAGTGCGAGCCGACCTGGATGGCCCGGTCGCCGGTGTTGCGCACGGTCAGGGTGACCCTGGCGCGACCGGCGTTGATCTCGATCGGCTCGTCGCCGTACATGATCCGGTCCGTGTCCGTCATGGCGAACCGTTCCTTTCTGGTCGCGGCGGTGTCAGCCGCCGATGGGGTCGTGGCAGGAAACGAGCTTGGAGCCGTCCTTGAACGACGCCTCGACCTGCATCAGCTTGAGCATTTCGCGCACCCCGGGCATGACGTCCCCGGCGCCGAGCACCTGCTTGCCGAGCTCCATGCACTCGGCCACCGTCCGGCCGTCCCGGGCGGCCTCCAGGACCGCGACGCTGATCAGCGCCACCGCCTCGCTGTAGTTCAGCTTCACGCCGCGCTCGCGGCGCTTGGCGGCCAGATCGGCGACGACGTAGATCAGCAGCTTGTCGATCTCACGCGGTGCGAGGTTCATGAGCTCTCCTTAGGTGGAAGCGCGCCGGACGCCGGAGAACGCCGGGACCGCCGCCAGGAAGATCCAGGTGACCAGGACGAACGGCCAGGTCAGGGTGTGCCCGCCGACCGGCGCGAACAGGTGGCCGACGAACGCCGTCAGCACGGTCGCCGACACCACGCCGGCCAGCGCGTACAGCAGGCCGAGGACGGTCGGCACGAGGAACGCGCAGCCGAGCGCGATGCCGGTGAGCACCGCGTTGTAGCCGTACAGGCCGGCGCCGATGTCGGCGGCGGGCGCGCCGAGCAGCACGGCCACCAGGATCCCGACGGCGCTGGCGGCCAGCGCGGCCACCGCCACCCGCCACCCGGCGAACGCCAGGCCGACCAGGAAGATCAGGCCGACGTACCACTTGCCCTGGAAGAACACCTGGCCGACGCCGTTCAGCAGCCCCTGCCACAGGTCGGTGAACGTCACCGCGGTCCCCGGGGACGTCGCCGACGGCGGCGCCGCCAGGGCGTGCCGGCGCCAGACCCGCTCGTAGGCCGGGCCGCCGACCACCATGATCGTGGCCACCGCGCAGAACGGCGCGGTGAGCCCCGGCAGGTCGTGCGGCCCGAGCAGCGTCTTGAGCGCCGACGTCAGGACGCTGCCCATGATCGCGCCGACGACGACCAGCAGCAGCGTGATCCACCGGGTCTGGAAGTACAGCACGAGCGCGACGCCGATCAGCGTGCCGTTGAACCCTTCCAGTCCCGCCGTCACGCTCTCCCTGGCCGCGCCGAGGAACCAGGCGGTGAGCGTGCCCACGGCGGCGCCGGCCAGGCCGAACAGCGCGAACTGCCATCCGGCGGCGAGCAGCGCGACGACGAAGCAGATCGCGGTGCCCAGGTTGTTCTGCAGGTCCACCTGGCTGACGCCGCGGAGCGTGGCGAGCGGCAGGTCGGGCATCTCGGCGCGCATGTCCGCCTGCCTCTCTCGCCGGAACCTGGGGTGACGAGCGGCAGCATTCCCCTGCGGCCGGCGGGCCACGCGGCGGCGGCCGTGGGATGGACATTCTTTGCGAAAGCCGTCGAGAACTAAGAGCGCCTCAACAATGCACATGCCCGGCAAAGGCGCTTGACCAGGGAGTTTTGCCTCCGGTGCGCCCGATCATCTCTGCCTGGGGACAGAAGGGAGGTCCGACGATGCCGCCAGGGCTCAACACCGGCGATTCGGCCTGGGTGCTCGTGAGCGCCGCCATGGTGCTGCTCATGACGCCCGGACTGGCCTTCTTCTACGGCGGCATGGTCCGCGCCCAGAACGTGCTCAGCATGCTCTTCATGAGCTTCGTCTCGATCGCCCTGGTCACGATCCTGTGGTTCGGCTACGGCTACGGGCTGGTCTTCGGCCCCGACGTGGGCGGCGCCGGGGTGATCGGCTTCGGCGACCTGCGCTTCGCCGACATCACGCCCACGATGCTGCACGGCCGCGTCCCCACCTACGCCTTCGCGCTGTTCCAGCTCACCTTCGCCATCATCACGGTGGCCCTGATCAGCGGCTCGGTCGCCGGCCGGACCCGGCTCGGGCCGTGGATCGTGTTCTCCGTCGTCTGGGTGACGCTGGTGTACTTCCCGATCGCGCACTGGGTGTTCGACCGGCAGGGCTGGATCAGCCGGTGGGGCGTGCTCGACTTCGCCGGCGGTCTGGTCGTCGAGCTGAACTCCGGCATGGCCGGCCTGGCGCTGGCCCTCGCGCTCGGCCCCGGCGTGCGTTTCCGCAGGAAGGAGCCGCCCCGGCCGAGCAACATCCCGTTCGTCATGCTCGGCCTGGGCCTGCTGTGGTTCGGCTGGTTCGGCTTCAACGCCGGCTCGGCCATGGCCGACGGCGGCATCGCGGTCAACGCCTTCCTGACCACCATGATCGCCGGGGCCGCCGGGATGCTGACCTGGCTCGTCCTGGAGTGGTTGCGGTACCGGCACTTCACCCGGCTCGGCTCGGCCACCGGCGCGCTGGCCGGGCTGGTGGCCATCACCCCCGCCTGCGCCTTCGTCAACGCCGAGGGCGCCCTGGTCATCGGCATCGTGGCCGCCGTCGTGGTGTCGTACGCGGTCACCTGGAAGCTCGTCCTCGGCTACGACGACACCCTCGACGTCGTCGGCGTGCACGGCGCGGGCGGCATCGTCGGCACGGCCCTCATCGGCCTGCTCGCGACCGGCGTCAGCGCCACCAGGACCAAGGGCCTGCTGTACGGCGGCTCGATCGAGGTGCTGCTCAAGCAGCTCGCCGCGATCGTCGTGGTCGGCCTGTACTCCTTCGTCGTCACCTACCTCATCGGCCGCGTCGTGGACCGGCTCTGCCGGATGCGCGAGACCGAGGCCGAACAGCTCGCCGGCACCGACGCGCAGCTCGGGACGGAGGACTGATGGCCGCCGCCCGCCACCCGGCCCGCGCGCTCGCCCTGGTCGGGGTGGGCGGCGGGATCGGCGCGGTGGCCCGTCACCTGCTCACCCAGACCCTGATGGGCGCCGACCACCCGCTGCCCTGGCCCACGCTGGTGGTCAACGTCCTCGGCTGCCTGCTGCTGGGCCTGCTCACCGGCGAGCTGACCCGCCACTCGCTGCACCGCATGCCGGTCAAGGCGCTGCTCGGCACCGGCTTCCTGGGCGGCTTCACCACCTTCTCACACCTGGTGGACGGCGTCCGCGAGCTCACCGTCGGCGGCGCGGCCGGCTGGGCGGCGCTCTACCTCGTGCTCAGCGTCGTCCTGGGCCTGCTGGCCGTCTGGGCGGGCCTGAGGCTGGGCGGACGCCGATGATCCTCGTGCTGGTGGTCTTCGTCGGCGGCCTGATCGGCGCGCCGGCCCGCTACCTCGTGGACGCCGGCGTCACCAGGGCGGCCGGCCGGGCGATGCCGTGGGGCACGCTGGCCGTCAACGTCATCGGCTCGGCCGTGCTCGGCGTCCTGATGGGCATCGCCTCCCGCGACGCCCTGCCACCGGCCGTGCTGTCGCTGGTCGGCACCGGGTTCTGCGGCGCGCTCACCACG
This sequence comes from Nonomuraea sp. NPDC049646, assembly GCF_044465525.1. Taxonomy (NCBI): domain Bacteria; kingdom Bacillati; phylum Actinomycetota; class Actinomycetes; order Streptosporangiales; family Streptosporangiaceae; genus Nonomuraea; species Nonomuraea sp. NPDC049646. The sequence continues at coordinate 250,415 of NZ_JBITLU010000001.1, read as the reverse complement.
TTCAGCACCTTCAGCGCCGACACCTGGAAGCTGCTGGCCGCCGGGTCCACCGGCCGGGCGCTGGCCAACATCGCCATGAACCTGGTGCTCGGCCTCGCCGTCGTCAGCCTCGGGTACCTGCTCGGCAGGGCGATCGCCGGCTGACCGGAAGGAGGCGGGAACGCCCATGACCACCGCCTCCCCGTGGGAGCGGGCCAAGCGGGCCCTGGTCGGCCGGCCGCTGCGCACCAAGCACCTGGAACAGCAGCTCCTGCCCAAGCGGCTGGCGCTGCCGGTCTTCTGCAGCGACCCGATCTCGTCGGTGGCGTACGCGACCGAGCAGATCATCATGGCCCTCACCCTGGGCGGCCTCGCACTGCTGCACGTGACCGGCTGGATCGCCCTGGCCATCGTGGCCATGCTGGTGATCATCATCGTGTCCTACCGGCAGACCTGCTACGCCTACCCCGGCGGCGGCGGCGCGTACGTCGTCAGCCGGGAGAACCTGGGCGTCAACGCCAGCCTGGTCGCCGCCAGCGCGCTGCTGGTCGACTACGTGCTGACCGTCGCCGTCTCCGTCGCCGCCGGGGTGGACGCCATCACCTCCTACGCGCCCGGCCTGGAGCGCTGGTCGGCGCCGCTGAGCGTGGCCTGCGTGGTGCTGCTCACCCTGGTCAACCTGCGGGGCACCCGCGAGTCCGGCCGCGGGTTCGCGGTGCCCACCTACGCCTTCATCGCCTCGGTCTACCTGCTGTTCCTGGTCGCCGCCTGGCGGCTGCTGAGCGGCGAGCGTCCCCGGGCGGTCAGCGCCGGCTTCACCATCGAGCCGCTCTACCAGCCCGTCGGCTTCATCGCCGTCTTCCTGGTGCTGCGCGCGTTCGCCTCCGGCTGCACGGCGCTGACCGGGGTGGAGGCGGTCAGCAACGGCGTGCCCGCCTTCCGCCGGCCCAAGAGCAGGAACGCGGCGAACACCCTGGCGATCATGGGCGCGCTGTCGGTCACCATGTTCTCCGGCATCACCGTGCTGGCCCTGCTCACCCACGTGCGGATGACCGACCCCGACCACCCCGGCCGGCTCGCCGGGATGCCCGCCGGGTACGTCGAGCCCACCGCCCTGGCCCAGATCGGCGACGCCGTCCTCGGCCGGGGCGTCCTGTACGCCTTCCTCCAGGCCAGCACCGCGGCGATCCTGATCATGGCCGCCAACACCGCCTACAACGGCTTCCCCATGCTGGCCTCGATCCTGTCCGCCGACTCCTACCTGTCCAGCCAGCTCCACAAGCGCGGCGACCGGCTGGTCTTCAGCAACGGCATCCTGCTGCTCGCGACGGCCGCGGCCGTGCTGCTCGTCGTCTTCGACGCCAACAGCTCCCGGCTCATCCAGCTCTACATCATCGGCGTCTTCATCTCCTTCACGCTGAGCCAGGCCGGCATGGTGCGGCACTGGCAGCGGACCGGCCCGCGCTCGCCCGGCGTGCGGCGGCGCCAGGCCGTCAACGCGACCGGCGCGACGGTGACCGCCGCCGTCCTGGTGATCGTGCTGGTGACCAAGTTCACGAACGGCGCCTGGCTGGTCTGCCTGGCCATCCCGGGGCTGTTCGCGCTCATGAAGGGCATCAGGCGGCACTACGACAAGGTACGGGCGGCCACCACGCCGGACACGCCCGTCGAGCTGCCGGGCGGCGCCCACGCCATGGTGCTGGTCTCCCGGCTGGGCAGCCCCGCGCTCCAGGCGGTCGCCTACGCCGCGGCCACCCGCCCGGCCGGGCTGGAGGCCGTGCACGTGTGCACCGACGAGGAGGCGACCCGCGAGCTGCGCGAGGGCTGGGAGCACTACGCGCCCTCCTCGGTGCCGCTGCGGATGATCGAGGCGCCCTACCGGACCGCCGTCGGCCCGATCCTGCGGCACGTACGCGACCGGCTGGCCCTGCACCCCGACCAGATCGTCACCGTCTACATCGTCGACTACGTCACCAGCCGCTGGTGGGAGCCGGCCCTGCACAACCGGCTGACCGCCCGGCTGCGGGACCGCCTGCTGCTGCTCCCCGGGGTCATGGTCACCCTGGTGCCCTACCGGCTGGACCCGGGGGAGGGGCGCGCCGAGCGCCCGCCGCGGCTCCCCACGCGCCTGGCCGTCCTGGCCCGGCAGCCGGACGGCGGCGACGACCCGGCGGAGACGGCTACGCCGGGGCCCTGACGACGTGCATGAGCTCGGCCAGGACCTCGGTGTTGAGCTGGTAGGCCAGCCGCACCTCGCCGATGATCCGCTGCCGCTCGCGCTCGTCGAGCTGCGCGCCGAGGGCGTCGAGCCGGGCGCGGTACTCGGTCTTGAACCGCGGCAGGCTGCCCACCTCGTCGAAGATGTAGAAGTCGACGCCGCCGCCGGCCTGGTAGCCGAAGATCTTCTGCAGTTCCATGCGGATGAACTGGCCGCCCGACAGGTCGCCGAGGTAGCGGGTGTAGTGGTGGGCGACGTAGCCGCCGGGCCAGTCGGTCATCTGGTGGATGCGGGCCTGGAGGGTCCGGGTGGCCTTGGAGGGGGCGACGCGCTCGCGCCAGGCGGGGCCGTAGATGGTGGCCAGGTCGCGTTCGAGGGCGGGCTCGCGGTACAGCTCGGGGAAGACGAAGCGGCCGGCGACCGGGTGGGCGGCCAGCTCCTTGGAGACGCCGTCGAGCGCCAGGTAGGCGAAGTAGTGCTGGGCGACCATCTCGCCGTACTCGTGCTCGGTCAACCGGCCGGCCATCAGCTCGGTGAGGTAGCCCTCGGACTCGGCCGACTCGTGGTCGCCCCAGGTGGCGGCCCTCAAGGTCTCGGAGAACGACGTCGTCACAGCACTTCCCCAACTCGCGCGATTGTTTCTGACACAGTGTCACAACCCTCGGAGGCTCCGTCAAGGCGATGACGACAGCATGTCAGCAAAACTCGCCTCCGCCGTTCATCTACCCAGGAAGGCGGAGCTCAAGGGATCGTGCCTGGCGGAGCCGCCCGTCGCGCACAGTGCTGGCCGTCAAACGGTCCGCTACCTGGAAAAATCGCTCTAACATACGTTGACACCGTCACTCGCTAGCCGACCCAGGAGTGATCCTTGACCGTCCAAGCCGACGTCGCCCGGCGACGCATCGAAGAGCTGCTCCGTGAGCATGAGGAGCAGATCCTCGCCCGTTGGGTGCAGCTCGCCAAGGCCCCGTCGGACGAGCTTCTCGACATATACCGGGCCCTGCGCTCCTCGCTCGATCAGGGCAAGGGGGAGCTCGCCGACGTCCGCGGGCTGCTCGCGGAGCTCTCCCGCACCCGCGCTCGCGCGGGCCACGCGCCGTCCGACACCGCCCGCGCCGTCTTCGGGCTCAAGGAGGCCCTGTACGAGATCGTCGAGGCCGACGGCGAGCCGGAGGCCCTGCGCGGCTTCATCTGGTTCTCCCGGCTCATCGACGACCTCGGCCTGCTCACCTTCGAGACCTTCGCCGACGCCCGCGAGAAGATCATCCTGGACCAGGCCGAGCAGCTGCTCGAACTGTCCACCCCGGTGGTCAAGCTCTGGGAGGGCATCGTCGCCGTGCCGCTGATCGGCACCCTCGACTCCGCCAGGACCCAGGTCGTGATGGAGAAGCTGCTGCAGACCCTGGTCGACACCGGCGCCGAGCACGCTGTGATCGACATCACCGGCGTGCCCGCCGTGGACACCCAGGTGGCCCAGCACCTCCTCAAGACCGTGGTGGCCGCCAGGCTGATGGGCGCCGAATGCGTCATCTCCGGCATCCGCCCGCAGATCGCGCACACCATCGTCACGCTCGGCATCGAGTTCGGCGACATCGTCACCAAGGCGTCGCTGGCCGACGCCCTCGCCCACGCCTTCAGGCGCAGCGGCGTGCAGGTGAGCCTGTCACGCAACGCCCGCATCGCCGTCCGGGCGGAGGGCGCCTGATGGACCGGGTGCCCGTACTCAAGCTCGGCGACATCCTGATCGTCTCCATCCAGATCGACCTGGAGGACCAGAGCGTGCTGGCCCTCCAGGAGGACCTGGCCGATCGGGTCGTCGCCACCGGGGCCAGAGGCGTGATCATCGACATCACCGCGGTCGAGATCGTCGACTCCTTCATCGGCCGCATGCTGGCCACCATCGCCACCATGTGCCGCATGCTGGACGCCCAGACCGTGGTCGTCGGCATGCGTCCCGCGGTGGCGATCACCCTGGTCGAGCTCGGCCTGTCGCTGGGCGGCGTGCGCACGGCGCTGAACCTGGAGAAGGGAGTGGCGCTCCTTGACCACGTCAGGGGCGCCGCCACGTGACCGAGACGAGGACGATCGCGGGCAGCGCGGACGTCGTGGTGGTCCGGCAGATCGTGCGGACCCTCGCGATCGAGGCCGGGCTCTCCCTCGTGGACCAGACCAAGATCGTCACTGCGGCCAGCGAGCTGGCCCGCAACGCGCTCGTCTACGCCGGCGGCGGCGACGTGCGCATCGACCTCGTCGAGAACGGCAGGAAGCGGGGCCTGAAGCTGGTCTTCAGCGACGAGGGCCCCGGCATCCCCGACCTCGACAAGGCGCTCACCGACGGCTTCACCACCGGTGGCGGCATGGGCCTCGGCCTCGGCGGCTCACGCCGGCTGGTCGACGAGTTCGACCTGATCTCCGCCCCCGGGAAGGGCACGACCGTGACGGTGACCAAGTGGGCGAGGTGAACCCGGCCTGGGTTCGCGCCGAGGACCCGAGTGCCGTCGGCGCCGTCCGGCGGCGGGCGGTCGAGCTGGCCGAGGCGGCCGGCTTCGACACCACCCGCACCGGGCAGACGGCCGTGGCCGTCAGCGAGGCCGTCTCCAACCTGGTCAAGCACGCGGTGGAGGGCGTCGTCCTGGTCCGGCCGCATCCCGAGACCGCGGCCGGCGTGGAGCTCGTCGCGGTGGACAAGGGCCCCGGCATGGCCGACGTGGCCCGCGCCCTGCGCGACGGCTACTCCACCTCCGGCACGCTCGGCATCGGCATGGGGGCCATCGCCCGCATCGCCACCGGTTACGACGTTCACTCGGTGCCCGGCATGGGCACTGTGCTCGTCATGCATTTCACCGCCGAGAACACGCCCGGCCCCCCGCTGCGCGCCAGCGGCCTGACCCGGCCGATCGGCGACGAGGTGAGCTGCGGCGACGGCTACGCCATCGCCGAGAACGGCGAGGGCACCACGGTGATGCTGTGCGACGGCCTCGGCCACGGCCACATCGCCGCCATCGCCGCGCAGACCGCCGTCGAGCTGTTCGCGCAGGTCCAGGACCAGGAGCCGCTGTCGATCCTGGAACACCTGCACCGCGGGCTGAGCGGGACCCGCGGCGGCGCCGTCGCGGTCGCCCGGGTCGGCCGCGACACCGTCACCTACGCCGGGCTGGGCAACGTCTCCGGCTGGGTCGCCGACGCCGGCGGCCGGCAGGGCATGATCTCGCTGCCCGGCATCGCCGGCCACCAGGGCCGCACCCTCCGCCAGTACGAGTACAAGATCCCCCCGTACGCCACCGTCGTGATGCACTCCGACGGCCTGACCGACCGATGGGACCCCGGTAACGTGCCGGGGCTGTTCGCGCGCACCCCAGCGGTCATCGCCGCGGGCCTGCTGCGCGAGGCGGGCAGCAGGCGTGACGACGCCTGCGTGGTGACGGTGAGGCCCGGCAATGGCGGCAACTGAGCTGATCAGGGTCAGGCTCGACACCGACCAGGACGTCTTCGTCCTGCGCCGCGTCGGCCGGGCCGCGGCCGAGCTGGCCGGGCTGGAGTCCCAGGACCAGATCCGGGTCGCCACCGCCCTCAGCGAGGTGGGCAGGGAGGCGTTCGGCAAGGGCGCCGCCGCCGTGATCACCCTGGACGGCGACGTGCTCGCCATCACCATCCGCCACACCAGGCCGTCCGGTTTGGACCGCTCCGAAGGCGTGACGCTGGCCGGCCGGCTCGTCGACGACATCGCCCTCGGCGACGGCCACGTCACGCTCACCAAGCGGCTGCGGCCCCGGCTGACCGCCGTCCCGCTGGAGGCCATCCGCGCCGACCTCGCCAAGCTGGCCCCGATCAGCGCGCTGGAGGAGCTGCGCGAGCAGAACAGGGAGCTGGCCGAGACCCTGGAGGACGTGCTGCGGCTCAACTCCGAGCTGCAGGAGACCAACACCGGCGTGCTGGCCATGTACAACCAGCTCTCGGCCGAGCTGGAGGAGACCAACAGGGGAGTCGTCGCCCTGTACGCCGAGCTGGACGAGAAGTCCGCCCAGCTCCGCGAGACGATCGAGGCGCGCAACCGGTTCTGGGCCACCGTCAGCCACGAGCTGCGCACCCCGCTGAACTCCGTCATCGGCCTGGTCCGGCTGCTGACCGGCCAGGGCGGCGAGCCGCTGAGCGAGGAGCAGGCCCACCAGATCGGGCTGATCGGCGACTCGGCCCAGACGCTGCTCGAACTCGTCAGCGAGCTGCTCGACATGGCCAAGGCCGAGTCCGGCCGGCTGGACCCGCAGCCCACGCTGGTCAACCTGGCGCGGATGGCCGGGCAGCTGCACGTCACGATGCGGCCGACCAGCGAGCGCGTGGGCGTGACGCTGAGCCAGGAGATCGCGCCGGAGGCCACCGAGCTGTACGCCGATGAGAGCATGTTGCTGCGGATTCTCCGCAATTTGCTCTCGAACGCGCTCAAATTCACTCAAAGCGGGCAGGTAGTGCTGGCCGCGCATGCCGACGAAGCCAAAAGCGAGATCGTCATCACGGTCACGGACACCGGCATCGGCATCTCGGAGGAACACTTGAGGCGCGTGTTCGAGGACTTCTACCAGGTTCCCGGATCGCTCCAGGTCAGGGCCAAGGGCACCGGCCTCGGCCTGCCGTACGCGCGCAGGCTCGCCGAGGCGCTGGGCGGCACGCTGGAGCTGACCAGCACGCCGGGCGAGGGCACCACCGCCACCCTGCGGCTGCCGCACCAGAGCGGCACGCCCGAGGTGCAGCGCGTGCTGATCGCCGACGACGACGAGGTCTTCCGCGCCACCGCCCGCCGCATGCTCTACGGCTTCACCGTCCACGTGGACGAGGCCGCCGACGGCGCCGCCGCGCTCGACGTCATGGCCGCCACCCCGCCCGACGTGATCCTGGTCGACCTGCTCATGCCCCGCGTGGACGGCAACGTGCTGCTGCACCAGATGGCCGAGGACGAGCGGCTGAGCGACATCCCGGTCGTCATCGTGACCATCGCCCCGCAACACGCCCCCGGCAACCGGCCGGTACTGTCCAAGCACGGGCTGCGCAGGGAACAACTCCTGCAGGCCATCCGCAGCGCCCGCCAGGGCGAGAACGGCGGTGCTGGAGAGGACCAGGATGTCTGAGTCCGCACGCGTGCTGGTGGTGGACGACACCCCCACCAAGCGCTACATCCTGTCGAGCTGGCTACGACGATCCGGGCACCAGGTGCTGGAGGCCAGGGGCGGCGAGGAGGCCCTCGGACTGCTCGCCGACAACCAGGTCGACCTGGTCGTCCTCGACGTCCGCCTGCCCGACATCGGCGGCTACGAGGTCTGCGAGCTGATCAAGGCCAACCCGGCCACCGCCTCCATCCCCGTCATCCAGGTGTCGGCCAACGCGATCACCCCCGCCGACCGCACCGAGGGGCTGGAACGCGGCGCCGACGCCTACCTGAGCGAGCCCATCGAGCCGACCGAGTTCGCCGCGACCGTCGAGGCCATGCTGCGCTACTACCGGGCGCGCTGGCGGGCCGAGCTGATGGCCGAGCGCCTGGCCAAGCTCGCCGAGGTGACGTTGCGGATGAACGAGGCCGAGACCTTCGACGAGCTGCTGACCGTGGCCGTCGAGGGCACCGCCGAGGTGCTCGGCCGCTACAGCGGCACGCTCGCCATGCTGCCCGACGGGCGGGTCCGGCGCTTCCGCGCCCGTCCCGGCGAGCCCGCCGACGCCCAGGCCGCCGCGCCCGACGTGCTGGAACGCCTGTCCGAGCGGGCGCTGAAGGACGCCGCCAGAGCCAAGGTGTTCACCCTGGCCAGCACCGAGTGGCAGGGCCTGCTGCCCGACGTGCGCGCCGAGGACTCCACCACCGGCGTGCTCTGCCGCACCAAGAACTCCCCGTCGCCGGTCTACCTGGGCGTCGAGGCCGTCTCGCCGCTCGACGCCGACGAGGTGAACCTGCTGCGCCAGCTCGGCCAGGAGCTGGCCCTGGCGCTGGGCGCGCTGCGCGCCTACACCGAGGAGCACGACATCGCGCTGACGCTGCAGCGCAGCCTGCTGCCCAGCCGCATCCCCGAGGTGCCGGGCCTGCAGGTCGCGCTGCGCTACCAGCCCGCCGTGGACAACGTCGAGGTCGGCGGCGACTTCTACGAGGTGCTGCAGGTCGACGGACGCGTGCTGGTCGCCGTCGGCGACGTGGAGGGCCACTCCCTGCACGCCGCGACCGTCATGGCCGAGGTGCGCCACGCCCTGCGCGCCTCGCTCATCGCCCAGGTGGACCTGAGCGCCTCCCTCGACCTGCTCAACCAGATGATGCGGCGCTACCACCGGGGCCTGACCGCCACCGTGTGCCTGATGCTCATCGACCCGGCCACCGGCGAGATCGAGCTGGCCAACGCCGGGCACATGCCGCCGCTGTTCGCCGGGCCCGGCAGCTCGTACCACACGCTGGGCAACCTGCTGCTCGGCGCCGTGCCCGAGCGGTACCAGGTCGACCGGCTCAAGCTGCCGCCCGGCGGCACGATGATGCTGTTCACCGACGGCCTGCTGGAGGACCGGCACGTCCTGCTCGACGACAGCATGGAGAAGGCCAGGCAGCTCGCCGAGACCGTCGAGGACGACCTGGAGGACTTCGCCGAGCGCATGCTGGGGGCGTTCGGGGCGCGCGAGGACGACGTGGCGCTCGTCGTCGTCCGCCGCACCCTCGACGCGGACTCCGCCGGCGCCTGACCGGTTGTAACGCGGCTTGAACCTCCCCCAGCGGGTGCAGCGGCGCCTCAACCCCGCTCAGCGGGTGTACCGGTGCTTGGCCCCGGGCGGGAAGTACTCGGGGTCTCCGGCCTCACGCAACCGGATGAACGGCATCTGCTGCGCCACCGGCACATAGTTCGCGAACTCGCTGTTCAGCCGCAGGAGCTGGGCCAGGATCGAGGCGCCCACCGCCTGGGCGACCTCGTCGCTGGGCTTCTCACCGGGCATCAGCTCCACCGTGACCGTCAGGTGCCGGTCGTGGTCGGCGTCCTCGGCCGCCTCCATCACGAACTTGCCCGTCACCGACCCGCTGACCTCCGGCTGCTCCAGCCCCACCGCGATGTTCTCCGGGTAGACGTTCGCGCCGTAGTACGACAGCGTGAAATGGCTGCGGCCGAACACGTAGACGAACGGATGCTGCGGGCCGGCGAGGTCCGTCCGGAAACCGTGCCGCCCGGCGAACTCCAGCATGCGCTCGTACGGGATCACCCCGCCCTCGTCGGCGATGTGGTACCGGATCAGCGGCACGCCGTTGTCGCCGGTGAACAGCAGCGTGCCCTCGTGCTCCTCGAAGAAGCGCACCCGGGGGTCGTACTGCACCAGGGTCGGCAGCCGGGACTCCCCGAACAGCTCCCTGGCCGTGTCCGGACGGCCGGACAGGAAGCGGCGCAGCTCGACCGAGAGCGGCGTCTCGTTGCCGAGCACCCCGGCGTCCGCGGTGCCGTACAGGGAGGCGACGCCGCGCACCGGGTCGGCGATCCCGGCCCGCTCGGCCACCAGCGTGCGCCACTCCTCGCTGAACACCTCGCCCGCCGTGACCAGCTTGACGTTCCAGTCGGCCCAGGGGAGCGGCTCGGTGTCGATGACGTTCTTCAGGAACGGCGGATAGCCCAGCAGGACCACCTGGTCGAAGTGCGGCGCCAGCTCCGGCAGCACCCGCGCGATCTCCCTGCGGTCGGTGCCCGGCGCGACGACGGTGATCGGGTAGCCGCGTTCGGCCAGGTGACGACAGCACTCGATGGTGAACAGCCCGCCGACCCAGGTGCCCAGGGCGAAGCAGACCACGGCCAGCGTACGGCGCTCGCGGGCCCCGAAGGAGTCCCGGAAGACCTCCTCGAAGCGGGCGGCGATCACCCGCTCGTCGGCCACCGTGCGCGGCCAGAACGACGGCGTCCCCGTCGAGCCCGACGACACGGCGATCATGTCCCCGATCACGCCGTCCCGGCAGAGGTCGGGGAGCGGGTGACGGCGGATGTAGGCGTCCTTGGACGTCATCGGCAGCCGGCTGAAGCGCTCCAAGGTGGTGACGTCCGCCGGCTCGACACCGTGCTCGGCCAGGAACGAACGGTAGGCGGGCACGGTGGCGGCCACCTGCTGGAAGAGCTCAAGGGGATCCATGGGGCACGCGCGGCCGACCGCCCGGAACATACGCCCCGAACCGGCCCCCACGCCTCCTCCCTCCAAGATTCGATCGTCTCCAGCCCCCATGGTCCCACCACCCCCCACCCAAGCCATCTCCCCGCACCGCGCCCTCGCCCGCCGAAACGCCGGGTCTCATGAGTCCGCCCAAACGCCCGTTCCGCCCCGCCCCTCCCTACGCCCGCGCCACCGCTGACGCCCTGTCCCGTCGGCGTCCCGTGGAGCGCCTGGTGCCCCGTGCGGACCGCCTGGTGTCTCGGTGGACCGTCTGGTGTCTCGTAGAGCTGCCCACCCGCTGGCGTCCCTGGCTCCGCTGGGTCGATGGCCGTGTCGTCCCTACGCCTGCGGTGCCCTATGCGCGGCGTCCCTGGCTGCGCTGTGCGGCTGGCCGTGTCGTCCCCAAGGCTTGCGGTCACCGACGTCTGGCGTCGCTGGCTCCGCTGTGCCGCTGGTCGCGGCGTCCTCAACGCCTGCGGTCCCCAACGCCTGTCGTCCCTGGACGCACGTCCTGTGCCTGCCGACCTGGTCTCCGTCGTACCGCCGTACTTCCCGTTCGGGGGCGCGTGGCGTACCAAGTGCTTGCGGGCTTGCTGTGGCCCTTGGCGGGCCGTGGGTCCGTCCGTGTTCCGGTGCCGGCGTCCGTCGTGTCCGTCCCCGAGGGACGGGTTACTCGCCGGGGCGGACGAGGCCGGTTTCGTAGGCGAAGACGATGGCCTGGGCGCGGTCGCGCAGCCCGAGTTTGGTCAGCATGCGGCCCACATGTGTCTTGACCGTCTGCTCGGCCACGAACAGCTTCTGGGCGATCTCCTGGTTGGACATGGCCTGGGCGACCAGGATGAGCACCTCCGTCTCGCGCTCGGTCAGCTCCTCCGGACGCCTCCCCGACGGCGGACGGGGCCCGCCCAGCCGGGCGAACTCGTGGATCAGCCGCTTGGTGATGGCCGGCGCGATGAGCGCGTCGCCGGCCGCGACCACCCGGACGGCCTCGGCGAGCTGGGCCGCCGAGGCGTCCTTGAGCAGGAAGCCGCTGGCCCCCGCCCGCAGCGCCTCGTAGACGTAGTCGTCGAGGTCGAACGTGGTCAGGATGAGCACCTTCGACGCCGGGCACGCCGCCAGCACCTCCCGGGTGGCCTCCAGCCCGTTCATGACCGGCATGCGCACGTCCATCAGCACCACGTCGGGGCTCAGCGCGACGGCCCGCGTCACGGCCTCGCGGCCGTCGGCCGCCTCGCCGACGACCTCGATGTCCGGCTGGCCGCTCAGGAACACGGTGAACCCGGTGCGGACCATCCCCTGGTCGTCGGCGATCAGCACGCGGATCACGCGGCGCTCTCCCTCTCCTCGATCGGCGGCTTCCCGCCTGGCAGGCTTCCAACCGACGGCCCTGCGGCCGGCCCGGTCGACGACTCGGGCGGCGGTTCCGTCGGTAACGTGGCGCTCACCTGGTAACCGCCGCCGCGCGTGGGCCCGGCGTCGAGCGTGCCGCCGAGCAGCGCCGCGCGTTCCCGCATGCCCACCAGCCCCTGGCCCGCGCCGGCCGCAGCGGCGGGTGAGCGGCCGGGGCCGTTGGCGACGCGCAGGCGCAGCGTGCCGGCGTCGGCGGTGATCTCGACGGTGACGCTCGACCCCGGCGCGTGCCGCATCGCGTTGCTGAGCGACTCCTGCACGATCCGGTACGCCGACAACCCCACCGCGGGCGACAGCCGCCCGATCGGCCGCCGCCGGTCGACCGCCACGGTCAGCCCCGCGTTGCGGGCGTTGGCCACCAGCTCCTCCAGCCGGTCGAGGCCGGGCTGCGGCGCGGTGTCGGTGCGGCCCTCGGGGTCGCGCAGGACGCCGAGGACCTGGCGCAGCTCGTTGATGGCCTCCAGGGACAACGCGCGAATCTCGGCCAGCCCGGCCTCCAACTGGGACGCGTCACCCGCGGCCCTGAGCGGCACCGCCTCCGCCTGGATGGCGATCACCGACATGTGATGGGCCACCACGTCGTGCAGCTCACGGGCGATGCGGGCGCGCTCCTCCAGCACCGCCTGCGCGCCCTCGGCCTGCCGGGTGCGCCGCTCCTCCTCGACGAGCATGGCCGTGGCGTTGCGCCGGGCGCGCACGTTGTAACCGAACAGCAGGACGACCACGGCCGCGCCCGCCACCACCGGCGTCGAGTCGACGTCGACGGCCAGGCACAACAGGACGGTGAGGACCCCCGCCCCCACCGTGATCCGCCGCTCGCAGCGCACGCCCACGGAATAGAGCGCCAGCAGGTACGCCACCCCCACCGCGACCGGGTAGGGCGCGTAGCCCTCGTCCCGCCCGATCGTGAGGCTGGCGCAGACGGAGACGGGGGTCAGCACGGCCGCCACCCGCCAGGCCGCCAGCGGCCACCGGTTGCGCAGCACCACGGGCAGACCGGCGGCCAGGGCCGCGAGGACGACGACGCCGCCCCAGAGCGGCGCGGGATCACCGGGCGTGGCCGCGGCCTGCTCGTTCCACTCCTGCGCCGCGGACAGCGTCACGCCGAACAGCTCCACCCCCAGCAGGAGCTCGGCGATCTGCAACACGCTGTACGTCTTCACCGGGACCAGCGGCGCCAGCCATCCGGGCACCGGCATCCGCAGCCACCGGGAACGCGGCCGGGACGGGGGATCGGCGCTGCCCGTCAGCAACGCGAGCGTGAAGGGCCGCGACACCGCCAGCAAGGCCCGCCACACCGCCACGGCGAACCGCCCGGCCGCTCCTCCGGGCGACTTCGGAGGGCCGGTGCGCGCGTCGCCCCGGGAGGCGAGGGGCGCGGAGCGCCGGGGACGGTGATTCACCTGGTCAAGAATACGGAAAGGCGGGCGGCCGGGCGTCAGACCAAGGTCTGATCCTGACGTCACCCTCAGGTATCGCTTACAACATTACGATCGCCGTGAGCGAACATCGGCAAGGTTGGGAACAACAGCGCGCTCCAATGAATTGAGTCGGTATAACTCAACCCTTTGGAGTTCGCATGAGTGAGAGCTTGATCCTCCCGGTCCTGCCGCTCGACGACGAGGTCGTCCTGCCGGGCATGGTGGTTCCGCTGGACCTGTCCGACTCCGAGGTGCGTGCTGCGATCGACGCGGCTCGCGCGTCCGGTGGTAACAAGCCGCGGGTCCTCCTCGTTCCCCGGATCGACGGCCGTTACGGCGCCGTCGGCGTCCAGGCGGTGATCGAGCAGGTCGGGAGGCTGCCCGGCGGTGAGCCCGCCGCCGTGGTCCGCGGTGTCAACCGCGTGCGCGTGGGCACCGGCACCACCGGCCCCGGCGCAGCGCTGTGGGTCGAGGCCGACACGATCGACACGGTCCCGGCCGGCGAGCGCGCCCAGGAGCTGGCCAAGGAGTACAAGGCCCTGGCCACCACCATCCTGCAGAAGCGCGGCGCCTGGCAGGTCGTCGACCAGGTCAACCAGATCGACGACCCCTCGGTGCTGGCCGACAGCTCCGGCTACACCCCGTGGCTGACCACCGCCCAGAAGGTCGAGCTGCTGGAGGCCGCCGACCCGGCCGACCGCCTGGCCAGGCTCATCGAGTGGTCCCGCGAGCACCTCGCCGAGCTCGACGTCGCCGAGACGATCCGCAAGGACGTCCAGGAGGGCATGGAGAAGCAGCAGCGTGAGTTCCTGCTGCGCCAGCAGCTCGCCGCGGTCCGCAAGGAGCTGAAGGAGCTCAACGGCGACACCGCCGAGAGCGAGGAGGAGGACTACCGGGCCCGCGTCGAGGCCGCCGACCTGCCGGAGAAGGTGCGCGAGGCCGCGCTCAAGGAGGTCGACAAGCTGGAGCGCACCTCCGACCAGTCCCCGGAGGGCGGCTGGATCCGCACCTGGCTGGACACGGTGCTCGACATCCCGTGGAACGAGCGTACCGAGGACAACTACGACATCGCGGGCGCGCGGGCCGTGCTCGACGCCGACCACAAGGGCCTCGACGACGTCAAGGACCGCATCATCGAGCACCTGGCCGTGCGCAAGCGCCGCCAGGACAAGGGCGTCGGCGTGGTGGGCGGCCGGCGCAGCGGCGCCGTCCTGGCCCTCGCCGGTCCTCCCGGGGTCGGCAAGACGTCCCTGGGCGAGTCGGTGGCGCGCGCGATGGGCCGCAAGTTCGTCAGGGTCGCGCTCGGCGGCGTACGCGACGAGGCGGAGATCCGCGGGCACCGGCGCACCTACGTCGGCGCCCTGCCGGGCCGCGTGGTCCGGGCCATCCGCGAGGCCGGCTCGATGAACCCGGTCGTCCTGCTCGACGAGGTCGACAAGGTCGGCGCCGACTACCGCGGCGACCCTACGGCGGCGCTGCTGGAGGTCCTCGACCCGGCCCAGAACCACACCTTCCGCGACCACTACCTCGAGGTCGAGCTCGACCTGTCCGACGTGCTGTTCCTGGCCACGGCCAACGTGCTGGAGGCCATCCCCGGCCCGCTGCTCGACCGCATGGAGGTCGTCACCCTCGACGGCTACACCGAGGACGAGAAGGTCGCCATCGCCCGCGACCACCTGCTGCCCAGGCAGCTTGAGCTCGCGGGGCTGACCGCCGAGGAGGTCAAGGTCGACGACGGCGCGCTGCGGCGGCTGGCCGGCGAGTACACCCGCGAGGCGGGCGTGCGCTCGCTGGAGCGGGCGGTCGCCAGGATCCTGCGCAAGGTGGCGGCCAAGGACGAGCTGCCCGTCACGGTCGGCCCCGACGACCTGGTCGGCTACATCGGCAGGCCGCGGTTCGTGCCGGAGTCGTCGCTGCCCGAGTCCACCCAGCGCACCTCCGTGCCGGGCGTGGCCACGGGCCTGGCGGTGACCGGGGCCGGCGGCGACGTCCTCTACGTGGAGGCGTCGCTGGCCGACCCGGAGACCGGCGAGACCGGCCTGACCCTGACCGGCCAGCTCGGCGACGTGATGAAGGAGTCGGCCCGGATCGCGCTGTCCTACCTGCGCTCGCACGGCGCGGAGCTGGAGCTGCCGGTCACCGCGCTGAAGGACCGCTCGGTCCACGTGCACTTCCCGGCGGGCGCCGTCCCCAAGGACGGCCCCTCGGCGGGCGTGACGCTGACCACCGCGCTGGCCTCGCTCCTGTCGGGCCGCCAGGTCCGCGCCGACGTCGCCATGACCGGTGAGATCTCGCTGACCGGGCGGGTCCTGCCGATCGGCGGCGTCAAGCAGAAGCTGCTGGCCGCCCACCGGGCGGGCATCACCACGGTGCTCATCCCGGCCCGCAACGAGCCCGACCTCGACGACGTGCCCGAGGAGGTGCGCAACGAGCTGACCATCCACGCGGTCAGCGACGTGCGCGAGGTCCTCGACATCGCGCTGACCCCGGCCGAGGTCGCCACCACGGTCGCGGCCTGACGCCGCACCCGGCGCCGCTCCGCCGCACCCTGCTCTCAGGGCGCGGCGGGGCGGCTCCATGTACAGGGGCCTGAAGAAAGCGGCGGGCCGGGGTCAGCCGGGGAGCAGCAGGGCCTCCAGTTCCTCCAGCAGCGCCATGACGCGGGCCGCGCGTTCGGGATCGTCGCCCACGGCCGCGCGCACCGCCTCCTCGACCGGTCTGGCCGCCCGGCGGTGGACCGCGGCCAGCGCGGGCTCCGTCAGCGTGACGAGGGTGCGCCGCCCGTCGCCGGGGTCGGGCTCGGTCCGGACGAGGCCGCGCTCGCGCATCCGGGCCACCGAGGCCGACACGTGGCTCTGGACGAAGCCCGTCCTGGCCTGGATCTCGCCGACGGTGCCGCCGGGGTGGCGCAGCACGTCCTCGAAGACGGCCTCCTCGCCGGGGGTGAGGGGCGGGCCCTTGGTCTCGCCGGCCGCCGTCTTGGACAGCTCCACCAGCCGCCGTCCGAGCCTTCGCAGTCGTGCCACGTTCATGCCGGCCGAGTGTATCGCTGGAGATGTATCGTCAGCGATATGAATGGGGTGGCGAGGACGGCGGTGGGCGCGGCCTGGTTACGGGCACGCGAGAGCGAGCGGCCCGGCCGGCTGTTCGACGACCCGTACGCGGGCGCCTTCGTGGCGGCGGCGGACGCCGGGTCGCCGGATGCGGGGCGGGGGAGCGGGGCGGGTGATCTCTTCAGCGCCCACCTGGTGTTCAGGACCAGGTTCTTCGACGATTACCTGAGCGGTTGCGGCTGCGACCAGGTCGTCCTGCCGGCCGCCGGGCTCGACGCCCGCGCCTTCCGGCTCGACTGGCCGCCGGGCGTGCGGCTGTTCGAGCTCGACCTGCCCGAACTGCTGGCGTTCAAGGACGGCGTGCTGCGCGGGCTGGCCGCGACGGCGCGGTGCGAACGCGTCCCGGTGCCGGTGGACCTGCGCGAGGACTGGCCGGGCACCCTGCGCGCGGCCGGGTTCGACCCGGCGCGGCCGACGGCCTGGCTGATCGAGGGCCTGCTGATCTACCTGAGCCCGGCCGAGGCCGGGCGGCTCCTCGACGACGTCGGCGCGCTGTCGGCGACGGGCAGCAGGCTCGCCTTCGAGCACGACCCGGCCGCGGCCGCCGTGCTCGCCGAGCGGGCGCGCACGATGCCCGAGCTGCGGCGGATCGCCACGCTCTGGAAGGGCGGCCCTGGCGAGGACGCCGTCGCCCGGCTGACGGCCCGCGGCTGGCGGGCGCGTACGGTCGAAGCCGCCGCCCTCGCGGCCCGGTACAACCGCCCCGCCCCGCGCGGCGGTTTCCTCACCGCGGTGCTGAGTGACGCAGATCACCACAATTCCCCGGAATAGGAGTATGTAAAGGCGGCGTTAGCACCGGCGTGAACGAGGCATACGCGAACGACCACCGCGCCCACCGGGACGCCATGTGTTGTCGCATGCGTATGGGGCGAATGCCGGCCCGTTAGAGACCAGATCCCGCCCGTTCTCCTCGAAGGTCACCATGATCCACACTTTTTGCTTCGTGCTGCGCAGGCTGAGCCACCTGCCGTTCCCTCCGGGCAGCCACTAGATCCCACCGCTGCGACGGTGATGTTCGTGTAAGGAAGCGGCCCGCCATCAGGCCGCTCTCACTCGTGGGGAAATTTCGTGATCCAGGCTTCCGGCCTGCGCAAGCAGTACGGCCAGACCGTCGCGCTCGACGGCGTCGACCTGCATGTGCGCGAGGGCGAGATCTACGGCGTGCTCGGCCAGAGCGGCGCCGGCAAGAGCACGCTGCTGCGCTGCGTCAACCTGCTCGAACGCCCCACCGCGGGCACGGTCACCGTCGCCGGGCAGGACCTGACCGCCCTGCCCGGCCGCGAGCTCAACCGCGCCAGGCAGCGCATCGGCATGATCCACCAGCACTTCGCGCTGCTGTCCTCGCGCACGGTGGCCGGCAACGTCGCATTCCCGCTGGAGGTCATGGGCGTGCCCAGGGCCGAACGGCAGCGGCGCGTGGCCGAGCTGCTCGACCTCGTCGGCCTCCAGGGACGCGGCGGCGACCGCCCCCACCAGCTCTCCGGCGGCCAGAAGCAGCGCGTCGGCATCGCCAGGGCGCTGGCGGGCAACCCGTCGGTGCTGCTGTCGGACGAGGCCACCTCCGCGCTGGACCCGGCCACCACCCAGTCGATCCTCGCCCTGCTCAAGCGGCTCAACGCCGAGCTGGGCCTGACGATCCTGCTCATCACCCACGAGATGAACGTCGTCAAGAGCGTCTGCGACTCGGTGGCCATCATGGCCGGGGGCCGCGTCGAGGAGTCGGGGACGATCGCCGACCTCATCAGGACCCCCGGATCCCGCCTGACCAGGGAGATCTTCCCGCTGCCCGAGCCCGCTCCGGCCGGTTCCGTCACGCTCACCTTCACCGGTGACCCGGGCCGTCCGCTGGTCTCGGAGCTGGCGCGCAGGTTCGACGTGGACGTCAACATCCTCGGCGGCTCGATCGAGGACCTGGCCGGCGGTTCGGTCGGCCGCCTGCGCGTGGCGCTGACCGGCGCGGAGTCGTCCTCGGCGCTGTCGTTCCTGCGGGAGTCGGGGCTGCTCGTCGAAGTCGCGGGGGAGGCCGCATGACCTGGGAAGAGATCGTGCCGCTGCTGTGGCCGGCCACGTGGGAGACCGCCCAGATGGTGGGGTGGGCCACGCTGTTCACCGTGCTGTTCGGGCTGCCGCTGGGCGTGGCGCTGGTGGCCTTCGACCGGGACGGGCTGCGCCCGCTGCCGGCGGTGAAGTCCGTGCTGGGGATCGTCGTCAACATCGGGCGGTCGTTGCCGTTCATCGTGCTGATGATCGCGATCATCCCGTTCACCCGGCTCGTCATCGGGACCACGATCGGCACCGCGGCCGTGGTGGTGCCGCTGACCGTGGGGGCCGTGCCGTTCTTCGCCCGGCTGGTCGAGACGGCGCTGCGCGAGGTCGGCACCGACGTCGTCCAGGCCGCGCAGGCCATGGGGGCCAGCCGGACCGCCATCGTGCGCAAGGTCCTGCTGCCCGAGGCGCTGCCGGGCCTGGTGTCGGGGCTGACCGTCACGATCGTCGCGCTCATCGGGTACTCGGCCATGGCGGGCACCGTCGGCGGCGGCGGGCTCGGCGACCTGGCCGTGCGCTACGGCTACCAGCGGTTCGAGACGCTCGTGATGATCGTGACCGTCGTCCTGCTCATCGTCATCGTGCAAATTCTGCAGAGTCTGGGCGACTGGGTCGCTCGGCGCATTTCACATAAGTAAGGGAAAAATCATGAAGATTCGCTCGATATTGGGTGCTGCCGCGCTGTCCCTGTTGCTCGCCGCATGCGGTACGTCGCAGTCCGCGACCACCACCCCCGCCGCCGAGTCGGCCGATACGGTGCTGAAGGTGGGCGCGAGCCCCGTCCCGCACGGCGAGATCCTGAAGTTCGTCAAGGACAACCTGGCCCCCGCCGCCGGGCTGAAGCTGGAGATAGTCGAGTTCACCGACTACGTCCAGCCGAACGTGCAGCTCGACGAGGGCCAGCTGAACGCCAACTTCTTCCAGCACAAGCCCTACCTGGACGACTTCAACGCCTCCAAGGGCACCAAGCTGAGCTTCGTCACCCCGGTGCACCTGGAGCCGCTCGGCCTGTACTCCAAGAAGATCACCTCGCTGTCGGCGCTGGCGGACGGGGCCACCGTGGCCGTCCCCAACGACGCCACGAACCTCGGCCGCTCGCTCAAGCTGCTCGCCGACAACGGCCTGGTCAAGCTCAAGGACGGCGCCGGCACCGCGGCCACCGAGCGCGACGTCACGGACAACCCCAAGAAGCTGCAGTTCAAGCCCCTTGAGGCGGCCCAGCTCCCGCGCTCGCTCGACGACGTGGACGCCGCGGTGATCAACGGCAACTACGCCATCGAGGCCGGGCTCAAGCCCGCCAGTCAGGCGCTGGTGCTGGAGAAGACCGAGGGCAACCCGTACGTCAACGGGCTCGTCGTGCAGGCCGGCCACGAGAAGGACGCCAACATCGTCACCCTCGGCAAGCTGCTCCAGGACCCGAAGGTCAAGGACTTCATCAAGCAGAAGTACGAGGGCTCGGTGATCCCCGCCGAGTAGATCCCGGCGCCGGCGGACTCGAAAGCCGCGGCCCTCCGCCGGGGGGCCGCGGCTTCGGCGCGCCCTAGCGCCGCCGCCGACGGACCGAATACTGTTCTAATATGTACCCGGGAGCCATCGCAGCCGTCACCCCCGACAAGCCCGCTGTGATCATGGCGGGCTCCGGGCAGGTCCTCACCTACCGCGAGCTCGAAGAGGAGTCCAACCGCCTGGCCCACGCCTTCCGCGCGGCCGGGCTCAAGCCCGGCGACCACGTCGCCTTCATGCTCGCCAACCACCCGCTCTTCCTGGCCATCGCCTGGGCCGCGCACCGCGCGGGCCTGTACTACACGCCGATCAGCTCCCGCCTGCAGACCGACGAACTCGCCTACATCGTGGACAACTGCGGCGCCCGGGCCTTCATCTCCAGCGCGAACCTGGCGGAGGTGGCCACCTCGATCACCGAGGCCACGCCGCGCGTGGAGCTGCGGCTCATGCTCGACGGCGTCGCCGACGGCTTCGTCTCCTACGAGGAGACGGTGGCCGGCTGCCCGGTCACCCCGATCGCCGACGAGTGCCAGGGCGCCGACATGCTCTACTCCTCGGGCACGACCGGCCGTCCGAAGGGCGTCAAGGTGGCCGCCTCGCTGGCGCCGCTGACCGAGTCGAACACGCTGGTCCGGCTCATCCAGGCGCTGTTCGCGCCGTCGGCCGACAGCGTCTACCTCTCGCCCGCGCCGCTGTACCACGCCGCGCCGCTGCGCTACTGCCTGTCCTTCCAGCGGCTCGGCGCCACGGTGGTGGTGATGGAACGCTTCGACCCCGAGGAGTACCTGCGGCTGGTCGAGCGGTACGGGGTGACGCACTCGCAGCTCGTCCCGACGATGTTCATCAAGATGCTGAAGCTGCCGGAGGAGACCCGCAAGAAGTACGACCTGTCGTCGCTGGTCTGCGCCATCCACGCCGCCGCGCCGTGTCCCGTGCCGGTCAAGGAGCAGATGATCTCCTGGTGGGGGCCGGTGATCCACGAGTACTACGCGGGCACCGAGGGCAACGGCTTCCTCTACGTCGGCTCCGAGGACTGGCTCGAGCACAAGGGCACGGTCGGCCGCTCGCTGCTCGGCGTCGTGCACATCTGCGACGAGGAGGGCGAGGACCTGCCACCGGGCGAGCACGGCACGGTGTACTTCGAGAACGGCGCCCGCTTCGAGTACCACGGCGACCCCGACAAGACCCGCTCGGCGCAGGACCCGAAGGGGCGGGGCTGGACCACCCTCGGCGACATCGGCTACCTGGACGCCGACGGCTTCCTGTACCTCACGGACCGCCGCTCGTACATGATCATCTCGGGTGGGGTGAACATCTACCCGCAGGAGGCCGAGAACGTGCTGGCCGTCCACCCCAAGGTGGCCGACGTGGCCGTGTTCGGGGTGCCGGACGAGGAGATGGGGGAGCAGGTCAAGGCCGTGGTCCAGGCGATGACGGCGGCGGAGGCGGGGCCGGCGCTGGAGGCGGAGCTGATCGCGTACTGCCGGGAGCACCTGGCCCACTACAAGTGCCCGAAGTCGGTCGACTTCCGCGACGAGCTGCCGCGCCACCCGACCGGCAAACTCTACAAGCGCCTCTTGAGAGACGAATACTGGCCCGCCCGTACCTGACCGATGACCGCGAACGCCCCGGCGGCACGTGACGCGAGGGTGCCGCCGGGCCGCCCGGTCGAGGCCGGCGCCTCGACAGCGCCGCTCGCGGCCGCCTAGGGTGCGGGCCATGACGGATCGTCCGACCGTGGCCCGGTGCGAGTGCGGCGCGTCCGCCGGACCGCTGGGCGCCTGCGTGGACTACTACCACGCCGTCCTGGCCGAAGAGCAGGGCGATCCCGGCATGTACCGGTGGCACGCGGTGGTGGTCTGCGCCTACTTCCTGCAGCATCCGTCCGGGGCGCACCCGAAGTACCTGGACGGCCAGTACCGCCAGTTGCAGCTCTGCCTGGACCGGGGCCTGGACGCGCTGCTCCGCGTGGGAGCCCGCCAGGTGGCCAGGAACCGGCGCGGGAGGCGGCCGGTCCACGACCTGGAGCCGTTGTCGGCGTACGCGCCGCTCCCGCCGGGCGGGCCGCCCCGGCACTTCCGCGCCACCTTCCGCGACCTCCCGGTCCGGGACGGCAGCTTCGTGTCCGACGGCCATCCGGCGTACGGCCGGCGCATCGAGACGATCGCCGAAGCCACGCTGGAATCCTGGCGCTCCCTCCAGACCTGACCCCGTACCAGGCGGAGGCCGCGGCTCCTCGTCGTCCGATCGTAGATCCGGCAGCTATCGGATCTTGATCTCGGGGTGGCAGCCTCTGGACCCGTGACCTCTTCAGCAGGCGAGCACGCCGACGACCGTGTCCCCAACCAGGTCCCCGTCCTCATGGCGTCCGAGGGGGGCGACAGTGACCCCGCCTCGGCGGTGCGCACGATCGGCACCCTCGCCATCTGCCTGGGCCTGGCGCTGTCGGTGCTCACCATCGTCAGGCCGTGGCAGGACGAGCCCACCGCCTGGCTGCTCGTCTATCTGGTGATCGCCCTGGGCGGCTTCGCCCTGCGCATCGAAGCGGCCGTCCGCGCCCGCCGCTGACCGGACCTGCCGGTGGAACGAAGGCCGCATCGGGCACCAGAATGGGGTCATGCCCCAGGAGATCGACCGGAGCAGGCTCAAGGTCGTCAGCAGAGCGCAGATCGCAGAGTTACGGGCGCGGCAGGCTCACGAGCGGGAGTGGCGTGAGGCGCGCAGGATGGCGCACCTGTACCGGAAAATCCGTCGCACGGGGATGATGATGATCATCCCCGTCGCCATAGTGGTAGGAGTGCTGCGAGCACTCGGCGTCCTCCCGCCGCTGCACCTTTGAGCCACCGCCCACATTCCGGCCCGCCCAACCAGGAGTCGTTCATGCTCTTCGGACCCACCGTGATCCTCGCGCTGCTGGCCGTCCTCATCGTCGCGGCGCTGATCGTGGTCGTCGCGGTGAGAACCGCCACCCGCGACCGCCGTACCCCGCCCTCCGGCTGAACCGGGCTCAAGCAGCGCCCCGTACGCTGAGCAGCGCCCCCGCTGTGACCAATACCCCTGTGACGATTCGCATTTGTAGATTCTTTTCTGCTTTTGTCTGGATACGTCCGGGCGGTGAGCAGCGGAGATAAGGTGTGAGTGAGTCGTCTCACAGAGTTCCGATCAGCGCCTTAACCAGCTCTTACGCCCCTCTTGGCACCCTTGAGTCATAGGGACTTGAGGGAGATGACAGATGAACGCGAACGAGCCTCGCGAGCAGGGCACCGGTGGGTGGAGCCAGTTCGGCGCCACCCCGCCGGCCGCCGGGGGCTTCCCCCGACGGGACACGATCGTCATGGAGCAGCCGCCTCCTCCTCCGCCGTCCACCCCCGTCAAGGCGCGGCTCAACGCCGGGCAGAAGGCCGTCGCCGGGCTCGCGCTGGCCGCGATGGCCATCGGCGGCGGTGTCGTGGGGGCCGCCGTCGCGACCGCGTTCCAGCCCGAGCCGCAGCAGGTGGTCAGCGCGCCGAGCCCGGTGCTCAGGGCCGCCTCCAACCAGTTGTCCACCGCCGAGGTGGCCGAGCGGGTGC
The DNA here is from genome assembly GCF_044465525.1 of Nonomuraea sp. NPDC049646. Taxonomy (NCBI): domain Bacteria; kingdom Bacillati; phylum Actinomycetota; class Actinomycetes; order Streptosporangiales; family Streptosporangiaceae; genus Nonomuraea; species Nonomuraea sp. NPDC049646. The sequence goes on along the minus strand of NZ_JBITLU010000001.1, from coordinate 227,017 downwards.
AGCCGTCGGTGGTCATGATCCAGGGGCAGACGGGTGAGGGGTCGGGCGTCGTGCTCTCCGAGGACGGCCTCATCCTCACCAACAACCACGTGGTCGTCGGCGCCTCGCAGGGCGGGGGTCAGATGACGGTCAAGTTCAGCGACGGGAAGACGGCCAAGGCCACCGTCGTGGGCACCGACCCGGCCACCGACCTCGCGGTCATCAAGGCCGAGGGCGTCTCGGGGCTGACCAAGGCCACGCTGGGCGACAGCGACCAGCTCAAGGTCGGCGACGACGTGCTGGCCATGGGCAGCCCCCTCGGCCTGGACGGGTCGGTCAGCAGGGGCATCGTCAGCGCCCTGAACCGTACGCTCAAGCTGGGCGGCGAGCAGCGTCAGCAGCTTCCCCCCGGCTTCGGCGGCGAGCAGCAGCAGAGCCCGGTGGAGGGCACCACCATCGGCGACGTCATCCAGACCGACGCCGCGATCAACCCCGGCAACTCCGGCGGCGCGCTGGTGAACGCGGCGGGCGCGCTGGTCGGCATCAACACCGCCATCGCCTCCGACGCGGCCGGCGGCGGCGTCGGCTTCGCGATCCCGGTCAACACCGCCAAGCAGGTCGCCGAGCAGCTCATCAAGAGCGGCAAGGTCAGCCACGCCTTCCTCGGCGTGAGCGTCACCGACGCCACCGGCGACGTGCCCGGCGCGCTGATCCGGCAGGTGACCGCGGACAGCCCGGCGGCCAGGGCCGGGCTGCAGGAGGGCGACCTGATCACCAAGATTGGGGACACACCTGTTGACTCAGGCGATACGGTTGTTGGACAGGTCAGAGGTTTCAAACCGGGCCAACAGGTCAAGATCACATATATGAGGGACGGCCGGTCCGCGGAGACCACCGTCACCCTCCAAGAGAAGAAGTAAACACAAGGACCCCCTCCCGGAGACGGGTGTGCCGTTGAGATCGCTGCGGACTCGGCGGCACACCCCCCCATCAGGCGAACCGCCGCCCCCAGGCGGGACGCCGGCCCCCGTCAGGCGAAACGGCGGCCCTCGTCGCGGCGGTAGGCCCACGCCGCGGCCGCCGCCGCGACCACCGTCCAGACGCCCAGCATGACCAGCGCGACCCCGTCGGGACGGACCCCCGAGATGGCCGCCCAGATCAGCTCGGCCGCGCCCCTGGACGGGACGTACGGCGAGAAGGCCTCCACGATGTCCGGCAGGATCTGCGGCGGCAGGATCAGCCCGCCCACGATCGCCACGGGGAAGAAGACGATCTGCGCCACCGCCAGCGCCGCCTTCGACGGCAGCGTCAGGCCCAGGAACAGGCCGATCAGCATGAACGGCACCCCTCCGGCGACCAGCGCGGCCAGCCCCAGGGCCAGCCGGACCGGCGTGATGACCGCCTCGGTCAGCAGGGCCGCGACCACCAGCACCGGCACCACCGACAGCAGCATCAGGACCACCGTCGAGACCATCCGCCCGGCCAGGCGCGGGAACGGCCCGGCGGGCAGCGTGCGGGTGTAGGGCTCCCAGGGCTGCTCACGGTCCTGCGAGACCGACGCGCTGAGCCCGATCACCGCCGAGGACATGGCGCCGAAGAACATCAGCGCCCCCGTCGCCGACGTCGCCGCCGCCGGGTCGCCGCCCGCGAACGGCACCACGAACGCCAGCATCGAGATGGCCGGGAACATGGAGCTGGCCAGGATCCCGATGGGCACCCTGAACTGCTCGACGAGCTGCAGCCGGGTGTGGGCCACGATCAGGCTAGACATGCGCGCTCTCCTTGGGGGGCGAGGTCGAGGTGATGGTGAGGAAGGCCTCCTCCAGCGTGGTCGGCCTGACCTCCAGCCCGGAGAACGGGGTGCCGCTGCGCACCAGCTCGACCACCAGCCGGTCGGGATCGGCGGTCAGCAGGCTGACGCGGCCGTCCTGGCGTTCGGTGCTGAGCACGCCGGGCAGCTCGGGCAGGTCCTCGGCGTCGAGCGAGACGCGCCGCACGCCCACCATGTCGCGCACGGCCCGTACGGTGTCGTCGGCCAGGACGCGGCCCTGCCCGACGACGACCACGCGCTCGGCCAGCGCCTCGATCTCCTCCAGGTAGTGGCTGGTCAGGACGACCGTGCCGCCTTCGGCGTGGAAGGACTGGATGCCGTCCCAGAGGGTGCGCCTGGCCTCGACGTCGAGGCCGGTCGTCGGCTCGTCCAGGAACACCAGGCGCGGGCGGCCGGCGAAGGCCAGCGCGACGGCCAGGCGCCGCTTCTGGCCGCCGGACAGCCCGCCCACCTGCCGCTTGACCAGGTCGCTCAGGCCGAAGCGGCCGAGCAGCTCGTCCCTGCCGAGCGCGTCGGGGAAGTGGGCGCGCACGAAGTCGGCGATCTCGCCGACCCGCAGCGACTCGGGCAGGCCGGTCTCCTGCGGGGTGACGCCGATGCCCCGGCGGATGACGGGGTCCTGGGGCGAGCCGCCGAACAGCTCGACCGTGCCGGAGGTCGGGCGGCGCAGCCCGACGAACAGGTTGATCAGGGTGGACTTGCCCGCGCCGTTCGGGCCGAGCAGGCCGACCAGCTCTCCTGCCCGGATGTCGAGCGAGACGCGGTCGAGCGCGAGCACGTCCCCGTAGCGGCGGGTGACCTCCACCGTTCTGGCGAGGGCCGTCATGGGGTTCCTCCAGCGTTGTCGAGCAAGGCGCGGATCGCCTTGGTGTAGTCCTCGAAGGCCAGCCGTCCGCGCTGGGTGAGCGCGACGTAGGTGACGGGGGTGCGGCCCTTGTGGGTCTTGGTGATGCGGACGTAACCGGCGTCCTCCAGCTTGGTCAGGTGCACCGAGAGGTTGCCGGCCGTCATCCCGAGCAGGTCCTTCAGCGAGGGGAAGGCGATCTCGTCGCGCCCGCCGAGGGTGTTGAGCGTGGCGACCACCCGCAGCCTGGCCTGCGCGTGGATCACCGGGTCGAGCTCGGGGACGGCCCCGTCGGGGCTCACATCCGCCGCCGCAGCACGACGCCGGCCGCGATGTAGCCGCCGCCGGTCAGCACGGCCGTCAGCAGCGCGTGCCAGCCGGCGCCGAGCATGACGCCCACCCCGTTGACCACCGCCGCCCACACGCCGACGAAGAACATCGGCCAGTACGTCCAGATCGCGCCGCCGGCCATGTAGAGCAGCGCGACGAGCATCATGAATCCGCCGCCCCACAGCAGGCCGCTCTCGGTGGCGGGGAGCTGGGGGCTGAAGCGGATGGCGAGCACCGTCATGGAGACCAGGCCGGCCGTCCAGGCGTAGCCGTACATCATGCCCTTGGCCGAGCTCTCGCCGCGGACCTGCGCCCCCAGCCGCACCATGCCGAAGATCGCGATGGCCCCGGCCAGCGACATGCCCGCGAACAGCACCATGAGCGCCTGCGGGCGGGAGATCGGCGCATAGGGGACGCCGTCGAGGCCGTAGTGCAGGAACAGCGCCGTGAAGCCGAGCAGCCAGGCCACGCCCCAGGGGACGTAGAGCAGCACGGGGTCGCCGTGCAGGCGCCGGACCGTGGCGGTGCGCTGCTGCTCGATCAGCCGCAGCGTCTCCTCGGGAGTACGCGCTCGATCGTCGTCCACCATGCCAACTCCTCTTACCCGCAAACAGGTTTGCATCATAAACCTGATGGCGACGCAAACTCAAAGCGAAGGCGAAGGATCGGTCAGCGCCTGGTCAGCGCCTGGTCAGCGCCTCGGACTCCCACAGGTCGCGGTAGTAGCCGGGCGCCGCCACCAGCTCGTCGTGCCGCCCGCGCTGGACGACGCGGCCCTCGTCGAGCACCACGACCTCGTCCACCGACTCCAGGCCCTTGAGCCGGTGGGTCACCAGCACGGTGGTGCGGTCGCGGATGACGTCCAGCAGGTCGGCCATCAGGCGGTCGGCGGTCTCCTCGTCCAGCGCCTCGGCGGGCTCGTCCAGCAGCAGCACGGGCGGGTCGTACAGCAGCGCCCTGGCCAGGGCCAGGCGCTGGAGCTGGCCGCCGGAGACGGTCCTGCCGTCCTCGCCGAGCTCGGCGTCCCAGCCGGTGCGCTCGACCCACGGGCCGAGCCTGGCCTCCCGCACGGCCGCCGCCAGCCGCTCGTCGCCGGCGTCCGGCCCGGCCAGGCGCAGGTTGTCGCGCAGGGTCGTGCGGAAGATGTACGGGTCCTGGGTGAGGCCGGTCATCAGCGTGCGGACGTCGTCGCCGGACAGGTCGCGCAGGTCGGTCCCGTTGACGCGCACGCTTCCCGACTCGGGCTCGACCAGGCGCATCAGCGCGGCCAGCAGCGTGCTCTTGCCCGCCCCGCTCGGGCCGACGATCGCCACCCGGCGGCCGGGGGTCAGGCGCAGGGAGACGCCGTCGAGCGCGGGCCGCGCGGCGTCGGGGTGGCGGACGACGAGGTCGTCGACCTCGACCGTCAGCGGAGCCGACGGCACGGGCGCGGGCGCGGCGGGCTCGGTGACGGCCGGCGCGGCGGCGCGGACCTCGCGCAGCCGCCGGATCGCGGCGGTGATCCCGGCCATGCGCTCGCCCGCCGCCGCCAGCGGCAGCACCGGCTCGAACGACACCAGCGCGGTCAGCGCGAGCACCGCCGTGGCGACGGACCCGGCGCCCGCCCCCTGGGCGAGCAGCACGATGGCGGCCACCGTCAGGCCCTGGGCCAGCGTCCCGACCGCGAGCGCGGCGGCGTGCACGCGCGACTGGCGGCGCTCCTGCGCGGCCAGCGCCTCGTCGGCGGCCAGCGCGCCGGACAGGGCCCGCTCGCCCGCGCCGTAGGCGGCCAGGTCGGCCGAGCCGTGCACGAGGTCGGCCACGCGGGCCGCCAGCGCGGCTCTGGCCGGGGCGATCCGGGCCGACCAGCGGCGCGCGGCGGCGGCGGTCGCGGCGGGCAGCAGCACGCCCGCCACCACGAGCCCGGCCACCAGCACCAGCGCGGTCAGCGGCAGCACGAACAGCCCGATGGCGACCGCGGCCAGCCCGGTCAGCAGCGCGGCGGCGGCCGGGAGCAGCGCGCGGACCAGCAGGTCCTGGACGGCCTCGGTGTCGTCCACCATGCGGCTGAGCAGGTCGGCGCCGCCGTGGCGGGGACGCTGGGGCGGGACGAGCGCCTGGTAGAGCCGCTCGCGGGTGCCGGCCTGGGCGCGCAGGGCCACGTCGTGGCCGGTGAGCCGTTCGGCGTAGCGGAAGACGCCCTTGCCGGTCGCGAACGCCCTGGTCGCCACGATCGCCACGCTCAGCGCGGCCAGGGACGGCTGCTGCGCGGCCCTGGTGATCAGCCAGGCGGCGGCCGCGATCAGCCCCAGCCCCGCCAGGTCGGCGGCCGCCCCGGCCAGCACGGCCCACACCAGCCGGGTGCCCATGCGCCGGTTCATCGCGCGCTCCCCTCGGGAAGGGAGGCCACGCCCTGCGGCTCCCGGAGATCGTCGCCGTCCGGGTGGGCCGGCCGGTCGCGGGTGGTGTCGGAGACGACGCGGCCCTCGTGCACCCGCACGATCCGGTCGGCGAGGTCGATCATCGCGGGCCGGTGGGCGACGATGACGGCGGTGCGCCCCCGCGCGAGCTGCGCGGTGGCGGCCACGACGGCGGCCTCGCTGCGGCCGTCGAGGCGGGCGGTGGGCTCGTCGAGCAGCAGCGCCGTGGCGTCCGGGCGGCAGAAGCCCCGGGCCAGGGCCACGCGCTGCCGCTGGCCGGCCGACAGGTTCGCGCCGCGCTCGCCGACCACGGTGTCGAAACCCTGGGGCAGGCCGTCCACGAAGTCGGCGTGCGCGGCGGCGGCCGCCCGCCGGACCTCCTCCAGGGTCGCGCCGGGCGCGCCCAGCCGGATGTTGTCGGCCACGGAGGTGGTGAACAGGTGGGGGCGCTGCGGCACGTACGCCAGGGCCGCCCGCCAGCTGTCCAGGTCCAGCTCGCGCAGGTCGGCGCCGTCGACCAGGACGCGTCCCTCGGACGGGCGCAGGAAGCCCAGGACCAGGTTCAGGAGGGTGCTCTTGCCGCCGCCGCTCTCGCCGACCAGCGCCACCCGCTCGCCGGGCGCGATGGTGAGCGTCACGTTCTCCAGGGCGGGCTCGTCCCTGCCGGGATAGCGGACGGTCACGTTCTCCAGGCGGATCTCCGGCGCGCCGTGCCCGTCGTACCGGCGGGCGGGGCCGGACGGGTCGCCGGCGGCCTCGTCCAGGACGGCGAAGGCCGCGTCGGCGGCGGCCACGCCCTCCATGGAGGCGTGGAACCGGGTCCCCATGGCCCGCAGCGGCAGGTACGCCTCCGGCGCCAGCAGCAGCACCAGCAGCGCCGTCGTCAGGTCCAGCGAGCCGCCGAGCAGCCGCAGCCCGATCGGCACCGCCACCAGCGCCAGCGACAGCGACGCGCACAGCTCCAGCACCAGCGACGACAGGAACGCCACCCGCAAGGTGCGCATGGTCGCGCTGCGGTGGGCGTCGGCGACCTGCCGGATGACGGTGGCCTGGTAGCGGGCCCGCCCGAAGGCGCGCAGCGTGGGCAGCCCGCGCACCACGTCGAGGAAGTGCCCGCCGAGCCGCGACAGGGCGTGGAACTGCCGCTCGGTGACGGCCTTGGTCGTCATGCCGACCAGCGCGCCGAAGACGGGGATCAGCGGCAGCGTCACCAGGACGATCACCGCGCTGCCCAGGTCGGCGGTGAACAGCCGGACCAGCACGGCCACCGGCACCACCGCCGCCACCGCGATCGAGGGCAGGTAGCCGGTCAGGTAGGCGTCGAGGCCGTCCAGGCCGCGGCCGGTCAGCGTGACCAGCTCGCCCGACCGGTGACCGGTCAGCCTGGACGGGCCCAGCTCGCCCAGGCGGGCCAGCAGCCGGTGGCGCAGCGCGGACTTCACGCCCGTCGCGGTGCGCCCGGCGAAGACGCCCTGCGTCCAGGCCAGCAGCGCCCGGACGCCCACGACGGCGGCCAGCGCCCCCAGCGCGGCGGCGGTGAACCGGCCCGACAGCACGCCGGCCAGCAGCTCGGCCTGCGCGAGCACGAGCAGCCCGGCGAGCACGGCCGCGACCATGGTGACGGTCAGGTGGCGGCGCACCGAGCGCTCGGCCCGCATGAGCCGCAGAAGATCCTTATGCACGTGGCCTTCAGAAGAACGAGGGGAGCGGGACGGCGCCCTTACCTGGCCGGAAAGTCCGCCATACCCATACTTGCGCGCCCAGCATGATCGGCGCGAACGGCAACGCCATGACACTGAGCACATTCAACGTAGCCGCCGGCGCGCTGTGCTCCAGCAAGTACGGCATGGCCCCCGCCAGCAGGCCGATCGCGGGCAGCGCGGCCACCAGCCCGGAGAGCAGCAGCGCCCGCCCCGACCGGACGGCCCCGAACACGCCCGGCTCCCGCCAGGCCAGGAACGTCCACCCGTGGAAGGCGAACAGCAGGGTCACCAGCACGCCCAGCAGCACGCCGACCGGATGCACCGGCGAGGAGGCGAACCCGGTGGCGGCGGCGTGCAGTGCCATGCCCCACCCGAACGACAGCCCCAGCGACCCGAACGCGATCATCGCGTCCCAGAAGCCGCGCCACCTCGCGCCGTCCAGCCGCCGCCGGAACCACAGCCCGGCGTCGCGCACGATCCAGCTCAGCAGCATGGCCACCACCAGCGGGTAGAGCCCGAACAGCACCTCGCCCTCCAGGCGCGGGTACACCCCGAACAGCGTCCCGGCCACCGCCACCAGCCACACCTCGTTGGCCAGCACGAACGGCGCCATCGCGGCCACCATGCGGTCGCGGTTGCCGCGCGTCCTGCCCAGCACCGGCAGCAGCAGGCCGACGCCGAGGTCGAAGCCCTCCAGGGCGAAGTACCCGGCCAGCAGCACCGCGAAGAACAGGAACCAGATCACTTCCATGTCAGCACTCCTAGTAGCTCATCGCCGGGGCGGGCTCGGCGCCGGCCGGGAGCGCCCCGAGGTCGAGGTCGCGCGGGCCGCGCCGGACGAGCCGGGCGATGAGGACGTAGTCGACGACCGCCAGCAGCCCCAGCACACCGGCGAACCCGATCAGCGAGGCGGTGACCATGCCCGAGGTCAGGCCGGGCGTCAGGGCGTCGGCCACGGTGAGCTTGTGCCAGACCATCCACGGCTGGCGGCCGATCTCCCTGGCCATCCAGCCCAGGATGGCCAGCGCGAACGGCACCGGGGTCATCACGATCAGCACCGGGTGCGTCCAGCGCCACCTCGGCAGCCAGTAGATGATCGGCAGGAGCACGAACAGCAGCACGAACGCCAGGAGCTGGCCGATCTCGATCATGAGCCCGAGCGGCACCCCGGCGCCCGCGTCGCCGTCGAACTTGCCCTCCTGGACGCCGCCGAACTGGGCGTACCCGAAGCCCAGGGCCAGGAAGGCGCCGACCGCCGCCACGCCGACCCCCGTGCGCAGCGACTTGGCGAAGAACAGCGTCTCGCGGGTGCGCCGCCGCAGCTGGTACGCGCTGGCCCCGGCCAGCACCAGGCCGCCGGTCAGCAGCCCCGCGCCGATGACGTGCGGGAAGGAGAAGATCAGCGTCTTGTTGGTGAGCAGGGCGCCGAAGTCGACCAGCTCCAGCCGGCCGTTCCTGACCACCGAGCCGGCCGGGTTCTGCAGGAAGGAGTTGGCGACCATGATGAAGAAGGCGCTGGCGTACGCGGTCAGCGTCACCAGCCAGATGCAGGCCAGGTGCAGCCACTTGGGCAGCCGTCCCCACCCGAAGATCCACAAGCCGAGGAACGTGGACTCCAGGAAGAAGGCCACCAGCGTCTCCATGGCCAGCGGCGCGCCGAAGACGTCTCCGGCGTAGTGGGACAGCCCGCTCCACGACAGCCCGAACTGGAACTCCATCACCAGGCCGGTGACGATGCCCAGGGCGTAGTTGATGACGTAGATCTGCCCCCAGAACCGCGTCATGCCGCCGTGCAGCGCGCTGCCGGAGAGCACGTGGCGGGTGTGCATGAGCGCCACGACCGGCGCCAGCCCGAGCGTGAGCACGACGAACAGGAAGTGCAGGCTTCCCGTCACGGCGAACTGCGTGCGGGCGAGTTCGAGTACGTCCATTCGATCGACTCCGTTGTTGTGCCTACCTACATATAGGCAGCCTACATGTAGACTGGCTACATGGCGAACGGTTGTCTAGGATCAGGACCATGAATCCAGACGCGCTGCGCGGGCACATGGACGCGTTGCTGCTCTCGGTGCTGGAGCGGGAGCCGCTGCACGGCTACGCGATCATCGAGGCGCTCCAGGAGCGCAGCGGGGGCGCGCTGAGCGTGCCCACCGGCACCGTCTATCCGGCGCTGCGGCGGCTGGAACGGGTCGGCTACCTGGCCAGCGAGTGGGCCACGGTGGGCGGCCGCAAGCGGCGCACGTACCGGCTGACCGAACCGGGCAGGAAGCAGCTCGAAGGGGAGCGGTCGGCCTGGCGGGAGTTCACCAGCGTGATCGGCGGCGTGCTCCAGGCCGACAGCAGGGCCGACGCGCGGGCCTCAGGCTGACGGGGCGGCGCGCGAGCAGACGCGCGGGCCTCAGGCTGACGGGCCGACGCGCGAGCCTCAGGCTGACGGGGCGGCGGCGGGCCGGCGGGCGCGGCTGACCCGCAGGCAGCGCGTGGCGCCGTAGATCTGCAGGCCCCAGAACGCGGTCGTGACCAGGTTCGCCAGGAACGCGGGCAGGTAGCCGGTCATCGTGCCGGGCCCGGGCGGGCTGTAGGACAGCACGAGGCTCATGGCGCCCCCGAGCGGCAGCATGCCCCACACGACGATGCCCAGCGACCTGGTCACCAGGTGCGGGCGGCGGATCCAGCGCGCGCCCCGGCCCAGCGCCAGCAGGGCGAGGCCGCCGTACAGGCCGGTGGCGAGCTGGCAGACGTCGAGCAGCTTCGAGATCAGGTGGTACCAGGCCGGACGGCCCATCCACAGCGCCGGGTCGGCGGGGTAGGTGCGCCACACCATCGACCACATGAGCGCGGTCAGCGGGACGCTGATGAACAGCAGCAGGCCCAGCCGCCGCCCGGCCACGGCGGTCAGCTCGCTCTGGTAGCCGGGGGCGATCTCGGTGACCGGGCCGAACTCGGCGACCGCCAGCCGCTCGGCCTCGGCGCGGTCGAGGCCGTCGGCCTCCAGGGCGTCGGCGGTGTCGGACAGGCTGTCGCGGGCCTCGACGACCAGGTCGCGCTTCGCGCCGGACGGGCCGGAGAGCGCACGATCGAGGTCGGCCACGTAGTCGTCGATCCGCATGATCCCAGTTTACGGAGTCAGCCGCCGATGGCCTATCAGGGAAGTCCCCGATATTTCCGGCCACGACTTGATATGTCGGAAAAATCCTACGTATAGTGTCCGACATGCTGATTTCCGGGATCCTCACCGTCACCGTGCCCGTCGCCGACCAGGCGCGGGCGCTCGATTTCTACACCGGCGCGCTCGACTTCGAGGTGCGCACCGACAACCCGTTCCCGATGGGCCGCTGGCTCACCGTCGCCCCCAAGGGCGCGGCGACCGCGCTCCTGCTGGCCTCCTGGTTCCCCGACATGGCCCCCGTCGGCGGGCTCGTGGTGGCCGCGCCCGACCTCGACGCCCTGGCCGCCCGCCTCGCCGCGAACGACGTCGCCTTCGAGGGGCCGAGCGAGCAGGCGTGGGGACGCCAGCTCCTGTTCCGCGACCCGTTCGGCAACGGGTTCGTGGTCAGCCAGGCATGACCGCCGACCACGTCTTCACCGCGCTGGCCAGCCCGGCCCGGCGCGAACTGCTGCGCCTGCTGCTCCAGGAAGGCCCCCAGCCCGCCGGGCGGCTGGCCGAGCGCTTCGACATGAGCCGGCCCAGCGTCTCGGAGCATCTCAAGGTGCTCAAGGACGCCGGGCTCGTGGCCGAGGCCCGCAAGGGGCGCGAACGGCACTACCAGCTGGAGGCGGAGCCGCTCATGGAGATCCGCGACTGGCTGACCCCGTACGAGAGGTTCTGGCGCGAGAAGCTGACCGGCCTGTCCGCGCTGCTCGACGAGATGGAGGAAGAGGATGGCTGAGGACCGGACCGCGATCAGGCTGGACGAGTTTCTCAAGCACCCGCCGGCCAAGGTGTGGCGGGCGCTGACCGACCCCGAGCTGATGGCCCGCTGGCTGATGCCCAACGACTTCCGGCTGGAGGTGGGCCACCGGTTCACCTTCACCACCCAGCCCAGGAAGGCGGTGGGGTTCGACGGGAGGGTCCACTGCCAGGTGCTGGAGTTCGAGGCGGAGAAGCTGCTGCGGATCAGCTGGAGCGACCGCAAGCAGGCCGACTGGACGGTCACCTGGCGGCTGGTGCCCGAGGGCCGGGGCACCCGGCTGTTCCTCGACCACGAGGGCTTCGACCCCGACGACCCCACCCAGCAGCTCTCCCGCCGGATCATGGGCGGCGGCTGGCCCCGGCACTTCACCGTCATCGAGGAACTGGCCACCGCCCTGTGAGCCGGGCTCCTACATGGCCGGCAGCTCGCGGGTCAGGCGCGAGCTCCACGGGCACCAGTGGCCGCCCGGCAGGAACGCGCCGCCCACCTCGTCGAGGTGGTCCTCCACGTACGTCATGCGCGCGTCGCAGACCTCGATGGCCACGTCGAAGAAGTTGATCGTCTCGGGCTGCAGGTGGTAGCTCCACCGGGCGTTGTAGGCGACGGGCCGCTTGGCGATGCGGCCGTGCACGTGCGGCCGCTCGTCGGTGGCGCCGGACAGCAGGTCGCGGGCGTGCCGGATGGAGCCGGGGTCGGTGAGCTGCATGACGAACCGGGACCGGCCGTCGGTGTCGGTGAACTCGAAGTACGCCTCTCCGGCCGCCTGGGCCGGGACGGCTCCCGCCGCGGCGAGCAGGACGGCGGACGCCAGGACAGCGCTGATCTTGGTGGCGATGCGGGGCACGGGGGACACCTCCGAAACTGTCGGCCGCACTCTGCGGCTCGTCACTCAAAGTAACTGAACGAATGCGCAAAGTCACTATGACGGAAGCCGGACGTGGGCCATGACCCGCGCGGCCACCTCCTGCGGCGGCCGGCCGTCGGTGTCCAGGCGCACGTCGCCCGCCCCCGCCCGGTCGAGGGCGGCGGCCTCCCGCGCCGCCCGCCCGGCCACGGCCCGCAGGGCGTCCGGGCCGAGCCCCCGCAGCTCGTCGCCGGGCGTGGCCGGGCCGCCTCCCCGGCCGCGCAGCAGTACGCGGTCCAGCAGCGTGGCGGGGGAGGCGTGCAGCCGGAACACGGTCGGCGTCAGGCCGGGAAGCAGGCGGGTGCAGGCGCGGACGGTCGCGTCGGAGTCCGCCCCGCCGGAGACGACCAGGCATCGGGCGCCGGCCGCCCGGTAACCGTCCCACAGCGCGGCCAGGCCGCGTGCCCTGAGCCGGCGGCCCTCCTCCCCGGTGGACGGGCGCAGCGCGGCGATCTGCCGCAGATCGACGTAGGCGGCCCGGACGCCCGACCGGTGGACGCGGCTGAAGACCTCGTAGCCGACCGTCGACTTCCCGGCCGCCGTCGCCCCCGAGAACCACAACAGGGGAACCGGCGCACCCGGAACAGCCGGGACGTGCGCCTCTTCTGCGACAGGGACGGTGACGGGCGGCGGCCAGCCGTCCAGCCGGTCGAGCACCAGATGGGCCGTCTCGGCCACCGTCCGGCCGCCGGTGTCCACGCACAGGTCGGCGTACCGGCTGCGGTCCTGCTCGACGGCCTCGGCCACGGCGTCCTCCACCAGGTCCGGACGCCAGCCCCGCCCGAGGAACCGCTCCCTCAGCTCCGCGTGGGGCACCCGCAGCCGGCACACGGTGAACGCCGCGCCGGGCAGCAGCGCGGTGTACTCGCCGACCTCCTCGGGCGTGTCCACGAAACCGGCCAGGACCAGGCAGCGCATCCCCGCGCGCCGGAAGCCGGGCCACAGGGCCGCCAGGTTGCGCGCCCGCAGGCGATGCGGGCCGCCCTCCGGCGCCGGATGGCACAGGCCGATCTGGTCGGCGTCGAGGAACGCCGTCTTGACGCCGCTCCGGCCGAGCCGGTTGAAGATCTCCCACCCGGCCGAGGACTTCCCGGCGCCCGTGGGGCCGGTCAACCAGAGCAGCGGCAGCGGATCGGTACTCACCGGCGCGACCCTAGCGAGCCCGCTCCGCCGCCTGCCACCGCATTTCGTCCCGCCCGCCGGTGCAGGCCCGGGTTGTGGCGGCCCGCTCGGCCCGGTTGCCGGTGGAGGGTCCGTGGCGGCCCGCTCCGCCCGGCTACTGATGGAGGACCGGGTTGTGGTGGACCGCTTCGCGGGCCGCGTGCGAGGTGGAGCTCCACAGCACCGCCGCCGCCGTCAGCGCCGCGAGCAGCGTGCACCAGGCCACCGCGCGTCCGAGCCGCATGCCATACCCCCACAGCAGCCACGACAGCGACAGCCACCAGTGCTCACCGGCCTGGCGGCGCATCTCCATGGCGGCGAAGGCGAAGTCCGCCGAGGTGTCGCGGTCCTCGATCCGGCCGCGCAGCCCGGCGTAGAGGGCGGCCAGCCGGTCGGGGGTCGTGGGCGAGCCGCCGGAGGCGTCCCAGCCGCGCAGGGCGTGCTCGTCGGCCAGCGCGCTGCGCCGCGAGATCCAGCGCAGCATCGGACGGCGCAGGCTGACCCGCACGCCGCGCGGCGTGAGCGCGAACGTGCAGTTCCTGACCCGCACCCCGGCCGGGTGCGTGAGCCCGGCGAAGCCGCATCCCGACAGGTCGAGGCCGGTCAGCGTGAGGCTGGCGGCGTCCACCTGGCGCAGCGAGCTCAGCATCGACAGCCCCTTGCCGGTCACGGAGGCGGGTCCGTGCAGCACGGCGCCCTCCAGGTCGGCGCTGGAGTCGGTCAGCCGTACGGTGGCGTTCCCGAAGACCTCGGCCCGCCGCAGGTCCACCCCGCAGCGCGCGACCGTCACGTCGAGCAGGCCGTCGGCGCGGGACCGCGCGGCCGAGAGCCTGCCGGAGGCCGACAGGTAGGCGTCCCCGGCGAAGTGGGCGTAGTCGAACCCCGCCTGCCCGCGCACCTTGCGGAAGGAGAGGGTCCGGCCGAACCTGGCCCCGCGGAACGTGGCGCCGGTGCCCAGGCGGGCGTCGTCGAAGGTGGCGTACCCGTCGAAGCGGGCGCCCTCGCAGGAGAGCCCGTGCTCGAAGACGGCCTGGCCGAACAGCGCGTCGCGGGACATCACGGCCCGGTCGAGCGAGACGTGCCCCCGGACGCGTACGCCGTGGAAGGACAGCTCGCGCGAGAACCTGGCCGCCGCCAGCGACACGTTCCCCTCGAAACGGGCCCCGAAGAAGGAGGCGAGCCGCTCGAACCTGGCTCCGTCGAGCGACACGTCCCCGGTGAACGTCACGCCCGACAGCCTGACGTCGCCGGTGAACCTGGCCCGGTCGAGCCGGGCGCGGCCCGGTCTGCAACTCGTCGCCTCCAGGACCCGCGACAGCAGGTCGCCGTTGACGGTGGTGCCGCGGAGGTCGAGCAGCCTGCCGGGGGACAACCGGGCGAGGACGGCGGGCAGGTCCTCGACCGGCAGATGCGCCAGGCACAGGCCGGACGGCTGTTGGGCGATTCCGGGGCAGGCAGCAGAAAACGCGCAGGTGACCCAGTCCATGCACTGGTCATACCCGCGTGCCGCCAATGTCAAGGTTCGATGATTTAATGTTCTATCCACTTTTGTGTGGAAATATGCGGGCAATAATCCCTCTAAAGTGCCGGTCATGCGCGTTTTATCCCGATCAGCACTCGCTGCCCTCGTGGCGGGCGCCCTGACCGCCACCCCGGCCCTCGCCGACACGGCGGCGGCGCCCTGCGACACCCCGGCCGACCGCCGCGTGGCCGAGGTGCAGGGCAGCGGCGACACCGGCCCCCTGACCGGCCAGACCGTACGGGTCGAAGGCATCGTGACCGGCGACTTCCAGCGGACCGACCAGCTCAGCGGCTTCTTCCTCCAGGACCCGCGGCCGGACGCCGACCCCAGGACCTCCGAGGGCCTGTTCGTCTTCGCCCGCGAGTCCGTCAAGGACGTCAAGACCGGCGACCGCGTCCTGGTCACCGGCAAGGCCACCGAGTTCAACGGCTGGACCGAGCTGTCCCCGGTCACCGCCGTGGACGTCTGCGGCACCGGGAGCGTGGCGGCGCAGCCGTACACGCTGCCCCCGGCCGCGGACGGCCTTGAGGCCGTCGAGAACATGCTGCTCACCTTCCCGCAGCCGCTCACCGTGGACGACAACTACAACCTGGGCCGCTTCGGCGAGGTCACGGTGTCGGCGGACGGCCGGCTCTACCAGCCCACCGACCGGCCCGGCGTGGACCCCGCCGCCGACACGCGCCGCTCGCTGCTCATCGACGACGGCTCCAACCGGGAGAACCCGGCGACGCTGCCGCCCGTCACGCGGGCGGGCACCGTGGCCGCCGGCGTCACCGGCGTGCTCGGGTACGGCTTCGGCAAGTACCGCCTCCAGCCCACCAAGCCGATCGCCTACCTGGACGCCAACCCGCGCACGCCGCGGCCCTTCCCGGTGGTGGGCAACGTGAAGGTGGCCTCGTTCAACACCCTCAACTGGTTCACCACCATCGGCTCGCGCGGCGCGAGCAACGCCGGTGAGCAGCAGCGGCAGCTCGCCAAGCTGGTGGCCGCGCTGAAGGGCCTGGACGCCGACGCGGTCGCGCTCATGGAGGTCGAGAACAACGGCCAGACCGCGCTGCAGGCGCTCGTGGACGCCGTCAACGCCGAGGTCGGCGCAGGCACGTACGCGGCGCTCAGCCACCCCTACCCCGGCACGGACCTCATCCAGGTCGGCCTGATCTACAAGCCGGGCAAGCTCACCCCGGTCGGCGAGACCAGGGCCTCGGAGGACCCCGTCTTCAGCCGTCCGCCGCTGATCCAGACCTTCCGCAGGAAGGGCGGGGGCCAGCCGTTCACCATGATCGTCAACCACCTCAAGTCCAAGGGCAGCTGCCCGGCCGGCGGCCCCGACGCCGACCAGGGCGACGGCCAGAGCTGCTGGAACCCCACCCGCGTCAAGCAGGCGCAGGCGCTGCTCGGCATCATCGGCGACCAGGACCTGCCCAACCCGCTCGTGCTCGGCGACCTCAACGCCTACGGCGAGGAGGACCCGATCGACACGCTGGAGGCCGGCGGCCTGACCAGCCTCACCAAGCGGTTCGTGCCGCAGGCGCAGCGCTACAGCTACCTGTTCGACGGCCTGGCCGGCGAGCTCGACCACGCCTTCGCAGGCAAGCAGCTGCTCAAGCGGGTGACCAGCACCACGATCTGGCACATCAACTCCGACGAGCCGCGCATCCGCGACTACAACACCGAGTTCAACCCGCCCGGCCTCTACCAGCCGGACGCCTACCGCTCCTCCGACCACGACCCTCTGGTCATCGGCCTGACCCTGCCCGGCGGCCGCTGACCCGGGCGGAAGGCGCGGCCCGCGGGCCGCGCCTTCCGGCGTTCCGGATCGCCCGCCGCGGCGGGCTCGCGGGCCCTCAGGGCATGGAATGCTGGTGGGGGGTACGTGGTTGACACGGTTGCAATTTCACCGAAAGAGCGAGGAGCCGTTGTGGCGACCATCGAAGTAACAGAGAAGAACTTCAACGACATCGCCGACAAGGGCATCGTGCTGCTCGACTTCTGGGCGACGTGGTGCCCGCCGTGCAAGAAGTTCGGGCCGATCTTCGAAGCGGCCTCCGACAAGCACGACGACATCACCTTCGGCAAGATCGACACTGACGCCGAGCAGGCGCTCGCCCAGGGCTTCGACATCACCTCGATCCCCACGCTGATGGCGATCCGCGACGGCATCGTGGTCTTCGCCCAGGCCGGCGCGATCCCGGCCCCGGCCCTGGAGGACCTCATCCGCCAGGTCCGCGCCCTCGACATGGACGCGATCCGGGCCGAGCTCAGCGAGGAGCTGAAGAACGCCGAGCAGAACTGACCCCGGCGGGCCCCGCCTGCACGGCGGGGCCCTCGCGTCGCCCCGCCCGCGCCAGGGCGGCGGCCAGCGGGAACACCGCGATCACCACGAGCGTGCCGGGCAGCCCGGCCAGGCGTGACAGCGCGCCCGCCACGCCCAGCCCGATCCCGCCGCCGACGAAGAACGTCAGGTTCAGCAGGCCCATCGCGCCGCCGCGCCGCTCCACCGGGAAGCTCGCCGACATCCGGGCCGTGATCACCACCTGGGCCAGCGAGAACGCCGGGAACCCGAGCGAGGCGGCCACCACCAGCAGCACCGCGGCCCATCCCGCCGGCCCGCCGGGTCCGGCCTGCCCGCCGGTGAGCGCCCCGGCGAGCCCCGCCGCGACCAGGCAGAGCGCGAACGCCGCCGCCACGGCGGGCAGCAGCCACGACCGGGTGCCCGCGATCCTGGCCAGCACCACGCCCACCAGCGCGCCCGGCAGCAGCCAGGCGCCGATCGTCAGCACGCTCCACCCGTGCACCCCGGCCAGGAGTTGCGGGGCGGCCCACATGGTGGCGAACAGGCCGCCGTACACGCCGACGCCGATCAGGGCGGCCCTGCGGAAGACGCGGTCGGCCGGCAGGTCAGGCGGGACGAACGCGCCCGCGACCGTACGGGTGCGCCGGACCAGCGCGGCCCCCGCGAGCGCCGCCACCACCCCGGCCAGCGCCGCGACCGGCCAGGCCAGTCCCAGGTTTGCCGACTGGACGAGCACGAGGAACGCCGACACGCCCGCCGCCAGCAGCCCCGCGCCCACGACGTCCACCCGGCCGCCCGACCCCGCCCGCCGCGCCACCGGCAGGCAGAACGGCACCGCCACCAGCGCCAGCGCGGGCAGCGCGAGCGTGAGCCGCCACGACAACGCCTGGGTGACCAGCCCGCCGGCCAGCGTCGCGCCCGCCGAGAACACCGCCATCGCGCTGCCGAACCAGGCCAGCACCGCCTGGCGCCGCTCCGGCTCGGCCGTGGCCGCCAGGTTCAGCGCGACCGCCGACAGCGCGCCCGACCCCGCCGCCAGCACCGCCCGCGCCGCCACGAGCGCGGGCAGCGACGGCGCCACCAGGCAGGCCAGCGCCCCCGACGCCAGCACCGCCGAGCCGAGCAGCAGCGTGCGGCGCACCCCCCACGCGTCCGACAGGCGCCCGAACAGCGCCGTCCCGATGCCCAGCGCCAGCGCGTGCGCGGTCAGCACCCACACCACCGCGGCAGGACGCGCCCCCAGCTCGACGGCGACGTCCGGCAGGGCCACCCCGGCCGCCGTGACGCCGAACACGGCCGGGCCGAAGAGCGCGCCCAGCCTGATCCCGATCGATCCACTCCCGTTCATGCGGGCCAGTCCATCGCGGGAAGAGCGGGCGAACCAGGAGACGTTCTCCTGGACAGTCATCACGGATCATGATGAATGGAGACACAGTGGAGTTGCGGCAGCTCGCCTACTTCGTCGCCGTCGCCGACGAGGGCGGCTTCGGCCGGGCCGCCGAGCGGCTGCACATCGTGCAGCCCGCGGTCAGCCAGCAGGTGAGCAGGCTGGAACGCGAGCTGGGCGCGCGCCTGTTCGACCGGTCGACCCGGCACGTACGGCTGACGGAGGCGGGGGAGCGGCTGCTGCCCGAGGCCCGCGCGGTGCTGGCCGCGGCCGAACGGGCCCGCCGGGCGGTCACCGGCCACCTGGCCGAGACGACCCTGCGGCTCGGCGTGTCCGCCGCGCCCGGCACCCGCCTGTACCCGATGCTCGACCGGCTCGACCCCGGCCTGCGGGTCCGGCTCAGCAAACAGGGGCTGGCCGAGCGGCTGGCGGCGGTGCGCTCGGCCTCGCCCAGCTCGGCGACCTGCCCGTACGGCTCGCCCCCCGCGAGCGCAACCCGCCCTTCCACGACCTGGTCACCGGAGCCCTGGCGCGGGCGGGCGTGGACCCGCCGCGCGGCCCGGCCTTCACCGGCCTGCACGACACGCTCATCGACCTGGCCTCGGGCCCGCCGTCGTGGACGCTGTTCTACCCGGTCTTCGACGAGCTGCCGCCGGTCCGCGGCGTGGCCTACGCCGGCCTGGACGAGCCCGAGGTGCGCACGTACCTGGCCGTGCCGGCCGGGCCGCCGACGGCCCGGGTGCGGCAACTCCTGGCGGCCCTGCCCTGACCGCGCCCGGGGCGAGGGCCCCGGGCGCGGATCCGGCCGTCCGTCAGGGCTTGCGGGCGACGCCGACGTAGCCGACGTCGGTGCCGTTCGTCAGGGCGGGCGGCTCGGTGGGACGCCAGTCCTGGGGGAAGACCAGGCCCGGGTCGGCCAGCTCGTAGCCCTCGAAGAAGGCCAGGATCTCCTTGTCGGTCCGCAGGCTCAGCGCGGCCGTGGCCTGGTTGTAGACCTCCAGCGCCTGCGGGGTGGTGTCGGGCTTGGCGTCGATGGCGTGGCTGATCACCAGATGGCTGCCGGGGGCGCTGACCTCGCGCAGCCGGGCCACGATCGGGTGGGCCTGCTCGTCGGGGATGAAGTGCAGGATCGCCAGCATGAGGAAGGCCACCGGCTGGTCGAAGTCGATCAGCGCGCCCAGCTTGTCCAGCAGGGTGTCCACCTCGCGGATGTCGGCCTGCAGGATGTCGACGTTGTCCGTACGGGCCAGCAGCGCCCGGCCGTGGACGCAGACCACCGAGTCGTAGTCGACGTAGACCACGCGGGCCTCGGGCGCGATCTCGTGCGTGTTGCCCTGCGTCGGCAGCCCGGCGCCCAGGTCGACGATCTGCCGTACGCCCGAGTCCACCAGATGCCGCACGGCCCGCTGCAGGAACGCCCGGTTGGAGCGGGCGGCCTCCTTGGTGTTGGGGAACACCTTGAGGATCTGCTCGGCCGCGGCGCGGTCGGCCGCGAAGTTGTCCTTGCCGTCGAGGTAGTAGTCGTACATCCGCGCGACGTTGGGGACGTTGGGGTCGACCCCCTCGGGGGCACTGTCCACTATTTCTCCCGAAATTTCGGTCCTTCGGGTGATCATAGCCTCGCCGACCCCGCCCGCACTGGAATTCGGTTCGGTTTCCCGCGCGGCGCGCGTCACGAGCACGCGCCGCGCGGAACCGGCTCACCCTGGGTGGACACCACGCTCAGCGGTACGGCCCAGCCCCGTGGACCTCAGCCCCGCCGGAGCCCAGCCTCGGCGGAGCCCAGCCTCGGGGAGCTCAGCCGCGGTACAGCTCGGCCACGCGGAAGGCGAGGTCGAGCGACTGGCCGCGGTTGAGCCGCGGGTCGCAGGCCGTCTCGTAGCGGGTGCCGAGGTCGCCCTCGACGATCTCGTGGCCGCCGCCCACGCACTCGGTGACGTCGTCGCCGGTGAACTCGATGTGGATGCCGCCCGGGTGGGTGCCGAGCGCGCGGTGGACCTCGAAGAACCCGGCGACCTCGTCGAGCACGTCGTCGAAGTGGCGCGTCTTGTGCCCGCTGGGCGCCTCGAAGGTGTTGCCGTGCATCGGGTCGCAGATCCAGGCCACCTGGGCGCCGGCGGCCGTGACCTCCTTGACCAGGGTGGGCAGGTGCTCACGGATCTTGGAGGCGCCCATCCGGGTGATGAACGTGAGCCGGCCGGGCTCGTTGTCCGGGTTGAGCTTCTGGATCAGCGCCAGCGCCTCCTCCGGCGAGGTCGTCGGGCCGAGCTTGACGCCGATCGGGTTGCGGATGCCGGCGAAGAAGTCGACGTGCGCGCCGTCGAGCTGGCGGGTGCGCTCGCCGATCCAGACCATGTGCGCCGAGACGTCGTAGGGCAGGCCGGTGCGCGAGTCGATGCGGGTGAGCGCCCGGTCGTAGTCGAGGATGAGCGCCTCGTGGGAGGAGTAGAACTCGACCGTGTGGAACTCCTCGGGCTCGGCCCCGCAGGCCCGCATGAAGGCCAGCGCCTGGTCGATCTCGCGGGCGAGCTGCTCGTAGCGGCGCCCGGCGGGCGACTCGGCCACGAAGTCCTGGTTCCAGGCGTGCACCTGGCGCAGGTCGGCGTAGCCGCCCTTGGTGAAGGCGCGCGCCAGGTTGAGCGTCACCGCCGAGGAGTGGTATGCCTTCAGCAGCCGCCACGGGTCGGGCTCGCGCGACTCGGCGGTGAACTCGAACCCGTTGACCATGTCGCCCCGGTAGGCCGGCAGCTCCACGCCGTCGCGGATCTCGGTGCCCTTCGACCGCGGCTTGGCGAACTGGCCCGCCACCCGGCCGATCTTCACGACCGGCACCTTCGCCGCGTAGGTCAGCACGATCGCCATCTGCAGCAACGTCTTGAGCTTGTTGCGCACGTTGTCGGCGGTCGCGCCGGAGAAGGTCTCGGCGCAGTCGCCGCCCTGCAGGACGAACGCCTCTCCGCGCGAGACGGCCGCCAGCTGCCTCTTGAGCTGGTCGCACTCGCCGGCGAAGACGAGCGGGGGCAGGCCGCCGAGCTCGGCGACGACCTTGTCGAGCTCACCGCGATCGGGCCAGTCGGGCTGCTGGGCCGCGGGGAGGGCTCGCCAGGAATCGAGATCCACGAGATTGCTGCTCACGAGATACGAGGGTATTCCACTGACCCGGCACCACCGACCCCCTTGTCCACGTTGTGAGAATGCATTTATCAGCTTTCGGGAGACTTCACATGCTCAGGCAGCACGCCGAGGCCGATGAAACGCCGCGGCAGCCGGTTGAGCAGCGGGATCCTGGTGAGGTCGCGCGGCATCCTGGACGCGTCGAACCGCCGGCCCAGCGCAGGCGTGATCACCCGGTTCTGCACCAGCCGCTGGGCCGCCTGGGTGACCCGCGTGGGCAGCATGCGCCGCCGCTGCAGCCGGTGCAGGACGGACTCCGGGATCGGCAGGCCCGCGGCGAGCGGCGCGGCCAGCAGGTTGGCGGCGGCCACCGCGTCCTGGACGGCCAGGTTGATGCCCACCCCGAACACCGGCGACATGGCGTGCGCGGCGTCCCCGATGCACAGGAATCCCGGGCGGTGCCAGCGGCGCAGCCGGTTGAGCGCGACCGTGAGCACGCTGACGTCGTCGAAGCCCTCGATCTGCCCGACCCGGTCGGCCAGGTACGGCAGCAGCGTGGCCACCGGCCGGCGCAGGGCGTCGATGCCCTGCCCGGTCAGCCGCCCGAAGCCGCCCTTGGGGATCAGGTAGGCGAGCTGCCAGTAGGTCTCGCGGTTGATGGCGACCATCATGTGGCCGCTGGAGATGCGCAGGAAGGTGTCGTCGGGGTCGTCGTCGTGGCGGGGCAGGCGGAACCAGACCACGTCCATCGGCGCGTGCAGGTCCTGGGGGACCAGGCCGGCGCGGGCGCGCAGCGCCGAGTGCCGCCCGTCGGCCGCCACGGTCAGCGTGGCCCGCAGCTCGTGCTCGCCGGACGGGTCGCGGTAGCGCACCCCGCGCACGGCCCCGCCCTCGCGGATCAGGTCGTGGGCCTCGGCGTTCATCAGCAGCCGGAAGTTCGGGTACGCGCTCGCGGCCGAGGTGACCAGCTTGAGGAAGTCCCACTGGGGCACGAACGCGATGTAGTCGTAGCCGCCCGGCAGGCCGCGCAGGCTGGCGAGCCTGATGTCGCCGGCGTCGGTCACCAGCCGCAGCTCGTGGGCCTTGCGGTGGGGCAGCTTCAGGAAGTCCTCCGCCAGGCCGAGCTCGGCCAGCACGCGCAGGGTGGAGGGGTGGATCGTGTCGCCGCGGAAGTCACGCAGGAAGTCGGCGTGCTTCTCCAGCAGCGTGACCTCGACGCCGGCCCTGGCCAGCAGCAGTCCGAGCACGGCCCCGGCGGGACCGCCTCCGGCTATCACACAAGTCATAATTCATCACCCAATGAGATTGTGTCACGTCCCCGGAAATGAGCAAGCCCCCGCCGCCCTCCGGCGTGCCCCGGGCGGCGGTGAGCGGGGCGGGGTCAGGAGGGGAGGGGCGGGCGGCCGTAGCGGGCCGTCCAGGCGGTGTAGACCGGGCTGCGGGCCGCCACGGCGGCGTGGGCCGCGCGGGCGCTCTCCAGCAGCGCCGGCGCGTGCGCGGCGAACGACGACCGCCAGATGAGCACCTGGCGCATCCACAGCGGGTTCCCGCGCAGCGGCAGCACCGACACCCGCTCGCCCGGGTCGTAGAGCGCCTGGCAGGCCGACACCGCGTGCCCGGCCGCGATCAGCTCCCGCCGCACCCCGGCCTCCACGAGCTGGTACCGCCCGCGCGGCGTGAACCCGGCCCGCCGGCACGCCTCCAGCAGGTGCTCCGGCCAGCCCATCCCGTCGGGCGGCGGCAGCACCCACGGCTCGCCCGCCAGCTCGGCCAGCTCCACCTCGGTACGCCCGGCCAGCGGATGGGCGGCGGGCAGCGCCACGAACACCGGCTCGACCGCCACCACGCCCATCCCCATGGCCGGGCCGGGCCGCAGCTCGTGGTCGGGGTAGTCGGCCACCAGCGCCACGTCGAGCCGCCCGTTGGCCACCATGTCCACCAGCACCCGGACGTAGTGCTCGGTCTGCAGCGTGATCCGCGCCTCGGGCAGCGCGCCCGCCAGGTTGGCGACGAGGGGCACGACGACGGGGTTCTCGAAGCCCCCCACCCGGACCGCCTGCCCGGCCAGCTCGTACGGCCCGGCGGCCAGCAGGTCGTCCACCCCGGCCAGCACCACTCGCGCCCTGGCCAGCACGAACTCCCCGAACGCGGTGGCCGCCACGCCGCGGTGGTCGCGGGTGAAGACCGCCCCGCCGAGCAGGCGCTCGATCCGGCCGAGCTGGGCGGTGAGCGCGGGCTGGGAGACGCCGAGCGCCGCCGCGGCCCTGGTCACACTGCCGTGGTCGGCGATGGCGCGCAGCGTCCTGAGATGTCTCAGTTCGAGCTGCATCCCGCAGAAGCTATCACTCCGGAGTTATGCCCTTATGGGATGAGACTGCCGCATCCATCGGGCCGATAGTGCATGACATGCGTAGATTCGCGGCCCTGGTGCTGGCCGCCGCTGTTCTATATGTCCCATCCGCCCACGCGTCCGCAGCCGCCGACGGGCCCGGCGCGGCCACCGTCGTGCCGGTCCAGGTGACCGGCGCCCCGGCCAAGCGGTTCAACCTGATCGTCATGGGCGACGGCTACACCGAGGCCGAGCAGGCGAAGTTCCGGGCCGACGTGGACCGGCACCTCAACGTGATGTGGTCGATCGAGCCGTTCAAGACCTACCGCGACTACATCAACGTCTACCGGATCGACATCGTCTCCGGCGAGTCCGGCGTGAGCTGCGACCCCGGCCTGGACGCGCCCCGCCGTACCACGCCGCTGAGCATGGGCTTCTGGGGCGGCTGCAACCCCGGCAGCGTGCAGCGGCTGATCACCATGGACAACTCCGCCGCCACCCGGTTCGCCAACCTGGTCACCGGGACGACGTCGGGCAACCGGCAGATCCTCGCCCTGGCCAACAGCGGCACCTACGGCGGCGCGGGCGGCAGCTACGCCACCGCCTCGGGCAGCAACTCCATGTCCGCCCTGATCAGCCCGCACGAGCTCGGCCACTCCCTCGGCGGCCTCCAGGACGAGTACGACTACTACCAGCGCGGCGTCCCCGGCGGGACCTACGGCGGCGCCGAGCCCTCCAGCGCGCACCACAGCCTGCTGACCGAGCAGCAGATGCTCGACCAGCGCCGCAAGTGGTGGCGGTGGCTGGGCGAGGACAGCGAGTCCGGCGGCCCGATCGCCCGCTACGAGGGCGGCCTGTACTACACGAGCGGCGTGTGGCGGCCGAGCAAGCACTCCATGATGAAGACCCTCGGCTACTACTTCGACCAGGTCAGCCGCGAGGTCATGACCCAGCGCATCACCGCCAAGACCACGCTGATCCAGGACTCCGCGCCCACCGCCGCGCCCGTCGGGGCCGACCGGGTGCTCTGGGTCGAGCCGATGCGCCCGGCCGGGCACTCGCTGACCACCACCTGGGCCGTGGACGGCAAGAACCTGCCCGGCGACGCCGACGTCCTCGACCTGCGCACGCTGGGCCTGGCCGCGGGCACGCACACGGTCACGGCCACGGTCGCCGACCCCACGGAGTTCGTCCGGGACCCGGCCATCCGGACGGCCATGAGCAGGACCCGCACCTGGACCGTGGACACCACGCTCAGCACGCCGCCCGACGGCGTCCAGGCCGCCGTCGTGTCGTCCACGCCGACGGACCGCCCGGCCGGACGCGACACCGTCGTGTACGTCGAGACCACCCACCCGGCGGCGTCCGTCCCCGCCGTCACCTGGGCGCTGGACGGCCGGCCGGCGGGCACCGGCGCCGAGTTCGACCTGGGCGCGGCCGGCCTGGCGCCCGGCGCCCACACCCTCACCGCCACCCTCGGCGCCACCACGCTCACCTGGCAGGTCGACGCCACCGAGCCCACCACCGGCTACGAGCTGTCCGAGCCGCTGGCCCGCTCCGGCGACACCTACGTCTACAACGGCCCGTTCACGATGAAGCTCACCGGCGACGACGACCGCGACGGCTACGTCGTCTCGGAGTCCCGGGTGGACGGCGACGGCTGGTTCAACTACTTCGGCTGGCCCACCTCCTCCGAGCTGCCCTGGACGTTCACCGAGCAGGGCACCGTCATCGACTCCCTGGTCTACGGCAAGCTGCCGCGCGGCCGGCACACCGTCGAGTACCGCTCGATCGACGCCGCCGGCAACTACGGGCAGGCCAAGAGCTTCACCGTCACCACCATCGCCCCGCCGCCCGCCTGCGACCGCACGGTCACCGGCGCGCACCGGGGCCCGCTCACCGTGGCCGGCGGCGTCACCTGCCTGAAGGACGCCGAGGTCACCGGCCCGGTCACGGTCAAGGCCGGCGCCTCCCTGGTGACCGACGGCGGCCGGATCAGCGGCACGCTCACCGCCGCCAGGCCCGCCGCCGTGCACCTGATCAGGACGCGCGTGGATGGCGTGCTCAGCGTCACCGGCGCCGCCCAGCTCACGGTCGTGGGCGCCGAGCTGCGCGGCGCGGCCGTGCTCACCGGCAACACCGCGCCGATCCTGTCGGGCGTCACGGTCAAGGGCGCGCTCGCCTGCACCGGCAACAACCCCGGACCGGCCGACCTCGGCGTGCCGAACCAGGTGGACGGCGCGGGCGGCGGTCAGTGCGGCAAGCTGTCAGCGGGCGTCAAGGGGAAGCCGTACGAGGCGGTCCAGGACGTCCGTCAGTGAGCTGACGGCCAGATCGCGGACCCTGGCGTACTCGGACTCCGGGTACTGCCGGGGTCCGTTCTCCACCAGCAGGATCAGGTAGAGGTAGGCGCGGTACAGGTCGAGCCGGACGCGGGCCGAGGAGGTCAGCTCCAGCGGCGTCACCTCGCGGTAGCCGGCCAGCAGCGGGTCGTCCTCGCGCAGCTCGTCGAAGATCGTCGGGGTGACGAACTCGGCGATCGGGTCGCCCCAGAACGCCCGCTCGTGGTCGATGATCGCCTGGATGCGCGGCTCGCCGGTCAGGTCGAGGAACACGTTCCCGGCCCAGACGTCGAAGTGCACCAGGCACGGCGTGGTCACCTCGTCCAGCACCGGCGCGGCCCGCTCGAAGATCGCCATGATCTCGGCGGCCGGGCGGGGCAGCGGCGCCGGGTAGCGCTCGGTGTCGGCCAGCAGCGCGCCGGCCATGGCCAGGAACGCCTCCCGCCAGGTCGAGCCGACGATCCCGGCGTGCGGGTAGCCGAACACCTCGCCGGTCACCGCGTTGAAGGCGGCCAGATGGCGGCCGAGCTCCCGGCGCAGCGCCTGCTCGCCCTCGGGCTTGACGTCGTTCCAGGAGACCCCGTCGAGCGCGGTCAGCATCAGGTAGTCGCCGCCGAGCACCGGGTCGTCGAACCCGGCCACCAGCAGCTCGGCCATCGGCACGCCCGCCGCGGCGGCCAGCTCGTAGGCGGCGGCCTCCATGCGCAGCAGGTTGCGCTCGTAGCTGAGCTGGTCGAGGTCGGGCGAGGGGGAGAGCTTGAGCACCACCTCGCGGCCGTCCTCCAGGGTCAGCCGCCACACGGCGTTGGCGTAACCGTCGGTCAGCTCGACGGCCGTGAAGACACCGGCCCCCACGGCCCGCCTGGCCAGCGCGTCGAGCTCGGCGGGCGATAAGCGGCGCTTGGTCCTGCTGTCCACGCAAGGCCCCTTCCGGGTTCAGGCGACGCTGATCGTCCAGCTCGCCACGTGTTCGTCGCCCGGCCGCAGCACGACCAGGTCGGTGCCGGAGTTGAAGGCGTCGGGCGGGCAGGTCATCGGCTCGACCGCGACGCCCTCGTAGCCGAGCTGCCGGCTCGTGCAAACCTGCACCCACGGCAGCACCGCCGGGTCCCAGGCGAGCCGCACCACGCCGGCCCGCACCTCCCCCCGGTCGAGGCCGGTGAAGGCGTGGTCGATCACGGTGTCGCCGACCGGGCGCGGCTTCCTGAAGTCGTACGGGGTGCCGGCGACGTCGGCCAGGCCGGCCGGCAGCAGCCGGTCGTCGGTCGTCAGGTAGCGGGCGGCGGGCAGCTCCAGCTCCTCGCCCAGCAGCCACGGGTGGGGCCCGCAGCCGTAGGGGGCGTCGGCCTCGCCGGTGTTGCGGGCCGTGACCGTCGTGGTCAGGCCGCCCGCGTCGAGCCGGTGCTCGGCCGACAGCGCCAGCGCGAACGGGTAACCGGGGGCACCGGCCAGCTCGTACGTCAGGCGCGCCCGATCGGCCTCGGCCTCGGCCACCTTCCAGTCGACGACGGCGACCAGGCCGTGCAGCGCGTGACCGCGGTCGGGCTCGGTCACCTCCAGCCGGTGCGAGCGGCCCTGGAAGGTGTAGCGGGCGCCGCCCACCCGGTTGGGCCAGGGAGCCAGGACGGTGCCCGCGAAGTAGGGGACCGGGCCCTGCTCGGGCCAGGTCGTCACCAGGTCGCGCCCGCCGTGCCGGAGCATTCTGAGCGCGGCGCCGCGCGGGCTGATCTGCGCGGTGTAGCCGCCGCCTTCGAGCTGGGGCACGGGAGAAGGTCCTTTCGTCGGGCGTGCGAGCAGCCGGGCCAGGATAACGCCTGGTCAGGCAGACTCTCGGCGAACCAGGTGCGTGTCGAGGATCACCACGGGCTGGCGCAGCTCCTCGCCGTTGATGCGGGCCACGAGGAGCTGGGCCATCTGGCGGCCCATGGCCTCCGTGGGCTGGTGGACGGTGGTCAGCGGCGGATCGGCGTGCAGCGCCGCCTTGGAGTCGTCGAAGCCGATCACGGCGACGTCGCCCGGGATCGCCCTGCCCGCGGCCTTGAGCACGCGCATCGCGCCCAGGGCCATCGGGTCGGAGGCGGCGAAGACCGCGTCGAGCTCGGGATGGCTGTCCAGCAGCTCCTGCATGGCGGTGGCGCCGCTCTCCTCGGAGAAGTCGCCGAAGGCCACGATCTCCGGCAGCCCCGAGGGCAGCAGCGCGTCGCGGTAGCCGGCCAGACGGTCGACGCCCACGCCCATGTCCTGGGGGCCGGCGATCGTGGCGATCGCGCCCCGGCCGAGGCCCAGCAGGTGTTTGACCGCCTGCCGGGCCCCCGCACGGTTGTCCATGTCCACGAAGCTGTAGGGATCGAGGCCGACGGGCCTGCCGCCGAGCACGGTCGGCACGCCCATCTCCTCCAGCCTGCCCGGCAGCGGGTCGGCGCCGTGCAGCGACAGCAGCAGCACGCCGTCGACGTGCTGCCCCGTCAGGTACGTCTCCAGCCGCTCGTGCTCCTCGGGGGAGCGCGCCATCGCCAGGATCAGCTGCAGCCCGGTCTCGGCCAGCGCCGAGCCGATGCCGCGGATGGTGCCGGCGAAGTACGGCTCGTCGAAGACCCGGAACTGGGACTCCGACACCACCAGGGCGACCGTGTCCGTGCGGCGCGTGACGAGGGCACGCGCCGCCCTGTTGGGCACGTAGCCCAGCTCGCGGATGGCCAGCTCGACGGCCTCGCGGGCCTTCGCGCTGACGTTCGGCGAGCCGTTGATGACTCTCGACACCGTGCCCCGGCCCACACCGGCCCGAGCCGCGACTGCCTCAAGAGTCGGTCGGTTCATGTCGCCTATTCTGCCGGATGATCTCCGAGTACCAGTGCGCGCTGTCCTTGAGCAGTCGCTCCTGGGTGTCGAAGTCGACGTGGACCAGGCCGAAACGCTTGCCGTAACCCCAGGCCCACTCGAAGTTGTCCATCAGCGACCAGGCGAAGTAGCCCTGCAGGGGCACGCCCGCGTCGATCGCCTGCCTGCACGCGCCGAGGTGCGCCTCCACGTACGCCTGCCGCTGCGCGTCGTGGATGCGGCCGTCGGCCAGCACGTCGTCGAAGGCGGCGCCGTTCTCGGAGACCACCATCGGGATCGGCGGGTAGTCCCGCGCCACCCGGGTGAGCACCTCCACCAGGCCGTCCTCGTCGATCTCCCAGCCCATCGCGGTGACCGGACGGCCGCCGTTGACGAACGAGACGTGCTCGCTGCCCACCCACGGCGAGGCCGTGTCCGTGGGGGCCGCCGCCGCCGACGCCCTGCCGCCGGGCGCGCCGGAGACCGTGAAGCGGCTGTAGTAGTTGACCAGCAGCACGTCGATCGGCGCGTTGATGATCTTCATGTCACCCGGCCGCACGAGGTCGTCGTCGATCGGGATGTCGTTCAGGACGTCCTCGGGGTAGCGGCCGGTCAGCATCGCGTCCAGGAAGAACCGGTTCTGCAGGCCGTCGATGCGGCGGGCCGCGTCCAGGTCGGCCTCGCTGCCGGTCTCGGGGGAGATCGCGTACAGGTTGACGCAGCCGCCCGCGCGGCGCGCGTCCATCGCCTGGACGGCCAGGCCGTGGGCCAGGTTGAGGTGATGCGCGCCCCTGATCGCGTTGCGCGGCTCACGCCGGCCGGGGGCGTGCTCGCCCGAGGCGTAGCCGAGGAACGCGGCGCACCACGGCTCGTTGACCGTGCTGAAGGTGTGGACGTGGTCCTTCAGCGCCTCGTGCACGATCGTGGCGTACTCGGCGAAGCGGTAGGCCGTGTCGCGGTTGGGCCAGCCGCCCTTGTCCTCCAGCTCCTGCGGCAGGTCCCAGTGGTAGAGGGTCAGCCACGGGTCGATGCCGTTCTGCCGGAGCTCTTCGGTGAGCCGCTTGTAGAAGTCCAGGCCCTTCTGGTTGACCGCGCCCGAGCCGGTCGGCTGGATCCGCGGCCAGGACACCGAGAAGCGGTAGGCCGTCAGGCCCAGGTCCGCCATGATGGCGACGTCCTGCCGGTATCGGTGGTAGTGGTCCATGGCCACGTCCCCGTGGTGCCCGTTGAGCACCCGTCCGGGGGTCTTGGTGAAGGTGTCCCAGATGGACGGGCCGCGTCCGTCCTCGGTGACCGCGCCCTCGATCTGGTACGCCGAGGTGGCCGCGCCGAACGCGAAACCGGGAGGGAAGCGCAGCCCGGGACGAATCTGTTCCTCTTGTGTCGTCACGCCTTGACCGCACCTTCCATGAGTCCGCCGACGATCTGGCGGCCGAATGCGACGAATACCGCGATGAGCGGAATGATGGACAGCGCGGTACCCGCGAAGATCAGCGAGTAGCTGGTCGAGTAGCGCGCGTTGAGCGAGTTGATGGCGATCTGCACGGTCGGGTTGTCCGGCGTCAGCACGATCAGCGGCCACATGTAGTCGTTCCACATGAGCATGAAGGTGTTGATGCCGAGCACCGCCATGCCCGGACGCACGGCCGGCAGCACGACGTTCCACCAGATCCGCAGCGTCGCCGCGCCGTCCACCCTGGCCGCCTCGACCAGTTCGTTCGGCACGGCCTGCCGCGTGTACTGCGTCATCAGGAACACGCCGAACCCGTTGAGCAGGTACGGCAGGATGATGGCCTTCAGCGTGCCGGTCCACTCCAGGCTCACCATCATGCGGTAGAGCGGGACCACGCCCATCTGCTGCAGCGGCACCGCCATCGTCAGCAGCACGAGCAGCAGCAGGATGTTGCGGCCCTTGAACTGCAGGCTGGCGAAGGCGAACCCGGCCAGGGTGGAGATGATCACCACGGACACGGTGACGATCGCCGCGCTGAAGAAGGAGTTGGTCAGGCCGAGCAGGAAGTGCGCGTCCTCGTTCTCCAGCACCGCGACGATGTTCTCGCCGAGGTTGCCGCCGGGCAGGAACTTCGGCGGCACCGACACGGCGTCGGAGTTCGTGCGCGAGGCGATGACGAGCATCCAGTACAGCGGGAACGCCGACAGGAAGATGGCCACCCCGAGCATGACCCGCGTCATGACGGTCGGTTTCCAGCCGGTCACTTGGCGCCTCCGATCCGCCGGACGAACAGGAAGTTGACGGCCGCGCCGATCAGGATCAGCAGGAACAGCAGCCAGGCGGCGGCCGCGGCGTAGCCGTAGTCGAACTCGCGGAAGCCCTGCTTGACGACGAACATCGCCACCGTCTGGAACTGGCCCTGCGAGCCGCCGTCCACGTTGCCGTTGTAGAAGGTGGTCGGCTCGGAGAACAGCGTCAGGCCGCCGATCGTGGAGTTGAGCACCACGAAGATCATGGTCGGGCGCAGCATCGGCAGCGTGATCTGCCAGAACTGGCGCCGCCGGGACGCGCCGTCGATGGCGGCCGCCTCGTACAGGTCCTTGGGGATCGTCTGCATGCCGGCCAGGAAGATGATGGCGTTGTAGCCCGTCCAGCGCCAGTCGACCATCGCGGCGATGGCCAGCCAGGACGGGAAGCGCTCGGCCCGCCAGTTGATCTTGTCCCCGCCGAACCAGCCCAGGACCCAGTTGACCAGGCCCCAGTCGCGCGCGAACAGCTGGGTGAACACCACCGCGACCGCGACCACCGAGGTGACCAGCGGCAGCAGCACGCTCATGCGGATCGGCAGCCGCCAGCGCAGCTTCTTGTTCAGCGCGTTGGCCAGGAACAGCGCCATCAGCATCTGCGGGATCGTGGCGAGCAGGAAGATGCCGACGGTGTTGGTGACGGCGTTCCAGAAGTCCTCGTCGGCCAGCAGCGCGGCGTAGTTGCCCAGCCCGGCCCACTTGGTGTCGCCGGCCAGGTCGTAGTCGTAGAGCGAGTAGTAGAGCGTGAAGGCCAGCGGGAACAGCCCGAAGGCGGCGAACAGCAGGAAGTACGGGGACACCAGGGCGTACGGCATGGCTCTGACGTCGAGTCGAGAGCGCCAGAAGCGGCCGGGTGGGCGGGCGCGGCGACGGTTGGTCCGCACCGGCCGCGGATGAGAGTCGAAGCTCATAAACAGACCTTTCGGCGGCAAGCCCGGCCCGCCAGTCGCGGGCCGGGCGGAGCAAGATCAGCCCGCGGCCTTCACCGCGTCGTCGACCAGCTGCTGCCAGGCCTTGTCGTAGGCCACCGAGCCGTCGTCCATGCCCTGGATGACCGACTCGACCGCGTTCTTGACCTGCGCGTGCTTCACCCCGAGGAACACCGGCTGCAGGCTCTCCGCCGACTTGGCGAAGATCTCACCGATGGGGGCGTCGCTGAAGAACTCGTTCTTCGCGCCCTGCACGGCGGCGTCGGCCTGGGCCTTGCTGTTGCTCGGCATGTTGCCGAAGTCGGTGAAGATGCTCGCCTCGGTCTGCGCGCTGGTCAGGTAGTCGGCGACCTGCGCGGCCTCCTTCGGGTGCTTGGACTGCTTGGGCACGGCCACCCACGAGCCGCCCCAGTTGCCGCCGCCGCCGGGCACCGAGGCGACGTCCCACTTGCCCTTCATGCCGTCGCCGGCGTTGCCGGAGACCACGCCGAGCATCCAGGACGGGCAGCCGACCGTGGCGAAGGCGCCCTTCTGGGTGCCCGCCGCCCACTCGTCGGTGAAGTTGCGCAGCTTGGCCGTCAGGCCGGACTGGCTGAGCTTGGAGGCGAAGTCGAAGCCCGCCTTCACCGCCGGGTTCTTGTCGACGATGAGGTTGTTGTCCTTGTCGAAGTAGGCGACGTTGCCGTTCTTGGCCGCCTCCTGGTAGAGCACCACGTTGTAGAGCGTGTTGGTGCCGTCGGTGAACTTGGTGTCCTTCACCTTCGCCTGGAACTGCTGGCCGACCTTCATGAAGTCGTCCCACGTCGGCCACAGGGCGGCGACCTTCTCGCGGTCCGTGGGCAGCCCGGCCTTCTTGAACAGGTCCGTGCGGTAGCACAGGCTCATGCCGCCGATGTCGGTGCCGAGGCCGAAGATCTTGCCGTCGGCCGTCACGCCGTTCTCCCACTTCCAGGCGGGGTAGTCGGCCTTGCGGCCCTCAAGGCCGTACTCCTTCAGGTCGGCCCACCACTCGGGGTGCGCCTTGGCCAGGCCCATGCCGCCCTCGTCGATGCCGACGACGTCGCCCGCGCCGTTGCCGGACTGCAGCCACTGGATCATCTGGGGCCAGTACTGCTGCTCGAACTGGTCGGTCAGGTGCTCTTCCTTGATCTGGATGTCCTTGTGCTCGGCGTTCCACTTCTCGATGGCGTTCTTGTAGCCGAAGTTGGAGCCGCCGCCGAAGGTCTGCACCCGGATGGTGACGGGCTCGGCCGCCGCCGCGGAGGAGGCGGGAGAGTTGCCGGCGGCCGGCGTGTCGCCGCTGCCGCACGACGCGACGGTCAGCGCCGCCGCGGCCAGGGCTGAGGCCGCGGCCAGACCGCGACGCTTGCTGATCATCATGGGAGACCCCTTCTCGGGTGACTGATGGGAGGTGCACCGCGGCACGCGCTCCGCCGCGGTGGGAGTGTTTGGGAGCGCTCCCACAAAGGGTGCACTTACCGGCTGTGTCCGTCAATCCGCCGAAACGGAACCGTTACCAATCGTGCGTTTTGCCGCCCGTAATCAGGATTTAAGGGGATGAAGGGTGTGAAGAGCTGTTTGGGAGCGCTCCCACCTCAAGAGACATCTTTCGTGCCGCATCAAGGGCATGTCGCCCGGACCCTCCGGGCTTGCTCCCGGTCAGGCCGCGTTGTCACCGAGCGTGACGATCTGTTGGCACGTTCCAACACCGGGCTCACGGCGGCGCTTCCGGCGCGGCCAGGCGGCGCGGCGGGCGGCGCAGTGCCCCGCCCCTTCGGGGGCGGTGCTCAGCAGGCGGCGGCGCGTTCGCGTAGCAGGGCGCGTTCGCGGGAGTTGCGGGTCATCGAGGCCGCGCGTTCGAACTCGGCCCGCGCCTCGCCGCGCCGGCCCAGCTTGAAGAGCAGGTCGCCGCGGACGCTCGGCAGCAGGTGGTAACCCTTGAGCGCCGGCTCGTCCACGATCTGGTCGAGCAGTTGCAGGCCCACCGCCGGGCCGTAGGCCATCGACAGGGCCACCGCGCGGTTGAGCTCGACGACGGGGGAGCGGGCCAGGCGGGCCAGCGACTCGTACAGGCTCGCGATGCGCACCCAGTCGGTGTCGCCGGGGTCGAACGCGCGGGCGTGGCAGGCCGCGATCGCAGCTTGCAGCGTGTACGGCCCCACCGCGCCGCCCCGCTCGTCGGCCTGCTCGTCGGCCTGCTCGTCGGCCCGGTCCCGGGCCAGTTGCTCGGCCCGCGCCAGTGCCGCCAGCCCGCGCCCGATGAGCAGCCGGTCCCACCGGGTGCGGTCCTGCTCCAGCAGCAGCACCGGCTCCCCGGACGGCCCCACCCGGGCCGCCGCCCTGGACGCCTGGATCTCCATGAGCGCGACCAGCCCGTGCACCTCGGGTTCGGCGGGCATCAGCTCCGCCAGCACCCGGCCCAGCCGCAGCGCGTCCTCGCACAGGCCGGGCCGCATCCAGTCGTCGCCCGCGGTCGCCGAGTACCCCTCGTTGAAGATCAGGTAGATGACCTCCAGCACGGACGACAGGCGTCCGGCCAGCTCGGCGCCCTGCGGCACCTCGAACGGGACCCTCCGGTCGGCCAGGGTGCGCTTGGCCCGCACGATCCGCTGGGCGGCGGTCGGCTCGGGCACCAGGAACGCGCGGGCGATCTCCTCGGTGCTCAGGCCGCCGAGCACCCGCAGCGTCAGGGCCACCCGGGCCTCCATCGACAGCGCCGGATGGCAGGCGGTGAAGACCAGCCGCAGCAGGTCGTCCTCGATCTCGTCGGGCTCGGGCGGCTCACCGGCGGCCTCCAGCCGGTGGCCCAGCTCGGCCAGGTTGCGGGACATGCGCTCGTTCCTGCGGATCAGGTCGACGGCGCGGCGCTTGGACACCGTCATCAGCCAGGCGCCCGGGTTGCGGGGCACGCCCGATCCCGGCCACTGCTCCAGGGCCGCGACCAGCGCGTCCTGGGCCAGCTCCTCGGCCAGGCCGACGTCGCGCACCAGCCCGGCCAGGCCGGCGATGAGCCGGGGCGCCTCGATCCGCCAGACCGCCTCGATCGCCCGGTGGGTGTCGGAAGCCATCACCGGCTCATGACACCAGCACCGTCCGGGGGCCGCAAGCCGAGGTCAGCCCTCCTGCCCGTCCAGACGCCTGCGCATGGCCTTCTCCCGCTCGATCTCCGCCGGGTCGGACGAGGCCGCGTCGGGCGCGTCGGAGGCGTCGTAGACCCGCCACACGTCCAGGCCGATCCCGTCGGAGCCCTCCGGGACGGGCACGCGCATGGCCCATTCCAGAGCCTCCTCCCTGGACTTCACCTGGATCAGCCAGAACCCCGCGATCAGCTCCTTGGCCTCGGCGAACGGACCGTCGATCACCGTGGCCCGGCCGCTGCTGTAGGCGATCTGCGCGCCCTGCGAGCTCGGGTAGAGCCCTTCGGCGGCCAGCAGCACCCCCGCCTTGGCCAGCGCCTCGTTGTAGGCGTGCATGTTGTCGACGAGCTCCTGGCTGGGCAGCGCCCCGGCCTCGGTCTCCCCGTTGGCCTTGCCGACGATCATGAATTTCATCGTGCCGTCCCTTCCGTCCGCGGCCCCCGGGCGGAGCCGGCCTCGCCGAAGCGTCGAACGGGCGCCGGCCGGATCGACACGCGGGCGCGGACCGTCCGCCTCCAGGCACCGTACCGGTCGTGCGGCCGGGTGGCCGATGTGCCATCCTCGCCCCATGCACCAACCCGCACAAGACGCCCCCGTCCCCAACCGGGCCCTCTGGGACGAGCGCGCCCGCGTCCACGGCTCCACCTCCGCCGACCGGTTCTACGACGTCGACGCCTTCCTCGCCGGCCGGCAGACCCTCTACGCGCTCGAACGCCGCCTGGCCGGCGACGTCGCCGGCCTGGACCTGCTCCACCTCCAGTGCCACTTCGGCCTGGACACGCTGAGCTGGGCACGGCTGGGAGCGCGGGTGACCGGCGTCGACTTCTCCCCGGTGGCGGTCGCCCGCGCCCGCGACCTGGCGGACAGGGCCGGGCTGGCGGCCACGTTCGTGGAGGCCGACACGCAGCGGCTGCCGGAGTCGCTGGCCGGCGGCTTCGACCTGGCGGTGGCCACGTACGGCGTGCTGTGCTGGATCGGCGACCTGGACGCCTGGATGCGCGGCGCGGCCATGGCGCTGCGGCCCGGCGGGCGGCTGGTGCTGGTCGACCTGCATCCGGCCTACGAGACGGTGTCCTCGCTCGACCCGCTGGTGGCCGACTGGCCCTACGGCGGCGGCAAGGCCCACCGGGAGACGGTGACCGGCACGTACGCCGACGCCGCGGTGGTGACCGAGGCCCACGAGGCGGTCGAGTACCCGCACTCGGTGGGCGAGATCGTCACGGCGGCGGCGCGGGCCGGGTTCACGGTGGCCGAGCTGGGCGAGCACGTCGAGACGGAGATGGACCCGCGCGGCCTGCTGACCCAGGGCGCGGACGGCCGGTACCGGTTCCCGTTCGGGGACTCGCACCTGCCGATCCTGTACTCGCTGCTGGCGGTCCGGCCCTGAAGACGCGGCGAGCGCGCGTCCTCGTGCGGGACGCGCGCTCGGAGCGGGGGAGGTCAGCTCGCGTACTGGGGGTATCCGTAGCCGACGACCTGCGACTTCGGACGGACGCGCTCCTCGACCTTGCCGTTGCCGGTGTTGCCCTCGATCGTGGAGATCGTGCCGTCGCCGTTGTCCTTGACGACGAAGCCGACGTGCTGGATGGCGTCCAGGCTCTTGCTGCCGCCCCAGGAGAAGAAGACCACGGCTCCGGGCCTGGCCTCGGCTCCCCAGCGGTCGTTGGCGGCGAACCACTTGGCGTGGGCCACGGTCCAGGCGTCCCAGCCGACCTGCGGGCGGGCGCCGGTGTGCTCGCCGACCCAGGAGACGAAGATCGAGCACCAGGGGGCGTTCAGGTACATCGCGCGGGTGCCGCCGTCGCGGGCGATGGTCTCGGCGGCGCGCTGGGAGTCGGCGTACCACTTCTGGAACTTGGTGCCGCCGCCGTAGGCGTTCTCGGAGGTGCCGACCTGGGCCTTGGCCATGGCCAGGACCTGCTGGGCGGTGACGTTGACCTGGGTCTCCTCCGCCTTGCGGGTCTGGGCGGCGGCCTGCGGCGCGACGGCCGAGTGGCCGGTCGCCGCCGCCGGGCCCGCGCTGTCGGCGGCCGCGGCGGTGGCGTGGGCGCCGATGGCGGAGGCGAGGATGGCCGCGCCGAGCGCGGCGTGGGCGTAGGTGATCTTCGGGGCACGGATGGGACGGTGCTTGGCCATCGAGGGCATTACTCCTTGCTTCCATGCCGCTTACCGGGTTAGCTGACGGGTTCGGACGTGGAAGCTGCCCTACGGCACCGAAGTGCCGATTCACCCCAAAGGACGTGGGTCCCCGGTTCCGCCCGGAGGCGGATTCAGCGGTCACAGGACGATCCTGTGAAATGTCTTGCGATGGTTGGACAAAGCCGGACAAACCGGACGTCTGCCGCGAGATGCCCCACAAGGTAATACATCGGGCAAGAGTGTGGCAAATGCCTAAAGGTCCAGCTAGGAGAGTTGTGCCCGTGCTTCGGCCAGAAGCCCCATCATGGCAAGGGATTCGTCAAGCGGCATGATCGCGCTCTCGGTGCGGCCCTCGATCGTGGCCGCGCGCACCTCGCGCAGCTCGCCCGCGTACCCGTTGTCGGCCGGGTCGAGCACCAGCTCCTCCGTCTCCATCGACGGCCCCGACAGCAGCACCCGCCGTGGCGCCCAGAACGGCGCCGCGATGTCGGCCCGCATCGACGTGCCCACCACGCTCGCGTCGTTGGCGTGATGGGCCAGCAGCGAGACGTCCACCAGGGCCCGCCGCCCGTCCGGGTACAGCAGCAGCCCGCCGGCCTCGGCGTCGACCCCGCTGGGCGCCAGCGAGCCGGCCATCCGCAGCTCCGCGGGCATGCCGAGCAGCAGCTGCGCCAGCCCGAACGGGTAGATCCCCAGGTCGAGCAGGGCTCCGCCGCCCAGCTCCGGCGCCCACAGCCGGTGGGCGGGGTCGTAGGGCAGCGCGAAGCCGAACGAGGCCCGCACCGACCGGATCTCACCGAAGCGCGGATCGGCCGCCACCCGCTGGATGAGCGGGTTGAAGCGCATCCACATCGCCTCCATGAGAAAGACCCCGGCCGCGCGGGCCAGCGCCACCATGCGCTCGGCGTCGGCCACGTCGGCCGCCAGCGGCTTCTCGCACAGCACGGACTTGCCCGCCGCGATGGCCGCCTCGGCCACCTCCAGGTGCTGGGCGTGCGGCGTGGCGACGTAGATCGCGTCGACGGCCGGATCGGCGCACAGGGCCTCGTAGGAGCCGTAGGCCGACTCCGCGCCCAGCTCGTCGGCCAGCGCCCGCGCCCTGAGCGGGCTCCGCGAGCCGACGGCGGCCACCCGCATGCCGGGCTCGGCCACGATGGCCGCCCCCACGGTACGCGCGATGCCGCCGGTCGCCGCTATTCCCCAGGTGAAATCTCGCACGACCGAGATCGTAGAGCGCTCAGGTCAGGTTGAACGAGTCGGGGTCGGGCCCGATCCGCCGCCCCGCGTTCATCGCGCCGATGGCCGCCATGTCCTCGGTGTCGAGGATGAAGTCGAACACGTCGATGTTCTCCTCGATCCGCGACGGCGTGACCGACTTGGGGATCACCACGTTGCCGAGCTGGAGGTGCCAGCGCAGCACGATCTGGGCGGGCGTCTTGCCGTACTTCTCCGACAGCACGCGCAGCGCCGGGTCGGCCAGCAGCCCCTTGCCCTGCCCGAGCGGGCTCCACGCCTCGGTCAGGATGCCGTTGGCCTCGTGGAAGGCGCGCATCTCGCGCTGCTGGAAGTACGGGTGCAGCTCGATCTGGTTGATCGACGGCGTGATGTCGGTCTCCTCCATCAGCCGGGTCAGGGTGGCGATCGTGAAGTTGGAGACCCCGATGGCCTTGGCCCGGCCGTCCCGGTAGATCTTCTCCAGCGCCCGCCAGGCCTGCACGTACCTGTCCTGCTGCGGGACCGGCCAGTGGATCAGGAAAAGATCTACGTAGTCGAGGCCCAGGCGGGCCAGGCTCTCGTCGAAGGCCTGCTCGGCGCGCCCGTGATCGCCGTTCCACAGCTTGGTGGTGACGAACACCTTCTCCCGCGGCACCCCGGCGGCGCGCACGGCCCGGCCGACGCCCTCCTCGTTCTCGTAGGCGGCGGCGGTGTCGACGTGCCGGTATCCGGCGCGCAGCGCGGTGGTCACCGCGTGCTCGGCGTCGTCGGCAGGGACCTGCCAGACGCCGAAGCCGAGCTGTGGTATCTGCACACCGTCGGTGTTGAGCATCAGCGAGTTCATACCCTCCATTGTTCACGTGTCGTTTCTTGCGGCTTAAGCAGGCCGGGCTACCTTGAGGCGGGTCGTGCAAGGCCATCCACCGGCTGGGGGAAACAGAGTGGTCAGACAGGCGTCGGCCTGGGTGGAGTCTCCGCTCCAGATGCTGTGCGCCGTCGAGGCCCACCATGCCGGGCTGCTCGGCCCGGACACCGTGGTCGTGCCGCGCGCCGGCCTGCGTCCGCTGCGCGCCACCCGCAAGGAGCTGCGCCGCCTCGACCTGCCCGCCGGCCTGGTGCTGGACGAGCCGCGCGAGCGCATGCCGCGCCGCGTCCAGGCCGTGGGCGACGCGTTCTCCGGCAAGGTCCAGATGCGCTGGCTGACCTCCGACCCCGGCCGCATCGTCGTCGTGGACGACGGCCTGGCCACGCTCAGGCTGCTCGAACTGCTGGCCGCCGGGCCGTTCCGGCCGCTGCTGCGGGCGCGGGCGACTCCGTCGCGGGCGCGCGCCCTGCTCGGCCTGGCCGCCGCGCTGCGGCTGCGGCTGAGCCGGGTGTCGGTCTTCACCGCCCTGCCCGTCCCCGACGAGCTGGCCGCCGCCGTCCGGGGGGCGGGCGTCGACCTCGTCCGCCACGACTTCGCCTGGCTGCGCGCCCAGCCGCCGAGCGCCCAGGGGCCCGCCGAGCGCACGGTCGTCCTCGGCACGTCCCTGGTCCGCAACGGCCTGGTCCACCGCGACCACTACCTGCGCTGGCTGACCGACCTGGCCGGGCGCGAGCCGCTGGCCTACTACCCGCACCGCCGCGAGGACCCCGTCGACTTGGCGCTGATCGGCGAACGTCCCGGCATCACCGTGCACGACGCGGGCGTGCCGGCCGAGCTGACGCTGCGCGGCCTCGACGCCGGGCAGCGGGTGCTCAGCCTGCCCTCGACCGCGATCACCTCGCTGCGGGTGCTGCTCGGCCCGCGCGGCGTCGAGGTCGAGCCGGTGGACGTTCCCGACGACTGGTGGACGAGCAGGGCGGCCCCCGGCCTGCGATCGCATTTGACAGGAGCTTCCAGGTGAGGGTGCTGGCGGTAGCCGACTCCGACTCGTATCTGAAGTGGGCGGCCTGCCTGCTCGACGACCTGCCCGCGGGCTGCGAGAGCGAGCTGGCGGTGGTGCGCACCCCGATCGCGCCCTCGCCGGAGCAGATCGCGGCGGCGGTGGGCGGGCGCGCGGCGCCCCCGGTGCTGTCGGCGCGCTCGCTGCGCCGCCTGGCCGAGCGCACCCGGCCCGACGCGATCCTGGTGGGCTGCACGGGCCCGGTCGTGGACGTCCTTGTGGCCGACGTGCTGGCCGGGCTGCGGCCGGACGGCCGGGCACGGCCGGTGTTCGTCAGCGGGCTGCCCGGCATCTCGGTGCCGGCCACGGAGAAGGCGTGGCTGTTCCGCAGCGGCTGCGACCTGTTCGTGGTGCACAGCGAGCGCGAGGTGGCCGAGTTCTCCGAGATCGCCGGCCGGCTCGGCGGGGGAGGGGCGGTCGGGCTGGCCCGGCTGCCGTTCCTGCGGCCCGGCGCGGCGTCCGGCGGCGGCGACCGGGTCGTGTTCGCCACCCAGGCCAAGGTGCCGCGGGCGCGGGAGGAGCGCGAGCGGGTGCTGACGGCGCTGGCCGAGCTGGCCGCCCGCCGGCCCGGCCTGGAGGTCGTGGTCAAGCTGCGCGCCCTGGAGCACGAGC
Organism: Nonomuraea sp. NPDC049646; assembly: GCF_044465525.1. Classification (NCBI taxonomy): domain Bacteria; kingdom Bacillati; phylum Actinomycetota; class Actinomycetes; order Streptosporangiales; family Streptosporangiaceae; genus Nonomuraea; species Nonomuraea sp. NPDC049646. The sequence continues at coordinate 185,932 of NZ_JBITLU010000001.1, read as the reverse complement.
GCCAGACCCACAACGAACGCCACCACTACCAGCGGCTGTGGCGCGAGATGGGCGAGCCCGGCAGGCTGACGTTCGCGGCCGGGTCGATGCACGAGCAGCTCTCTCGGGCGGCCGGGTTCGTCACGGTCAGCTCGACGGCCGCGCTGGAGGCCGTCGCCATGGGCGTGCCGTCGCTGGTGCTGAGCGACTTCGGCGTCAGCGCCGAGATGATCAACCTGGTCTTCGAGGGCAGCGGCCTGCTCGGCACGCTCGACGACCTGGCCCTGGGCGACTTCCGCACGGCCGAGCCGCGCTGGTGCGAGGCCAACTACTTCCACCCGGCCGGCCGCGACGACTGGGCGGCCCTGCTGACCGGCCTGGCCGCGGACGGGACGCGCCCGCCCGCCCGCTCCCTGCTGGACGGCCCCGAGCACGCCGCGGCCCGCCGCCGGGCCAGGTTGCGGGTGGAGGTGCCGCCCACGATGCTGCGGGCGGGCTACCGGGCCAAGCGGCGGGTGCGCCGCTACCTCAGATCGCTGACCTGATCCTCCTGCGCAGCCTGGACAGCGCCGAGGGCGGCTCGGCCAGCCCCAGCGTCTCCAGGCGCTTGCGCTTGAAGTAGCGCCCGTCGAACGCGACGCTCGACGGGCGCAGCCCGGGATAGGCGTCGGCCTGCATGCAGTAGCCGACCGCGCGCACCAGCGCGGGCAGGTCCGTGCGCGGCGGCTCGTCGATCACGCCGTCGGGGTTCAGCCGGGGCAGCAGCGCGTCCACGATCGTGGCCGGCACCCGGTTGCTGTTCTCGTACGGCGTGAGCCGGTCCAGCACCAGGCCGGTGCCGAAGGAGGCGACCGGCAGGCCGAAGTAGCGCCGGGCGGTCACCAGGCCGGTGGAGAAGCAGCCCACGACCAGCTCGGGCCGCTGCGTCGCGAAGCACACCTCGGCCGGCACGCTCTCCCCGGCCACCGTCAGCCGCACACCCAGCGGCCCGGCCGCCGCGCGCAGCAGTTGCGCGTGCCGGCGTCCGGCGGCCGGATGCGGCTTGAACACCACGTCGGTGCAGCCGCGGGCGGCCAGCGCGCGCAGCATCGAGGCGTGCAGCCCGGCCTCCTCCTCCGGCGTGACGATCTCCAGCGCCGACAGGTACTGGCCGAGGACGACCGCCTGCCCGGCGCGCAGGTCCGGCGCGGTGGCGGCCACCTCGTCCACGACCGCGAGGAAGCGCTCCTGCGGCAGCACCACGGGCGGCACGCCGTACTCGCTGAGCAGCAGCGGGGTCAGGCCGGGCACCAGGTCCAGGTGGAGCAGCCGCTCGATGCGGCGGGAGATCTCCGCGGGCAGCGGGTCGCGGGTCGGCCCGTAGCTCATCAGGCCGTCGGAGTAGACGGTGATCGGGCAGTCGCGCACCAGGCCGGCGATCGTGCGCGCGGGCGGCACCGCGATCGACTCCAGCACCAGCTCCTCGACGCCGTCCAGGGCCAGGTGGGAGCGGATCAGCCGCTCGAACATCGGCACCTCGATGACCCGCGCCCGCCAGTCGGAGGGGTGCAGCGGGGCGATCAGCTCGTTCCAGGAGTGCACCTCGTCGAAGCGCGAGCGCAGGGCGGCGAAGCCGGGCGTGCCGTCGAGCGGCACCGACACCTCGGGGATCGCCGCGTTGTTCGACACGATCAGCACGCGCCGGCCCGCGCCGAAGCGGCCGTCGTCGATGGCCGCGGCCAGCGACATCGCGCCGAACAGCGTCGAGGCGTAGAAGACCTTCATCAGGAGTCCTCCCGATCCCGGCGGATCCGGACGTGGGGGCTGGGGGGAATGTCGGGCACCAGGGCGCGCAGCACGGCCTCCCGCTCGACGGCCATCCGCGACACGGCGTCGGCCACCAGGGCGGGCGGCAGGCCGCGGACCATCTGCGCGCCCCGCTCCTCGAACCGGGCGCGCAGCGCGGGCGTGAAGCGGCCCGCGAGCTCCAGATGGTGGGCCAGCAGCGCGCAGAAGTTGCGCGCCGCCTTGGGCAGGAACTCCGGCTCCAGGTCCTTGAAGACCAGCTCGAAGGCGTCGAAGAAGTGCAGCTGCCGCTCGTCGCCGACCTGCGTCAGCGACCCGGACACCAGCCGCCGGTAGAACACCCCGGCCAGCGGCACCACCGCGAACGTGGCCGCCTCCCGGTGCAGCCGCCAGATCCACGGCCGGTCCTCGGCGGTGTGCAGCGAGCCGGGGAAGTGCAGCAGGTCCCGCAGCGAACGCCGGTAGACCCCGGCCCACGCGTACGGGTAGTCCACCATGGTCCGCTCCCCGGCCGGCAGGATCGCCGAGCGGGGGTCGAGCACGACGCCGCGGCGCGACAGCGGGGCCCGGTGCACCACCCGCTTGCGCCCCTCCACCTGGACGTGGTCGACGCGCACGAAGTCGCAGCCGAGCCCGTCGATGGCCGCCACCAGCCCGGCCAGGTAGCCGGGCGCCAGCCAGTCGTCGCCGTCCATGAACGTGACGAACCGCCCCGAGGCGGCCGACAGCCCGGTGTTGCGGGCGTCGGCCAGCCCCACGGGGGCGGGGTTGCGCAGCACGGCCAGGCCGGGCAGGTCGCGGGCGAAGTCGGCGACGATGTCCGGGGTGGCGTCCACGGAGCCGTCGTCCACGACGATGAACTCGAAGTCGTGCCGGGCGTTGCGGGCCAGCGAGGTGAGCGCGTCGGCGATGAAGCGCTCACCGTCACGCACCGGCACGACGACGGAGAGAGTGGTCGGCGTCATGACTCAGACGGTCACCCGGCGCAGCCGGGCCTTGGGCGCCTCCTCGCCGGGGAAGACGCGCTTGACGCCGTCGCCCATGGCCTGCTCGATGATGCGGATGTCGCGGACGAGGTGCTCCAGCCCCGACGGCTCCAGCGAGGCGGCGTGGTCGGAGCCCCACATGGTGCGGTCGAGCGTGATGTGCCGCTCGACGCAGACCGCGCCCAGGGTGACCGCCGCCAGGGAGATCTGCAGGCCGCGCTCGTGCCCGGAGTAGCCGACCGGCACGCCGTAGCGCTCCTTGAGCGTGGTGATCGTGCGCAGGTTGGCCTCCTCCGGCGGCAGCGGGTACGTGGAGGTGGCGTGCATCATGATCAGCCGGTCGGTGCCGAGGATCTCGACCGCCTGGTCGATCTCCGACAGCGTGGACATGCCGGTGGACAGGATGAGCGGCTTGCCGGTGGCCGCCAGGGCGCGCAGCAGCTCGTGGTCGGCGACGCTGGCCGAGGCGATCTTGTGCGTCAGCACGTCCATGTCTTCCAGGAACTCCACGGACGGCACGTCCCACGGCGAGGCGAACCAGTGCAGGCCGCGCTCGTCGCAGTACTTCGCGATCTGCCGGTACTCGTCGTGGCCGAACTCGGTGCGCTCCTTGTACTCCAGGTACGTCATCTCGCCCCACGGCGTCTGCCTGATCTGGCCCTTCTGCTCCTCGGGCACGCAGATCGCGGGGGTGCGCTTCTGGAACTTGACCGCCTGGCAGCCGGCGTCGGCCGCCACGTCGATGAGCCGGCGGGCGAGGTCGAGGTCGCCGTTGTGGTTGATGCCGATCTCGCCGATCACGTACACCGGCTCGCCGTCGCCGACCAGCACGTCGCCGATCGCGACCGGGCCGAGCCGCGGCCGGGCCTTGGCCTCGGCGACCGGCGGCTCGGGCCGGGCGGCCACCACCAGGTCGCACAGCTCGCGCACCGCGCCCGAGCCGCCGGGCCTGGTCAGCACCACGCGGGCGGCGGCGCGCACGCGCGGGTGCGCGTCGGGGGTGGCGATCGGCCAGCCGACCTCGGCCATCGGGCCCAGGTCGTTGACGTCGTTGCCGACGTAGGCCACGCGCGCCGGGTCCAGGCCCTCGATGGCCAGCCAGTCGCGCAGCACGATGCGCTTCTCGGCCAGGCCCTGCAGCACGGGCACGCCCAGCTTGCGGGCGCGGGCGGCCACGACCGGGTTCTGCTCGGTGGACATCACCAGCACCTTGACCCCGGCGCGGCGCAGCAGCGAGACGCCCATCCCGTCCGAGCGGCTGACCAGGACCATCTCCCGGCCGTCGGAGTCGATGTAGGCGCGGTCGTCGGTGTGCACGCCGTCGAAGTCGGTGATGACCGCGTCCACGTCGATCGGCTCGGGCTTGTCGATGAACGGCGCCAGGGCGCGCACCAGCTCCAGGTCCTCGGGGTCGTCGACCTCGATGGCGTGCTGCGGCGGCACCGGCTGCACGGCGACCTCGCCGAAGAAGCGGTGGCCGTGCTCGCGCAGGCCGGCGGTGCGCATGACGTAGAAGGCGCCGTTCTCGCGGAACTGCGGCTCGCGGTCCTGCCTGCGCTGCCGTACGGCGGGGTCGTGGTTGACGCCCGCGCCCGCGGCCGTCCACAGGAACTCGTGCGTCGGCAGCCCGGACACGACCGAGTCGGCCTCGCCGTCCAGGACCTTGCGCACGGCCGCCGACAGGTCCTCGGGGTCGATGAACGCGCTGGTGCACTGCACCAGGACGACCACGTCCGGGTCCGCGCCGAGCGCGTCCAGGGCGTGCAGCACGGCCGACTCGCTGGAGGCGGTCGCGCCGCTCAGCTCCTCGGGCCGCTCCACCACGGTCGCCCCCGCCGCGCGGGCGGTCTCGGCGATCTGCGGGTGGTCGGTGCTGACCACGACCTGGTCGACGAGCTCGGCCCGCAGGCACGCCCGTACCGCTCGGGTGACCAGCGGGACGCCCCCGACCAGGGCGAGGTTCTTCAGGGGTACGCCCGCCGAACCTCCGCGGGCGGGAACAACGGCCAGGACTCGCAAGTGACTTCTCCTCAGTGCATCGGATCGCACCCAGAAGCTAAGGGCCCGGATTGAACGGGCAGCGTCACCGCCATTAACTTTCCATGGGGATCCGGTAGAGCAACTCTGGCCGGCCCACCCCGCCGTACTGCGGCACGCGCACCGCCGTCCCCAGCTCGACCAGGTGTTCCAGGTAGCGGCGGGCGGTCACCCGCGACACCCCGACGGCCTGCGCCACGCTCTGCGCGGTGCTGCCGCCGGGCCGCTCGCGCAGCCGCGCCGACACGGCGTCGAGGGTGTCGCGGGCCAGCCCTTTGGGCAGCTCGGAGCTGCCGCGCAGGGTGCCGAGCACCCGGTCGACGTCGCCCTGGGCGACGATCACGCCGGTGTCCTGCCTGAACCGGGCGTAACGCGCCAGCTTCTCGGCCAGGGTCGCGTAGGTGAACGGCTTGAGAAGGTACTGGGAGACGCCCAGCGACACCGCCGAGCGCACCGTCGCCAGGTCGCGCGCCGAGGTGACGGCGATGACGTCGCACAGCAGCCCGCCGGCCCGCACCGCGCGGCACACCTCCAGGCCGTGCATGTCGGGCAGGTACAGGTCGAGCAGGATGAGGTCGACGGGCCGGCCGCGCAGGAACCGCAGGGCCTCGCCGCCCGACCGCGCCACCCCGGCCACCTCGAAGCCGGCCACGCGCTCGACGTAGACCCGGTTGGCCTCGGCGGTGATCTCCTCGTCCTCCACGATCAGCACGGACACCGCCGCACCCGGCCGGTTCATCGGACCCGCTCCGGGACCGGCAGCCGCACCGTGAACGCCGACCCGGTCACCTCGATCGTGCCGCCCAGCCGCCGCACCGCCTGCCCGACCAGCGCCAGCCCGAGCCCGTGGCCGTCGCCCTTGGTGGTCCAGCCCTTCGCGAACGCCTCCGGCGCGGTCAGCCCGGGCCCGTCGTCGGCGACCCTGATCACCACCCCGTCCGGGTCCGCGCTCAGCCGCACCTCGACCCTGGTGGCGGCGTCGAGGGCGTTGTCGATCAGGTTGCCGACGATCGTCACCAGGTCGCGCGGGTCCAGGCCCAGGTCGTCGAGGTCGCTGTCGGGCGTGAGCACCAGCTCGCCGCCGCGTTCGGCCGCCTCGGCGCTCTTGCCGAGCAGCAGCGCGGCCAGCACCGGCTCGCGCACCGCGCCCACCACCCGGTCGGTCAGCTCCTGCGCCGCGCGCAGCTCGGCCGTGCCCAGCGCGACGGCCTGCTCGGTGCGTCCCAGCTCGACCAGCGTGATCACGGTGTGCAGCCGGTTGGCGGCCTCGTGCGCGGCCGAGCGCAGCGAGTCGGCGAAGCCGCGTTCGGCGTCGAGCTGCCCGGCCAGCGCCTGCAGCTCGGTGTGGTCGCGTACGGTCACCACCGTGCCCAGCCGGCTGGCCGCGCCGTTGACGGCCAGCACCCGGTCGCCGGCCAGGTGCACGCGCTCCTCGCGGCCCTCCAGCAGCGCCGACAGGCCCAGCTCGGCCACGTGCCGGCCCTCGGCGTCCGGCGGCAGGTCCAGGAGCTGCCGGGCGGCGTCGTTGCAGAGCGTCAGCGTGCCGTCGGCGCCGACCAGCAGCAGGCCCTCCCTTACGGCGTGCAGGACGGCGTCGTGGTGGTCGTGGATGCGGCCCAGCTCCACCGGGCCGAGCCCGTGGGTCTGGCGGCGCAGCCGTACGGTGACCAGCCACGTCCCGGCCGCGCCGAGGCCGAGCGCGAGGGCGGCGACCAGGCCGCTCCAGGCGACCTGGTCGCGCAGCCGGGCGCTGATCCGGTCGATCGTGATGCCCGAGCTGACCAGGGCCCGGACCCGGCCGCCGGACCACACGGGCGTCACGGCCCGCTTGGAGGGGCCGAGCGTGCCGGTGTAGGTCTCGACGAACGTCTGGCCGGCCAGGGCCCGCCCGGTGTGGCCGAGGAAGCGCCGGCCGATCTCGGCCGGGTTCGGATGGGTGTAGCGGGTGCCGTCCGGCTTCATGATGGTGACGAAGTCGACGCCGGTCTCCTTGCGCACCCGTTCGGCGTACGGCTGCAGGGCCAGGGTCGGCTCGGGGCCGTCGAGGGCGGCGGCCACGCCCGGCGCGGCGGCCACGCTGACCGCCACGGCCCTGGCCGTGGCGCCCGCCTCCTCGGTGAGCAGGCGGTGAGCCTGCACCAGCGCGAGCACCGCGCAGCCGGTCACGGCGACCGCGACCACGACCAGTTGCAGGACCAGCATCTGGCCCGCCAGGCTCCAGCGGCGCATGAGCCCCCCTTGCGTGAACGAAACTTACTCAATCGTGACGTGGGTCACAGCGAGCCGCATAGTCGCACGACCAGCCCCTTTTTCCAAAGCGGTGGAGACCCCTCATGCGTGATCGCACTCGTTATCTGTACCTGGCCGTCATCGTGGCGGTCCTGCTCGGCATCCTGGTCGGGTTCGTCTGGCCGGAGGCGGGCAAGGAGCTCAAGCCCCTCGGCACCGGGTTCGTGGCGCTGATCAAGATGCTGATCAGCCCCATCATCTTCTGCACGATCGTGCTCGGCATCGGCTCGGTGCGCCAGGCCGCCAAGGTCGGCAAGGTCGGCGGCCTCGCGCTCGGCTACTTCATGGTGATGTCCACCGTGGCCCTGGTCATCGGCCTGCTGGTCGGCAACGTCATCGACCCCGGCTCCGGGCTGCACCTGACCGACGCCGCCCGGCAGGCCGCCGAGGCCGAGGCGGCCAAGGGCGAGGCCACCGGCGGGGTCGACTTCCTGCTCGGCATCATCCCCGTCACGCTGGTGTCGGCCTTCACCGAGGGCTCGGTCCTGCAGACGCTGCTGGTGGCGCTGCTGGCCGGGTTCGCGCTGCAGGCCATGGGCGAGCGGGGAGCGCCGATCCTGCGCGGCGTGGAGCACGTCCAGCGGCTGGTGTTCCGCATCCTGGCCATGGTCATGTGGGCCGCGCCGGTCGGCGCGTTCGGGGCCATCGCGGCCGTGGTCGGCGCCACCGGCATCGAGGCGCTCAAGAGCCTGGCCATCATCATGATCGCCTTCTACGTCACCTGCCTGCTGTTCGTGGGCGTGGTGCTGGGCGCGCTGCTGTGGCTGGTGGCCCGGGTCAACCTGTGGTCGCTGCTGCGCTACCTCGGCCGGGAGTTCCTGCTGATCCTGTCCACGTCGTCGTCGGAGACCGCGCTGCCGCGGCTGATCGCGAAGATGGAGCACCTCGGCGTGAGCCGGACGGTGGCCGGCATCACCGTGCCGACCGGCTACTCCTTCAACCTGGACGGCACCGCCATCTACCTCACCATGGCCACGCTGTTCATCGCCTCGGCCACCGGCGCGCCGCTGCAGGTCGGCGAGCAGGTCTCGCTGCTGCTGTTCATGATGGTCGCCTCCAAGGGCGCCGCGGGCGTGACCGGGGCGGGCCTGGCCACGCTCGCCGGCGGCCTGCAGTCGCACCGCCCCGAGCTGGTGGACGGCGTCGGCCTCATCGTCGGCATCGACCGGTTCATGTCCGAGGCCAGGGCGCTGACCAACTTCGCGGGCAACGCCGTGGCCACCGTCGTGGTCGGCACCTGGACGGGCGACTTCGACCGCGGGCGGGCCGCCGAGGTGCTGGCCGGGCGGGCACCGTTCGACGAGTCCACGCTGATCGACGAGGAGGACGACCGCCCCGAGCCGGAGCCGGAGCGGGCGGCCGCGCGCGTCTAGGGTTGCCGGCTCCCGGCGCTCGCAGCTCTAGGGTTTGCGGCCGATGCCGGCGTACCCCATGCGGGCGAAGTCGTCGTCGTAGAAGGGCGGGCTCTCGGGGTCGGTGAACGGGAAACCGAGCTCCGGCCCCTTGCCCGTGGCCAGACCGGGCGGGATCAGCTCGAAGTCGCCGAAGAAGGCGGCGATCTCCTTGCCCGGCCGCGGGCAGAACGGCGCGTTGGCCCGCCGGTAGAACTGGCTGACGCGGGCCACGCGCTCCGGCGCGTGGTCGGTGCCGACGTGCGAGAGGGCCAGGTAGCTGCCGGGCGCGAGCGCGTCGCGGTAGGCGGCCACGAAGCCCTGCGGGTCGTCGGTGTCGGGGATCAGGTGCAGCAGGAACATCATGAGCACGGCGACGGGCCTGCCGAAGTCCAGCAGCCCGCGCACCTCGGGGCTGTCCAGCACCTCCCGCGGGCGCCGGACGTCGCCGTGCAGCATGGCCACCTGCCCGGGGCCGGCCAGCAGGGCCCGCCCGTGGGCGGCCACCACCGGGTCGCTGTCCACGTAGACCACGCGGGCCTGCGGCGCGTACCGCAGCGCCACCTCGTGCACGTTCTCGGCGGCCGGCAAACCGGAGCCCAGGTCGAGGAACTGGGTGACGCCCTGCTCGCACAGGTACCGCACCACCCGGCCGATCAGCAGCCGGTTCTCCCGCGTGCCGTCCCTGACCTCCGGCATCGCGCGCAGCACCAGTTCGGCCAGCTCGCGGTCGGCCGGGAAATTGTTCTTGCCGCCCAGGAAGTAGTCGTACATGCGCGCGGTGTTGGGGATGTGAGGATCCACGCCCTGGGGGACTTCTTGCGTCATGAGGGCATGATCCACTAACCGGCTGCCGGAAATCTACGCTTTCGACATCAGATGGCCGGAAGCCGCAGGACGAACCGCGCCCCGCCCGGACGGTCCTCCACGCGCACGCTGCCCCGGTGGGCCATCGCCACGTCCCTGGCGATGGCCAGGCCGAGCCCGGTGCCGCCGGAGTCGCGGCTGCGGGCGGCGTCGAGGCGGGTGAACCGCTCGAAGATGCGCTCGCGGTCGGCCTCGCGGATCTCCTGGCCGTCGTTCTCCACCGCCAGCACGGCGGTGCCGCCCCTGGCCGGGCCCGCCTCCCTGGTGACCACGACCCGCACCATGGTCTCGGCGTGCCGCTGGGCGTTGTCCAGCAGGTTCGTCAGCACCCGGGCCAGTTGCAGGCGCACGCCCTCGACCACCACGCCCTCGGTCAGCTCCAGCCGGGTGGGCAGCTTGTCGCTGCGCACGGCCAGCTCCTGCCGGACGAGCTGGGCCAGGTCCACCGGCTCCCTGGCCACGTCCACCCGGGAGCCGATCCGGGCCAGCAGGAGCAGGTCGGTGATGATCGCCTCCAGCCGGTCGGTGTCCCGCAGGGCGCTGTCCACCAGCGCCTCGACGTCGGTGTCCTCCGGGTAGAGCTGGGCGCTCTCCAGCTGGGCGCGCAGCCCGGCGATCGGGGTGCGCAGCTCGTGGGAGGCGTCGGAGGCGAACTGGCGCTGCTGCAGCGCGGAACGTTCCAATCGGGCCAGCGTGTTGTTGACGGCCTTGGCCAGCATGGCGACCTCGTCCTCGCCGCCCGGCTGGGTGACCCGGTGGCTCAGGTCGCCGGCGCTGACCGCGTCCAGCTCGGCGCGCATGGTCGCCACCGGGCGCAGCGCGCGGCCGGTGACCAGCCAGGTCGCCCAGGCGGTGAGCGCGATCAGCACCGCCACCTGGGAGAACACGATCACCTCCAGCGTCTGCGAGGCCAGCACCTCCGGGGTGCTGCGGCCGGCGTAGACGATGGGGGAGTCCTCCGACATGCCGGCCTTGACCGCCGACAGGTGCACGCACTCGGTCGGCAGGCAGTTGGTGGTGTTGACCACCCGGCTCTCGGCGGTGGGCCGCACGTCGCTGAGCGGCGGCAGGTTCCTGGCCGCGTCGCTGCTGGCCAGGACGCGGCCGTCGGTGCCGACGATCTGGATCAGGTCGATGGACGGGTTGGGCACCGGGATCGTGGCGCCCTGCGGCAGGCCGCCCGCGCGCATCTCGGAGGCCACCCGCTCGGCGGTGTCGCGCGTGTCCCGGTAGACGCCGGCCGTCACCAGGGAACGCGAGACGATGCACCCGGCGATGCCCACGGGGATCAGCACGAGGGCGGCTACGGCCGTCGCGATGAGGGTGACGCGTCCGCGCAGGGAGCGGGCCCACAGGGGTGGCACTCCCCGAGACTACTAACCGTCATTGCCGCCAAATGCCGCGTCAAGGGAAAGGTTCCCCCAACCTCAACGCTGGATCCACACGGTGGTGTCCGGCGGGACCGAGCCGTCGGCCGCCAGCGGGCCGCTGGCCAGCAGCACCGTGCCGGGCACGACCGGGGCGACCGGGTGCTCGCCGGTGTTCAGCATCACGACCAGGCCCGGGTCGCGCTGGACGGCCAGCACGTCCTCGGGGGCCTCCAGCCAGTGCAGCGTGCCGCCGCCGAGCGCCGGGTGCTGCCTGCGCAGCCGGAGCGCGGCCCGGTAGAGGTTGAGCGTGGAGTCCGGGTCGTGCTCCTGGGCCTCGGCCGACAGCCGCGTCCACGACGGCGGGATCGGCAGCCACGGGTCGCGCCAGCCGCAGCCCGGCTCGCTCGTCCACGGGATCGGCACCCGGCAGCCGTCGCGGCTCTCGCCGGTGCGCCGGAAGGCCGGGTCCTGGCGCAGCTCGTCGGGCAGGTCGAGGACCTCGGGCAGGCCCAGCTCCTCGCCGTTGTAGAGGTAGGCCGAGCCGGGCAGGGCCAGCATGAGCAGCGTCGCCGCGCGGGCGCGGGCCAGGCCGCCGTGCCGGGTGACGTGGCGCGGCTTGTCGTGGTTGGACAGCACCCACGTGGTGGGCGCGCCGACCAGCTCGGCCTCCGCCAGCGACTTCTCGATCACCGTGCGGAACGACTTGGCGTGGAAGTCGGCCATCATGAACTCGAAGTTGAACGCCTGGTGCAGCTCGTCCGGCCCGACGTAACGGGCCAGCCGCTCGGGCGAGGACACCCACGCCTCGGCGACGGCCATCCGGCCGCCGGGGTAGGAGTCGAGGATCGGCCGCCACTCCCGGTAGATGTCGTGCACGCCGTCCTGGTCGAAGTAGGGCACCTGCTCGTCGCCCAGCATCTCGGCCTGGCGGCCCTCCTTCGGGCCCACGTCGGGCAGTCCCTCAGCCTTGACCATGCCGTGGGCCACGTCCACGCGGAAGCCGTCCACGCCCCGGTCCAGCCAGAAGCGCAGGACGTCGCGGAACTCCGCGCGCACCTCGGGGTTGTCCCAGTTGAGGTCGGGCTGCTCGGGCGCGAACAGGTGCAGGTACCACTGGCCGTCCTCGACCTGGGTCCAGGCCGGGCCGCCGAAGATCGACTCCCAGTCGTTGGGCCGGTCGCGGAAGATGTAACGGTCGCGCAGCCCGGCCTGGAACCAGGGGTGCCGGTCCGAGGAGTGGTTGGGGACCAGGTCCACGATCACCCGGATGCCGCGGTCGTGGGCGTCGGCGACCAGGGCGTCGAAGTCGGCCAGCGTGCCGAACATCGGGTCCACGTCCCGGTAGTCGGCCACGTCGTAGCCGCCGTCGGCCATGGGGGAGGTGTAGAAGGGGCTCAGCCAGATCGCGTCCACGCCCAGCCCGGCGAGGTGGCCCAGGCGTTCCCGCACGCCCTTCAGGTCGCCGGTGCCGTCGCCGTCGGCGTCGGCGAAGCTCCGGGGGTAGACCTGGTACACGACGGCGTCCCGCCACCAGTCGTCGTTGCCGAGCATGGCTTTCCTTCCCCCGATGTCCGTGATGTCTGGTGCAGGATGTCGCGCGTCCTTGCGACAGGTCAAGTGCAAGTTTCGGAAAGTTGCAGATTTCCCGTACGGCCGTTATCGAAGGTGCGGCGAGGTCAGCGCGTCGCGGGTCGGATGTGGTTCCGGTAACGCTCTTTCGCAAGTTCTTCCAATTCTTGCAAAGAGCCGCTAACGTCCCGGAAACGTAAGCCGTGAACAGCGGCGGAAAACGATCTTCGGCGGCGGCGCACGCAGGCGTCGCCGCTCCTCCATGACCTCGGGAGGTCTCATGCGTGTACGGGTCCTGGGAGTGGCCGCCCTCTCCACCCTCGCGTTCGCCGCTACGGCTTGTGGTGACTCCGGCTCGACCGCCCCGTCGGCGCAGCCCAGCGGCTCGGCCTCGGCCTCGGCCTCGGCCTCGGCTCCGGCCCCGGCGGCCGGCGGCACGCTGGTCATCTGGGCCGACCCGAGCCGGGTCAAGCCGCTCAAGCCCTTCGCCGACCGGTTCGGCAGCGAGAACGGCGTGACCGTCGAGGTGAAGGAGATCAGCAAGGACAACCAGATGACCTTCCTGACCGCCTCCCAGCAGGGCAGCGGCCCGGACATCATGATCGGCGCGCACGACTGGATCGGCAACCTCGTCCAGAACGGCGCCATCGACCCCGTCACGCTGACCGACGAGCAGAAGGCGGCCTTCTCCGAGATCGCCATCAAGGCGGTCACCTTCAACGGCCAGGTGTACGGCGCCCCGTACGCGGTGGAGAACATCGCCCTGATCCGCAACACCGAGCTCGCCCCGGACGCCCCCGCCACGCTCGACGAGATGATCGACAAGGGCAAGGAGCTGAAGAAGGCCGGCAAGGTCAAGGAGGTGCTCTGCCTGCCCGTCGGCGTCAAGGGCGACGCCTTCCACGCCTACCCGCTGTTCGCCTCCGCCGGCGGCGCGCTGTTCGGCCAGACCGCCTCCGGCGACCCCGACCCCAAGCAGGTGCTGCTCGGCTCCGAGGGCTCGGTCAAGGCGTTCGGCAAGCTGAAGGAGCTCGGCGAGAAGGGTGACGGCGCGCTCAAGACGTCGGTCACCAACGAGAACTACATCGTCAACTTCGCCGCCGGCAAGTGCGCCTACCTGATCTCCGGCCCGTGGGCCATGAGCGAGGTCAAGAAGGGCGGCATCTCCTACGACATCACGCCCGTCCCGGCGTTCAAGGACGGCAAGCCGGCCACGCCGTTCGTCGGCGTCCAGTCGTTCTTCGTGGCGGCCAAGGGCAAGAGCAAGGCCCTGGCCCAGGAGTTCGTCGCCAACTACGTCACCAACAAGGACGTCGCCAAGGCCCTGTACGAGGCCGACCCGCGGCCCCCGGCGCTGACCGCCGCCCTCCAGGAGGTCCAGGCCGCCGACCCCGACGCCGCCAAGTTCATGGACGCCGGCAAGAGCGGCATGCCGATGCCCGCCATCCCCGAGATGGCCGCGATCTGGGAGCCGTTCGGCATCGCGGAGACGGCCGTGGTCAAGGGCGGCGACGCGGCCAAGGCCGCCGCGGCCGCGCAGAAGGCCATCGACGGCGCGCTCAAGAACTGACATGGCCCAGGACGTGCACGAGGCCGTGGGGACCGCCGTGTCCCCGCGGCCTCGCCGGGAGCTCACCACGGCGTTCGTGGTGAGCAGGATCGCGGTGCTGGCCGTGGCCGCGGCGGTCCTGCTCTACGCCGTTCCGCCGCTGGTCGCCGCGGAGTCGTGGGTCTCGCTCACGCTGCTGGGGCTGGCCGCCGCGGCCATCGCCTACCTCTACCTGACCCGCCGCTTCATCCCGGCCAAGTACCTCGTCCCCGGCACCGTCTTCCTGATCGCCTTCCAGGTGCTGCCCGTGCTCTACACGGTGACCACGGCGTTCACGAACTTCGGCGACGGGCACCGCGGCGACAAGGCCGAGGCCGTCACCGCCATCGAGACCGGCTCGGTCCGCCAGGCCCCCGGCTCGCCCGAGTACGGCCTGACCGCCGCCCTGCGCGGCGACGAGCTGGTGTTCCTGCTGGTCGACCCCACGACCAAGCAGGTACGGCTGGGCACCGCCGAAGGGCTGACCCCGCTCGCCGGCGCCCAGGTCGGCCTCACCGGCAAGGTCCTGTCGGCCCCCGGCGTGACCGTGCTGAAGGCGCCCGAGGCGGCCGCCCGCGGCCAGGAGATCTCGGCGCTGTCCGTGCCGACGCCGGGCGGCGCGATCAAGGCCAACGGCCTCAGCCGGGCCGTGGAGGGCAAGGCCGCGCTGGTCTACGACGCCGCCTGCGACTGCGTCAAGGGCAACGGCGACACCTGGACGGCCGACGAGGCCCAGGGCTACTTCGTCAACGCCGAGGGCGAGCACCTGGCCCAGGGCTGGCAGACCAACGTCGGCCTGGACAACTTCGCCCGCGTGCTGACCAACCCCACCATCTCCGGCTACTTCGTCGGCGTGCTGGGCTGGAACCTGGTGTTCGCGCTGGCCTCCGTGGCCGGCACGTTCGGGCTCGGCATGGCGGTGGCGCTGGCGCTGCACCACCCGCGCATGCGCGGCACGAAGATCTACCGGATCGTGCTGATCCTGCCGTACGCGATGCCGGCCTTCGCCATGCTGCTGGTCTGGCGCGACATGTTCAACCGCGACTTCGGCCTGATCAACCAGTTCTTCGGGCTGAGCGTCGACTGGCTCGGCGAGCCCGTCACCGCCCGCTTCGCGGTCATCCTGGTCAACCTGTGGCTCGGCTTCCCGTACATGTTCCTGGTCACCACCGGCGCGCTGCAGGCGATCCCGCGCGAGCTGACCGAGGCGGCCTCCATCGACGGCGCCACGCCGTGGAAGGCGTTCCGCCGGGTGACGCTGCCGCTGCTGCTGGTCGCGCTGACGCCGTTGCTGATCTCGTCGTTCGCGTTCAACTTCAACAACTTCAACGCCATCGCGCTCACCACCGACGGGGGGCCGTTCCCGGCCGAGAGCCCGCAGGTGGGGGCCACCGACCTGCTGATCACCTACACCTTCCGGCTGGCGTTCGGCGCGGGCGGGGCGCAGTTCGGGTTCGCGGCCGCGATCTCGGTGTTCATCTTCACGATCGTGGCGGTCATCTCGGCCGTGGCCTTCCGCCGCACCCGCAAGCAGGAGGAGGTCTACGCATGAGGATCGCGCTCAGGCACGTGTTCGTGCTGGCGGTGTGCGCGTTCGCGCTGTTCCCGATCCTGTTCGTGGTCTCGGCCGCGATCAACCCCATGGGCACGCTGGCCTCCACCGACCTGCTGCCGTCGGGGGCGAGCCTGAACAACTTCGCCAACCTGCTCGCCTCCGACGACTATCCGTTCGGCCGGTGGTTCTTCAACTCGGTGTTCATCGCGCTGGTCTCGTCGTTCGCGAGCCTGCTGCTGTCGATGCTGGCCGCCTACGCCTTCAGCCGCATGCGCTTCACCGGCCGCCGGGTCGGGCTGCTGGCGCTGCTGCTCATCCAGATGTTCCCGCAGTTCCTGGCCATCGTGACGATCTTCATGATCTTCACCAGGGTGACCGAGCTGTACCCGGCGTTCGGCTTCAACACCGTCTGGGGCCTGCTGCTGCTCTACCTGGGCGGCGCGCTGGGCGTGAACACCTGGCTGATGAAGGGCTTCCTCGACACCGTGCCCAAGGAGCTCGACGAGGCCGCCACCGTGGACGGCGCCACCCACGCGCAGATCTTCTGGCGGATCATCATGCCGCTGGTCACGCCGATCCTCGCGGTCACCGCGCTGCTGGCCTTCATCGGCATCATGAGCGAGTTCCTCATGGCCAACGTGTTCCTGCGCGACCCCGAGAGCAAGACCCTGGCCGTCGGCATGTACGGCATGATCGCCGGCGACCACCGCAACGCCAACTTCGGCATGTTCGCCGCCGCGACGTTGCTCACCGCCGTACCCACGGTGAGCGTGTTCCTATGGCTGCAGAAGTACATCGTCTCCGGCCTGACGGCCGGGGCTGTCAAGGGATAGGTCCATTGCGCCATGTCGGCGAGCCGCACCACGACGGCTCAGCTCTGTACGTCTCCAGCCGGGAACCGGCGCTCGGCTCGCGGGTGACCCTCTGGCTGCGCGCCCCGCGCGCCGCCGGGATCACCGGGGTGCACGTGCGCACCGTCTGCGACGGCGAGCCCCGCTACGCCGAGGCCCGCGTCGACGACTCCAGGACGGGCACGCCGGTCGCCGGCTACGGCGCGGACGACGTGTGGTGGCAGGCGGAGATCACCGCCGTCAACCCGGTCACCCCGTACCGCTTCCTGCTGCACACCCGCCGCGGCCGGCTCTGGCTGACCGCGGCCGGCCCGGTCGCCCACGACGTGACCGACGCGGGCGACTTCCGCCTGGTCTGCCACCAGGCGCCGCCCTCGTGGATGGCGGACGCGATCGTCTACCAGATCTTCCCCGACCGCTTCGACCGCTCCGGCCCGATGCCGGACCTGCCCGACTGGGCGCTGCCGCGCGACTGGGACCGCGACCCGGTGATCCCCAGCGGCCCCGGCGTCGCCCAGCAGTTCTACGGCGGCGACCTCGACGGCATCACCCGCCGCCTGGACCACATCCAGGGGCTCGGCGCCGACACCGTCTACCTGACGCCGATCTTCCCGGCCCGCTCCAACCACCGCTACGACGCCGCGAGCTTCGAGCACGTCGACCCGCTGCTCGGCGGCGACGAGGCCCTGCACCGGCTGTCCGGCGCGCTGCACGCCCGCGGCATGCGCCTGCTCGGCGACATCACCACCAACCACTGCGGCGACGCCCACGAATGGTTCACCGCCGCCGTCTCCGACGTCAACGCCCTCGAACGGGAGATGTTCTACTTCGACCCCGACACCGGCGACTACGAGTCGTGGTGGGGCGTCAAGTCGCTGCCCAAGCTCAACTGGGGCAGCGAGCTGGTGCGCTCCAGCATGCGCGCGGTGCTGAAGAAGTGGCTCGGCCCCCTGGACGGCTGGCGCGTGGACGTCGCCAACATGACCGCCAGGCTCGGCGCCGACGACCGCAACCACGAGGTCGCCGCCATGCTGCGCCGGCAGCTCGGCCCCGAGGCCGCCTTCATCGCCGAGCACAACCACGACGCCTCGCTCGACCTCGACCGCGACGGCTGGCACGGCACCATGAACTACGGCGGCTTCACCCGTCCGGTCTGGGCCTGGCTGCGCGGTCCCGACCTGGATCTGCCGCACTTCCTCGGCGTGCCGGGCGGCGTGCCCGAGCGCGACGGCACGGACACCCTGGCCACGTTCAGGGCCTTCGCCTCGCACATGTCCTGGCGCTCGCTCACGCACTCCTGGCAGCTCCTGGACTCCCACGACTCGCCGCGCATCCGCACGGTGACCGGCTCGCGCGAACGCCACCTGCTGGCCCTCGGCCTGCAGGCCACGCTGCCCGGCACGCCCATGGTCTTCGCCGGCAGCGAGTTCGGCCTGACCGGGATCAACGGGGAGCACTCGCGCACCCCCATGCCCTGGAACCGGCCGCACGACCAGGACCTGGCGACCCTGTCGGCCTACCGCGAGCTGCTGGGGCTGCGTCGCGCGGAGCCCGCGCTCCGTCACGGAGGGTTGCGCTGGCTGCACTCCGACGCCGACTGCCTGGTCTTCGCGCGCGAGACGTTCGAGGAGTCGCTGCTGGTGGCCGTCCGCCGGGCGCCCGGCGCGGCGCTGCCCATCGGGGCGCAGGCCCAGGGCGTCCACAATGCCCAGGACGGAGACGTGATCCCGGGGGACGGTCCTTCGGTGAGTGTGTGGCGCATCACACGCTGATCACGCTACGGTATGGCCTGGCCCCGTACCGTCTCCAACTGGATAGTGGTGTGCCCGCATGAGGTTGCTCTCCGTAGCCGTCGCAGCTTCGCTTCTTACCGCCGTACCGACCGCCGCGGAAGCCAGGGCGGCCACCACCTACTACGTCGACTCCAGGGCCGGCGACGACTCAGCCGCCGGCACCAGCCCCGACAAGCCGTGGAAGTCGCTGGAGAAGGTCAGTGCCGCCGACCTCAAGCCGGGCGACGTCGTCAGCCTCAAGCGGGGCGGCAGCTTCACCGGCCCGCTCCGGCTCACCGCCAACGGCACCGCCGCCCGGCCCATCGTCGTCCGCTCGCACGGCACCGGCGCCCTGCCCCGCATCAGCGGCGAGGAGCGCGACTGCGTGGTCGTCAAGGGCGCCTACTGGCAGATCAGCGGCCTGCGCGCCACCGGCTGCCGGTTCGCCGGGTTCCAGCTCGGCGGCCACCACATCGAGCTGACCGGCGTCGCGGCCGACGGCAACGTCGCGGGCGTGTGGGTCACGCCGTCCGGCTCGCACAACACCGTCCGCGACAGCACGCTCACCGGCAACAACCGCATGAGCGTCGACGACGAGGGCGGCGACAACGACTCCGGCGCCTTCGGCGTGCTGCTCAACGGCGACGACAACCTGGTGACCCGCAACACCATCACCGGCAGCTACGCCAAGAGCCACGACTACGGCACCGACGGCGCCGCCGTCGAGATCTTCAACGGCGACCGCAACCGCATCACCCACAACACCGCGCGCGACAACGAGACCTTCACCGAGCTCGGCGCCCAGAAGGGCAAGACCGCCACCGGCAACGTCTTCGCCTTCAACGTCGTCACCTCCGCCCGCAGCCGCGGCTCCTTCCTCATCACCCGCGGCCCCGGCCACGTCGTGGGCCCGGTCAAGGGCACGATCGCCGTGCAGAACTCGGTCTACCTGCCGGCCAAGGACACCATCGGCTGGTCCTGCCACGACGGCTGCTCGCCCTCCATCCTCCGGCTGCGCAACAACGTGATCGCGGTCGGCGGCGAGGCGGGCTGGGCCGACGGCAAGGGCGTCGACGACGGCGGCAGCGTCTACTACGGCCGCAAGCTCACCTTCAAGCTGGGGCCGAAGTCGGTCAGGGCCGACCCGCTGTTCGTCTCCCGCACCGACCTGCGCCTGCGTCCAGGCTCCCCGGCGCTGGGCCGCGGCCTGCCGCTGTCGCCCACCTGGTACGGCGGCGCCGCCTTCGGCAAGGACATGCTGGGCCGTCCGCTGTCCGGGTCGCCCGACGCCGGGGCCTACCAGCGGTAGCGGTGTAACCTACGGGGCATGGTCCCGGATCTTCGCCTGCCGCTGGTCAAGCAGCTCGCCGAGGCCGACGTGCCCCACCGCTTCTGGCACACCGCCGACCCCGGCGGGCGCGTCTGGCTGTTCGAGAGCGTCGAGGGCGACGGCGAGCACTGGGCGATCAGGCAGATCGAGGTCGGCGCCGACCGCGTCGCCCACCGCTACTGGTGGGGCCGGCTCCAGGACGATCGCGGCTTCCTCACCGACCAGCCGCTGGAGATCTGGGAGCTGACCGAGATCACCCAGGCGGCGTTCGAGGCCGTCTGGGCCGCCGCCTGAGCCTCAGCCGGCGTTCTCCAGCACGAGCGCGTTGGCCAGGCCGCCCGCCTCGCACATGGTCTGCAGGGCGTAGCGGGCGCCGCGCGTGCGCATGGCGTGCACGAGCGTGGTGGTGAGGCGGGCGCCGCTGGCGCCGAGCGGATGGCCGAGGGCGATGGCGCCGCCGTTGACGTTGACCTTCGCCGGGTCGGCCCCCGTCTCCCGCAGCCAGGCCAGCACGACGGCGGCGAAGGCCTCGTTGACCTCGAACAGGTCGATGTCGGACAGCGCGAGCCCGGCGCGGCGCAGCACCTTCTCCGTGGCCGGGATCACGCCGGTGAGCATGAGCAGCGGGTCGGAGCCCGTGACGGCGAAGCTGTGCAGCCGGGCCAGCGGGCGCAGGCCGAGCCGCGCGGCGGTCTCGGAGCTGGTGATCAGGACGGCCGCCGCGCCGTCGTTGATCGGGCTGGCGTTGCCCGCGGTGACCGACCAGGTGATCTGCGGGAAGCGCGCGGCGTAGCCGGGGTCGGCGTAGGCGGGCCGCAGCCCGGCCAGGATCTCGGGCGTGGTGGCGGGCCGGATCGACTCGTCGCGGTCGAGGCCGGCGATCGGGGCGAGCTCGGCGCCGAAGTCGGCGGCGGCGGCCTTGGCGTGGGAGTCGGCGGCGAAGACGTCCATCTCCTCGCGGCTCAGCGACCACTTGGCGGCGATCAGCTCGGCGCTGATGCCCTGCGGGACCAGCCCCCCGGGGAAGCGCGCGGCCACCGAGGGCCCGAACGGGTCGGCGCCCGGCGGCACGTTCGACCACATGGGCACCCGGCTCATCGACTCCACGCCGCAGGCCACCACCAGGTCGTAGGCGCCGGACATGACGCCCTGCGCGGCGAAGTGCACGGCCTGCTGGGACGAGCCGCACTGCCGGTCGACCGTGACCGCGGGCACCGAGTCGGGCAGGCCGGCGGCCAGCCAGGCGTAGCGGGTGGTGTTCATGGCCTGCTCGCCGACCTGGTCGACGCAGCCGCCGATCACGTCGTCGACCAGCGACGGGTCCACGCCGCTGCGCTTGACCAGGGAGCGCAGGGCGTGGGCGAGCAGGTCGACGGGGTGCGTCCCGTGCAGCCCGCCGCCGGGCTTGCCCTTGCCGATCGGGGTGCGTACGGCTTGCACGATGACGGCGTCGCGCATCGCGGCCTCCTGTCCGTTGGAAATTCCAACTCACTCTAACGCGAGCGGGTTGGACTTTCCAACGCAGGCGTCACCGGGCGGCCAGGCCGTTGATGATCATGTGCAGGGCGACGTCGAAGCTGCGCTCGACCTCCTCCGGCTCGCCGCTCAGGTGCCCCCGCGTCTCGGCGAAGACGAACCCCGAGACGAACGCGTGCAGCACCTCGCTCGTCCGCCGCAGCTCCTCCTCGGGCACCCCGCTGGCGCGCAGGATGCGGTAGAGCGCCTGCCACAGCGGCAGCCGCCGGTCCTCGATGAACTCGGGGTGGTTGTGCAGGTAGGTCCACATGGCCGGATGCTGCCGGGCGTGCCGGTGGTAGGCCAGGGCCAGGGCGCGGAGCTGGTCCGGCCACGGCGTGCCGTCGTCGGGCGGCAGCGGCAGCCGGGCGCTGACCGTCTCGCAGATGCGGGCCAGCAACGCTTCCTTACTCGCGACGTGGTGGTAGACCGACATGGGGTTGACGTCCAGCTCGGCGGCCAGTTTCCGCATCGACAACCCCTCGACGCCGGCCTCGTCGATCAGGCGAAGCGCCGTGGAACAGATCTCGTCAAGACTCAGGGGAGCTCCCCTGCGCGCGCTCACTGCCATACAGCGTATGGTAGCGTCAGCCATACGGTGTATGGCTACCCGAAGGGAGCACTCATGAGGCGTATCCCCGCCCCGCAGGGCCTGCCGATCCTGGGCAACACGCTGCAGATCCCGGCCCACTCGCCGGTGGAGCACTTCGTCAAGGTCGCCGAGCGGTTCGAGGAGGGCATCTTCCGGCTGGAGGTCGCCGGCCGCACGATCGTGCTCGTCCACGACCCCGACCTGGTCGCGGAGGTGTGCGACGAGAGCAGGTTCGTCAAGCGCATCAAGCCGCCGCTGTCGATCGTGCGCGACTTCGGCGGCGACGGCCTGTTCACCGCCGAGCCGCACGAGCCGGTGTGGGGGCAGGCGCACCGCATCCTGCTGCCCGCCTTCAGCCAGCGCTCGATGAAGGCGTACTACCCGCAGATGCTGGAGGTCGCCGAGCAGCTCGTCGCCTCGTGGGCCGGCCGCCAGGGCCAGGACCTGCCCGTGGCCGACGACATGACCCGGCTCACGCTGGACACGATCTCGCTGACCGGCTTCGGCTTCCGGTTCGACTCCTTCGCCTCTCCCGAGCTGCACCCGTTCCTGAAGGCCATGGGCGGCGCGCTGACCGAGGCCATGCTGCGCAACCAGCAGCTCCCGTTCGTCACCAAGCTGAAGCGCGGCCACGAGGACGCCTACCGCCGCGACATCGAGACCATGCGCGCCCTGGTGGACGACGTGATCAGGCAGCGCCGCACAGAGCTGCCCGGAGCGGGCGCCGGCGACGCCAAGGACCTGCTCGGCCTCATGCTGGAGGCCGCCGACCCGCAGACCGGCGGCCGCCTGTCCGACGAGAACATCCGCAACCAGGTGCTCACCTTCCTCATCGCCGGGCACGAGACCACCAGCGGCCTGCTCTCCTTCGCCCTGTACAACCTGCTGCGCGACCCGCACACCCTGGCCAGGGCCTACGACGAGGTCGACCGCCTGCTGCCCGGCGACGAGCCGCCCGGCTACGAGACGATCATGAAGCTCGACGTCATCCCCCGCATCCTGGAGGAGACGCTGCGGATCTGGTCGCCGATCCCCGCCTTCACCGTCAGCGCCGTCGAGGCCACCACCATCGGCGGGTACGAGATCGAGGCCGACCAGAGCGTCGCCGTGCTGCTGCCGTCGCTGCACCGCAACCCCAAGGCGTGGGAGCGGCCGCAGGAGTTCGACATCGACCGCTGGCTGCCGGAGAACAAGAAGGCGCACCACCCGGCGGCCTACAAGCCGTTCGGCAACGGCGAGCGGGCCTGCATCGGCCGCCAGTTCGCGCTGACCGAGGCCCGGCTGGCCCTGGCCATGATCCTGCGCCGCTTCGCGGTCTCCGACCCCGAGGCCTACCGGATGCAGATCAAGCAGACGCTGACCATCAAGCCCGACGGCTTCACCCTGCGGGTGCGCGAGCGCCGCGCCCACGAGCGCACCGCCCCCGCCGCCGGCGTCCAGGCCGCCGAGGAGGGGGAGCGGCACGACCTCGCGGTCACCGGCGTGCCGCTCACCGTGGCCTACGGCTCCAACCTGGGCACCGCCGCCGACATCGCCGAGCGGCTGGCCGAGCGGGCCGGCCGGTCCGGCTTCGCCACCACCCTGACCACGCTGGACGAGCTGACGCCGCCGTCGGACGGCCTGCTCGTCGTGGTCGCCTCCTCCTACAACGGCAAGGCGCCCGACAACGCCCAGCGCTTCGACGCCCTGGAGGAGCTGCCCGACCTGTCGGGCGTGCGCCTGGCGGTGCTCGGCTGCGGCAACTCGCAGTGGCCGACGTACCAGGACTTCCCGCGCCGGGCCGCCGGGAAGCTGACCGCCGCCGGGGCGGTGCCGCTCGTCGAGCGCGGCGAGGCCGACGCCGACGGCGACTTCGACGGCGACGTCTCGGCCTGGACGGCCCGCCTGTGGGCGGCGCTGGCCGAGGAGTACAGCGCCCAGACGGACGCGGCCGGGCCGCGCTACGAGATGGAGGTGCTCGGCGAGAGCGAGGTCAGGCCGGCCGTCGTGTCGGAGCGGGCCGTGCCGATGACCGTCGTGTCCAACGAGGAGCTGACCGGCGACCCCGCCGGGCTGTGGGACTTCTCGGCCGAGGCCCCGAGGCCCGGCGTGCGCTCCATCGTGGCCCGCCTGCCCGAGGGCGTCACCTACACGGCGGGCGACCACGTCGCCGTCTTCGCCAAGAACGACCCCGAGCTGGTCGAGTGGGCCCTGCGCTGCCTGCGGGTGCCGCGCGAGCAGGTGGTGCGGCTGCGCGCCGCCGGCGCCACCCACCTGCCCGTGGACACGCCGGTGACGGCCGGCCTGCTGCTGACCGAGTTCGCCGAGCTGCAGGAGGTGGCCACCAGGGCCGACCTGGAGGCCCTGGCCGCGCACACCGGCTGCCCCTGGACGCGCGGCCAGCTCGCCGAGCTGACCGCCAACTACGCCGACGAGATCCTGGCCAAGCGGGTCTCGCCGCTGTCCCTGCTGGAGCGCTTCCCGGCCGTCGAACTGCCGCTGCCGGTGTTCCTGGAGATGGCCGGGCCGATCCGGCCGCGCTACTACTCGGTCTCCTCCTCGCCGCTGGCCGACCCCGGCCTGGTGCGGCTCACCGTCGGGCTGGTCGAGGGGCCCGCCTGGTCCGGCAGCGGCACCTACCAGGGCATGTGCTCGGCGTACCTGGCCGGGCTGCGGCCCGGTGAGGTGTTCTACGGGTACGTACGCGTGCCCGCGCCGCCGTTCCGGCTGCCCGCCGATCCGGCCACCCCGGTGATCCTGGTCGGCCCCGGCACGGGCTTCGCGCCGCTGCGCGGCTTCCTGGAGGAGCGGGCGCTGAGCGGGGCGGGCGGCCGGGCCGAGGTGTTCACCGGCTGCCGCCACCCCGACCACGACTGGCTGTACCGGGACGAGGTGACCGCCTGGGCCGCCCGCGAGGAGGTGACCGTGCACACCGCGTTCTCGGCCGTGGCCGGGCACCCGTACCGGTACGTCCAGGACGCCGTGGCCGATCACGCCGAGGAGGTGTGGGAGCTGCTGGAGCAGGGCGCGTACGTGTACGTCTGCGGCGACGGCCTGCGCATGGCCCCGGCGGTGCGCCAGGCGCTGCTGGACGTCCACCGGCGGCACACCGGCGAGGACGGCGAAGGCGGCGCGGCCTGGCTGGCCGCCCTGGAGGCGGACGGCCGCTACCAGCAGGACGTGTTCGCCTGATCCCAGCCTGAACCTCACGTGCGGGGATCGGTCTGCCTGATCCTTGAACGATCCTTGGTCGTTTTTGGGAAAACACCTGCTCAAACCGTCATCCCGGTTCGACAATCCGGACTTAGCGCCGGATCCTGGGATATAAGCGCAGCATGCGCGACATATCCGTGGAACGTACGCGAAACCTGTCCACGGCACTGTGAGAGCCTCTGGGAAAGGGGGCGGGCAATGCTGCTGCGACTGAGGGTGTCCCTGCCGGACCGGCCGGGCGGCCTTGGCCAGGTCGCGAAGGCGCTGGGGGCGCTCGGCGCCGACATCCTTCAGGTCACCGTGCTGGAACGGGAGACCGGCCGGGCGGTGGACGACTTCATCGTGTCCTGGCCGGGCCCGATCAGCGCGACGGAGGTGTGCGAGCGGCTGTCGGCGACGCCGGGCGTACGCGTCGAGGGCGTCTGGCCCACCCGCGACGTGCCCGGCTCGGCCCCCGACTACGACCTGCTCATGCACGTGGCGACGGAACCGGCCCGCGGGCTGGCCACGCTGGTGGACGCCCTGCCCGCGCTGTGCGGCGCCGAGTGGTCGGTCGCGGTCGAGGACGGAGCCGTGCGGCACGCCTCGATGGCCGCGCCGGAGGTGGTGAACCTGCCCGACCCGCCGCCGCGCGCGATCACCCTGGACTCGGCGGACCTGCGGCTGATGTTGCTGCCGTTCGTCCCGCAGGGCATGCACGTCGTCGTCGCCCGCGCCGGCGGGCCGGTCTTCCACCGGGCCGAGCTGGAACGCGCGGTCCGCATCGTGGACGTCGTCGCCAAGCTCGCCGCCCGCGCCCCCGGACGATTGACCGGCCAAACATCAGACGAATAACGTGAGCCTCGTCCGTCCCTCCCGGCGCGCGAAGGACCTGAGGCCATGGATTTCGAGCTGACCGACGAGCAGAAGGCCTTCCGCGAGACCCTGCGCGCCTTCGTGGAGAAGGAGATCCTGCCCGTGGCCACCGAGTGGGAGCACTCGGGCCGCTACCCCACCGAGATCGTCGAGAAGATGAAGCAGATGGGGCTGTTCGGGCTGACCGTCCCCGAGGAGTACGGCGGCCTCGGCGCCGACATGGTCTCTTTCGCGCTGGTCTTCGAGGAGATCGCGCGCGGCTGGATGGGCGTGGCCGGCACGATCGGCTCCCACTCGCTGGCCTGCTGGATGATCGCCAGACACGGCACCGACGAGCAGAAGCGCCTGCACCTCGCCGACCTGGCCGCGGGCGCCCGGCGTACGGCCATCGCGCTCACCGAGCCCGGCGCCGGCACCGACCTGCAGGGCATCCAGACCCGCGCGGTCCGCGACGGCGACCACTACGTGGTGACCGGCACCAAGACGTGGATCACCAACGCCCGCCACGCCGACCCGCTGCCCGTCCTGGTCAAGACCTCCGTCACCGAGCCGGCCCACAAGGGCATGTCGGTGCTGCTCGTCGATCCGGCCTCGCCCGGCTTCAGCGTCAGCCGCGACCTGCCCAAACTCGGCTACAAGGGCACCGAGACCTGCGAGGTCGTGCTCGACGAGGTGCGCGTGCCGGTCTCGGCGCTGCTCGGGGGCGTCGAGGGGCGCGGCATGCAGCAGGTGCTGGGCGGGCTGGAGATCGGCCGGGTCAACATCGCCGCCCGCGCGGTCGGCGTCGCGCAGGCGGCCTACGACGCCGCCCTGGAGTACGCGCGCGGGCGCACCGCGTTCGGGCAGCCCATCGCCGACTTCCAGGCCGTCCAGCTCAAGCTCGCCGACCTGGCCACCGAGATCCAGGCCGCGCGGCTGCTCACGTACTGGGCCGCCGCCAGGGCCGACGGCGGCGAGCGGGTGGACATGGAGGCGGGCATGGCCAAGTACTTCGCCTCCGAGGTGGCGCTGAAGGCGTCGCTGGAGGCGATGCGCATCCACGGCGGCTACGGCTACTCCCAGGAGTTCGTGGTCGAACGGCTCTACCGCGACGCGCCGCTGATGGCGATCGGCGAGGGCACCAACGACGTGCAGCGCCTGGTGATCGCCCGCGCCCTCGTCTCCGGCAAGGGCCGGGTGGGCTGGTAGCTAGTCGTGCCGGGGCAGCCCCGAGACCTCGTGGTCGGCATGGGACAGCGCCTCGGCGATGAGCGCCCGCACGTGCCCGTCGCGGGCGCGGTAGAGCACGCGGCGGCCGTCCCTGCGGGTGTCCACCAGGCCGGCCAGGCGGAGCTTGGCCAGGTGCTGCGACACCGACGGGCGCGCCGCGCCGACCGCCTCGGCCAGGGAGTTCACGTCCAGCTCGCGGGCCGACAACTGCCACATCAGCCGGAGCCGGGTGGCGTCGCCGAGCATGCGGAAGGCGTCCACGGCGGCGTTGACCTGGGCGGGAGTGGGTTGCTCCTGCGCATGGTCCGCACCTGAGACGTTGTCGCGTGCGTACATGACTACATATCCTGGTCGGAGCGGACGAGAAGCGCAAGTGAAGGGGTGCTCATGTCTGACTCCGATACCCATCCGCACGGCCACGGGCATGGCAGGCATGGTCACGGCCACGGGCTTGGTCACGGCCACGGGCACGGGCGCGGGGCGGGGGAGCGGCGGGGGGTCAGGGCGCTGGCCGCCAAGGCCGCGCACGTGTTAACGCCGCACAGCCACGACAGCGCCGCCAGGACCGACAGCGCCCTGGAGTCCAGCAGCCGGGGCATGCGCGTGCTGGCCGTGTCCTTCGCGGTCCTCATGCTCACCGCCGTGGTCCAGGCCGTGATCGTCGTCGCGTCGGGGTCGGTCGCGCTGCTCGGCGACACCCTGCACAACCTGGCCGACGCGCTGACCGCCGTCCCGCTGGCCATCGCGTTCTCGCTGGGCCGCCGCGCCGCCACCCGCCGCTTCACCTACGGCTACGGCAGGGCCGAGGACCTCGCGGGCATCGTCATCGTGGTGCTCATCGCCGCCTCGGCCGCGCTCGCCGGGTACGAGGCCGTCCGGCGGCTCGTCGAGCCCCAGGACGTGCGGGCGCTCGGCTGGGTCGCCGCCGCCGCGCTGGCCGGGTTCGTCGGCAACGAGTGGGTGGCGCGCTACCGCATCACCGTGGGCCGCCAGATCGGCTCGGCCGCGCTCGTGGCCGACGGCCTGCACGCCAGGACCGACGGCTTCACCTCCCTGGCCGTGCTCCTCGGCGCGGGCGGCGCGGCGCTCGGGTTCCCGATCGCCGATCCGGTGGTGGGCCTGCTGATCACGGTCGCCATCTGCTTCGTCCTGCGCGACGCCGCCCGCGAGATCTACCACCGCCTCATGGACGCCGTCGACCCCGCCCTGGTGGACGAGGCCGAACGCATCCTGGCCGGCGTCCCCGGCGTCGAGCGCGTCGGCTCGGTGCGCCTGCGCTGGCTCGGCCACGCCCTACACGCCGAGGTCGAGATCCTGGTCGACCACGCCATGTCGGTCGTCGACGCCCACGCCGTGGCGGTCGAGGCCGAGCACCGCCTCATCCACGACCTGCCGCGCCTGCGCGCCGCCACCGTCCACACCGACCCCTGCGGCCCCGACGGAGCCGACCACCACGCGTCCCTGGCGACCCACCGCATCACCTAGCCCGCTGCGGGTAAGTTGGGGCGGGTGCCGACCGCCGCGACCCCCCACCCGACCACGCCGGGCGCGCCGTCCAGGCTCGCCTGGCTCGACGCCCTGCGCGGCATCGGCGCGCTCGCGGTGGTCGCCGAGCACCTGCTGCCGTGGTTCCTGCCCGCGCTGCGCCCCTACTGGTTCAGCCTCGGTGTCTACGGGATCCTGGTGTTCTTCCTGGTCAGCGGGTACATCATCCCGACCTCGCTGGAACGCCACGGCGACGTGCGGGCCTTCTGGGCCAGCCGCGCCTTCCGCCTCTACCCGCTCTACCTGGCCGTGATCGCGCTGGTGCTGGCCGCGTCCTGGTGGGTGCCGGTGCGCGAGGGCGTGCCGCGCGACGGCAGCGCGGTGGCGGCCCACGCGACCATGCTGCTCGACGTCGTGAGCGTGGGCGGGGTGGCCGACACGATGTGGACGCTGTCGTACGAGATGGTGTTCTACCTGCTGGTCACGGCGCTGTTCCTGATCGGGGCGCACGAGCGCAGCGGGCTGGCGTCCGTCCTGTTCGCCGGGGCGTCCGTGGCGGTGGGGCTGGTGGTGTCGGGGGCGGTCCTGCGGGGCGGCTGGCCGGCGTACGTGTCGTGCGCGGTGTTCGCCGCCGGGCTCGCCTGCGTGGTCGGCGGCTGGTTCCGCAGGACGGCGGCGTGCGTGCTCGGGCTGATGGCGCTGGCGTTGCTGCTGCTGAGCAGCCGGGTGCCGTGGCTGGGCGCGGCCGTGGTCGCGGTCATGTTCGCGGGCACGGCGATCCACCGGTGGGAGCGCGGGCGCGGCGGCCTGTGGCCGGTCGCGGTGACCGCGGCGCTGGTCGCCGTGGCTCCGGTGTGGGCGATCGAGAGCGGCTGGTGGTGGGTCGAGGCCGACGTGTGGCTGACCACGATCGCGCTGGCGGCGGCCACCTTCGCGGGCGCGATGGCGCTGCGCGGGCGGCGGCTGCCCGCCGCGCTCACCTGGCTCGGGCTGATCAGCTACTCGCTCTACCTGGTGCACCATCCGCTGCTGAAGTACTTCGTGGAGATCACCGGCGACCTGCGGCGGGCGCCGCTGCCGTACCAGCTCGCGATGGCCGGGCTGGCCCTGGCGCTGGTCCTGGCCGTCAGCGCGCTCTCCTACCGTTACGTCGAGCGCCCGATGCAGGCGCTGGGCCGGCGGGTCTCCCGGCGGTCCGCCGCCGCGCCGCGCGTGATCCCCGTCACGGGCGCCTCGGCCGCGGGCGGCCAGGGCGACGGCCCGGGGCACACCGCATAGGCCGGCACGATCCGGTCGCCGGGCTCGTGCCGCCGGCGACCGGCGGGCAAGATGGTGTGCGGGTCATCGGCGCGGCCCCGGCGGGCCGTCGCGCGGCCTCCCCGGGCCTCTCGCCGGATCCGGGGCCGGTCAGGGCACGTGCCGGGGCCCCCGCGGCCGCCGGCGGGTGGGGAAGGGGCCGAGGTCATGCCGGGTTCGCTGGTGCTCATGGGATCGGGGGAGACGAGCCCGACCATGGTCGAGGTCCACCGGGCGGTGGCCCGCGGGCTGCGCGCGGGGGCCCGTGCCGTGCTGCTCGACACGCCCTACGCCTTCCAGGAGAACGCCGCCGACATCTCCGCCCGCGCCCGCCGCTACTTCGCCCGCAGCGTCGGGCTGGAGGTCGAGGCGGCCACCGCCGTCGCGGGCGCGGACTGGGTGTTCTCCGGGCCGGGCAGCCCCACGTACGCGCTCGACCGGTGGGCCGCCTCCGGCGTGGCCGGCGACCTGCGGGCCCGGGTGCGCTCCCGGCAGGGGGTGACCGTGCTGGCCTCGGCCGCCGCCTGCACCGCCGGTCTGGCCACCGTGCC
Organism: Nonomuraea sp. NPDC049646; assembly: GCF_044465525.1. Lineage (NCBI taxonomy): Bacteria > Bacillati > Actinomycetota > Actinomycetes > Streptosporangiales > Streptosporangiaceae > Nonomuraea > Nonomuraea sp. NPDC049646. The sequence continues at coordinate 155,868 of NZ_JBITLU010000001.1, read as the reverse complement.
CGTCTACGAGATCTACAAGGTGGGCGCCGAGCCTCACTGGCGCGAGGGCATCGGCCTGCTGGAGCCGCTGGGGCTGCGGGCCGTGCTGATCCCGCACTTCGACAACGCCGAGGGCGGCACCCACGACACCCGCTACTGCTACCTGGGCGAGCGGCGGCTGTCGCGCATGGAGCGGGAGCTGCCGCCGGAGACCGCCGTCCTGGGGCTCGACGAGCACACGGCGCTGATCATCGACCTGGAGTCGGAGGCGGTGGAGGTGGCCGGGCGCGGCGGCCTGACCGTACGGCGTCCGGGGGCGGTGACCGTGCTGCCGGCGGGGACCCGTACGAACCTGGCCGCCGTCCGCGACCTGGCGGCGGGCGCCACGTCCGCGACGGTCCCGCCGCCCCGGCCCGCCCGCGCCGCCGCGGCGCCCGCCGTCCCGCTGGAGGAGACGATGCGCTCCTGCGAGCGGCTGTTCACGGACGCGGTCGGCAAGCCGGACCTGGTGGCGGCGGCGCGGCTCGTGCTCGACCTGGAGGCGGAGATCGTCACGTGGGCGGCCGACACCGAGGAGGACGCCGGCGGGGTCGACCAGGCCCGCGAGCTGATGCGGCTGCTGATCGCCCGGCTGGGCGAGGCCGCCGCGACCGCCGGCCTGCGCGCCCTGGTCGAACCCCTGCTCGACCTGCGCGCGCGGCTGCGGGGGGAGGGGCGGTACGAGGTCGCGGACGCGCTGCGCGCGGCGATGGCGCGCGGCGGCGTGACCGTGGAGGACACCCCGGCCGGTCCGCGCTGGAGTGCGGCGGCGGTCTAGAAGGTCCTGGCGACGCGGCGGGCCTGCTCGTCGGCCTGCTTGCGCTCGGCGTCGTAGGAGCCGGTGAGCGTGGGGTGGTGGCGGATCTCCCGCACGTCGGCGATGCCCGTCCAGCGCAGCCAGTCGCCGAAGAACGTGGACTGGTGGTCGGCGCCGAACTCCGGGCCGAGCCGCGGCCCCCACACCGCGCTGGTGTAGACGACGGCCGCCCGCTTGCCGGTCAGCAGCGCGCGGTAGCCCGTCTCAGGGTGCACGTCGAAGATCATCGCGGGCTGGCTGACCACGTCGATGAACTGCTTGAGCTTGTACGGCACGCCCGCGTTCCACATCGGCACGCTGAACAGGTAGCGGTCGTAGGAGTCAAAGCGCTCGAACGTCCTGACCGCCGCGGCCCAGGCCGCGGCCTCCTCGCCTGTCGGGGTGCCGCCGCCGAACACCGTCATCTTGGCGCGGGCGGCGGCGGGGCCGAACTCGGGCAGGGTGCCGTCCCAGAGGTCGAAGCGGTCCACGGTGTGGGCCGGGTGGGTGGCGAGGTACTCCTGGACGAACGTCTCGGCGATGGCGGCGGAGATCGACTCCGTGCCGCGCGGGGAGGCGGAGATGTGCAGCAACCTGGACATGGCGGACACCTTTCTGGACTGCGGTCCGTTTAGTGTCGCCAACGATACGGACCGGGGTCCGGTTGGTCAAGGCGCGGCGGTGCCAGGGCATGGCGAAAGCCGGACCCGCGCTGCACGTCGGGTGCGGCGCCGGTCCGGCGGGGCGTCAGAGGCTTTCGAGGCCGGAAGCGCGTCGGGCGTCAGCGGCGCGGCGGGTCGATGCGGGCGCCGTCCAGGGTGAAGATCATGAGGCGGGACAGGTCCACCGCGACCTTCGCCGCGTCCCCGGCCCGCCACATCGGCCGGTTCCCCAGCCGGACGATCAGGTCGGAGCGGCGGTGGAAGCCGCTGCCCACGTTCTGGCCGACCTGCTCCTGCTCCTCGTGCTCCGGCGCGCGCTGCGAGAACAGCCGCCGCACCATCCCGGTCAGCCCGCCCGCGCCGGCGCGCTCGCCATTGAGACGGGCGCGCGGGTCCGGCGGCTCGGGCACCGGCACCGCCGGCATGCCGCACTCCAGGTACGCCAGCCACTCGTGCCCGTGGTACTCCAGCGCCCGCACCCGCCCGTAGAACGACGGCCCGTCGTAGGACTCCGGCACCGGCGCCAGCCCGTCGGGACGCATGCCGACCAGCACCTGCCCGCCCGTGTGCTGCGAGATCGCGTACGCCCTGGGATCGCTCCAGGGCATCGTGAGCCGGTGCGGGCCGAAGTCGAGCATGACGTACTGGTTCTGCGGCGTCCTGACACCGGCCGCCAGCAGGTTCAACTGCTGGGAGTTGAGGAAGGCCGCCACGAACGCCGTCGCTGGATCGTTGTAAATCTGGGCCGGAGTGCCGACGTCCTGCAGGACGCCGCGATTCAGGATCGCGATCCGGTCGGCCAGGGTGAGCGCCTCGACCTGGTCGTGCGTGACGTAGATCGTGGTGACCCCGAGCGACCTGACCAGCGCGGAGATCTCCATCCGCAGTTCGGTGCGCATGCCGGCGTCGAGGTTCGACAGCGGCTCGTCCATGAGGAACAGCTTCGGCTGCCGGACGATCGCCCGGCCCATCGCCACGCGCTGCCGCTGGCCGCCCGACAGGGTGCCGGGGCGGCGGTCGAGCGTCTCGTCGATGTGCAGCGCCTTCGACAGCTCGGTGACGCGGTCGCGCACCATCGCGGGGTCCGACTTGGCGATCTCCAGGGGGAAGGCGATGTTCCCGCGCACGGTCCGGTGCGGGTAGAGGGCGCCGTTCTGGAACACCATGGCCACGTCGCGGTCGCGCGGCGGCAGGTGGTTGGCGAGCTGGCCGTCCAGCCAGAGGTCGCCTTCCGTGATCTCCTCCAGGCCGGCGATCATCCGCAACAGCGTGGACTTGCCGCAACCGGAAGGCCCGAGGAGGACGAGGAACTCGCCATCCTCGGCCTGCAGGCTCAGCCGGTCGACTGCCAGGTAGTCGCCCGGATACACCTTGGTCACTTTGTCGAGAACGACCGAGCTCATGGGCCCACACCTTGCGCGCGTGTCACCTGTGACGAGGCTGATTGAAGAGGTAGTACATCGCGCCTTAACGCTGGATGTCCACCCTTGACATAAAGAATCTCATCCGCAGAGGTTTCGGCCAGGGGTTTTAGGCGGCCGTATACCCATAAATCCGGATACGAGGTGCATGGAAGGGCTTGCGTAAACTTGCGGCAAGGGCTTTCATGGTGCGGGAAACCCGGGGGGAGATCCATGAACATGTGGTGGCGTGACGCCGTGATCTACCAGGTCTACGTGCGCAGTTTCGCCGACGGCAACGGCGACGGCGTCGGCGACCTGATCGGCGTGCGCGATCGCCTGCCGTACCTGGTCGAGCTGGGGGTGGACGCCGTCTGGCTGACGCCCTTCTACACCTCGCCGATGGCCGACTTCGGCTACGACGTGGCCGACTACCGGGACGTCGACCCGCTGTTCGGCTCCCTGGCCGACGCCAAGGCGCTCATCGACGAGGCCCACGGCCACGGCCTGCGCGTCATCGTGGACGTCGTGCCGAACCACACGTCGTCGGCGCACGCCTGGTTCCAGGCCGCGCTGCGCGGCGAGCGACGCGATCGGTACATCTTCCGCGACCAGCCCAACGACTGGGAGTCCATCTTCGGCGGCCCGGCCTGGACGCAGGTCGAGGACGGCCAGTGGTACCTGCACCTGTTCGACCCCGCCCAGCCCGACCTCAACTGGGACGACGACGAGGTGCGCGGCGAGTTCGAGTCGATCCTGCGCTTCTGGCTTGACCTGGGCGTGGACGGCTTCCGCGTGGACGTGGCGCACGGCATGGTCAAACCGGCCGGCCTGCCCGACATCGGCCACGCGAACCAGACCAGGATGATCGGCCGCGAGCCGGTGCCGTACTTCGACAACGACGGCGTGCACGAGATCCACCGGTCCTGGCGGCGGGTGCTCGACTCCTACCCCGGCGAGCGCATCGGCGTCGCCGAGGCGTGGGCGCCCACCGCCGAGCGCCTGGCCATGTACGTCCGGCCCGACGAGCTCCACCAGGCCTTCAACTTCCACTACCTGTTCACCCCGTGGGACGCCGCCGAGCTGCGCGCGGTGATCGACTCCTCGCTCGCCACGGCCGGCTCCGTGGGCGCGCCCACCACCTGGGTGTTGTCGAACCACGACGTCAAGCGGCACGTCACCCGCTACGGCAGCCTGGCCAGAGCCCGCGCCGCCGCGCTGCTGACCCTCGCGCTGCCCGGCTCGGCCTACGTCTACCAGGGCGAGGAGCTCGGCCTGCCCGAGGTGCTCGACCTGCCGGACGAGGTGTGCCAGGACCCGCAGCGGCTGCGCGACCCCGACAGCGGGCGGGACGGCTGCCGCGTCCCGCTGCCGTGGACCCGCGAGCTCGGCTGGCGCGACCCGTGGCTGCCGATCCCGGCCGACTGGGCGGACCTCAGCGTCCAGGCCCAGGACGGCGTCACGGGATCCACCCTGGAGCTCTACCGCGCCGCGCTGCGCCTGCGCCGCTCCCTGGACGGCGACCTGGTCTGGCACGACTCGCCCGACGGCACGCTGGTCTTCTCCCGCGGCGACGTGCTGTGCACCGTCAACCTGACCGGCGCGCCCGTCGACTTCGGCGTCGAGGGAGAGCTGCTGCTGGCCTCCGATGTCCCCGGAGCAGCCGATTCGGCCGCCTGGTGGAAAGTAAAGTGTGTTCCATGAACGGTCACGCTCGCCTAGCCGACATCGCCGCCCAGGCCGGGGTGAGTGAGGCCACGGTCAGCCGGGTGCTCAACGGCAAGCCCGGCGTCTCCGCAGGCACCCGGCAGGCGGTGATGACGGCCCTCGACCTGATGGGCTACGAGCGGCCGCCCCGCCTGCGGCAGCGCAGCAACGGGCTCATCGGGCTCGTCACGCCCGAATTGGACAACCCGATCTTCCCGGCGTTCGCGCAGGCCATCGAGAAGGCGCTGACCCAGCACGGCTACACGCCCGTGCTGTGCACCCAGCTGCCCGGCGGCGCCCCCGAGGACGAGTTCACCGAGCTGCTGGTCGACCGCGGTGTCAGCGGCATCGTGTTCGTCTCCGGCCTGCACGCCGACACCACCGCCCGGATGGACCGCTACACCCGCCTGATCGACCGCGGCCTGCCGATCGTGCTGGTCGACGGCTACAGCGAGCACATCGACGCCCCCTTCATCTCGCCCGACGACCGCCTCGCGGCGCGGCTGGCCGTCCAGCACCTGGTCGACCTCGGCCACGAACGCGTCGGGCTCGCGCTCGGGCCGCGCCGGTTCGTCCCGGTGATCAGGAAGATCGAGGGCTACAAGCAGGCGATGGCCCACCTGCTCGGCGCCACCGACGTCGACGACCTGATCTCCCACTCGCTGTTCTCGGTCGAGGGCGGGCAGGCCGCCGCCGCGCAGCTGCTGGCCCGCGGCTGCACCGGGATCGTGTGCGCGAGCGACCTGATGGCGCTCGGGGCGATCCGCGCCTGCCGGCAGAAGGGGCTGGCGGTGCCGGGCGACGTGTCGGTGGTCGGGTTCGACGACTCGCCGCTGATCGCGTTCACCGACCCGCCGCTCACCACCGTGCGCAAGCCGATCGGCGCGATGGCCTCGGCCGCCGTGCAGACGCTGCTGGAGGAGGTCGGCGGCGCGCCGACCAAGCACGTCGAGCTGATCTTCCAGCCGGAGCTGGTCGTGCGCGGCTCCACCGGTTCCGGTCCGCTGGTCAACCGCTGATCCCCTGACGCTCCCTGTGAAAGGCCGGCCCCGCCGATGACGCCTGACGTGCTGGTCCTCGGCGGCGCCGGGGTGGACACCACTGTCTACGTGCCCGCGCTGCCCCTGCCGTACCAGGACACCTACCACGTGCCGCCCGTCGTCGACCGCGTCGGGAACACCGGGGCCGGGGTCGCCCTCGGCTGCCACGCGCTCGGGCTCGGCGTCGCCTTCGCCGACCTCGTCGGCGACGACCCGCAGGGCGCGCTGATCAGGCACGCCCTGCGCGACATCGACTGCAGGTGGGGGGTGGCGCAGGCGGGCACCCGGCGCAGCGTGCTGCTCGTCGGCCCCGACGGGCGGCGCACCTCCCTGCACGATCCCAAGGTCACGCCGGGGGAGCGGCTGCCCCGCGAGCTGTACGCCGGTCCGCGGCCCAGGCACGCGCACATCTCGATCATGGACTTCTGCCGCCACGTCTACCCCGACCTCGACGGCGTCCCCATCTCCACCGACCTACACGACTGGGACGGCGTCGCCGACTACCAGAAGGACTTCGCCTACGGCTCCGACCTGGTGTTCCTGTCGGCCACCGCGCTGGCCGACCCCGCGGCCACCATGCGCGACATCCTCGCCGCAGGCCGCGCCCACACGGTCGTCTGCACCCGGGGCGCGGACGGCTGCCTCGTCCTGACCCGCGAGTCGGCCACCGTACGCGCCTTCCCCGCCGCGCCCCTGCCCGGCCCGGTGGCCGACACCAACGGCGCGGGCGACGCCTTCGTCTCCGGCTTCCTGTACGGCCTGCTGAACGGCCGGACGATCCCCGAGTGCGTCGCCCTGGGCGCGGTCGCCGGAGCCCACGCGTGCACGGTCGAGGGCACCCACGAATCCCCGATCACCGAGAAACTGCTGCTCAGCAGGGCGTCCCAGCTTTGAGCGAGCGTGGTCGCGGCCAGGTTCGGTAGATTCGGGGCGAGAAGCCATGGAATGTGAGGCAAGAGTGTCGGACGAACGCGGCCCCCAGGAGACCAGCCGGGGAAGGCGGCCTCGCACGTGGATGATCGTGCTGGCCGCGGTGGTGCTCGTGGTCGATCAGGCGTCCAAGTTCTGGGCGATGTCGGCGTTGTCCGGCGGCGAAGAGATCACGGTGATCCCGCGGCTGCTGTCGTTGCGGCTGCTGCTCAACCCCGGCGCCGCGTTCTCCCTGGGGGAGGGCGTGACCTGGGTGTTCGCCCTGGCCGCCGCGGGGGCGGTCGCCGGCATCCTGTACGCGTCCCGGCGGCTGCGGTCGCCGGCCTGGGGCGTGGTGCTGGGCGCGCTGCTCGGCGGGGCCGCCTCCCACCTGCTCGACCGCCTCTTCCGCCCGCCCGCGTTCGCCCACGGGCACGTGGTGGACTTCATCGACTACGGCGGATTGTTCGTCGGCAACGTCGCCGACATCGCGCTGACGGGCGGGTGCGCGGTGCTGTTCGTGCTCAGCGTCCGCGGGATCCCGCTGGGGGACGTCCCCGGCGAGAAACGCCTGTCCTCGGCCGGGGACCCTGCCTGATCGGACCTGCCTGATCGGACCTGCCTGATCGGGCCTGCTCGATCGGACCTGCCTGATCGGGCCTGCTCGATCGGACCTGCCTGATCGGACCGCCGGAGGCCGGGCGGCGGCCCACCGCCGCCCGGCCTCCGGGGCGTTGTCAGTTCCAGGGGCAGGGGTTGTTGCAGGCGGTGTAGGTCACCGTGCAGTCGGACCAGAAGAAGATCCGCTTGTAGAAGCTGCCGCCGCAGTGGTCGCACCAGGTCTGGTACGTGCAACCGGCGTCGGCGGTCGTCCGGGGGAGGACGCGGGCGAGCACCCGCTCAGCGAGCTTGACCATGACAGTTGTCCTTTCCTCACCTTTCCTCACCGCCCGGCGGGACGCCGGCGCGGAGTCTTCGGCAGATGGCCCACGACCACGCCCAGGAGCTGCCGGGCGGGCACGTAGCCGAACCTGCGGGAATCGAAGCTGATCGGCCGGTTGTCACCGAGCACGACGAGCTGCCCGGGCGGGACGACGCGCTCCGGCCGGTTCGCCAGCGCGGGCACCACGGCCCGCGGCACCGGATCCCCCGGCACCGCCACCACCCGCTTCACCAGCCAGGACGCCCCCGGCTCCGCGGCCACCACCACGAGCTGCCCCGGACGCACCCCGTCCAGGGGGGACCGGCGCACCAGCACCCGGTCGCCGTGCCACAACGTGGGCTCCATGCTCCGCCCGCGCACGGTCACCGCAACGAACCGCACCCGCAACACCACCAGCACACCCCCCGCCACGACCGCGCCGACACCCCCGACGACCCCGACCACGGCGACGACAGCCTCCACCACCACCGCAACGGCGCGGACGACGGCCACCAGCGGCGTGGCACCAAGGAGGGCCGCCATCTGGGTGGCGCCGAGGATCGCCGTCACCGGCGCGGTGCTGAGGATGGCCGTCACCGGAGTGGCGTCGAAGGTGGCCGTCACCGATGCGGCGGCCTGGATGCTCGGGCCGGCGATCACTGGACGCCTGCCGGTGCGTAGCCGCGGGCCTGGGTCGCGAACAGCTCGGCGTACCGGCCGCCCGTCCGCAGCAGCTCCTCATGGGTGCCGCGCTCGACGATCTCCCCGTCGGCCAGCACGGCGATCGTGTCGGCGTCGCGTACCGTGCTCAGCCGGTGGGAGATCAGCAGCGTCGTCCGTCCCGCCCGATGCTCGCGCAGGACGGTGTGCACCTCGTGCTCGGCGGCCGGGTCGAGACCGGCGTTCGGCTCGTCCAGGATCATCAGCTCGGGACGGTCCCGCAGCAACCCCCTGGCCAGCGCGATCCGCTGCCACTGTCCGCCCGACAGGGTCACGCCCGACTGCTCGTCGTCGGAGAACATCCTCGTGAGCAGCGTGTCGTAGCCGCGTGGGAGGGCCCGTACCATCGCGTCGGCGCCCGCGCGCACGGCCGCCGCCTCCACCCGCGCCCGCCCGGCCCGCAGATCGCCGACCGCGATGTTCTCGGCCGCGCTGAGATCGTAGGCGGCGAAATCCTGGAACACCGCGCCCAGACGTTCGCGCAGTGCGGCGGGGTCGAGCTCACGCAGGTCCACGCCGTCCCAGAGAATCGCGCCGCGCTCGGGATCGTAGAACCGGCACAGCAGCTTGACCAGCGTGGACTTGCCCGCCCCATTGAGCCCGACCAACGCCAGCGACCGTCCGACGGGAATGTCGAGATCAACACCGCGCAACACCCAAGGCTGCCCAACCCCGTACCGAAACCACACCCCCCGCACCACAACCCCCCGCTCCACCACAACCCCCCGCTCCACCACAGCCTCCGGCCCCGCAACCCCCCACTCCCGCACCGCGACGCCCCGCTCCGCCCCCGACCCCTGCTCCGTCACCGCGACGCCCTGTTCCCGCACCCGCCCCGCGACGCCCCGCTCCGGCCCGACCCCTGGCTCAGGTTCCGGTACCACGACGCCCCGCTCCCGCTCCTGCACCGTGACGCCCCGCTCTGGCTCCCGCTCCCGCCCCCCAACCGTGACGCCCTGCTCCTGATCCCGCACTGCGATGCCCTGCTCAGGCTCTCGCTCCTGCTCTCGCGGCACCGGTCGCTGCGGCGCCAGGCCACGCAGCGCGCCGGTCGCGGGCGTCAGGTCAGGGACGGTGTCCAGCACCGCCCGGTAGTGACCGAAGAGCAGCAACGCCTCATGCGCGGCGGCCAGGTTGCGCACGCCGGACGCCAGCCCACCCTGCGTCCCGGCCACCGCCGCGACGAACACCGACAGATCGCCCACCGACGCCCGCCCGGCGACCGCCTCCGCCACGATCCACACCAGCCCCGCCCCCCAGATGACGGCAGCTAACAGCGCCTGCCCGCCCTGCCCCCGGAGCTGCCGGACCGCCACCCGCCGCCGCTCGGCGTCGACCGCCCTCAGCTCGGTCAGCATCCGGTCGCGGAAGAAGTCCCCGAGCCCGAACAGGCGGATCTCCTTGGCCGCGTGCGGCATGCTCAGCAGCCGGGCGAAGAACATCTCCCTGCGCTGCCCGTGCCCCGTGCTCCGCATGACCTCGGCCTGCTCCCGTCCCAGCCGCAGATGCACGCGGAGCAACGGCAACGCCGCGACGGCGACGAGAACCGCGACAGCCGGGCTCACCTCGGCCAACGTGACCAGGAACCCCGCAGTCATGATCCCGGCCTGCGCCAGCCCGAGCGCACTGGTCACCACCCGGCCAGGGCCCGAACTACCGGCCCGCTCGGCCAGGTGCAGACGATCCTGGAACGCGGGATCCTCCAGCCTGGCGAGACCGGGCAGCGCGTTCACGGCCGTGTAGAGCCGGTCCCGTACGACCAGCCCGACCCGCCGCTCGAACTCAGCCTCCGCGAAGCCCATCACGTACGGCCCCACCCCGGCGACCGCGGCCAACACCAGCAGCGCCGCGACGTACGGAGCCAACCCCGCCATGGTCGTCGCCCGCCCAGCCACCTCGTCCAGGACGAGCTTGGTGCACCAGGCGGTGAGCACCGGCGCAGTGCCCGTCACCGCGGTCAGCGCAGCCTGCAGCAGGACGTACCACTGACCCGCCTCCCAAGCCACCACCCCCGCCTCTCGAAGCGCCCTCAACCCCGTCCTCAGCCTCGCCCCCCACTCCGGGCTTGCCCCTGCCCTCACCCCGATCCCCGACCGCACCTCTGCCGCTGCCCCGGCCTTCGCCCCTACCCTCGCGCCTGGCCCCGCCCCGGCCCTCGCCTCTGGCTCCGACCAGGTTTCCGCGCCCTGCCCCGACCTGGTTTCTGCGTCTGGCCTCGACCTGGTCTCCGCGCCTGCCCCTGACTCCGACCTCCACCCGACCCCTGCTGCTGAGCCCGAGCGTGCCCCGGCCTCCGGGTGTGCCTCGGCCTCCGGGTGTGCCTCGGCCTCCGGGTGTGCCTCGGCCTCCGAGCTCGCCCCTGACCCCGGCCTTGCTCTGAGGCCCCGCCTTGCCGCGAGCCCCGGCTGTGTCTCAGCCCGAGGCCCAGGCGTCTCCTCTGGCTGGGCCTCCTGCCGCGTCTCCGGCTGCCAAAGGCTGCCGTCGCTCGGGCTCACACCGGCTCCGCGGTGGGCAGCGCGGCCGGCTCGGTGCCCGAACCGCTGATCACGCCGCGATCGTCCAGCAGGTAGAAGGCAGGCAGACCGCGCAATCCGAACGCGCGCCACACCGGCCCCTCCGCCTCCTCCTCGACCACCACCCTGGCCACCGGCCGCAGCCTGGCGGCCAGCTCCTCGACCTCGCCGGGCGCGCCGATGAGCACCGCGAGCACCTCGTCGCTGCTGAACCGGCCCCGGCGTACGTAGTCCAGAAGGTCTGGCAGTCGCTCACCGCACAGCGAGCACGCGGGGCTGAAGAAGCCGACCAGACGCACCCTGTCGGCCTCCACGACCTCGCCCTCCTGAGTCGTGGCCGCGAACGACGCGGGCACCGCTCCTGGCGGGAGCACCGGCAGCGGGATCCGTCCCGGTGCGGGCTCGGCGCCGTGCGCATCCCCACCGCCGCGAAGGCGGGCGACGAGCGCCAGCAGCAGCAGGAGGTTCAGCACGCTCAGCACGGTGACGAAAATGATCAAGTACGTCATCGGAACACGCTCCTGAGATCGTCGATCTTGATGAGCAACAGCGCCGCGACGGCTCCGGCGAGCCCGGCGACGACGTTCTGCGCCATCACCGGCGGCACAGGCGGACCGCCGGTGACGAGCCCGAGGACGCTCACGCCCGTAAGCAGCGCGTTCCTGACGAGGTGCACTGGCTCCAAATCACGCGGCGGTCCGCCGAAACACAGACAGGGCGCGGGTGTACGCCGGGCCACGGCGAGCGCGACAGCCCCCGTGAGGATCGCGCTCACCGCCGCCGCCAGGACGAACCCGTACCAGGTCGTCCCCGGAGCCACCAGCAGCACGACGACCGCAGACTCGGCCACCACCACCCCACCCGCGACCCACGCCCGCCGCCGCCGGCCCACGAGCCGGCTGCCCTCCAGCGACCGCGCGAAGGCGGGCAGATCCCGCGCCTTGCCCACGACCGCGACCCCGAACACCACGACCAGCGCGACGCCACATCCGACGGCGAGAACGTCCATGCGTCGAACCGTAGAAAACCGGCCCCTCGGATTTACTGGCAAGCTTCTTAACTATTTGCCAGTATGTCCACCAGGCACTCCAGGCACCTGCGGCGGCCAACCGGCAGAAGACGCGGCAGATGTGGCAGCGAAAAGCATGGTGGGCACACGAAATGAACCAAGGCGGGCACCACGGTGGAACTCACGGCAGAATCCGCAGCAGGCACCGCGGTGGAATCTAAGGCGGGAACTGCGGCGGTATCCGTATGAGCTCGGGCGGTGAGGCGCTCCGGCGCAGACGGATGGCGGCGGGACTGAGCCAGCGCGAACTGGCCAGCCGCGCCGGGATCGGCGTCCGTACCTTGCGCGACATCGAGCGCGGACACGTCAGCCGCCCCCAACGCGCCTCCCTGGAACGCCTGATCGCCGCGCTGCCCTTGACCGATCCCGAGCGGGCCGACCTGCTGGCCGCCTTCGAACGCGCTGCGCCGCGACCACCGTGGATCGGCGTGCTCGGCCCGCTTGCCGTCCGCCGGGGAGGCATCGAGCTGGACGTCGGCGCGGCCATGCCCCGGGCCCTGCTCGGCCTGCTGGCGCTGCACGCCGGCCAACCGGTCCCGGTCGACGAGATCGTGGACATCCTCTGGGAGGACCGGCCGCCGCGCACGTACGACAACCTCATCCACGTGTACGCGGCCCGGCTGCGCGCCGCACTGGGCAAGGAGGCGATCCAGCGGACGCCCTCCGGCTACCTCCTCGCGCTCCCCACCACCTCCCTGGACCTGACCACCTTCGAAGCACTGACCACCCACCCCGGCGCCGCTCTGAACGTTGCCGCCTTGCAGACGCTGCCCGCCCATCGCGGTGCCGCTCTGAACTTCGCCGCCTTGGAAGCGCTAACCCTGCATCCCGATGCCCTCTCCACCACCTCCCCGGACCTCACAGCTGGGGAGCCATCGCCACCCCGACCCGGCCGATTTCCCACCACCACCCCGGACCCCGCAACCTGGGAGGGGTTGACCACGAGGCCTGATGTGCTGTCCGACGCGTCTTCGGACCTTGCCACCCAGGCGCTTCAGAGCCCGCCACCTCACCCCACGTCGTCGCCGGACCCCGCCACCACAGAGCCGCTCACCGCCCGCCTCGACGCGCTCCCCACTGCCTCACTGGATCCGGCAGCCTTACAAGCATGGGCAGCTCGTATTGGTGCACTGCCCGCTACATCGCCGGATGCGGCGACATTGAAGGCCTTGATCGCTCGCGCCGGCGCGCTTCCAGACGCCCGCTTGGACTTGGCGACCTTGAAAGCGTTGACCGCCCTCCTACCAGGTCTTTCGATCAACAACACCACCCCTGAGGCACTGACCGCCCGCCGCCGTGGCGACGGGGCTCCCGCCGGAGCCGACCGGCGGGTCCCGTCCTGGGACGCCGTGCTCGCCGTGGCGCTCGCGTGCTGGCGCGGCCCTGTGCTGGCGGGTTCTCCCAGTCGTCTGCGTGAGCACCCCCTCGCGGTCGCCGCAGCCAGGAAACGGGTCGCCGCGGCACTGGCCTACGCCGACGCCGCCCCTGGTGCCGGGCCGGAGGTGGTGGCCGCGCTGTGGCGGGTGGTGCACGACGAACCGTTGCACGAGGGGCTGGCCGCCCGGCTGATGACCGCGCTGGCCGAGCAGGGCGAGCAGGCTGCGGCCCTTCGCCTGTACGGGGAGATGCGGGCCAGGCTGGCCGAGGAACTGGACGTGGAGCCGGGGGACGACCTTCGCCGAGCCCGCGACCGCATCCTCGCCCGCCCGCCCGAGGTCCCGGCAGGACGGCCGCCGGAACGGGTGGTGACCGTACCGGCGCAACTCCCCGCCGCCGTGGCGGCCTTCACCGGCCGTGCCGCCGCGCTGCGCCGCCTGGACAGACTCCTCGAAGGGCGGGACGAGGCGTCCGTGGTCGCCGTCCTCACCGGTACGGCGGGTGTCGGCAAGACGGCACTGGCCGTGCACTGGGCGCACCGCGCCCGCGACCGGTTCCCCGACGGCCAGCTCTACGTCAACCTGCGCGGATACGCCGCCGCGCATCCCCTCGGCCCTCTCGACGCGCTCGCCCGCTTCCTGCACGCGCTCGGCGTGCCGCCCGAGCAGGTCCCCGGGGACCTCGACGAGGCCGCCGCCCTCTACCGCACGATGCTGGCGGGCAAGCGGATGCTGGTCGTGCTGGACAACGCCTCGGACCCTCGCCAGGTGCGCCCGCTCCTGCCCGGTGGTGCGGGCCCGGCCACGCTGATCACGAGCAGGGACACCCTGGCCGGACTGGTCGCGCTCGACGGCGCCCGGGTACTCCCGCTGCCGGCGCTCACCGAGGGGGAGTGCCGCGACCTGCTGAGCCGCTTGCTCGGCCGCCCCCAGGTCAGGGCCGAGCCCGAAGCGGTGTCCGAGCTGGCGTCCCTGTGCGCCCACCTCCCGCTCGCCCTGCGCATCGCAGCAGCCAACCTCCTCAGCACGCTCGCCACCCACACCGCCACCAGGCAGACCGCACGGCCCACCCACCGAACCCATGTCCAGCCCAACGCCGGGCCCAGCGCCCCGCCACAGGTCCAGCCCAGGGTCGCACCCCATGCCGAGTTCCACGCCCAGTCCCATACCGAGCCGCCCGTCGAGCCGGCGGCCGAACCGGAGCGCAACGCCCAACCCACTGCCCAGCACATCGCCGAGGGCAACACCCAGCCCGCCGCTGAGCACAAGGCCGAGCCCACAACTCGACCCCTCGCCCCACCTGATGCGCACTCGCCCACCCGCCCCATAGCCCGCTATGTGCAGCGGTTGCGCGCGGGCAACCGGCTGGACGCGCTCCAGATCCCCGGCGACGTCGAATCGGCCGTGCGGACCGCGTTCCACTTCTCCTACGCCGCGCTCCCGCCGGCTGCGCAACGCCTGTTCCGGCTTCTCGGCCTCATCCCCGGCCCTGACATCACCGTCCCCGCCATGGCCGCGCTCCTGGGGACCACCGAGGAGGAGGCCGAGAAGCTGGCGACCGTCCTGCGTGCGGCGAGCCTGCTGGAGGAGTACCTGTCCGGCCGGTTCGCCCAACATGACCTGCTGAGGCTGTGCGCCGCCGAGTACGCGCGAGACGAGCACGCCGAGCTGCTCCGGTTGCACCGCCACTACCTCGACCAGGCCGACGCCGCGGCACGCACCCTCTACCCGCAGTTCCTGCGGTTGCCCGTCGCGCCCGCCGCCGAGCGCTTCCTTGACCACGCCGCCGCCTCCGGCTGGCTGGACGCCGAACTGCCCAACCTGCTCGCCACGGTGACCCATACCGCCGAGCACGGCCCGTACGAGGCGGCCTGGCTCATCGCCGACACCCTGCGCGGCTACTTCTTCATGCGTCACCAGGTGGCGGAGTGGCGCACGATGGGCAACACCGGGCTGGCGGCGGCCAGAGCAGCGGGCGAGCCGCGGGCACAGGTCGCGCTGCTGCTCAGCCTGGCCGGGCTGAACGGTTTCCAGGGACGCCAGCAGCAGGCGCTCGACCACTACGCGGAGGCCATGCGCCTGGCGGAGGAGACCGGCTGGCACGAGGCGCTCACCGCAGCCCTGTGCAACGCCGGCGCCACGTACGCCGACCTGGGCATGCTGCGCGAGGCCGTCGATCACCTCGAACGCGCCCTCACGCTGAACGAGGCCATCGCCCACACCCCGGCCCAGGCCGTCAACCTGGGCAACCTCGGCTGCCTCTACCTGGAGATGGGACGCCTCCACGACGCCGAGGCCAGCTTGAACCGCTCGCTGGCCCTGTGCCGCGAGCTGGAGCACCGGGCCAGCGAGGCGAACGGCCTGGCGATCATGGGCGAGGTCCTGCATGGGCTGGACCGGCTGCCCGACGCCCGTGACACCCTCTTGTCCGCGCTGGACCTGCACCGGGAGGTGGGCAACCGCGGCAACGAGGCGGACACGCTGCGCAACCTGGCTGCGGTCGAGCGTGACGCCGGCAACCTCGATCAGGCGCTCAAGCTGGCCGCCACGGCACTCGACGCCTCCCACCAGACCGGACACCGCAGGCTCGTCGCCGACACCTTGCACACCCTCGGCCTCGTGCACCTCGCGCTCGGCGACGTGGACGCCGCGCTCGACCACCACATGCGGGCGCTGGAGCTGGCCAGGGCGGCGGGCAACCGTTACCCGGAGACGAAGGCGCTGCTCGGCCTCGCCGCCGGCGAGCGCCTGCGCGGCGCACACGAAACAGCGCTCCGCCACGCCGGGCTCGCCCTGGCGCTGGCCCGCGCCGCCGGGTATCGCCTGCACGAGGGCCTGGCGTTGTCCCTGCGGGCCCGCATCAGCGACGACGCCGGCGACGCGCGCAGAGCGACGGAGCTCTTCACGGAACTCGGCCTGACAGCGAAGTGCTGGCAACGCGCTCTCCTTCCCCGGACGTGAACCCACCACCGCTCCTGTCTTCCGATCTGGCCTGGCCTGGGGTCACGATCGGGGCGTGATGTGCCAGACCGTGTTTCCTGCGTCGTCCGCGACCAGTAGGCGGCCGCTCTTGCCCGTGATCACGCCGACCGGCCGGCCGTAGGTAGTGCTCTCGTCCGGGGCCGGCTTGAAGCCGGTCAGGAAGTCCTGGGGCCTGCCGTTGGGCATGCCGTTCTTGAAGCGGACGTACACGACCTTGTAGCCGACCGGATCGCCGCGGTTCCAGGAGCCGTGTTCGGTGATGAAGGCGCCGCCACGGTAGGACTCGGGGAACGTGGGGCTCTCGGAGAAGGCCAGACCGAGGGGAGCCGTGTGAGCGCCGAGGGCGTAGTCGGGGCGGAGCGCGCGAGCCACCATCTCGGGACGCCGTGGCTGGACCCGCTCGTCTACGTGCTGCCCCCAGTAACTCCACGGCCAGCCGTAGAAGTCACCAGGGCGTACACGTGTGAAGTAATCAGGTGCGGCGTCGTCGCCCAGGAGGTCGCGTTCGTTGACGACTGTCCAGAGTGTTCTGGACTGTGGTTCGAGGGCCAGGCCATTGGGGTTTCTGATGCCGGAGGCCAGGATGCGCTCGCCGCTGCCGTCAGGGTTGATCTCCAGGATGGCGGCGCGCCGTCGTTCGGCATCCAGGCCATGTTCGCCCGCGTTGCTGGACGAGCCGACCGTCACATACAGCTTGGTGCCGTCAGGGGCGGCGAAGAGATTACGGGTCCAGTGGTTGTTGTAGCCGCCGGCCGGAAGGTCGAGGATCTTCTTCCCGGGAGCGGTGACACGGGTTTCACCCAGCCTGTACGGAAAGCGCCAGACGCCGTCCGTGCTCGCGACGTAGAAGGCCGCCTGGGTGCCGTTCGGGGCCGCCGGGCCGAGCGAGTACGGCGCGGACGCGGCCAACAGCGCCATCCCGAACGGCTGGTCGAGGTTTTCCAGAAACACGCTGCGGAAGTCGGCCACGCCGTCGCCGTCGGTGTCGCGCAGCAGCGTGATCCGGTTGGCGCTGCGTTCGGTGGTCGAGCCGTCGTTGCGACGCAGCCAGTAGAACAGCCCCATGATCGGGGACTCCGGGTCCTTGGGCAGGGTGGCCGACTCCGCCACGAGCACGTCGCCGTTCGGCAACTCGTACAGCCAGCGGGGATGTTCCAACTCACCCGCGAACCGGGTGACCAGGAACCCGGCCGGTGCCTTCGGCGCTCTGCCGGAAGGCCAGCCGACCACGTCGGGGGCGTTGACCTTGGGGATGGGGAACGTCTCGCGTTCCCCGAGCTGGGGCTCGGAGCCCAAGTGGGCGGCTGTCTGCGGGGCTCCGCCCCGGTTCACCGCGTAGACCGCGCCGGCCACCGCGAGAACCAGGAGCAGGAGGAGCACAAGCAGGGCTCGAATCAGGATCCGGCGTCTGGGGCGGCGCGGGGCCGTCACCGGCGCTTTCACTTCGGAGGTCGTGGACACGGGGGTGTCTCCCGGTGAGCGGCTGATCGTTGATGGATGACTGGACGGCACGTAGGGACGGCAGCCAAGGATCGTCTCCCCTCGGATAAGCTGTCCGGAGTTAACGGCCGTTAGATTTCTAACATGTGTTAAGCGCGAGGTCAATTCTGATGCTCACCCGTCACAAGATCCTGGAAGCCGGCCTGGAGGTCCTCGAGGCCGACGGCGCCCACGGGATCAGCATGCGTAAGCTGGCCAAACGTCTCGATGTGACGGCGACGGCGATCTATCACTACTTCGACGGGCGCGAGTCGCTGCTGGAGGCCATCGTGGACGAGGTGTGCAGCAAGATCGTCTCTCAGGCCCCTCGTGAAGGGGGATGGAAGGATCAGCTGCGCGGGCTCATGGCCTCGATGGTCAGGCAATCGCTGGAGCACCCCAGAGCCTCGGTCTGGTCCATCACCACGTACGCGCGACGCGCGCCCGTGATGAGCCTCCACGAGGCCATCTTCGGCATCCTCCTGGATGCTGGTTTCCCTCCTGACCAGGCGGATCACGTGAAGGGCGCGGTGCTGCGCGTGTGCGTCGGGCATCTCGTCCTGCACGAGGCCGCCGCGAGGGACTGGACCGAGCTGCCCGCCGACAGGTATCCGCACTATCACGCGGTCGAGGCCGCTCGCCTGCGGGCTGATCAGGTCGAACACTTCAAGTTCGCGCTCGACGCCGTCCTCGCCGGCTTGCCGGACCCGAGCGATGAAGGCGAATCCCCTGCTTGACCGCCTGTGTGGCACGCCTTCTCGCCATGTGGCCGCCCGGTGAAGCCGGTAGCCGCAGAAGTTAACGAGTGTTAGAGTTCTGCTCGGCTCCGCATCCAGCCGAGTGGATGCCGGGGGGAGGGACGTCCTGATGAGGGGAGGCGCGACCATGGCCGGAGGGTTCCCGCGGGGGGTGGAAGCCGGAGGTGGTTCGAGGCGCGGGTGCGGGGTAACACACCCGTTGGCGCGGACGCGGCCCAGGGACGCCTTCGAGGTGCAGCGTGACCGAGAGCAGCAGCACATTAACGACCGTCGAGCACAGAGCACAGGTGCGCAAGGCCGCGACGGCCAGCGTGGTCGGAACCGCGATCGAGTGGTACGACTTCTTCCTCTACAACACGGCCGCTGCAGTCGTCTTCGCCGAGGTCTTCTTCCCGCAGTCCACGCCGTACGCGGGCACCCTCGCGGCCTTCGCGACCAACGCCGTGGGGTTCGCGGCCCGGCCTGTGGGGGCGGCGATCTTCGGGCATTGGGGCGACCGCATCGGCAGGAAGGCGACACTCATCGTCACCCTTCTGACGATGGGCGTGGCCAGTGCTCTCATCGGCGTGCTGCCGGGCACCGACAGCATCGGCATCGCCGCGCCGATCATCCTGGTGGTCCTGCGCGTCCTGCAGGGTATCGCGGTGGGCGGCGAGTGGAGCGGGTCGGTGCTGCTGTCGATGGAGTGGGGCGACCAGCGCAGGCGGGGGCTCATGGCGAGCTGGCCGCAGGTGGGCGTGCCCATCGGGCTGATCCTCGGCACCGGCGCGATGTCGCTGCTGGCCGCCACGACGGGCGACACCTTCAAGGACTGGGGTTGGCGGGTGCCGTTCCTGGCCAGCCTGGCGCTGGTGGCGGTCGGGCTGTGGGTGCGGCTGAAGGTGCTGGAGACCCCGATGTTCGCACGGGTGCTGGAACGGCGGCAGGTGGTCAGGCTCCCGGTCGTCGAGGTGCTGCGCAGGCATCCGAAGGAGGTCGTGCTCAGCGCGTTGCTGCGGGTGTCGGAGCAGATGCCGTTCTACCTCTACACGACGTTCGCCATCACGTACGTGACCCAGCAACTCGGCCTGTCGCGCACGATCGCGCTGTCGGCGGTGACCTGCGCGGCGGCGGTGGAGTTGGTCGCGATCCCGTTCTTCGGGCACCTGAGCGACCGCATCGGCCGCCGGCTCGTCTACGCGACCGGCGCAGCGCTGCTGGCGGTGGTGGCGTTCCCCTACTTCGTGCTGCTCAACACCGGCGTCGTACTGGTGGTCTTCCTCACGATCATGATCACGCAGATCCAGCACGCCATGGAGTACGGCCCGCAGGCCTCGCTCATCGCCGAGAGCTTCCCGACCAGCCTCAGGTACGGCGGCGCGGGTCTCGGCTATCAGCTCGCCTCGATCATCGCCGGCGGCCCCGCGCCGCTGATCGCGACCTGGTTGTTGCACGACTACGGCTGGCAGGCGATAGCGATCTTCATGATCGTCGCTGCGGTGGTCGGGTTCGCCGCCGTGCTGGCTCTGCCCGACCGGTCCAGGGTCGACATCTCCCAGCCCTCCGCCTACCGGGCGACCTGATCGATCCTTCTCTTGTCCTGCATGACGTGATAGCACCGTTGACGGATCCGAGACGACAGGAGATGGGCGAGTCATGAGCGTCGTGGTGTGCGGTGAGGCCATGCTCCTGATGCTGGCCGAGCCCGGCATCCCGTTGGAGCGCGCCACGGTGTTCCGCCGCTCCATCGCGGGCGCGGAGTCGAACGTGGCCGCGGGGCTTGCCAGACTGGGCCATGACGTGCGCTGGCTCGGCCGGGTCGGCGCCGACCCGGCGGGCCGGGCGGTCCTGTCCATGCTCAGAGCCGAGGGTGTCGACACCCGGCACGCGGTCATCGACCCCGATGCGCCGACCGGGCTGCTGGTGCGCGACAGTCATCCCTTCCGTGCCATCGACGTGCAGTACTACCGTTCCGGGGCCGCCGCGTCCAGGATGGGGCCGGACGAACTGACGCCGGAGATGGTGAGTGGTGCGAAGATCGTCCACGTCACGGGCATCACTCCGATGTTGTCGGACTCGGCCCACCTGGCGACCCTGCGGCTGCTGGAGCTGGCCGGGCAGGCCGGGGCGCTCGTCTCCATCGACCCGAATGTCCGATACAAGCTGGGTGATCCCGCGGCGTGGCGCGAGCGGGTGGCGCCGCTCCTGGCCAGGGCGGACGTGGTGCTGGCCGGTGAGGACGAACTCGACCTCCTCCACCTCGACCCGGCGACGCTGCCCGGCCTGACCGTGGTCAAGCATCGGGACAAGTCCGCCACGTGCGCAGGGCTGCGGCAGGAGGCGTTCACGGTGCCGGTGACCGATCCTGTCGGAGCCGGGGACGGCTTCGCCGCCGGGTTCCTGTCGGGGATGTTGCGCGGTGAGCCGTACGAGGTGTGCCTGCGTGAGGCGGCGGCGGTGGCGGCACTCGTCGTCCAGTGCGCAGCCGACACCGACGGCCTTCCGGACCGGGCGGGCCTCGATCGTGTCTTGGCCGCCTTCACGGGGCACACCGAAACGGTCCATCGATAGCCCGCGAACCAGCCGAAGATTCTCCGCCGCCAAAGGGGCGATCGATAAGGAAGGAAGTCATGTACCGCTGGGAGATCGTCCAGGCTGTCACGGAGCAACGGGTGTTCGGCATCGTCAGGGCCGCTACGCCGGAGGCGGCGCTGACGTCGGCCGAGGCCGTGCTGGATGCCGGGTTGCGTGCCGTCGAGGTCGCGCTCACCACGCCCCGCGCCCTCAGCGCCGTGGCGAGGCTCGCCGAGCAGCGGCCCGACGCGCTGGTCGGGGCGGGGACCGTCCTCGACGCGGCCGCCGCCAGGGCCGCCGTGGAGGCCGGCGCGCGCTTCCTGGTCTCACCCAGCCTGCACCCTGAGGTGATCCGCGCCGGGCACCGCTACGGCGTGCCGGTCTTCCCGGGCGTGGCGACCCCGACCGAGATCGTTCGGGCCCTGGAGGAGGGGGCGGACGCGGTCAAGATCTTTCCGGCGTCGGGCGTTTCACCCGCCTGGCTGCGGGACGTGCGGGCTGCCCTTCCGCAGGCGCCCGCGATCCCCACCGGCGGCGTGACCGTGGACGATGCGCCCGAGTGGATAGCGGCCGGCGCCGTGGCCTGCGGCATGGGCTCGGCGCTGACTTCGGGCGGCCCGGATGCCGCGGTCGAACGGGTTGCGGCGCTGCTGGCCGGGCTGGCGGGGGCCCGATGAGCGTGGAGACACTACGCGGCCTGCACGGGCAGGTGCTCGACGCGGTCGGCAGGTCGCTGGCGGGCGGGGAGCTCCGTGCGGGGCAGGTGCTGCGCCTGGAGGACGTCCAGGAGCGGTACGGGGTTTCGCGGACCGTCGCGCGGGAGGCCGTCCGCGTGCTGGAGTCGAAGCGCGTGGTCACCAGCCGCCCTCGCGTCGGGGTCACCGTACGGCCGATGAGCGCCTGGAACCTCTATGATCCCCAGGTGATCCGCTGGCGGCTGGCCTCGCCGGGGCGTGAGGCGCAGCTGCGTGAGCTGGCCGAGTTGCGCGTCGCGGTCGAGCCTGCCGCCGCCGCGCTCGCCGCGTCCAGGCCCGACCCCCGCGTGCGGGACGAGCTGGCCGCCCACGCCCGCGCCATGGACGCCGCCGCCCGTGAGGGGGACAGCCAGGCCTACCTCACGGCAGACGCCGCTTTCCACCGGGTGCTGCTGACCGCGTCGGGCAACGGCATGTTCGCCCAGCTCGCCGAGGTGACCGACGTGCTGCTCGAAGCCAGGCGGGAGCTGCTGGTCCTGCCCGAACGCCTGGAGACGACCGCCATCGGACTCCACCACGAGATCGCCGAAGCGGTCGCCGCCGGGCGGCCAGCCGAGGCGGCGCGGGCCGCCGCGGACATCGTCGGACGGGCCCGCGCCGAGGTCGAGCAGATCCTGGCAGGCGGCCGAGAGCACGTCACGGAGGTTCCCCGATGAGCGTCGCCGTTCACGTCGGCCCTGAGCCGGTTCCCATGTTGGTCGAGGCCGTACGGCGGTCGGGCGGCAGCGTCGTGCCGCTGGAGAAGGCGGAGGCGATCGTCTACTGCGGGCGTGGTGGGCCCGAGGAACTGCGGTCCATGATCCATTCCGGCATCCGGTGGGTGCAGCTGCCCGCGGCGGGGGTCGAGCGGTACGCCGAAGCCGGAGTGATCACTGAGGAGCCCGTCTTCACCGCCGCCACCGGCTCCTACGGCGTCCCCGTCGCCGAGCACGCGCTCGCGCTCATGCTGGCCGCGGCCCGCAACCTGCCGCGGCTGGCCAGGGCCACCGAGTGGGGGAGGAACGAGTCGAGGGAGTTCGCCGGCTCGACAGTGGCGATCATCGGCTGTGGAGGCATCGGGCGGACGCTCATCAGGATGCTGGAGCCGTTCGGCTGTCCGGTGATCGCGGTCACCGACAGCGGCCGGGCGCCCGGTGCACACCGGATCCTGCCCCGTGACCGTTACCGGGAGGCGCTGCCGGAGGCCGCGTACGTCGTCCTCGCCGCTGCGACCACGCCGAGCACCAAGGGCATGATCGGTGCTCCCGAGCTTGACCTGATGCGTACGGACGCCTGGCTGGTCAACATCGCCCGGGGCGCACTCGTCGTGACAGACGACCTGGTGACGGCGCTGCGCGAGGGACGGATCGGTGGTGCCGCGCTGGACGTCACCGACCCGGAGCCGCTGCCGTCCGGACACCCGCTGTGGCGCATGGAGAACGTGCTGATCACGCCGCATACGGCGAATCCACCGTCGTCCTATTGGCGCGGTCTGGCCGAACGCGTGGCCGCGAACGTGCGCCACTTCGCCGACGGCGCCCCGATGGAAGGAGTGGTGTCGCCGGAGCAGGGGTTCTGAGGGGGCAGGGCATGGGCGGCGTTGGAACGGGCGGTGCCCTTGTCGCGGGCCGGGCTTTCTTGTCCGGAGTTCTGCCTTTCAAGTGACGTCGCCATCTCGCCGCCAATGGATCAGGGCCCCGACGGAGAGGGCTGGCGTGAGGCTGGTGATCTGTGCGAGGTGGTGATGGGTGCGGTCCAAAGGGGGCGTTTTGCCGGGATGCGGGGGTTGGTTCTTGGTTGGCCCACGGCTGCTCTGGCTTTGGGGCTCATGCCTGGGGGGCTGGTTGGTTCAGGGCCGTTTGTGCTCTGGCGCTCAAGGTCTGAGTTGCTGGTTGGCTGTGGCTGCTCGGGCACTGGGGGTCATGTCTGTTCGGCTGGTTAGCTCAGGGCTGGTCATGCTGTGGCGTTCAGGTCTAAGCGGCCCGGTGCCCAAGGCGATTCGGGCTCGGGGCTCACGCCTGAGCGGCTGGTTCGCCCTGGGCTGGCTGTTGTGGCGTTCAGGTCTGAGTCGCTGGTTAGCCCAGGGCTACTCGGGCTCCGGCGCTCAGACCTGAGTCGTGTACTTCGAGGCCCGCCGGCTCGGCGCTTCTCGGCAGGTCGAACACCAGCGTGCCGGTGAAGGACTGGCCGGGGGCGATGCGGATCGGGGTGATCTCGGTGCCACTCTTGTCCAGGAGCTTGCTGCCGCCGTGCAGGGCCTCGTCCTCGTCGATCAGCTTCTGCTGGCCGGGGTAGAGGACGCGGGCGTCGGGGCCGACGTTGTTCACCTTCACCGTTACCTGACAGGTGCGACGGGAGGCCGACTTTGCGGGTTTGGGGCACTTTGTGCCGGTTACCGCGAAGCGCAGCTTTCCGTCCTGTACCGGGCCCTCCTCGCCTATGGCGGGGGAGCGGAAGATCCAGGCCAGGGTGGCAAGGACCAACACGAACAGGACGATCACGATCACCAGCGCGGTCATGCAGCCGGTGAACACGCCGCGCTTGCGGCGCGGAGGCGTGTACCCGGGCAGCGGGCCCTGGGCCGTGGTGTTGTGCGGCGGTAGGGGGCCCTGGCCCGTGGTGTTCGGCGGTAGGGGGCCCTGGACGGTGGTCTGGTGGTGGGGGAGCGGGATGTTTCCGGTCCGGTCCACGGGGGGCGGCATCTGTGGCGCGCGAGGTACCGGGCGCTCCGTGGGTGCGGGCATGGGCGGGCGGGGGCCCGTGCGTTCGGCCGGGGAGGACGGGTGCGGCGTGCGTTCGGCGGGGGAGGGCGGGTGCGGTGGGCGCGGGCCCGTGCGCTCGGCGGAAGGCGGCATCGCGGAGCCCGCCCCCGCGCGTTCGGACCCGGGTGGCAGCGGAGGGTGGGATCCCGCGCGTTCGGGTGCGGGTGGCATGGGAACGGCGGAGCCCGTGCGTTCGGCTGCGGGGGGCATGGGGGAGCGGGACCCCGTCCGGTCGAGGGACGGGGGCATCGGGGGGCGAGAGCCCGACGCGGGGGGCATCGGAGGGCGCGGCCCCGTGTGTTCCGCAGGAGGAAGCAGGTGGGGGGAGCCCGTGCGTTCCGGCGGCGAGGGCTGGTGCGGAGGGCCCGTGCGTTCCGCCGGCGAGGGCTGGGGCGGAGGGCCGGTCCGTTCCGCTGGTGACGGCGGGTGCGGGGGGCCGGTGCGGTCGGCGGGTGGGGGCGTGTGGCCGAGAGGGCGGAACTCCGAGGGGTTCCAGGCGTTCGTCAGGTGTTCGGTGGCCGCCAGCTGGGCTGCGGGCTCGTCGGCCGCGCCCACCAGGTCCAGCAGGAGCTGCTTGGCCGCGGGCCGGCGCGCGGGGTCGGGGTGGATGGCCGCGGCGACCAGGCGGTCCAGGGGGGCGGGCAGGCCGCGCAGGTCCGGCGGCGCGGTACGGGCCCGCGCGGCCATCACGTACGCGTCCCCCTCGCCGAACGGGTGCCCGCCGAGGCCCGCGTACGCGATCAGCGAGCCCCAGGCGAACACGTCGCCGGCCGGGCTGGTGTGGCCCTCGAAGACCTGCTCGGGAGCGATCCATCCGGGCGTGCCCATCACCATGCCGGCGTTCGTGTGCCGGGACTCGACGTGCGTGGAGCGCGCCAGGCCGAAGTCGATCACTCGCGGCCCGGCCAGCGTCAGCATGACGTTGGCCGGCTTGAGGTCGCGGTGAACCAGCCCCGCGGCGTGGATGGCGGTCAGCGCCGCCGCCACGCCCACGGCCGCCGAGTGCAGCACCGACGGCGGCAGCGCGCCGTGCTCGATCAGCTGGTCTTCCAGCGAGATGCCGTCGATGTACTCGGTGACCAGGTAGAGCACCCCGCGGTCCTCGCCGTGGTCGAGCACCCGCGCGGTGCAGAACGAGGCCACCTTGCGCGCGTTGGACACCTCTTCGTGGAAACGCGCCCGGTAGACCGGGTCGGCCGTGAAGTCTCGTCTGATGGCCTTGAGCGCGACCTTGACCCCGTCGGCGCCCCTGGCGAGGTAGACGGTGCCCATGCCCCCCGAGCCGAGACGGCTCAACAGCTCGTAGGGGCCGATCGCCGGCGGATCCTCAGGCTTCAGCGGAGTGCCTGCCGAGCGCCCCACGGTCGCCGTCCTCTCGCCGTCGTCATCCCGTCGCAAACCGAACCGTTTCTTCCGCCGGTACGCCTTTTTCCACCCCAGACTCTAACGGAGAAGCCGCGGCCCGGTGGCGACGAAGCCCGGTCAGCTCTGGCCTGGACGCCGCTTCAGCGGGCGCATCGTCACCCGCAGGCGGGCGGCGTTGAGCGTCTGGGGCAGCGGGCGGTGCGGGGACAGCGGCCGGCCGGTCGCCTTCGGGCGGGACGAGGCCAGGATCCCGCCCAGGAACGCCGTGCCGACGCCGAGCATCAGGTGCACGCCGTCGCAGCGCGGCAGGGCCCACCATTCGCCGGCGGCGGTGCCGTCGAGCCAGATCTCGGGGGCGAAGGAGTCGGCGTAGTGCAGGCGGGGGCTGCGCTGGTGGGGGGCGAACGGCAGGATCACGTGGGTGCCGGCGGGCACCGCGACGCCGTACCAGTCGGTCTCCTCGACGGTGAGGCGGGACAGGGCCGGGACCGGCGGCCACAGGCGCAGGCCCTCGCGCAGGCAGGCGCGCAGGTAGTCGGGGTCGGCGCGGGCGCACTTGCGCTGGACGGGGTAGGTGGCCAGCAGCGCGAGGGTGCGCATGAGGCTGGCGGCGGTCACGCTGAAGCCGAGCAGCCAGAACGCCGCCTGCCGCAGGCCGCGCGCCTCCGGGCCGCTGGTCTCGGCGAGCAGGCCGGCGAGGGTGCCGGGCTCGGCTCGGCGCAGGTGGTCGAGGATGCGGGCGTCGTAGCGGCCGGACAGGATCTCCTGGCGGCGTCTGGCCCGGCCTCTGCCTGCCCGTCTGACCTGGGCGAGCAGGGCGCTCAGCTCCTCGTCGCCGGCCGCGCCGGCGCCGTAGACGCACCGCCGCGCCACCCGCTGCCAGCGCGACTCCAGGCGGGCGTAGTCGATGACGCCGTCCGTCAGCGCGGCCGCCTCCTGCCGGGCCACCTCCGCGAACGCCGGCCGCAGCACGTCGTAGGGCAGGCCGGCGGCCCGTTCGCGCACGGTGGGGACGAAGGCGGGCTGCGACAGCACGCGTTCGGCGTCCCGCTGGGAGAGCACCACCAGGGCCGTGCGGCGCGGGCCGCGGACGAGCACCGGACGGCCGCCGTACCGGACGTGCAGGCCGGTCAGAAGGGAGCGGGAGCGCAGCAGGTCGAGGCCGGCCGTCGCGTGCGGCGTGCCCGGCGGCAGGAGCGCGCCGGCCAGGCGCAGGCTCTCCAGCACGGTGGCCCTGTGCAGGCCTCTAGGCACGCGTGGCCTCCCTGCCTGCGGCTGGCCCTCGCCTGTCGCGGATGGTCCGGGCCTCGCGGTCTCCGGTCGGCCTCCATGTGCCCAGGATCGTTCTGGCCTGCCCGCTTCCGGTCGGCTTCCGCGTGGCCGGGGGCGTTCGGGTCTGCCCGTTTCCGGTCTGCCGTCGCGTGCCTGGGGTTGTCGGGGCCTGCCCGTTTCCGGTCGAGCTCCGTGTGGCCAGTGTTGTCCGGGTCTCCCCGCATTCGGCCGGCGCCCGCGTGCCTGGGTTTGTCCGGGATTGAGCTGGACGGGCCGTGGGCGCCTTTTCGGTGGCCGGAATGGGAAGGAAATCCATGGGGTCATGCGATCGTCCGTCCGGCGGGGGCGCAAGCGGGGGTCTCGGTGGGCGGAACGTTTTCGAGCCGCGTCCCGTGGAGCGTTCCAGGAGCCGGAACACTTCAGGCCACCACCAGCGCGGCCGAGATCGCCTGCGCGGCGCCGCGTACGGTGAGGCCCAGCCGGGCCAGCGGCGCGGACGGGCCCGGCGCAGCCACCCCCACCGACATGCACACGCCGCCGCCCGGCCCGAACACCGGCGCGGCGACGCACGACACGCCCTCGGTGTACTCCTCCTGGGCGTAGGCCACGCCATACCGGCGGACCTGGGCCAGCTCGCGCTCCAGTGTGGCCACGCCGGTGATCGTGCGGCTGGTCAGCCGTTCGAAGCCGCCCCGCCCAAGGACTTCCTCGCGCAGCCCGGTGTCGAAGGCCAGCAGCGCCTTGCCGGTCGCGGTGCAGTGCAGCGGCGCGAGGTCGGTGCCGTCGGAGCGGGACCGGACGCGGTCGTGGCCGTAGAGGCGCTCGACGTAGCGGGCCTCCAGGCCGGCGGGCACGGCCAGGTTGACGGTCTGGCGGGTGGTCTCCTGCAGGCAGAGCAGGTACGGCAGCACCACCCGCCGCGACCCGGGGATGCGGTTGCGGGCGATGCCGGCCATCGTCTCCAGTTGCCGTCCGGGCAGGTAACCGGTGCTCACCCGCCGGGCCAGCTCGCGTGCGCACAACACGCCCAGGATCCGGTGGGCCGTGGACTTGGGCAGGCCCGTGCTCCGGCTGACCTGGGCCAGGCTGACCGGCCGGGGCGCGGCGCTCAGCGCGAGGAGGATGTCGATGCCCCGCTCCAGGCTCCCGATCGGCGTCACCGGGCGCGTGAGGTGTTCCTGACGGGCCGTTTCCAGCGGCATGATGCTCCCTTTCGCTCTCCGAGGAGCGGATGGGGCTTCCCGGGGCTACGGCTTGGCATTCCTTGCCCTACCCCGCCGTCGGGCGTCCGAATACCGGGTTCGGAGCAGGCTGATGATCTCTGGGTGCCCGGAAAGTGCCACTTCAGCGGGTGTTTTGGGATATAGATCCGGAATTGCGGCATATGCGCCCGCCCGGCCGCTCGCTCGCCGCCCGCCCGCTCGCTCGCCGCCCGCTCGCTCGCCGCCCGCCCGCTCGCTCGCCGGTCGCCCGTCGGCTGTGCGCCGGTGGCTCAGAGGGGATTACGAGGGAGGACGTCGGATCACTCTGCGGGTCCATGCCCTCGCCGCGGTGACGTTGCTGGTGATCGGGGGATCTCGCTGGCCCGTCGTCGGCGGCGGGCGCGCGGGTAGGCGGGCGCGCGGGCATGCGGGTTGCTCGGATCCAGGGCGCACGGGCGCGAGTGGGGCGCGCCGCCGTCGAGGTGTGCCTGTGTTGCCGGTTCACCGGTGGGACGGACCGTCGGTGCGAGCGCCCGGCGGTGTACATCGCCTGCGTGCAGCGGGCGGCGGAGCGCTCTGCCACGACGCCGACCCCGGCTGCAACGCCTGCCGAGGCGGCGCCAGAGCCGGGTGCGGGGCCTGCGGGACGCAGACGGTCGGTGGGAGCGCCTGCGGGACGCGGACGGTCGGTGGGAGCGCCTGCGGGACGCGGACGGTCGGTGGGAGCGCCTGCGGGACGCGGACGGTCGGTCGGTGGGTGGCGCGTGCCGACGTGGATGGTCGGTGGGTGGCGCCGGGATCGGTCGTCACATCCATGTGGGGCTCGTCGGGGAGTGCGCGCGTACTGGGGGTCCGGGCTGAGCGTCACCGCTCAGGGCGACGTGTGCCCGCACGGACCGTACACCTGTCCCAGAGAGGGCGCGGGACGCCGAAGCCCACCGGACGCAGAAAAGCACAGGGCCGCCGCCGGGGCGGCGGCCCGAAGAACTACCGGGGCAGAGCCGCCGCGGCGGCGGCGAGCTTCTCCACGCGGGCCCAGTCGCCCGCCGCCAGCGCGTCGGCGGGGGTGAGCCAGCTTCCGCCCACGCAGCCCACGTTCGGCAGCCGCAGGTAGTCGGCGGCGCTCTCGGCCCGGATCCCGCCGGTCGGGCAGAAACGCACGTCCGGCAGCGGCCCGGCCAGCGACTTCAGGTAAGGGACGCCGCCCGCCGCCTCGGCCGGGAAGAACTTCAGCTCCTTGATGCCGCGCTCGGCCAGCGCCATGACCTCCGAGACGGTGGCCGCGCCCGGCAGGTACGGCACGCCGCTGGACTCCAGCGCCTCCACCAGCGACAGCGTCGTGCCCGGCGAGACCAGGAAGCGGGAACCGGCCGCCACGGCCGCCGAGATGTCGGCGGTGGTGCGGATCGTGCCCGCGCCGACCGTGGCCCCGGGCACCTCCGCGGCGATCCGCTCGATCGCTCCGAGCGCGGCCGGCGTGCGCAGCGTCACCTCGATGACGGGCAGCCCGCCCGCCACGAGAGCCTCAGCCATCGGCACGGCGGTCGCCACGTCGTCGATCACCACGACGGGGATCACGGGGGCGAGGTCGAGCAAGCTCATCAGAGTCTTCTCCTCATCGGCCGGGGTCACGGCCGTCTAGTGGTGATCAGGGTGGGCCTCAGCCCACGAGTTCGGTGGTGGCCCGCCCGCGCAGCCAGGCGGCCGCGCCGGTGAGCGCCGGCTGGGGCGCGACGATCAGCGTGGTGGAGATCGCCTCCAGGTATCCGGGCATGTCGGGGTTGCCGACGAACCGGGCACGGAAGCCGCTGGTCCGCACCCGTTCCACGATACGGGGCAGCACTCCGCCGCCCAGGTAGACCCCACCCCTGGCGCCCAGGGTGAGCGCCACGTTCCCGGCGAAGCTGCCCAGCATCTCGCAGAACACCTCGACGGTCTCCGCGCACAGCGAGTCGTCGAGCCGGGCCACGATGTCGGAGGCGTTCAGGTCGGGCGCGGTCACGCCGTTGACCTTGGCCAGCGCCCGGTGCAGGCGTACCAGGCCGGGGCCGGACAGCAGGTGCTCGGCCACGACGTGCGGCAACCCCTCGGCCTGCAGCACCCGGACGATCTCCAGCTCGCGCCGGTCGATCACCGGCACCGTGACGTGCCCGCCCTCGCCCGGGACGGGCGTCCAGCCCCGGTCCGTGGGCACGAGCCCGCCGACGCCGAGCCCGGTCCCGGGGCCCAGCACGGCCTTGACGCCGTGGGAGGGCTCGGGGCCGCCCAGGGACACCAGGTCGGGGCCCTCCAGGTGGGGCAGCGACACGGCCAGCGCCTCGAAGTCGTTGAGCAGCACCGCGTACGGGATGCCCAGGTCGCGTACGGACCCGGCCCATGCCGAGTTCGTCAGCCGGTAGCGGTCGCCGTCGATCGGCCCGGCCAGCGCCAGGCACGCCGCGCCCGGCCGCGCCCCGCCCGCGTGCTCGGCGAGATAGGCGTCGACGGCGTCGGGCAGCGTGGGGTAGGCGGCGCCGGCCAGCACGGCGACGCTCGACGGCCGGGCCTGCGGCGAGGTGACCAGCCCGAACCGGGCGTTGGTCCCCCCGATGTCGGCGACCAGCCAGGGAAGGTCAAAGGCACTCATCTCACACCTCCGAGGCTCACACCTTCGGCGCTCACAGCGGGTCTCACACCTCCGGCGCGCCCGGCGGCGGGACCGAGGTCGGACGCCGTCGTCACCGGAAGGACGGCACGGACGCTCACCGGCCCAGCCCGGCGCCCCGCGCGCCCACGGGCGCGCCGCTCTCCAGGTGGGAGGCGCCCGCCTCGGCGGGGAAGCCCAGCCCGGGGCCGTGGTGCGGCGACTCGGCGCCGCTCACCCCGAAGATCCCGGCGCCCTGCTCGGCGTGCCCGGCCATGCGGCGGAACGTGGCGAACAGCTCGCGTCCCGTGCCGACCCACTCCGCGTCGCTCAGCGGCCGACCCTCGGGCGTGCGCCGGGCCAGCTCCTCTGCGGGCACCAGCAGCTCCAGCGTCCCGGCGGCCGAGTCGAGCCTGATGACGTCGCCCTCGCGGACGATCGCGATCGGCCCGCCGTCGGCGGCCTCGGGCGACAGGTGGATGGCCGCGGGCACCTTGCCCGACGCGCCCGACATGCGGCCGTCGGTGACGATCGCCACCCGCTGCCCGCGGTCGAGCAGCACCGCCATCGGCGGCGTGAGCTTGTGCAGCTCGGGCATGCCGTTGGCGCTGGGGCCCTGGTAGCGGATGACGGCCACGAAGTCCTGCCCGTCCAGCTCGCCGGCCTCGAAGGCGCGCAGCAGGTCGAGCTGGTCGTCGAACACCTTGGCCGG
This sequence comes from Nonomuraea sp. NPDC049646, assembly GCF_044465525.1. Taxonomy (NCBI): domain Bacteria; kingdom Bacillati; phylum Actinomycetota; class Actinomycetes; order Streptosporangiales; family Streptosporangiaceae; genus Nonomuraea; species Nonomuraea sp. NPDC049646. The sequence goes on along the minus strand of NZ_JBITLU010000001.1, from coordinate 124,294 downwards.
GGCCTCGATCACCAGGTGCTCGGGCTTGACCGCCGACACCTTGCTGACGGCCCGGCCGAGGTTGCCCTCGACCATGTGGATCCCGCCGTCGGACGAGAACGGCTCGGCGACCGGGCGCAGCACGTCGAGGTCCTTGCTGCCGCCGGTGACCGGCTCCCAGACCAGCTCGCCGTCCACCAGCGAGGGCGCCTCGCGGTAGCGGTCGAGGCCGGGGCCGGCGACGGTCAGCACGTCGCCGTGGAGCAGGCCCTCGTCCAGCAGGTCGCCGATGAGCACCTGCATGCCGCCGGCGTCGCGGAAGTGGTTCACGTCCGCCTGGCCGTTGGGGTAGATCTTGGTCAGCGACGGCACGACGCGCGACAGGCAGGCCAGGTCGTCCCAGGTCAGCACGATGCCCGCGGCGGCGGCCATGGCGACCAGGTGCAGCGTGTGGTTGGTCGAGCCGCCGGTGGCCAGCAGCGCCACGCAGGCGTTCACGATCGACTTCTCGTCCACCAGCTCGCCGATCGGCGTGTACTCCGGGCCGTGCGCGGTGATCTCCACCGCGCGGCGGCCGGCCGCCTCGGTCAGGGCGTGCCGCAGCTCGGTGTGCGGGTTGACGAACGTCGAGCCGGGCAGGTGCAGGCCCATGACCTCCATCAGCGCCTGGTTGGAGTTGGCGGTGCCGTAGAAGGTGCAGGTGCCGGGGGAGTGGTAGGACTTGGCCTCGGCGTCCAGCAGCTCCACCCGGCCGACCTTGCCCTCGGCGAAGAGCTGGCGGGTGCGCGCCTTGACCTTGTTCGGCAGGCCGGAGGTCATCGGCCCGGCCGGCACGAAGATCGCCGGCAGGTGCCCGAAGTGCAGCGCCCCGATGAACAGGCCCGGCACGATCTTGTCGCAGACGCCCAGCAGCAGCGAGGCGTCGAACATGTCGTGCGACAGCGCGATGGCGGCCGCCATGGCGATCACGTCGCGGCTGTAGAGGGACAGCTCCATGCCGGCGCGGCCCTGCGTGATGCCGTCGCACATCGCGGGCACGCCGCCGGCGACCTGCGCCACGCCGCCCGCCCTGCGCACCGCAGCCTTCAGCTCGGGCGGGTAGGTCTCGTACGGCTGGTGGGCCGAGAGCATGTCGTTGTAGCTGGTCACGATCGCCACGCCGGGCTTCGCCGTGCCGCGCAACGACGGCTTGTCCTCCTCGGAGGCGGCGGCGAAGCCGTGCGCCAGGTTCGCGCAGCCCAGGTGGGCGCGCGCCGGGCCATTGGCCCGCGCCGCCTCGCCGTCGCGCCGGATGCGCGCCAGGTAGGCGGTACGGCTGGCCGCGCTGCGCTCGGCGATCCGATCGGTGATCTCCTGGATGACGGAATTCACAGGTCTTCCTCCTCGTGCCAGGCGCGACCGCTGCGGCCGAGCAGTTCGTGGGCCCCGGCGGGGCCGGTGGTCCCCGCGGGGTAGGGCTCGGGCAGGTCGGCGGAGGACTCCCAGGCCGCCAGGATCGGATCGATCCAGCGCCAGGCCGCCTCCACCTCGTCACGCCGCATGAACAGCGTCGGGTTGCCCGCCAGGACGTCGGTCAGCAGCCGCTCGTAGGCCTCCGGCACCCGCGCGGTGAACGTCTTGCCGAAGCTGAGCGACAGCGGCACCGGCTTCAGCGTCACCTCGCCCGCGCCCGGCTCCTTGGCCATGATGTGCAGCTCGATGCCCTCCTCGGGCTGGAGCCGCAGCACCAGGCGGTTCGGGGTGCCGCCGGGGAAGATGGAGTGCGGCACGTCCTTGAACTGCACCACGATCTCCGACCGCCGGTACGGCATGCGCTTGCCGGTCCGCAGGTAGAACGGCACCCCCGCCCAGCGCCAGTTCTTGATCTCGGCCCGGATCGCGGTGAACGTCTCCACCCGCCGCGAGGCCTCGGTCGTCGGCGTGGAGGCGGGCTCGTCCAGGTAGGACGGCATGCCGCCGGCCTCGGTGTACTGGCCGCGCACGGTGAACCGGTCCACCTCGGTCCCCACGATCGGCCGCAGCGACTGCAGCACCTTGACCTTCTCGTCCCGGATGGACTCGCGGTCGTTGCGCGACGGCGGTTCCATCGCGGTCAGCGTGAGGAGCTGGAGCAGGTGGTTCTGCACCATGTCGCGCAGCGCGCCCGCGTGGTCGTAGTAGCCGCGCCGTCCCGGCGTGCCGACGGTCTCGGCGGCGGTGATCTGGACGTGGTCGATCCACAACGAGTTCCAGATCGGCTCCAGGAAGGCGTTGGCGAAGCGCAGCACCAGCAGGTTCTGCACCGTCTCCTTGCCCAGGTAGTGGTCGATGCGGAAGATCTGGCGCTCGTCGAAGATGGCGCCGACCTCGTCGTTGATCCGCTGGGCGCTGGGCAGATCGCGGCCGAGCGGCTTCTCCAGCACCACCCGCGAGAGCGGGGTGACCAGGCCGGCCGCCTCCAGCTCGCGGCAGAAGGGGCCGAACGTCATCGGCGGGCTGGCCAGGTAGAACACCCGGTCGCGCTGCTCGTGACCGGCCAGCAGCCTGGTCAGCGCGCCCCAGCCCGACTTGTCCTCGCCGCCGACGTCCACCGAGACGTGGTGCAGGCGGCCCAGGAAGCGCTGCCAGACGGCGGGGTCGTCCACGGGGACCTGGTCGCGCACCTCGGCGTCCACCTTGCCGCGGAAGTCGGCGTCGGTCAGCCCGCCCCGGGACATGGCGATGACGCGGGTCTCGGGGGACAGCCGGCCGTCCCTGTCGCTGTGGTAGAGCGCCGGGATCAGCTTGCGCATGGACAGGTCGCCGGTGCCGCCGAAGACGACGAGATCGGCCGTATGGGCGGGGCTGGCGGTCGAGAGGGGGGACAAGGCGAAGCTCCGTTGGTCTACCAAGGAAGGACAGAACGGACACTAACGAGAGTTTGGGTCGTGCACAAGCAGGGTTTTGGCATCTGAGATGAAAAAGTCTTCACTTTTCATTACCGAAGCCCATGTGATTCACTTAGCCGATGCCTCGACGTACCGCCGCGACCCTCGCCACGAGTGGCGAGGTGCTCCGCCTCATCCGCACGGGTGAGGCCGTCACGCGCGCCGACCTCGGCCGGGTGACCGGTCTGTCGCGCCCGGCGGTGCAACTGCGCGTCGGCGAGCTGCTCGACCGCGGCCTGGTCGTCGAGCGCACCGACGCCCCCTCGACCGGCGGGCGGCCGCCGGTCCGGCTGGAGTTCAACGCCGGGGGCGGCGTCGTCCTGGTCGCCGCGCTGGGCGCGAGCCGCACCCGGGTCGCGGTCTGCGACCTGGCCGGGCGCGAGCTGGCCGGCCGCGACTTCTTCATCGACGTCGAGCAGGGCCCCGACGTCGTGCTCCCGCTGCTCATGGACACCTGGGACGACCTGCTCGGCGACCGCCCCCGCTCCTGCGTCAGGGGCGTCGGCATGGGCGTGCCGGCCACCGTCGAGTTCGCGCAGGGCCGTACCGAGAGCGCCCGGGTGATGGCCTCGTGGACCGGCGTGGTCATCCCGCCGATCATCCGCGAGCGCTTCCCCGTGCCGGTGCTCGTCGACAACGACGTCAACGTGCTGGCCATCGGCGAGCACCGCGGCGCCTACCCCGACCTCGGCGACCTGATGTTCGTGAAGGTCTCCACCCGCATCGGCGCGGGCGTGATCGCCGGCGGCGAGATCCTGCGCGGCGCGCTCGGCGCGGCCGGCGAGATCGGTCACATCCCCGTGCTCGACGGCGGCGGCGTGCTGTGCCGCTGCGGCAACACCGACTGCGTCGACTCCGTCGCCAGCGGCACCGCGCTGCTGCGCGACCTGCGCGAGGCGGGCAAGGACGTGCGCACCATCGCCGACGTGACCGCGCTGGTGCGCGCGGGCGACGCCGAGACGATGGCCATCGTGCGCACGGCCGGCCGCCGCATCGGCGAGGTGCTGGCCGGGGCGGTCAACATCCTCAACCCCTCGGTCGTGGTGCTCGGCGGCGACATGGCCGAGGCGTTCGGCCCGCTGGTGTCGAGCATCCGCGAGGTCGTCTACCGCCGCTCCACCGCGCTGGCCACCCGGCGGCTGCGCATCGAGCCGAGCCGGCTCGGCGCGGGCGCGGGCATCAGCGGCTGCGCGGTGATGGTGCTCGACCACGTGCTCTCGCCCGAGGCGGTCGACGAGACGATGACGGTCTCGACGCTGCGCCGCGAGCGCGGCCTGGCCGGCGCCGGCTAGAGGTCCCAGCGCGGTTCGGGGCTCTCCCGCACCACGCCGTCCGCGCCGAAGATCAGGTGGCGGTCGAGGTCGTCGGCGAACCAGCGGTCGTGGGTGACCGCCAGCACCGTTCCCGCGAAGCCGTCCAGGCCCTCCTGCAACGCCTGCGCGCTGGCCAGGTCGAGGTTGTCGGTCGGCTCGTCGAGCAGCAGCAGCGTCGCCCCGGACAGCTCCAGCAGCAGGATCTGCAGCCGGGCCTGCTGGCCGCCGGACAGCGTCTCGAACCGCTGCCCGCCGGCCGGCGCCAGCTCGTAGCGGGCCAGCGCGGCCATGGCGTCGTTCCTGGTCAGCGCGAACGTCTCGGTCACCAGCTCGGCGACGGGCCGTCCGTGCAGGTCGGGCCGCAGGTGGGTCTGCGCGAAGTGGCCGGGGACGACGCGCGCGCCCAGCCGGGCCACGCCGGTGTGCGCGACGAGCTCGCCGGCCAGCAGGCGCAGGAAGTGGCTCTTGCCGGTGCCGTTCAGGCCGAGCACCCCGACCCGCTCGCCGTAGGCCACCTCGGCCGAGAAGGGCCGCACCAGCCCGGTCAGCTCCAGATCCTCGCACGTCACGGCCCGTTTCCCGGTGCGCCCGCCGCGCAGCCGCATCCGTACGTTCTGCTCCTTCGGCGGCCGGCTCGGCGGCCCCGCCCGCTCGAAGCGCTCCAGCCGGGACACCGCCGACCGGTAGGCCCCCGCCAGCGCGTCGTTGTTGGCCGACCGCTGGCGCAGCACGTGCACCAGCCGGCGCAGCCGGGCCCGTTCGTCCTCCCAGCGCCGCCGCCGCTCCTCCAGGCGCTCGCCGCGCCGCCTGCGGGCCTCGGCGTAACCGGCGAAGCCGCCGCCGTGCACCCACACCTCGCGGCCCTCGACGGTGACGACGCGGTCGGCCGTCTCGGCCAGCAGCCGCCGGTCGTGCGAGACCAGCAGCACGGTCTTGGCCGAGCTCCTGACCGCCCGCTCCAGCCACTGCTTGGCCGGCACGTCGAGGTAGTTGTCCGGCTCGTCGAGCAGCAGGATCTCGTCGGGGCCGCGCAGCAGCGCCGCCAGCATCAGCCGCTTCTGCTCGCCGCCGGACAGCGTGGCCAGCCCCCGTCCGGCGATCTGCCGGTAGGGCAGGCCGAGCGCCTCGGTCGCGCACGCGTCCCACACCACCTCCAGCTCGTAGCCGCCCGCGTCGGCGTAGTCGGCGACGGCCTGGGCGTAGGCGAGCTGCCGGGGCTCGTCGTCGCGCAGCCCGATGGCCGCCTCGGTGCGGTCCAGCTCGGCCGCGGCCGCCCGCACCCGCGCGGGCGCGACGCCCAGCAGCAGGTCGCGCACGCTGCCGGTGCCGAGGAACTGCCGCATCACGCCGACGCCGCCGCCGGTGGTGACGCGCCCGTCGTCGGGCCGCAGGTCGCCCGCGATCAGCCGGAGCAGCGTCGTCTTGCCCGCGCCGTTGGGGCCGACCAGCGCCGCCTTGGCGCCGTCGCCCACCTTGAACGACGCCTCCAGCAGCAGCGGACGCCCGTCCGGCAGCAGGTACGTCAGGCCGCTCACCTCGATATGACCCATGTTCCATTACTAGACCATCGATCCGGTACGCGTACAACGTATTATCGATCGGGTGGACAACGTTTGGGTTCGCCCCCGCAAGGACGCCAAGCCGAGGCTGACGCTCGACCGGATCGTCACCGAGGCCGTCGCGCTGCTCGACGAGGAGGGCGTGGCCGGGCTGACCATGCGCCGCCTGGCCGAACGCCTCGACACGGGCTCGACCACCCTCTACTGGCACGTCCGGACCAAGGAGGACGTCCTGGACCTGGCGCTCGACGCGGTCTTCGGCGAGGTGCCGCTCCCCGGCGGGCACGACGACTGGCGGGCCGCCGCACGCGACCTGATGGCCGGCTGGCGCGCCGCCCTGCTGCGCCACCCCTGGTCGGCCACCATCCTCGACCGCCCGCTCATGGGCCCCAACGCCCTGGAGCGCACGGAGTTCCTCTACCGCACCCTGTCCGGGGCCGGCCTGGACGGCCCGCAGGCCGCCTACAGCCTGTCCAACTACGTCATGGGCTCGGTCATCATGCAGGTCACCTGGCAGCGCCGCGACCGGCTCGACACCGACGCGTTCCTGCGCGAACGGGCCGCCAGCTACCCGGCGCTGGCCGAGCACGGCCTCGGCCACGACTGGGACGCCACCTTCGCCACGGGCCTGGGCTACCTGCTGCGCGGCATGACGCACGACGCCGCCTGAACAGCCCTCGCGCCCAGGCGACGGGGCGGGCGGTCATCTCCTGGGGTTGCGGGTCCTGGACGGGTCGCGGCCCGGCGGGGTGCCGTGCGGGTGCGCCGGCGGGGTCGTCGCCGGATCGGCGCTCCAGGACGGCGTCCGCGTCGGCGTCGGCGTGAGGCCGGGCCGAGAGCTGTGCGAGTGCGACGGGGACGGCGAGGGCGTCCGCCCGGGGGAGGCGGCGACGGCGCCGGACGCGGTCGAGCGCGGTTCGCGCGTCCCCCGCCCGCTCTCAGGCGTGGAACGGGTCACGGCGGGCCCCGTGCGGACCCTGGTGGGACGGACCGTGGGGGTGGCGGTGGGCGTGGGGGTGGGGGTGGCCGTGGCCCTCTCGGAGCCCACCGCGACGGGCCCCGGCTCGCCGGAGGTGGGGCCGGGACCGTGCGGCCAGTGCACCGGGTCGAGGCCGGGCGAGCTGAACGCGTCGCCCATCAGCGCCCCCGCCCCGGCCAGCATGAGCGTGCCGAGCAGCACCCCGGCGGCCATCAGCGCCCGCCCGCGCCGCGCGCCCCCCTCCGCGGAGGAGGAGGCGGTCCGCGTCGTCGATCGATGGGTTCCGCTCACGTACCCCGATGGTAGTGACGTGCGGGCATGGGTCGGTCCGTGGCGGACGTCCAGCCGGGAAATTCAGCGTCAATCGTGATCAACAGCCGCACAGCAGCCCGCGCAGCGCGGTCTCCAGGCACAGCCCGGACCGGGCGGGGACCGGCCACGGGAAGCGCACCAGGGACTCGTCCACGCGCACGGTGGCGCCGTACCGGTCGAGCTCCCACAGCCACACCTCGCCGGGCTCCTCGCCGAGCTGCCTGGCCACGCCCGCGGTGAGCTGCGGCCGGTGGGAGTCGTTGACGTGCGCGATCATCCGTTCGGCCGTCTCGGTGAGCGGGTCGGGGGCCGCGCCGAGGTAGTCGTCGGCGTCCAGCAGGCCGGACTCCTGGCCGGTCAGGTAGACGACCTGGGCCACGTCCAGGCGCAGCAGGCGCGGGGCGTCGGGACGGCCGTACCGCTCCAGGGCGTCGAACAGGCCCTCGTCGGCGCTGTGCGCGGCCACCGCCACCGCCGCGGAGCGGGCCTGCGACCGCGGCACGGCCTCCGCCCACCCGTGCACCTCGATCATCGCCCGCGGGTGCGTCACCGCGCCGAGCTGCCGCATGGCCGTCAGGTTCACCGCGACCACGGCGTCCTCGCGCAACCCGTGCAGCGGTTCGCCGGGCCGGACCAGCAGCACCGGGCGGCCGCTCTCGTCCACGCCGCCCCGGGCGGGGGAGTCGGCGCCGTCCACCGTGAGCTTGGCCGGCGTCGAGGTCGAGGCGAGAGTACGGATCCGCTCGGCGAGGGGCAGCATTGAGATCACATCCACTGATAGGTTAGCCTTACCTAAGTAAGGATTACCTAACCACATTGAGGTGAACGTGCGCTACACCGGCCCGAAGGTGCGACTGTCGCGTCGCGCGGGCGTCCCGCTGACCAGGAAAGCCGTCCGCTACTTCGAGCAGCGCCCCTACCCGCCGGGCGAGCACGGCCGCAAGACCAACCGCCGCACCACCGGCGACTACGGGCTGCGGCTGATGGAGAAGCAGAAGCTGCGCTGGTACTACGACGTGTCCGAGCGGCAGCTGCGCCGCTACTGGGACCTGGCGGTGCGCAAGCCGGGCGCCTCGGGCGCCGAGCTGGTCACCATCCTGGAGACCCGGCTGGCCTCCCTGGTGCTGCGGGCCGGCCTGGCCCCGTCGATCTACGCCGCCCGCCAGTACGTCAGCCACGGCCACATCGCCGTGGACGGCCGCAAGGTGGACATCCCCAGCTACCTGGTCAAGCCCGGCCAGGTCATCACCGTGCGGGAGCGCTCACGCCGGATGCAGCCCTTCGTGGCCGCCGCCGAGGGCGTGCACGCCGACGAGCGCACCGCGCCCTACCTGTCGGTCGACCACGCCGAGCTGCGCGCCACCCTGGTGCGGCGGCCCGAGCGCGAGCAGATCGCGGTCCCCGTGGACGAGCAGCTCGTGGTGGAGTTCTATTCTCGTTAGCCGTGACTGAAGCGGGAGAGCGCCACGCGAGCTGGCTGGAGCTGTTCTTCGACCTGGTCGTCGTCGTGGCGGTCGCCCAGCTCGCCCATCGGCTCCAGCACCCGACCTGGACGAACGTCGTCCTGTTCGGGGTGCTCTACTACGCGGTGTGGAGCGTCTGGACGTCCTTGACGCTCTACTCCAACGTCCGGGCCGGCAGGACGCGGGTGCCCAGCATGCTGGTCGGCATGTTCGGCATCGCGGTGATGGCCGCCGCCGCGCCCGACGTGGCCCACGAGATCGACAAGGCGGCCGGGACGCACGACGGGTGGTTCATCGCGGCGTACATCGTCTGCCGGATCAGCGCCTCCCGGTCGATCCAGCACGCCGGCACGATCATGACGGCCTGGCCCGCGGCCCAGCTCGGCGCCGGGCTGTTCCCCTGGGTCGCCTCCATCTGGGCCGACGGCTCGACGCGCTACGGCCTGTGGGCCCTCGGCATCCTGCTCGACGTGGTCTTCTCCGTCGTCAACAGCCGCCGGCCCGAACGGTTCCTGGCGGAGATGCGCGGCCAGGCGCACCGGCTGGCCGAGCGCGAGGAGCGCCGGGCCAGGGCCGGCCGCCCGGCCCGGGTGCTGCCCCGGCCCGCCGTCGCCGTGCTCGACCCGGCCCACCTGGGGGAGCGGCTCGGCCTGTTCGTGATCATCGTGCTGGGCGAGGCGGTCATGCAGGTCGTCGTCTCGGCCTCGGGCCACTCGTGGGGGCCGGAGCTCGCCGTCGCCGCCGCGGCCGGCTTCGGGCTGATCGTCGCCCTGTGGTGGCTGACCTTCCAGTACGGCCTGACCACCGTGCCGGGAGCCGCCGAGCGCGGCCTGCCGCCGTACGTCGCGCTGCCCGCGCACTTCGCCATGACCGCCGGGGTGACGGCCACGGCGGCCGGGCTCGGCGTCGTCGCCGCCCAGCCCGCGCAGTCGCTGCACCACGGCGCCGGCTGGGTGCTGGGCGGCGGGCTGGCCCTGTACTTCGCCGCCTCGGCCGTGCTCGGCGTGGCCCTGCGCGCCGGGTGGCGCTGGATCTGGGGGTGGGCGGTGCCCACCGCCCTCGCGCCGCTGGGGGTCGCCGCGCTGTCGGGGCTCGTCCCCGGGTACGTCTCGGTCACGCTGCTGCTGGCGGTGGCGCTGTGGCGGCTGGTCTACCGGTCCGGCCGGACGGGTTCCGAGCCTGCCGGCCAGACGGCCTCAGCCGGCGACGTCCTGCCGGCGTAGCTCGGCGACCTCGCGGCGCAGGGCGGCCAGCTCCTCCAGGATGCGCTGGGTGTGCAGGCTGTTGTCCTGCTCCAGCGCGGCGCGCTCCTCGGCCGACTCCTCGTCCATGGCGCTGACCACGACCGCCATGAACAGGTTCAGCACGACGAACGTGCAGACCAGGATGAAGATGGTGAAGAAGATCCAGGCCGTGGGGTGGGCGCCCATCACCTCGCGGGCGATGTTGCCCCAGTCGTCCCCGGTCATCGTCTGGTAGAGGGTGAACAGCGAGGTCGGCAGGCTGCCGAAGCGCTCGGGGGAGTCGCCGCCGTACAGCTTGGTGGCCATGACGGCGGCGACGTACAGCACCAGGGAGAGCAGCAGCACGATCGAGCTCATCCCGGGCAGGGCGCGCAGCAGCGCCGAGACCACCCGGCGCAGGCTCGGCACCACCGACAGCAGCCGCAGGGCCCGCAGGATGCGCAGCGAGCGCAGCACCGACAGCCCGCCGGTCGCCGGCACCAGGGCGATGCCGACGATCAGGGCGTCGAACAGGTTCCACGGGTCGCGCACGAACGCCGAACGCTCGACGTAGACCTTGGCCAGCAGCTCGGCCACGAAGATGTAGAGGGCGGCGTGGTCGATCACGACCAGCAGGTGGCCGAACTCCCCGACGACGGCGGGAACGGTCTCCAGGCCGAGGGTGGCCGCGTTGACCAGGATGACGCCGACGACGAAGCGCTGGAAACGCCGGTCGGCGAGGAAGGCGCGGACGCGTTCACGCACGGGGGCAAGCTCCTAAAGATCGGTCATGTGCCGTTCCATGATGCAGCAACATGATCAAGGAGGTGCCTGTGGTATAAATCGCACCTGACAGTCACAGGGGCAAGGGGGCGCAAGGGGCATGTCGTATCCGAACTACGGTCCGTCCTATTACGGGCCGCCGCCCCAGAGCCACCCCAACGGCACCACGATCCTCGTGCTCGGCATCCTCAGCCTGGTGGTGTGCGGCATCCTCGGCCCGTTCGCCTGGTCGATGGGCAACAAGGCGCTCAAGGAGATCGACGGCAGCGGCTACGCCTACGACAACCGCGGCGCGGTGCAGGCCGGCCGCATCTGCGGCATGATCGCCACGATCCTGCTAATCCTCGGGGCCGTGTTCATGGTCCTCGGGCTCGGGGCCGGCATCCTGTCGGCCGTCTTCTCCAACTGAGGGCCGCACGCAGTAGTCTCCGATGCCCGACTCCAGCAGGTCGAAGGCCGCCGTGGCCTGGGCCCGCAGGTCGGGCGCTATCGTCTCCCAGCTCTCGCCGGCCAGCGTCCGGGTCGCCGCGTGCGTGGCGAGGATCCTGGTCGTGCCGAGGATCTGCGTGGCCACCACCTGCGGGGTCAGGTCGTCGGCGTCGGCGTCGAGCTCGTCGGCCAGGGCGCGGGCCAGCGCCTGCTCCCGCGCGACGTGCAGCTCGCGCAGCTTGGCCACCAGCGACGGGCTGCCGTCGACGATGCGGGTGAACACGTCGGCGCCCTCGTTGAGGCCGTAGCGCCAGTGGCGTGAGTCGAGGGCCTCCAGGAAGTCGCGCCGGAAGGCCCGCGCCACGCTCTCGCCGGGCCGCCGCCCGCGCACCACCTGCTGCGGCAGGTCGGTCACCAGCTCCTGCCGGTCGGCGAACAGGTCTTCCTTGGTCGGGAAGTAGTTGAACACCGTGTTGACGGACACGTCCGCGGCGCGGGCGATCTCGGCCACCGTCACGGGGTCGAACCCGCGCGTCATGAACAGGCCCATCGCCACATCCGCGATGCGCTGCCTGGTCTCCCGCTTCTTGCGCTCCCGCAGCCCCTCTTCCATGCCGCCATGATACCCAACTTGCAGCGACTCCAAAATTGTGGCTACTCTAATTTTGGAGGCGATCACATGTTGAGAACCACAGGTCTGACCAAGACCTTCGAGAGCGGCGTGGAGGCCGTCAAAGGCGTCGACATCTCGGTGGAGGCGGGCGAGATCGTCGGCTTCCTCGGGCCCAACGGCGCCGGCAAGACCACGACCATGCGCATGCTGACGACCCTGCTCCGGCCCACCTCGGGCACCGCCACCGTGGCGGGCCACGATCTGCTGGGCGATCCGCGCGAGGTGCGCCGCCGCATCGGCTACGTCTCGCAGGGCGGCGGCGTCAACGTCATGGCCCCGCTCGCCGAGCAGCTGGAGCTCCAGGGCATGCTGTACGGCATGCGCCAGGCCGAGGCCAGGTCCCGGTACCGCGAGGTGCTGGCCCGGCTCGGCCTGGCCGGACTGGAGGAGCGCGTGGGCGGCGCGCTGTCGGGCGGCCAGCGGCGCCGCTTCGACATCGCCTTCGCCCTGCTGCACGACCCCCGTCTGCTCTTCCTGGACGAGCCGACCACCGGCCTGGACCCCCAGAGCCGCGCCAACCTGTGGGAGCACGTCCGCTCCCTGCGCGAGGAGCACGGCGTGACGATCTTCCTGACCACCCACTACCTGGACGAGGCCGACGCGCTCTGCGACCGGCTGCTGATCATCGACGACGGCCGGATCGCCGCCGCGGGCACCCCGGCCGAGCTCAAGGCGGGCCGCACGCTCGACGAGGCGTTCCTCGACATCACCGGCCGGTCGCTGCGCGAGGAGGCGGGGGTCTGATGCTGCGCGACACCTGGGTGCTGTTCCGCCACTGCCTGCGCGCCACCCTGCGCCAGAAGCTCGGCATCGTCTTCGGCGCCGTCCAGCCGCTGCTGTTCCTGGTGCTGTTCGGGCCGATCTTCGCCACGTTCGGCACCTGGGAGGTGCTGGTGCCGGGGCTGATCGTGCAGCTCGGCCTGATGAGCATGGGGCTGGCCGGGTTCGGGGTGGTCTTCGACAAGCGCTTCGGCGTGCTGGAGCGGCTGCGCGTCACCCCGGCCAGCCGCCTGGCCCTGCTGCTCGGGCGGGTGCTCGACAACGTCGTGACGATGGCCGTCCAGACGACGATGGTGCTGGCCGTCGGGTTCGCCTTCGGGATGCGGGTGCCGCTCGCCGGGCTCGCGGCCGGGTTCCTGCTGGTCGTGGTGCTGGGGGCGAGCCTGGCCGCCCTGTCGTACGCCGTCGCGCTGACCATCAGCGAGCAGCTCTTCGCGCCGGTGATGTCGACGGCGGTCATCCCGCTGGTGCTGCTGTCGGGCGCGTTCCTGCCGATGTCGATGGCGCCCGGCTGGCTGGACGCGCTGTCGCACCTCAGCCCCTTCAGGTACGTCCTGGAGGCGCTGCGCGATTTGTTCGCCGGCCACTACGCCACGGGCACGGTCGGGCTGGGCGTGGCCGTCACGGCCGGGCTCGCCGTGGTCGGCCTGACCGTCGGGGCCCGCGTGTTCAACCGGGAGAACGCGTGAGCGGGCCGCTCCGGGACGGCCCGCCCGCCCGTACTCGGGGCCGTCCTCAGGCCGCGGCCTTGGCCCGCCGGTGCAGCGCGGCCAGGATGCCCGCCGGATCGACCGTCCCGTAGCCGTAGTCGTAGTCGAAGCCCACCTCGCTGCGGTCCTCGGCGGTGCGCCGCAGCAGCGCCCGCAGCTGCGCCGGCGACAGCTTGGCGGCCGGCCACCGGGTGCGCACCGCGGCCACCAGCCCGGCGGCCACCGGCGTCGCCGCCGAGGTGCCCGTGTCCGGCTCGCCGTCGCCGAACGCCCGCGACCCCGAGAAGTGCGTGTACGCGCACACGTCGGGCTTGCGCGCGGTCAGCCGCCCCGGCCCCTGCGAGGAGTAGCCCACCCGCTCGCCGTTGACGTCGACCCCGCCGATCGACAGCGCCTTGGGATGGGAGTTGGCGCCCCCGATGGGCCGGTTGGGGAAGGCGCACCGGCCGTCGGGACACTGCCTGCCGCAGTTGCCCGCCGCGAACAGCACGTCCGCGCCCGCCCGGTCGAGACTGGCCACGACCAGGTTGAACGGGTGGGCGGCGTTGTCGGAGTAGTTGCCCGGATGCCCGACGGGGAAGTCCCACTCGGGGGAGAACGACCCCCACGAGTTGCTCACCACCAGCGACCTGGACGCCGCGGGCTGGGCCTCCAGCACCGTGCGCAGGTGCGTGAAGGCGGCCACCGCGTCCGACAGCAGGCCGTCGAGCGCCGAGCCGCCCGGCCGGGCCGACCGCAGCAGCGGCACGTCGATCAGGGACGCCTGCGGCGCGGCGATGAGCGCGTCGAAGGCGCACATCGTGCCGTGGTCGACCTCGAACTGGCCGGGCCGCCCGTTGACGCCGGAGGGGCTCCAGCTCCGCTCGGCGTCCAGCGTGACGCCGCGGCCGAGGTGGCGGGCCACGTGCGCGGCGTTGATGCCGGTGTCCAGGACGGCCAGCGCCACCCCGGCGCCGTCGAGCCCCTCGGCGTGCAGCCCGGCCACGTTCAGCAGGCGCTCGACGTCGTGCCAGTCGCCCACCGGCGGATCGCCGCCGCAGGTCAGGCTGGACTCGATCACCGGGTCGGCGAACACGCCGACGACGTCGGGACGCAGCGTGGGCAGCAGCGTGACCCGCGAGGTCAGCTCGTCGTCGGAGATCGTGCCGCGGACGAGCACGGAGGCGTCCTCGGCGGCCAGGGAGAAGTCGAGGGGCTGGTGGAGGGAGAGGGGATCGCCGCCGGCCGCGGGGACCGGCCTCGGCACGGCGACCGGTGTGAAGCCCGTGTCGAGCTCGACGCCGGGCAGGCCGTCGGCGACGTCGGCCGTGGTGGCGGTCTGGCCGGGATCGGCGACGGCCGCGACCAGATCGGGGGAGGGACGGAGCTGGATCAGGACCCGCATGAGTCACCACCGAACGTAATGGGGGCAAACGAACGACCCAACATTCCTGCATCCGTCAAGGCGCGTCCAGCCCCTTACGCCGGTTGTGACCTGCGAAAACACCGCATAACTGGCGAAGCGGACCATAATTGTTTCCGGGGCGTCAGGCTTCCTTGTCCTCGGTCTGTTCACTACGGTGATGCATCATGACGCTCCAGGCGCAGACGCCGGTTTCCGACGGGGAAAGACAACACTGGCTGCCGGTGCGGCCGAGGCTCGTCCTCGCCAGTGCCTTCATGCTCTTCCTCGAACTGGCGCTCATCAGGTGGACCGGCTCGAACATCGTTCATCTGAGCTATTTCACCAATTTTGTCCTGCTCGGTTCTTTTCTTGGAATCGGGCTCGGATTTCTGCGCGTGGGGCGCTCGCGCCGCCAGCCGTATTACTCGCCGGTCGTCCTGCTCGTCCTGGTGGCCCTCGTGCTGGCCTTCCCGGTGACGGTCGACCGCAACACCGAGGGCGTCCTGTACTGGACGAGCCTGGGCACCGTCGGGCCGCCCGCCTGGCTGATCCTGCCGGTGATCTTCATCGCCGCGGCGGCGGTGCTCATGGGGCCCGCCGAGCTGGTCGGGCGCTGCTTCCCCGAGCTGCCGCGCCTGGAGGCCTACCGCTACGACCTGATCGGCAGCCTCAGCGGCATCGCCGCGTTCACGGCGCTGTCGTTCCTGTCGGCGCCGCCGGTGTTCTGGGGCGTGGTCGCGGCCCTGTGCTACGGCCTGCTCCTGGTGCCCCGGCCCCGCTCGCTCTACCTGGGCCTGGTGGTCCTGCCCTCGCTCCTGGTCGCCGGCCTGCTGCTGTCGGAGACGCTGACGGCCGGGGCGCTGTGGTCGCCGTACTACAAGGTGACCTACAAGGCGATGCAGATGCTCGGCGTGCCGGTCACCGACATCTCCGTCAACGGCATCCCGCACCAGCAGGCCGTGCCCGCCTACGCCCGCCTGCAGTGGGAACGCCAGTACGGGCTGCCCTACGAGCGCACCACCAGGCCGCCGCAGAACGTGCTGATCGTCGGCGCGGGCAGCGGCACCGACGTGGCCATCGCGCTGTCCAAGGGCGCGCAGCACGTCGACGCCGTCGAGATCGACCCCAAGCTGCGCGAGCTGGGCGGCAGCCTGCACCCCGACAAGCCCTACGCCGACCCGCGCGTCACCACCCACATCACCGACGGCCGCGCCTTCCTGGAGCGCAGCGGCGACCGCTACGACCTGATCCTGTTCGCCCTGCCCGACTCGCTCACCCTCGTGTCCGGGGCCAGCTCGCTGCGCCTGGAGAGCTACCTGTTCACCGAGGAGGCCATGCGGGCCGCCCGCGACCACCTGCGGCCGGGCGGCACGTTCTCGATGTACAACTACTACCGCGAGAGCTGGCTGGTCGACCGCCTGGCCTCGACCATGCAGACCGCCTTCGGCCACAAACCGTGCGTCGACGTGGTCAGCACCGCCGGCCAGCAGGCCGTCATCACCGCCGGCCTGACCGCCGCCGACCAGCGCTGCGCGAGCCAGTGGCCCGGCGCGGCCGCCGGCACCCCGGCCCCCGCCGACGACGACCGCCCCTTCCTCTACCTGAAGGACCGGACGATCCCGCCGATCTACATCATCACCCTCGGCCTGATCCTCATCGTCAGCCTGCTGGCCGTCCGCGTGGTGGCGGGCCCCTACGGGCGCATGAAGCCCTACGCCGACCTGTTCCTGCTCGGGGTGGCGTTCATGCTGCTGGAGACCAAGAGCGTGACGGGCTTCGCGCTGCTGTTCGGCACCACCTGGGTGGTCAACGCGATCGTCTTCGCCGGGGTGCTGGTCGCCGTGCTCGCCGCCGTCGAGGTGACCCGCCGCTTCCGCACCCCGCCGCTGCCCGTCATGTACGCCGTGCTGCTGGCCGGCCTGCTGCTGGCCTGGCTGGTGCCCAACGCGTGGCTGCTGTCGCTGCCGGTGCCGTTGCGCGCCGTGGCGGCCGTGACGGTGGCGTTCCTGCCGATCTTCGCGGCGAACGTGGTCTTCGCCAAACGTTTCTCCGACACCGCCGACGCGACCACGTCCTTCGGCGCCAACCTGCTCGGCGCGATGGTCGGCGGCTGCCTGGAATACCTGGCGCTGGTGATCGGCTACAAGGGCCTGCTCATCGTGGCCGCCCTGCTCTACCTGGGCGCCCTGGCGCTGATGCCGCGAAAGACCGCGCTCGTGTGACAAAGGGAAATGGCTCGCGGCGATCCTCTGTAATGCCTTGACCGATGGTCAGGATGAATTGTCGGCGGCGCGGGTTGATTTGTCGTCGCGGGCGAGGTGAGCTGGATACGTCATCGAATCCGGAAAAAGATCGAACGATATTCAGAAAGGCGGGCACGCGAATCGGGGGTCACATCCGGTAACCCACGAGAAAAGGTGACAGTCATGGCGACACCAGGGGCGGCCAGGATCGACGTCGAGCGCATTCAGGCACAGGAGTGCGAGCCCGCGCCCGCCGGACGCGCGCAACAGATCGCCGCAGCGCTCCCCGCGGGGGTGTTCTTCACGCACGAGCCCGGCGGCTCCGGCGAGCACCGCGAGCCCGACGCGCGCTGGGAGCTCGCCTCCGCCTGGCCCTACCAGGGCCGGCTCGCCACGGGGACGGCCGCCGTCCACCTCGCCGCCGGCCACGACGCGCTCGTCCGTCCCATGATCTTCGCCGACGGGTTCGGCCACGGGCCCAGCGACCTGGCCGGGCTGTGGGGACGGCTCGACGCGCCGTACCCGCCGCATGGCGACCGGCTGCTCAGCCGGCTGCTCGCCCAGGGCATCGACGTCGTGCTGCTCGGCTTCGCCGCCCGCCACACCCACATCCAGGCCAACGCCGGGGTCGCCGCGGCGTGCGTGGGCCGCGCGATCCGCGAGCGGCTCGGCACCACGCCGTTGATCGTCGGCGGCCTCGGCGCGGGCGGCCTGGTCACCCGCTACGCGCTGGCGGAGATGGAACGCCGCCGCGAGGACCACCAGACGATGACGTACCTGTCCTACGACTCGCCGCACAACGGCGCCTGGATCCCGCTGATCCTGCAGCAGCTCGCCTACTTCGCCGAGACCCTCGCGCCGGCCGCGCCCGGCCAGGCCGACCTGATCAGGAGCCCGGCCGCGCAGCAGCTCCTGTGGGGCTGGGTGCCGGACGGGCGCTACTGCGGGCCGGTCGCCACGGCCAGCCCGCTGCGCCTGGCCTTCATCGAGGACCTGCGCGCCGCCGGCTGGTTCCCGCTCAGGCCGCGCAAGCTCGGCGTCTCCAACGGCGCCGCCGACGGCACCGGCCGCAACGTCCCGCCCGACGCCCCGGCCTTCGAGTGGACGGCCCGGGACGGGCTGGCCGGCGCCACCGTGCGCACCCAGCCGGACCGGGGCGCCCGTCAGCGGGTGGGCGGCATGCGAGCCGTCCCGCTGTGGGCGAGCACCAGCCGCACCAGCGACGTCGCGGCCTTCGACGGGGCGCCCGGCGGCACGCTGCCCTCCTACGGCATGGTCGCCGACGCCTTCGGCGCGCCGATCGCCGGCCGGTTCCGGTCGGCCTGCTTCGTCCCCACCGTGAGCGCCGTCGCGCTCCAGTACGACCCCGTGGACTGGACCGTGGACCTCTACACCGACATCACCGCCCTGTCGCCGGAGCACAGCGAGCTGGACGACTACCAGTGCGACTCCGACAACTCCGAGCACGGCACGGTCACCGGCACGCTCGCCGACTGGATCCTCGGGCACCTGACGAAGTGACCTGAGGTCGCGAGCCTCGGCCGATCAGAGCTCCCGCCGGAGCCCGGCTCCGGCGGGGGCGACGGTCACAGGCCGCACAGCTCCGTCAGGGACTTCGCGCCGCCCCGCTGGCTGTTGCGGGTCGGGGTCTCGGTCGGCGTGCCCCCCTGGGCCTGCGTACGGGTCCGCGACGGCGTGGCCGTCGGGGAGCCCGGCGAGCCGGGGGACGCGGTCACGTTGGCGGTCTGGGCCTGGCGGCCGGAGCGGTCGGAGTCGGCGATCGCCTTCTTCGCCGCCGCGCGGATCTTGACCCAGTCGGGCCTGCCCGAGTAGAAGTCCGGCGGCACGAACTGCAGGCTGGTGATCTTGGCGTCCTTGACCTTGAGCGCCAGGTCGGCCAGCGGCGCGACGAGCGGACGCGGGATGTTCGTCTGGGCCAGCCGCTTGGCCGCTCCGGCAATCTTGGTGAAGTTCGTCAGGATCACGCCGGGCGTGGCCTGCTGGGCGAAGGCGCCGATCACGCAGCGCTGGCGTCCCATGCGGGAGAAGTCGTCGCTGTTGACGCGGGAGCGGCCGTACCACAGGGCCTGCTCGCCCGACAGCTTGCGGTAGCCCGCCTTGATCGTGCCCGCGGTGCCGAAGTGGCCGCCCCACTTGACGTCCTCCTCGACCCGGATCTTCAGGCCGCCGATGGCGTCCACCAGGGCGGCGAAGCCGTACATGTTGATCAGGGCGTAGTAGTCGATCCTGAGGTTCAGGGTGTAGCCGATGGCGTCCATGAGGGCCCGCGGGCCGCGGTTCTTGCCGCCCATGAGCTGCGGGTTGTCGTTGGCGTACTGCCAGACCTCGTTGAGCAGGCCGCCGTTGGGCAGCTCGGCCATGTAGCCGTTGGGGAAGTGCTTGTGCAGCGGCGAGGACGGCGGGAAGCGCACGTGCTGCAGGTTGCGCGGCAGGCTGAACAGCACGGTGTTGCCGGTCCTGGTGTCCACGCTGGCCACCGTCATGCTGTCGGTGCGCACGCCCACGCGGTTGCCCGCGGCGTCGCCGCCGACCAGCAGGAAGTTCACCCGGGTCTTGCCGTCCCAGGGGTCCTCGGGGTTCTTGATCTGGACGGGGTTCTCCGGGTCCGGGTGTGAGGGGAAGATCGCGTTGACGGCGTTCCGCCCGGCCAGCACGTAGTTGGCCGTCAGCGCGAACGGCGACATGACGGCCACGCACAGCACGCCCACGACGATCCCGGTCACCACCTGGCCCTGCTGGTTCAGCCTGTTGGGGCCCAGCGCCACGTACGAGACCGCGATCACGGCGAACCAGGCCAGCGCGCACGCGGACGCGATGACGATCACCGTCATCATGGCGCCGTCCTCGGCCAGGCCGGTCACGTCGCTCAGGTTGCGGGTCAGGCCGAAGGCCAGGGCCCCGAGCAGCACGGCCGCGTACGCGCCGATCATGATCAGCCCGGTACGACGGCGCCCGGCCCGCAGATGCGCGGCGCCGGGCACCAGGGCGGACAGAGCGGTCCAGCCGATGACGGAGGCGGTCGTCAGGGGTTTGGCGAAGCGCGGCGCGGGGGAGGAGCCCTTGCGCGGGCGTGGAGTCCGGCGTTTGGCGCCTCCGGGCACGGTGCCCACCCCGTCGCGCTTGCTCACACCGGCTCCTTCACACGCCTACCAGGCAAAAAATGACGTTCGCCCCATGTCGGGCACAAGATTGCCAGGATTCTAGCCCCCATACCTGGACATCAGAGACAACTCTTCAACATGAGATGAACGCCACGTGTCGCTCAGGAGGTCGTCGAGGACGGCGCCAGCCACGTGTTGCACTGGTACGTCTTGTCCCTCTCCCACCCCTGCCGGAACCAGCGGTTGTTGTTGGCGGGCGTGCCGTGGTCGCGCGGATAGCCGGGATAGTCGCCCACCTGCGCGTAGAACCAGAACAGCCGCGAGCGCAGCGACGACGGGACCGGGTAGGACGAGGCGACCGAGCGCATCCACATGCCGCCGAGACAGGTGGCCTGCAGCTCCAGCTTCCTGCTCAGCGCCAGCTTGCCGCTCTGGCTGGAGGAGTTCACCGTGCCCTGCCACCAGGAGTCCATCACGCCGGTGATGTTCTGGACGTGGTGGCCGTACTCGTGGGCCATCATGCTGATGATGCCGCCGTGCCAGGAGATGATCTGGCCGTAGCCGCGGGCGTTGCCGTTGCCCCTGGACATCGCCGAGGTGGAGGCGTAGATCGTGTTGTTGCGCGGGCAGTAGTACGGCACCATGCTCCCGGCCGACGGATAGTCGCCGCACGCGCCCCGTCCGCGCCCGGCCGCGACGGCGTAGCTCGGCGGGCTGAACGCGATCCCCTGCCGCTGCAGGATCGGCCCCCACGCCTTGTCCATGCACCGGCCGGTCTTCAGGATCAGCGCCTTGAGCTGGCTGTGGCTGAAGATGTTGGTGTTCCCGGCCCGGCAGTTCACCCGGGGCAGGCTGCCCGCCCGGTAGAGGGTGTTGTTCTTCAGGCTGGTGTTGAGCGTGACCTGCTTGGGCGGCGTCACCGTCTCCTGGGTCGGCCGCTCGGTGGGCCGCTGCGACGGCTGCTGCGTAGGCTCCTGGGTCGGCTCCTCCGTCTGTTCCTGGGTGGGCTCCTGCGACGAGGTGTCGTGCGTCGGCTCCTGGCTGGGGAAGGGCTCGTCGGTCCGCGACGGCTCGTACGACGGGAGCGCCACCGGCGTGGTCGTGTCCGTGTGCGAGGACGACTTCAGCATCGCCGCCCCGATGACGATCAGCACGAACAGCGCCGCCAGCGACCCGAACACGACCCCGAGGACGCCGGCGACCCCCATGCCGGACTTCTTCCTCGGCTGCTGCGGCCACTGCCTCGTGGGCATGGTCTGCATGGGCGGCGGCGGTGGTGGTGGCGGCTGGTACTGCCGGCCGTACTGCGGCGGCGGATACTGCGGGCCGCGCGGCGGCTGTCCCTGCGGCGGATAGCCCTGCGGGGGCTGCGGCGGGCCCTGAGGGGGGCCCTGCGGCGGGCCCTGCGGGGGCGGTGGCTGCGGCGGATATCCCTGCGGCTGGTGGTGCTGCGGCGGATAGGGCTGACGGCCGGGCGGCGGCCCCTGCGGCGGCCCCTGGGGAGGGCCCTGCGGCGGCCCCTGGGGAGGGCCCTGCGGAGGGCCCTGGGGCGGGGCCGGCGGCGTCTGCGGGTAGGGCTGACCGCCCTGCGGCTGGGACTGCCCGTAGCCCGGCGGCGGCCAGGGCCGCGAAGGGGGCCGAAGGGGCTGCCCGGGCCCTTGTGGCGGAGGTGGATATTGCCCGTTTGCTGTCACCGTGTCTCCCCGTTAACCCGCTTGTCTGCAATGCACGGCTTTGCGGCAGACCCCAAAGGATCTTTGCCAAATTTGGGGCAAAAGCATACTGATTTATCACCCGTCACGGATGTAGCGGTACTCGGTCACGCTCCGAAATCAATCGAGGTGATCTCCGCTATCTGCCGGTCCCGGAGCAGGGCGGTGTCCTAGCTTCGTTGGCATGAATCTCCAGCAGCTCCGCTATGTGGTCGCGACTGCGGAGCACCGCACCATGACCGACGCGGCCAGGTCGCTCTACATCGCGCAGCCTGCGCTGTCCCGCGCGATCCGCGATCTTGAGCGAGAGCTCGGCATGACGCTCTTCGCCCGCTCGGGCCGCGGCGTGGTGGTCACCGCCCAGGGCCGCCGCGTGGTCAAGCTGGCGAGGGAGGCGCTCGACGCCGTGCACGAGATCGAGGGCCTGGCCAACCACGCCGGCGTGACGGAGGCCGAACTGCGCATCGCCTCCACCCCGAGTCTCGAACCCGGACTCGCGGGGCGGCTGCTCCCTGCCTACGCGGCCGAGCACCCAGGGGTACGCGTGCACATCGTGCGCTGCGACGGCCGCGACGGCGTCGTCAGCGCCATCCGGGATCAGCGGGCCGACCTCGGGCTCACCGATCTGCCCGTGCCCACCGACCTCATCACCCACCCGCTCGAACGCCAGGAGATCGTGCTGATCTCCCCGCCCGGGCTCGATCTGCCCAACCCGGTCCCCATGGGCAAGCTGCACGGGATGCGCCTGGCGCTGCCCGCCCGCGGCAGCTCGCGGCGCAGGGAGCTCGACGCCATGTTCGGCAAGTACGCCGTCACCCCCGTGGTCGTCCTGGAGACCGACGAGCGCAACGGCTGGCTCAACGCGGTCCGCGCCGGCCAGGCCTCGCTGCTGTGGTACCGCGGCATGGCCGACCA
Source organism: Nonomuraea sp. NPDC049646 (assembly GCF_044465525.1). Lineage (NCBI taxonomy): Bacteria > Bacillati > Actinomycetota > Actinomycetes > Streptosporangiales > Streptosporangiaceae > Nonomuraea > Nonomuraea sp. NPDC049646. The sequence continues at coordinate 101,809 of NZ_JBITLU010000001.1, read as the reverse complement.
GGCCGCCAGGGCGGGCCTGGTGGTGCGCTCACTCGAACCGGCCGTGCGGCGCGTCATCGCCGTGGTGCACGCACGCCGCCGCCTGCCCCTCATCGCCCAGGACTTCCTGTCCACGGCGGAGAAGGGCACAGCCGCCTGACCAGGAACGTTCCATGATCCCCCGCAGTCCCCGCCTGTGACCACCAGCCCGCCGGCGCCCCGAGCGCGTCGCGCGGGCGAGCGTCCCCGCCGCCTTCCCGCCGATCGCCCCCGCGGATGGCTCGGGCCCGCCTAGCGGGACACCGGAAGGCGGACCACGGCACGCAGGCCCGGCGCGGCGTCCTGCAGGACCACCGTCCCGCCGTGGGCGCGCACGGTCTCCCGGACGATCGCCAGCCCCAGACCGGCCCCGCCCTCGTCCCTGCTGCGCCCGGAGTCCAGCCGGGTGAACCGGTTGAACACCCGCTCCCGGTCCTGCTCGGGGATGCCGGGCCCGTCGTCGGTCACCGTCAGCACGCCGTCGGCGGTCAGCGCCACCTCGACCTTGGAGGAGGTGTGCCGGACGGCGTTGTCCATCAGGTTCGTCAGCACCCGGCTCAGGTCGAGGGCGTCCCCGCGCACCACCACGGGGTCGCACGCGGTCAGCCGGGCCTCGCCGTACCGCTCGGCGACCTGGCGCACCACCTCGTCCAGGTTGACCGGCTCGTCGCGGGCCGGAACCCCGCCGCGCTCGTCCAGGCGGGCCAGCGCGAGCAGGTCCTCGGCCAGCCTGGACAGCCGCAGGGCGTCCTCCAGCACGCCCTCGGCGGTCTCCCGCCAGTCCTGGCCCTCCGGATGGCCGAGCGCAACCTCAAGCTGGAGCCGGATGCTGGCCAGCGGGCTGCGCAGCTCGTGGGCGGCGTCGGAGACCAGCGCGCGCTGGCGCTGCTCGGCCTCCTCCAGCCGGGCCAGCATGCCGTTGAGCGTGGTGGCCAGGGCGTACACCTCGTCGCGCGACTGCGGCACCGGCAGCCGCCGGGACCGGGCCGTGTGCGTGATCTCGGCGGCGACCCGGCGCAGCGAGGAGATCGGGCGCAGCGTCCGGCCGATCATCAGCCAGCTCGCCACCGCCAGCAGCACGACCAGCGCGGGCGTGCCGACCAGCAGGACGCGCCCGGCCACGCCCAGGCTCGTCTGGATCTCGCCGATCGGCCTGGCCGCCAGCACCGTCTGCCCGTGGTCGGCGCTGAGCACCACCACCCGCAGCGGCCCCGGGATCGCGTACGGCCGCCCGTCGAGGAACGTCGCCCGCCCCTCGCGCAGCACCCTGGCCCTGGCCGCCGCGTCCAGCAGCGGCACCAGCCGGTCGGTGCCGTACGTGACGTGCGTGATCCGCCCGCTCCGGTCGAGCACCTGGACGATCGTGCCGTCGTGCGTGGTGATCGGGCTGGTCAGCGTCCCGGCGTCGGCCGCCACGCGCACGGTCTGGGCCTGCTGCCGGGTCGAGGTGTCGACCGTGTCGATCAGCGCGCGGTCGAGCACCGACAGCAGCACCGAGGCCGACAGCGCCAGCGCCAGCGCCAGCACGGCGGCCGCCGCGGCCGTCAGCCTGAACCGCAGCCCCTGACGTCGCCACCAGGCCATCGGGGTGTCAGCCACCGTCGCCCGCCAGCCGGTAGCCCGCGCCGCGCACGGTCTGCAGCGCGTTCCTGCCGAACGGGGCGTCGACCTTGCGCCGCAGGTAGCCGACGTAGACCTCGACCACGTTGGGGTCGGTGTCGAAGGTGTCCCACACGTGTTCCAGGATCTCCGCCTTCGACACCACCTCGTCACGGCGGCGCATCAGGAACTCCAGCAGCGCGAACTCCCGCGGCGTCAGCTCCACCGGACTCTCGCCCCGCTGCACCTTCCGGCGGGCCGGGTCGAGGGTCAGGTCGCCGGCCGCCAGCACCGACGGCCGCCGCCCCGAGTCGCGCCGCAGCAGGGCCCGGAGCCTGGCCACCAGCACCACGTACGAGAACGGCTTGGTCAGGTAGTCGTCGGCGCCCAGGTCGAGGCCGTCGGCCATGTCGTACTCGCCGTCCTTGGCCGACAGCATGAGGATCGGCACCCAGTTCTCCTCGGCGCGCAACTGCTTGCACACGTTGTAGCCCGACAGCCTCGGCAGCATGATGTCCAGCACCACGACGTCGTAGTCGCCCTGCCGGGCCGCGTGCAGGCCCTCCTCGCCGTCGTGGGCGAGGTCCACGGCGAACCCCTCGGCCTGCAGCCCGCGCTGGAGGGCCGCGGCCATCCGCCGCTCGTCCTCGACGACCAGTACTCTCATGTGCTGATTCTCCCGTCCTTCAGCTGAGACGCCGCTGAGAAGCCTGAGAGGCGTCTCAGACAGTCTCAGGCCGGCCACAGGATGCATGCCGCAGGCTCTGGTCATCGACATACCGTTAAGGAGTGAGATGCGCAGAGGCACGTTCGTGAGGTGGGGAGTCCCGATCGCCGCGGCGGCGCTGATCGGTGGCGCGATCGGAGCCGGCCCGGTGATCGCGGCGGTCAGCGGCGAGCCCGTCCTGCCCGAGCGTTCGGCCCAGCAGCTGCTGGCCGACGCCGTGGCGGCGACGAGCAAGGGGGGCGGCCTGCCGCCCATGTCCGGCACGGTGCAGCAGACGGCCTCGCTCGGCCTGCCGTCGATGCCCCAGACCGGCGGTGAGTCGCCGCTGAGCCTGCTGTCCGGCTCGCACGAGATCAAGGTCTGGTACGGCGGCGCCGACCGGTTCCGCGTGGCCATGCCGACCCAGCTGAACGAGACCAACCTGATCGTCAACGGCGACCAGGGCTGGTACTGGCAGAGCGCCACCAACACCGCGACCAGGTTGACCGTCAAGCCCGGCACGGGCCAGGAGCACAAGCTGCCCAGCCCGCCGCCGACCCAGCTGACGCCGGCGCAGGTGGCCGAGCAGGTGCTGGCCAAGGCCGACGAGCACACCGCGGTCCGCGTGATCAACACCGCCGAGGTGGCGGGCCGTCCGGTCTACCAGCTCGTCCTCGCCCCCAAGGACGAGGGCTCGCTGGTGCAGGAGGTGCGGCTCGCGCTCGACGGCGAGACCTACGTCCCGCTCCAGGTGCAGGTCTACGCCAAGGGCTCGGCCGAACCGGCCTTCCAGGTCGGCTTCACCCAGGTGACGTTCACGCCCCCGGCCCCGGAGAACTTCGTCTTCACCCCGCCCGCGGGCGCCAAGGTGGAGGAGAAGGACCTCAGCGAGCTGGGCGACGCCAAGCGCGCCGAGCAGCACGCCGAGCAGGCCGAGAAGGTCGCGGGCCAGCTCAAGGTCGTCGGCGACGGGTGGACGTCCGTGGCCGTCCTGCCGTTCAAGCCGGAGGACCTCACGGCGGCCGGCCGGCCGGCGGGCGACGGGGCCGCGCCCGGCGACGGCTCGCAGGCCGACGTGGGGGCGCTGGCCGACACCGTACTGAAGTCGGCCACGCCGGTGAGCGGCACGTGGGGCTCGGGCCGGCTGATCAGGACCAAGCTCGTCACCGTCCTGCTGACCGACGACGGCCGCCTGCTGGTCGGCGCGGTCACCCCGGAGGAGATCACCCAGGCGGCGGGCATCAGGTGACCACCGCCGTCACGCAGGAAGCGGGGGCGCCCTTCGGGGCGGCCCCGCCCTCCGGGGAGCACGCCATCGTCACGCGCGGCCTGACCAAGCGCTTCCGCGGCGGCCAGGTGGCCGTGGACGCGCTCGACCTGGCGGTGCCGCGCGGCTCGGTCTTCGGCTTCCTCGGGCCCAACGGCTCGGGCAAGACCACGACCATCCGCATGCTGCTGGGCCTGATCGCGCCCACCGAGGGGGAGCACTCCCTGCTCGGGCTGCCGCTGCCGCGGGCGCTGCCCCGGGTGGGGGCGGTGGTGGAGGGGCCGGCGTTCTACCCGTACCTGTCGGGCGAGGCCAACCTGATGCGCTTCGACGCCGCCGACCCCACCGCCGTGCGCCGCACCGCGCGGGCGCGCGTCGCCGCCGCGCTCGACCGGGTGGGCCTGTCGGCCGCGGCCGGCAAGCGCTACCGCAACTACTCGCTCGGCATGCGCCAGCGGCTGGCCATCGCGGCCGCGCTGCTCGGCCCGCGCGAGCTGCTCGTCCTGGACGAGCCGACCAACGGCCTCGACCCGCAGGGCACCCGCGAGGTGCGCGCGCTGGTCAAGGACATCGCCGCGGGCGGCACCACCGTCTTCGTCTCCTCGCACCTGCTGGCCGAGGTCGAGCAGATGTGCACGCACGCCGCCATCATGCGGACCGGCAAGCTGGCCGCCCAGGGCACGATCGCCTCGCTGAACGGCGGCCTGGCCACGCGCGTCCGGGTCGAGACGCCCGACGTGGCCGACGCCGCGCGGGTGCTCGGCGGCCTGGGGCTGGCCGACGTGCGGCGCGGCGAGGCCGAGGTGACGGCCGAGCTGGGCGGCGACGCCCCGGAGCGGATCAACGCCGCGCTGGTCGGCGAAGGGGTCGCCGTACGCGGGCTGGCCGTGCTGCGGCCGAGCCTGGAAGACGTTTTCGTCGGACTGACGGGGGAGGGCTTCGATGTCGACGGCTGACACCTCGGCGCCGGACGCTGAGACGCACGCACCGCGGGACACCCGGACGCCGGAGACGCGCGACCGCCGGCCCGGCGGGCGCACGCCTGGCCTGGTTCCGGTGACCGAGACGCTGCGCACCGTGGAGCGGCGCACCCCGGACCCGGCGGACGTCGCGGCGGTCGCGGCGGGCCCCGCGCAGGACGCGTGGACGGACGCCGCCGGCGGCCCGCGGCGGGCGCGATGGGCGTTCTGGCGGCTGCTCGGCTCGGAGCTGGGCCTGACCTTCCGCCGGCCGCGCAACCTGGTGATGCTGGCCGTGCTCGCCTCCGTGCCGGCCGTCCTCGGCCTGGCCCTGCGCGCGTTCGGCGGCGACGACCGCGACGGGATGGGCGGGTTCGTCCAGAGCGTGGCGGGCAACAGCCTCATGCTGACGTTCGTCGCGTTCTCGTTCCTCGTGCTGCTGCTGATGCCGGTCGCCGTCAGCGTGGTCGCGGGCGACTCGGTGGCCGGGGAGGCGGGCGGCGGCACCCTGCGCTACCTGCTGGCCGCGCCCGCGGGACGCACCCGCCTGCTGGCCGTCAAATACCTCAACGCGGTCGTCTTCGCCTACGCCGTCACGGCGGTGGTGGCACTGTCGGCGCTGGTCACCGGGCTGATCCTGTTCCCGGCCGGGCCGGTGACGCTGCTGTCGGGCACCACGATCTCCATGGGCGAGGGGCTGCTGCGCATCCTCGTCGCCGTCGGCTACGTCGGGGCCGGCATGGCGGCGCTGGCGGCCGTCGCGCTGGCGCTGTCGACGTTCACCGAGGTGTCCATCGGGGCGGTGGCCGCCACGCTCGTGCTGGTGGTCGTCTGCCAGGTGCTGCGGGCCTTCCCCGACCTGAGCGCGGTGACGCCGTACCTGCTGCCGACCAGGTTCACCGGTTTCGACGCGGTGCTGCGCAGCCCGATGGACCTGTCGGCGCTGCGCGACGGGCTGCTGGCCTTCGGCGCCTACATCGTGCTGTTCTGCTCGATCGCGTGGGCGCGCTTCTCCGGCAAGGACATCACGTCCTGACCGGGCGGCGCGTCCCCGGCCGGGCGAGGTGCCCGGCCGGGGACGCCGCGTCGCGCGGGTCAGGCCGCCCGGCGGCGCAGGCCCAGGGCGCCGACGACGACGCCGATGACGCCGACGACCAGCCCGGCGCCGCCCAGCAGGCGGGCCGTGCCGTCGGAGGAGGAGGCCGAGGCGGCCGCCACCGGCGCCACCGACGGGCCCGTGGCGGCGGCCGGAGCGGCCGAGGCCGACGCGCTCGCGGCGGAGTGGTGGTCGTCGTCGCCGGAGGCCGGGACGAGCTTCAGCGTGGGCGCCGGGTGCTCGGCCTCGGTGCCGTCGGACTTGGGCGCGTCGGCCCAGTCGACCACCTCGCCGCCGGAGTAGGTCTGCTTCGTCGGGAACGTCAGCGAGTCGACGTCCTTGGGCAACTGGCCCATGGACACCTCGAACTCCTGGAACTCACCCGGGTTGATCTTGCCGCCGGACCACACGACCGTGGTGACGGCCTCCTCCAGGTCGCCGTACTCCGTCTTGACCGGCTTGGGCAGCTTGCCCTCGGTGACCTTGACGTCCCAGCCCGGCACGGGCTTGACCGACACGAACGCCAGCGGATGGTCGGTGGGGAAGCTGACCTGGACCTTGGTCGTGGAGGCGTTGTCACGCTCGTTGGGCACCCGGAAGGCGACCTTGGTGAACCCGCCCTGCTCGGCGGTGCCCGGGTTGATGGAGACATGGGCCAGCGCGGGCAGCGCCAGGCCGGCGGTGAGGGCGGTGGCGGCGGCGAGCACGGTCGCCGCGCGACGGACGAAGGACATGGCGGAACTCCACTTCGGAAAAGGACAGGGGGTCTACGGGTGTCAGCAGGTCAGGCGGGAAGTGGAGGACCACGCCTGGCCACCCGGTGCCGGAACCCCGGCTGCGGGGGGACCGCCCTGGTGTGCACGACCGGAACGCCCGGCCGCACCGCGGGCACGACCGCGAGCAGCGGCGGCACGAGCCGCAACCCCAGCCGGCGCAGCAGCGACCACAGCACGATCTCGCCGCGCGACAGCCACCAGCCGGTCATCAGGGTCGCCGTGAGGTGCGCGAGCAGCATGCCCGCGTTGACGGCCAGGCCCTGGCCGTGGCCGTGCTCGAAGACGTAGGAGGACGGGCTGCCGCCGGCGAACAGCTCGTGCAGGCCGAACTGCGCCACGCCCAGCACGACGTTGATCAGCGGCGCCGAGCGCTCCCTGCCGGACAGCGCCAGCCCCAGGCCGGACACCGCCACCAGGCCCAGCGCCGCCGCCAACGGCCCCGGACGCCCGCCGCCGCCCGCCACGTGGGCGAGGGCAGCGAGGGTCACGCAGACGGCGGCGAAGGCGGCCGTCCGCGCGAGCCGGAGGGGAAGTCGCGCACGCATGTGTGCCACATGGTCTCACGAGGGTCGGTCGCATGAGACCCCTAACTTCCGGGCGGGCTGATGCCTGGTCCGGAAATGGCATTTGTCGCTAGGGTCGTGCCGAGCGCGTTGACATTCGCGTTGACATTTGAGGTGAGAACGTTGCGGCACTTAGCAGGTTTGCTCATCGGCGTCGTGGTCACGGCGGCCGTCCTCGGGGGTGGCGGATGGGCCGTGCAGCAGGCCCTCGCCAGTGCGGCGATCACCCCGCCGCCGCCCGACAACCAGAAGATGTGGATCGCCCTCGGCGCCATGGCCGCGGTCGGGCTGGTCGTCGGCCTCGTCGTGGCCGGCCGGATCTCGCCGCTGGCCACGTTCGTGCCCTCGATGGTGCTGCTGGCCTGGACGGTCGTCTACGCCCTCGACACCGGCAGGGCGCTGTCCCTGATCCCCGACGCGGCGTCGGTCCACCAGATCGTCAGGGACGCCGGCGCGGGCGACAGGACGCTGCTCACCACGGGCGTGCTGGCCCTGCTCGGCGTGGTCCTGTTCATCCCCGTGCTGATGCCCTCCCGCTGGTCGCGCCCGCACGACGACCTCGACGACGACGACGATTACGAGACCACGCGGGAGGGCGGCTACTACTGAGCGCCGGTGTAGAGCCTGGTCACCACGTCCTCGATGGTGGCCTGCTCCGGCGCCGTGGCCATGAGCTCGGCGAGCGTCCCGTCGAAGGCCAGCCGGCCGTGGTCGATCAGCATGATCCGGCGGCACAGGCGCTCGATGTCGCCGAGGTCGTGCGTGGTCAGCAGCACGGTCGTGCCGCGCTCGGCGTTCTGCCGCTTCAGGAAGCCGCGGATGCTCGCCTTGCTGACCACGTCGAGGCCGATGGTGGGCTCGTCCAGCACCAGCACGTCGGGGGCGTGCAGCAGCGCCGCGGCCAGGTCGCCGCGCATGCGCTGGCCCAGGCTGAGCTGGCGCACCGGGGTGCGCAGGAAGGGGCCGAGGTCGAGGGTCTCGGTCAGCTCGGCCAGCCGGACCCGGAACGTTCCGCGATCTACTTTGTAAAGGTGCCGGACCAGTTCGAAGCTGTCCTTGAGCGGCAGGTCCCACCAGAGGGTCGTCCGCTGGCCGAACACCACGCCGATGCGCCGGGCGAGCGCGGTGCGCCGGCGCGAGGGGTCGAGCCCGGCCACCCGCACCGAGCCGGTGGTGGGGGTGAGGATGCCGCACAACATCTTGATCGTGGTGGACTTGCCCGCGCCGTTGGGCCCGAGGTAGCCGACGAACTCGCCGGCCGGCACGCTGAACGACAGGTCGCGTACGGCGTGCACGACAGCGCGTCTGACCTTGAACGAGCGTCCCGCTTCGCGCAGTTCGATCATTGCTAACTCCCCGTCGATCGGTAGTGCCTGATGCCCTGCCGCCAGGCCGCCGCGGCGGCCAGGGCGAGGACCAGCGCGGCGGCCGGTCCGAGGAAGCGCATGAACCCGGGCGTGCCGAACGGGTCGTCCCGGCCCAGGACGTACAGGCCGGGCTGCCAGTTGACGAAGGCCAGGGGCAGCGCGTACGTGACGCCGCGGACCAGGTCGCGGGCGTAGATGCTGAGGGGGTACTGGCTGAGCTGGTGGGTGCCGTAGGTGAAGGTGTTGACCACCTCCGGGGCGTCGGTCAGCGCGAACTGCAGCGCGCCGGCGAGCGTCCACAGCGCGGTGAAGATGACGACGCCGGTGACGATCATGACGGGGATCATCCAGGCCCGCCGCCAGTCGAGGCCGAGCGCGGCGGCGGCGTAGGCGAGCACGGCCACGGCCTGGAGGACGCGGCCGACCCTGGTGGGCGCGAAGCGGTCGGCGGCGATCTGGACCCAGGCGGCGGCCGGGCGGATGAGGATCGTGTCGAGGGTGCCGGCCTTGATGTGCTGGCTGATGCGGTCGAGGTTGCTGACGAAGGTGTCGCAGATCGTGAAGGAGACGGCGCAGGCGCCGTACAGGAACAGCACCTCCTCGCGGGTGAAGCCGGCCAGGGTGGTGGTGTTGGCGAAGACGACGAGGATGGCCGCGACGTCGATCGCCCCCGTGACCAGGCCGAACACCACCATCAGAGCGAAGGAGAGGCGGTAGGCGGCCGCGGCGCGGGTCCAGGTCCAGGCCAGCAGGAAGTACGTCCTAACCACCCTGGATCACCACCTTGTGGCGGACGGCGCGGGTGGCCAGGAGGCCGAGGGCGAACAGCGTCGCCGCCCAGAACGCCTGGAGGGCGACCGTCTGCCCCACGGGGGCCTTGCCGAGGTAGAGGTCGGCGGGCGCCTGGACCATGGAGGCCCACGGCAGGGCTCTGACCACCTCGCCCAGCGGGCCGGGGAACAGGTGGAGGGGGAGCATCATGCCGCTGCAGAACGTCGTCATGACCAGGGAGACGACGGCCACGCCGCGGTCGTCGGCGAGCCAGCAGACCGACAGCGCGACGAGGTAGCGCCAGCCGAAGCTGATGAGCACGCCGGCGAGGCAGCCGGTCAGGGCCGCCGCCCATCCGGCCGCGGAGGCGGGAGCGGTGATGCCGAACAGGGCGGCGCCGAGCAGCAGCGGCGGGAGGCTGCGCACCAGCAGCAGGTACGCGGCGCGGCCCAGGTCCTCGGCCAGCGACCAGAGCTGGAGGGAGGCGGGGCGGACGAGGTCGAGCGCGATGTCGCCGCTGCGGATGCGCTCGGGGATGGCCAGGCCGCCGCCGAACAGCATCATCGGGCCGATGAGGGCCTGGGTGACGAAGCAGTAGGTGACGGCGTCGGTGACGTCGTAGCCGGCCAGGCCGGGCCGGGCCTGCCACAGGGCGATGAGGACGTGGGCGCGCAGGATGCCGAACACGCCGTTGGTGAACGCGCCGGCGAGCGCGGCCCAGACGTAGACGGCGTGTTTGCGGAAGCCGTACCGGACGAGGCGGGCGTAGAGGGGCATGGTGGCTCACCTCCCGAGAGTGAGGACACGGTCACGCGCCGTGCCTGGGGTCGGGCACGGGTCTGCCTTGGCGGAAGCCTGGAATTATCCGCCGGTGGGTCGGCGGTCCGCAACGCGATAAACGAAGCGCAGGCCCGACCGGGTCTCGTCGATCGCCGCGACCTTGTTGTCGACCAGCCCGGCGGCCAGTCCGAAGTCGCGGGCGAGGCGGTCCGACAGGTCGGTGGGGATGCCGGAGGCCGGTTTGATCCGGCAGATCCACAGGCCGCCGTTCCCGGCCGGCGCGGACTTGGCCGGCGGGAGCACGCGGTGCAGAGTGGCGGCGTCTGGGCAGAAGAGCAGGACGACGTCGTACGGGGAACGGGCGTCGGCGGGCTGGCCCTGCTCGCGGTGCACGGTGGCGGCGGGTTCGCCGAGGTCGAGGCCGGCGGGGGCGTCGAGGGCCAGGACCTGGTGTCCCGGCTTGATGCCGAGCTTGCGGGGGCGCGGAGTCACCGAATATCCCGCCATATCCCCAGAGTCGCACAAGGCCGGAATATTCGCGGAAGGGACGAGATCCTTACTGGCCGGTAGAGCCGTCACGTACCGGGAAGAAAAGGGGTGGAGGACCGTCATGCGCATCAACAAGGACGTGGCACCCGACTACCCCTTGAGCTGGCAGGCCAGGGCCCTGACCTCGGTCATGTGGGGCACCCTGAAGCCCGCCTCCACGGTGCTGATGCGTCATCCGCTGGCCCTGATCGGCGCGGCCCGCCTGGGCGAGCTGGCGCAGCTGATGCCGCTGCGCCTGCCCGAGCACGCCGTCGTCGCGCCCGCCGAGGGGCCGGACTGCGGCGGCGAGTGGGTCCGCGCCGGCCGGGTGGACGAGCGCAAGGCGGTGCTCTACTTCCACGGCGGCGGATACTTCTCCTGCTCGCCGCGTACCCACCGGCCCATCACCTGGCGGTTGTCGGCCGTGGCCCGGCGGCCGGTCCTCGCGCTGGACTACCGGCAGGGGCCGGTGCACCCGCTGGCCGACTCCCTGGCCGACGCGCTGGACGCCTACGAGTGCCTGATGCGCAACGGGCACGCCCCCGAGGACATCGTCATCGCCGGGGACTCGGCGGGCGGGCATCTGACCCTGGCCACCCTGCTGGCGCTGCGCGACCGCGGCCTGCCGACGCCCGCCGCCGCGATCTGCCTGTCGCCCTGGGCGGACCTGACCGACATCCCGCGCCGCGCCAACCGCTGGCACGACCCCATGTTGCCGGCGGGCCGGGTGCGATGGCTGGCCCGCCACTGGACCTGCGGGCTCGACCCGTGGGACCCGCTGGTCTCGCCGGTGCACGGCGACTTCACCGGCCTGCCGCCGCTGATGATCGTCACCGGCTCCACGGAGGTGCTGCGGGACGAGGCCCGCCGGGTGGCCGAGCGCGCCCGGGAGGCGGGGGTGCCGGTGCGGTACGAGGAGTGGCGGCGCATGCCGCACGCGTTCCCGATCCTGGCCGACGTCCTGCCGGAGGCGCGGCTGGCCTTCCGGCACATGTCGGCGTTCCTGGAGGCCGTCGCGGCCCGTGCGGCGCGCAGGGGGCATTCGACGGCGGCCTGACTGGGCCAGCCGTATGGGGGTAGCTTGAGCTGATATTTCACAGTTTGGGGTTGCGCGCGGAGGAAGGCGTCTCAGCGTTACGGTGGCCATGCCCGTCAATCCCGCTGTAAGGTTAGGTATACCTAACTAACACATGGGGGCTGAAGTGATGGCTGACAAGCCCACGGACCACCATCGGGGCGTCGTCCTGCGGACCGAGCGGCTCTCCCCGCACATGATCCGCGTCGTGGTCGGCGGCGACGGCCTGCGCGACTTCGCCTGCCGCGGCCTCACCGACCATTACGTGAAACTCGTCTTCCCGCACGAGGGCGTGGACTACCCCGAGCCCTTCAGCGTCAAGCACGTGCGCGAGACCATGCCGCGCGAGCTGTGGCCGCGCCTGCGCACCTACACCGTGCGCGCCTGGGACCCCGACGCCCTTGAGCTGACCCTCGACTTCGTCCACCACGGCCACAAGGGCCTGGCCGGGCCGTGGGCCGCCGCGGCCGAGCCCGGTGACGTCGTGCTGATGCTCGGCCCCGGCGGCGGCTACGCGCCCGACCCCGAGGCCGACTGGCACCTGCTGGTGGGCGACGAGAGCGCGCTGCCGGCCATCGCCGCCTCCCTGGAGGCGCTGCCCGACGGCGCCCTCGCCCACGTCCTGCTGGAGGTGGACGGCCCCGGGGACGAGCTGAAGCTCGGCACGGCCGCCGACGCGCGGATCACCTGGCTGTACCGGGGCGCGCGGCCGGTCGGCCAGGCGCTGGTGGAGGCGGTGCGCGCGCTGGAGTTCCCCGAGGGGGACGTGCACGCGTTCGTCCACGGCGAGGCCGGTTTCGTCAAGGAGCTCCGCCGTCACCTGCGGCTGGAGCGGGGCGTGCCGATGGAGCGGCTGTCCATCTCCGGCTACTGGCGCATCGGCGTGGACGACGAGGGCTGGCGGGCGGTCAAGAACGACTGGAACCGCGAGGTCGAGGCCGACGAGGCCCGCGCCCTGGCCTCCTGACCCGCTGAGAGTCCGTCAATCACCAAAAACCACTTCAGAGCGTTCCAACCCAGGACTTACTAACCTTCCGGGCACGAACGCCTTACCTTCGATACCCCTTGCGCAAGACATGCGGAAAGGGCCCCCGGATGCCGCCACAGTGTGCCTTGCCGTGTCCCCCACAGGAGAGGCGAGACCCGGATGGCGCGTGGTGCGAGCGACATGCCTCCTGGCGTGCGACCGCTTACGGTGGGCGACCCGGTCGTCATCGGCCGGTACCTTCTCCTCGGCCGCCTGGGGACGGGCGGGATGGGAGTGGTGTACCTGGCCGAACACCCGCAAGGGGGCCTGGTCGCGCTCAAGACGCCGCACGCGGTGCATCTCCACGATGCCACGTTGCGGGCGCGTTTCGCCGAGGAAGTGGCTTTCTCGCGGAGATTGGTGCCCTTCTGCACCGCCGCCGTCATCGAGGACGGGGTCGAGGACGGCCGTCCGTACCTGGTCACCGAGTACATTCCGGGGCCCGCGCTGTCCCAGGTGGTCAAGGCCGGGGGAGCGCTCACGCCCGACCTCGCCTACGGCGTGGCGCTCGGCGTGGCCGCCGCGCTCGTGGCCGTGCACGAGGCCGGTCTGGTGCACCGCGACCTCAAGCCCGGCAACGTGCTGCTGTCGCCCGCGGGGCCGCGGGTCATCGACTTCGGCATCGCCCGCGACGTGGACACCCTCGCCGCCCACACCCAGGCCGGCCAGGTCATGGGCAGTCCCGGCTGGGTGGCGCCCGAGCGGCTGACCGGCGGCCCGGCCCTGCCCGCCTCGGACGTGTTCGCCTGGGGCTGCCTGGTGGCCTACGCCGCGAGCGGGCACCACCCGTTCGGCGGCGGCGAGGCGGACGTGCTGACCCGGCGCATCCTGTTCGACCCGCCGCGGCTCGACGGCGTGCCCGTCCTGCTGCGCCCGGCGGTGGAGGCGGCGCTGGCCAAGGATCCGGGCTCGCGTCCCGGATCGGCCGCCCTGCTGCGGGCGCTGCTGGCGTCCGGGGGTGTGGGGGATCCGTGGGACCTGCGCCGGGCGGTCTCCGACGTGCTGGACGGGAGCTGGGCCGAGGTGCCCCATCCGGCGGCCTGCGGCCCGGTCACGCCGGCGGAGGAGCCGGCCGGGTCCGAGCGCGGGAGCAGGCGCGGAAACGGGCGCGGGAACGGCCGCGGGAGCCGGCGCGGGGACGGGCGGGGGAGTGGCCGCAGGGGCAGGGCCAAGGCCGGGGCGCACCTGTCGCACGCCGGCTTCGCCGCGCTGGCCACGGTCTCGATCGCGGCGGTCACCGTGATCGCGGCCTCGGGCGGGGACGCCCTGAGCCTCGGCGGCGGCTCGCTGCTGCCCGAGCCCGCGGTCGTCCAGCCGCAGGACGGCGCCCGCACGACCGAGCGGCCCACGGCGACCCCTGGCGGCGTCCGGCCGTCCGCGCGCGTGGCGCCTGCGGCGAGCGCGGCCACGCCGGCTGTGCCCGGCACGCGTTCCCGCACGCCGGGCGGGCAGTTCGCGATCCTCACCCCGGAGCCCGACCGGTGGACCGACGACGTCCGCCGGTCCCGGCCGTCCCGGGCCGCCCGCCCGTCCGGCACGTCCGGACCGGGCGATCTGGGCGATCCGGGCGGGGAGGAGCCCGGTCCGTGCGCCGGTCCGCCGGGTCGCCGCCGCGGGGGCGGGGGCGGGGGCCGCCGCGACTGCCCGCGGCCGTCGGGCTCGATCAGCACGATCCCCCAGGACGGCCCCGGCGAGTCGCCCGGCCCCACCGTCTCGGGCCCGGCCACCCCGACGGCCACCGGAGCGTCCTGACCGCGCATGCCTCATGATCGAGGGGAGCGGGGGAAGCGTGGTCAGCCTCCCGCACCCGAGAGCGAGGCCGTACATGAGCTACTACGACATAGAGGGCAACCCCATCAGCCCGGCGCGGGCGCAGGAGCTGCTGGCCGACCGCGCCCGGCGCACGATCGGCGACGACCGCGTCGGCACCGCCGCGGGAACGTTCCGCATCCGCACCCTGCACCTGGTGCTCGACCAGGCCGACGGCGGGACGGTGCCGCTGCTGTTCGAGTCGACCGTGCGCCTGTCGCCGCCGGGCGCCGATCCGGGGACGGGCGGCGAGGAGGTGCTCAGCCTGCACTGGTCCACCAGGCAGCAGGCCGAGGACGCGCACGCCCAGCTCGTCCGCGACATCACCGAGCGGCAGGACCTGCCGTCGTGGGCCCGGGAGGGCGGCTGAGCGCACGGCGGTCACGGGCGGTCGGCGGCGGGCATGAAAAAGGGGCCGCGCCGGGCTGGGGGAGCCGGCGCGGCCCTTCGCCGGGGAAACCATCCCATGCCCTGGAGGTGGCCGGCGAGATCAGGAAATCAGTGGTGGAACTGCTCCTCCTCGGTGGAGCCCTTGAGCGCGGTCGTCGAGGAGTCGGGCGCGACGGCCGTGCTGACCAGGTCGAAGTAGCCGGTGCCGACCTCGCGCTGGTGCCTGGTCGCGGTGTATCCGCGCGACTCGGCGGCGAACTCGGCCTCCTGGAGCTCGACGTAGGCCGTCATGCCGTCGGTGGCGTAGCCCTGGGCGAGGTCGAACATCGAGTAGTTCAGCGAGTGGAACCCGGCCAGCGTGATGAACTGGAACTTGTACCCCATGTGCCCGAGCTCGCGCTGGAACTTGGCGATCGTGGAGTCGTCCAGGTGCGCCTTCCAGTTGAACGACGGCGAGCAGTTGTAGGCCAGCATCTGGTCCGGGTAGCGGGCCTTGATCGCCTCGGCGAACTCGCGGGCCACGTCCAGGTCCGGGGTGCCGGTCTCCATCCACAGCAGGTCGGAGTAGGGGGCGTAGGCCAGGCCGCGGGCGATGCAGGAGTCCACGCCGTTGCGCACCCGGTAGAAGCCCTCGGCGGTGCGCTCGCCGGTGGTGAAGGCCTGGTCGCGCGGGTCCACGTCACTGGTCAGGAGCGTCGCGGCCTGTGCGTCGGTCCGCGCGACGATCAGTGAGGGGACGCCGCACACGTCGGCGGCCAGCCGCGCGGCGTTGAGCGTCTTGATGTGCTGGCCGGTCGGGATGAGCACCTTGCCGCCCAGGTGGCCGCACTTCTTCTCGGAGGCGAGCTGGTCCTCCCAGTGCACGCCCGCGGCGCCGGCCGCGATCATGCCCTTCATCAGCTCGAACGCGTTCAGCACGCCGCCGAACCCGGCCTCGGCGTCGGCCACGATCGGCGCCAGCCAGTGCGGCGCGTCCGGCACGCCCTCCGACCAGGTGATCTGGTCGGCGCGCAGCAGCGCGTTGTTGATGCGGCGCACGACGGCCGGCACGGAGTTGGCCGGGTAGAGGCTCTGGTCCGGGTAGGTCTGGCCGCCGAGGTTGGCGTCCGCGGCCACCTGCCAGCCGGACAGGTAGATCGCCTTCAGTCCGGCCTTCACCTGCTGGACGGCCTGGTTGCCGGTCAGCGCGCCGAGGGCGTTGACGTAGTCCTCGGTGTGCAGCAGGTCCCACAGGCGCTCGGCGCCGAGCCGGGCCAGCGTGTGCTCCTCCTGGACGCTTCCCCGCAACCGGATCACGTCCTGCGCGCTGTACGTGCGCTCGACGCCCGCCCAGCGAGGGTCGTTGTCCCACTTGTCCTGCAGCTGCTCCGCAGCTCCCTTGAGGCGATCGTTCATCGTTCGCTCCTTTGTCGTCCCCTGGGGCTCACGTCGATGATCTGCCCGGAGGCCGCAGGTCAATAGGCTTCAGGGTGGAGAAGAAGCGTCAAAGTTTCCATCATGTGCATTACTCGTGGGTATTCAGATGAGAAGAAATCGCAAGTTTTCCTGTTGGCCTAGACCAATCCTCATCCCGAGGCGCACGCGGCTCGGGCGTCCCGCTGCGACGCGCCCTGGGTGCCCAAAGGCTAGAAAATGGGCCGAATTTCTGTCTAAGATGCCTGTATGGCGTCCCTGCTAGGCGAAGAACCGCTGTCTTTGACGCAGGAGCTCGATCTGATCGCGTTCGGCCAGCGTCTGCGCCACCTGCGCAAACAGCGCGGCCTCACCCTGTCGGACCTGGGCTCGCGCGTGAGCCGGGCGCCCAGCCAGCTGTCGCTGCTCGAGAACGGCAAGCGCGAGCCCAAGCTCTCGCTGCTCAAGTCCCTGGCGACCGCGCTGGGCGTCCCCGTCGAGGAGCTGCTGCGCCGTCAGCCGCCCAACCGGCGCGCCCAGCTGGAGATCGCGCTGGAGGAGGCGCAGCGCGACCCCATCTACGCCGGGCTCGGCCTGCCCCGGCTCAAGGTGTCCGCGCGCGTGCCCAACGACGTCCTGGAACACCTGCTCGGCCTGTACGGCGAGCTGCGCGCCCGGCAGGCCCGCGGCACCGCCACGCCCGAGGAGGCCAGGGCCGCCAACGCCGAGCTGCGGCGCAGGCAGCGCGAGGTGGGCAACTACTTCCCCGACATCGAGAAGGCCGCGGCCGAGGCCCTCGACGCCGTCGGCTACCGCACCGGAGCCCTGTCCCAGAGCACGATCCAGGGCCTGGTCACGCACTTCGGCTACACCGTCCACACCGCCCAGGACCTGCCGCGTTCGGTGCGTTCCATCACCGACCTCCGCAACCGGCGCATCTACGTCAAACACGAGCAGCTCGGCATGCACACCCCGCGCACGATCCTGCTCCAGACGCTCGGGCACCTCGCGCTCGGCCACGGCAAACCGCGCGACTTCGCCGACTTCCTGCGCCAGCGCACCGAGGCCAACTACTTCGCCGCCGCCGTGCTCGTGCCCGAACGGGCCGCCGCCCCCTACCTCCAGGAGGCCAAGGCGGCGCGGGCGCTGTCGGTGGAGGACCTGCGGGACGTGTTCGCCGTCTCCTACGAGATGGCCGCCCACCGCTTCACCAACCTGGCCACCCACCACCTGGGCCTCGTCTGCCACTTCGTGCGCAACGACGCCGGCGGCACCATCTACAAGGCGTACGAGAACGACGGCATCGTCTTCCCCGCCGACGAGCAGGGGGCCATCGAGGGGCAACGGATGTGCCTGCAGTGGTCGGGGCGGCAGGTGTTCGCCTCGCCCGACCGGTTCTCCGTGTTCTACCAGTATTCCGACTCGCCGACCGGCACCTATTTCTGCGTCGCGCACGTCGATCCCTCGCGGGAACGGGACTTCGCGATCACGCTGGGGGTGCCGTACCGGGAGTCGCGGTGGTTCCGGGGCCGGGAGACCACCAACCGGACCAAGTCAAGCTGCCCCAACGGCGATTGTTGCCGCCGTCCGCCCGCTGAGCTGGCCGAACGCTGGGAGGGCTACGCCTGGCCGTCCGCGCGGGCCAACTCGCACATCCTGGCCGCCCTGCCGCCCGGGTCGTTCCCGGGTGTGGACGAGGCGGACGTCTATACCTTCCTGGAGCGTCACGCCACCCTCGCATAAGCTGACAAGCGGGGGAACGGGGGAGGTGTCGCACATGCTGCCTGATGTGCGGAAATGGTGGCATCGCCGAACGTCGTGCGCCGCGGACTGGCCGCTGCGCGAACTCGTCGCGGCCAAGGGGGGAACCACGGTGAGCGTGGTCCTGCCGGCCCGCGACGAACGGGAGACCGTGGGGGAGATCGTCCAGGTGATCCGGCGCGAGCTGGACGGCCTGGTGGACGAGCTCGTCGTCATCGACTCGTGCTCGGCCGACGACACCGCGCGCGTGGCGGCGCGGGCCGGGGCCGCCGTGCACGCCCAGCGCGACATCCTGCCCGAGCTCGCACCGCTGGAGGGCAAGGGCGAGGCACTGTGGAAGTCGCTGGCGGTGACCTCCGGCGACGTGGTGGCCTTCGCCGACGCCGACATCAGGCACTTCCGCGCCTCGCTGGTCGCCGGGGTGCTCGGGCCGCTGCTCACCGATCCCACCGTCGCCTACGCCAAGGGCTGCTACGACCGTCCGCTGAACGGCGCCCCCAACGGCGGCGGCCGCGTCACCGAGCTGGTCGCCCGCCCGCTGATCAACCTGCACTGGCCCGAGCTGGCCGGGTTCGTGCAACCCCTCGCCGGGGAGTACGCCGGCCGCCGCTCGGCCCTGGAACGCGTGCCGTTCCTGACCGGGTACGGGGTGGAGCTCGGCCTGCTCATCGACCTGCTGGACCTGGCCGGGCTCGACGGCCTGGCCCAGGTGGACCTGGGCTCGCGCGAGCACGCCCCGCAGTCGACGGAGGCGCTCGGGGGGATGGCGGCCCAGATCATGCTGGCCGCGTGGTCGCGGCTGCGGCGCCAGGGGAAGATCGAGGCCCGTGATGCGCCGGGGGTGGAGCTGGCCCAGTTCCGGCGGTGCGAGAGCGGCCACGACGTCCTGACCCGCCAGGTCGCCATCGGCGAACGCCCCCCGATGCTCACCCTCCCCCGCCCCACCCGGCCCTCACCAACGTAACCACCTCACCCTGTCGTCTCGCCGCTGTGAGGGGCCCGGCTTGTCGCGCCGCTGACGTGAGGGGCCCGGCTTGGCGCCCCGCCGACGGGTCGGGCCAGCCTGTCGCGCCTCCGGCGCGACCGTTCCGGCCGCCCTCGGTCCGGCCTGTCTCCCCGTCGACGTGACGGACTCAATCACCCTCGGGCCGCCCTTGGCGCGCCTTCGCGATCGTGCCGGGGGGCCGGTTCGACGTGTTCGCCCCTTGGCCGGATGGGGGTGAGGGGTTACTTGAGGGCTGCTGTGACGAAGGCGCCGATCTGGTCGCGGATGGCGTCGTGGTCTTCGGCGTCGTCGCCGAGCATGATCCGCCCGAGCTGCGGCATCATCGACGGGAACAGCGCGAGCCCGGTCAGCATGAACAACGTGCGCGCCGTCGCCTTCGACGGCTCCTCCCCGCGCCCCTCGGCCAGCGAGGCCGCCTTGCGCGCGCACCGCTCGACCCTGGCCTCCTGGCCGGGCAGCAGCTCCTGGCCGCGGTAGTTGAGCGCCTCCCACATGAGCAGCCGGACCAGGTCGGGATGGCGCCGGTAGTAGTCGGTCAGCCGGGCCACGTAGTCGACGGGGTCGGCGCCGGGCAGGGCGATCTGCGACGTCAGGTCGTCGAGCGCCTCGTTGATGACGGCGTCGAACAGCTTCTCCTTGTTGCCGAAATGCCCGTAGATGCGCTCTTTGTTGACGCCGGCACGCTCCGCGATGCGATCCACGCGCGCCCCTGCCACGCCGTACGCGGCGAACTCCTCGCGGGCGGCTTCCAGCAGGGCGGCGCGGGTGGCGGCGGTCGAGACCTTGGGTGACATGCCCCCATTCTGCCACCAACAACTAGTTGGTTGAAAACCAACTAACCAGTTGACGTCCAACTGGTTGGTTGGCTAACGTCCTCTGCCATGGCACTCACGCTTCCCCGTACGGAGGCCGCTCCGGCAGTCCGTACCGATTACGCCCGTTTCGGCCGCACCCTGTTGGCGTTCACCCTCACCGCGGTCCTGTGCAGCGGCCAGTTGTACATCGTGATCCCTCTCCTGCACGACATGGCGACCGGCTGGCACACCTCGCCCGGCGGCCTGACCTGGCTGGTCACCGCGTTCGGCGCCGGCTACGGCATCGGGTTCCTGGTGTTCGGCCCCCTTTCCGACCGGTACGGCCGCCGCCGTCTGCTGCTGGCCGGTCTGCCGCTTGCCGCGTTGACCAGCGCGTTGGTGGCGTTGAGCCCGAACGTCGAGGTGGCCCTGGTGTTGCGTGCCCTGCAGGGGGTGGCCGTGGCGATGTTTCCGCCCGCCGGCATGGCCTACCTGGCCGAACGGCTTGAGCCGCGGCGCCGCGTGATCGCCATCGCCGCGGTGACCGGCGCTTTCCTGGCCTCGGCCGTGTTGTTGCAGGTCGCCGCGCAGGTGCTGGTCGAGACGATCGGCTGGCGGGGGCTGTTCCTGCTGTCGGCCGCAGGTTTCGCCCTCGCGGGGCTCGGCCTGCGCGCCGTCATGCTGCCCGACCTGCCGCGCCAGGCGGCCGGGTCGCTGCTGTCGGCCTACCGCGCGGTGCCCGGCCTGCTGTTCGACCGGGTGCTCGCGCTGCGTTACCTGGCGACGGTCATGCTGATGGCCGGGTTCGTCGCCGTTTACACCGGGTTGCAGATCTACGGGGGCACGTCCGCCGCCGACCTGCTCACGTTGCGCGCCTCCGGGCTGCCCTCGATCGTGCTGATGCCGGTGCTCATGCCGTGGCTGGCGCGGGTCCCCACCACGGCCAGGGCCGCCGCGTTCCTGGCCGTGGGCGCGCTCGCCCTGGCGGCGGTCGCGTTCAGCGGGGCCGGCGCGCTCGGCCTGGTGCTCCTGCTGGCGGTGTATGTCGCCGCCATCACCGGTGGCCTGCCCAGCATGAACGAGGCCATCTCCGCCCAGGCCGGACCGGCCCGCGGCACGGCGCTCGCGCTCTTCTCCTTCGCCCTCGCCGTCGGCGGCAGTGTCGGTCCGCAGCTCGCGGCCGCCTTCGGCGGGTTCACCCCGCTGGTGTACGGCCTGGCGATCGGCATGGGCGTGGCCGCCCTGGCCGTCCTCACCTCCGCCCGCCGCTCCACCCGCACCGCCCGCTGACCCGCCCTGTACTGCCCACTGCTCCACCCGTACCGCCCGCTGACCCGCCCCCTACTGCCCGCCGACCCTCGTACCGCCCGCTGATCCGTTCAGATCCGTCCCTTCAAGGCCCTCATCAGACGCTCCGGCCCGGCGCCTGGTGGGGGCCGGTCTGCGTGTGGCGGTCAGTGGGTCGTGACGAGCCCGCCGAGCGACAGGTCGGGGCGGTCGACCCGCACATCGGGCAGCAGCCACGACGTGTCGATCGCCACCGTGTCGTTGAGCGCCCGCGCCAGGGGATTGAGTGCGCCGAGCAGCGACTCGCAGTCGCCGTCCATGGAGTGGGCCAGCGAGCACAACCACATCGCGACGTCGTCGGTCTGGCCGTTGAGGTTGAACCGGGCCCGGAACGTCGCGCTCACGGGGTCGTAGGCATTGTTCGCGTTGTTCAGGGCGAGCGGCGCGGTGTCGAGGAACGTGCCGATGGACGCGCGCTGACGTACCAGCAGGGTGGTGAGGTGGGCGAGATCGCGGGTGTTGGCGGCGATCTCACCTCTGTTGTCCTCGACGAAGTCGGCGACCTGCGTGAGCGTGGAGGACAGCTGACCCAGCACCGCGCGCAGTTCCTCGCGCTCGCCGTCGAGCTGCGCCGACACGCCCGCCAGGTCCTTCATGAACGCCCGGATCCGCGCGTCGTCGCGGGCCATCGCCCCGGTGATCGTGGCCAGGTCGCGGACGGTCTGCGCCAGGTCGTCGCCGTCGCCGGCCAGCACGGAGGCCGCGTCGGACAGGCCCCGTACGGTGGCCCCCACCGTCTCGCCCTGCCCGCCGAACGTGCCCGCCGAGATCCGCAGCAACCGCGCCAGCGCCCCCCGCTCATCCGCCGCCACACCACCCGCCCGTGGCCCTGGCGAGCCGGGCCATGAGGAACCGGGTTGCGGAGAAGGCGATGGCGAGCCGGATCGCGGCGAACCGGGTTGCGGGGAGGGCGGAGGGGGACCGTTCTCGGGCGGAATCGGTGGGGCGAGCGCGGCGGTGAGCTGGTCGTAGCCGCGTAACGCCTCGTCGATCTCGACCGGCGAGCGGCTGTGGCTCAGCGTGCCGCCGTCCTGGAGCACGGGCCCGCCCCGGTACGGCGGCGTGAGCTGCACGAACCGGTCGGCGATCAGCGACCGCGCCACGATGACCGCCTGCGCGCCGGCCGGCACCTTGCGCCCGGCGTCAAGGGCCAGCTCGACCCGGACCTGGGCGCCCGCCGGACGGACCGCGGTGACCCGCCCGACCCGCACCCCGAGGACCCGTACGTCGGAACCGGGATACAACCCCACGGCGGCGTCGAAGTAGGCGACGGCACGGACGCCCGCGACCGGCCTGAGCAGCAGATACGCCGCCCCCAGCGCGAGGACGGCGAGAAGTGCGGCGAGCCGGCGGTCCATCGGCCTTCCTCGATCGACATGGGCGTACGGTGACCAGAACATTACCGTGAGTCGCCACGCCGTCGCACCTTCCGGCTGAGCCTTACTCGCCGGTAGGGTGTTACCGACGGTAACAATGGAACGGCCAGGGAGTGGACGCGATGACCGGGTTCTGTCCGGAGCTCAGTGACGACGTGATCGAGGTGCGTGACTGGGTCCACGCGTTCGCCCGCGACGTGATCCGCCCCGCGGGCGCCGAATGGGACGAACGCGAGGAAACCCCCTGGCCCGTGATCCAGGAGGCGGCCAAGATCGGCCTGTACTCGCTGGACTTCTTCGCCACCCAATGGTTCGAGCAGAGCGGCCTGGCCCTGCCGGTGGCGTTCGAGGAGATCTTCTGGGGGGACGCCGGCATCGGCCTGTCCATCGTCGGCACCGGCCTGGCCGCCGCCGCGCTGTCCGCCAACGGCACCCCGGAGCAGCTGGGGGAGTGGCTGCCGCAGATGTTCGGCACCGAGAACGACGTCAAGCTGGGCGCCTTCTGCGCCTCCGAGCCCGACGCCGGCTCCGACATCGGCGCCATCCGCACCCGCGCCGTCCACGACAACGGGGACTGGGTGCTGAACGGCGTCAAGACGTGGGCCACCAACGGCGGCATCGCCGACGTGCACGTGGTCGTCGCCTCGGTGGACCCGTCCCTGGGCACCCGGGGGCAGGCCAGCTTCGTCGTCCCGCCCGGCACGCCGGGCCTGTCGATGGGGCAGAAGTTCCGCAAGCACGGCATCCGCGCCTCGCACACCGCCGAGGTGATCCTCGAGGACGTGCGCATACCGGGCTCGTGCCTGCTGGGCGGCAAGGAGAAGCTGGACGCCCGCCTGGCCAGGGTCCGCAACGGCGAACGCGCCGGCGAGCAGGCCGCGATGCGCACGTTCGAGACCACCCGCCCGTCGGTCGCCGCGATGGCCGTCGGCATCGCCCGCGCGGGCTTCGAGTACGCCAGGGACTACGCCCGCGAACGCGAGCAGTTCGGCCGCAGGATCGGCGACAACCAGGCGATCGCGTTCCTGCTCGCCGACATGGCGACCCGCGTCGACGTGGCCCGCCTGCTGACCTGGCGCGCCGCCTGGATGGCCCGCAACGGCAGGCCGTTCGAGCAGGCCGAGGGCTCGATGTCGAAGCTGGTGGCGGGCGAGACGGCGGTGTGGGTGACCGAACAGGCGATCCAGATCCTCGGCGGCGCCGGCTACACCCGGGAACACCCGGTGGAACGCTTCCACCGCGACGCCAAGATCTACACTATTTTCGAGGGGACGAGCGAGATTCAACGGCTCATCATCGGCCGCGCGGTAACGGGTCTACCGGTCCGTTGAATAATGTGAGTCGTGGGGTGGCGTGACTCCAGAACGGTCATCGCCACCCGTCTTCAGCTCGAATTCGCCATCCGCTCAGCGGAACGCGGCGATTACTTGAGGAACTGGAAGATGAACGGCGCGACCAGCCCGATCAGCGCCAGGGCCTCGGTGAGGACGAAACCGAGCAGGATGTTCTGGCGGATCAGCGGATACGCCTCGGGCTGGCGGGCGATGGCCTGCACGCCCTGGCCGAAGATGATGCCGACGCCCACGCCGGGGCCGATCGCGGCCAGACCGTAACCGATGGCGGTGATGTTGCCGGAGACTTGAGCGAGTACGTGCATTGCGCCGCCTTTCTGGCGTCCGGTGAAGCAGTGAATCGCTGGTCTGCCTGCATTTCAACCCGTGGACGCGAGAAAGAAAATATGGCGTTTCTCCAATTTGTCCGCAAAATGCTCGTTGATCGGCGTACTGGACAAATCGATCTACATGTAGAACGCGTGAGCGGATCCTTCCGTGCGCCCGGCGCGGGCGCACGGAAGGGCCGGTATCAGCGGGTCTGCCTGCCTTCGATGGTCGCGTCGTGGATGGTCGTGGCGGCGCGGGCCTTGGCGGCCGGCCGGGCGGCGTCGGGGCCGGGCAGGTCGCGGCTGTAGGCGTAGACGACGGCCGCCGTGGCGACCGCGCCGGTGTTCAGCGCGAGCGCCTTGTCGTTGATGTTGGCGATGGTGTCGCAGGCCTGGTGGTAGCAGGGGTCGTAGGGCTGTCCGGCGGTGCCGCCGAAGATCGCGGCCTCCTCGGGCGTCTTGATGCCCTCGGCGCCGGTGAACACTCCGCCGGAGGGGATGCCGGCCTCGATGAACGGGCCGTAGTCGGAGCGGCCGTCGAAGTCGGTGCCGTTGTGCCCCTGGTGCAGCAGGTCGAAGTACTTCTCGTAGAGCTTCTCGATCTCGTCGGAGCCGGGCGGGCCCGCGGGGGCGCCGACGCCGTCGGAGTCGTCGCCGTCGTAGATCTTGAAGGCGTAGTTGGTGGAGCCGAGCATGTCGTAGTCGAGGAAGAGCTTGATCTTGGACAGTTCGGCCGCGGGCAGGGTCTCCACGTAGTGGATCGAGCCGAGCAGGCCCAGCTCCTCGGCGCTCCACCAGGCGAAGCGCAGCCGGTTGCGGGTCGGGATCTTGCCCAGGGCCTCGGCGACGGCGAGCGTGGCGGCGGTGCCCGAGCCGTCGTCGTTGATGCCGGGCCCGGCCGGGACGGAGTCGAGGTGGGCGCCGGACATGACCACCTTGTTCGGGTCGCCCCACTTGGAGTCGGCGATGACGTTGTAGGTGGTGCGCATCTCGCTGACGGTGTCGGTCTTGATGTGGATCACGCCGCCGGTCGTGGCGAGTTCCTGGCCGACGTCGAAGCTGGTGCCCAGCACGGGGATGGTGACGGGCGTGCCGAGGTTGCCGCGCAGGGTCGCGGTGCGGCCCGGCTGGCCCTCGTTGAAGACGATCACCGCCACGGCCCCGGCGGCCTTGGCGTTGTTCGCCTTGACCACGAAGTCGCAGGTGCCGCGCTGCAGCAGCGCGATGTTGCCCGGCGTGAACCCGGCGAAGTCGGCCGCCTCGCACCCGGAGTTGGACGTGCTGGGCGTCGGGCCGGGCGGCAGGACGAGATCGACGTTCTGCAGCGACGCGGTGACCTCGCCGGACGCGGAATAGGTCATGGTGGCGAACTCGCCGACGGAGGAGCCGTCGGGCGGGGTCGGGGTGAAGACGCGCGGGCTGGGGGAGAGGCGCTCCATCAGCGCCGTGGACTTCTCCTCGAAGTAGGCGATGTCGAACGGCTGGAGGGTGACGTTGTACCCGGCCTTCTTGAGCTTGGCGGCGACGTAGTCGCGCGAGGCCAGGTGGCCGCTGGTGCCGGCGGCGCGGTTGCCGTGATTGGCGTCGGCGATGCTCTGCAACGCCTGCAGATGCTTCTTCACCGCCGGCGCGGTGACCGAGTCGATCAGCTTCTTCTCGGCCGGGGCAGGCGTGGGGTCCGCCTGCGCCGCGGTCGGAAGCAGAGCCAGAGGCAGGGACAGTGCCGCGGCCGTCGCAAGGACGCGGAAGGTGCCTCTGCGCAGGGTGATGCGCATACGAGCTCCTCGAACTGAGATGAAACAGGTGTCTTTCCCGATTCAGCGGCCCAGGAGAATACATAAGCCGACAAATCCACCCGTGGGAAGAATTTGAGTCGTCCGATGTCGGACAAGTGCACCGTGGGGACTGGAGGCGCGCTACCAGCCCAGCTCGTCGCAGCCCTGGTGGTCGACCGGCTCCACCTGCAACGTGGCGTGCGCGATGTGATGGCGCTGCCGCAGCACGTCGCGGGCCCGGTCCAGGACGGCGTGGTTGTCGCCCGGCTCGGCGGTGACCAGGTGCGCGGTGGCCACGTTCATGCCGGAGGTGAGCGTCCACAGGTGCAGGTCGTGCACGTTGTGCACGCCGTCGATGGCCGCCAGGTCGGCCGCCACGGCGGCGGCGTCGATGCCCTCGGGCACGTGCTGCCCCAGGACGGCGAAGACCTGCCGCCCCAGCGACACGGCCCGGACGGCCACGAACACCCCGATGGCCAGCGCGACGACGGTGTCCCAGAACGCCTGCCCGGTGGCGGCCACCAGCCAGCCGGCCACGATGACGCCGACCGAGCCGGCGGTGTCGGCCACGACCTCCAGGTAGGCGCCCTTGACGTTGAGGCTCTCGCTCGCGCCCGAGCGCAGCAGGAGCAGGGCCACGAGGTTCACCACCAGGCCGACGGCGCCGACGACGAGCATCGGCCCGGAGGAGACCTCGGCGTGCCCGCCGATGCGGCCGACGGCCTCGATCACGACGTACAGGGCGACGCCGAGCATCAGCACGACGGCCAGCAGTGAGGCGAACACCTCGGCCCGGTAGGAGCCGTAGCTGCGCCGGCCGGTGGTGTCGGGTCGGGCGGCGATCCTGGTGGCGACCAGCGCCGCGCCGAGCGTGACGACGTCGGCGGCCATGTGCCCGGCGTCCGACAGCAGCGCCAGCGACCCCGAGACGAGGCCGTAGCCCAGCTCGACCAGGAAGAACGCGCCGATCAGGATGAAGGAGACCGCCAGCCGCCAGCGGTGCCGCGCCCCGGCGTGCCCCTGGGCCTGCCCGTGCCCGTGTCCGTGACCCATCAGCGTTCGCCCTCCCGTTCCGGGTGGATGGCCTCGGTGTGCTCGGTGTGGGCCAGCGCCAGGTCCAGCAGCATCCGCACGTGCGGGTCCTCCAGCCGGTAGTAGGCCATCCGGCCCGAGCGGCGGGCGGCCACGATGCGATGGGCGCGCAGCAGCCGCAGCGCGTGGGAGACCGCAGACTCGCTCTGCCCGGTCACCGCCGCCAGGTCGCACACGCACAGCTCGCCGTCCAGCAGGGCGACCAGCAGCTTCAGCCGGTTGGGGTCGGACAGCAGGCCGAAGACGTCGGCGGTGTCGGCCAGGTCGGCGGCGGCGGGCATGCGCTCGTGCACGGCCGCGACGCGGTCGGCGTCGACCACCTTGACCGCGCAGCCGTCCACGGCCAACACGTGGTCATCTGAAGAACTGTTCACATGTCCAACTTAGCGGGACAGGCCGGTGATCTGTCAACCGCCTCAGGCCCGCAGCCGCGGGGTCAGCCGCCGCAGCGCCGCCGCCAGCCGGTCCACCTGCGCCGCCGAGGTGAACAGCGCCGGGGTGACCCGGACGGCGTCGCCCCCGGCCATGCCCGTGCGGGCGACCGTGTAGAGGCCGTAGGTGTCCAGCAGGGTGGCGGCGACGGCCTCGTTGTCGGCCGTGGAGGTGCGGCCGGCGATGCGGAAGGCGGTGATCGCGCCGTACATGCCGGGCTCGTCCGGGGTGAGGATCTGCAGGCCCGGCAGGTCGCGGACCTGGCTCACCCAGCGGTCGCGCAGGTGCCGCAGCCTGGCCTGCTTGACGGCCGCGCCGAGCCGCAGGTGGAAGTCGAGCGCGTCGGGGACCGTGAGGGGCGCCGCGACGTCCATGGTGCCCGAGTGCACCCGCGAGCGGATGTCGCCGGCCGGGAAGCTCTCGTCGCCGAGGACGGGCTCGACGTCGGCCAGCCGGTCCCGGCGGATGTAGAGGAAGCCGGTGCCGAGCGGCGCGCCGATCCATTTGTGCAGCGAGAACGCGGCGAAGTCGGCGCCGAGGGCGGGCAGGGTGAAGTCGAGCTGCCCCCAGGAGTGGGCGGCGTCCACGACGACGTCCACGCCGCGCTCGCGGGCCATCGCGACGATCTCCCGGACCGGCAGCACCAGGCCGGTGCGGTTGTTCATGTGCGACAGCAGGAGCAACCGGGCCCTCGGGGTGGTCCGCAGGGCCCGCTCGTAGGCGTCCAGCGCCGCCTGCCGGGTGGCGGGCTCGGGCAGGACGAACCGGGCGACCGTCGCCTCGCGCCGCCCGGCCAGCCAGTTCATGGTGTGCTGGGCGGAGGGGTAGTCCAGGTCGGCGTAGAGCACGGCGTCGCCGGGCCGCAGCCGCCGGTAGCCGGAGATGAGGTTCTGCAGCGCCTCGGTGCCGCCCCGGGTGAGCGCGATCTCCGCACGGGTGACGCCGAGCAGCGCGGCGATCCGGTCGCGCACCTCGTCCGCCCTGCCCTTGTACGCCGTGCGCAGCAGGTGGGAGTTGCGGGCGTTGAGGACGTCGACGTTGCGGTGGTAGGCGCGCCGGACCGGCTCGGGCATGATCCCGTAGTAGCCGTTCTCCAGGTTGACGAAGTCGCCGCTGACCCGGAACTGCCCGGCCACCTCCGCCCAGAAGCGTTCGTCCCGGGCCAGGCTCGCGGCGTCGGCGTCGGCGTCGGCGGCGGCTTGCGGGACGGCCTGCGGGGGCGCCTGCGGGAGCGCTTGCGGGAGCGCGGCCAGTGCGCCGGCCCCGGCGATGACCGCGCGTCTGGACAGGGCCATGAGACACCCCCAAGGTCGGGCGGCGCGTAATTGTGGCCGCGCCGGCGAATGCCAGTCTCGCGGAGAGGTCGCCGCGCGGCGAAAACGGCTCGCCGTCCTTCCCGCCATCCGGCGGGAAATCGAGAAACGGAGGGCGCTCAAGGTGATTCACGGCGCGATTCCCGTGCGCCGGGAATTTCTTTACCTCGTCCTTGGCCTTTTCCCGGCGCGCCGCGCCGCGTGACGGGCATGATCTGCGGTGATGCTCACGACCAGGTCAGCTCCCGCGCTCCGCCCGCCCGCCTCGGGGGCCGGCCGGTGGTGGCCGCACGCGATGCTGGCCCTCGCCCTGCTGATCACCGTCGTGTTCGCGCACGGCGGCGCGTGCGCGGCCGTCGAGCTGTCCGAGCGGGCCCAGGCCGGGCCCGTCCCGTCCGTCCAGAGCGCCCACCTCGACGTGCACCGGCACGTCAGATGGCTGTCCGGGCGCATGCCGGTGCGCGACGCCGGATGCCTGCACGGCGAGCTGCCGCCGGGCCACCTGCACGGCACCGAGCAGGAGTGCGCGGCCACCGCGGCCACCGCCGCCGCGCCGGTCGTGGCCGCCGTCCCCGGGCTCGCCGCCGGGCGCGCGGCCGTCGTGCCGGGGTCCGTGCGACCCGCGCCGCGGGCCGCCTCGCGACAGGCCGTTTCAGGCCACGAAAATCTCCGCGTGATGCGCATATAGGACGCGCGTCTTTCGCCGCCGTCCTTTTCCACCGCGCCCGCGGCGTCCTCCGTGCCGCGCGGCCGCCGTTCATCTCGGGGATAAATACCAATGTCGTACGACACTTTGCCGCGCCCTGACATTCTGCCCGCCATCGGAAATTCGGGTATCTGCGTCACCGTCGGAAACACGCCGCTGGCCTTCGTCGCCGCGCCGTTCGTCGCGGACGGCGGCGGCTTCTGGGCCAAGCTGGAGGGCTTCAACCCCGGCGGCATCAAGGACCGGCCCGCCCTGCACATGGTCCGGCAGGCCCGCGCCCGGGGCGAGCTGGCCCCCGGCGCCACGATCGTCGAGTCCACCAGCGGCACCCTCGGCCTCGGGCTGGCCCTGGCCGGGATCACCTTCGGCCATCCGGTCGTCCTGGTCGCCGACCCCGGCATGGAACCGCTCATGCAGCGGCTGCTGGTCTCCTACGGCGTACGGCTGGAGATCGTGCCGGAGCCGCATCCCACCGGCGGCTGGCAGCGGGCCCGCCGCGACAGGGTCGCGGAGCTGCTGGCCGAGCTGCCCGGCTCCTACTGCCCCGACCAGTACGGCAACCCGGACAACGTGGCCGCCTACGCCGGGCTGGCCCGCGAGCTGCTGTCCCAGCTGCCGCACATCGACACGCTGGTCTGCTCGGTCGGCACCGGCGGCCACAGCGCGGGCATCACCCGCGAGCTGCGCCGCCACCTGCCCCGGCTGCGGCTGGTCGGCGTCGACACCGTCGGCTCGACCATCTTCGGGCAGCCCGACCGCCCTCGCCTGATGCGCGGCCTGGGCTCCAGCATCCACCCCGCCAACGTCGCCTACGACGCCTTCGACGAGGTCCACTGGGTGAGCGCCGCCGAGGCGGTGTGGGCCTGCCGCACCCTGGCCGCCCAGCACTACGTCTCCGGCGGCTGGAGCACCGGAGCCGTCAGCCTGGTGGCCCGCTGGCTGGCCGGACGGGCCGGGCCGGGCGGCTGCGTCGTCGCCGTCTTCCCCGACGGGCCCTGGCGCTACTGGAACACGGTCTTCGACGACGGCTACTGCCGCGCCCACGGCCTGCTCGGCGTCACCCCGGCCGACGAGCCCGACGAGCTGGACGACCCCGCCGAGCGCGAGGTGCGCCGCTGGACCCGCTGCGCCGCCGTCCGCGACCCGCTGGCGGGCCGGCGATGAAGGCCACGCTGGCGCAGTTCCGCTCCTTCGACCGGCCGATCCGGCTGCTGCAGATCAACCAGGCGGGCATCAACATCGGCTTCTACATGCTCATGCCCTACCTCGCCCAGCACCTGTCGGCCGGCGCTGGGCTCGCCGCCTGGACGATCGGGCTCATCCTCGGCCTGCGCAACGCCAGCCAGCAGGGCATGTTCCTGATCGGCGGCACGCTGGCCGACCGGTTCGGGCACAAGCCCATGATCATGGCGGGGTGCGCCCTGCGTACCGTGGGGTTCGCGCTGTTCGGGCTCACCACGTCGCTGCCGCTGCTGGTGGCGGCCGCGGTGATCACGGGGCTGGCTGGGGCGCTGTTCAACCCGGCGGCCCGCGCGTACCTCGCCGCCGCGGCCGGGCCGCGCAAGGTGGCGGCCTTCGCCGTGTTCAACGTGTTCTACCAGGGCGGCATCCTGCTCGGGCCGCTGCTCGGGGTGCTGCTGCTGGCGGGCGGGTTCACCGCGGTGTGCCTGGGGGCGGCGGGGATCTTCGCCGTCCTGACCGTGCTGCAGGGGTTCTACCTGCCCGCGCGGCCCCGGGAGCCGGGGCGGGCGCGGCAGCCGGTGCTGCGGGCGTGGCGGCTGGCGTTCGGTGACCGGGCGTTCGTCTCGTTCGCGGCGTCGATGATCGCTTCGTACGCGCTGTCGTACCAGATGTACCTCGCCCTGCCGCTGGCGGTGCAGCGGGCCGGCGGCGGCCAGTGGGCGGTGACCGCCCTGTACGCGGTGTCGGCGCTGCTCGGCATCGCCGGGCAGGTGCGCCTGACCGCCTGGTGCGGCGAGCGATGGAGCCGCGGCCAGGCGATCACCCGCGGGCTGGCCCTCATGGGGGCGGCCTTCCTGCCCATGGTCGCCGCCGCGCAGCTCCACCTGCCGCGGGCGGCGACGCTGACGGCCGCGCTGGTGTGCGCGCTGCTGCTCGGCGCCGGGACGCTGGTGGCCTTCCCGTTCGAGATGGCCACCATCGCCGACATGGCGGGCGAGGAGCTGGTCGGCACCTACTACGGCCTGTACAACCTGGCCTCCGGCGCGGGGATCCTGGCCGGGAACCTGCTGTCGGGCGCGCTGCTGGACGTCGCCGCCGACGCGGGCTGGGCGGGGCTGCCCTGGCTGTCGCTGACCTTCGCGGGGCTGGTCTCGGCCCTGGCGGTGGCCCGCCTGGAACACCGCAGGGCCCTGCGCCCGCGCCTGCCCGCCGCCATGGCCACCTAGAGCACCGGCGCCCCGGTCAGGGCCGGGGGCCGGCGTCCCCGCCGGCGTCGCCGGTGGCGCGCCTGCGGCGGCCGGCCACGACGGTCGCGGCCCCGCCCGCCACCAGGGCCGCCGCGGCCACCCACAACCAGCCGGGCACGCCGCCCGAGCCCGATTCCGCCTCGGCCTGGGCGACCGGCGACGGGGAGGCCGCCGGGGCGGCACCGGCCGTGGTCCCGGTCGGGCTCGCGGCTGCGGCCTCGGTCGGGGCCTCGGTCGGGGCCTCGGTCGGGGTGGCTTCGGGGGTGCTCGTGGCCGGGGTGGCCGGGGCGGTGACGGTGAAGCGCAGTTCGCCGGCGATCGGGTGGCCGTCGGAGGAGACCACCCGCCAGGCCAGCCGGTACCGGCCGGGCTCCAGCGGCGCGGCCGGCTCGGCCTTCACCGTGACGCCCTGGGCCCGCGGCTTGCCCAGCGGCAGGTTCTCGCCCGCCGGGCCGTCGAGCACGAGGGTCGGCATGGTCATGCGGGAGGTGAACTCCAGCTCGATGCTCTCCACCTGCGCGAGCTTGGCGCCGTCGGCGGGCGAGCTGCTCTTCAATCGGTCATGGGCCAGCGCGGCGGGCGCGGCGGCCAGCAGCAGCAGGACGGCGCCGCCGACGGCGACACCGGCACGAAGGGCCGCCCGGAACGGGCGACGCGCGGGACGAAGGGAAGAGGTCACTGCGAACTCCGAGGTTCCTGGATCCGGCTCGACCGCCGGATGGACATGCGGTCCGGCGCGCGACGGGACGCGAGGGGCGTGCCGCGGCGGCGCCGGCTGGGTCGACTGCCTGCTGGAGGCACGCCGGACCCGCCGCATGACGGGGAACGTCAGCGGGCGGACGGCCGGGCGCGCGCGGCCGGGCGGGGCGGCCCGCGCCGGGAGAGCACCGGAGCCAGCAGCAGCGCCCGGTGACCCGCCACGGGAGGCCACAGCGGGCACGCGCGGGCGGGCCCGGCGGGCGGCGGAGCCAGGACGGACAGCCAGGCGCACAGGACGGCCCACAGCCGGGCCAGCCGGACCGTGCTCAACCGCAGCAACGCCGCCAGCGCCGCGTCCCCGCGGGCCAGCCACCAGCTCGACGAGAGGGCCACCGCCAGGTGGATCACCACCATCCCGGCGGAGCCGTGCCCATGGACGACGGCCCCGGCGGACGGCCCGGCGGGCGGCCCGGCGGGCGGCCCGGCGAAGGACGGGGAGGAGGCGTCGAGCAGGTGGCTCAGGCCGTACCGGGCGGACTCGGAGGCGTCGAAGAGCTCGTGGAGGCCGTACTGGGCGGCCACGCACATGGCCAGCAGGGGCGCCCGTCCACGAGGGCGGGAACCGGCGGCGTAGGCGGCCGCGAAGGTCGCCGCGACGGCCAGGGCCAGCGGGCCGGGCGCGATCGCCGTGCCGCCGACCAGCGTGTGCAGGGCCGCCGAGGCCAGGACGCACACGGCCGTGAACACCGCGGCGCGAAGCGCGCGGACCACGGGACGGCCGACCTGCATCCGGCCATCGTGCCAGAGCCCGTCCGGGCCGTCATCCGCCCCCTTGCGCACCAGGCGGCCGCACCGGGCGACGGGGAGAGGGGGCGCCGGCAAGGGTCAATGGTGTTGCGGGGTTTCCAGTTCGCCGCCCAGGCGGTCGCGTAGCCGTTCCAGCAGGTCGGCCGTGGCGACGACGACCCAGCGGTCGCCGACCAGGTACGCGCCGCCGTACGCCTGGGCGATGTCGAGCCAGTCTCGTTTGCCCTGGTCGGTGCTGAACGTCACGATCGTCAGGCGCCCCTGGGGGGTGTCGCAGGCCGCCTGCCGCAGCTCGGCGGCGTCGGTCTGGAGCTTGCCGCCGGGGCAGCCGAGCAGGGCGGTGAGCTGCTTCATGTCGCCGGCCGGCACCTTCGGCGCGGCGGCGGCGGCGGGGGCGGGGGGAGCGGCGCCGTGGTGGTGCGCCGGCAGCCCCTGGGGGACGGGGGCGGCCGCGCACCCCGCCAGCAGGGCGATGCCCAGGGCGGCGATCGCCCGCCGCGACGCGCGGACGGGTGCTTCGAGAAGTTCGGGCATGAGGTCGGTGTTCCGCCGGAGTGTCGATGGGACCGGTCCCCCGTGGAAAGACGCGCTTCCAGGGGCCGGCAGGTCAGGAGGTGGGCGGGGCGGGGGACGGGACCGGCGGCTCGGGGAGCTGGTTGTGGTTCACCAGGCCGGTCGATTCGAGGTACGTCATGTGGCGCATGACGAAGTTGATGCCTTCCTGGGCGAACCTGCGGATCTCGGCGTTCCTCGTCCCGGCCCGGACGAGCGCCAGGGTGCCGAAGACCTTGCCGTGCGCGGCGCGCAGCAGGTTCGCGTAGTCCTGGTCGAAGGCCGGGCCGCTCTCGGCCGCGAGCTGGGCCAGCCAGCGCTGCTGGTCGGGGTTGGGCTCGTCGGGCAGGGCGACGCCGAGCCTGGCCGCCGTGTCGCGGGTGATCTGGTCCAGCTTCTGGTGCTCGCCCATGATCTGCTTGCCGACCTGCTTGACGCGCGGCGACTGGGCGCGGGTGGCGGCGTACTCGCCCGCGGGCATCTCCCACAGGCCCGCCTGCCGCACCTTGATCAGCAGGTCGATGTCGGCGGCCGAGAGGGGGCCCGAGGGCGTGATGGTCCGTTGCGCGTCCGCGGGGTCGATCGACGGGGGCAGGATCAGCAGGATCGTCGCCGCCGCCGCCGCGACGAAGCCGCCCAGCATGAACATCTCACCGCGCAGGAGCCTGTGCATGCTCGAAGGTACGCGGGCCCGCCGGATCCGGTTCAACATAATCGGAACCGATTTCCTGGATACCCCCTAAGGGTATAGAGTGCGCCGTATGAGACGTCTTGAACCGCTCGTTCCTGAGAAGGCCCCCGAGAAGTCCCGTCAGATCCTGGACGACCTCGTCGCCCGGCACGGCACGGTGGGTGACATGGTGTCCACGATGGCCCACTCGCCCGCCTTGCTCCAGGGATACCTGGACTTCTCCCGGGCGATGAAGCGGGTGAAGCTCCCTCGCGCGCTCAGCGAGAAGATCTCGCTGGCCGTGCAGGAGTGGATCGGCTGCGGCACGTGCCTGGCCGCGCACACCGAGGGGGCGCTGGCCGCCGGGCTGAGCGAGGCCGACGTCGCGCTGGCCCGCCAGGGCACCTCGGCCGACGCGCGGGAGGCCGCGCTGATCGCGGTGGCGGTGCGGGTGCTGGTCGAGCCGTCGTCCATCACCGACGAGGAGGTGGCCGCGCTGCGCTCCCACGGCTGGAGCGACCGGGTGATCGCCGAGGTCGTCGGCCTGGTCTCGCTCAACCTGCTGACCGGCGCGTTCAACCTGCTCGTGGGGAACCAGCCGGAAGAGAAGTAGGTCAGGGGTACGGTGGTGGTGTACTGGCTCAAGTCGATCGGCGGGCGACCGGACCCGGCTCCCGCACGCCCCGGCGACGGATGGAGGACGACATGACCGTGCGCGAACCGGCGGCATCCCCGCAGCGGCAGCACCGCGCCCACGCCGACGCGATCGACGCCTTCATCGCCGCCGCCAACGCCGACGACCCCGACCACCGTTCCGCGCTGCTCAGCCGCGCCCTCGCCGCCGACGTGGTGTTCTGGGGGCCGCTCGGCCGCGGGGCCGGCCGGGGCGCGGTGGCCGACTTCGTCACCGAGGTGGTGCAGGGCTACCGGGCCGGCGGCTGCCGCATGGTCCGCACGACGTCCGTCGACGCGCCGCACGAGTGGGCCCGGTTCGGCTGGCGCTTCGAGGGACCCGACGGCGCCACCGTCCTGTCGGGCACCGACATGGTCCATCTCACCGCCGCCGGCGACATCGACGAGATCGTGGTCTTCGCGGGCCCGCTCCACTGACGTCCGCTCACCGCCGCCGGCGTCCAGGACCTAAGCCCTTCGGCCGCGGGACGTTCGCCGCTGCCGCCACCGCCCCCGCGCGAGGGACCGTGGAGGCGGAAAGCGAGGTGGCGATCATGTCGATCGAGGTCAAGGACGTCATGGGACGCGTGGCGATCGCGGTGCTGGAGCACGCGTCGTTCGCCGACATCGTGGCGGCGATGAAGCGGTACGCGGTGGGCGCGGTCACCGTGATCGACGCCGACCGGCGGCCGGTGGGCGTGGTGTCGGAGGACGACCTGCTGCTCAAGGAGACCGGCCGGGCGCGGCACGCCGTGTCCGTCCTCGACTCGCGGGCGCGGCGGCAGGAGCACCGCAAGGCCGCCGCCGTCAGCGCCGCGGAGCTGATGACGTCGCCGGCGGTCACGGTCACCCCGGGCATGCCGGTGCGCGAGGCGGCCAGGATCATGCACGCCCGGCGCATCAAGCAGCTTCCGGTGATCGACCCGGTCACCGGCCGCGTCGTCGGCACCCTGCACCAGCGCGACGTGCTGCGCGTCTTCACCCGCCCGGCCGCCGAGCTGGAGGCGGACGTCAGGGCCGTGCTCCCGCCGGACGGCACGTTCGCGGTCGCGATCGACGCCGGCGTGGTCACGATCACCGGCAGGCCGGCGAGCGGGACGCGGGCCGCCGCGCTGACCGAGGCGGTCCGGGCGGTGGAGGGCGTCGTCGACGTCGTGACCGAGCTCGACCGCGACCGGGACGACCTGTTCACCGTCCCGCCGCTGCTGTAGCCCTGGCGTCCGGCGGCCTGGCGGGCTGATTCCGGCAGCGGGTGCAGGAGCTGGGACACTGAACGGCATGTCGGAAAGTGAGCAGAGCAGCCTGATGCCCCAGATGCGGCTCGACGAGCTGCTGGCCGAGCTGCAGACGAGGCTCAACGCCGTCCTGGCCACCCGCGACCGGGTGCACGCGCTGCTGGAGGCCGTCGTCTCGGTGGGCAGCGACCTCGACCTGGAGACGGTGCTGCGCCGGATCGTCGAGACGGCCACCAAGCTGGTGGACGCCACGTACGGGGCGCTCGGCGTGGTCGGCGAGGAGCAGACGCTCGTCCAGTTCATCCCGGTGGGGCTGAGCGAGGAGGAGATCGCCCGCATCGAGCACTGGCCGCACGGGCTCGGCCTGCTCGGCCTGCTGATCAAGGACGCCCGCCCGCTCCGGCTGGGCCGCATCTCCGACCACCCCGAGTCCTACGGCTTCCCGCCCGGCCACCCGCCGATGGGCACCTTCCTCGGCGTCCCGGTACGCGTGCGCGACGAGGTGTTCGGCAACCTCTACCTGACCGAGAAACGCGGCGGCGGCGACTTCGACGAGGAGGACGAGGCCATCGTGATCGCCCTGGCCACCGCCGCCGGCGTCGCCGTGGAGAACGCCCGCCTGTACGAGGAGTCGCGCCGCCGCGAGACCTGGCTGAAGGCGTCCTCGGAGATCACCACCAGTCTGCTGTCCGGCGCCGGCTCCCGCGAGGTGCTCACCACCATGGCGGCGCGGGCCCGCCAGATGAGCGACGCCGACCTGGTCCAGGTGCTGCTGCCCGACCCGTCGGGCAGCACGCTCACCGTCGACGTGGCCGAGGGCGAGGGCGCCGACGAGCTGCTGGGGACGGCGTTCGACGTCTCGGCGACCCTGGCGGGGGAGGCGTTCACGCACGCCGAGCCCAGGTCCGAGCGGGACCTGCCGGGCGCGCCCTACCCCGACTCGCCGCTGCGCCGGCTGGGCTACGGGCCGGGCCTGATGGTCCCGCTGGGCGCCGCGCCCCGCGCGCGCGGGGTGCTCATGCTGGCCAAGCGCGGCGGACGGCTGCCGTT
This sequence comes from Nonomuraea sp. NPDC049646, assembly GCF_044465525.1. Lineage (NCBI taxonomy): Bacteria > Bacillati > Actinomycetota > Actinomycetes > Streptosporangiales > Streptosporangiaceae > Nonomuraea > Nonomuraea sp. NPDC049646. Next base: position 64,310 of record NZ_JBITLU010000001.1, on the reverse strand, counting down.
CAGCGGGGCCGACCAGCAGATGCTGGAGTCGTTCGCGGGGCAGGCGGCGATCGCGCTGGAGCTGGCCGAGGCCCGCCGCGACGCCGAACGGCTCGGCCTGCTGGAGGACCGCGACCGTATCGCCAAGGACCTGCACGACGTCGTCATCCAGCGCCTGTTCGCCACCGCGATGACGCTGATGAGCACCGTCCGGCTGGTCGAACGCCCCGAGGCGGGCAAACGGCTGCAACACGCCATCGACGAGCTGGACGAGACCATCCGGCAGATCCGCTCGTCCATCTTCGCCCTCCAGGCCCCGCGCGAGGACGCCGCGCCGAGCCTGCGCACGAAGATCGTCGACCTGGTCGAGGGGGCCGGCGCGCACCTGGGGTTCATGCCCGGCCTGCGCATGGAGGGGCAGATCGACACCCTGGTGCCCGACGAGGTGGCCGGGCACCTGCTCGCCGTCCTGCGCGAGGCGCTGTCCAACGTGGTGCGCCACTCCCACGCCACCCGGGCCGAGGTCTCCATCGAGGTCGCCGGCGGCCGGCTCACCCTCGTCGTCGGCGACAACGGCGTCGGCGTGGGCGACGGCGGGCGGCGCAGCGGCCTGCGCAACATCGAGGAACGGGCCGCCGACCTCGGCGGGGCCGCCGAGCTGGAGACGCCGGAGGAGGGCGGCACCCGCCTGCGCTGGCACGTCCCGCTGTGAGGGCCGCGCCGGCACCTCGCGCGTCCTAAGTCCCGGGAGGTCGGGACCTTCGTCCATACCCCGCGTCATGCCCGCTGAGCTGTGATGAGACGGCACAGCCAGGTGATCGCGGCCATCCAGGCCGCCCCACCTCCGCATGAACCACGTGAGGAAGACATGACGAACGCACCGGCCACCACCCCCGGCCGCAGCCCGGCGTTGATGCTCACCCTGGCGACCCTGGGCTTCGCGGTGAACTTCTGGGCCTGGGCCCTGCTCAGTCCGCTCGGGCCGCGTTTCAAGGAACTGCTCGGGCTGTCGGCCGGGCAGCAGGCCCTGCTGGTGGCCGTCCCGGTGATCGTGGGGTCGCTGGGCCGCATCCCGGTCGGCGCGCTCACCGACAGGTTCGGCGGCCGGGTGATGTTCCCGCTGGTCTCGGCGGCCACCATCGTCCCCGTCCTGTTCATCGGCCTGTTCGGGCAGACATCGATGGTCTCGCTGCTGATCGGCGGGTTCTTCCTCGGCGTCGGCGGCACCGTGTTCGCCGTCGGGGTGCCGTTCGTCAACGCCTGGTTCCCGCCGAACCGGCGCGGCCTGGCCGTCGGGATCTTCGGCGCCGGGATGGGCGGCACCGCGATCAGCGCGCTGACCACCGTCCCGCTGGTCCGCGGCGGCGGCGCCGCCGTGCCGTTCCTCATCACCGCCGTCGTGCTGGCCGCGTACGCGGTCGTGGCGTGGCTGGTGCTGCGCGACGCGCCCGGCCGCGCCGTCGTCACCCAGCCGCTCGGCGCGCGCCTGGCCGCCGCGCTCAGGCTGCCGATCACCTGGCAGGCGTGCGTGCTGTACGCGGTCGCCTTCGGCGGTTACGTCGCCTTCTCGGTCTACCTGCCCGCCTACCTGCAGACCGGCTACGGGCTGGAGCAGGCCGACGCCGCCAACCGGATGGCCGGGTTCGTCGTGCTGGCCGTGCTGGCGCGGCCGATCGGCGGCTGGCTGTCTGACCGCGTCGGCCCGGTGCCCGTGCTGACCGGCGTGTTCGTCGTCACCGCCGGCACCGCGGGCGTCCAGGCGCTCACCCCCGGCCTCATGCCGGTCGGCACGATCGCGTTCCTGACCATGGCCGCCGCGCTCGGCGCCGGCAGCGGCGCCACCTTCGCCCTGGTCGCGCAGGTCGCCCCGGCCGACAAGGTCGGCACGGTCACCGGCCTGGTCGGCGCCGCCGGCGGGCTCGGCGGGTTCGTCCCGCCGCTGGTGATGGGCTTCCTGTACGGCCGGCTCGGCTCGTACGGCCTCGGCCTGGCCCTGCTGGCGGCCACCGCCGTGCTCACCCTGGCCCTGACGGTGACCGCGGTCCGCGCGCTGGCCGCCCGCCGGGTCGCCGGCCCGGCCGGCTCGCGCTGACCGCACGAAAAAAAGCGGGGCCCGGCCGTCCGGCCGGGCCCCGCGCAATGGCGTCAGCGGTACGTCACCCGGCGATCCGGCGGCCGGACACCTGCTCGGCGTCGACCACGATGTAGTGGTCGCGGCTGCCCGGAGCCCACGGGGACAGGGGCAGCGCGGCCAGCCGGGCCGTCTCGGCCGGATCGGTCACCGCCCGCGCGTGCCCGACCGCCGTCACCGACCAGCCGGTGCGCATCGCGGGATCGAACTCGTCGGCCTCGAACGCCACCACGGCGTGCCGGGTGGCCGCGGCCAGCTTCGACCCGATCGACGTGCGGATGACGACACGCTCGCCGTCGAGGCAGAAGTTGACCGGCTGCACGGCCGGCAGGGCGCGATCGGTGTAGACGATCCGCCCGATCGGCGTGGACGACAGCAGGCGCAGGCACTCCTCACGAGAGAGCACCTGGAGCCCGGACGAGTCGAGTTGCATGCTTCTCAGCCTCCCACCAGGTACGTTCCCGGCGTCAGAGGCGAAAGTCCCGATGAGGGTGACGCTCAGTCGCGACGGTCGGCCCGCAACCGCGCCGACAGCGCGGCGGCCTGCGTCCGGCGCTGCATGTTGAGCTTGGCCAGCAGGTTGGACACGTAGTTCTTGACCGTCTTCTCGGCCAGGAACATGCGCTCGCCGATCTGCCGGTTGGTCAGCCCCTCGCCGATCAGGTCGAGGATGTGCCGCTCCTGCTCCGACAGCGCCGCCAGCGGGTCCTGCCGGGCGGCCTGGTCGCGCAGCCGCTGCAACATGGCGGCGGTGGTCTGCGGGTCGAGCAGCGACTGCCCGGAGGCCACCGTGCGCACCGCGCCGACCAGGTCGGAGCCGTGGATCTGCTTGAGCACGTAGCCCGAGGCGCCGGCCATCACCGCGTCGAACAGGGCGTCGTCGTCGGCGAAGGAGGTCAGCATGAGGCAGGCCAGCCCCGGCAGCTTGGAGCGCACCTCGCGGCACACGTCGACGCCGTTGCCGTCGGGCAGGCGCACGTCGAGCACCGCGACGTCGGGCTTCAGCGCCGGGATGCGGGCGATGGCCGACTCGGCGGTCCCGGCCTCGCCGATCACCTCGATGTCGTCCTCGGAGCCCAGCAGGGCGGCCACGCCACGCCGCACGACCTCGTGATCGTCGAGAAGGAACACACGAATCATGTCTCCGACGCTACCGCCTCCCGTCACCCGGAAGTAGGGACCAAGGTCCCCGGCTGCCGGTCGTGGGCCCATCGGCCGGTACGAAGGGACTTTGGTCCCTGCCGGGAGCGCATGCCCGCCCACCAGCCTGGATCCATGACCGTTGTGGCAGGGGAAGAGTTGTGAGCGACATAGACGCGATCCCGGGCATGGGGCCGTTGCTGGCGGCCAGGAAGTTCTTCACCAGGGCGGAGGTGTCGGCCGACGGCCGCACCCTGCACCAGGTGGATCCCGGCGCCTGGGACCGCTTCTACCGGGACCGGTGGGCGCACGACAAGGTGGTGCGCTCGACGCACGGCGTGAACTGCACGGGCTCGTGCTCCTGGCAGGTGTTCGTCAAGGACGGCCTGATCACGTGGGAGCACCAGGCCACCGACTACCCGTCGGTCGGCCCGGAGTCGCCCGAGTACGAGCCGCGCGGCTGTCCCCGTGGCGCGTCCTTCTCCTGGTACACCTACTCTCCCTCGCGGGTGCGCTACCCGTACGTGCGCGGGGTGCTGCTGGAGATGTGGCGCGAGGCCAAGGCCAGGCTGGGCGACCCCGTGCTGGCGTGGGCGGAGCTGACCGGTGACCCGGAGCGCGCGCGGGCCTACAAGCGGGCCCGCGGCAAGGGTGGGTTCGTCCGGTCGAGCTGGGAGGAGGTCCTGGAGCTCATGGCCGCCGCCCACGTGCACACCATCAAGGACCACGGCCCCGACCGGGTGGTGGGCTTCTCGCCGATCCCGGCGATGTCGATGGCCTCGTTCGCGGCCGGCACCCGCTTCCTGTCGATGATCGGCGGCACGCTGCTGTCGTTCTACGACTGGTACGCCGACCTGCCGATCGCCTCGCCGCAGGTGTGGGGCGACCAGACCGACGTGCCCGAGGCGGCCGACTGGTGGAACTCCCGCTACCTGATCATGTGGGGCTCCAACATCCCGGTCACCCGCACCCCGGACGCCCACTTCATGACCGAGGCGCGCTACCAGGGCACCAAGGTCGTCGCGGTCAGCCCGGACTACGCCGACAACGTCAAGTTCGCCGACGACTGGCTCGCGCCGCACCCCGGCACCGACGGCGCCCTGGCCATGGCGATGGGCCACGTGACGCTGACCGAGTTCTTCCGCGACCGCCAGGTGCCCTACTTCACCGACTACGTGCGCAAGTACACCGACCTGCCGTTCCTGGTGACGCTGGAGCCGCGCGGCGACGCGTACGTGCCGCGCCGCTTCCTGACCGCCGCCGACCTGGGCCAGGAGAGCGAGAACGCCGAGTTCAAGACCGTCTTCCTGGACGAGACGACCGGCGCGGCGCAGGTGCCGAACGGCTCGCTCGGCCACCGCTGGGGCCAGGAGGGCGAGGGCCGCTGGAACCTCGACCTGGACGGCGCCGTCCCCGCGCTGACCCTGCTCGGCCGGTCCGGGCGCGCGGTCGAGGTGGACCTGCCGCGCTTCGACGAGGGCCCTACCGAGGGCGGCTCGGTCATGCGCCGCGGCGTCCCGGTCACCGAGATGGGCGGCAAGCTCGTCACGACGGTGTTCGACCTGCTCATGGCCCAGTACGGCGTGGCCCGCGACCTGCCCGGCGAATGGCCGGCGAGCTACGAGGACGCCACGCAGCCCTACACCCCGGCCTGGGCGGAGGAGATCACCTCGGTGCCGGCCGCCACGATCGCCAGGATCGCCCGCGAGTTCGCCCGCAACGCCGAGCGCACCCGGGGCCGGTCGATGATCGCGATGGGCGCCGGCACCAACCACTGGTTCCACTCCGACCAGATCTACCGCTCGTTCCTGACGCTGGTGCTGCTGACCGGCTGCCAGGGCGTCAACGGCGGCGGCTGGGCGCACTACGTGGGCCAGGAGAAGGTCCGCCCGGTCACCGGCTTCCAGCACCTGGCCTTCGGCTTCGACTGGCAGCGCCCGACCCGGCACATGGCCGGCACCGCGTTCTGGTACCTGGCCACCGACCAGTGGCGTTACGAGCGCATCGGGGCCGGCGAGCTGGCCAGCCCGCTGGGCGAGGGCAGGTTCGCGGGCCGCTCGTTCGCCGACTGCAACGCCCAGGCGGCCCGGCTGGGCTGGCTGCCCTCGCACCCGACGTTCGACCGCAACCCGCTCAAGCTCGCCGACGAGGCCGCCGCGCGCGGCGTCCCGGTGGCCGAGTACGTGGTGGAGGAGCTGAAGGCCGGGCGGTTGCGCTTCGCCGCCGAGGACCCGGGCGACCCGGCCAACTTCCCGCGGGTGCTGACCGTGTGGCGGGCCAACCTGCTCGGCTCGTCCGGCAAGGGCAACGAGTACTTCCTGCGCCACCTGCTCGGCGCCGACGCCGAGGCGCGCAACGAGGAGACGCCCGAGGGGCTGCGCCCGGCCGAGGTGACCTGGCGGGAGAACGCCGCCGAGGGCAAGCTCGACCTGCTGACGACGATCGACTTCCGGATGACGTCCACGGCGCTGTTCTCCGACGTGGTCCTGCCCGCCGCCACCTGGTACGAGAAGCACGACCTGTCCAGCACCGACATGCACCCGTTCGTGCACGCCTTCAACCCGGCCATCGCCCCGCCCTGGCAGACCAGGTCCGACCACGACGCCTTCCTCGGGCTGGCCGACGCCTTCTCCGAGCTGGCCGCCCGCCATCTGGGCCGGCGGACCGACGTGCTGGCCGTCCCGCTCACCCACGACACCCCGGACGAGCTGGCCCAGCCGGGCGGCCGGGTGCGTGACTGGAAGCACGGCGAGTGCGAGCCCGTCCCGGGCCGGACGATGCCCAAGATCGTCACGGTCGAGCGCGACTACGGCGCCGTCGCCGAGCGCGTGCGCGGGATCGGGCCGCTGTTCGCCGACCTGGGCCTGACCACCAAGGGGATCACCTACCGGGTGGGCCCCGAGCTGGACTACCTGCGCGAGCAGAACGGCGAGACCCCCGAGGGCCACATCTCTCTCGGCACCGCCGACCGGATGTGCGAGGCCATCCTCGCGCTGTCCGGCACCACCAACGGCCGCCTGGCCACCCAGGGCTTCGAGACCATGGAGAAGCGCACCGGGACCAGGCTCGCCGACCTGGCCGCCGAGCACGAGGGCAGGCGCATCACGTTCGCCGACACGCGGTCGAGACCGCAGCCGGTGATCACCTCGCCCGAGTGGTCCGGCTCGGAGACCGGCGGGCGCCGCTACTCCGCCTTCGTCATCAACGTCGAACGCGACAAACCGTGGCACACCCTGACCGGCCGGCAGCAGTTCTTCCTCGACCACGACTGGATCATCGAGCTGGGCGAGCAGCTTCCGGCCTACCGGCCGCCGCTGGACCTGCGCCGCCACCACGGCGACCAGCGCGACGGGCAGGCTGACGGGCAGGGCGCCGAGGTCACCGTGCGGTACCTGACGCCGCACTCGAAGTGGTCGATCCACTCGGAGTACCAGGACAACGCCTACATGCTGGCCCTGTCGCGGGGCGGGCCGACGATCTGGATGAGCGTCGAGGACGCCGCCTCGATCGGGGCCGCCGACAACGACTGGATCGAGGCGTACAACCGCAACGGCGTGGTGGTGGCCAGGGCGGTCGTCTCCCACCGGATGCCGGCCGGGACCGTGTACATGTACCACGCCAAGGACCGCAACGTGAACGTCCCGCTCACCGAGCGGTCGGGCCGGCGCGGCGGCGTGCACAACTCCCTCACCCGGCTGCTGCTCAAGCCCAGCCACCTCATCGGCGGGTACGCGCAGTTCACCTACGCCTTCAACTACTACGGGCCGACCGGCAACCAGCGTGACGAGATCACGGTGATCCGCCGCCGCGGCCAGGAGGTGACCTACTGATGCGCGTCATGGCACAGGTCGCCATGGTGATGAACCTGGACAAGTGCATCGGCTGCCACACCTGTTCCGTCACCTGCAAGCAGACCTGGACGAACCGGGACGGCGTCGAGTACGTCTGGTTCAACAACGTCGAGACCAAGCCCGGCGTCGGCTACCCCAAGCGGTACGAGGACCAGGAACGCTGGCACGGCGGCTGGCAGCTCGACGGGCGCGGCCGGCTCAAGCTGCGGGCGGGCGGCCGGGTCAAGCGGCTGCTCAGCCTGTTCTCCAACCCCGACCTGCCGGACCTGGACGACTACTACGAGCCGGCCACCTACGACTACGACACCCTGCTCAACGCCCCCGCCGGGCCGCACGTGCCGGTCATCCGTCCCAAGTCGGCCATCACCGGCAAGGACATGAACATCACGTGGGGCGCGAACTGGGAGGACGACCTCGGCGGCGCCCCCGAGCACGCCCACGGCGACCCCAACCTGGCGGCCATGGCCGAGAAGGTGCGCATGGAGTTCGACCAGACCTTCATGTTCCACCTGCCACGCATCTGCGAGCACTGCCTCAACCCGGCGTGCGTGGCCGCCTGCCCCTCCGGCGCGATGTACAAGCGGGAGGAGGACGGCATCGTCCTGGTCGACCAGGACCGCTGCCGCGGCTGGCGCATGTGCGTCTCGTCGTGCCCGTACAAGAAGGTGTACGTCAACCACAAGACCGGCAAGGCCGAGAAGTGCACGTTCTGCTTCCCCCGCATCGAGGCGGGACAGCCGACCGTGTGCGCCGAGACCTGCGTGGGCCGGCTGCGCTACATCGGGCTCGTCCTGTACGACGCCGACGCCGTGCTCGCCGCCGCCCGCGTGCCCGACCCGCGCGACCTGCTGGAGGCCCAGCGCAAGGTCTTCCTCGACCCCGACGACCCGCAGGTGGCCGCCGCCGCGCGGGCCGGCGGGATCAGCGAGGACTGGATCGAGGCCGCGCGGCGCTCGCCGATCTACCGGCTGGTCATGCGCTACCGGGTGGCGCTGCCGCTGCACCCGGAGTACCGCACGCTGCCGATGGTCTGGTACATCCCGCCGCTGTCGCCGGTGCTGGACGCCGTGACCGGGGCCGGCGCGGACGCCGACGACCCCGACAACGTCTTCCACGCCATCACCGACCTGCGCATCCCGCTGGAGTACCTGGCCGGGCTGTTCAGCGCCGGGGACACCGAGGTGGTGGCCGGGGTGCTGATGAAGCTGTCGGCGATGCGCGGCTACATGCGGGCCCGCACCCTCGACGGCACCGTGGCCGGGGACCTGCTGGAGTCGGCCGGGATGACGGCCCGGGACATGGAGGAGATGTACCGCCTGCTGGCCGTCGCCAAGTACGAGGAGCGCTACGTCGTGCCCGCCGCCCACCGCGAGGACGCCGCCGCGCTGTCGGCCCAGGCCGCCGGATGCAGCCTGGACGGCGACGGCGGCCCCGGGATGAGCGAGTTCCACCCGACCGGCGTGACCGGCCGCCGCAGCGACGGACGCCTGGGCCTGAAGCTGTTCACCGGAAAGGGACCGGCGTCATGAGACTGCTGCCCGCCCCCGACGCCGTCGTCGAACGGCCGCAGGACCGCGCCGCGCTGCTCCGGCTGGTCTCGCTGCTGCTGCAGTACCCGGACGCCGGGCTGCTGGCCGCCCGCCCCGAGCTGCGCGAGGCCGTCGCCGCGCTGCCCGACGGGCATCCGCGCCAGGCGCTGGAGCAGTTCCTGTGGTGGTTCGGCGACCGGCAGCCGATGCCGCTGGCCCGCCACTACGTCGAGACCTTCGACCTGCGCCGCAGGTCCAGCCTCTACCTCACCTACTACCTGCACGGCGACACCCGCCGCCGGGGCATGGCCCTGCTGACGCTCAAGCAGCGCTACCGCGTGGCCGGGCTCACCCCGCCCGACGGCGAGCTGCCCGACTTCCTGCCCGTGGTGTGCGAGTTCGCCGCGCTGGCCGGGCCGGACGTGGGCGAGGCGCCGCTGCGCCAGCACCGCAAGGGGCTGGAGCTCATCCGCACCGCCCTGCACGAGGCCGGCTCGCCGTACGCGCTCGTGCTGGACGCCCTGTGCGCGGTGCTGCCCGGCATGTCGGAGGCCGAGCGGGCCGCAGTGGCCGACCTCGCCCTGGCCGGCCCGCCCGCCGAGGAGGTCGGCCTGGCCCCGTACGGGCCGCCGCTGAACGAGAGTGAGGTACGGCCGTGAGCGTCGTGCTCTGGGCGATCGTCCCCTATGTCGCTTTGACGATCTTCGTCGCCGGGCACGTCTGGCGCTGGCGGGTGGACCAGTTCGGCTGGACCACCCGGACCACGCAGGTGCTGGAGAGCAGGCTGCTGCGGCTCGGCTCGCCGCTGTTCCACCTGGGCGCGTTCGCGGCCATCGGCGGTCACGTGCTCGGCCTGCTCGTCCCCAAGAGCTGGACCGCGGCCGTCGGCGTGGACGAGCACCTCTACCACCTGGTGTCGGTCAGCGCCGGGACCGCGGCCGGGGTCATGGTCGTCGCGGGCCTGACGCTGCTGCTGGCCCGGCGCCTGACCAGCCCGCGGGTGCGGCGCACCACCACCCGCGCCGACAAGGTGCTGTTCACCGTGCTGGCCGTGGTGATCGCGCTCGGCATGGCCGCGACGGTGGGCAGCAACCTGCTCGGCGGCGGCTACGACTACCGGGCCACGATCGCCGTCTGGTTCCGGGGCGTGCTGACCTTCCGTCCCGACCCGCGGCTGATGGCCGACGTGCCGCTGCTGTTCCAGTTGCACGCCATGTCGGCCTGGCTGCTGGCGGCCATCTGGCCGTTCACCCGGCTGGTGCACGTGTGGTCGGCGCCGGTGGCGTACCTGTGGCGGCCCTACGTCGTCTACCGGCGGCGCGTGCCCGTCCGGGCGCGCTGACCGGCGCCCGCCGAAGGGGGAGGGGCACCCGGATGAGCGTCGCCAGGGTGGCGGTGGCGCTGCTGGCCGCCGCCGGCGCGGCGCTGGTGGCGGCCGGCCCGGTCACGGCCGCCCAGGAGAGCACGGCCCGCGTCGAGATCCGGCTGGACCGGCGCGGACAGCTGATCAGGCCGGTCGGCGACGTCCCCTGCGCGGACGGCCCGGCGTCCTGTGCGCCGGTCGTCCCGGGGACGACGGCGGCCCGGCCGCGGACCTGAGGGCGCGAGGAGCCCGGGAAGGAGAGGCGTGATGGGCGGTCAGATCGTGGTGGCGGTGGACGGATCCGCGCCCGCGACCGCGGCGGTGGGATGGGCGGCGGCCGACGCCGCGCGGCGCGGGCTGGACCTGCGGATCGTGCACGTGCGCCGGCCCGGCGGGACGGACGTCCCCGCCCGCGCGCTGGAGGCCGCCGCCGCCCTGGCGGCGCGGACGGGGCCGCCCGGGGTGACGACGGAGACGCTCACCGGGAACGTCGTGGACACCCTGGTCGCGGAGTCGTCGGCGGCCGACAGCCTGGTGCTGGGCTCGCGCGGGCTCGGCGGGTTCACCGGCATGCTGGCCGGGTCGGTGAGCGTCGCCGTGGCCGGGCACGCCGACGGCCCGGTCGTCGTCGTCCGGACGCCGCCGCAGGGGCGGCACGACCGGGTGGTGGTCGGCTTCGACGGCTCCGGGCACGCGCGGGCGGCCATGGACTACGCCGTCGAGCAGGCCAGGGCGCGCCGGGCGCGGCTGCACGTGGTCTCGGCCTGGCAGATCCCGGTCGCCTCGCCGTACGCCGCCGCCTACGGCAGCCTCATCGAGGTCATGCAGGACGCCGACCGCCAGGCGGACGGGCACGTCGTCCCGTGGCGGCAGGCCGATCCCGACCTGGTCATCACCGAGGAACAGCCGTGCGAGCACCCGGTCTCGGCCCTGGTCCGCGCCGCCGGGACGGCCGACCTGGCGGTGGTGGGCTCGCGCGGGCTCGGCGGGTTCGCCTCGGCCGTGCTGGGCTCGGTCGGCCACGGGGTGCTGCACCACGCGGCCTGCCCGGTGGCGGTGGTCCGGCCGCGTCTCTAGCTCCCGGCCCGGCCCTCACATGGAGTGGATGCGCCGGCCGGTGACGTGGTGGGGGACGATCCGGATGTGCAGCCGCCGGTCGCCGCCCGCCCACGGGGTGACGTCCGATCCGTCCTGCTCGTCGGGGGTCACGTGGTGGGCGGGCCCCTGCACGAGCACGCTCCACCCCTGCCGCCGGGCCTCGTCGATCCGGTCCACCTCGAAGCCCACCATGACCTCGACGCCCTCCAGGCCGGTCCGCAGATCCTGGTCGAGCGGGCCGCCCGCGGCGGTGCGGAAGACGACGGCGCCGTCGTGCACGCGGAAGTTGACGGGCAGCACCGTCGGCCCGTGCGAGCCGTTGAACGCGATCCGGCCGATGCCGCCGGGCGCGATCAGGCGCAGGCACTCCTCCCGGTCGAGGACCTCCAGGACGGGCTCGGCCATCGCGGGCCCGACGCCCGGCGGACGGTCGCGCCCGCCGCCCAGCAGATCCTGGCCGGTGGTCCCGAGCGCGTCGGCCAGGCGGGTCAGGGTTCCCCGGTCCGGGATGTCCACGTGCTCCTCCATGTACCGCAGGTAGCCGGCGGACATGTCCGCCCGCTCCGCCACCTGCTCGACGGTGAGCCCCAGCCGCTGCCGGTGGTACTGGATGCGGTGGCCGAAGTCGCCGGTCGCTGTCACTGTCTTCTCCTGCCTCTGCGTCCCCATGCGCGTCGAAGGTATCCAGCACCACGTACCCCGGACAGGGTCTTTCGCCCCTTCATGGGACCAACGTCCCTCGCCCCCGGGACGCACGGCCCTACGGCGCGGCGGCCGGGAAGAGGAGCCTGGCCTGCATGGATGTCCTGGATCTCTCCCGGTGGCAGTTCGGCATCACGACCGTCTACCACTTCCTCTTCGTGCCGCTCACGATCGGCCTGTCGATCATCGTGGCCGGTCTGCAGACGGCGTGGCACCGGACGAAGAAGCCGGAGTACCTGCGGCTGACCCGGTTCTGGGGCCGCCTGTTCCTGATCAACTTCGCCATGGGCGTGGTGACGGGCATCGTGCAGGAGTTCCAGTTCGGGATGAACTGGAGTGACTACTCCCGCTTCGTCGGCGACGTGTTCGGGGCGCCCCTGGCCATGGAAGGGCTGATGGCCTTCTTCCTGGAGTCCACCTTCCTCGGCCTGTGGATCTTCGGCTGGGACCGGCTGTCGCCCCGGCTGCACCTGGCCACGATCTGGCTGGCCGCCATCGGCACCAACATCTCGGCCTACTTCATCCTGGCGGCCAACTCCTGGATGCAGCACCCCGTCGGCTACCGGATCAACAACGGCCGCGCCGAGCTGACCGACATCTGGGCCGTCCTGACCAACTCGACCACGCTGGTCACCTTCCCGCACGTGCTGTTCGGCGCGTTCCTGACCGCGGCCGCGTTCGTGCTGGGCGTCAGCGCCTGGTTCCTGCTGCGCAAGCGGGACGTCTCCCTCTTCCGCACCTCGGCCCGGCTGGCGCTGGCCGTCAGCCTCGTCTCGGCGGTCGGGGTGTCGTTCTCCGGCCACTGGCAGGCCCAGATCATGACCGAGCAGCAGCCGATGAAGATGGCCGCCGCCGAGGCCCTGTGGGAGGACGAGACCTCCGCCGGCTTCTCCCTGTTCGCCATCGGCGACGTCGAGAACGGCCGCAACCACGTCAACCTGCAGATCCCCTACGGCCTGAGCCTGCTGTCCACCAACACCCTGGACGGCGAGGTCGAGGGCATCAACGACATCCAGGCCCGCTACGAGGCCCTGTACGGCCCCGGCGACTACCGGCCGATCGTCGGCCTGGCCTACTGGTCCTTCCGGCTGATGATCGGGTTCGGCATGCTGTCGGCGCTGCTCGCCCTGGCCGGGCTCTGGCTGACCAGGCGCGGCCGGCTGCCCGCGGGCCGGTGGGCCTACCGGCTGGCCATCGCCGGGATCGGCCTGCCGTTCCTGGCCAACAGCATGGGCTGGATCTTCACCGAGATGGGCCGCCAGCCGTGGACCGTCTTCGGGCTGATGCGCACCGCCTACGCCGTATCGCCGACGGCGGACGTCCCCTCGGTGGCCATCACGCTGGTCGGCTTCACCCTGGCCTACGCCGTGCTCGCGATCATCGAGATCCGGCTGCTGGTCAAGTTCATCCGGATCGGGCCGAACGAGCAGGACGAGCCCGAGACCGCCGTCCCCGCGCTGAGCTACTGAGGAAATCATGGAAAACGTCTGGTTCGTCCTGATCGCCGTGCTGTGGACCGGCTACTTCCTGCTGGAGGGCTTCGACTTCGGCGTCGGCATCCTGATGCCCGTCCTGAGCCGCGAGGAGGCCGACCGGCGGGCCGTCCTGAAGACCATCGGCCCGGTGTGGGACGGCAACGAGGTATGGCTGCTGGTGGCCGGCGGCGCGACCTTCGCCGCCTTCCCCGAGTGGTACGCCACCCTGTTCAGCGGCTTCTACCTGCCGCTGTTCCTCATCCTGCTGGCGCTCATCGCCCGCGGCGTGGCCCTGGAGTACCGCAGCAAGAGCGACAGCACGCGCGGCTGGGACCGGGCGCTGTTCTGGGGCTCGCTCGTCCCGGCCTTCCTGTGGGGGGTGGCCTTCGCCAACATCGTGCGCGGCGTGCCGCTGAACGCCGAGCACGAGTACACCGGCACGCTGCTGACCCTGCTCAACCCGTTCGCGCTGCTCGGCGGGCTGGCCACGCTGCTGCTGTTCACCCTGCACGGCGCGGTCTTCCTGGCCCTGCGCACCACCGGCGACCTGCGCCTGGCCGCCGGCCGGATGGCCAAGAGCATCTCCCCGGCGGCGTTCCTGGTCGTGATGGCGTTCCTGCTGCTGTCCGGCGGCGGCGGCGCGCTGCGGTGGGCCGCCGTGGCGCTGGTCGCGCTCGGCCTGGCCGGCGCGGTGGCCGCGACCGTGCGCGGCCGTGACGGTTGGGCCTTCACCGCCAGCGCGGTCGCCGTGGTCGCCCTGGTGGCCGCCATCTTCACCGGCCTGTTCCCGAACGTCATGCCCGCCCTGGACCCGGCCAACAGCCTCACCGTCACCAACGCGGCCTCCAGCCCGTACACGCTGACGGTGATGACCTGGGTCGCGGCCGTCCTCACGCCCCTGGTGCTGGGCTACCAGGCGTGGACGTACTGGGTGTTCCGCCGCCGCCTCACCGGGGCCGCCTGAACCCGGCCGGACCGGCGGCGGCGCCGTCACCGCCGGACGGCGTCCACCGCGCCGGTGCCGGGCCGTGACCCCGCAGCGGCCCCGGGGCTCGTCGTGGCCCCGGGGCCGTCGTCGTCACGCTCGCGTGGGTGACCCGCCGAGCTCGGTCACCGTCAGGGCGCGCAGCAGGTGCGGGTGCAGGCCCTCGGCCCGCGGCCGGGGCAGGCCGGCGGCGAGCGCGGCGTCGGTGAGCGCGGCCCGCGTCCAGGCCAGGTCGACCCGCCGGCCCGCCTCGCCGGTGAGCAGCGGGTGGTCGGCGGGCCGGTCGCCGCACAGGCGGCGCAGCGGGCGGCGCAGGTAGGGGGCCAGCGGGAAGGCGACGATGTCGCCCCGCCCGTCGTGCAGGGTGATCAGCACGGGGTCGCCGGCGCCTGCCAGGTGCACGTCGCACGGGGTCAGCCGGGCCAGCGCGTCGACGGAGGCGCCCGTGGACTCCAGCAGCCCGACGGCCACGGCCTCGGCTAAGCGCCCTTCCTCGGCCAGCACGGCGACCCCGCCGCGCAGCAGCCGCCGCTCGGCCGGGGTGGGCGGGTGGGCGGCCGGCGCCGGGAGAGCCGGCCCGTGCCGTCCGGCGAAGGCGTAGAACGAGGCCAGCACGGCCCGCCTGCGGATCACCGTCGCGCGGGCCAGCGGCCGGCCGGACGGCGCCAGGCCGGCGGTGAGCGCCGCCAGGCAGTAGGCGTCGACCTGCGACCCGGCCCCCAGCACGTCGCCGCCGGGATCCTGCCCGCGCAGCCACCGCAGGTAGGAGGCCAGCACCCGCAGCCGCGTGCGCCGCAGGGCCGGGGAGGGCCGCTCGCGCAGCCAGGCCGCCGCCACGCCGGCCGCCGCCGGGCCCAGCCCCTCGACGACGTCGACGTCGGCCGCGGGGACCTCGCCCCCGTCGCCGGGACCGCGCCGCGGACGCAGCCCCTCGATGCGGGAGACGAGGCCGCGGGCCTCCTGACCGGTGAGCGCGCCCCAGGACGCGACGGTGTCCGCGGCCATGCTCAGCACACGACCGGCACGGCGACGGGATCGGCGGCAGGGTCGGCGGCGGCCCGTGCCGGAGCACAACAGGACGAAAGGGAGGCGTGGAGGACGTCACTGCTCGCGCCCAACGGACCCATCATGATCTCGATCGTCTCATGGAACTGTGCCCGCGGGCTCCATCCGGCCGGGCCGCCGGGACCGCGGGACCCGGGGGCGCGGCCGTCCGCCGAGGTCAGGGTTCGATCAGGCCGGCGCGGATGGCGTAGCGGGTCAGGTCGAGCCGGTCGTTGAGGCCGAGTTTGGCCAGGATGTTGCTGCGGTGGCGGTCGACGGTCTTGGGGCTGATGACCAGGGTGTCGGCGATGGCCTTGGTGGAGTGGCCCTCGGCGATGAGCTTGACGATCTCCTCCTCGCGGGCGGTCAGCAGGCTGTCGGGCAGCGGGTCGCCGTGCCGGTGGCGGTGGAGGTAGTCGCGGATCAGCGCGGTGACCGCCCCGGGGTAGAGGAACGGCTCGCCGCGCATCGCCGCCCGGCACGCCTCGATGAGGTCGCGGTCGGCCACCGACTTCAGCACGTAGCCGCAGGCCCCGGCCTTCAGCGCGGCGAAGAAGTACTGCTCGTTGTCGTACATCGACAACATCAGCAGGCGGATGCCGGGCCGGCGGCGGGAGATCTCCCGCGCGGCCTGCAGGCCGGTCATGCGCGGCATGGCGATGTCCAGGACGACCAGGTCGATGTCGTGGGTGCGGACGGCCTCGACCGCCTCGGCCCCGTCGGCCGCCTCGGCGACCACGGTCAGGTCGGGCTCGGCGTCGAGGATCAGGCGGACGCCCTGGCGGACGAGCGCGTGGTCGTCGGCGAGCAGGATGCGGGTCATCGGGCGTTCTCCTTGGCCGCGCCGGGGACGGTGAGGACGATCTCGGTGCCGCCGCCGGGCGGCGAGTGCACGCTCAGGCGGGCCCCGATGAGCAGGGCGCGCTCGTGCATGCCGCGGATGCCGGCGCCCGGCTCGCCGATGCCGCCCCGGCCGTCGTCGGTGACGCGCAGGACCAGGTCGCCGTCGTCGGGCGTCAGCGTGAGCGTCGCCCTGGTGGCCTCGGCGTGGCGGGCGACGTTGGTCAGGCTCTCCTGGGCGATGCGGTAGAGCACCAGCTCGACCTCGGAGCTGAGCGGCGGCAGCCCCGGCGCCAGTCTACGCGTGACCTCGACCGTGCCGGTCTGCGACAGGTCGGCGGCCAGCGCGGTGAGTGCGCTGGTCAGCCCGAGGTCCTCCAGGACGCCGGGACGCAGCCGGTGGGCGACCTGGCGCACCTCGTCCAGGCTGGTCCTGATCGCCTCCTGGGCGTGGCCGAGCTCGCCGGCCAGCTCGGCGGGCGCCCGGTCGCGCACCCGCTTGAGCGCCAGGAGCGCGACGGTGAGGCTCTGGCCGATCTCGTCGTGCAGCTCGCGGGCGATGCGGCCGCGCTCGGCCTCCTGGGCGGCCAGGGCCTGGGCGCTGGCCACGCTGCGCTCCTCCTCCAGCCGGTCGAGCATCTGGTTGAAGGTGTCGGTGACGCTGCGCAGGTCGCGGTTGCCGGCGGGCAGCCGGTCGTGGGTGTGCAGCAGGTCCACCCGCCGCATGAGGGCGGTCAGGGAGGTCAGCGGGGCCAGGCTGGCCCGCACCAGGAACGCGTTCGCCGCCAGGATCAGCGCCAGGCCGATGAGCAGCACCGGGACCTCGGTCAGCAGCACCGGGGAGGAGACCGTCGCGGGGGACAGCGCCAGCACGAACGTGCCCGCGGCGAAGACCAGCGCGTTGATGACGAACAGGCGGCGGAACAACGCCTGGGCCGGGGTGCGGCCAGGCGGCTCCGGCGCGGTGGCGACGGCGTCTCTCATGCCTCCAGCCTGGGCGTTCGCCGCCCGCGCTGTCCACTGACCCGGCCCGGATACGGTCGCGCCCCCACCCGATATGGGGGCCGGACCCGATGGGCGCGGCCCCCCGCGCGGTGATGGCATGGTCTCCCCGGAAAACAGGGACGGACCGTAAGGAGGTGGGCGATGCGTGGCACGGACCTTCTCCGAGCCGCGGCGGCAGGACCGCTTCTCCTCCTGCCCGCCCGCGGGTCGCGGTCCGTCCCCCGGGGCCATTCGACGCGCGGGCCGCGCCGGGGGCCGGCCGCCGTCCCGTGGCCGGGGCCGGGCGCCTGAGCCGCCCCCGCCGCCTTTGTGACCTTCGCCCATGCCCCCGCTGGAGGCTCCCCATCAAGATCCGTCATACGACCGTGCCCCGAACCGGCGCGAACCGTCGTCACCCCGCCACTCCGACCACCGTGGACGGTGCCATGCGAGCACAGGACATCGCCGTCACCCTGCCGACCGTGACGGCCCGCGACTCCGTGGGACGCGCCGTGCGCCTGATGGTGGTCAACCGGCTGCCCGGGCTCATCGTGGTGGACGAGCGGGGCAGGCCGGCGACCGTGCTGCCGGGCACCCAGGTGCTGCGGCTGGCCATCCCCGGCACGTACCAGGAGGACCAGGCCCTGGCCCGCACCCTCGACGAGAGCGACGCCGAGCTGTTCTGGCAGGAGCTCGCCCACCTGACGGTCGGCGACTGCCTGCCCAGGCCGCCCGCCCGGCCCGTCACCGTGCCGCCGGACGCGACCCTCCTGGAGGTGGCGGCGCTGATGGCCCGCACGCGCAGCCCGCTGGTCGCCGTCCTCGGCGCGGACGCCACCCTCACGGGGGCGATCACTCTGGAACGCCTGCTGACCAGCCTGGCCATCACGAGCCTTCCGGACTGATCCGCATGAGCGCGATCCTGGCCATGGCCATCTTCGTGGTGGCGTTCTTCTTCATCGCCACCGAGAAGGCCGACAAGGTCAAGGTCGTCCTGGTGGCGGCCGGCCTGATGACCGTGCTGGGGCTGACACCGGGGGAGGAGGTGTTCTCCTCAGGGCACGCGGGCATCGACTGGAACGTCATCTTCCTGCTGCTCGGCATGATGATCATCGTGGGGGTGATCAAGCAGACCGGGCTGTTCGACTACCTGGCGATCTGGGCGGCCAAACGCTCGCGGGGGCGGCCGTACCGGCTGATGGCGATGCTGATGGCCATCACCGCCGTGGCCTCGCCGTTCCTGGACAACGTCACGACGATCATGCTGGTCGCGCCGGTGACGGTGATGGTGTGCGGACGGCTGCGCATCCCGGCGCAGCCGTACCTGATCGCCGAGGTGCTGGCCTCCAACATCGGCGGGGCGGCGACGCTGATCGGCGACCCGCCGAACATCATCATCGGCAGCCGGGCGGGGCTGACGTTCAACGACTTCCTCGTCCACATGGCGCCCGCGGTCGTGGTGATCTTCGGGGTGTTCGTGCTGCTCACCTACCCGCTGTTCCGCCGGTCGTTCCACTACAACGCCGAGCACGTCGCCAAGGTGATGGCGTTGCAGGAGCGGCGCGCCATCACCGACCCCGCGCTGCTGGCGCGGTCGATGACGGTGCTGGCCGCGGTGGTGACGGCGTTCGCGCTGCACTCCGTCCTGCATCTGGCGCCCTCGATCATCGCCCTGGTCGGCGCGGGGGTCATGCTGCTGGTCTGCCGGGTCGAGCTCGGGGACGTGCTGCGCGAGGTCGAATGGCCCACGCTGGTGTTCTTCGCCGGGCTGTTCGTCATGGTCGCCGGGCTGGTGCACACCGGGACCATGGAGACCATCGGCCGCGCCACCATCGACCTGTTCGGCGACAACTACTTCGCCGCGGCCACCTCGCTGCTGTTCGGCTCCAGCGTGCTGGGGGCGTTCTTCGACAACATCCCGTACGTGGCGACGATGGCGCCGGTGGTGGAGGAGCTGGCCGCCGCCGCACCGGACGCGTCCACCGGGCAGGCGCTGTGGTGGGCCTTCGCCTTCGGCGCCGACTTCGGCGGCAACGGCACCGCGGTCGCCGCCAGCGCCAACGTCGTGGCCCTCGGGATCGCCGCCCGCACCGGGAACCCGATCTCGTTCTGGCAGTTCACCCGGTACGGCATCGTCGTCACCCTGGGCAGCACGGCCCTGGCCTGGGTGTACGTCTGGCTGCGCTACTTCTGACCCGGGCCGCCCGGGTCAGGGGCGCAGCCGGTGGAACAGCTCGACCCGGGCCCGGTGGTAGTCGAGGTCCTCCTCGTCGTGCGGCACGCCCGCCGCGGCGGCCTTGCGGAAGTAGGCGTGCTCCCTGCGCAGCTTGTGCCGGACGAGCTGGGCGAGCGACTCGTCGTCGAGGGGGGCCGCCGTGCCGCCCTCCTCGTGGTAGGCGGCCACGAACTCCTTGCTGGGCCCGGTCAGGTCGTCGCCCCACTCCAGCGCGGCGGCGGCCAGCTCCAGCTCGGGGGCGCCGACGAAGGTCTCGTCCCAGTCGAGGACGGCGACGATGCGGCCGTCCCTGGCCAGGGTGTTGCCGGTGTAGTAGTCGCCGTGCAGCGGGTGGCGTACGGGGTGCCCGGCGTGGAAGGCCGCCAGCCAGCGGTCGAGGACCGGGTCGTGCAGGGCGGCGGCGTCCGGGGGCGGGTCGCCGTACAGGCCGGACTCCTGGAAGGCGGGCACCGGACGCGGGCCGGGACGCAGCCCGGCCAGCGCGCGGTGGAGCCTGGCCAGCAGCCGCGCGCCCGCCTCCCGCTGCGCCGGGACGTCGGAGTCTGGCCAGTCGCCCTCGACGTAGGGCCAGCAGGAGATCGGCCGCCCCGCCACGACGACCACCGTCGCGCCGCCCGCGATGGCCAGCGGGGCGACGGCCTCGGGGAGCGTGGTGGCGGCGTGCCGGGCGACGGCGTGGCACCACTCCGACTCGGTCACCCCGCGCGCGGCCGGGCCCACCCGGACGACGTGGTCGCCGAGGCGGTAGGCGGCCGACTCCTCCCCGCCGTGCAGCCGCTCGCCCTCTCCTTCGGCGCCCCAGGCCCGGGAGACGGCGGCACGGATCTCGGGGGTGAGGGGCGTCTTCGCGTAGATCACCTTGTCAGGTTATGGGGCTCAGGTCATGAGCCGGGACGGCTTGTGGAGTGTTCTGCCAAGGTCGGGCGACACGTGGCGCAAATTCCGCGCTCTCCGCCGGATGGCGCTTAACCTGCATCAACAGGATCATCATCCGCTTGTCACCCCGCGGTCAGGGCCGCCGGTGCCGAGCCCGCTCCGAATTCGGGACGCTCATGATCGTGCAGTCGCAAATCTCACATCCGCCCCATACCCGCCCGTCCCGGCGCCAGGGCACCGGTACGCCACCCGGCCCGGCGCGCCGCCACCCGCGCCGGATCCTCGCCGCCGCACCCTGCCCGCGCCGGGCCTTCCTGGGCCAGGCGCGCGTGAGCCTTGGAACGGTCCACGTTCCGGGGCCGGTCAGGCGCGACCTGCCGCCCGCCGTCGTCTCGCGCTGCCGTTAGCGCCGCTCGGGCCGGCCCGCCGATCACCGTCTGGGAGTCCCGCGTGTCCCATCCGACTCCACCCGCAGCGCCGACCGCCGTGCCGTCCGCTGTGCCGTCCGCCACGCCGCCCGTGGTGCCGTTCGCCGTGTCACCGGCCGTGTCACCCGCCGTGCCGCCCGCAGGGTCGTCCGTAGGGGCGCCTGCCGGGGTGGGGCGGGGGCGGGCGACGTGGCGGCATGTCGCACGCCCCGGCCGGCGCGTGGAGATCAACCCGTGGCTGGCGCGGGCGCCGTGCTCGGTGCGCGCGTGCCTGCCGGAGGAGGCCGTCGCCGCCGGACGGACGCGCCGCGCGGCCCGCTTGTGCGCCGCCCTGCTGGTGCTGCTGGCCGCGCTGCCCGCCTTCCTCGTCATGGGAGCCGCGCCGAGGCGCTGGCGGGCCAGGACCGCGCAGGCGGCGGCCCGGCTGCTGCTGCGCGCGCTCGGCGTCCGGGTCGAGGTCGCCGGTCCGGCCGACCTCGCGGGGGAGGCGGCCGGGGTGCTCGTCGTGGCCAACCACGTCTCGCTGCTCGACCCGCTGGTCATGCTGGCCGCGCTGCCCTGCCGCCTGCTGGCCAAGCGGGAGGTGCGCCGGTGGCCGCTCATCGGGACGCTCGGCGCGGCCTGCGGGGCGGTGTTCATCGACAGGGAACGCCTGTCCACGCTGCCCGCCGCGGTCGGCCTGATCCGCGACGCCCTGCTGGCCGGGGAGGCGGTCGCCGTCTTCCCGGAGGGCACCACGTCCTGCGGGCGCGAGGTCGGCACGTTCCGGCCCGCGGTCTTCCAGGCGGCGATCGACGCGGGGGCGGCGGTGTGCCCGGCCGTCCTGCGCTACTACGAGGGTCCGAGCCCGTCGAGCCGGGGGAGCTGGGTGGGGGAGGACTCGGTGGCCGGGTCCGTCGTCCGGGTGGCCGGGACGCGGCTGCTGCGGGCCGAGGTGCGGCTCACCCCGCTCCTGCCGCCGCCCGCCCCCGGCCGCGGGCCGCGCGGACGGGCCGCCCTGGCCCGCGCCGCCGAGGAACGCGTACGCGCGGGCCTCGACTGACCGCACAGGCCGAAAACACAGGCCGTAAACACAGGCCCGAACACACAGGCCCGCGCCGCGGGGGAGCGCGCGCGGCGGCCTCGACCGACCGTTACTCGACGTAAGGATTCACCGATGTGGGGCAATTCGCCGCCGTCCGGCCGTGGGCGGAGGTGGCCGCGACGGGTCGTGCTCTGGGGCGCGGCCGTCACGTTCGCCGTCTCGCTCGTGGCCGGCCTGGACGTGCACGACCGGCTCGTGCTGGGCGACATCGTGCCGCTCGGATCGCAGTCCCTGCGCGCGGACGACATCCTCCAGGACGCCTTCCACGCGGGCAACGCCGACCTGGTCCTGATCGCCCGCGCCGCACGCCCGGTCGACGACCCCGAGATCGACGCCGCCGGGACGCGGCTCACCGAACGCGTCTCGGCCGACCCGGGCGTGTGGCGGGTCACGTCGTACTGGCGCGGCCACGAGCCCAGGCTGCGCAGCGGCGACGGGCGCGCGGCGGTCGTCCTGGCCCACCTGAGCGGCGACAACGCCGCCCGCAACGCCGCCGCCCGCCGGATCATGGACTCCCTGCACGGCAGCTACGGCCCCCTGTCGCTGACCGCCACGGGCGAGGCCCAGGTGCGCGTCGAGGCGCAGGACCGCAGCGAGACCGACCTGCGCACCGCCGAGCTGATCGCCGCGCCGCTGACCCTGGCCATCCTGTGCGTGGTGTTCGGCAGCCTGGTCGCCGCCCTGCTGCCGGTGCTGATCGGCGCGCTGGCGGTGATCGCCACCATGGCCGTGCTGCGCCTGCTCACCGAGGTCATGGAGATCTCGGTGTTCGCGCTGAGCATCTCCAGCGCGCTCGGCTTCGCGCTGGCCGTCGACTTCAGCCTGTTCATCGTCACCCGCTTCCGCGAGCAGCTCGCCCAGGGCCAGGACGCCGCCCAGGCCGTCGCCGTCACCATGCGCACCACCGGGCGGGCCATGGCCTGCTCGGCGGCCACCGTGGCGCTGTCGATGTCGGCGCTGCTGCTGTTCCCGTTCACCATCCTGCGCTCGCTGGCCGTCGGCGGGATGACGATCAGCCTGACGGCGGCCGCGGCCAGCCTCGTGGTGCTCCCGGCCGTGCTCACCCTGCTCGGCGACCGGGTCAACCGGCTGCCCGTGCCCGGCCCGTGGAACGCCGCGCGCCGCTCCGCGCCGCCGGTGGAGGACGGGCCCTGGTACCGCCTGGCGGTCGCCGTCATGCGCCGCCCGCTGGCGGTGGCCGTGCCCACCACCGCGCTGCTGCTGGCCATGGGCGCGCCGTTCCTCGGCGCCCGCTTCGGCACCCTGGACGACCGCATCCTGCCGCCCGACGCGCCCGCGGCCCGCGCCGCGCAGGCGCTGCGCGCGGAGTTCGGCGGGCAGCAGGTGGTCGGCGGCACCATGATCGTGCTGCCGGACCTGCGGATGGCCGGGCAGAGCTCCGCGGGCCCGCTGGACGGCTACGCCAGGCGCCTGGCCGCCACCGACGGCGTGCTCCGGGTGGACACCGCCGGCGGCTCCTACAGCCGTACGGCCACCGTCCCCGGGGCGGGCCGCCGGTTCACCGGCGAGGCGGGCACCTGGCTGCTCGTCACCACCGCGCACGAGCCGTACTCGGTGGCCAACAGCGAGCTCGTCCGGCGCCTGCGCGCGATCCCGGCCCCCGGCCAGGCGCTGTTCGCCGGGCCGGGCGCCGAGCTCGACGACCTCAGGCAGAGCATCGGCGGCACGCTGCCCGCGGCCCTGGCGCTGATCGCGCTGGCCACCCTGGCCATGGTGACGCTGCTGACCCGCAGCGTCGTGCTGGCCGTCAAGGCCCTGGTGATGAACGTGCTCAGCCTCACCGCCACCTTCGGCGCCCTGGTCCACGTCTTCCAGGACGGCCACCTGCGCGGGCTGGTCGGCGACTTCACCGCCACCGGCAGCATCGACGCCCTCATGCCCACGCTGATCTTCTGCGTCGCCTTCGGCCTGTCCATGGACTACGAGATCTTCCTGCTGTCCCGGATCACCGAGGAGTACCGCGACCGCGGCGACACCGCCACCGCGGTCGCCACCGGGCTGCAGCACACCGGGCGGCTGTTCACCTCGGCCGCCGTCATCTTCGCCGTCGTCATGGCCGCCGTGGCCACCTCCGGCCTGGCCGTGCTCAAGATGATCGGCGTGGGCATCGCGGTGGCCGTCCTGGTCGACTGCACGCTGATCCGCACGCTGCTCGTGCCCGCCGTGATGCGCCTGGCCGGGCCCGTCAACTGGTGGACGCCCCGGCTGCTGCGCGGCAGACGGGCGCGCGGCGGCTCTCCCGGCGACCCGCCGCGCGTCCCCGTCGGCGCGGCCGCGGGCGGTCCGGGCGGCCCGGACGGGACGGATCCCGCGGCGCCGGCGGGCACACCCGCGAGCACGTCGTGACGACCGTCCGCGATCAGGACCACCGCCACGAGCGGCCGCCGTCCGGGCCGGGGCTGTCGCCGTGCACGCCGGACGCGTGCGTCCGGCCGCCGGTCGCCGCCGCCGGGCCGGTGCGCCGGGCCGCCCGCCTCCTGGGCTGCGCCCTGGCCCTGGCAGCCGCCCTGACGCTGTCGGCGATGCCCGCCCGCCGCCCCGGCGCCCTGCGCGGCCGCCTGGGCCGCCGCGCCATGGGCCTGATCGTGCGCGCGCTCGGCATCACGGTGCGGGTCCCCGGCGGCGTCCCCGCCCTGGACGGCCACGGCACCCTGCTGGTGAGCAACCACATCTCGTGGGCCGACCCGCTGATCATGGCGGCCCTCACGCCGGCCCGCCAGCTCGCCAAGCGGGACGTCGGACGGTGGCCGCTGGTCCGGTCGCTGGCCGCGGCCCACCGCACGCTGTTCATCGACAAGGACCGGCCGGCCGGGCTGCCCGCCGCGATCAGCGCCGTCGCCGGCGCGCTGCGCGACGGGGACGCCGTGCTGGCCTACCCCGAGGGCACCACCTGGTGCGGGCAGGCCATGGGAGCCTTCCACCCGGCCCTGTTCCAGGCCGCCGTCGAGGCGGGCGCGACCGTCCGGCCGGTGGCGCTGCGCTACCGCGAAGGCGGCGCGACCTCCACCCGCGCCGCCTGGATCGGCGCGGACTCCCTGCCGGTCTCCCTGCTGCGCGCGGTCGCGACCCGGAACCTGGTGGCCGAGGTGACGTTCCTGCCCCCCGTACGCCCCGAGCCCACCGGACGCCCGCGCGCGGACCGGGCGGCGCTGGCCGCGCTGACCGAGTCGCTGGTCAGGGACGCTCTGGGCCCGGCTTGATGGACATTTGATGTGTCATACCCGGACCCGCCCGCACTCCTGGAGCACACTCGGACACGCCCCCCATCCGCCGAGAGAACGGACGGCACCATGACCGACGACCAGATAACAGACGTGCTCCGCGGCCACTGCGCGCGGGTCCTGGGCGTCAGCCCGGCCCAGATCGGCCCGCACACCGACCTGCGCGAGGAACTGGACGCCGACAGCCTGGACTTCGCCGAGCTCTACGCCGTGGTCGAGGACGAATGGGGCACCTTCGCCGACGACCGGCTCCAGCGGGTGCGGACCGTCGCCGACATGGCCGCCGTCATCCGCCGCCACCTGACGGCGGTGGGCGGCTGATGCGACCCCGGGTCGCGGTGACCGGGCTCGGCCTGCGCACGCCCGCCGGCTCCGGCCCCAAGGAGCTGTGGAACGCGCTGCTCGCCGGACGCTCGACGGCACGGGCCATCACGTCCTTCGACACCTCCGCGCTCGCGGTGCGCTTCGCCTGCCAGGTGCCGGAGCTGGACGTCTCGGCGTACCTGACCGAGCGGCAGGCCCGGCGGCTGGACCGGGCGTCGCTGCTGGCGGTGTGCGCGGCGGGCGACGCGCTGGCCGACGCCGGTCATCCGCGGGTGCCGCCCGAGCGGCGGGCCGTGGTGGCGGGCAGCTCGTTCTGCGGCACCGAGACCTACGAGTCGGCGCTGCTCGACACGCCCGGTCCGGGCGCGCTGCGGCTGTCGCCGATCTTCATCCCGAAGATCATGCCCAACGCCGGCGCCGCCGCCGTCGCCATGCGGTACGAGATCCGCGGGCCGAGCATGTCCGTGGTCACCGCCTGCGCCTCCGGCGCGCACGCCATCGGCGAGGGCGTCCGGCTGATCCGCGACGGCTCGGCCGACCTGGTGGTGGCCGGGGCCGGGGACGCCAACGTCACCCCCGGCATGCTGCACGGCTTCAGCCGGTGCCGCGCCCTGTCGGTCCGCAACGACGACCCCGGGGCCGCCTGCCGCCCCTTCGAGGCCGATCGCGACGGGTTCGTGCTGGCCGAGGGTGCCGCGTTCGTCGTCCTGGAACGCCTCGACGACGCCGTGCGCCGCGGGGCGCGCGTCCACGCCGAGGTGTCGGGCTACGGCCGTACCAGCGACGCCCACGACCTGACGGCTCCCGCGCCCGGCGGCGAGGGCGCCCGGCGGTGCATGGACGCCGCGCTCGCCGACGCGGGCCTGGCCCCCGAGGACATCGTGCACGTCAACGCCCACGGCACCGGGACCGAGCTGAACGACCTGGCCGAGGCGCAGGCGATCGGCCGCGTCTTCGGGCCCGCCGCCGTGCCGGTGAGCTCGACCAAGGGGGTGACCGGGCACGCGCTCGGCGCCTCCGGGGCGATCGAGGCCGTGGCGTGCGTGCTGGCGATGGCCGAGTGCACCGCGCCGCCGACCGCCAACCTGGACCGGCTCGACCCGCGCTGCGACATCGACGCGGCGGCCGTGCCGCGCCCGATCGCGAGGGGGCCGGTGATGTCGAACTCGTTCGGCTTCGGCGGCCACAACGCCACGCTGGTCTTCTCGCCGGCCCGCTGACCGCTCCCGCCGGAGGGTCAGCCCCGCTGGGAGACGAACACGCAGAACGGGTGCCCGGCCGGGTCGGCGTAGACCCGCAGGGGCTCCTCGTCGTCGTCGATCCGGTCCAGCAGCAGCCGGCCGCCCAGGCGCAGAACGCGTTCGTGCTGCTCCAGCAGGCTCTCGACCGAGGGCACGGTCAGGTCGAGGTGGAGCTGCTGGGGCACCCCCGGCTCCGGCCAGGTCGCCGCCGGCAGCGTCTCGACCTGCTGGAAGGCGAGCTGCGGCGCGCCGTCCCCGGTTCGCAGCACGAGCCAGTCGCGGCCGCGCTCGTCGTCGGCCCCGGGCTGCGGGGGCTCGTCGCCGGGCCGGTAGACCAGGTCCAGCAGGGACCGGTAGAACTCCGCCAGCGCCCTGGCGTCGGTGCAGTCGAGCACCACCTGACACAGCCTGATCCCGCCGTCCGTACCGGCCATGCGCGCCTCCCGTGATCGTCCTTCGTCCGTCATGCTCTCTGCACGGCGGGAGGGCACGTCAAACGCGCCGGCTTCACCAGGTGACCGGCAGGGACGCCAGGCCGTAGATCGTGGCGCGCGGGCGCAGCGGCACCTCCTCGGCGGGCACGGCGAGCCGCAGCCCGGGGAAGCGGCGCAGCAGCGCGGGGAAGGCCAGCCGCATCTCCAGGCGGGCGAGCTGCTGGCCCAGGCACTGGTGGATGCCGTGGCCGAAGCCGAGCTGCGGCCCGGGCTCGCGGGTGACGTCGAAGCGGTCGGGGTCGGGGAAGCGGGCCGGGTCGCGGTTGACGGCCGGCAGGGAGAGCGTCACGGTCTCCCCGGCCCTGATCGTCTGCCCGGCGAGCGGCACGTCGGCCCGCGCGACCCGGATCGGGCCGAGGTGCACGATGCTGAGGTAGCGCATCAGCTCCTCGACGGCGGTCGCCGCGACGCCGGGGTCGGTGCGCACCAGCTCCGCCTGGTCCGGACGGCTCAGCAGCAGGAACGCGCCGAGGGCCAGCATGTTCGCGGTGGTCTCGTGACCGGCGGTCAGCAGCAGGGTGGCCACCCCGGTCAGCTCCTCGTGGTTCAGCTCGCCGCCGGAGACGAGCTCGCCGAGCAGGTCCTGCGTGGGCTCGGCCCGCTTGCGGGTGACCAGCTCGGACAGGTAGCCCATCAGCTCGGCGCCCGCCGCGCCGCGCTGCTCGGGGGAGTTGTCCAGGTCGACCGCGCGGGCGGTGGTGTCCTGGAAGCGCGCGCGCTCGTCGTACGGCACGCCGAGCAGCTCGCAGATCACCAGCGACGGGATCGGCAGCGCGAACGCGCCGACCAGGTCGGCGGGCGCGCCGCCTGCGGCCATCTCGTCGAGCCGGCCGTCGACGATCTCCTGGATCCTGGGCTCCAGGAGCCGCATCCTGCGCATGCTGAAGCGGCCGGTGAGCAGCCGCCGGTAGCGGGCGTGCTCGGGGTCGTCCATGGCGATGAAGAAGCCCGGCGGGATCACCAGGTCGGCCAGGCCCTCGGGCGGCGCCAGCTCCTTGATCGGCGGCGCGGCGCCCTGGGAGGTGTTGCTGAAGCGCGGGTCGTCGAGCACCGCGCGGGCCTCGGCGTGGCCGGTGACCAGCCAGCCGGGACGGCCGTCGGCGTAGATCATGCGGTGCAGCGGGCCGTGCAGCCGGGCGAGCTCGGCGGGCGGCTCGAACGGGTCCTCGCGGTCGAGCGGCAGGCTCTGAAGGATGTCCATGCCCTCAGAAAACCGCAGAGGCTGCGAATTTGCAACCTATGCATAAAAGCAGGGCATGCAGTAGGGTGGCGCCGTGGAAGGTCATCGCGAACGCAAGAAGGCCCGCACCCGACGCGCGCTGCTGGAGGCCGCCGTCCGGCTGTTCGCCGAGCGGGGGTACGAGCAGACCACCGTCGCCGACATCGCCGCGGCGGCCGACGTCGCGCCCCGCACCTTCTTCGCGTACTTCGCGAGCAAGGAGGACGTGCTCTTCCTCCAGGCCGGCGACCGCGAGCGGGTGATGCTGGAGGCGATCGCCGGGCGGCGGCCGGGGGAGCCGCTGGGGGAGCTGCTGAGCCGGATGTTCGAGGCCATGGTGCGCAGCCTGGCCGAGGACGACGAGCTCGGCTTCGCGCTGTCGCCGCTGCGGGCGCGGCTGATGGTCGCCGAGCCCGCGCTGCGCGCCCGCGGCCTGACGCTCATGATGGAGACCCAGCCCCGGCTGGCCAGGGCGCTGTGCGAGGTCTATCCGGGGCTCGACCCGGTGTCGGCGGGGGCGGCGGTCGGCAGCTTCATGGGCGCGCTGGCCGTGGCCGGGATGGTCGCCCAGGAGCAGGGCGGCTCAGAGGACGACGTCCTGGCCGCCGGGCGGCGCGGGATCGAGATCGCGGTCGACGGCCTGTCGAGCCTCGACCGGCCTTAGTGCGCGCGGGGCCGCCCGTCACGGCTCCAGGGCCTGGCGGGCGCGTAGGGCGCGGAGTTTGTGGCGGTTGCCACAGCGTTCCATCGCGCACCAGCGGCGGGCGCCGGGGCGCGAGGTGTCGACGAACACCAGCGGGCAGTTGTCGCTCGCGCACTCGCGGATGCGTTCGGCCAGCGGCCCGGACAGCAGGTCGATCATCTCCCGCGCCAGGGTCGACAGCACCTGAGGGGCCCGCACCGGCGGAGCCCATCCGGCGGTGACGCCGTCGGCGGCGAGCTCGGGGACCAGGGGCGCGGCCGACGCGGCCCGGTTGATCACCGTGATCGCCTCGGCGGGCAGGGGGCGGCGCGCCGCCTGGGCGTGGGCCGCGTCCCAGATCGCCTGGCGCAGGGCCTTGGCGTCGGCGAGCTCGCCGACGGTCACGGGGGCCGTCATGACCGCCGTCAGTGGTGGCTCGGCCAGCCATTCGGCCAGGTCGGCGGGCTCGTGGAGGGTCTCGAAGATCGCGTACTGGCCCTCGCCGCCGGTGTGGGCGAAGTCGAGGCAGAGGGCGCCGGCGTCGAACCGGAACGACCCGCCCTTGGGATCGTGCAGCACCCGTCCGGTTGCGTTCACTCGCATGACACCACTATAACTGGTGTCGCAACGAAACCTCTTTAACTGGTTTCAGAACGCGAGGAGAGAAGAACATGGGCGTACGGCACATCAACCCCGAAGGGCTCCACCGCAGCCCGGCCTTCAGCCAGGCCGTCGTGGTCGAGCAGCCGGCCAAGACCATCTACATCGGCGGCCAGAACGGCGTCGGCCCCGACGGCAAGGTCGTCGGCCCCACGGTGGGGGAGCAGGCCAGGCAGGTGTTCCGCAACCTCATGACGATCCTGGAGAGCGAGGGCGCGACCCTGGCGAACGTCGTCCACTGGCGCATCGCCGTGCTGGACGGCCACACGTTCGACGAGGGAGTGGCCGCCTTCCAGGAGGTGTGGAACCGGACCGACCCGCCGCCGGCCATCACGGTGCACGTCGTGGCCGGCC
This sequence comes from Nonomuraea sp. NPDC049646, assembly GCF_044465525.1. Classification (NCBI taxonomy): domain Bacteria; kingdom Bacillati; phylum Actinomycetota; class Actinomycetes; order Streptosporangiales; family Streptosporangiaceae; genus Nonomuraea; species Nonomuraea sp. NPDC049646. Next base: position 34,349 of record NZ_JBITLU010000001.1, on the reverse strand, counting down.
TCAACCCGGGATGCCTGGTCGAGGTCGACGCCGTCGCCGTCGTGTGACGCCCCAGGGACCGTCGGCGAGATCTCCGATCATGACGAACACCGCGGACGCGCCACCGGCCGGGCGGAGCGCCGCCCGGCCGCCCGCCCCCCACTGGCCGGTCGTCGCCCTGGTCTGCCTGGCGCAGTTCATGATGGTCCTCGACGTGTCGATCGTGAACGTCGCGCTGCCCGCCATGGAATCCGACCTGCGCATGGGCGCCGAGGGGCTGCAATGGGTGGTCAACGGCTACCTCCTCACCTTCGCCGGATTCCTGCTGCTGGGCGGCCGGGCGGCCGACCTCTACGGCCGCAGGCGCACCTTCGTCGCGGGCCTGGCCGTGTTCGCGGCCGCCGGCCTGGCGGGCGGGCTCGCCACCACGCCGGAGCTGCTGATCGCCGCGCGGGCGTGCCAGGGGCTCGGCGCGGCCGTGGTCGCCCCGGCCACGCTGACCATCCTCACCACCACGATCCCCGCCGGGCCGGCGCGGGCCAGGGCCGTCGCGACCTGGGGCGCGGTCGGGGCGGCCGGCGGGGCGGCGGGATCGCTCGTCGGCGGGCTGCTCACCGAGCACCTGTCCTGGCGCTGGATCCTGCTGATCAACGCGCCGATCGGGGTGGTCGCGGTCGTCGCCGCGCTGCGCCTGCTCGCCGAGAGCCGCGACGCCGGCGCCCGCCGGCTCGACCTGACCGGCGCGATCACGGTGACGGCCGGGCTGTCGGCGCTGGAGCTGGGCATGCTGCAGACCCCCGCGTACGGCTGGGGTTCGGCGCGCGCGCTGGTCCCGATGGGCGTGGGCGTGCTGGCGCTGGCCGCGTTCGTCCTGGTGCAGGCCCGGTTCGCGCGGGCGCCGCTGATGCCGTTGCGGATCTTCCGGGCCCGCTCGGTGTCCGGCGCGCTCCTGGTGCAGTTCCTGCTGGGGGCCGCGGGCTTCGCGCTCTGGTACTTCCTGTCGCTCCACATGCAGCAGGTGCTGCGCTACAGCGCGCTCCAGGCGGGCCTGGCGTTCCTGCCGCACACCCTCGCCGTCGTCGTCGCCGCCAAGGCCACGCCGTGGCTGGCCGGCCGGGTGGGGCTGCGTCCGCTGCTGGCCGCGGGCGCGCTGGTCTCGGCGGCGGGGTTCGCCTGGCAGGCCGCCGTCACGCCGGAGAGCGGCCTGCTCGTCGGGATCGTGCTGCCGGGCGTGCTCGTCACCGGCGGACTGGGGCTCACCTCGGCCCCGATCGCGCTGACCGCCACGGCCGGCGCCGCCCCCGGCGAGGCGGGCCTGGTCTCCGGCGTCCTCAACTCCGCCCGCCAGGTCGGGGGCTCCCTCGGGCTGGCCGCGCTGACCGCCCTGGCCGCGGCCCCCGCCGGCGCGCCGGACTCCGGGTACGCCCTGGCGTTCTGGGCCTGCGCCGGCGTCGTGACCGCCGGGGCGGTGGCCGTGCTCGCTCTGCCCAAGGTCCCGGACGAGCGTCGCTGACGGGGGATCGCGTCCGGTTGTGGACATCGTCCCCGGGTGGCGCGCGGCGGGTGGCGGGGCAGGGAAGAGGTGCCCCCGTCCCTCCGGAGGAAAGGGAACCTCATGATCACGCTGGTGCGACGGCTCGCCGTCATCTCGGCCATCGCCCTCGCCGGGGCGGCCCTGCCCGCGTCGTCCGCGCACGCGATGGGCTCGTGGGTCTGCGCCGGCGGCTCCCGCACCTACCTGGGCAGCGTCGTGGGCTACCACATCCTGGGGTCCGGCTGCACGGGGGAGGGTTCGGGAGCCGGGTCGATCACCATCCCGTCGGGCACCTACGGCTGCGCGGTCGTCAACCCGACACCCCAGCTGGGCATCGTCAGCGGCCTGAACTGCTGATCCCCGCCCGCTCGGCTCATCCCGACCGGTCGAGCAGCCACCGCTCGACCGCCGCGCTCATCCGCCCGCCCGCCTCCAGCGCCGCCGCCTTGGCGGCGGCCGGGTCGGTGTGCGCGGCCTGGCCGAGGATGACGCCGAGCACCAGATGCCCCCGCACGCGCGAGGCCCACATCAGGTTGCCGCCCGCGGCCGTGCCCGAGCCGGTCTTGATGCCGATGACGCCGTGCCTGTTCAGCAGCGTGTTGGTGTTGTGCAGCCGCCGGGCGTCCCCCGGGACGGACGTGTCGGTCTGCGCCACCACCGCCCGCAGCACCGGGTCGCCCATCGCCGCCCTGGCCAGCCTGAGCTGGTCGGCGGCGGTGCTGACGGTGGTGTCCTCGTTGCCGCTGGCCCCCGTGTACGTGCTGTCCGCCATGCCCAGGCGCCGGGCGGCGGCGTTCATCCGGGCCACGAACCGCTCCTGGGAGCCGGCGTCCCAGCGGGCCAGGAGCCGGGCCACGTTGTTGCCCGAGGGCACCATCATCAGCTCCAGCAGCCGCCGCAGCCGCACCGTCCGGCCCTGGACGAGCGGGACGGTCGACTCCAGCCGCGACAACGACTCCTCGGCCGCCGTGCGGTCCACGGTGATCGGCGGGCCGTCGTCGCCGGGCCGGAGCGGGTGGCGGCGCAGGATCACGTAGGCGGTCATCACCTTCGTCACGGAGGCGATCGGCACCGGCCGCGGGTCGCCGCTGACGCCCAGGCTGCCCACACCGGTCACCTCGACCGCCGCCTGCCCCTCCCGCGGCCACGGCAGGGACGCGTCCCCGGTGACCGGGGGAGCCCCGGCACAGCCCGACAGAAGACCCGCCACCAGCACAAACATCAAGGAACGTCGCATACCGGCCAGGTTCCGCGACCGGCGTGTCCGTACGGCCGTGGCCGCGCATCCACCCGCGCTCAGCCGTGTATCAGCCCGGCATCAACCCCGGCATCAACCCCGGCATCAACCCCGGCATCAACCCCGGCATCAACCCCGGCGTCAACCCCGGCGTCGATCCCGGCGTCGATCCCGGCGTCAGCTCGCCGGGAGGCGGAGGACGGCGACCGCGCCGCCGTCCGGGGCGTTGGACAGGGTCAGCTCGGCGCCGATGACCCGGGCCTGGCCCGCCGCGATCGTCAGCCCCAGGCCGTGCCCGCGGCCCCGCTCGGCGGCGCCCGTGCGGAACCGGCGCGGCCCGTCGGCCAGCAGCTCCGGCGGGAACCCCGGCCCCCGGTCGCGCACCTCGACCACGTGGTCGCCGACCGCGATTTCCACCGGCGCCGCGCCGTGCCGGTGGGCGTTGAGCACGAGGTTGGCCAGGATCCGGTCGAGCCGCCGCGGATCTGTCTCGGCCACCGGGTCCCCGTCGGCCAGCACCCGCGCCTCGACCCCCACCCGGGACGCCGACTCCGCGGCCAGCCCGGCCAGCGGCACGCGCACCCGCTCGGCGACCTCGGCCCCGGCGTCCAGCCGGGACACCTCCAGCAGGTCCTCCACCAGCGCCCGCAGCACCCGCACCCGGTCGCGCACCAGGTCGGTGACCTCGCCCTCGTCCAGCAGCTCGACCACGGCGACCAGCCCCATCAGCGGGGTGCGCAGGTCGTGCGCGACGTCGGCGGTGAACCGCTGCTCGGCCAGCAGCCGGTGCTGCAGGCTCGCCGCCATCGAGTCCACGGCGGCGGAGATGCGGGCGATCTCGTCCCGGCCGCGGGCGTCCGTCCGGGCCGCCAGGTCGCCCCCGGCGATCCTGCGGGCGGTCTGCGCGACCCGCCGCAGCCGCCGGTTGGGCAGCTCGGCCGCCAGCACCGCCAGCGGCACCACCCCGGCCAGGGCGAGCAGCCCGGCCTTGGCCATGTTCCGGTCGAGCGCCTGGAGGCCGAGCAGCTCGGAGCCCATCGCGATCCGCACGCTCCGCACCTCGTCGCCGCCGTACGGCTGGACCGCCCACATCCACGGCTCGTCCCGGTGGTCGAGCCCGTACCAGACCACCCGGCGGCCGGGGCGCAGCCGGTCGGCCAGGCCGGCGGGGAGCTCGGCGACGGGCACCACGTCCTCGGCGGTCCCGGCGGCCAGCGACTGCTCCAGGGCCACCTCGGCCTGCGCCTGGCCGAGGTCGAGCGCCCGCTGCCAGGTCGCCCGGTGCACCAGCACCCCCACCACGGCGGCGACGACGGTCGCGGCGAGCGTGACGAGAGCGGCGATCTTCCAGCGCAGCGAGGCCGGGTTCACGTGACGGCCAGCTTGTAGCCGAACCCGCGCACGGTCTCGACGCGCTCGGCGCCGATCTTCCTGCGCAGCCGCTGCACGCACAGGTCCACCACGCGGCTGTCGCCGTCCCAACCGTAGTCCCACACGTTGCGCAGCAGCGTCGCCCGCTCCAGGACGATGCCGGGATGGGCGGCGAACTCCAGCAGCAGCCGCAGCTCGGTCGGCGACAGCTCGACGCGCCGGCCGGCCCGCCGCACCTCCAGCGCGCCGGTGTCCACGCTCAGGTCCCCGAACTCCAGCACCGCCGCCCCCGCCCCTGCCCCCGCGCCGGGCCCGGCGGGCGTGCGCGCGAAGGTGGCCCGGCGCAGCAGCGACCGGATCCTGGCCACCAGCACCGGCAGGTCCACCGGCTTGACCACGTAGTCGTCGGCGCCGCCCTCCAGCCCGGCCACGATGTCCAGCCCGTCGCCGCGGGCCGACATCATCAGGATCGGCACCTGGCTGGTCTCCCTGATGCTGCGGCACACGCTGATGCCGTCGAGGCCGGGCAGCATCACGTCCAGCAGCAGCAGGTCGTGATCGCCCGTACGGGCGGCCTCCAGCCCGTCGAGCCCGTCGGCCGCCGTGGTCACCCGGTAGCCGTACCGTTCCAGGGCCATGCCCAGCGACGTGCGGATCACGGTGTCGTCCTCGACGAGCAGCAGGGATGTCATGAAATCGCACCATACCTAGCGAAGTGCATTGACCGGTTCCATCCGGGCGGCGCGCAGGGCCGGATACAGGCCCGCCAGCAGCCCGACGACGGCCCCGGCCACCGGCGCCACGGCGGCCGTCCCGACGTCCAGGACGGGCGTCCACTGCTTGACAGCGCAGACCCCGACGATCACCACGATCCCGGCGGAAGCGCCCAGCACGCCGCCGATCAACCCGGTCAGCGTGGACTCCAGCAGGAACTGCGCCGCGATGTGCCGGCGCGCCGCGCCCAGCGCCCGGCGCAGCCCGATCTCGGCGACGCGTTCCATGACGGTCACCAGCGTGACGTTGGCGATGCCGACCGCGCCGACGACCAGCGAGACCAGCCCGAGGATCAGGAACAGGGCGTCGACGTCGCCCTCCACCGCGTCGCGGGCCCTGGTGGGGCTGGGCGGCGAGACGACCTGGAGCAGGGCCTCGTTGCCGGGGCTGAGCGCCGAGGGCGCCTGCCGGGCGATCAGCTCGGCGGCCCCGAGCGCGGTGTCGACCAGGACGCGCGTCACGGTCCCCAGACCGTAGGGCCGGCCGGCCGTGGGCGGCAGGATGACCGCGCTGGCCAGGCTCTTCTCCCGCCGGAGATCCCCGAGCACCCCGATCACGGTGTAGGCCCGGGTGCCGATGAACACGGCCGGAGCCCGGTCGAGCCCCGTGATGCCGAGCAGCCGGGCCGCCTGCTGGCCGAGCACGACCACCCGGTCGCCCCGGGCGACGTGCCCGGCGTCGAAGTAGCGGCCCTCGATCATCCTGCCCTTGACCGCCGCGGGCAGGCCGGGGCTGCTGGAGACCACGGTCAGCGTCTGGTCGGTGACGCGGGCCGGGTCCACGACGTCGTTGGAGCGGACGACGAGGTTGGCGCTGCGGTCGGACTCGGCGAGCGCGGCGGCCGAGACCACCCCGCGCAGCCGGGTCACCCGGCCCACGTCGGCCCATCCGACCAGCGGGAACGGGTGGGCCGGGACCTCGACCGTGACGGAGGTGGCGGTCAGCTCGTCGAAGCGGCCGACGATCTGGTTGCCGGCCGTCGCGGCGACGCCCAGGGTCACCACGAGCGTGGTGATGCCGAGCACGGTGCCCAGCGTGGTCAGGGCCGAGCGCACCGGGCGGGCCAGCAGGCCCGCCACGGCCTCGGTCAGCAGGTCGCGCGGGTGCACGTCTACTCCTCCGTGAGGACGCCGTCGGTGATGCGGACCCGGCGTCCGGCCCGGTCGCTCACCTCGGTCTCGTGGGTGATGACGACGATGGTCATCCCTTGGGCGCGCAGCTCGTCGAACAGGTCGAGCACCGCGCCGGTGTTCGTGCTGTCGAGGTTGCCGGTGGGCTCGTCGCACAGCAGCAGCGACGGCTCGCCCAGCAGGGCGCGGGCGATGGCGGCGCGCTGCCGCTCGCCGCCGGACAGCCTGCCGGGCAGGAAGTCCACCCGGTGCGACAGGCGCACCCGTTCGAGGGCCCGCACGGCGCGGTCCCGCCGTCCCGCGCGCGGGGCGCGGCCGTAGATTTCGGCCAGCATGACGTTCTCCAGGACGCTCCGGTGCGGCAGCAGGTGGAAGGACTGGAAGACGAAGCCGATCCGGCCCCCGCGGACGGCGGTGCGCGCCCCTTCCCTCAGCGTGGTGGTCTCTATGCCGTCGAGCCGGTAGCTGCCGCGGGTCGGCCGGTCGAGCAGGCCCAGGGTGTTGAGCAGGGTGGACTTCCCCGACCCCGACGGCCCGACGACCGCCACGTAGTCCGCCCGCTCGACCCGCAGGTCGACCGACGACAGCGCGCGGACGGGCGGGTCGCCGGGGAACTCCTTGGTCAGCCCGCGAAGGTGGATGACCGGCTCAGCCACTGTTGACCACCACCCGCTCACCCGGTTCCAGGTCGCCGGTCACCTCCACGGCCCCGTCGGCGGACAGGCCGGTGCGCACCTGCACCTCCTCGGTCCGGCCGGGCGCGGTCTCCACCCGCACCCTGGCCCGGCCGTCCGCCGCCGTGACGACCGCGGCCACGGGGACCACCAGCACCTCCCCTCCGGTGGCGCCGATGGTCACGCGGACCGTGACGGGCTTCCCGGCGAGCCCGCGCAGCCCCTTCACGGAGGCGGGCGTGACCGTCACCGGGACGGCGCCCTTGGCGTCACGCCCCTCGATGGCGGTCACCGTGCCGGGGACGGTCGTGCCGGAGTCGGTCTCGATGCTCGCCGGCAGCCCCGCCTTGACCCGTTCGGCCTCGGCCGCGTCCACCGAGCCGGACACCACGAACCCGGCGCCGGTGACCGTGGCGACCGCCTTGTCCACCGGCTCGCCCGCCTTGACGGCCGCCTTGTGCAGGCGGACGGGCAGCCTGGGCAGGAAGACGATCTCGCCGGGCGGCACGGTGGTGCCGTAGGTGCGGGAGAACTCGGCCAGCAACGCCTGCGCCGCGGCCAGGTCGGTGCGCGCGTTGGCCACCTTCAGCCGGGCGGGGGAGAGCTGCCTGGCCTGCCTGAGCGCCTGCTCGGCGACGGCCACGGCCTCCCGCGCCGCCCGTACGGCCTTCTCCAGCTCGGCCAGCCGCTTCGCCCGCGCCGCTCCGGCCTCCGCCCGCGCGCGTTCCAGCGCCGACCGGGCGGCGGCCAGGTCCGCGCGGGCGTTGGCGACCCGGAGTTCGAGCAGGCGGGTGTCGGCGGGCGGCCCCGCCGTGGGGGCGGAGCCGGGCGCCGCGGTCGGCGCGGTGGTGGGTGCGGTGGTGGGCCCAGAAGTCGGCCCGGTAGACGGTGCAGTGGTCGGCGCAGTGGTCGGCCCAGCGGTCGGCGTCGTCCTCGCTCGGGCGAGCTCCTGCTCGGCCGCCAGCAGCCTCTCCTCGGCCGCCCGCACCGCGCTCTCGGCGGCCTCGACGGCAGCCCCGTCCCGGGCCCTGCCCTCGGCGGTGCGGTCCTTGGCCCGCGCGCTCCTCAGCGCCTGTTCGGCCTCCTTCAGGTCGCGGCGGGCGCCGGTCACCCTGAGCTTCAGCGGGCGCACGTCCATGGCCTGGTCGAGAGCCTTGCTCTCGGTCGCCAGCACGTCCCGCGCGGTCCGTACGGACCGCGCCAGCTCGTCGCGCCGCTGCCGCAGCTCCAGGGTGGGCTGCTGGGCCTCGTAGCCGCGCCGGGCGTAGAAGCGCGACACCGCCGCGACGGTCGCCCGGTCGAACACGCCGGTCACCGGCACCCGGTGCCCGAGCCGGCGCAGCGCCTTCTGCAACTGCCGGACGTCGTCCCCCTCGGCGCCCGGGACGATGCCGCGGTGCATCGGCACCCTGCCCGCGAAGACGAACACCGGCCGGCCGTTCACCTCCATCAGCACCGCGCCCTCCACGAGCTTCCCCCGCCGGGGGGCACGGGTGGCCCGCTGGACGGCCTCGCCGCCGCCCACCACCCCGCCCACCACGCCGGCCAGCGACACCGCGCGCGGGGAGCCGTACTCCAGCGTGCCGCTGACGACGACGGTGGCGACCAGCCTGCGCCGCTCGACCTCGACGGTGACCAGCGACGGCACGGGCGGCCTGCGCGCGGCCGCCTCGTCGGCCGGGGAGCGCAGCCGGGTGCCCACCCCCCAGCCGGTCCCGGCGACCGCCAGGACCACGACCAGCACGAGCAGCAACTTGCCGCGAGGGGTGCGCATCACTGCTCTTGGAACCCGTACTTCACCCGGGCCTCGTTGGTGAGCCGCCGTTGCAGCGGGACGAAGGCCGCGTAGAAGTCCTTGCCGCACTCCAGGTCGGCCAGCGCCGACCTGATCTCCTTGGCCAGGTACGGCCGGGCGGCGGCGGCCGTGACCTCGCCCGCCTTGCCGAGCCGGTCGGCCTGCTCGCCCCACAGCGTCAGCCCCCGCGCGCTCAGCGCCAGCGGCCGGACGGAGGTCACCCGCTCGCCCTTGGACTTCAGGCACTCCGCGAACGGCCCGGCCAGCTCCACCAGCTTCGGATCGCCGTCGAGCGCCTTGTCGATGTTCTCGATCTCGGTGCTCATCTGGTCCTGGTAGTCGGCGAGCGAGGTGACCTTCAGGCCGTCGACCTGGCGCAGGGCGCTGACCCGGCACTCGTTCATGGTCTTCAGCCAGGCGTCCCGCCGGGGGCCGGAGAGCCCGTCGAGCGTGGCCTGGTTGGGGTCGGGGGCCCGGGTCTCGGTAGGCTTGGGGTAGACGATCGCCGAGAAGACGCCGAAGCCGTTCCTGCTCCGCTCGGCCTTCATCGCCTCGTAGTCGGCCGGGTCGGCGTCGGGCGTCCCCGGCCTGCTGACCGAGGGGGTGTAGGCGAAGCCCTTCTGCTTCATGCAGGTGGCGATCACGGTCTCCCGCTCGCGTAGCTTGTCCGCCCGGGCGTCGCCCCCGCCGGACGCCGGGGCGGCCTGTCCCGCCGGAGCCCCTCCGCAGCCGGTCAGCACCGCCAGACCGAGCAGACCGCACACCAGCACACGCATCAAGGGCTCCTTCACCGTGGGGACGCGCCGCCCTTCGCGACGCCTCGGCCACTCTTGAGCCCTTTTCCCTCCGCCCGGCCTTGGCCGGGTATCACCGGGCGCTCAGCCGTGTATCGGCCGTGTATCAGCGCCCGCAGCCAGCCATCAACCCCCACCGAAACGGAGAAGAACCGTGCCGAATCACGTTCTCACCGGCACCCCGGGCGCCGGGAAGACGGCCGTCCTGCGGCTGCTGGAGGTCCACGGGTTCAGCGTCGTCGAGGAGGCGGCGACGGACGTCATCGCTCTCGGCCAGGCGCTCGGCCGCGCGGAGCCCTGGCGCGAGCCCGCCTTCGTCGAGGAGGTGGTCAGGCTCCAGCGGCGGCGCCAGGAGGCCGCCCCCGCGGGCGAGGCCGCCGTCTTCTTCGACCGCTCGCCGGTCTGCACGCTGGCGCTGAGCCGCTACCTGGGGTTCCCCGCCTCGCGCCTGCTCGCCCGCGAGGTCGAGCGGGTGGTGGAGCGGGGGACGTACGACGGGAAGGTGTTCTTCGTCCGCAACCAGGGGTTCGTCCGCGCCACCGCCGCCAGGCGGATCGGCTACGAGGAATCGCTGGACTTCGAGCGCCTGCACGAGCGGACCTACCGCGACCTCGGGTTCGAGCTCGTCGAGGTGCCCGCCGGGCCGCTGGCCGGCCGCGTCGCGCTGGTCGAGCGCGCCGTCAGCCCACCCGGCCGCTCTTGACGAGCGCCCAGCACAGCGAGGCGAACGCGCCGGTGGTGGTGATCGTGCGGACGAGGTTGTAGCCGGCCCACTTGGCCTCGTCGAACGCGCGGCGCACCGCGGCCAGGTCGGCGATCCGGTCCGGGTCGCCGGCCGCCTTGATGGCGTCGTTGAGCGGCACGTTCACGGCCACCGTGAGCACGAAGGCGACCAGGTAGAGCACCAGCGCGACGATGATCCAGGGCAGCACCGCGCGCACGTTCTGGCCGAGGTGCAGCGCCGCCGCCAGGCCCGTGAAGGCCAGCGCGCCGACGAAGCTGAGCATGAACCAGGGGTTGAGGATCGCCCGGTCGACGGCCTGGAACGCCCCGACGAACGTGCGGTCGTCGGTCGCGCCCAGACCGCGCATGATGGTGTGCGAGTAGAGCCCGAAGACGCCCGCCGCGAGCCCGGTGGCCATGGTCGCCGCGATGAGCACGACGGTGCGCAGAACCGACATCTGTGTGTTCCCCCTGTTCGTCCCCGCGCCCGACGTCCCGGACGCGCGAGGACAAGTCAACGCGACACCGGGGGAGCGCGGCCATGGCCGAGACTCTCCCGCCCATACGCCAGACTCCATGGGGCGCCGGGGTCAGGGCGCGGGCGGGTTCCGGCGCGCGGTGACCAGCGCGAAGGACAGGTATTCCCCCTGGTCGGCTTCGAGCATGGCGATCGTCGCCGTCTCCTGCCGGGCGCGGGCCCACAGCAGCCAGTCGTGCCAGCCGCCGTCCTGCAGGCGCGCGGACGTCACCGTGACCAGCTCGGTGATCTCCCACTGGAAGCGCCACCACCCGGCGGTGTGCCAGGCGATGGCCTCCCAGCCGACCAGCGCCTTGACGTGGGCGGGGATGTGCCCGAGGTCGCGCACCTCGCGGGTCATGCCGGGCGTGGCGACGCCGAGCTGCCCGCCGGGCCGCAGGAAGCGGACCAGGTAGGGCAGGTAGGAGTCGGCCGTGCCGAAGTACTCGAAGGCGTCCACGCTGACGATGGCGTCGAAGGACTCCTGCTCGAACGGCAGGGCGTGCGCCTCGGCCCGTACGGCCCTGACGCGGTCCGCGACGCCCGCCGCGGCGAAGACGGCCGCGGCCTTCTCGGGCGCGACCCACAGGTCGGCGGCCACCACCTCCACCCCGAACTCGCGGGCCAGGAAGACCGAGGTCGCGCCCAGGCCCGAGCCCAGGTCGAGCACCCGCATGCCGGACCGCAGGTCGAGGTCGCGGGCCAGGTCCTCCAGCAGCCACAGCGGATGGGGGCCCATGTCCAGCCCGAGCACCCATTCAGGGTCGTATTTGGAGGAAAGCGGATAGACGTCGGGACGCACGAGGTCCTGGATCGCTGACACAGCGGGCATCCCACCACGAAGGCCCCGCCCGTTCAACCGGTTATGTGCCGCCGGGGTCAGGCCGCGATGACGGCCGCGGCGGTGCGGCCCCCGTCGACGTCGAGGACGATGCCGTGGACGAACGCGGCCTCCTCCGCGGCCAGGTAGACGGCGGCGTGCGCGATGGCCTCCGGCGTGCCCACGCCGCCCGCCGGAGTGCCGTTCATCATGACCGCGCCGGCCTGCGCCGCCGCCGCGCCCGGCTCCAGGATCACGCCGGGCGAGATGGCGTTCACCCGGACGCCCCGCGGGCCGAACTCGGCGGCCCAGGCCCGCGTGAGGGTCTCCATCGCGCCCTTGGTGGAGCTGTAGAGCGCGCCCACGGGCACGCCCAGGCGGGCGATCCACGAGCCCAGGTTGATGATCGCGCCGCCGCCCGCCTGCGCCATGGCCGGAGCCAGCGCCGCGGTCAGGAAGAACGGCGCCTTGACGTTGACCGCGTAGACTCGGTCGAAGGTCTGCTCGTCGGTGCCGGCGGTGTCGTCGCCGGGGTAGATGCCGGCGTTGTTGACCAGGATGTCGACGCCGCCGCCGAGCACGTCGGCCGCCTCCTGGGCCAGGGCCCGCGAGGCCGCGGCGCTGCCGTCGAGGTCGGCCCGCACGAATCCGGCCCGCCCGCCGCGTTCGCGGATGCCGGCCACGACCCGCGCGCCCCGCTCGGCGCTGCGCCCGGAGACGACCACGTGCGCGCCCTCGGCGGCGAACGCCTCGGCGATCGCTCGCCCGATGTTGCTGGTCGATCCGGTCACCAACGCCCGCCTGCCCCGCAACCGTGCACTCATCACAACGCTCCCGTCAGTGTTCCGCCGGGACACGCCGCCCCGGCCGGCCCTGCCACTGTGCGCGGAGAAAATTGGACCCGCAAGTCCAATCCGGGGTCACCGGGTGAGGTGCGCCAGCAGGGCGGCGGCGGCCGGGTTGGCGGGCACGGGCGCGCGGCCGGCCAGCACGACCGTCCTGGCCGGATCGGGCTGGCGGATGCGCACGGTCGGCAGCCCCTCCCGCTCGGCCACCCGCCGGGGGACGATCGCCACCCCGATCCCGGCGCGCACGAGGTCGACCAGCAGCCGGATCTGGGTGACCTCGCAGGTGATCTGCCGGTGCAGCCCGCACCCGGCGGCCAGCCTGCGCACCGCGGTCTCCAGCCCGGTGCCGGCCTTGAAGTCCACGAACGGCTCCTCCGTCAGCTCCGACAGCAGGGCCCGCTCCGCGCCGGCCAGCCGGTGGTCGGGCGAGGTCATCAGCACCAGCTCCTCCTCCCAGGACTCGAACACGGCCAGCCCCGCGGGCAGCTCGGCGCCGTCGAGCGCCAGGTAGGCCAGGTCGAGCTCGCGGGCGAGCAGCGCGTCGAGCAGCCCCGCCACCGGGGCGTCGCGGACCGAGATCTGGACGCCGGGCCGCAGGCGGTGGAAGGCGGCCAGCTCGGCCGGCAGGTCGACGCTGGTGAGCGTCTGGATGGTGCCGATCGCCACCCGGCCGGCGGCCAGCCCGGACACCGCGGACACGGCGTCGGCGGCCGCCGCGGCGTCGGCCAGCAGCGCCCGCGCGGCCGGCAGGAAGGCGTGCCCGGCCGGGGTGAGCACCGGCCGCCGCCCGGTGCGCTCGAACAGGTCGGCGCCGAGCTCGCGTTCGAGCTTGCGGATGGACGTGCTGAGCGCCGACTGCACGATCAGCTCGGCCCGCGCGGCGGCGGTGAAGCTGCCGTGGGTGGTGACGGCGACGAAGTGGCGGAGCTGGCGCAGTTCCATCCATCTACGATAGCGATGGCTGCCAGCGAGACGATGTGTTGGATCGATCAGTGTGTGCCAGGACATCCTGGTCCGCATGGAACGACACGTACCTGCCCTGTGGTCGGCCGCCTACTGCTCCCGCCGTCCCGCCCCGGTCCGGCTCGCCGGGCGGGGGCTGCTGAGGATCCTCGACTTCGTCCGGGCGCTCGCCCTGGCCGACCACCGCACGTTCGTCTCGCACTGAGCGGGTCTCAGCCCGCGTTCTCCCGATGCCGCAGGAGCAGCAGCGCGATGTCGTCGGTGTGCGGGGCGTGGTCGAGCAGCGTCCCGGCGACCTGCTGGAGCTGCTCGCGCGGGGCGCTGGTCAGGTACGCCGCCAGCGTCCCGATGGCCTCGTCCAGGTCCACGCCCGGCGCCTCGACCAGCCCGTCGGTGTAGAGGGCCAGGACGGCGCCCGGCGGGAACGGCACCTCCACCGTGGCGTACTCGGCGTCGGCGTCGATGCCGAGCAGCAGGCCCGCCGGGATGTCGATGATCTCGGCCGGCATGTTGGGCGGGCGCAGCAGCGGCAGGGGATGACCGGCGTTGGCCGCCCGCAGCGTGCGCAGGCGCAGGTCGAAGTAGATGAGCAGGCAGCTGGTGAACAGGTCGGTGTCCAGGTCCATGAGCAACCGGTTGGTGTGCTGGAGCACGTCCCCGGGGCTGGCCCCGACGGCGGCGTGGGCGTGGATGGCGGTGCGCACCTGGCCCATGAGCGCCGCGGCCGTCATGTTGTGCCCCTGGACGTCCCCGATGACGGCGGCGGCGGTGGTCTCGTTGAGCCGGATCAGGTCGTAGAAGTCGCCGCCGATGCCGACGCCGCGGGTCGCGGGCACGTATCGGGCGGCCACCTCCAGGCCCGGCATGTCGGGCAGGCTGCCGGGCAGCAGCGAGGTCTGCAGGCTGTGGGCCAGCCGGTCCTTGGTGTCGTAGAGCAGCGCGCGGTCCAGGGCCTGGCCCATCAGCCCGGCCAGCGTGGTCAGCGTCGCGCACTGCTCGGCGGTGAACGGCCGCGCATGGTCGAAGGCCAGCAGGCAGACGCCGAAGGTGTCGTCGGAGACGGTCAGCGGCAGGAAGGCCCAGGCGGCCATCCCGTCGTCCTGGACGGCATCGGGGAAGGCCCGGCCCAGCTCGTCCCGGTCGGCGAAGAAGGCCGGCTCGCCCGTGCGGATCACCTGCTCGGCGGGGCTGGGCGCGGCCAGCGTCTGGCCGTCGAAGCGCTCCAGCACCTCGGGGACGTAGCCGTGGGAGCCGACGATCCGCATCCGGCCGCTCTCCGCCCTCATGATCGCCATGGCCTGCGCCTTGAACACCGGCATGACGTGCTCGGCGATGAGATCGACGACCTCCCTGACGTTCAGCGCCCTGGTCATCGCCGAGGCCATGTGCAGGAAGTTGTAGAAGACGTCGGCCCGCGGCAGCCCCGAGTTGTCCGGGGCGAAGGCGCGCGCGGGCCGCTGCGCGGACAGGTCGGCCCCCGAGGGGGTGATGCGCAGGCTCACCCCCGTCGGGTCCGGGTGCAGCACGAACTCCAGTTCGTGGCCGTCCGGCCGGCGGGCCGTGCAGGAGGCGACCTGCTGGCCGACCACCGCCGCCCGGCAGCGGTCCTGGAAGGCCGGGTCCTTCAGCCACGTCGCCGTCTCCCACAGCGGCGTGCCCAGCAACTCCGAGACGGTGGTGCCGAGCAGCCCGGCGGCGGCGGGGCTGGCGAAGGTGACGACGCCGTCCAGGTCGAGCGCGACGGAGCCGTCCCGCAGCCGGTCCAGGTAGCCGGCCGCGGCCACGGCCTCGTACGGGTCGGGCATCGGCGGCGGCACCGGGGTCAGCACCCGCGGCTCGCCGCCGGGGCGCAGCGGGCATCCGCTGTCGGCGGCCTGCTCCAGGACGGCCGCCAGGCGCTCGCTGGCGGCGGCGATGACCTCCTGCTCCGGCCCGCTCAGCTCGGCCGGCCGCCCCTCCGGCCAGAGCAGGATCCACGAGCCCCACATGCGGGAGTCGCTGTGCAGGGGCGCGGAGGCCGAGGCGAAGGCGTACGGGAAGGCCAGGGCCGTGCCGGGGAAGCGGCGGGTCAGGTCCTGCGCGGTCGGCACCCACACCAGCCGCCCCTGGCGCACGGCGGCGGCCACGGGCGCGCCGCCGTCCAGCCGGACGGTGGTCCACGGCTTGACGAGCTGCGTGGGCAGCCCGATCTCGGCCTCCATCATCAGCACCTGCGGGGAGCCGGTCAGGAGGTAGACCGCGCCGATGTGCGCGCCGGTGTCACGGGCGGCCTGGGCGAGCTGCTCGTCCAGCGCCGAGGTGTACGGCCGGGTCCCCTCGTCGGCGTGGCCGCCCACGGGCTAACTCGTTCCGTCCTGCGCTGACGTCGGCGCCGCGTCCCGTTGATCGCCCATAGGACAACTGTAGATATCCGTATTGGGGGTGATGCTCACCGTTGCCGGATTCTGGCGAAGAGGTGGGACGAATATGAGCTTTGCGGCGGGCGGCTGTCTGGTGGGGCCAATTGGCCGGAACGTGACAAAGCGGCGGGGTTCTCGGCCAGTTGATCGCTGTCTACACTCCGGTTCGGACGCCAACCCACCCCGCCCACGGGGAGGGGAGGCGGTCCAGCTCGTCACCCACCGGGGAGGGTCATCGATCTCTCCGGCATGCGCGCGTGGGGGTGACATGACGTCCTCGGCCGGTCAGGCGGGTTCTTGCAGCTCCTCGGCCAGGAGGTCTTCGTGTTGTCCCGTTCGTTCTCATCCCGTTTACGCCGGTTGACATCGGTAGCCGTCGGGCTCGGTGTCGTGATGGCCATGAGCCCGGCCGTGGCACGTGCCACGCCCACCCCGCCCGCGAAATGGCGGTCCGTGCCGCTCACCGGCGCCGAGGTGGTCGAGGGCGCCAAGTCCCCCACCGGCAAGCTCGCCAAGAGCGACGCCGCGCTGCTGAAGGCCACCTCGCCCGCGCCGGTCAACGTCATGGTCAAGCTGGACTACGACTCGCTGGCCGCCTACCAGGGCGGGCTGGCCGGGTTGCCGGCCACCAGCCCCGCCGTCACCGGCAAGGCCCTCGACACCAGGAGCGCCGAGGCCAGGAAGTACGGCACCCACATCCAGGACGTCGAGAACGCCTTCCTGGGCGAGCTGGCCAAGAAGGTCCCCGGCGCCGTCGTCGGCCAGCGCGTCAGGACGGTCTACGGCGGCATCGCCCTACGCGTCCCGGGCAACAAGGTGGCCGACGTGCTGCGGCTGCCCGGCGCGGTCGCCGTCCAGGAGGACAAGCCCCAGCAGCTGCTGACCGACTCCAGCCCCGAGTTCATCGGCGCCGACACCATCTACGGCAAGCTCGGCGGCAGCTCCTCGGCGGGCAAGGGCGTGATCGTCGGCGTGCTCGACACCGGCGCCTGGCCCGAGCACCCGTCGTTCGCCGCCGCCCCCGGCCTGCCCGCCCCCGGGCCCACCAAGGACGGCACGCCGCGCGTGTGCAACTTCGGCGACAACCCGCTGACCCCCGCCGCCGATCCGTTCACCTGCAACAACAAGCTGATCGGCGGGCAGCCGTTCATGGAGACCTACAACGCCGTCTACGGTGGCGAGGTCTACGGCGACAGCGCCCGCGACTCCAACGGGCACGGCACCCACACCGCCAGCACCTCCGCGGGCGGCCCGGTCGCCGACGCGAACCCGCTGGGCATCAGCCGCGGCCCGATCCACGGCATCGCCCCGGCCGCCGCGGTGTCGGTCTACAAGGTGTGCGGCGCGCAGGGCTGCTTCCCCTCCGACTCGGCGCAGGCCGTGGCGCGGGCCGTCCTGGACGGCGTACGCGTGATCAACTTCTCGGTCTCCGGCGGCAGCGACCCCTACAGCGACCCGGTCGAGCTGGCCTTCCTCGACGCCTACGCGGCCGGCGTGCTGGTCTCGGCCTCGGCCGGCAACTCCGGCCCCGGCGCCGGCACCACCGACCACCGCGGCCCCTGGGTGACCACGGTGGCCGCCTCCTCGCAGTCCAGGACGTTCCAGTCCACGGTCACGCTGTCCGGCGGCGGCGCCACGGCGACGATCAAGGGCGCGTCCATCACCGCGGGCCTGGCCTCGCCGCTGCCCGTCGTCCTGGCCTCGGCGCCGCCGTACTCGCGCGCGGCGTGCGACGTCCCGGCCCCTCCCGGGATGTTCACCGGGAAGATCGTCGCCTGTGAGCGCACCCCCAACCGCGTGCTGAAGAGCTTCAACGTCAGGCAGGGCGGCGCGGCCGGGATGATCCTCTACAACGCCTTCCCGTTCGACGTCTTCACCGACGCGCACTGGCTGCCGTCCGTGCACGTGGACAAGCCCGAGGCCGACACCCTGCTGGCCTTCCTCGCCGCCCACCCCGGCGCCACCGCCTCCTTCACGCAGGGCGCCAAGTCCACCTGGCAGGGCGACGCGATGGCGCACTTCTCCTCGCGCGGCCCCGGCGGCGACTTCCTCAAGCCGGACGTCACCGCGCCCGGCCAGCACATCATGGCGGGCATGACGCCGACTCCCGAGTCGCCGCTGGAAGGCCCGCCCGGCAACCTCTACCAGGTCATCTCCGGCACCTCGATGTCCGCGCCGCACGTGACCGGCTCGGCGGCGCTGGTCTTCGCCCTGCACCCCACCTGGACGCCCGGCCAGGTCAAGTCGGCCCTGGAGACCACGGCCAAGACCGCGGTCACCAAGCAGGACAGGACCACCCAGGCCGACCCGTTCGACATGGGCGGCGGGCGCATCGACCTGACCAAGGCCGGTGACCCCGGACTGACCCTCGACCAGGACGCCGCCGGCTTCGTCGCCTCGGCCACCGACCCGCTCAACCGGATCGACCTCAACCTGCCCTCGGTGAACGCGCCCACCATGCCCGGCGTCATCACCGCCAAGCGCACCGTCACCAACACCACCGGCTCGTCGCTCACCTTCACCGCCTCCGGCACCACCGTGAGCGGGGCCACCGTCGCCGTGGTGCCGCCGGTGTTCACCGTCGCGCCCGGCAAGAGCGCCAAGCTGAGCATCGTCGTCACCGCGCCGGAACTGCCCGACGGCCAGTACTTCGGCCAGGTCAACCTCAAGCAGGTCGGCGGCTCGCGGGCGCTGCACCTGCCGGTGGCGTTCTACCGCAAGCAGGGCGCGGTGCCGGTCGAGCAGACCTGCGCCCCGGACACCATCGCCAGGAACACCGGCGAGTCCACCTGCACCGTCACCGTCCGGAACACCACGTACGAGGACGCCGAGGTGACCGCGCTCAGCACCCTGGACGCCCGCCTGCGCCTCAACAGCGTCACGGGCGCGACCAAGGTCGGCACCCAGGTCGCCACCACCAAGGCGACGCTGGCCGCCACCCAGCCCGCCCGGCCGGCGATCGCGCCCGGCGCCGGACCGGCCGGCTACATCCCGCTGGACGCCTTCGGCGTCACGCCCACCCCGATCGGCGACGAGCAGGCGCTCAACTTCACCGTGCCCGCCTTCCAGTTCGCCGGACGCGGCTACACCCGGCTCGGCGTGACCTCCGACGGCTACAGCGTCGCGGGCGGGGCCACCGGCGACGACGTCTCACCGACGCCGCAGACGCTGCCCGACCCGGCGCGGCCCAACGGCGTGCTCGCCCCGTACTGGACCGACCTGGACGGCACCGCCGCGCCGGGCGTCCTGGCCACGATCCTGACCGACGGGGTCAGCGACTGGCTGGTGGTGGAGTGGCGGCTGAACCTCTACGGCACCACTGACCTGAAGGTCTTCCAGCAGTGGATCGGGCTCAACGGCGTGGAGGACGTCAGCTACGCCTACGACCCGGGCAACCTGCCCGGCTCGCCGCCCGCAGGCTACGGCCTGACGGTCGGCGCCGAGAACGCCGAGGGCACCGCCGGCGCCCAGATCTCCGGGCCGCCCACCCAGGATCTGGTCGTCACCAGCACGCCGGGGGCGCCCGGCGGCAGCCTGACGTACTCGATGAAGGTCAAGGGGGTCAGCGCGGGGGTCGGCAAGATCACGACCGTCACCTCGACCCCGCAGGTCAAGGGCATCACCGTCGAAGTGGACAAGATCACCGTCCAGTGACCCGCCGGTGGCCGCGGGCGGCGCACCCGCCCGCGGCCATCGCGGCCCGGCTTCCGGCTTCCGGCTTCCGGCTTCCGGCCGAGGGACGCGGTCGCCGCGCCGTTCGCGCGGGGTGCACAGGCGTCCGGGTCGTCCAGACCGGCGCCAAGCGCGGCGCAGGTCGTTCCCAGGTCTGCGCCAAGAGCGTTCGCCGAGCATGGGAGTCGTCACCCGACCCGGACCACTCTGACAGGAGACGGACATGCCGGCTTCCACCACCGCTGTCCCCGCCGGACGGGCGCAGGTCGTGCTGGCCGTGGGGGCGACCCGGAGCCGCCGTGGCGTCGCCGTCCCGGCCGCCGCACTGCTGGCGGTCGCCGGGGTGCTGGCCTTCGTGTCGGGGTTCTACGACGGCGGTTACGCCGCCGAGCTCACGGCCGGGCAGCGGATCTACCAGATCGCCCTGTTCGCGGCGCACCTCGCGGTGGCCGTCGTGGCGGCGCTCAGGCTGGCCGGACTGCTCCGCCGGCCCGCGCGCTCCTGACGTCGTCCTAGTGGGCGGCCTCGTACTTCTCGACCACCGAGGCGGCGATGCGGCCGCGCTCGCTGACGGGCAGGCCGTTGGCCTTGGCCCACTGCCGGATCTCCGAAGACTTCTCCCGGCTCAACGCGCGGCTGCCGGTCACGACCGCCCGCCGCCCGCGCCCACCGCGATCCACGCGAACAGGACGGGCCTTCACGATGAAGGGCGCCAGTGCTTTACGCAGCGCGTCCGCCTTCTCCTCATGAAGGTCAATCTCGTAGCTGCTGCCATCGAGTGCAAAGACGACGGTCTCATGAGCCTCCCCACCGTCTACATCGTCGATGAGAATCTCTTGAATCTGCTTAGCCATGGTGGCACTCCATGCTCGATACGGTTGTTGCGTACTGTAGCGCCCTTCAGTAGCGTGCGGGCAACGTACCTCGGCCCGGCGCCGGTGAACGCGGAGAACTCACCGGGCACACCGCCTGTCAAAGGCATTTCAAACGCGGCGGGAACCGCGCGTGCCCGGGGTGTCACGGCGGCTTCCTTGCTTATCTCACCTGGGAATGGCCGGGTCATGTGCCAGGTCGCCGGGCCGGCGGGCGGGCGCGGCGGACGCGGGGCCGCCCGGCGCGCGCACGCGGACGGGGTGAGCGCGGGAAGGCGGCGGCCGCGGCGGTGCGCATCTTATCGAAGATGAATTCAAAGGTGTGCTTCAATGTGTCCGCGTCGCTGCCGGGTGCGCGCCGCCGTCGCTTCCCGGCTTCGGCACACGGTTTTCCGGCGTCCCGCGAGCTGTGCGCCGACGGGGGCCCTATGGCGTCAACGCCGGGCAAGGCGTAGAAGTGCAAGTGCGAATGCGACGGGCCCGGCCGTCTTACCGCCCTTTTGTTTCTGACCGATTTATCGGGCGGGGCGGCCGAACCACTCCGTGACGCGGCGGAGGGCGGCGTCCGGGCCGTCGAGGTCGAGCAGGAGCTCGGGGGCGGCGAGCGCGGCCACCTCCTCGAAGGCGTCCTGATGACAGGTCAGCCGCCAGCCGGGCCAGCGCTCGGCCGGCCGCGACGGGGGCAGCGAGCAGTCCAGCGACCACCAGTCGAGCGTGCGGGCGGCGGCGTCGAGGTGCACGCCGTTCCAGGGGACGGCCTCCAGCGCCGCGAAGGGCGTCGCCAGCTCCTGGGGGCTCAGCAGGGCGGCGGGGCCGGCGAGCAGCACGCGGGCCAGGCCGGTGCCCCACCAGCCGGCGAACGACAGCCTCCCGGTGGTGTCCCGTACGGCCACGAGGGTGTCGGCGACCACCGACAGGTCGTCGTCCTCCGCCGGGCCCTGACCCCATTGCAGCGGCAGCGGCGCCGGCGGGTCGTCGAGGCCGGCGACGGTGTCGTAGCCGAGCCCGAGGTGCTCCATGACCTCGTGGAGGCCGCGGGCCGCCCACTTCACCGTCCAGCCGGGCCACCGCGCGGCGAGCAGGCCCAGCCACGCCCGGATCTCCAGCACGGACGTGCGCCACACGGGCCCGCGGATCTCCAGGGAGCAGTGGACCAGCAGCAGGCGGCGGGACACGTCCAGCACGGCCACGGCCTGCCAGCGCACCGCGTCGCCCCAGCCGAGGGCGTGGCCGTGCTCCTGCTCGCGCACGAAGGCGGCCAGCCGGTCGGGGCCGCGCAGCAGGTCGCCGTAGAAGGTGCCCGCGCCGCCCCGGCGTGACCAGACCCGATGGCCGCCCGCGTCGACGATCACGTAGTGCGCGTGCTCGGTGCCCATGCCGCCCAACCTAGCCCGCGCCCGGCCGGGGCGGTCTCCAGCTGATCCGTGGCGGGACGGGACGGGGCTCGTGACAATGGGCCCATGCGCTACCTGGATGCGGCGGACCCGCTGGCGGTGTCGGCGGCGGCGGCCGTGCGGCTCGGCGACCTCGACGGCGTACGGCGGCTGCTGGCCGGGCATCCCGGGCTGGCCCGCGTCCGGCTGGGCGAGGCGGGCGGGGTGTCGCGGACCCTCCTGCACGTCCTCACCGACTGGCCGGGCCACGTGCCGCGCGGTCCCGCCCTGGTACGTGCGCTGGTGGCGGCCGGGGCCGAGGTCGACGCCCGCTTCGCCGGCCCGCACGCCGAGACGCCACTCATGTGGGCCGCGAGCTGCGACGACGTCCCTGTGCTCGACGCCCTGCTGGACGCCGGGGCCGACGTCGAGGCCACCGGCGCGGTCATCGGCGGCGGCACGGCTCTGTCGGACGCGTGCGCCTTCGCCCAGTGGCACGCCGCCCGCCGCCTCGTCGAGCGCGGCGCGTCCGCGCGGTTGTGGGAGGCCGCCGCCCTCGGGCTCATGGACCGGATCGCGGCGGCGTTCGAGGCCGGGACGCCGTCCCCGGCGGAGGTGACGGAGGGGTTGTGGGCGGCCTGCCACGGCGGGCAGTCGCAGGCCGCGGCGTTCCTCCTGGAGCGCGGCGGCGACCTCGCCTGGGTGGGCTACGACGAGCTCACCCCGCTGGACGCCGCCCGCCGCGCCGGGGCCGACGACCTGGCGTCCTGGCTCACGGCCCGCGGCGCCCGCCCAGGCCCCCGCCACCCCGCCAACTGACCTTCAGCTCAAGCACCGGCCCCCGTCGGCACCTTGCGGCAGGCCACGGCGCTTCGCTGACCGGTTCCCGCTCAGGCCCCCGTGCCGCGCGCGGACTCGGCGGCGCGGGTCAGGAGGGCGCGGCGTTCCTGGTCGCTGTGGGCGACGGCGGCGGCCCGCCGGAACAGCGCCGCCGCGCGGGCCGGGTCGCCGTCGCGGGCGGTGAGATCGGCCTCGGCGGCGATGGCCAGCGGGTGGCCGTCGAGCTCGGCGCGGGAGCGCTCCAGCAGGGCGAGCCCGGCCCGCGGCCCGTGGGCGTACCCGTGCGCGACGGCCCGGTTCAGCTCCACCACGGGCGTGGGGTGGAGCAGGGCCAGCTCGTCGTAGCAGCGGGCGATCCGCGACCAGTCGGTGCCCGGCAGCGAGGACGCCGTGGCGTGGCAGGCGGCGATGCGCGCCTGGAGCCCGTACGGGCCGTCGCCCTCGACGGCGGCCAGCAGGGCGAGCCCCTCGCCGATCGCGGCCCGGTCCCAGCGGGAGCGGTCCTGCCGGTCGAGGGGCACCAGGTCGCCGGCGGCGTCGCGGCGGGCGTCCCGGCGGGAGTGCTGCAGGAGGAACAGCGCCAGCAGCGCCGTCACCTCCTCCTGCTCCGGCATGAGCCGCCGCAGCAGCCGCGCCAGCCGGATCGCCTCCTCGGCGAACGCGGGCTCGCCGCCGGCGTCGTACCCCTGCGTGAACAGCAGATAGAGGACGGCGAGCACCCCGGGCAGCCGCTCGGCCAGCGCCGCCCCCTGCGGCACCCGGTACGGGATGCCCGCCTCGGCGATCTTCCGCTTGGCCCTGGTCAGCCGGCGGGTCATCGCCGACTCGGTGACCAGGAAGGCGCGGGCCAGGTCGGCGGTCGGCACGCCGCAGACCGTCCGCAGCGTCAGCGCCACCCGCGACTCCAGCGCCAGCGCCGGATGGCAGCACGTGAAGACGAGCCGCAGCCGGTCGTCCACGACCTCCTCCTCCCGCCCGTCCCCGGGCCCGTCCTGGACGGTCAGGGCGAGCGCCGCCAGCTCGGCCAGCTTGCGGCGCTCGATCGAGACGCGGCGCAGCGCGTCGATCGCGCGGTTGCGCGCCACCGTCATGAGCCAGCCGCCCGGGTTGGACGGCACGCCCTCCTCCGGCCACCGCCGCACGGCCAGGGCCAGCGCCTCCTGGGCGCAGTCCTCGGCGAGGGTCCAGTCGCCGGTGACCCGGATGAGGGCGGCGACGATCCGCGGGTACGCCTCCGCCGCCGCCTCCTCCAGGGGTTGTCTCACTGCTCGAAGTCGGCGAACGGCCGCAGCTCCAGCCGTCCGTGCCGGGCCATGGGGTGGGAGCGGGCGACCTCGACCGCCTCGTCGAGGTCGGCGCATTCGAGCAGGTCGAAGCCCACGATCACCTCTTTGGTCTCGGCGAACGGCCCGTCGGACAGGACCAGCTCGCCGCGGCGCACCCGCACGGTGGTCGCGGCCGACTCCGGCGCCAGCACCGCGCCGCGCACCCGCCGCCCGCGGGCGTCGTTCTCGGCCACCCACGCCTCGACGTCGGGCAGGTTCTCCTGGTCGGTGTCGGGCTCGGTGTCGGTGCAGACGAACATCATGTACTTCATCTCGCGCTCCTCGGTCGGACGGCGTCTCACCATGGTGACGAACGGGACCGACGGAACCGGACGGCGCCCCCGAGATTTCTTCCGCCGAGGGATGGTCAGGCCGACACGGCGCGGCGCGCGTCCAGGCGGCCGGCGTGGCGGCGGGTCCGCAGGTCGAGGGTCAGCAGCGAGCCGAGCCCGGTCTGCTCCAGGACGACCTCGTCGCAGAGCTGCTGGATGACCCACAGGCCGTACCCGTGGGAGGCGGTCGGGTCGAGGCGGGCCGAGGACAGGTGCTCGTGGGTGAGCCGGCCGGCGACGTCGAGGATCTCCACGATCACGCCGTCCGCGCCGCCGCGGGAGGTCACCATGCCCGTGCGGCCGCCGTGGTCCAGCACGTTGGTGACCGCCTCGTTGACCGCCACCACCAGGTCCTCCAGCCGGTCGGCGGGCAGCCCGCAGTGGCGGCCGTGGACGCGGATCAGGTCCCTGATGAGGGCAAGGTCAGTGCTGATGGGGCACTGGAGCTCGAACTGAAGGGTCATGATCGTCTCGCGTGGCGGGGTCGGATGGGGTGGCGGGCCAGTCTCCAGCTTTCCCGCCGGCGGCCACTCAAACGTGTACCGCCGCCGTTCGCAAGTCGGCGGCATGAGGGACGCAGGACCGGGTAGCGCCATAAGTGCAGAAACTTCCGGCACGCCCACGGTCCCCAGACGAACCCGG
The DNA here is from genome assembly GCF_044465525.1 of Nonomuraea sp. NPDC049646. Lineage (NCBI taxonomy): Bacteria > Bacillati > Actinomycetota > Actinomycetes > Streptosporangiales > Streptosporangiaceae > Nonomuraea > Nonomuraea sp. NPDC049646. The sequence goes on along the minus strand of NZ_JBITLU010000001.1, from coordinate 9,735 downwards.
AGGCTGACGAATGCGGCATGGCGACGGCGACCAGAGCACGGGCATCGACCATCCCAAGGGGAGCGGCCAGATCACGGGAAGCGGCGGCGGGCTGGGCAGGGCCGCGCTGTGGCCGGCCTCGGTGCTGACCGCGGCGGTGACCGCCGACCTGCTGCGGCGCCGGTTCGCGCCGGCCCGGCTGCGGCTGGCGGAGGCCGCGAGCGGGCTGCTCGAACGTACGGGCGTGCGCCCCGCCAGGCCGCGCCTCACCGACCGGGAACGGCTGGACCGCCAGCTGCTCACCTGGCGCCAGGCCCACCCGGAGCCCTCATGGCCCACCGGCCGCATGGGCCCGGCCGGAACCAGCAGCAGCTGACCGGCCCCTCCCACAGGATCCGCGGCACCCCGGGTCCACCCGGGCCTCGTAGGGTCCGCGGGCACCTCGGGTCACCTGGGCTCCCCCAGGTCCTGCGGGGGCCGCGGTGAGGTGGGCCGGCAGACGTCGGTGCTGCGGGCGTTCGGGTCAGTTGGGGGCCGGCGGCGCCCCGCCGGGCCGTCGCTCCTACGCCTGGCCCACGTGCAGGTGGGAGCGTTCGCCGTCGTGGTCGAAGATGGTGAGCAGTTCCACGGGCCCCTCGTGGGCGCCGACGGCGTGCGGGGTCATGGTCGAGAACTCGGCCGCGTCGCCCGCCGGCACCAGGACGGTCCGCTCGCCCAGCAGCAGCCGGGCCGTCCCCGACAGGACGGTGAACCACTCGCGCCCGGGATGCGCCTGCGGTTCGAGCGGCCGGTCGGGCGTGATGCGCATCTTGGCCACCGTGACGCCGTGCAGCGACCGTTCCCGGGACAGCAGCCACACGGTCATCCCGGGGTGGTCGCAGGGCAGCGGCCGGATCACCACGTCGTCGTCCTCGGTGGACTCCACGAGCTGGTCGAGCGTCGTGCCGAGGGCCCGCGCGATGGGGACGAGCTGGTCGAGGGCGATCCGGCGATGGCCCGTCTCGATGCGGCTCAGGTTGGACGGGCTCAGCCGGCACCGCGCGGCCAGGGCGTCGAGCGACCAGCCCCGGGCCAGCCGCAGCCCGCGGATGCGCCGCCGGACCACGGCGTCCAGGTCGACTTCTTGCGTCATAGGCAAGATTGTATGCCGCACGCGCAGGATCCCCCTACGGTGAACGCATGGAAGCACATCACCACGCGCATCCCGACCACGGACAGCACCACCACGGCGACGAATCGGCCCTGGCCGACCTGCTCGACCTGGACGCCGAGGTGCTCGGGCCGTTCCTGGACGAGCTGACCGCCTGGGTCGCCGAGCAGTCCGGCCGCACCCCGCGCACGGTCGCCGACCTGGGCGCCGGCACCGGAACCGGGACCCTGGCCCTGGCCCGGCGGTTCCCGTCCGCCGAGATCGTCGCGGTCGACCGGTCGCCGGTCATGCTCGACCGCCTGCGCGCGGCGGCGCGCGGCCAGGGGCTGGAGGAGCGGGTGCGCGTGCTCCAGGCCGACCTGGACGCGGCCCTGCCGCCGCTCGGCACCCCGGACCTGGTGTGGGCGGCGGCGTCGCTGCACCACGTCGAGAACCCGGCGCGGCTGCTCGGCGAGGTCCACGCCGCGCTGCGGCCCGGCGGGCTGCTGGCGGTCGTCGAGATGGACGGCATGCCGCGCCTGCTGGCCGACGAGGCCGGAGCGGCGCTGGAGGCGCGCTGCCGGGAGGCGCTGGCGGGCAGCGGCCCGGACCCGTACCCGGACTGGGGGCCGGTCCTGGCGGCGGCCGGATTCGAGGTGGCCGCGCGGCGCGACTTCCCGATCGAGGTGCGCCCGGCGCCGCCGGGCGCGGTCCGTTACGCGCGGACGGTGCTGAGCGGCTACCGATCGCGGCTCGCCGGGAGACTGGCCGAGGGCGACCTCGCCGCCCTCGACCGGCTGCTCTCCGCCGACTCGCCGGAGTCCGTCCGGCACCGCGAGCTCGTCGTGCGCGGCACCCGGACGGCCTGGGCGGCCCGCCGCCCCTGACCGGCCTCGCCCCCGAGGCGGCGGCGAACCCGAGACGGCGGGCGAGTCCGAGGCGGCGAACCCGAGGCGGCGGCGAGCCCGGGGCCCGACCGCGGGACCGATACGTTGGGGTGCGTGACGACTGCTCCCCTTGGCGCCCCCCAGGTCGTTCGTCCGGAGGCGTCCAGGCTCGCCTGGCTGGACGCCCTGCGCGGCATCGGCGCGCTCGCCGTCGTCGGCGAGCACCTGACCACCTGGGCCATGCCCTGGCTGCGCCCGACCTTCTTCAACCTGGGCGTGTACGGCGTCCTGGTGTTCTTCCTGGTCAGCGGCTACATCATCCCGTCGTCGCTGGAACGGCACGGCGACGTGCGCGCCTTCTGGATCGGCCGCGCCTTCCGCCTCTACCCGCTCTACCTCGCCGTCATCGCCGTGGTCCTGGCCCTGTCCTGGTGGATCCCGGTACGCGCCGAGGTGCCCAGGGACGCCTCCTCCGCCGCGGCGCACGCCACGATGCTGCTGGACGTCGTCGGCGTCGCCGGGGTGATGAACACGATGTGGACGCTCTCCTACGAGATGGTCTTCTACCTGATGGTCACCGCCCTGTTCGTGACCGGCGTCCGGGACCGGCGCGGCCTGGTCGCCGTCGCGTTCGGGGTGACCGCGGTCGTGGCGGGCCTCGCGCTGAGCGCGGCGCCGCTGACCGGCGGCTGGCTGTCGTGGGCGTCGTTCGCGGTGTTCGCCGCCGGGCTGGCCTGCGTCGTCACGGGCCGGCTGCGCAACGTGGCGGCGTGCGCGCTCGGCGTCATGGCCCTGGCCCTGCTGCTGCTGAGCAGCCGCGTCCCGTGGTTCGGGGCGGCGATCCTCGCGGTCATGTTCACCGGCACGGCGATCCGCCGGTGGGAGAGCGGCCAGGGCTCCCTGTGGCCGGTGGCCCTGGCCGCCTCGCTGGTGACGGTCGCCCCCTTATGGGCGCTCAGCGCCGGGTGGTGGTGGGTGCAGCCGGACGTGTGGGCCACGACCGTCGCCCTGGCCGGGCTCACGTTCGCGGCCGGTCTGGCCTGGCGGGCCCGCCGGGTGCCCGCCGTGCTCACCTGGCTCGGGCTGATGAGCTACTCCCTCTACCTGGTGCACCTGCCGGTGCTCCTCGTGGTGATGGAGGTGGCGGGGGAGATGCGCTGGTCGCCGCTTCCCCTGCAGATCGGCGTGAGCGTGCTGTTCCTGGCTCTCGTGCTGCCGGGCAGCCGGCTGACCTACCGTTTCCTCGAACGTCCGATGCAGCGGCTCGGCCGCCGCCTGACCGCGTCCTAGGAGCTCCTACCGGCGCGGGTCGAGCACGAGCTTGCCGGTCGTCCGCCGTGCCCTGAGCTCCGCGTGCACCTGCCGCACCTCCGACATCGGACGGTCCCCGCCCGCGACCACCCGCAGCTCTCCCGCGATCACCCGCGCCGCCATCTCCGCGTACGCCCCGGCCAGGACGGCGGGCCGCTGGAAGGCGTTGAGCAGCCAGAATCCGCTGACGGTCGCCGAGCGGGGCTGGAGCGCGCGCGGCGAGACCGGCTGCGGCTCCACCCCGCCCGCCATCCCGTAGAAGGTGAGCCGGCCGAACGGCGCCAGCGCCGCCAGGCTCTGGTCGGTGACCCGGCCGCCGGTCATCTCCAGGACCACGTCCACGGGCTCGCCGCCGTTGGCCGCGCGCAGCGCCGCGGTGAGGTCGTCGGCGGCCGGGTCGACGGCGGCGTCCGCGCCCAGCGACAGGGCCAGCTCCCGCTTGGCGGGCGTGCTCGCGGTGGCGATCACCCGGCTCGCGCCCGCCGCCTTGGCGAGCTGCACCGCCAGCGAGCCGACGCCGCCCGCCGCCGCGTGCACGACCACGCTCTCCCCGGCCTGGACCCGGCCGGTGTGGCGGACCAGCCACCACGCGGTGAGCCCCTGGGCCAGCAGGGCCACCGCGGCGACGTCGTCGAGCTCCTCGGGCACCGGGAAGGCGGACGCCTCCGGGATCGCGGCCTTCTCGGCGTACCCGCCGCGCTCCAGCATGGCGGCCAGGCGGCGGCCGTCGGCCGTCCTGCCGACGACCTCGCCGCCGGGGACGACCGGCAGCGTGGTCGCGGCCAGGTAGGCGTTCTCGCGCATCAGCGTGTCGGCGAAGTTCACGCCGCAGCGCGAGACGTCCACGACGACCTGGCCGGGGCCGGGCACCGGCTCGTCCACCTCCCGCACCCGCACGACCTCGGGACCGCCGAACTCGGTGATCTGCACGGCTCGCATGGCAACTCCAATGGAATCCAGTTTCAAATGGTACTGAGTACCATAAGGGACGCCGTCCGCAAGCGCTAGACTGAGGCCGTGACCGAGCCCTCCCTGCGCGCCCGCAAGCGACAGCGAGCCCGCGACGAGATCATCGAGGCGGCCTACCGGCTCTTCGCCGAGCGCGGCTACGACGAGGTGACGGTCGCCGACATCGCCGAGCGCGCCGAGGTGGGCCGCACCACGTTCTTCCGCTACTTCGGCGACAAGCAGGAGGTCGTCTTCGCGGGGGAGCACGACTGGCTCGACGGCCTGGCCGCCCACCACCGCGAGCTGCGCGGCGACCGTCCGCCCGGCCTGCCGGAGGCGCTCGCCCAGGTGCGCGAGCTCACCCTCGCCCTGTGCGCCAGGGCCACCCTCGACCCCGGCCGCTACGTCCTGCGCGAACGGCTGATCGCCGATCATCCCGAGCTCGGCGACCGCACGGCGCGCAAGCAGCGCCGCTTCGCCGAGACCATGACCGAGATCCTGCGCGAGCACGGCGCCACCCCCGAGACGGCGGCCCTGGCCCCGCAGCTCGCGCTGGCCTGCTACACCGCCGGCCGCGCCGTCGCCGGCGACGACCCGGCGGCGCTGGCCCCGAGCGTGGCCGCGGCCTTCGACCGGCTCGGCCTCCTCCCGCCCGCCGCCTGACCTCGACGCCCGGCCGCCTGCCGCCCGGCTCAGCGCACGTGCACGCCGATCAGGCAGGTGTCGTCGTCGGTGTCGGAGTTGCAGTGGGTGAGCAGGTCGTCGAGCCGGTGGTCGAGGGTCGCGGCGGTACGCGAGGCGACGGCCAGCAGCCGGTCCTGGGCGTGGCGCAGGTTGTGGTCGCGCCGCTCGATCAGGCCGTCGGTGTAGAGCAGCAGCGTGTCGTCGGCCTCCAGCTGCAGCCGTCCCTCCTCGTAGACGGCGTCGGCGAACGCGCCGAGCAGCGGCCCCTTCACCATCGGCAGCTCCGTGCCCTGCGCGCCGCGCAGCAGGATCGGCGGCAGGTGCCCGGCCCTGGCCCAGCGCAGGACGCGGGTCGTGGGGTCGTACAGGCCGCAGATCGCGGTCGCCGTCATGCGGTCGGCGAGGTGGCGGGCGACCAGGTTGAGCCAGCTCAGCAGCCGGGCCGGGCCCGCGCCGGTGGCGGCCAGGCCGCGCAGCGCGTTGCGCAGCACCACCATGCCCGTGGCGGCCTCGACGCCGTGCCCGGCCACGTCGCCCACCGACAGCAGGATGCACTCCGACGGCAGGACGACCGCGTCGTACCAGTCGCCGCCGACCAGGTCCTCCTTCTGCGCCGGACGGTAGCGGACCGAGATGCGCAGCCCGAAGGAGTCCATGCGGCCGTGCGAGGGCGGCATGATGGCGTGCTGGAGCTGGAGGGCCAGGCGGTTGCGGGCGGCGGACTGCCGTTCGGTGTGGGCCAGCCTGTCGCGGGTCACCGCCAGCGCGACCTCCGTCCAGTGCTGGGGCGAGACGTCCTGGTAGGCCCCCCGCAGCGCGGTCAGCCGGCCGTCGGGGGCGAACACCGGCTCGGCCACCACCCGCAGATGGCGGGCCACCCCGTCGGGACGTTCGAGCCGGAACGCCGTCGCGGCCGGCCGCCGGTGGTGCAGCACCGTGCGCAGGAAGAGGCCCACGGCCACCTCGTCGTCGCGGTGCACGTGGTCGCGCAGGCGCTCCAGCGGGACCGGCCGGGCGTCCGGCGGCAGGCCGTACAGGGAGAACATCTGGGCGTTCCACATGATCTCGCCGGTGAGCGCGTTCTCCTCGAAGCCGCCGATGCGGCCCAGCCGCTGGGCGTGCTGCAGCAGGCGGGCCTGGTCGTCGGTGTCGCGCCGGACGAGCAGCACGCCGCCGCCGTGGCGGGTGATGCTCACCTCGGCCGTGGAGGCCGCGGTGAAGGGCATGTCGGCGGAGCGGAACGGCTCGCCGGTGGCGTGCACGTGCTCGATCCTGGCCAGCAGTTCCCCGGCCGCGAACGGGTACGCCTCCAGCAGCAGCCCGCCCGCCCGCACCGCCGACGACGCGTTGGCGTGGTGGACGCGGAAGTCGGCGATGTGCCCCTGCGGGTCGAGGTGCGGCACCAGGACGAGCGCCGGGTCGGACATGGTGTCGGCCAGGGCGGCCAGCTCGGCCAGGGCGGCCCCGGCGCGCGCGGGCGGCCCGGGGGAGTTCAGGGTCAGGGCGCACAGGTCGGCCAGCGCCTCGATCTGCCGTTCCATCCTGGGCGTGGGCTCGGGACAGCCGCCCGGCCAGCAGATCTCCAGGACGCCGAGCACCCGCCCGCCCAGCCGGGCCAGCGCGGTGACGCGGCCGCCGGTCAGCTGGTGGCGGCCGATCGAGGGCGGCTCCTGAGTGGTGTGCCACAGCGTGCGGCGTTCGATCAGCGTGCTGGTGGCGGGCGTGACCAGGCCCGGGGGGACCTGCCGCCACAGCCCGGCCTCCTCGGCGCTGAAGCCCGCGTGGCCGGCCAGCGTCAGCGACGTGTCCGGCCCGGCCGCCCACACCGCGACCGCCGTCGCGCCGATGGGCAGCAGGGCCGTCTCCAGCACGGCGTGGGCCGCCGCCTGCACGTCCGTGGCGCCGAGCGCGGCGCTCTCGGCCGTCCGCAGCCGCACCGCCGCCTCCGCGTGCCCGGCGGGCGGCTCCTCACCGCCGTCGAGCCCGGCGGCGCCGGTCAGGGACGCGTCGGCGATGGGGTCGTCGGCGGCCCGGTTGACGACGTCGGCGGCCAGCTCGGCCTGCGAGCGCCCGGTCCGGGCCGCGAGCGTGGCGAGCTGGTCGGCGGCCTGCGCCGGGGCGCAGCGCAGGCGTTCGACCAGGATGCCCTTCGCCAGCTCGATCAGCGCGCGGTCGTCGGCGGCGCGGCGGACCTCGTGCAGCTCGGCGCGCAGGCGTTCGACGGTCGCGGCCAGCCTGGCCAGGCCCGTCTCCTCGGCTGAACTCCCCATGGCGCGACTCCTCACCGGATCAGGCCGGATCCATCCAGTGCTGGATGCGTTCGATCAGCTGGTGGGCGTCGACCGGTTTGGTCACGTGGTCGCTGGCTCCGGCCGCCAGCGACTTCTCCTGGTCGCCCGGCATGGCCTTGGCCGTGACCGCGATGATCGGCAGGTCGGCGTAGCCGGGCATCTCGCGGATCGTCTCGATCGCCGTGTAGCCATCCATCTCGGGCATCATCACGTCCATCAGGATCAGGTCCGTCTCGGGGTGGGCCGTCAGCGTGTCGATGCCCTTGCGGCCGTTCTCAGCGTGCAGCACGTCGATGCCGTGGATCTCCAGGATGCTGGTCAGCGCGAACAGGTTGCGGGCGTCGTCGTCCACGACCAGGACCGTGCGCCCGGACAGCGTGTCGTCGATCTCCCGGCCCGACGCCGCCCCCACCGTCCGGGACCTGACCAGCGGCAGCACGTCGCCGGGCTGGTCGGCGGTCAGGTGCAGGGCGATGCGCTCGCGCAGCTCGTCGAGGCTGGACAGCAGCTCCAGCGGCCGGTCGCCGACGCGCGTCTCCCGCGACGGGCCGGAGCGCCAGTTGTCGTAGGCCAGCACCGGCACGCCGTGCAGCGCCGGATCGCCGTCCATGGCCTCCAGCAGGTCGTAGGCGGCCCGGCCGGGCAGGTCGAGGTCGAGCACGACGCAGTGGCACGGCTCGGCGGCCAGCAGGCTCGCCGCCTCCTCCGCGCCCCTCGCCTCGACCACCTGGACGGTCCCGCCGAGCGGGTCGGGCGCCCCGGCCAGGCCGCTCACCACGCTCTCGGTCACCAGCGACAGCAGCCCGTGCGGGCGTTCCTCGATCACCAGCAGCCGCCGCGGCTGACCGGCCACCGGCAGCGCGTGCCCCTCGGCGCCGGGCTGGGCGACCGGCAGGTACAGGGTGAACACGCTGCCCTGGCCCGGCGTGCTCTGGACGGTGATCGCGCCGCCGAGCAGGTAGGCGATCTCGCGGCTGATGGACAGGCCGAGGCCGGTGCCGCCGTACTTGCGGCTGGTGGTGCCGTCGGCCTGCTGGAACGCCCCGAAGATCACTTCCAGCTGCTGCTCGGGGATGCCGATGCCGGTGTCCATGACGCGCAGGGCGATGGCGGGGGCGTGCGGGCGCACCGCGGCCGGCAGCTCGCCGTGCGCGGCCGGTTCGATGCGCAGCTCGACGCCGCCGGTCTCGGTGAACTTGACCGCGTTCGACAGCAGGTTGCGCAGCACCTGCCGCAGCCGCGAGTCGTCGGTGAGCAGGTCGGCCGGCACGCCCGGCCCGGTGGTGATCCGGAAGTCGAGGCTCTTCTGCGACGTCATCGGCCGGAACGTGGCCTCGACGTAGTCCAGGAGCTGCCGCAACGGCACCCATTCGGGATTGATGTCCATCTTGCCCGCCTCGACCTTGGACAGGTCGAGGATGTCGTTGATCAGCTGGAGCAGGTCCGAGCCCGCGGAATGGATGATCCCGGCGTACTCGACCTGCTTGGGCGTCAGGTTGCGCGTGTGGTTCTGGGCCAGGAGCTGGGCCAGGATGAGCAGCGAGTTGAGCGGGGTGCGCAGCTCGTGGCTCATGTTCGCCAGGAACTCGCTCTTGTACGTCGAGGCCAGCGTCAGCTGGTGGGCGCGGTCCTCCAGCTCCTGCCTGGCCTGCTCGATCTCCAGGTTCTTGGTCTCGATGTCCTGGTTCTGGCGGGCCAGCAGCGTGGCCTTCTCCTCCAGCTCGGCGTTGGAGCGCTGCAGCTCCTCCTGCTGCTGCTGCAGCTCCTCCGAGCGGGCCTGCAGCTCGACGGCCAGCCGCTGCGACTCCTTGAGCAGCTCGTCGGTGCGGGCGTTGGCCACGATCGTGTTGAGGTTGACGCCGATCGTCTCCATGAGCTGGTCGAGGAAGGCCCGGTGGACCGGCGTGAACGCCTGCACCGAGGCCAGCTCGATCACGCCGAGCACCTGCTCCTCGACCACGATCGGCAACACGATGACCGAGCTCGGATCGGTCCTGCCCAGCCCCGAGGAGATCGTGATGTAGCCGGGCGGGACGTCGGCCATCGTGATCGTCCTGCGGCTGCGGGCGGCCTGGCCGACCAGCGCCTCGCCGAGCCGGAACCTGGTCGGCCTGCCGGGGTCGGCCGGGTAGCCGTAGGCGCTGATGAGCTGGAGCTCGTTCTCCTCGGCCGAGAAGAACGCGCCGTACTGGGCGCCGACCAGCGGCGCCAGCTCGTTCATCACCAGCTCGGCGACGGCCGCCAGGTCGCGGTGACCCTGCATCAGCCCCGACATGCGGGCGAGGTTGGACTTGAGCCAGTCCTTCTCCTCGTTGGCGCTGGTCGTCTCGCGCAGCGACTTGACCATCGAGTTGATGTTGTCCTTCAGGTCGGCCAGCTCGCCCTCGGCGTCGACCGTGATCGACCGGGTGAGGTCGCCGGAGGTGACCGCGCTGGTGACCTCGGCGATGGCGCGCACCTGCCGGGTCAGGTTGGCGGCCAGCTCGTTGACGTTCTCCGTCAGCCG